>JAGUYK010000032.1 GCA_020061355.1 Ignavibacteriales bacterium | reverse complement strand
ATATTTTCTTTTAGAACTCTGGAGACATCAAAATCTTTCTCAACAAAATGCACTTCTGCGGCACCGCGGCTTAGTGCTTCCAGACCGAGTGAACCTGAACCAGCATATAAATCGCACACTAAAATATTTTCAAAATCTATTGAGTGAATTAAATAGTTGAAAATCGATTCCTTTACCTTATCGGTTGTTGGTCTTACAAATTTCGATTTCGGAAACTTTACTGTTCTGCCTTTATACTTTCCGCCTATTATTCTCATTAAACTATTCTTATTGCTATCCCGGCCGCTGCCGTGAATGAGTTGAATTGTGTCAAATACAATGGGTTTGTTCTAACATTTTCTTCCACCTTCAATTTTTCAAAAGGATTAATTTTAAGCAGCTCTACACCAATAGCCTTGGAAATATTCTCTGCAAACTCACCGGTAACACTCTGTCCGGACAATATAGCATTGTTTATATTTTCTTTATGAATATTCAATAATGCTAAACTAGCCAGAGAATCTCTAAGCTGATCAAAAAAATCTTCTCCGTTATCATTGAAAATCTTAAAATAAAACGGCAAAAGTCCTTCAAATACTGCCAGCGAAGAGAAATGCTGATCGATATAAAAACTGAATGTTATGCGGTCCCTGGCCGTGTTTTTATCGAGATGCAAGAATGCATTTGAAGCAAGATGGGCATTATCAATATATTTTAATTCATATTTATTCTCTTTACAGAATTTATTAATTGTTCCCACCAGTTTTTTATCCAGGGCAAATACAATTAGTTTGTATTCAGGTCTTATGTTTGATTTATCCACTTCAATATATTGTATTAGAAAATCGTTGCAATCGTACATCGGGTATAGAACCGAGAGTTCCCATCTAATATGTTCGACCAAATCCTTTTTAGTTAGGGTATCATCATAAGGTATTTCAAAAATCTTAAAGAAATTATTTGGTAAAGAAAATGAGAGAAGGTTTGAAGTTATTAGTTTCTTTTGATTGATCTTTGAGAAGGATTCCCGGAGAACGTCTATCAATATTAATTCCTCGGTTGAGGAATACAACGGTTCTTTAAAAACCAGCTGATCAACGTTCTCCAGGCAAAATATATTTTGCTTATAACTTATTTCAACGAGCTGTAGTTTAGTTTCAGTTAAATTTATTCCAACATGATTATGAAATAATGGCATTCAATTTATACTATTATTCCCATGACGCAGTATTTTTCATAGCATCACTTCTTATATCGCCTATTGTGCCATAACCATCCGGACATCCTATAAAATATCTTTGACCAATTGTTCGAATTAAGTCAACCTTTAGTATCCTTCCCCTTCTGTCAATAATCGTATCGGCGACTTCAGAAGTATCAACTTGCAGTACAAATCTCATACGCGATTTAGGACTGAAATAAAGTGAATCGGGCTCAAATAAACCTGCGGATAAATTAACAAACGGGTTTGTGGATCTTTTAGTTACAGTATCTATGCCTTCCATAGCTTGTTTAACCCCAGTATCAGTCTTGACAAAATTTATCAAACTATCCAAATTATCCGTGAATTTTCCAAATTTCTCCTGCCATAATCTTTCTGCTGATCTAAGATTCGACATTCTCAGCCTGGACTCTTGTTTAAAATATTTTTCTTGCTCAATAACTTCGTTCGGATCCAGGTAAGCAACTTTAATTAATACAAAAACAAGTATTGCAATAATAACATACATTATAAAATGCACATACCAGGGTTCACCTTTTCTCATTATTATTCCTCCAGAGGTTTATTAATTTTTATTTAACAGTAATAATACTTTTTATTTTCTCGAATTTCGCTTTTCCCACACCTTTAACGTCAAGTAATTCATCATTACTTTTGAAGCTTCCCACTTTTATTCTATAATCAATAATATTCTGGGCAGTTCTCAACCCGATGCCGGGAAGTAAAGCTAAATCATTTAATCCGGCTTCATTAATATTCAGTTTATAAGAAGCTGAATATGGGTTGGTACCTTTGATTCCTTCTTTTTTCTCGGTTCTAAAATCTGAAAGTTCAAGCTTAGATTCAACCCTTTTTTCCGTAATTTTTTCTGAACTATCCTCTCTTATTACCGATGCTGCCGACTCATAAAATAAACTATCCTCTTTACTGTAATTAAATTCGAGTAAATTGTTATCATTACCTTTACTTTTTATGAAATTTATTATGATCCCAATAAAAAAAGAAACGAGGAGAAATAATATTATTTTAGATTCAGTTTCAGTAAAACCAATTTTGCGAGATATTTTATTCAGAATCTTAATCTCTGCTCCGGTTTAATTAAACAATACAAGAGCCGGTAGATTTTCTAAGATAATAATGCAAAATTTTAATAAACTTATTCGGATGCCTTAATGTTCGGCATCTTTTGTAATTCTTTCAGCAGTTCTTTCTCTTTTGAATTTATATTCTTAGGCACATGAATATTAATTTTGACTAATTGATCACCAGCACCATGCTTATTAAGATGTTGAATTCCTTTCTCACGCATCTTTAAGAATTTACCTGATTGAGTTCCGGGATCAATTTTTAATTTTGCTTTACCATTTAAAGTAGGAACTTCAACTTCGGTGCCGAGTACTGCTTCCGGATAACTAATATTTAGTTCATAAATTATATTATCGGAGTCCCGCACAAAATATTCATGACGGATTTCTTCGAACACAACAATAATATCACCTGATGGTCCTCCGTTTTTACCGGAATTTCCCTCGGAACGGAGAGTCATATAGCTTCCGTCAAAAACTCCTGCCGGAACATTTATTTTTATAGTTGATTCGGTATGGAGTCTTCCATCACCGGAGCATTTTGTACATGGATCCGAAATTATTTTGCCTGTTCCACCGCAATTATTGCACGCAGCAATGTTTACAAACTGACCGAAGATAGACCTTGATACCTGCCGAATTTCTCCTGTACCGTTACAAACAGAACATGTTTTAAAACTACCCGATGACTTTGCTCCGGTCCCATTACAAACATCACACTTATTATATTTTTTTATTTTAACCTTTTTCGTTGTGCCGGTAGCAATTTCTTCAAGAGTAAGTTTAAGAGTTATTTTCAGATCAGAGCCGGGTGTTCCGGACTGTTTCTGTCTGCCGCGCTGGGATGACGCCCCTCCAAAAAAGTCATCAAAAATTGATGAGCCGCCAAACGTACCTCCAAATATATCAGAGAAGTGACTAAAGATATCGTTGACATTTTGATAACTATGAAAATCCTGACCGCCCCTTAAACCACTGTGTCCGTATCGATCATATTTAGCTCGCTTTTCATCGTTACTTAAAACTTCGTAAGCTTCTGCAGCCTCTTTAAACTTATCCTCGGCTTCTTTATTACCCGGATTTCTATCCGGATGAAACTGCATAGCTAACTTTCTATACGATTTTTTAATCTCATCCTGTGTTGCACTTTTACTTACACCAAGAATTTCGTAATAATCTCTTTTTGACATTTAATTCTCATCCTTCCAAATTAGAATCGTTTCTATTCCCTTCGGATTCATTAGTTTTGTTTTCTTCTTTAATAGTTTCGGCACTAACAATTACTTTTGCGTGACGAATAACTTTATCCTTATATAAATAGCCCTGTTCAATTACATCTAGTACTGTATGAGGTGGAACCTTTTCGCTCGGCTGCTGCATCAATGCTTCGTGAAAATCAACACTAAACGGTTTACCTTTGGCTTCAATTTTTTTAACACCCTGAGATTCCAGAATCTTTGTGAATTTATCAAATACAAGTTCCAATCCTTTCTTAAAGGATTCATAACTGTTATTCTCATTAACATGAATTAATGATCTTTCCAGATCATCATAGGCAATAAGAACACTCTTAATGAAAGGTTCCGCAGCATACCGCAATAAGTTTAACTGATCATTCTCGGTTCTTCTTTTATAGTTTTCAAACTCGGCAGCCTTTCTTAATAAAGAATCCTGAAGCTGCTTAACACGATCTTCCAGCTCACTAACTTTCTGAAGCGCAGAATTTAATTCTGATGATGAATCGGTAACGGTCGACTTACCTTCAATTTCAATATTTGTATCGTCATTTAAGTTTTGCGCATTGGTTGATTGTTCCACCTGATTAATTTGATCTTTTGCTTCTTCCATGATCTCTTTCTTTTTTTTCATATATCCTATCTTTGTTTTGTTAATTCTCGTGTTAATTGTTCTGCTATATAAACAACGGCGGCAATTATTTTTGAATAATCCATCCGCTTTGGTCCCATTATTCCAAGCGTACCTTTCAAATCACCTACTTTATATTCTTTAGTGATAACACTATAATCGGAAAATTTCTCGTCCTCGTTTTCTTTTCCAATTATAATATTAAGATCTACATCGTCCGAAATCTTCTTTTCAAGAATATGAATTATAACATCCTTGTTTTCAATAAGCTCAATGACACTTTGAAATTGTTCATGATTTTCAAATTCCGGTTGAGTTAAAATATTTTTAGCACCGGAGATTATTGTTTTTTCGCTACTAATATCTGTAAATATTTTATCAACCGAATCAACAAAGACTCTTATAATAGGTCTTAATAAATCACTGTTGAAATCCTTCATTCTCTCACTTAACGTTGATCTTATATCAGAAAATTTGAGTCCGGATAATCTTTCATTTAGAAAAAGTTGCACAGTAGAAATATTATTCTCGAAAACCTCAGCATCTATTTCTAATGTAATTGTACGAATAAGGCCTGACTGAACTGTAACTACTACTAAAATTCTCACAGAAGAGAGTCGAACGATCTGAATCCTTTCAAGAACCGCCTGCTCAAATTTTGGATAAGATACTAAAGCCAGCTGATTGGTTAAATTACTTAACATCGTTGATGTTATTTTTAGTAGATCTTCTGTTTCTGAAGGAGTTTGACTCAAATTAACATTAACCATGCTTTTAAACTCATTTCCAAGATTAGGCGGATCCATGAGCGAATCTACATAGAACCTATACCCCCTGTCAGTTGGTACTCTTCCTGCTGAAGTATGGGGATGATCGAGATAACCGAGTTCTTCCAGGTCGGCCATAATATTCCTTATCGAAGCCGGAGAAAGTCCAATATCATACTTCTTCGAAATATTTCTGGAGCCAACAGGATTTGCGGTAAGAATAAACTGGTGAATAATAAACCGCAGAATCGCTTTTTCTCTCTCTTTTAATAGGTATTCGGTCATAAAAATTCAAATTATTCTAAAGCAACGGGCACAAAGTTATCAAAAATTATGCAATTTTTCATTTTATCATTTTTCAAACAGCTTAAGCAGAGCCTTTGACAAAAAAAGCCCTCTAAAAGTTTCTGATTAATAATTATGATTATATTTCATTAACAAAAAAACTGATTTATTAGTATATGAATATCACATACAAATCTGCCGGTGTTGATATTGAAGCCGGGAATAAAACGGTCGAAAAAATTAAGAACCTTGCAAAATCAACATTTAATAAAAATGTATTATCAGGTATTGGACACTTCGGCGCATTCTATCAAATCGATTTAGAGAAATATAAAAATCCGGTTCTTGTTTCGAGCGTTGACGGCGTAGGAACGAAATTAAAAATTGCATTTATGATGGATCGGCATGACACTGTTGGTCAGGATTTAGTAAATCATTGTATCAATGATATTGCTGTCTGCGGTGCCGAACCCCAATATTTTATGGATTACCTTGCTGTTGGTAAACTTATTCCGGAAAAAGCAGAACAGATTATAAAAGGATTTTCGATTGCGTGTAAAGAAAATAATGTTGCCTTGATTGGCGGTGAAACTGCAGAAATGCCCGGCTTTTATAATGAAGGCGAATACGATATCTCAGGAACAATTATCGGTATTGTTGAACGCGACAAAGTGATTGATGGAAGAAATGTTCAGGCTGGCAACGTTCTTATCGGTTTCCGCTCCAATGGATTGCATACAAACGGTTACTCGCTTGCAAGAAAAGTTTTATTAGAATCTTATAAATTAGATGAAAAACCGGATGGATTAGAACTTACACTGGGTGAAGAACTTTTAAGAGTTCATAAATCGTACTTAAGTTTAATAAGTGAGCTTAAAGAAAATATTTCTATTAAAGCATTTTCTCATATTACCGGGGGCGGAATAATCGGGAACACAGTGAGGGTTGTCCCGAAAATTCTTTCGATTGATATTAATTGGTCAGCCTGGAATATTCCTCCCATTTTTAATTTGATCCAGCAAACCGGTTCCATTCCCGATGAAGAAATGAGAAAAGTATTTAATCTTGGAATCGGTTTAATTGCAATTGTTGGGAAAAATGATGTTGAGAAAGTTTTAGCTGTCTCATCAGGAATTGGCGAAGAAGGAATAATTTTAGGAGAAATAAATAGCTAACAGAACGGAGTTAAAATTTATTTTGTTACTATTGAACAACTACTGATTAAGATGAAAAGGTAAATTATGTTTATCGATACACATGCACATTTATTTTACCCGAATTTTAATGGTGATCTTGATAATGTAATTGAGAGAGCTAAGAAAGCCGGCGTCGATTATATAATTGTTCCGGCAACGGATCTAGCTTCTTCTTCTCAAGCAATTGCTCTGGCTGAGAAATATGATTTCATTTATGCTACCGTTGGAATTCACCCGCATGATACAAAAGAATGGAATGATGAATTAATTCCTTTACTTGAAGAAATTGCAAAACATAAAAAGGTCGTTGCAATCGGAGAAATTGGACTTGATTACTATTATGATTTCTCTCCGCGCGAAACCCAGCTGAAAGCATTTGAAGCACAAATTCAATTAGCAATAAAACTTAAGCTTCCGATTATAGTTCATAACCGTGATTCAAACGAAGACATAATGGCATTTGCACGTAAGTACAAAGAGAGTGGTTTGAAGGCTCAATACCATTGTTTTGCCGGATCAATAGAAGATGCAAGAGAGTTGATTGAGATGCACCATTTTATTTCGTTCCCTGGAAATATTACGTTTAAAAAAGCAGATAGTTTAAGAAAAGTGTTAAGCCGAATAACCGTTGAAAATTTGCTTCTTGAAACTGATTCCCCGTTTATGACACCGGTTCCCCACAGAGGAGAACGTAATGAACCGGCGTATATTAAATTAGCAGCAGAAACAATTGCAGAAGTTCATCACTTAACCATTGAAGACGTTGCACGCGCAACATCTTATAACGCTTTCAAACTTTTCGGTATCGGAAACAAACCCGCTCTTAACTATACTTATAAAATCGGGCAGGCTCTTTATATTAATGTGACGAATAGATGTAATGCCGATTGTGTTTTTTGCGACCGCAAAGGTGAAGCAGTAATTAACGGTTACAGTTTGAAAATGAAAAAATCCGAAGAACCTGATTCTGAAGTTTACATCAAAGAGATTGGAGACCCGAAACAATTTAATGAGATAGTCTTTTGCGGATACGGTGAGCCAACAATCAGGTGGGATGTAGTAAAAGAAATAGCAAAACATGTAAAAGAAAACGGCGGTAGAACAAGAATGAACACAGACGGGCACGGCAATTTTATCAATAAACGTGACATAACACCAGAATTGAAAGGACTAATTGATTCTGTTTCGATTAGCTTAAATTCAGTTCATCCCGATCAATATGCTGCTCTAATGCGTGTTGATTCTTCTATGCATGCGGAGATGTTAGATTTTGCAAAGAAAGCAAAAGAATTTACTCATGTGGTAATGTCAATTGTAGGATTGAGTGCGGTTGATTCTGAAGCAGCTAAAAAATTTGTTACCGAACAAATTGGTGTGGATTTTAGAGAACGCGAATACTTTTGATGCTGTTGGATATTTATAACCGGGATTATCAGCCATTTTGATAGTTAAAGCGTTAAAATTATGAATCATTTAAAACATCTAATAACTTTTTCAATTCCTTTTTAATTTTTGTTGGACCGGCCATAACGGCGAAGGGGTTCCAGAATAATTTCTGTGAATTAATCTGCAGGTAATAATTAAATGAAAGAATTTATTCAATATACGGTTTCAACAACACCTCAAAACAACGAACTTATCAGCGGAATGTTATGGCAATTCGATTTTGCCGGGATAACTGAAGTTGATAACCTTTTAAATATTTTCGTTGATCCTGAAAATATTATCTCAGAAAACGAGATCGCTTTAGTTCTGGAAGCTGCAAAAAATGAAGGATTCATTACAGAATACTTTATCCATACCAGTATTGTCGAAGACAAAAACTGGAATGAAGAATACGAAAAAAACGTGAAAGTAATTGAAGTAAGCGAACGGCTTGTTATAAAACCATCGTTTAAAGAATATAATCCCAAAGAGAATCAGATTGTAATTACAATTGATCCTAAAATGTCATTTGGTACTGGTGAACATGAGACTACTAAGTTAATTCTTACAATTTTAGAAAAATATATCTCACCGGGAGATTTTGTTTTAGACGTCGGGTCAGGTACCGGTATTCTAGCAATTGCATCAGTAATGCTGGGTGCAAAAAAAGCCATTGGAATCGATAACGACGAATGGTGTTTGCTAAATGGCAATGAAAATGTAAAATTGAATTCATTAGAAGAAAAAGTTGAAATACGTTTGGGAGAAATTAGTCAAATTGAAGAGAAAAATTTCGATCTGATCCTGGCAAATATTAATAAACATATACTTCTTGAAGTAACTCCCCACATAAAGTCTAAAATTAAAAAGACCGGAAAATTGATCCTCTCCGGTCTTCTGGAATCCGATGCAGATGAAATATTAAGTAAATACTCTTTAAGTCAGTTTGAAATGATTGAAAAAAACCAATTTGGTGATTGGATTGCAATTGTTTTCAAAGTATCAAACTCACATTAATTTACCTAATATATTTTGGATCTGCTTCTGTTCATTATCGGAAAGTTTAGTAACCATCGAAGCAATATTGTCATAGTAAGCCGGTAATATTTTTTCGAGTTTTGACTTTCCTGAATTTGTTAATTCGGCAGTAATTACTCTGCGGTCCTCTTTAGAATGGACTCTTTTAACAAATCCCATTTCTTCAAGATTATCAACTACACAGGTTATATTTGCACCCGTGACCATAGTTTCTTCGCTAATTTTCTTGAGTGGAACGGGTCCAAGTTTGTAAATAACTTCAAGGACACCAAATTGGGGGGCGGTGAGCTTCTCACCGAACATTTGCTTTGCTTGCACTTTTCGGAACTTATCGTGCACTTTTGCTAGCCTGTCCCAAAGCTGGAGGGCAGTTTCAGCTTTCTGGCTTTGCATCAGTTTACTCTCCTATTTTGTTGGATGATTTGTTTGTTTAACTAACTCCTTTTGATTGTTGTTGCGAGTACTACTTATAAACCTAAAGAATTTATTTTTAATAAAGAAGCAAAATTTTTATCAAAATTTACTTAATAATAAATTTAGAGTATAATTCCATAACTAAAATAAGAGAATTTGAAACTATCTGCACTAAATTTATATTTATTAATTAACTAATGTCATCTGGATATCTTGACAATACAAACTAAAAAACTCTATGATTTTCTTGAATTTTTAAAGTTAACATCTTCTACCGATGATCCCTATACTTTCTTTCAATTCTTACAGCCAATTGAATCCGAATTATTTGAAAAATCTTTTAATTTAATCCCAAAAACACAAAATTCTTTTTACTGGGATTATCCGGAATCCAATGAAAGTTTTTTTGGTTTTGAGGAAATCTTTACTTCAAATTCCGAGCAAGAATTAAATCTTTTGAATATTATCTCTAACCGTAATGAATACGGGATTGAACGCATTCCTGAAATACTCGTATCAATAAAATTTCCAATAAACGAGAATTTTTTAGAATGGGAAGATTTTAAGGCATCGAATTGGTTTATACCTAGATTACTTTGTTATCATAATAACGATTCTTACTATTTAGGCGTTTTTTTTACAGGTAGCGAAA
This sequence comes from Ignavibacteriales bacterium, assembly GCA_020061355.1. Lineage (GTDB taxonomy): Bacteria > Bacteroidota > Ignavibacteria > Ignavibacteriales > Melioribacteraceae > DSXH01. The sequence continues at coordinate 192,859 of JAGUYK010000032.1, read as the reverse complement.
TTAATAATATTGATACAGTTTTGAAGCAAGTAGAAGACTTATTGGAAAATTTAGGCGCGGAAGAATTACCGGAAAACACAGATTCTCAATTTCGAATGGTAAATATGCCTTCCCCTCAAGAATGGCATGATATGATTAATTCTGTCCTGAATAAAATAAATTCAGGGAAAGTTAACAAAGTAGTTTTATCAAGAATGGTTAAGTATTCAGTAAATAGACTTCCTGATTTTACCCGGGTTATTTCCCGACTTAAAAGAGAATATCCAAGTAGTTATATTTTCATTTTCAAACAAAAGTCTTCAATTTTTTTTGGCGCATCCCCGGAAAAATTATTAAAGATAAATAAAAACAACATAGAAACTGAAGCTTTAGCCGGAACAATTAAACGAGGTGTTACAATTCAGGAGGATGAATTACTTTCAAAGATTTTTTTTGATGATAAAAAAGAATTAACGGAACACCAAAGTGTAGTTAAATATATAGTAAATGCACTTTCAGATTTTACAACAGATATATCCTATGACAAGTCTCCTCAAATAAAAAAACTAAAATATATTCAACATCTATGGACTCCAATTAAAGCGAAATTGAAACCTGATTATTCTATATTATCAATCATAAATAGACTTCATCCAACTCCGGCTGTTTGCGGTGAACCGAAAGAAGCGGCTTTAGAAATAATTGAGGAATTGGAAGTGTTTGATAGAGGATTATTTGCAGGTGTAATTGGATGGTATAATAAAAACGGATATGGTGAATTCGCTGTAACAATCAGATCGGGTTTAATTAAAGAAAATAAATTGCTTTTATTTGCGGGTTGTGGTATTGTTGAGGGGTCAACACCCGGGCAAGAGTATAGAGAAACCGAACTGAAACTAAAATCAATTTTATCTCTTTTTGAAAATGAAAATACCAATTAATCTAAATTCACTTTGGTGTAGTTCTTTCGCAAAACATATTTCTCAATTTGGTGTTCGGGATGTCTGTATCTCTCCCGGCTCAAGAAGTACGCCTCTTACACTTGCTTTTTCGCTAAATAAGAAATTTAGAGTATATCCTATTGTCGATGAGCGTTCATCAGGTTTTTTTGCACTTGGACTTGCCAAGAAATCTAATTCTCCTGTTGTAATTGTAACAACCTCCGGTACAGCGGTCGCAGAATTGTACCCGGCAATTATTGAAGCGTTCTATCAGCGTATTCCATTAATTGTTTGCACGGCAGATCGACCTCCCTATTTACGCAACAGAGGAGCAAATCAGACTATTAACCAGGACAATATTTATAAAAACCACATTCGTTTTTTCGCGGACCCTGGGTTACCGGAAAATAAGCGTGATAAATTCAATGCCCTTAGGAAAGTTACATATCAAGCTGTTTCAACCTCATTATATAAAAACCGCGGACCTGTTCATATAAACTTTCCATTTGATAAGCCATTTGAACCGGACACATTCACCCACAGCATTGATAAAAAAATAATTCAAAAGTTAAATACACTTAATATTCCAAAAAGTGCAAATAAACTTGATATTTCTACCGCTAAACAAATAAACAAACTTGCTACACTAATTAAGAGAAAACGGAAAGGAATTATTGTATGCGGTTATAACAATTTCGAAAAAGATTTTGTAAAGAACCTGATAAATTTTTCTAATAGAGCCGGTTACCCTATTTTCGCCGACGGTTCTTCCGGATTGAGATACGGAAAACACTCAAAAGAAAATATTATAGAGAATTTTAATTCATTAATCCGTTCCGAATTATTTGCAAAGCATTTCGATCCCGAGGTAATAATACATTTTGGTGGTTCTGCAACCTCAAACCAGATGCATGATTTTATGAAAGGAAGCTCTGCTGAAAAAATACTTATCAATCAATTTGGTGATATAAACGATCCTTCATTAACTGCAAACAAGGTAATAAAAATTAATCATCAAGATTTCTGTATAACTGTTCTTTCCCGGTTAAATAATTTTCACTTCGATCGAAATGAATGGGAAGGTCAAATTAGGAATCTGAATAACTTAGTTAATAAAACTAAATCCTTCTTTTTAACTATTACAAAATTGAACTCGGAACCTGGAATTATTCACAACTTAATTAAGGTTCTCCCTTCAAATTGTAATCTAATGGTTTCCAACAGTTTACCTATAAGAGATATAGATTTCTTTTCAAATTGTTCCGGCAAAGAAATAAAATTATTTACAAACCGTGGTGCCAGTGGAATTGATGGTATTAATTCCACCGCTTTAGGAATTGCAAAAAATTCTAAAAATCCAACAGTTCTTCTAACCGGCGACCTTGCTTTTTATCATGACTTAACCGGGCTTCATAATTCACAAAAGTTCAGTATACCGCTAACTATAGTGTTAATTAATAATGAAGGCGGGGGTATTTTTGAATCCTTACCAATTTCAGGATTCGGGAAAATTTATAAGGATAATTTTGTTGTCTCGTTGAAACTTGATTTCTCAAAAATTGTTAAAGCATTTGATGGTAATTATTATATTGAGAATGAAAGTGAAAGTTTTAATGTTACTTTGCAGAAAGCTCTTAAAAGTAAAAAGCTAAATGTTATCGAGATAAAAACAAGTGCTAAGCTTTCAAAACAGAATCGCACTAAATTTTGGAAAACCGCTATTAAAGAGGTTGATAATTACATAAATGCAAATATATGTTGATAATATTGCATTCAACCTACAGTTTAATGAATCCGATTTAAATACAGACAAAACACCTATAATTTTTTTGCACGGCTTTACCGGTTGTGCAGAAGATTGGTTCTTTATACACGACAAACTACCGGATGGTTTTTACGCGATATCAATCGATTTAATCGGGCATGGGAAATCCGATTCACCCGAAGAACTAAAGCATTATTCAACCGCGGCAATTACATGTCAACTAAACAAAATTATTTTAAAGCTCGGACTTGAAAAAATTGTAATTGCCGGTTATTCGATGGGTGGACGCGCCGCTCTATCGTATTGCTGCAAATTTCCCCACACTATTAAAGCTGCTATCTTAGAAAGTACAACTGCCGGAATTCAAGACTTCAATCAGAAAAAGGAACGTGTTGAATTTGATCTGTTATTATCAGAAAAAATAAAGCTCGAAGGAGTTGAAAAGTTTTTAGAATATTGGTTTAGTATTCCTCTTTTCGAGTCGTTAAAAGATATAGATAATTTCGAATCCATTAAGAACCAAAGGACACAAAATAATGTTATGGGTTTATCAAACATTTTAGCGGGATTCAGTTCGGGGTTGATGCCTAACTACTGGAATAGACTGAATTTAATTTCATTCCCGGTTTTACTTGTGAGTGGAGAATTAGATGAAAAATACTCAGTAATTAATTCCAAAATGTCAGAATTAATCCCTAATGTTAAACACGAAATTGTAAGTGGGTGCGGCCATAATGTACATTTAGAAAACCCGGTGCTTTTTAGTAAATTTGTCAACCAATTTCTCAACAAAACGTTCACTTCAAGGTAAAGGATATATGAAGTATAACTGGAGAAAAGAAAAAGATTACAAAGATATTTTATATGAAAAGATAGATGGTATTGCAAAAATTTCCATTAATCGACCGGAAAAAAGAAACGCTTTCCGTCCGGAGACAACACATGAATTATTTGATGCCTTTACTGATGCCCGTGAAGACAACAGCATTGGCGTTATCCTATTAACTGGTGTTGGACCGGCAAAAGATGGTAAGTATGCTTTTTGTTCGGGTGGAGATCAATCGATTCGTGGTGACAAAGGTTATGTTGGAAAAGATGGAGTACCACGATTAAATATTCTTGATGTACAAAAACAAATTAGAAGCATTCCAAAACCTGTTATTGCGCTTGTTGCCGGTTATGCAATAGGCGGCGGACATGTGCTGCACGTAGTATGTGATTTAACCATTGCTGCAGAAAATGCAATCTTCGGACAAACCGGACCAAAAGTTGGTAGCTTCGACGGCGGATTTGGTGCAAGCTACTTAGCAAGAATTGTTGGTCAGAAAAAAGCAAGAGAGATCTGGTATTTATGCCGTCAGTATAATGCTAAAGAAGCATTTGAAATGGGATTGGTAAATAAAGTTGTACCTGTTGAGCAACTTGAGGATGAAGGAGTTCAATGGGCAAAAGAAATTCTTGAAAAAAGTCCTCTGGCAATTCGTTTGCTAAAGTCAGCATTCAATGCCGAACTTGATGGACAAGCCGGCATCCAGGAATTAGCCGGAAACGCAACGTTATTATATTATATGAGTGATGAAGCCCAGGAAGGAAGAGACGCCTACAATCAAAAACGTAAACCGGATTTTTCAAAATTCCCTAGAGTGCCCTAAAGAAACTCGAAGAGAAGAAATTATTGAAAATATTGAAATAAGTTCTCTTTCTTACAGCAATAAAATATAATTATGATTACTTCAACAACAAATACAATTTCTAAACTTGATGCCTGGATCCTTGCATCCCGTCCAAAAACTCTTCTAGCCGCTCTCGTTCCTGTTATAGTGGGAACCTCCCTGGCAGTAAATGATGGTAAGTTTAAACCGGCTGCAGCATTAGTTGCTCTCCTTTGTTCATTATTAATTCAGGTTGGTACAAATTACGTAAACGACCTTTATGATTATTTAGCCGGAACTGACAAAAAGGAGAGATCCGGTCCGCAACGCGCCGTTGCATCTGGAGTTTTATCTGCAAATGAAATGAAATTGGGAATATTTATTTCATTCGGAGCTAGTTTTATATTAGGATTATACTTGGTATACATAGGCGGATGGGAAATTCTTTTACTTGGAATAATATCTATTATTGCCGGGATTGCCTATACAGCCGGTCCATTCCCGCTTGCTTATAACGGACTTGGTGATGTTGCTTCTTTTTTATTTTTCGGATTGGTTGGCACAGTTGGAACTTACTATGTTCAAGCACTGGAAATTACTGCGACGCCTTTCTGGTTGTCAATACCGGTCGGTGCACTAATAACCAATATACTTGTTGTTAATAATTATCGGGATAGAAATGAAGACCGATCGAATGGTAAACATACTCTAGCAGTTATACTCGGTGAACGGTTTACCAGAATTCAATATGTTTTATTTATGATTATTTCTTATGCAATTTTGTTTATTGTCTATTTCACATACAAAAATAGTTTGTTCGTTTTTTTACCTCTGCTCAGCTTGCCACTTTCATTAAAGTTGATTCAAATGATCTATACATTGAAAGGCAGAGAATTGAATAAAACTCTCGAACTTACTGCCAAACTTTCTGCTTTATACGGATTGCTTTTTGCAATCGGTATTTTATTATGATAATCAAGAAAATAAAATACAAGCCTTTTTGTAAAGGTTTAAAAAAAACATTCTTATCAGCAGCCAATCAAATAACAGAAAGAACCGGTTTTTACTTAACTATTGAGGATCAATATGGAAACACAGGGCTCGGGGAAATATCTCCTTTAACCGGTTTTAACAAGGAAAGTATTTCGGATGCAGAGAATGATGTTAAGTATCTTAGTCAATTTCTTAGTGGAAAAGAGGTTAAGCCAAACCACATCCTTTCAAGTGATCCCTTTTATGATAAAATAATAGTCCCTTCGGTTTGTTTCGGATTTGAACAAGCCATATTAAATTTGTTGTTGTGTTATAATCGAGATCTCTTTTCAAAACAAATTAATCCATCACAAAAAAAAATAATACCGGCAAACACAGTAATTGATCTTACCGATAAAGATGAAATACTAAATGAGGTAATGATTAATATTAATTCCGGTTATCAAACAATTAAGCTAAAAGTGGGAAGAAAAAATTTCAATGATGATCTTGAAATACTGGATGCATTAAGAAAAAACATTCCTGATGAGGTTCAAATTCGTCTTGATGCAAACAGCGCCTGGGATGCAGATACTGCATATCTAAACTTACAAAAACTTGCACCATACAAAATTCAATATATTGAAGATCCCTGTGATTATATTGATTGTCTTAATAGACTCTCAAAAATTAGTCCCATACCAATCGCACTGGATTTTACTATTAAATCAATAGATGAATTAGAACGCTGTATAAATAGCGGTCTTTTCCGTTTCATTGTCATTAAGCCGATGATACTCGGATCGATTTTCAAACTTATAGAAATTATAAAACTGGCTGAGGTAAAAAATATTTATGTAGTAATTTCTTCTGCTTTCGAAACTGTTGTAGGAAGAAGTATGCTTGTTTTTCTTTCATCACTGGTAAAACATAACTATGCACACGGACTTGCAACATCAAGTTTTTTTGAAGATGAAGGGATCCCCGACGTCTTCCCGATTGAGAATGGAGCAATCAAATTTGATCCAACCACCTACCCTCCCAAATTCGAAATTGAATTATGATCAACATTTCCAATACAAATCATTGGCTGCAAAAACAAAAAGAAAAGTTTGGTGAAAAAACCGCTCTCACTTTTAATGACACATCTATTACATATTCTGATTTCTTAAAACGATCACACAGAATAGCTGAGGTATTAGAAACTAAAGGAATTGCTCCGGGAGATAATATTGGCATTCTGATTAGCCATGCACCGGAATTTGTAGAAACGATTAATGCGTTATGGCTTATCGGAGCGGTTCCAGTACTTTTGAACTCCCGCAGTTCTATAGAGGATATTGAAAAGCAGCTGGCTTTTGTAAGTGCAAGAAGTCTAATTGCTGATGCATCGAGTTTACAAAAATTACCTCAACTTAAATTCATAAACGTTATAAAACTCGATACTATCAATGAATTAGCATACACTGAAAATAAAATTAATCTGTATTTATTCAATTCTCTGAATTCAGCTCTTATATTATTCACTTCCGGAAGCGCGGGTAAACCAAAAGCTGTCGTTCACACATTCGAAAGTTTATATCAAAGTGTTTTATTAACAGATTCATTTTCTCAATTAAGTTCAGAAGATAAGTGGCTTGTATCATTACCACTTTATCATATCGGTGGCTTTATGATTTTTGTCAGGTCTTTATTAACCGGTTCAACTTTAATATTCCCTGATTCAGTAGATTACCGGAGCATTGCAAACGCAATGATTAAATATAATCCTACACACTTATCATTAGTTACTACAACACTAAAACAACTACTTGAAGACAATGTTAAACCGAACACAGAATTAGGAACAGTATTTCTCGGTGGTGGACCGATTGATACTAAACTTTGTTCAGAAGCAGTTTACAAAGGATTTCCAATAACAAAGGTGTACGGTTCAACTGAAACATGCTCAATGGTTGCAGCGCTTTCAATGGAAGATTTCAAGAACAAACCTGATTCAGCTGGTAAACCTCTCGGTAACAGTAAAATCATAATTTCAGATGAAACCCGGAATTATATTAGTTCAAACAGATCCGGTGAAATTGTAGTTAGTTGTAAATCTATTTTCAAAGAATATCATGCGAGTTTGGAGGAAACCCAAAACAAAAAAAGGGATGGTTACTTTTTTACCGGAGATTTTGGCTGGATAGATGAAGACGGATATCTATACATTGAATCACGCAGGGAAGACATTATAATCACCGGGGGTGAAAATGTCAGTGCAAAGGAGGTGGTTCAATATTTAATCCAGCTTCCTTCAGTGAACGATGCTTATGTTTTTTCTGAAGGTGATGAGACCTGGGGACAAATAATCTGCGCTGCAGTCGTATTAAGCTCAACTATTACAAAGAATGAATTGCGGGAACAACTAAGAAATATGATTGCTCCGTATAAAGTGCCCAAGAAAATTTATTTTGTTGAACGGATTCCCAGAAATGAAATGGGCAAAGTAGAAAAAGAGAAATTGGAAAAACTAATCAATTAAATGTTGTGATAGTTTTGAAAATAAATCCGCCGGTAATTCAACTTTCTTAAAACTCGCTTTTGATACGCACACGTGAACGGTTTTTGCAGTCGCGGCAACATCGTAATCGGATTGATGAAATTTATAACTAAGCTCAAACGAGGATTTCATCAATCGGGAGACCCATACATCAATTTTCAGATCATCGCCAACTTTAATTGGTTTAAGGTAATCTGATTCGGTATGAACAATCGGGAGAACAAATTCAGGATCAAAGAAATAATTCCTGTCAAGTTTCAATTGACGCATTAAGTCTTCATATGCAGAATGAGAAAATTTAAATAAACTTGCATAAAAAATTATCCCGGCCGGGTCGGCATCGAAAAAATAAACCTTTATATTTGTGTTGAACATTTTTGCTCTTTTTTTTACGAAATGTAAGTATTGGTTCTTAATTATTCTAATTTTTTCTTCGAATTGGAACTTATCTTAGGATTTTTCTATTTATTCAGTGATAAATAAGGAATTTCATGGAGGCTACTTTACTTTTCCCCTTTTCTGAATACTGGGGTGTTTATGTCGGATTTACAATTTTTGTTCTATTAGTTCTAGCACTTGATTTGGGTGTGTTTCATAGAGAAGCTCACGAAGTATCATTCAAAGAAGCTGCTATCTGGTCGGTTGTTTGGGTTGCTCTTTCTTTAATATTCAATCTGCTTTTCTATTTTTATGCTAACTGGAAATTCACAACGCAACCCGAATACGCAATGCTACCGGGATTTAATCCAGCAATTGCTGCAAAACAATCCGCACTTGAATTCCTAACAGGATATATAATTGAAAAATCGCTATCTGTTGATAACATTTTTGTCTTCGTTGTAGTATTTACTTTTTTTGCAATCCCTGCTAAATATCAACATCGAATTTTGTTTTACGGAATTTTAGGAGCATTAATATTCAGGATAATTTTTATTTCACTCGGATCGGTTCTGCTTCAATACCACGCTGTAATAATAATTTTTGGGGTATTCCTGATACTGACCGGTTTTAAAATATTATTTGCACCCGAAAAAGAAATTAATCCGGAAAAAAATCCGGTCATAAAATTATTAAGAAAACTTTTACCCGTTACCACCGCTATTGAAGGTCAAAAATTCTTCTTACGTAAGGAAGGGATTACTTACGCAACACCTTTATTTATCTGTCTAGTCTTTGTCGAAATAACAGATATTATTTTTGCAGTGGATTCTGTACCTGCCATCTTTGCAATCACCAAAGAACCGTTGATAGTTTTCACATCAAATATTTTTGCAATTCTCGGTTTACGCGCACTTTACTTCTTGTTAGCAGGTGTGGTAAATAAGTTCAGGTACCTTAAATACGGATTAGGATTGGTGCTCATTTTTGTCGGATTAAAAATGGCATGGCTAAATGATGCTTTCGGCGGAAAATTCCCTATAACTTTGTCACTTGGAATTATAATAGGAATAATTTCTGTTTCAGTAATTATTTCTTTAGTCGCTTCGAAAGAAGTAGAATAAAACGGGCGTAGAAAAATAAGCTAGGTTGGTTTCTTGGATTTTATTACCAGTACCCATTTAGTGACTAACACTCTTTACAACTTTTTTATAACTTGCTCTTCAAATAAATCCAAATTATGAAATACTTTCTTATAACAATAATATTATTCAATTCAATTCTTGATGCTCAGGAAATTAAGAGGGAATATTACCACAACGGTAAACTTAAATCTGAAGGATATTTTGAAAACGGGATAAAGAACGGTGCTTACAAAGAGTATCATCAAAATGGTAAATTGTGGAAAGAGTGGTTTTTTAAGGATGGCAAGGAAGAAGGTTTGTCTACCTGGTATTTTGATGACGGCACAAAAAGTATGGAATGGAATTATCGAAACGGAAACCTGGAAGGATTATCCAGATGGTATTATGAAACCGGAGAGCTTTGGGCAGAACCAAATTATATAAACAATATTCAGGAAGGCTTTAATAAAACATATTACAAAAGCGGTGGACTTCAGGCAATTTGGAATTATGGGAACGGGAAATTGAACGGTATTTCAAAAATATTTTTTGAAAATGGACGGTTAGAGGTCGAGAGAAATTATATTAATGACAGGTTGGAAGGAAAAAGCAAGGTCTATTATGATTTCGGAACAGCGACTGTTGTATTAGAAGCAAATTACAAAAACGATCTGCTCGATGGAACTTCTTATTTTTATTACCCCGACGGATCAATCAAAGTAGTTGATACCTACGACATGGGTCAAATAGTTAAACGTGAACGATTCGGTATCAGCGGTAAATTTGATAAAGTTGAAGAAAGTTTTACCGAGTTCTACGATGAAGGAACGATCAAATCGGAGCTCAATTTTCGTGAAGGGAAATTACACGGTAGGATACTGAATTATTATTCAAGCGGTTCGATGAAATCAGAGTTGTTTTATGAGAATGGTAAACTAGAAAGGGAGGCAAGGTTTTACTATGATGGAGGTGTTTTACAAGAAATCGCTTACTACATAGGTGGAATGAAAAACGGATTGTTTTACAAATTCAACACTGAAGGAATTAAAATTGCGGAAGTAAATTATGTTAATGACAAAAAAGAAGGTCCCGCTAAAACTTTTTATGTAACCGGTGAACTGGAGACGGACCGCACTTACCGGAATGATAAAGTAGATGGAACTATAATTAATTATTTTAAGAATGGAAGAATACTTGCTGAAGAGAATTATCGCAATGGCTTGAAAGAAGGTGTTTCAAAATGGTTTTATGAAAACGGAAAACTTTCCGACTTTTATATTTACAAAAACAATCTCTTGAACGGAAAAATCACATCATATAATTATGATGGGAAAATTCAAAGTGAAAATAATTATGTTGATGGAGAAATTTCTCAGTAACTGCCAGTGTATTTACGATAATCTTTTTACTAAAAAGAGTTCCAAAAAATTACTTCCAAATGCCAATGACGGTGTATATGTCCCGGGTTTAACTTCATTCTTCAGCACACGGATTGCAGCTTCGGCAGCACCTTTAGCTGTTAGGTTATATCCTTCCATAACACGGTAAAGTTCTTCGACCATCTCCCCTTTTTCGTTTTCGACTTTTCCCCATACATAGGTTAGCGTTGAATCTCTTTGAACTTTGTCAGGTCCTGTAAATTCTCTACTGATATAATTCGCAGATATTTTTTTTATGAATGACAGTTTATAAATTTTCAGTAATAATGTTAGCAACTTTCTTATTATAAATAATGGTTTTGATAATCCCATGTAGACTTCAACATTAGGAATCCCCGTAGAGAAGTAAGATGTAAAAACATCTCCCCATGGAATAGAAATACCATAAAATGAGACTCCATTTGTCTTTACTTTAATTGAATATTTTCCAATTGGTGAATCAACCAGCTGACCATTTTTTCTAATCTTTCCTTTACCGCTTATAAATTCGAGTGTTGTTAGTGAAGTCCCGCGCGAGATTCCACCTTTCTTGTTACTGAATCCAAGCTTAAGGTACTTTGCATCAGGCATTTGTTCACTTAATCGTTTCGCAAGGCAATCGGTTGGGATGATATCAAATCCAACACTCGGTAGAATAACAATTCCATTCTCTTTTGCTTTTTTGTCACACCCGAAGGCATAGGCAAGTGCAGGCATTTCTCCGGTTATATCAAGATAGTTTGTTTTAGCATGCAGACAATAATCAATCATTTCCTTTGCGGTGTACTTAAACGGTCCCGCACAATTTATAACAGTGTGTACCCCGGATAAAGATTCAATCGATTTTTTATCATCGGTAAGATCGAAGATTTTATATACACAAGAATATTTTTGGGCTATTTTTTTTATTGCAGTCCCGTTGCGTCCCGCAAGTATTGGTTTGATTCCACGGCTAAGTAATTCTTCAATTATCAATTGTGCAGAATAACCGTTAGCACCGTAAACCATTAAGCTGTTTTGAAATGAATTCAATTTTTACCTCGTAAAATAGAACGCGGATGACACGGATTTAGCAGATCATCGTGGATTTTAAAAATATTCAGTAAGTATTTAGCTATTTCGTTTTACAAAAACAATTTTGGGAAGAATTTGATTCTGCCGGCTTTTATTGTGAGATAAAAGAAACAAATAATATATAGTGATTAATCCGATACCAAAGAGTGCCGAATAGAGTTCTACAAGTCTAAATTCAGAGAAAATCGATGTGCCTAGAAATATCCCCAGAAACAGAATTATTAGAGGTATGCCGTATAAATTAAATGATGCGGTTAAAACTGATTTTCCTTTTATCTCAATTCTAACATTATCACCCACACTAGCACCAATCGAATTATTAACAGATAAAATATTCCGGTCATCATTATTCGGTTTGCAGATAATTTTAGCAGAGCACTCTTCACAGCTTTCATTCGGAGTAACCGATACTTCAGCAATCCCATTTTGTAAAGAAAGGACTATCGCTTCTTCAACTAAAACTTCTTCATACATTAGTTCACCGTTATGTCCCTTCCCCCGATCTCCTGAATAGCGCCGGTACTGCATTTTTCAAACGGGATTTTGGATGCATCCAGCTTATCATAATTAATAATGCCGAGATTGTTAACCATTTCAATTCCGCCATCGGATTTACGGGCACAAATTCCACAACCGATACATGCAACTGAACAAACTTCCTTTGATCTTTTCGGGTCATCCTGATTTTTACAAAATACAAATACATTTCTATCCACCGGGTGCATCTCAATAATATTTCGAGGGCATGCTTTAACACATATACCGCAGCCGGTACAGATTTCTTCCATCACTTCAGGTAAACCATTTTCATTCATAATCATTGCACCGAATGGACACGCATCAACGCAATCACCTCCGCCTAGACAACCGTAGAAACATAGTTTGTCTCCACCAGAAACAAGTGCCATCGCTTTACAACTTATCGGTCCATAATATTCAGTCATTTTTTTAACAGCTTCGCTGTTTCCACCTCTGCATAAGATTTTCGGTACCATTTTAATTGTAGTACCGGTTTCAACCCCTAGAATTTCAGCAATATTTCTCGCAGTCTCTTCACCTCCAACCGGACATCCAGTTGGCAATGCTTTACCATCAACAACATTTACTGCAAAATCATAACAACCAGCGTAACCGCATCCGCCGCAGTTGGCATTCGGAAGTACTTCATTTACTTTACCAATAAGAGGATTTTCTTCTACACGTAATTTCTTATCTGCAAATGCAAGCCCCCCTGCAAACAAAAATCCTAATCCGCCCATTGTAGCAATTGCAATGATGATTGTAAGTTCCATTTATTTCCTCACTAAAAATTTTTTGAAACCGGATGATTCATGAATTGTTCCGGTTGTATCAACAATCATTCCTTCTATGTTTTCTAATTTTTCAATTAATTCCATTCCTTTGACAGGACCGAGAATAAAAATTCCGGTTGAAAGAGCATCTGCAAGTGAAGCTTCTTTAGCAATGATCGTTACTGCTTCACATCCATCCGCCGGATATCCGGTTAATGGATTAAGCAAATGAGAATATCTTTTTCCATCTTTCTTAAAGTATTGTTCGTAATCTCCGGAAGTTGAAACACCCATTCCGTTAACATTAATAGCACCAAGTAATTCATTTTCTTTTCGAGGATGCTGAATGCCAATTCTCCAATTATCTCCCCTTGCAAAAATTTCTCCTCCAACATTTATCAGATATTCTTTTATACCGAAGTTTGAAAGCAAATTAGCAACTTTATCAGCAGCATAACCCGGCACAATAGCATTAAAACTAAGTTTTACCTGTTTCGGTTTTACAATTATATTTTCTTCTTTAAGAAAAATATTTTTCCAGCCAATCTTTCCTAAAGCATTTTTGATTTCCTCATTAGTTGGAAGTTTCGGCGAGCCCTTTTCAAACCCAATCACATGGATTAAATTTCCAATCGCCGGATCGAAAGCACCGTTAGTCATCCGCCAGATTTCATCACACATTTTGAGCATGTTGAACATTTCATTTGTAACTACTATTTCATCTGCATCAGTATTATTCAGCATCCACATCGGGTTACCGGTCATGTAAGTAGAGAACAAAGTATCTAACCGCTTAACTTCTTCAAATGAAGCAAAGATAGCTTTATTGGCAGTAACACTATTTACTCCGCGGATTTGTATCTCGACTGTACTACCCATTATTATAGTAGTACGCTTTATGGTTTCATCGTTATTACATGAAAGAAAGCCGACTAAGATTGATATGTAAAAAAAATATTTTTTCATTTATGAGTCAATAAAATTATATCATTCCGGCAAAACCCATAAAAGCCAATGCAAGTAATCCGGCGGTAATAAGTGATATGGGCACACCACGGAAAGGTTTGGGTACATCGGTTAATTCCAATTCTTCTCTTATACCGGCCATGATAAATAAGGCTAATGTAAAACCGGCTCCGGCACCTAAACCGAAAATAATGCTTTGAATTAATGAATACTCTCTCATCGATAACAGCAGAGCCAGACCTAAAATAGCACAGTTAGTAGTAATGAGAGGGAGAAAAATTCCGAGGGCTCTATACAATGGCTGACTAACTTTCTTAATAACCATCTCAACAAATTGAACAAGCGAAGCAATTACAAGTATAAACGAAGGTATCTGTAAGAATTCTAATTTGAACGGGATTAAAATCAGGAAATACAAAATCCAGCTTACAATTGCAGTAAGTACCATTACAAATGTAACTGCCATACCCATAGATAATGCTGAAGATGTTTTATTCGACACACCTAAAAACGGACAGATGCCAAGGAAGAGTGATAAAACAAAATTATTAACAATAGCTGCCGAAATAAAAATAATAAACAGATCCATGTTATGCCTCCTCTCCTTTTATCTCAAGGGTGGTAGAAGGTTTACGATACTTAGCTATTAATTCCTGTTGTTGGTTTCTCTTCTTCTTATCAACATAAAAGTTTGCCAAACCCATTAGTAATCCAAGGGTTAAAAATGCACCTGCCGGAAGAATCATAATTAACCAGGGTTCAAATCCAGCTGGCAAAATTGGATAATCAAGCAAAGTGCGTGAACCAATCATTTCTCTAATTCCACCCATAACTACCAGAGCAATTAAAAATCCTGTTCCGTTTCCTAATGCATCCATTAGCGAACGAAGTGGATTATTCTTAGATGAGAATGCTTCCTGCCGACCCAATATCAAACAATTAACAACAATTAACGGTACAAACGGTCCTAATGCTTTACTAAGTTCGGGAAATTTTGCTTTCATAACTAAATCTGCAATTGTAACAAATGTTGCAATTACAACTATAAATGCAGCGATTCTAACCTGGTTCGGAATAAATTTCCTTATTGAAGAGATTAACAAACTTGAAAACACAAGAACAAATGTTGTTGCTAAACCCATTGCCAATCCATTCATTACCGAAACAGTAACGGCAAGGGCGGGACACATTCCCAAAACCTGTTTAAAGACCGGATTAATTTCCCAAAGACCTTTTATATATTCATAACCAAGAGATTTGTTCTTTTTCATAAAACACCTCTCTCTTTTAGATTCCGGGCTTGAGCCAATCCGGAATTAATTATTGTTACAACGGATTTCGAAGAAATTGTTGCTCCGGTAATTGTTTGAATTTCGTTTGGTTGTTCCGGTACTTTCCCTTTAACCCAATTTACTTGCGGTGTAGTCTGTAATCCTTTGAACTGATCTTTAAAGGGTTCCTCGGTTATTTTTGTGCCGAGACCAGGAGTTTCTACCTGCTCTAAAATTTCTATTATGTTTATTTCCGATAAATCTTTACTAAGTCCGGTCATTATTTTTACTTTGCCTTGAAATCCATTACCAACAGAGACCATAGAATAACCGACAAGATTTTTATCTGCGCCATAAACTCTATAAATCTCAATACCGGTTTTAGGAATTGTTTCGTAAGACTTACCTTCCGGTTGAACAAGAAAAATTGCTTTTTCAGTCTCTGCTTTTTGATTAGCTGCAATTAAAGGGCTTGCCCAATCATTTATTTCGGATAACAATCCGCCGACAATAACACCAATTAATGTTAATGTAGTAATCATGTGAATAACAATTTTCATTTAGCCTCCCCAAAAATTCTTGGGTATGTATAGCGATTTATAATAGGCACGACAGAATTCATTATCAAAATTGCATACATCACACCTTCAGGAAGACCGCCGAAAATTCTGATCACTACGACAAGGAATGCTATCCCTAATCCGAAAATCCACATTCCTTTTGATGTGAGTGGCGACGTTACCCAATCAGTTGCCATAAAAAATGTACCGAATAAAAATCCACCGGCCAACAATTGAAATGCCGGGTTCGGATATTTTACCGGATCGATCATCCAGAAGACACCGGCAAAGATCAAAATGCCAACAATCATAGCAAGTGGAACCCGATAATTGACTACACCGACTGCAATTAAAAATATTCCGCCTATTAAAATGGCAAGCGCTGAAGTCTCACCAAGCGAACCTCCGATGTTACCTAAGAACATTGGTTGAATACTTGTAAAAATTTTATCGAATTTATAAGCTGCAAGAGGAGTTGCACTTGTAACCGTATCGACTGAAAAATTTGGATTTGTCCAGGTTGTAATCGCAACCGGGAAAGCGGCTTGTAAAAATGCGCGTCCGACTAATGCCGGATTGAATATGTTGTAACCTAATCCACCGAAAACTTCTTTACCTATAGCAATTGAAAAGACTGCTCCTATTGCTGTTGATGAAAGAGAGAAATTAGGTGGTAGAATTAAACCTAGTAACAGTCCCGTGATTACCGCACTTCCGTCGCCAACAGTAGTTTTTCGTTTCCTGATTTTTTTGATCAGAAATTCTGTACCAACACAAAACACAACGCTTGTCAATACAATCAACAATTGATATGGACCAAAAAAAACAACTGCAGATACAAGTGCAGGTATTAGCGCAATAACAACAAACCACATCGCTTGCTTGGTTGACCAACGTGAATGTACATGCGGCGAACTTGTAAGTTCTAATTTGTAAGAAGGATTTACTGACTTTGTTTCCATTAATTATTTTCTGTTTATTTTACAATAATTTATCATAACCAAAAGCTAAGCACTCTGCCTCTCTTTCTGTAACGCCATAACTCTTTGTTTTCCAAATCGAATCCATTGAACCAGAGGAATATTTGCCGGACAAGTATAAGTACAAGTTCCGCATTCCATACAGACAGTAATTCCAAGCTGCTCGGCATCTTCAAATTTTTCTAATGAAGATAACCTTGCCAATTTTGTTGGAATTAAATTAAGCGGACAGGCATCAATACATTTACCGCATCGTAAGCATGTAGATTCTTCATGCTCATTAACTTCTTCATCGGTTAACACAAGGATTCCAGACGTTGCTTTCATTACCGGTGCAGAAAAATCATATTGAGCAACTCCCATCATCGGTCCACCCACTACAACTTTAACTGCATTCTCTTTAACACCGCCGCAAAAATCCAGAATGTCGGATAATGGTGTACCAATCGGAACAATTAAGTTCTTGGGTTGATTAATTCCCAATCCAGACACTGTTAAAGCTGCTGTAAATTGCGGTTCTCCTTTTGCCACTGCGTCGTTAATTGCAATTGCAGTTCCTATATTTTGAATTACCGCACCCACATCAAATGGAAGTTTACCCGGCGGGACTTCTTTTCCTGTAACAGCTTTTATAAGCATCTTTTCAGCGCCTTGAGGGTACTTTGTTTCAAGTACTTCAATTGAAATATTCGGATAATCTTTTACAGCTTCAGTCAATTTTATTATTGCATCGGGTTTATTATCCTCAATACCAATTGCACCTTTTTCAACTCCAACAGCTTTCATTATCAATCTAAGACCGGCAATAAGATCATTTGTTCTTTCAATCATATAACGGTAATCGCGTGTAAGATAAGGTTCGCATTCGCAGCCATTAAGAATTATAACATCAATTTTTTTATCTGGCGGCGGGGAAAGTTTTATATAAGTCGGAAAAGCCGCCCCGCCCTGACCGACTATTCCGGCTATTTTAACTCTTTCACGAATTTCATCGGGAGTTACTTTTTCAGGATCAAGCAGCGGCATAAAAACAATTTCATTCGTTTCATTCGATTCAATTACAATAGCATCTTTTGGAAAGCCGATCACATTAGCGCCAACGGTAATTTTAGATACTTTTCCGGAAACGGGGCTATGAACCGGAGAAGAAATGAATCCATCCTGTTCTGCTATTAATTCACCGGCTTTTACCTCGGTCCCTTTTTTAACAATTGGTTTAGCTGCTTTACCAAGATGTTGGGTCAAAGGAATAATAATCTGTTTTGGATTCGGCATAAATTCAAACGGCATATTTTCCGTAAGTACTTTTCGTTCATAAGGATGAACTCCGCCTTTAAAAGTTTTGCTGTGACTTAACGAGATCATTCTCTTGCTCTTTTTCTAAAATAGATACCTTTATGGACATAAATTATGCCAGATTTGTATCTATTTAGTCATTATTTTATTCGGAAAAATGAATGAATTGAAGGAATTTGATAAAAAGAAACATGAATTTCTTTAAAACTTTCACAGACTTATCAAAATTGGAAAATCCGATCAGTTTAATGAGAAATTGAAGATAAGGAGTTCATATAACCTAATTTGCAATTCGGGGAATATTTAACTTATTGAATGGGAACGGTTTATAAAAAGTATTTTTCAAAAGAAGATTAAACCTTGTTTTAATTCATTCTTTCCGATTTCAACAGAGGAATATCCTTACATTGAAGCAGTATCATTATCAATCATGGCACCGGCAATTTAGAGAATACTTTTTCACTTCGTGATTGTTACCATAAAGAACCAATCCATAGAAAAACATCTAAAAATCAGTAATCTAACACTAAGGAATGAGTTCAATATGTTAAGATAATATTAAGAACTGAATTGACTTTTTCATTTTTCTTAACAATTATTTAATCGTTATTTTGAAATCCTTTGAAGTTTTGAGCATAATATTTTGTTAACTTTGACAACTAAAAGAGATAATCTGATAATGCCCGGGAAAAAAATTCTATTTATCTGCGGTTCTTTAAACCAGACTTCTATGATGCATCAAATATCGCGTCATTTTCAGGATTGCGATTGCTACTTTACACCTTACTATGCCGATGGGTTTATCAACTACGTAGTTAGTAAGGGTTATCTCAATTTTTCAATTCTAAATGGTCCTTTCAGACAAAGTACTGAAAAATATTTACGAGAAAATAATCTCGAAATAGATTACCGCGGTGTTATGCATAATTACGACTTGGTTTATACATGTGCCGATTTAATCTACCCGCAGAATATCCGCAATAAAAAAGTAATTCTGGTTCAGGAAGGAATGACCGATCCGGAAAATATTATGTTCTACCTGGTGAAGTATCTTAAGATTCCCCGCTGGCTTGCAAGTACTTCTACGATGGGCATGTCTAATCTCTACAATCTTTTTTGTGTTGCTTCATACGGGTACAAAGAATTTTTCATTGAAAGGAAAGGTGTTAAACCGGAAAAAATAATTGTTACCGGCATCCCAAATTTTGATAATATTAAACAATATATTGAGAACGATTTCCCTTATAAAAACTATGTACTTGTATGTACATCCGATTCACGCGAAACATACAAAATGGAAAATCGTAAAAAGCTTATTAAAGAATGCGTAAAAGCTGCTTCAGGAAGGCAATTAATATTTAAGCTGCACCCGAATGAAAAAGTTGAAAGGGCTACAAGAGAGATTAATAAGTACGCCCCCGGAGCAATAGTTTATTCGGAGGGAGACACTAATCACATGATAGCTAATAGCGATGTTCTTATTACAAAGTATTCTACTACGGCATTCGTGGGAATAGAACTCGGAAAAGAAGTTCATTCGTTTTTCGGACTTGAAGAATTGAAAAAATTAATGCCGTTGCAAAACAACGGAACTTCAGCAGAAAGGATTGCACGTATCGGAATGCATTTACTTGAATCTCCCCATACTTCAAGTGAGGAAATAATAGAAAGATTTAGTTTGAGGGCTGTTTAATGAACATAATAACAGTCATCCAGGCGAGAATATCATCTACACGTTTACCAGGCAAGGTGATGCTCCCTATCCTTGGTAAACCTCTCTTAAACAGGATGATTGAGCGTGTTAAAAATGCTAAGTTAATTGGTAATCTTGTCGTTGCTACTTCCACAAATCAAGAAGATGACAAAATCGAAGAACTCTGTATAAATGAGAATCTTAATTGTTACCGCGGACATTTAACGGATTTACTTGACCGCCACTATCAGGTTGCAAAAAGATTTAACGCTGAAGCAGTGGTTAAAATTCCTTCGGATTGTCCATTGATTGATCCGCATATAATTGACCGTGTTATACAGTCATATATTGAAAACGAAGAATATGATTATGTTAGCAATCTTCACCCGGCAACATACCCCGATGGAAATGACGTTGAAATTTTTTCGTTTCAGGCATTAGAACATGCCTGGCGTGATGCAACAAAAGATTTTGAACGAGAGCACACAACTCCGTTTTTCTGGGAACATAACGATACATTTACAATTGGAAATGTTGAATGGGAAACCGGTTTAGACATGTCGAACTCATTGCGTTTTACTATCGATTATGAAGAGGATTATCGTTTCATTACAAAGGTATTTGAAGAATTGCATCCACTTAATCCTAACTTCGGATTGAATGATATATTAAAGCTGGTAGAACAAAAACCGGAAATCGTTGAGATCAACCATAAATTTGCCGGAACCTACTGGTATGATAAACATCTTGATGAATTGAAAAGTATTGAAGAGTATAAAAAAAAGAAATTTGGAGATAGCAATTAGTTTTTAATTGTTGGCTAGAAGAATGTGTAAGAATTATTTGTTTATTGTGTTTGATTTATGAGATTTTAAAATGAGAGATTATAAAAAATTGTTAGTTTGGGAAAGAGCACATAAGTTTGCGCTTGAAATTTATAATTTATCAAAATTATTTCCTAAAGAAGAACAGTATGGAATCACCTCACAAATCCGAAGAGCCTCTTTATCTATTCCAACAAATATCGCAGAAGGTTCTGGAAAGAATACATCAAAGGATTTCTCAAAGTATTTGGGAATTGCTGCTGGCTCAGCAAGTGAAGTTGATTACCTTTTACTATTTATTTATTAAAGAATTAAAATTAGTGGATAATGGTAAAATTGAATTACTAATAAAAGAAGTCAATGAGATAAAGAAAATGTTAAATGCATTTCAATTAAAAATTCATTCTGATGCAAAAGTCTAATTGCTTAAGGCTTCTAGCTAACAGCTTAATTATTTCCCGGAGAAAAGAATGGCTAACAAAATTAGTTTAACAAACAGTTTTCCTTCGATTGAAAAATCAAACGAGCTTTACAACCGTGCACTTGGTCTAATTCCATCCGTTACTCAGACACTTGCAAAAGGTCCAACCCAATGGATTAATGGAGTGGCACCTAAGTATCTCGTAAAAGGCAAAGGTTCACACGTGTGGGATGTTGACGGTAACGAATACATTGATTACATGATGGGTGTCGGGCCCCTATCTCTTGGATATGCATACCCAAAAGTTGATGAGGCAATCAGGAAACAGTTAGAAGACGGTATAACATTTTCCATGATGCATCCGCTTGAAGTTGAAGTTGCGGAAATGATTCGTTATATAATTCCAAATGCAGAAGCAATCCGTTATAGTAAAACGGGTGCTGATGTTACAAGCGCTGCTGTACGATTATCACGTGCATATACCGGTAAAAATAAAATCCTCTGCTGCGGTTACCACGGCTGGCATGATTGGTACATTGCGGTAACCGCTCGAAACCTCGGGATACCTGAAGAAGTTAAATCATTTTCATTCACATTTAATTATAATGATATTGAGTCGGTTAAAAGTTCCATTGACGATGATGTTGCGGCTGTAATTCTTGAACCGGTAGTGTTTCAAGAACCGAAAGATGATTTTTTACATAAACTGGCAGATCTCTGCAAAGAAAAAGGAATAGTCCTCATTTTTGATGAGATGTGGACAGGATTCAGAATGGCTATCGGTGGAGCACAGGAATACTTTGGAATTACACCTGATCTTGCAACATATTCAAAAGCCGTTGCTAATGGAATGCCGATTTCGATTCTAACCGGCAAGAAAGAAATTATGCAGCTTGCAGACGAAGATATTTTCTTTTACACAACATTTGGCGGCGAGGCTTTATCACTTGCAGCTGTAAAAGCAACAATTGAAGAATTACGTGATAAGAATGTACCAAAATTTCTTAACGAACAAGGTGCAAAACTTAAGAACGGATTCAATTCGATTGCTCAAAAACTTGGCATGGATTACACGAAGGCAATTGGATATAACTGGCGTTCAATGGCAGCATTTGATGAGAAAGCCGGCGATCCGCTATTACAAAAATCTTTGATGCAGCAAGAGATGATTAAACGTGGGGTTCTATGGCAGGGATTTCACAACATGTGCTTTTCACACTCCGATGCTGATGTGGAATATACTTTGCAGGCTCTTGAAGAGTCTCTTAATGTTTTGCGACAAGCTGTAGAAAAAAACAAATTAAAAGAAATGCTTCACGGTGAACCGGTGCAACCCGTGTTCAGAAAAGTTGATAACTTTAATATGAAACCGGTTAAGAAAATATAGAGTTATGATCGTAGAGCGAAGAGTGAAAAATATTAATCTGAGGATTTATGAAAATATTTGACCTGCACAACAAAACCGCAATTGTTACCGGAGCACTAGGCTTAATTGGTAAAGAACATTGCAACGCATTAAGTGAAGCCGGAGCTAATGTTGCCGTGGCTGACCTTGATGAAACGGAATGCCAGAAATTTTCAAAAACCCTTTCTTCAGAATCAATTGGGGTTTCACTTGATGTCACCAATCCTGATTCAATAAAAAGTTTACGCGACAAGATCTTAGAGAAGTTTGGTCAAATTGATATTCTTGTAAATAATGCAGCAATTAATGATATGTTTGAAAATCCTAAAGTAGCAAGCGAGCAGTCAAAATTCGAGAACTACCCGCTTGAACTCTGGCAGAAATCAATTGATGTAAATTTAACGGGCGTGTTTCTATGCTCACAGATTCTTGGATCTGTCATGGCTAAACAAAAATCGGGCAGTATAATTAATATTGCATCAACTTATGGTATCACAGCACCGGATCAATCGCTTTATAAAAAAGAGGACGGTTCACAATCGTTTTTCAAACCGCCCGCATACTCAGCAACAAAAGGTGCAGTAATCATGTTCACTAAATATCTTGCAGCGTATTGGGGAAATACCGGGGTTCGTGCTAATACACTTTCACCGGGTGGAGTTGAAAATTCTCAGGATGAATTTTTTATTCAGAGATATTCTGCAAAAACCCCTCTTGGCAGAATGGCACAACCAAATGATTACAAAGGAGCATTAATATTTTTAGCGAGTGATGCATCAATTTATATGACAGGCGCTAATCTTATTGTAGACGGCGGCTGGACTTGCTGGTAATAATACAGATTGTTACGTGGGTATTTATACTCAATCATTAAGGAACTTTAAAAATGAAAAAGAAAAAATTATCCGGGGAAGAAATTCTTAAGAAAGCATCAAAAATAAAAATGCTTTTACTTGATGTTGACGGTGTATTAACCGATACAGGTGTTTACTATTCTGCTAAAGGTGAGGAGATGAAAAGATTTTCAATTCGCGATGGGATGGGAATTGAAAGACTGAGAAGAGTAGCCGATGTAGAAACCGGAATAATAACTAGAGAAGATACCGAAATTGTTTCGAGCCGTGCACGTAAATTAAAAATTACTGAACTTCATCTTGGAGTTTTTGAAAAAGAAAAAATTCTTGGTGAAATACTTAAAAGGAAAAGCCTTACAACCGACGAGGTAGCATATATGGGAGATGATACTAATGATGTTGAGATTATGAAATTGGTTGGACTTTCAGCATGCCCTGTTGATGCAACAAAATTCGCTAAAGATGTTTCTAATATCGTTGTCAAGAACAAAGGTGGAAACGGAGCCGTTAGAGATTTTTCCGAAATAATTATCAAATCTAAAATGAAAAAGAAATTAAAATAGTATTGAAAGGAAAATTAATGCCACAAACAAAATTAAAAGTCGGCAACAGGTATATAGGTGAGGGTGAGCCAGTGTATATAATTGCCGAAATCGGTATCAATCATAATGGCTCAATTGCATTAGCACAAAAAATGATAGACGGAGCGGTGTTTGCCGGATGTGATGCTGTTAAATTCCAGAAAAGGACTCCGGAACTGTGTGTACCGAAAGACCAATGGTACACAGAGCGCGATACTCCATGGGGCAGGATGACATATATAGAATATCGCCATAGAGTTGAATTTGATTATGATCAATACAGCGAAATAAACGAATATTGCAAACAAAAAGGGATTGATTGGTTTGCTTCTCCATGGGATGAAGAAGCACTCGACTTCATTGAGCAATTTAATCCGTCTATTTACAAAATTGCTTCCGCATCCCTAACAGATACAGTATTACTAAAAAAAATGAAAGCTACCAATAAACCGATAGTGCTTTCAACAGGAATGTCCACAATGGAAGAAGTTGAAGAAGCAGTAAAAATATTAGGTACAGAAAATTTAATGATAGCTCAATCAACTTCAACTTACCCATGTGTACTTAATGAATTGAATTTGAAAGTCATCCAGACATATAAGGAAAAATTTCCGGGTGTGCCAATTGGCTATTCTGGTCACGAAACCGGATTAGCGCCGACATTGGCTGCCGTTGCTCTAGGTGCAACCTTTGTAGAAAGGCACATAACATTGGATCGTGCAATGTGGGGAACCGATCAGGCTGCTTCAGTGGAGATCGTCGGCATGTCCCGGCTGGTAAAAGATATCCGTGATATTGAAAAAGCTCTGGGTGATGGAATAAAAAGAGTTTACGAGAGTGAACTTAAAAATATCCAGAAATTAAGACGTACAAGTAAACAAAGTATTATGTAATGGATCTCACTGCACTTTTAGAATCTATTGTGATTTATCTATCCAACCTTCAAGCCTATGAAAAAGCATCTTATCTGATTATTGCGGTGACGGCAATTTTATTTGTTATATTCGAAAGAATTTTTCCTTATAACAAGGGACAAAAAGTTTTGCGAGAAGGTTTCTTTGACGATTTCGCTCTCTATACAATCGCTCAAAGTTATATTCTCGGAATAATAATTTTTACGATTATAATTAACTCGCTTGATAACACATCAGGATTTTCCCGTTTAAGATTATTTGCAGATGTTCCAATTTGGCTCCAGTTAATTTTCTATACAATTACTCATGATCTTTACATTTACTGGATGCACCGCTGGCAACATAAGAATAAATTTTTGTGGAGAATTCATGAAGCTCATCATTCGCCCAAAAAAGTTGATTGGCTTTCAGGTTCACGTTCTCATGCTGTCGAAATTTTGATCAACCAAACTATTGAATTTCTTCCTATTGTATTATTGGGTTCACAACCGGAGGTTGTCGCTTATAAAGGTGTGATAAGCGCAGTCTGGGGGATGTATATCCACTCTAACTTAAATGTAAAAACCGGAAAGCTACAGTGGATTATAAACGGTCCGGAAATGCATAGAATACATCACACAACAGGTAAGGGACGTAACCGCAATTTCGCTACAAAGTTTGCTATCTGGGATTGGATCTTCGGCTCGGCATATTTACCCGAAGAAAAGGCGAACGAATACGGTTTAAAAACTTTTTTCCCGAATAACTACTTCAAGCAATTTATATTTGCTTTCCGCAGCTTTAGGAAAAATTAATTTTTAGTGGGTCGTCGATTAATAAATTAATTAACTAATCAACGACCTACCATTAACAATCCTTGAATTGTTCTATCCTTAGGATATCTTACAGAATAAACTAATTTTTTTGTAATCGATTTTGATCCATCCAAATTTAACTTCCAGCTTATTTTTCCATTAGAGGCTGTATAATTACCGCCTGAAACATCAATTACCTTTACCCGGATATCTTCATTTTTCGAAATTGGAATTTGTTCTTCAATAAAAATCTTTATCGGAACATTTTTATTATTTCTGATAACAATATCATATCCAAAAAATCTTTCAACATCGCTGCTTAAAAATTTATCCTCCGTAAAATCCCTCAACACTTCCCTTTTAACAGTAATATTTTGATCTCTTCCGAGTGAAATCATCAAAGTATCTTTTGAAGTAAAAGGGTCGATAAATGATTGACCTACGTATGAGTTCTCGAAATAAATATTTGTTTGTCCCGGCAAAAGATTATAGTCATTCCATTTAGTCAGGTAAGCAATAAGGAACGCATTGTTATCCAATTTGGGGGCAGCGTAATAATCATACTCTGCTGGAATTGAAAAATCCTGTATTGCAACTGTGTGAGGTTTACCATCGGAAGGAACCGAGTACTTAATAGATGGATTGAATTCAACTGAAAGCTGCTTTTGCTCAACCGAAAAGTAATCTGACATGGATTCAGATTCTTTCATATCCGAAACGACTTGCATCGGTGCTACGGCAAGAGATTTTTGGGCTGCACCCATTCTATCCTTATTCAAACTATAGGTTTGAAAATCAATAAACCACGGATATAATTCAGGTTTGTTATTATTCTGACTTGGATTACGGGTCGATAACACAACATTTATATCATTCCAATCAAAACCGCTATTCTGCCAAACATTCGCTTTGTAATTTAGCATTGCCGGGGAATTTAGATTATTAACCCTTACATCATAAACCGGCTGCCATCCGGCATCATTGATAAAATACGAAAGTGTCAATTCAAGTGAGGTATAGCTTTTTGCGGAAACAGTAACAACAAGTTCATTTGTCGGACGACTTAACCTTGCATTCAATTCGGATAGCTGCTTTTTAATTCGTTCAATATCCTTTTCAATTTTCTTTGTTTCATTCATCAGGATAAGCTGTTGCGCTTTAATTTCACCAAGCCGCTTTCTAAAAAAATCAGCCATCTTCTGAAGCTCAATCACACTAACACTTTTACTGTCGCTGCCTAATTGTTTGTTAGCCAATATCAAATCAGTTTCTGATTTTAATACGTCATTTTCGTTCTGCCTGGTAAATAATTTTTGGTTCATGATTCCCAGTGAATCTTCCAATTTAATTACTGCGGGATTTTTTTCAATGGGCTTCATATAATCAAACCTTTGTACCACCGAGATTATTACAGCATCACCTTTAGCAGAAATATTAATACTGTTCCTATCGATGTTGGATGCCAATCCGTCAAAGACAAGGTCTGTCATTCCCTTTTCAATCTTTAGTTTTGCAGTATGCTGAAGCTCTGCTCCTCTCAAGAAAACTTTAACACCGCTTAATTCGGTTTTCAAGTTTATCTCGTTCGAAGCGATAGTTTGAATACTAAATAGAAGTGCTGTTAGGAAAAGAAGTCTGATTTTCATTTTATCCTCTATGCCGTATTATTTATCAATTGTTAATTAACATTTTCTTATACACAAATCAAAATGTCTTGTTCCTCTTTTCAATGTAATATAAATCAATCAGGTTAATTCTTTCAAATAAGGGAGTGTTTCGTTATTTTTGGCTTACATTTTTCTGAATAAACAAAAGTCGGTTTAAGTTATACTTACACCCTTTTAATTCGACGATAATCCTACGAAAGAACGTTTTTGAATGAAAAAACTGCTGATAGAATTTTTAAGAAAACATTTTAATTCGATTGTTGAAAATTGGACTGCAAAAGTTCTGCAGGTATTCAGCGATAAACTTTCCGAACCGCAAATAAGGACATTCGTAGAAAGCAGTATAATCACATTTATTGATGTTATTGAAGGAAACGATTACCGTCAAGCTGACCAATACCTGATTGATATTTACACTTTGTTTTCGAAGAACAATCTGAACCTTTTGGAAACAAGTCAGCTTTTCAGTAATGGCAGGTTTTCACTTTTAAATGAAATCGAGAAGGAAGATACCGGGCAGTTTGACCCTGTTATTCTACTTGGTTACCTGGACGGAATTATTGAACAAATTTTTGCACGTTACGGTATGCTGCATCAGGAAACAAAGATGAAGGAACTGGAATACGATCGTGACCGCCTTGCATCCAAACTTGAAATGAACCAGGAATATTTAGAAAACATCCTTCACAGTTCAGATTCAGCAATCATGATTGTAGATAAAAACGAAAAGTTTATTTCATGGAACAAAGGTGCTGAAAGAATTTTTGGCTATACTGAAGAAGAAATGATTGGCAAACCCTCTACGTTTTTATTACCGGAAGGGGGTAAACATCTTGAAGAATTAGATATAATAAAAGAAAAATCAATTCAATCTGATCAGACAAATTATTTTGAAACGGAGCGCAAAACCAAGGACGGTCGTATAATTAGTGTAAAACTAAATGTGTCGAGACTTCCGAGCAATAACGGCCATTATATCGGTAGATCAATTATCATTAAAGATTTTACCGAATTTAGAAAACTTCAAGCCCAGATCGATCAATCTGAAAAATTAGCAGTGATAGGCCAGATTGCCGCAGGCGTTGCACATGAAATTGGAAATCCGCTTGCTTCAATATCCTCGCTTGTACAAATTCTACAAAGAAAAAGTCAGGATCCATTCATCAGCGAACAGCTTGTTAATATCAAAGAAAATATCGATCGTATTACGAGAATTGTTAGAGAGCTTGTTGATTTTTCGCGTCCGCCCAGTTACGAACTTGCCATTCAGGACATTACCGATATTATCAAAACTGCACTTGGAATTGTTAAGTACGATAAGCGCGTTCGCAAAGTAAATTTTAATACAGACTTGAAAGCAAGTTTACCAAAAGTAAATATCGCAGCAGATCAATTGTTACAGGTTTTTGTTAATATACTTATCAATGCAATTGATGCTGTTGAAGGAAATGGAGCAATTAGTATTAAATCTGATTTCGACAGAAAAAATATTTATGTTGATATTCGTGATGATGGCTGTGGTATGGACCAAACTACAATAGAGAAAATTTTTGACCCGTTCTTTACAACAAAAGAAGTTGGCAGAGGTACCGGACTTGGATTATCGGTCAGCTATGGTATAATCAAACGATTTAACGGTGAAATTAAAGTTGAGAGCAAAATTAATGAAGGAAGTAAATTCACAATTGTATTACCTTTAGAATTAAATTAGATGGAGAATAAATGCCTGTTAAGATTTTAATTGCAGATGATGAAAAACCGATTCGCGATTCATTAAAGCTTATACTCGATGAGGAAGGTTACTCAACAGATGTTGCCGGTGACGGTGAAGAGGCATTACAAAAGATCGAGGCGGAGAATTTTGATATAGTAATTACAGACATAAAAATGCCCAAAGTAGATGGGATTCAATTATTAGAATCAACCTCTAAAATTAGTCCTGATACGTTTTTTATTATTATGACTGCCTATGCATCTGTTAAAACGGCAATAGATGCACTTAGAAACGGCGCATATGATTATTTAATCAAACCGATCGAATTTGATGATGTAATCTTCCGAATAAAAAAATTAATTGATTACAAAAAACTTGCTGCAGAAAATAAATATCTTCGTCAGCGTATCTCCTCGGATACAGGTTTTACAAATCTGATCGGTAAAAGCGATTCGATGAAAAAGGTCTTTGATTTAATTTCACAGGTGGCTCCTACAAATAGCAATATTTTAATCCAGGGAAAAAGCGGAACAGGAAAAGAACTCGTTGCAAAAGCAATTCATTTCAACAGTAAAAGAAAAGAGAAAATATTTCTTCCTATTAATTGCGGGGCAATTTCCGAGAATTTGATTGAGAGCGAACTTTTCGGACATAAGAAGGGAGCTTTTACCGGTGCTGCGGATGATAAGCAGGGTCTATTCAAAGTAGCCGATGGCGGAACATTACTTCTTGATGAGATTGCCGACCTGCCTCTGAATATGCAGGTAAAACTACTGCGTGCAATTGAAGATAAAGAATTTTTCCAGGTGGGCGGGACTAAGCCGGTCAGCACCGATGTACGCATTATTGCGGCAACAAATCAAAATCTGTTTGAAAAAACAAAATTGGGGGAATTTAGGGAAGATTTGTATTACCGGCTTAATGTGGTTGAAATAAAACTACCCACATTAAATGAAAGGAAGGAAGACATCCCCCTTCTTGTCAATCATTTTATTGAAAGATATAGTAATGAGATGGGTAAGAAAATTATAGGAGCTGATAATCAAACAATGAAAGCATTGATCTCCCATGATTGGCGCGGAGGTGTACGAGAACTTGAAAATGTAATTGAACGTGCAATTATATTCTGTAACAAAGACGTGCTGTCTGTCAACGAATTGGCTGATTATTTCAAGGGTGAGAGCATTGATGCAGGCTACCCGGATTCAATAAAAGAAGCACTCAGAAATTTTGAAAGAGAACATATATTGAAGACAATTAAGAAATACGAATACAACAAAGAAGAAGCTGCAAAAGCCCTGGAAATTGGACTCTCTTCACTCTATCGAAAAATGGATGAGCTTAACATTCCAACAAAATCACCGAAAGATGAAGCGAGTTGAATTGCAAATAAATTTATTTAGTAATGACAATTAAAATTCCAGACTCACTCCTATCGATGGCAAAATACCGATAGATGATTGATTATCAATTTCGCCTTTCCTGTAATCCCACCTGATAGTATTGGAGACTTTTCTATTGTAAATATTTTGAATATCCAAATAGGTAATAAGAGCAAAATTTTCAAAATTCCACCGTCTATCAATACGCAAATCCAATGAGTGTGACGGTTCTAAACGATTTGTATTATAATTAGAAACACTTTGTGTACCATCCGGATTAAATGGAGTATAAGGATTACCGGTTGCAAAACGGAATTTGAGTGAAGCCTCCCATCTATTATTGAAAATATATCCGGCACTTAGATTTAAGATCCACTTCTGATCATAGGAGCCGGGTCTTTGAATACCGTCAAGACCAGTAAAGAAACTTTCACTATAAGTAATACTTAAGATTCCGTAATGAGGAGTTTGCGATGATTTTTTCTGCATAGAAAATTCAACTCCTCTTACGATCCCGTGTCCGGCACTTATAAGCTGTTCCAATCCGAATGATGAAAAATTCTCATCTCCACCTCCGTATCCTGCCCCGGTATTAGATAAAACCAGGTATGGTCTTAATGTACTTGCCGGGTAGTTTTTATAATCCTTATAATAGCCTTCTAATTTCATTCTAATATCTTCTCTTAGCCTTCTTTCATAACCCAGTACATATTGATCAACACGGACCGCTTTTAGATCTTTATTCGATTCAAATGCAGCAAGCCAAATGTAAGAAGGACTCTGATGATAAATCCCGGTGCTAAAACTTAAAGTTGCGGCATCACTTACTATATAGGAAAAAGAAGCGCGCGGACTAGCATAAAATCCGTTATTAATACCGCTGAAGAAATCTCCACGCGCACCAAACGAAACCATTACCCGGTCAAATAAAACATCTGAATATTGAGCATAAAAACCATATTTATAATAATTCCTTGATGTATTTAACGAAGTAATATTCAACGTCTCACCAAATGATGTTGTAAAGTTAGGCAGTAAAATATCTGCATTAAATTTTATGAGTTTTACTGTTGAACCGACATTCAATTCTGATGAAGATGAAAATTTATAGACCAGATCGGCTTTTAATTCATTTTCTCCTTCTCTGGATTTGTTCTGAAAAATCGGAATAAGCAGAGTATCCCTTTGAGCCGTATCATAATCAACAAAATTCCTGGATAATGTTATATCATAGAATCCCTTACCGAACAATTTCCTGAATGATATACCGGTGACATACTGGTTCTGATTGCTTCCGAGGATACGGGAGTTCTCATATAAATCTTCGGAATCCTTATTGTTGAATTTAACTTTATCAAAAGCTCCGATAAACAAATAAGAGATTTTAGTTCTGGGATCAATATTATAAGTATACTTAGTTAGAAGATCATAATACTCGGGCACAAAGTTAAAACCGGCAGCATTGAAAATAAAATCGAGATAACTTCTTCTTGCAGAAAATACAAAGTTCGAATTGGATGAAATCGGTCCCTCAAGATTAAATCCGAATTGAGAAGCAGAAATAGTTCCCTTGCCGCCAATTTTGTCTTTTCTACCTTCACGTAAATCAATTTTTAACACAGATGAAAGTTTATCACCGTATAAGGAAGAAAATCCCCCTGTAGAAAAAGTTGCTTCTCTTACAAAATCAAGATTTATAAAACTCAACGGACCGCCAGTAGCGCCCTGACTTCCAAAATGGTTTATGTTCGGTACTACAAATCCGTCAACCACATATAGATTTTCCGAGGGCGCCCCACCCCGTACAATCAAATCGTTTCTACCCGGGCTTGCCTGAGCAACGCCCGGTAATACTGAGAGCGCTCTTACAACATCTTCAAAACCTCCGGGAGCCCTTCTAATTTCCTCATAGCCAAAACTTGCAACACTGTTTAATTCGGTCGGATTCATGTCAAAATATTCTGACTTAACCGTAACTCCCTCAAGTTCAATAACGGCTTCCATCATTTCGAACATTAGATCGGCGGGTTTTACATTATTAACGACAACATCGGACCTGACTATTGTATTAAAACCAATTGCAGAAACGCGTATCTGGTAGGTTCCAACATCTAATCCTTTTATTTCAAAGATTCCATTTAAATCTGTAGCTGCACCTATAGAAGTACCAACAACTACAATATTAACTCCAGGCAATGGTTCTTTAGTCACCTTGTCTATAACTTTTCCGGTAATGGTTCCTTTGGAAGTATCTGCCAGAATTACCACGGGGACTAATAGAAATAACAACATTAAATATGATTTCAAAAGCTTTGTTTCCTTATTTTTTATTATTCACTAAATACCGAACATTAAAATACTTAATAAAGTTCTGATTTTTTTTAAATGATAAACAAGCAGTATTAAAGACTTTTTTTTATATTTGGCAAGCATCTCACCTTTGAATTGGGCTATGGAAAAAGAAAATTTTGAACTTCAGCAGCTTTCAAATTTATGTGAAGGGCTTAAAAATATCTTCATAAGTATTATTTTCAAAAACGGCACCGGTCAAAATTTTTTTTCCAGCAATCTTACCGAGGTAACCGGTTATCTTCCCGAAGAAATAAATGCTCTGCCCGATAAAATATATTCATTAGTCTGCGAAGAGGATTTAGATTCGCTTAAAAAAAATCTGGCTTATTTAGAAAACGACTCTTCAGTATATTCAACAGATTTATATTACAGTATAATCTCAAAAACCGGGAAAAAAGTCTGGCTTAAAGAATCCTTAAATATAACAAGGGATCCAGATGGAGAGATTAATAAAAAGCAAAGTACTACAATTGATATTACAGACATAAAAGAGAAAGAGCTTGAAGTTGAAAAAATAAATTCCTCTTTAAGAGAGCTGAATGCTTCAAAAGATAAATTTATTTCCATCGTTTCCCATGATCTGCGCGCACCATTTACAACTCTACTCGGTTTTTCTGAAATATTACTCAACGAAAAAGATTTAAGCGAAGAGGAAAAACTGGAATACTTAAAATATATATACGATGCTTCCAAGACCCAGCTGAATCTAATCAATTGTTTGCTCGATTGGTCAAGACTGCAGACAGGACGTATTAAAATAGAGCCTGTTCGACTTAATGTTAAAAACATCATTACAACTATTATTGCACCTTTAACCGGCGATGCGGTGAGAAAAAACATTGATATTAAATTCGACATACCTCCTGATCTATTTATGAATGCTGATGAACGTCTCATTGGTCAAGCGATTATTAACCTTACCAGCAACGCTATAAAGTACACTCCCGAAGGAAAAGAAGTTCACATTCAATCGCAGCGGTTTAAAGATGGGATGATCGAAATAGTTGTGCGCGATGAAGGATTGGGCATTGCAGAGGAAAACCAATCGAAACTTTTTAAAATTGATCAGAAGTTTTCTCTTGTAGGCACCAACGGCGAAAAAGGAAGCGGACTTGGTCTTACATTAATGAAGGAAATTGTTGAAAAGCACGGTGGACAAGTATGGTTCTATTCTCAGGTCGGTAAAGGAAGTGAATTTCATTTTACTGTACCGGAAGCCAAAAATTTTGTCCTGATCGTTGAAGATGATATAGCCATCAGGGCACTTTACAAAAAAGTGATCGAAGAGCATCTTACTAATTTCGAAATTAAGGCAGTTAATAACGGTTACGAAGCTATAGGCGTTTTGAAGGAACTGACCCCCACAATTATTATAACCGATCATGATATGCCGCTGATGAACGGAATTCAACTTGTGGAAGCGCTAAATAAACGTGAATCGGGTAGAACAATCCCGGTTATTGTTGTTTCTGCTAAATTGAATGATGAAATATCTAGAACGTATTCCAAACTTGGTGTTGATAAAATAATTCCTAAACCGGTCAATTTAGATCAGCTAATCGAAACCGTTAAGGAATGTATTTTTTAATTTTACTTTCCCATTAAACTTATCATTTCCCAGAATATGCCAGAAAAAATAAATAACAAAGTAAAACATTGGTTTGCATTATACACAAAACCACGACACGAATTTAAAGCCCTGGAACAGATACGCGCCCTTTCGATAGAAGTCTATCTTCCGACAATAATTGTTAAAAAAAAATGGAGTGACCGTAAAAAGAAAGTCGAAGAACCGATTTTTAGAGGTTACATTTTCATTTATGCTGATGGACATGAAAGGTTAATTTCGATTCAGCAATCTTCAATTGTCAGAACAATTTGTTTTAACGATAAACCGTCAATTATTCCGGAATGGCAAATCGAAAATTTAAGAAGACTTCTCTCAGAAAAACCTGAAGTTTTTGTAACAGATAAAATTGAAGTGGGTGCAAAAGTCAGGATAACTGACGGTCCATTTAGCGATGTGATCGGAATAGTAACTGAGTATAAAAAGGGAGAAAAGTATCTTGCCGTTTCGATCGATCTACTTCGAAGGTCTGTACTGGTTAGGCTGCCCGAAGAAAGTATTGTTAAAATTGTAGAAAACTAATCTTTGCTGTTCATATTTTTTTATATAAATTGAAGATACTTTAGATCATAAAAACACGTTTTATGTTTAATCAAAAAAAATTAAATGAACTTTCGGTTGGTGATGAATTCGCTTCCTTTTTCATTATCACCAAATGTGAGACAAAGACCGCAAAAAACGGTAAACCATTTCTTAATATGGAATTAAGGGATCAGTCCGCTCTTCTACCTGCAAAAGTATGGAATAAGTTCGAAGATATTGTTGATGGCTTAAAGGAAGGCACAATTGTTAAAGTAGCCGGATCAATTGAAGAGTTCAATGGTGCCCTGCAAATTAGGGTTGATAAAATCAGATTAGCAGTTAAGGATGATAATGTCTCAAGTGATGATTTCCTTCCAAAATCCAGACGACCTCTTAATGAAATGATTGATGAGTTCAATGCGGCAATAGGTTCAATCTCAAATCAATACTTACATACTCTGCTTAAGAAAATTTTCAACGGAGATAATTTCAATAAATTTTGCAGAACACCGGCTGGTAAAGCATGGCATCATGCATACATTCATGGATTGCTGGAACATACTCTTGAGATAGTTAAGATTTGCGATCTAATGAGCGTTTTGCATCCAGAAATCAAACGTGATCTTCTCATTACCGGAACTCTCTTGCATGATTTCGGTAAAACAGAAGAACTCACTTATGAAAATGTTTTTGATTATACAGATAAAGGAAAACTGGTCGGTCATATTGTTATTAGTGCAATCGAGGTTGAAAAGGCAGCTGCAACAATAACGGATTTTCCAACTGAATTAAAAAATCAGCTTCTGCATTTGATATTAAGCCACCAGGGAAAACTCGAATTTGCCTCTCCGGTTGAACCGAAAACACTTGAGGCAATTGCTTTATACCAGGCAGATGAGTTAAGCGCCAAAACAAATGCATATAAATCTGCAATTGAAGCAGAAAAGAACAAAGGAAATAAGTGGACAAAATTTCTATATCTGGCCAACACTTCTCTATATATTCCGGACGATTTGCCGGAAGAAGATCAAACAGATTAATCACTTAACAATAAGAGGAAACAAAAAATGAAAAAATACTTGTTTGCATTAACTACAATTCTCTTCCTCTTCACAGGTTACATTACAGCCCAGACAGTTGAACAGTTAATTCAGGAGTGCGATAATTATTATTCTCAATTCAATAATGAGAAAGCTCTTGAAGTTCTTCTAAAAGCTGAAAAACAAGAATCGGAAAATTGGGAAGTCGTCTGGCGTTTAAGCAGAACATATGTAGATATTGGAGATAAAATGCCTACAAGCACTTCAGCCCAGGAAGATGCCCAGCTTGCAACTTATCAAAAAGCTTTGGAGTTTGCTGATAAAGCAATAAAACTTGATCAAAATAAATCTATTAGCTTCCTGCGCCGTGCTATTGCTAACGGAAAGATTGCATTATTCAAAGGTGTCTTTTCTGTTGCCGGTGTTGTTAACTCCGTGAGAGCCGATGTGGAAAAAGCAATTCAACTTAATAATGGTGATAATTTTATAATGGGTGTTTCACATTATGTGTTAGCACGAACACACGCAAAAACCAGCGAAAAATGGAAACCGGCCCGGTCTATATTGGGTCTTGGCTGGGCTGATAATGAAATCGCCATTCATGAATTCAAAAAGGCAATTGAGTTGTATCCGAATTATGTAATGTTTTATGTCGATTATGCAAACTCCCTAATTCGCGAAGATGAATACAAAACCGCGAGAGAAATGCTAAATAAAGCATTGACCATTACAAATGCTCATCAGGATGATGATAAAAGAAAAACTGAAGCAAAACAGATTTTAATTGATATTAAAAACGAATAGTTGAAGAATATTCAATCGGGTTAAGCGAGTAATCTCATAAACTCAAACTTGAGATTACCTGCTTCGCCCTTATTAGTATTAAATCGGCTATGCAATTCAAACAAGAATTTCTCGATAAACTTAAAAATGCTAAGAAGCTGGTATTCTTTACCGGAGCTGGAATTTCAGCAGAAAGCGGTATAGCAACTTTCCGCGGTAAAGACGGTATCTGGAATAAAATGAAACCTGAAGAGCTTGCCAGCTTCGATGCATTTATGAAAAATCCCGATTTAGTCTGGCAATGGTATCAACATAGAAGGGAAATTGTACATAATACAAAACCAAATGCCGGTCATATAGCAATTGCAGAACTTGAAAAATTTTATGATGTAACAGTCGTTACACAAAACATTGATAACCTGCACCGTAGAGCCGGTTCGACAAAAATATTTGAGTTACACGGTAATATCGAAAGAAATTTTTGTGTTGATTGTAAAACTTTTTATTATCTGAATGATTTAGAAAACACAGAAAGTGTCCCCCACTGTAAAAAATGCGGTGGTTTAATTCGTCCGGATGTAGTGTGGTTCGGTGAATTCCTTCCTCAGGATCAATTCAGTGGCGGCGAAAAAGCTGCCGAGTGGAGTGATCTCTGTTTTGTTGTTGGCACATCAGCAGTAGTTTATCCGGCAGCTTATATTCCTATGAGTGCAAAACGTGCAGGGGCTTATCTTGTTGAGATAAATATTGAACCAACCGAATTATCAACTAACACTGACTATTCTGTATTTGGAAAATCGGGTGAGATATTACCACATATTTTAGAATTCATAAAACAACAGAAATAATTCTGTAGATTTCAAAGCTTACAGGATTCTTCCGCGTAGGTATTTTCAGTCTCTAAAACTCTTACCTTAAGTTCCTCAATATTTGTTGGTAAAGATGAACGTCTAACTTTATCCATTAAATAGAGACATATATTCTCTGCTGTAGAATCAAAATCTACAATAACTTTATTCGATTTAAGCCGATCTAAAATTTCAATTAACTCCTTATCGCTGCTATTAACCATAAATGAATGATCAAGCTCTTCAATAATTGGATCCATGATTTTTTTTAAATCGTAATAGTCGAGCAGCATACCATTTTTATCGGGTTTGCCGGAAAGTTCTACCATACATTTATATGAATGCCCATGAAGATTTTTACACTTACCTTCATGAAAAGGTAAGCGATGCCCCATCTCCCAGCTAAATTCCTTTGCGATTTTCATTAAACACCTTTTTTTTCGGGATGCCAGATTATCTTATGCATCTGTAATTGATATCGAACATTAATTTTATCTTCTAAAATCCAATTTACAAGTTGAACCGGTTCCAGTTGACCAAAAACTACAGAAAACAAAACCGAACACTTTTGAGTTAAGCTATACTTAATAATTAGTTCTTTTGACCAA
Source organism: Ignavibacteriales bacterium (assembly GCA_020061355.1). GTDB lineage: Bacteria > Bacteroidota > Ignavibacteria > Ignavibacteriales > Melioribacteraceae > DSXH01. The sequence continues at coordinate 154,620 of JAGUYK010000032.1, read as the reverse complement.
TCATAGTCTTCCCTTGTACCAATCACAAACTTAATTTCATCCGATGGTTTTATATGATTGATGTTCTCATAAAGATTCTTCTTCATCATTTTGCTCGAGGGACATTTTAAATCCATTATTATCATAACACGTTTATCAATCTCTTTAATCGGAAGGCTTCCCCCTGTTTCGAGCATCACTTCAAAACCTTCATTGCATAGTCTCTGCATTAACTCAAGGGACTCATTTTGAACCAAGGGCTCCCCACCAGTTACTTCAACCAGTTTACAAGCGTACTTTTTAACCTCAACAATAATCTCATTGATAGTTTTATCATTTCCATCGTAAAATGAATATTCGGTATCGCAATAAGTGCAGCGCAGATTACAATATGTAAGTCTTACAAAAACACATGGGAGTCCGGCTTTCGAGCTTTCACCCTGAATTGAATAATATATTTCATTAACTTTTAACAAACTTCAACCATTATTATCGTGGGTGCAAAGATAACAATCCTGCAAATAACCAATCAACAAATGAACGGTTTCAAACAATAATCCTTCAAATAATCAAGCCACAAAAAACAAGTTACAAATTATAAAAAAAATCCAAACAGCAATAAAATGAACGAAAAGTACTTAGTTGTGATTTCGTTGTCCAAAGGGATTCATGTTTTTTGGCGTTCCTGCTAAAGAAGCATTGGTATTTCTATTCATCCATAAATTTGATTCGAATACTCTATAATGCTATATTTACGCACGTTTTTTAACAAATATAAGGTATTTTTGAATGGCGCATCACAAATCGGCAAAAAAGAGAATAAGACAAAGCAAAACAAGAAGTGAAAGAAACAAAGCTGCTTTATCAAAAGTGAAAACAGTGGTTAAAAAAGTCTATACGTTAGAAGATAAAGCACAGGCTGAAGAGTTATTGAAGGTTGCTGTTGCTACGTTAGATAAACAAACAGCGAAAGGAAGAATTCATAAAAATACAGCAGCAAGAAAGAAATCATCTCTTACCAAACATGTCAATAAATTAGCCGCATCTAAATAAAGTTTATAAGCAATTCCGGAGGTTCTTTTAAGAAACTCCGGTTTGCTTAAATCACAAATTTTTTATTGCATCAATTCCTTCGGCTTCAGGCAGATAATATCTCACTTTATAAATATCCTGTTTAGCATTCTGAGGTTTGGATATATTTTTTCGAATTATAACAGAGTGCTCCAGATGAATATGATCTTCAATTAGCGAACCAAAAATGTAAGTGACACCTTTTATTGTAACATTTTCACCTATAACTACAGGATAATCATCGCTCCCGGTAATCCTCACACCCGATTCTATCATCGAATGCTTTCCAATTTTAACGTTCCCTTTTATAATATTACCGCCGAAGATTTCTGTATTATCACCAATTTCAATTCTTTGTCCGTAGAAACAGGAAAGCTGTGTATTTTCACGAATCAAAATATTTTTCCCAAAATTAATTGCCCCGTTAATGAAGACATTTTTCATTATAGAAAGATTAAAATTTAATTTTGCGTCTTTGCCAATATAAGCGCCCTTACCGATCCTTATATCAAGAGGGATACCCTTGCCATCCAATTCCATTATTTCATTAACAACAGATTCATCAATAAAAAAATCATCCGGGTCATCAATCTCAATTATATCTTTCAATTTATCATAGATAAGTTTACGAGCAACTGCATCCATTTCTTTCAAAACAGATTTATTATTGAAGCCCGTCAAAACATATTGATTTTTTGGACTTACGGCAGAAACTGCATAGCCGTTATGATTAAAAAGATAAACTAAGTCTGTTAAATAAATCTCCTTCTGAATATTATTCTCACCTATCATTTTTATCAATTCATTGAGCTTTTGATACTTGAATGCAAATACACCTGAATTAAATTCCCGGTTTTCAATAAGTGCTTTTTTCTTAAATGTGATTACTTTCTTTTTATACTTAACTTTATAGGGCTTGGTACTCTCCAGGTTCATGATATCTTTATATTCAATTATTTCGATTACATTACCGTTTTTATCTGAAATTTCATTTTTACTTTTATTAGCGGGTACTCTAACAATCCTTCCGTAATAATTATCCTCTATTCTACCTTCAAAAATTCCGGTTAAAACAATCATATCCGACTGTGATTGAATGAGAGAATCGCGAAAGTAATTAATAGTTGTACTATCAATAAGTCCCATATCGCCGGGAAAGACATAAACAGTTCCGTCATATTTTGATGAGTCTATTTTTTCTAGTGCAACCTGAACGGCATGGCCGGTTCCCTTTTGTTCCGCCTGGTAAGCATAAATGACCGACATTTTCTTACCAACTGTTTTGATCACCTCATCGGCTTTAATTCCTACAACGATTATTATATTGGCGTTACCAAGTGAATTTAAACATGCGTTGCATACTCGTTCAACGGTTGGGCTTTCCCAAATTTTATGAAGCATTTTTGAAGTTTGCGACTTAATACGCTTACCATGTCCGGCGGCTAAAATAATTACTGTTTCTTTTTTAGTATAATCAAATTCTGCCGAGTAATACTTAATTAATTCATTGATTTCGTTACCGCTCATTATACCTCTGTATTATTTAATATAACAGGCACAAATTTAAGAATTATTAACTTTTATTTTGTCAAATAAGAATCTATTTATAACTCAAATGTAACTTTTATTTCTTAACTTTTTTTCGTTAATTCGCATCGGTTTATTTACTGTTTATTATAGGATATAATATGAAAAGAGTGTTTATTACCACTGTAGCTTTAGTAATAATGTTGTTTAATAATTTTAATGCTCAGGATAAAGGTTTCGGCTTAGGGTTGATGGTAGGAGAACCAACCGGAATTAGTGCAAAATACTGGATTGACGGCAACAATGCATTCGACTTTGGTTTAGCATATTCATTTGTTCAAAAATTCAGTGCAATGTCTCTTCATGCAGATTATTTGTATCATGCATTTGATGTAATTAAATCCGATTACCGGTTGCCGGTCTATTATGGATTTGGAGCAAGATTGAGGTTTGTTAATAATTCTGATAATGCTCTTGGTGCAAGAGGTGTAATGGGAATTGCATGGCTAAGTGATAAACTACCGATTGATGTTTTCCTTGAGCTGGTTCCGGTTTTTAATCTAATTCCTTCAACATCACTCAATTTAGATATTGCTCTAGGGGCAAGATACTACTTCAAATAGGAAGTTTTATGCAGCTTGAAACACATTACGACAGTCCGGAACGTTCCGAACCCGAAGAGATTATAGATGATTATTTGTTATTCAAAGTAAATCCCTTAATTAGTGAAATACTTGAAGGTTTTCCTGAATTTGTTGTAGTGTTGAACCGAAACCGACAAATTGTTGCATTCAACGACAAAGCCTATTCAGCATTTAATGTAAGAGAACCCGAACAGATCTTAGGTAAACGAATCGGTGAGGCACTAAATTGTATCCACAGCCGTGCTCTGCCAGGAGGATGCGGAACGGCAACATTCTGCAGGGAATGCGGCGCTGCTAAAGCAATTAAATATACATGGGATACTCATCAAAAAGTTGAAGAAGAGTGTAAAATTACTGGCCTAGTAAATGAGAAAGAAATCTCTTATGAATTTTTAGTCTTTACTCAACCAATCCAATTTAAAAACAATAACTATACTCTGTTCTCCGTAAAAGATATATCGAGCGAAAAGAGGAAGGAATCACTGGAAAGAATTTTCTTTCATGATATTCTAAACACGTCGGGCGCAATTAACGGACTTGCTCAATTACTTGTACGTGAAAGTAATGATGAGGAAAAGGGACAGTTGATTAATTCCCTTGTCATTTCATCCGAGCAATTACTTAATGAAATATTAATCCAGCAAGAAATAAGACATGCCGAGGAGGGTAATCTTCAGGTTAATATCAAAGATGTTTCTATTAACGAAATTGTTCAATCTGCCTTTGAACTTTATCAGAACCATGAACTTGCTATCGGTAGAAATTTTACAGTAAGTTTTCTTAATGAAGACATTAAGGTTAAGACAGATAAAGTTCTTGTTGTAAGATCACTTGGTAACTTAATTAAAAACGCACTAGAAGCATCATTAAACAATGACGAAGTTAAATTGTACTCATTCATAACCGATGAAACAGCCTTTATTAATGTCTACAACTCGCAATTAATTCCGGATAATGTTCAACTTCAACTTTTTAAAAGATCTTTCAGCACCAAGCAGAAAAAAGGAAGAGGAATTGGACTCTATAGTGTAAAACTGATAATTGAACAGAATCTGAATGGGAAAGTGTCATTCATTTCCGATAAACAGTTGGGTACTGTCTTTACAATAGAGCTACCGAGATAATCGGATTAAATCATTTCGTTTTATATAGCTGCCACCATGGTGTCTGTGGTGCATCGTGATGTTCAAAATGATATCCGAAGAAGTAGCATGATACCATTGCCCACACGTGATTCTTCTTTTGTGTCCTTGCCTTATGTGGTTCCATATCATGATCGTGAGGTTTCCGGTGTGGAAGATAAGTACCGAAAAAAAATAACTGTTGTGAGCTTAAAAGTGCCGGTATAACCCAGAAGAACCAGAGTGATTTTTCAGGTACCCATATTTTCAAAATATTAAAAGCCAGAGCCATAATTAATATCTGGAGTACGGTTGTATATCTTAACATGAATGAGCCCCACCAGATAAAAAAATTCTGAGACTTAACATTAAAATCAGGATCATCTCCAGATCCAGGATTTTTATGATGCTTAAAGTGATTGACTATCAACTTCTTATAAGATAAACCTGCATACAGAAATGCTGCTATCGTTCCAATTGCTCGGTTCAATTTCTTATTACGGCTAACTGTTTGATGCATTGCATCATGACCAGTTATGAATAAACCGGTGTAGAAATATGTTTGCAAAAAAAGATGCAGATAAAATAATGGCGATGTAAAATCTACATTTACAGATGTAAGCATATAAGTAAGGTGAGAAATCCAAATAAAGATAATTGATAAAGCAATAACAATCCCCATTTTAACCTCAAATAAAAATTAAAAGAGAAACAAAGAATATTGTTTGAACAATAAGATAGATTTTAGGTAAATCCGTTTTAATATGCAGATTCATTCTATTGAAAAACCATGAAACAATAAAAGAGATAGCAAACCATGCAAGGTAGTTTTGCAATGGAATTTTACCGTTTTGCCAGTTCCAATAATCAAGTTTAATTGCCACAGGTTCTAAAACCATATCGAACGCGACGGCAATCAATGCTGTTATTAATGCAATCAGGTTTTTATCGCTTGTAACTTTTTGAGAAAAAGTGATGGCGCCAAGAATTACGAATACCCAGTTCAATCCGATAATTAATGGAACGCTTAAAACTTTTATACCGAGCGTTGACCCATAAAGATAATTACCAAATACGATTCCGGTTTTAACACCAATCACTTCTGTAATAAATGTGAATAAGTATGTAATCAAAAACCAGAGTATTAACTTTCTATTTGATTCACAAAATAGAGAATAAAATACTACACTCATTGTAATAAATAGAGTAAAGGGAGTTAGTAAAAGCATTATATCTCTCGTACCGGGATTTATGTGACCAACAATTCCGACGGCAAAAATTATAAAGAGAAATTTTGTTGAGTATCGTGTAATTATATTTTTCTTCCCTTCCATTCAATATCTCCGGATGATGCGGCGTAGACTGATTTTATTCCTACAAATATCAAAACGAGCATTTGAAAAAAATGAAGAATAACATTTATGACTACTTTTTGTTTACTCATTAGGGAAATCAATACCCTGCCGATTAATATAATACTAACAATCAGCAGAAAATTAATGTTCAATATTATAAGAATAACAGGCGTGAAAAATAGAATCATCATAAAAAACAGCATTAATAAGAATGTGATAGAGCTAATATTGAAGCCCTTAAAAAAGTTTTTAGAGAATCCGTTAACTGAGTCATTTAAAGAACTATACATCTCACAAAAGATGGAATCGTTTCCTAATGCTGTTATCATTCTTAATCCATTCTGTTTTACTTTCCTTGCCAATTCCATATCTTCAACCACCTGATTCTTCACATCATTATGACCACCGATACTTACATAAGTTTTTCTATCAATCAGAATAAACTGACCATTAGCAGCAACAAATGAACTCCTTGGGGATGTGTAAACTTTTTTTAATGGTAGAAATGTTAATAGAAGCCAGTTCATCAATGGCACGACCAACTGAGCGCCTATCCCGTTTATTTGTTGTGTCGGAAAAACAGTTATTAAACTAAGACCCTTTTCCTCAAATAACTTAACCGAACTTGAAACTGCATTTTCATTTAACCTAACGTCCGCATCAATAAATAGAAATAAATCACCTGTGGCTTTTTGTGACAATTGAAAACACGCCCAGTTTTTGCCAAGCCATCCTTCCGGAAGTTTCTTACCAAGTTCCAATTTAATTCGACTATCCTTTGAGACATATTCATTAACTATGCTAGCAGTATTATCATTTGACTCGTCACTCATAACAATTACTTCGTAATTCTTAAACGATTGATTAAGAATTGAATCGAGACAATGTGAAATATTTTTTTCCTCGTTCCTCGCCGGAATAAGAATGGAAAGTTTATAGTTACTATGTGTTGTCGACTTAATGTTCTTAATTCTAGGAGCTGTAAAAAAATTATAAATAATTATGAAAAGGAATATCAAGTTGATGGATAGAAGCAATATGAAAAGTAAATTCGAAATCATTAAGCGAATAAATCCTTAACAAATTCCTTTTTCTCCGCTGCCTCTGCAAGCTGATCCAGATTATCCATAAATTCATTCTTAAAGGTGGAATAACTGCTTAACACTACGTTTCCATTTAAAGGTTTGCCAAACCTTACAATTATTGAAGGATATTTTTCATTATAGTAATGAATTTTGAAACCTACCGGTAAAACGTAAAATTCGTTTTCAATTCCCTTTATAAAATACTTCAAGCCTTCCTTTAATGTCAGAGGTCTCTTCTCAAATGATTCTATCTCACCCTGGGGATAAGTGATAACAAAATTGTTTGGATTATTGATCAGTTCCATTGTGTACCTGGCTGTTTCTAAAATGCTCCTAATAGAATCAGGCTGTATCGAATAAGCACCCAGCTTTTTAAAGAACCAGTACTTTTTTAATTGTTCTTCCAGCATCATTATATGAAGTTTCCGGTTCAACAATTTTGAGAAGAGAAACTCCGCAAAGAAACCATCCCACCAGCTTATATGGTTTGGTGTAATAACAAGTTTGCTTTCTTTTAATGCTTGGGGATACTCATTTACCAAATAGAAGTGACTGAAATTCTTTTTCAGCATCCTGTTCATATAAGGAATAAAAATCCATCTTGCATATTTTTTATGATCGGCTTTTATCATAACAGACTGAACCTCTTAAGCGGAAATATAATCCAACCAAATATAATCTGAATAACATGAATCATTTTACGACCCAATAATTGCTTCTGCTGCTAATTTACCCGAAAGGATAACAAGAGGAATTCCTCCACCCGGATGAGAACTTCCCCCGCAAAAATATAAACCGGAATATTCTTTAGAACGGTTCTTCTGCCTTACAATGCTGCTCTTTTGCAATTTGAGGAAATGCCGTATAGACTTCCTCTATAACTGCTTGTTGATTTTTCAATTATTTCCGGAGTAAGAACTTGTTCGGTAACAATTTTATTCTCAATATCTACTTTCAGAAAACTGTTTATTTTGCTAATAATGCTTTTTCTACTTTTTTCAATCTCATATTCCCAGTTTTGATTTTTAACGTAAGGTGCATTTATCATAACAAACCAATTCTCGTGATCCGCCGGGGCATCATTACTATTGTACTTCGAAGATATATAAATATAAACAGTCGGGTCATCGGGACAAACTTTCTTTACAAAAAGATCATTAAACTCTTTTTTATAGTCTGAAGAGAATAAAATGTTGTGAATTTCTAAATCGTCATATTTACCTTTAACTCCCCAGTAAAATACTAAAGCAGAGCTGGAAGGTTCAAGTTTCGAATATCTCACAGCTGAATCCGAACGGTTATCATCAAGTAAATGTTTGTATGAATAATTTACATCGGCATTCGAAATAATCGTATCATAATTTTTCTTTTCTAAAATACCGTTTCTATTGATTGTTATTCCATTTACTGAAAAATCATTATGAAGGATTCTAGATATTTTACTCTCAAAGAAAAAGTTTACACCCTTCTTCTGAGCCAAACGATAAAGTGCATTTACCAGTGAATAGACTCCCCCATTCAATATATAACCACCTAGATTATATTCTACATGCTGAATTATATTAAGAGTAGCCGGAGCTTTAAATGGATCAGATCCGTTATAAGTAGCATACCGGTCAAACAACTGGATAGTCTTCTCATCTTTAAAAAAACTCTTGTTTGCATTATGCATTGTCCGGAACGGATCAATTTTGTTTATCTGGAGTAATGTGTTAAGGGCTTTAGTACTTATAAAATTCTTTGGCTCGGAGAAATCACCAAACAAGAAAAGATCAGCAGTCAACTCATAAATCTTTTCGGAATATTTTAAGTACTTTTTAACTGATTGGGCTGTGTCTTTCGTTTTTGATGATATTTCTTCAGCAAATTTTTCTGTGTCTGAGTAAGCATTAATTATTGTGCCATCGGGATAATGATACTTACAAAGATTTTTTAAGGGAATTATTTCAAAGTAGTCTTCAATTATTTCACCGGCGTTTTCAAACAAATCCTTGATGACAAAAGGCATCGTAAGAAGTGATGGTCCGGTATCAAACCTAAAACCATTTTCGTTAATCTGGTTTGCCTTACCCCCCGGACTTTTGCCCTGCTCGTATAGATCAACTGTATAACCGTTAATGGCTAATCTAATTGCTGCACTTAAACCACCTAAACCCGCTCCCACTACCGCTATTCGTTTTCTTTTAGCCATTTCTCTTTTACAATCATATAAACATAGAGATAAAATGATAACATTGAAAATGAATAGAAGAAATCCTCAAATGGAATAGTTGTAATTCTTATTCCCCATATTGCAGCTGGTGAATATGTGACTATCGGTAGTGACGTTAGAAAGTAATTCACTATAAAAAAAGGCAGATACATAAAAAGGATCCAGCTCCAATACAAACTTGAATTTAGAACTTGGATTTTGGAATTAAATATTGAGGATACTATTAAAAAGAGACCGCTAAAGAATAAAACTGTTAAACTATAATATTGCTCATTGAACATAAGTCCGATCACAATGAGAATGAGAGCGATTGCAAGTACTATGGTTTTATTTGCATGAAAAGTAATGTTCTTAAGATAAATTTTTCCAGTTTCATACAAAAAAATAGCTGAGTACGGAACGGTTATGAAAAATAATATTTCTTCAATCGGCAAATTGAAGATTTCTATTCCGACTAGATATTGCGGGTTAAAATCCCAATCACCGCGGTAGGTTGCAATAATATCCCAAAGAATAAATGTCCCGCCGACTATAATTATTGAAACAGCAAGCGCGGGTAATTTTTTGTAGAATTTGATTTTTTTTTCAAAGGTTAGAAGAAGCGGTACAATAATTATCAGGATATTAATAATTAAATATGTACTAATCATTTAAAGCCAGAACAAAATTATCAGTTATCCGTTTCTCCTGGAATAGGAGCAATCTTTTGCTTTTAATTAGAAATTCAGCAATTCCCTGCTGTATATCTTCACTAATACTGGAGTAATCTTTTAAAAGCAGAAGCCTTACAATGATATTTGCATCTTCCTGTCTTTCTGTTGCATGTCCTAAAAAACCCGGAACGTGATGTAAAATAGCAAATCTAAGAAATCTAATTTCGAGACTATTTGGCTCTTTGCTAATTACATTCTTAAACAACTCCATGGATTGATTAAAGTACTCAAGTTTAGTAAAAGGCCAGAATGCGTGTTTAGATTTTACTGATTGTAATGCAGCAATATATGCTAATATAAGGTTAGGATATTTTTCTTTATCGGATGAAAAATTTCTAACAATAAATTTTTCGATTTCCTCCACCAGATCTTCATTTTCAACAGAAGCATAGTAGTTAGTTCGAATAAATTCAAGAACATCTAAATCGATTTCGTGAGGACCTGATTTAACCTTTCCATTTGCCAATGCAAATGATTGAATAATTAATAATAATAAAAATAATCCTTTCATCACTCAAACCTGATTTTTACAACTTTGATTTCCCAGAACGATTTTACGAGTAAAAAGAGCTTTGTAAAGTTAGAAATTCTTACACGTCTCTTAAGAAGTTCTTCTACACCAAGTCTTTGTATCTTCTTAAACAGAACATAATAGTAAAGGTATGCTGAATAAACTCCAAGTTTTACACCCATAGGAAGTTTTAATATTCCAATGAGTGCTTGATGAAACTCTTCTTTAACTTCGTTTTCAAGTCGTTTTTTATTCGTATCGTCAATTCCTTCGGATCCATGAACATCGGGCAGGTAAATTCTTCCGCGTTCGTCAATATCACTTTTAATATCACGTAAAAAATTTACTTTCTGAAACGCAGAGCCGAGCATTTTAGCAGGATACAATAATTCCCGGTATTTTAATTCATCACCATTGACAAAAACTTTTAGGCACATTAAACCGACAACTTCAGCCGAACCATAAATGTAGGTATCATAAATTTCTCTATGGTAGGAAGATTTATCGAGATCCATTTCCATGCTTTTAAAAAATGCATCAATTAGAACATTGTCAATTTTATACTTGTTAACAACAAGCTGAAAAGCATGAAGAACCGGGTTAGTTGATATCCCTTCTTTTATTGCATTAAAAGTATCTATACGAAATTGTTTGATTAATTCAGCTTTATTGTAATCATGGAATGAATCGACAATCTCATCGGCAAGTCGAACGAAACCATAAATTGCATAAATTGGGTCGCGGTATTCTTTGGTAAATGCTTTAATGCCAAGACTAAACGAAGTGCTGTATGCTTTCGTCATTTTTTTGCTCATCGAAAACGATGTATCATGATAAAGTTGAATCATTTGAGATCCTCTCTGTTACTAAGCGTGAACTAATGACTACCATTGGCAAACCTGTGCCGGGTGTTGTTGATGCACCGACATAATAAAGATTACTGAAATGTTCGTCTTTGTTCTTGGGTCTAAATGCTCCGACCTGATTAATATCATGTGCTAAACCCAAACCAGAACCTTTATAAAGATTAAGCATGGCAGCCCAATCGTCCGGTGCAAGAATTTTTTTTACCATTGTATTGTATTCTAAATCAAACCCGATACGTTGAGATAAATCTTTGATTAATGTATTTGCAAGTTCTTCTTTATCGCTCCAATCTTTTTTGTAACGGAGATCGGGGACAGGACACAAAATAAAAATATTTTCACAGCCATCTGGTGCGCAAGTTGAATCCGATTTTGATAATACATTTACATAGTAATACGGTTTCTGCGGTGCTATTGACGATGTGAAAATTGTATCGGCATAACCTTTGAAATTGCTACCAAGAAAATAATTGTGATGCTCAAGATTATCGACCTTACCTTTAACACCGAGATAAATTGTAAACGGTGCAAGGGTCCAGTGCATCTTATCTAATTTCTCTTCATTAAATTTCTTCCGTCCAAGTACTTGTCCGCGGAAAGAAGCGGCATCGGCATTCGAAATAAATATATCAGCTTGCCATCTTTTCCCATTCCGATCAATAACCTCATAAAGCTTTCCGCTATTAGAACCGATATTTACTACTTCAGTATCGAAATGAAACTCCACACCTCTATCTTTAAGAATCTTTACTAATTCTTCAATTAAACGGTACATGCCGCCTTTTATGCGCCAGTAACCATTATGCCTCATCTCTGTATAGTTAAGCAATGAATAGATTGCAGGAGTATGAAACGGAGTCGCACCTAAAAAGAATGCAACTAGAGAAAAAATGATTCTTACTTCTTCCGATTTAAATTGTTTTTCAACTTCGCTCCACATCGTTCTGTACAAATATGGTATATGCTTCCAAGGAACAGTGGAAAGTTTGAGAAGATATTTGAACATGCTGTCAAAATTTGTTTTGACAACTTTATCTTCAGTATCATGCCAGAATTGACCGGCTCGTTTTAAGTATGCATCTGCTTTAGAAGCTAGACCGGGCTCAACATCACTAAATTCTTTTTCCAGTTTTTCTAAATCTTTAAAAATTCTTCTTGGCTTATCCTTACCCTCAAAATAAACCTGATACAAGGGTTCCAGTTCTTCAAATTCAACTGGATTTTTAATCCCAACAGTATTGAATAGTTCATCAAATTCATAAGTCATACTCATAAACGAAGGGCCCATATCAAAGCGGAAACCGTCCATTTCGATGATATTCATTCTACCGCCGGGTGTCGAATGCTTTTCAAGAACCACGACCTTATATCCGTTTGAGGAAAGTCGTAATGCCGTTGATAAACCTCCTAATCCCGAACCTATTATTAATGCGCTTTTGTCCATTTTATATTTGTGATATTCGTTAATCTTAACCTTCAATTCTATTTATTAGTTCCATTTCCAGCTAATATGATTCCAAATAGATTTACTGTTTTTTTCGTAAATCCAAAAAATAAAAAAGGAGTTTAATGACTTAAGAGCCGAAATTTTATTCCTTTATTTTCTTTAGGTAATTATCAATTGCCCTGTCTTAAAAATAAACCGATTTTATTTTCCTTATATAATAACAAACTTTTATTTTGTAAGCGAAATATTTCTTTTGTATACCTAACCGGAGTTAAAATGATTATTAAAAAGTTTGTTCTTAAACCTATCAAATTAATCACACTATTAATTGCACTTACGTTAATACTTGGAATGCTTCCGGCTTCACCGGAAGAAGGGATGTATCCATTAAGTGAAATTGATAAAGTTGATTTAGTAAAGGCAGGATTGAAAATTGATCCGAAAGAGGTTTATAATCCAGATGGAATAAGTTTGATAGATGCACTTGTAAACGTCGGCGGGTGTACCGGCTCCTTTATTTCTGATAAAGGGTTAATAATAACAAATCATCACTGTGCATACGGTTCAATTGTTAGAGCAAGTACAGTTGAAAAAAATTATTTGGAAAATGGATTTCATGCACAAACAATGGAAGAAGAAATTCCCGCCTTGGGAAATACATGCCGTATTTTAGAATCGTATCAGGATGTTTCAGACCAGATTTTAAGCGCTGTTAAAAACATAACCGATCCATCATTAAGAACGCAGACCATTGTAAAAAAATCGAAAGAAATTGCAGAAGCCGCAACTAATGAAAAGGAATCAATTGTAGCTGATGTATCGGAAATGTTTGCCGGAAAATCTTATATATTATTCAAATATAGAACCATTCGTGATATAAGGTTAGTTTTTGCACCGCCTCAATCAATAGGAAACTTTGGCGGCGAAACAGACAACTGGGTCTGGCCGCGTCACACAGGTGATTTCTCTTTATTACGTGCTTATGTTGCCCCCGATGGTAAAGCAGCAACTTATTCCAAAGATAATGTTCCTTACAAACCAAAAAAGTTCTTGAAAGTAAACTCAAACGGAGTTGAAGAAAATGATTTTGTTTTCATTCTTGGCTATCCCGGAAGAACTTTTCGTCATCGACCATCACAGTATGTAAAATATCAACAGGATTATCTTTTACCTTATATATCCGACTTATATGAATTCGGTATAAAAACTCTTCAGGATATTAGTAAAGGTGATAAGGAACTTGAGCTTGCCGCTGCTAACCGTATAAAAGGATTAGCAAACACAATGAAAAATTATAAAGGAAAATTAAAAGGGCTTAAGAAGATTAATCTGATCTCACAGAAAGAAGAAGAAGATCAAATGCTAAATTCTTTTATTCAATCGAGACCTGAATTGAAAGCCAATTATGGTAATCTCCTCAATGAGATTAATGATGTGTTTATCAATGTAAATGAATTAGCTCAAGCGGATTTGTTTTTCAGACAGGTTTTCAATATGTCGCCTACACTTTCACTTGCAAATTTTATATTTACACATGCAGAGGAAATTAAGAAACCGGATAACGAACGAAGCACACAATTTCAGGAAAAGAATATTAAACAGTCAATCAGCCGGGCAGTTAGTTCTGTCAATAATTTAAGTTCCAGATTTGAAAAGATCGTTCTTGCTAAAATGTTTAAAGATGCTAAGGGATTTTCAGAGAGTTCAAGAATTGCTGCTCTGGATAATTTGTTAAATTCTGGTAGGGAGGATTATGTAATATCTATTTCCGGTTTTATTGACAATGAGATTCTTGCTTCTAAAATACGGGGGACTGATTATTTCAATTCCCTTTTAGAAATGACGCCGGAGCAGCTTGCCGCACTTCAGGATCCATTATTGGATTTTGTTCATAATTTAAGAGTCCAGAATCAATCACTTCAAAAGTTTAACGAACGCAATGAGGGCAAATTAAATAAACTTTACGGGGATCTTGTGGATGTTAAGATGCTTTGGAAGCAGACTAATTTTATTCCGGATGCCAATAGTACCCTGCGTTTAACATACGGTTATATTAAAGGATATTCACCGGCAGATGCTACTTACATGGAACCATTTACCACCATTGACGGAGTAATCGAAAAAAATTCTACAGGCGAAGATGATTTTGTTATTCCCGATAAGTTAAGAGTTCTGTATAGCAGCAAAGATTTCGGGAAATATGTGAGCACTAAAAGAAATAAGCTCCCGGTTGCTATGTTATACAACATGGATACCACAGGTGGAAATTCCGGCTCCCCTATTCTCGATTCTTACGGCAGATTAGTCGGTGTAAATTTTGACCGTGCTTTCGAAGCAACAATAAATGACTTTGCCTGGAATGAATCCTACAGCCGCTCGATTGGTGTTGATATCCGCTATGTTCTCTGGGTTTTGGATAAATTCTCAGGGGCGCATAATATTTTGAATGAGATTGGTATTTAACTCATTGATGGGGACGTTATTCATAACGTCCCTATAATTATTTTTTAGGTGAAAGGAATTCAATTTCCTTATTTAACACACTCATCTTAAGTGGAAGAATTCCTGCAAGCTCGCCATCTGTTTCGATCAATAAATTATCTTCAATGGGTTCAATGGTACAGGATTCAACTTCCTTATAAATTATTCCAGGGTGATTTATTATTTCTTTATTCCTGATGCGGGAAAGATTTCTAAGATAATCAAAAAGACTTATCTCGCCGGCAATAACAACAGCCATTTTGCCATCATCAACCTGAGCATGTGGAGCTATTCCCAATCCGCTTCCAAAATAATTTGCATTAGCAAGACAGAGGATTAATACAGCGCCTTCCCATACAAAATGAGGTGAAGTAAACCTGATTCTCTTTTTCCGGTATGTGAAAAATGCTTCAACGGATGATTTAAGGTATCTGAAAGTGGGGCTAAATATTTTGCTGCTTTTATTAACTTTCAAAACCACTTCACCGCCTAAACCTACATCTGCAATGTTGTTAAAATATCTTATTGCATCCTTTCTGTTATTGTCTTTGCATTCGATTTTTCCGATATCAATAGAAACTGATTGTTCACTTTCTATTAGATTTTTTAATGTTAACACTTCAGAATCCAGTTTCATAGTTTTTGCAAAGTCATTACCGGAACCTGTTGGAAGCAGTCCCACTTTTACATTCTTCCTTTTCTTTTTATCTGATAACATCACACCGTTTATTACTTCATTTAGAGTTCCGTCACCGCCAATACCTATTATATAGTCGGTTCCCTCTTCAATACATTTACGGGATAAATCAATTGAGTCTGTACTTCTTTGCGAAATGTGATATGAAATGTTAAAATCTTTACCGAGAAGCAGTTCTATTTCTTTTGTTCTCGAATTGATATTCTTAAGTAAGCCGTTAATTACAAATGAAATTTTCTTCATTAAAAAATTATATTCCAAAAATGCATGGTAGAAGATATTTATTTTATCGAAATCTCTAAAGAAGTTTTTAAATGAACCTCTAACATCAAACTAATAAATCCGGATTATAAAAGTTAAAAGTCAATGAAAAATGCCAACAACCCCACCAGGACAAGTATAGTTCCGCTTATTATTTTTTCATGATGCTCCAGAAAATGCCATTTAAGTTTTTGCACACCTTTGGATGCTAGATAAACAAGCAGAACAATACCTATAACAGTCACAAAAAAATAAACAACCGAAACGATACCAATTCCTGTCCAGCCTAGCCGGCTTGCGGTAAAATAATAGACTTCAATTTCAAGACAGGGTGAAAAGAACATCGCTGCACTTAATGTAAGAATTATTGAGCGTTTCGTTTTTTTCTTTTTTACAATTCCGTCTATGTCAACATGATGGTGATTATGTGCCGTTTTAATTTTACTATGACGGTATTCCAGATAAAAATAGATAAGTCCAAGAAATATTAGTATCGCTGGGGCTAAATAATGCGTTATATAATGATATGTTTCAGAAAGTTTGTAACCAACCAGACCTACAACAATACCTATTACTACAGTACTGAGTGTATGCGAAACCGCTGTTATTATTGCAACCGTTGTTGTTTCACCCGTATTCCATTTTTCTGCTTTCCCTATTGCAACTAACGGGAGCCAGTGACTTGGAATAAGAGCATGAACAATGCTAAGTAGGAAACTTCCAATAAAAATTTGAAAATAAGGATCCAACTAACTCCACAAAATTTATTTGACCTTGCTCAATTTACAATATTATTATTCATCTTAGAAATAATTTCTATCTTTGCATGAGGTTAAAATGAAAAAGTTAAAAGACGATCTCTTTCAGATTATCGATTCAGCAATCAACTCGGTAAAACCCGATCAGTTAATTCCACGAAAAGTAATGCTTGAAGGAAGTTATCTCTTAATAGATACTCACAAAATTAATTTAGACCGATATGAGAATATTTATATTGTCGGCACTGGCAAAGCATCTGCATCCATGGCGCATGAATTTGAAAAAATATTAGAGAGTAAAATAGCAGACGGAATTATTTCAACTAAATATGGGCATTCTATTCCTTGCAGTAGAATTAAAATTATTGAATCGGGGCATCCGGTACTGGATGAAAATGGATTAAAAGCCGGTGACGAAATATTAAAACTTGTCAACGAAGCGAATGAGAACGACCTGGTAATCTGTCTCCTTTCAGGAGGCGGCTCGGCATTATTAGAAAAGTTGCCGGATGAAATTACTCTTTCTGAACTTCAAAGTGTTTTTAAAGCGCTCCTAAAGTGCGGGGCTAATATTGAAGAGATGAATATTGTCCGTCGACATTTATCTAAAATTAAGGGTGGAAAGCTTTCAGAGGCAATTTACCCTGCTACCTGTGTCAGTTTAATTTTATCGGATGTTATCAACGATCCGCTTGAAGCAATTTCCGGAGGTGTTACTTCACCGGATCCAAGTACTTTTCAGGATGCATTAAATGTACTGGCAAAGTATAAAATAAAAGATCAGATTCCTGATAATATTCTAGAATATATTTCAATGGGTGCCCAAGGAAGCATTCTTGAAACAGTTAAACCCGGAAATGAGATCTTTAAGAATGTAACGAACATTATTCTTGGTAATAATAAAGAAGCCCTAATTCATGCAAAAGAAAAAGCTGAAACTTTTGGATATAACGTTCTGATTCGTTCCGATAATATTCAGGGTGAAGCGAGAGATATTGGAAAGCTTGCTGCTGACATTGCTAAGAAAATTAATCGGGAAAACCAGCCAATTTCTAAACCGGCGTGTGTTTTAATTGGCGGTGAAACAACTGTTAAAATAAAAGGAAATGGCAAAGGCGGAAGAAACCAGGAATTAGCTCTCTCGGCTTTGATTGAAATGAACTATTCTGAATTCGACTACTTAATAGCAAGCTGCGGAACTGACGGAACTGACGGACCTACAGATGCTGCCGGTGCAATTGCTTCAAATGAAATCTGGCAGCGAACCAATGAATTGAATTTATTGCCCCTTCAGTTTTTAGATAATAATGATTCATACACATTCTTTGAAAAAACAGGTGGACTAATAATCACCGGTCCAACCGGAACTAATGTGATGGATATAATAATCATCCTTGTAAATTAAAGGGGCAATTTTATTGCCCCCAGAACAATTTACTTACTATAAACTGTTATTTAAGAACTGTTCATAAGCACCAAGATCCAAAAACCCGTGTCCGGATAAATTGAAGAGAATAGTTTTTGAAGTGCCTTCCGTTTTACATTTCAATGCTTGTTCTATTGCTTCCTTGATTGCATGAGAACTTTCCGGAGCCGGAACAATTCCTTCCGTCTGTGCAAAAACTTTCGCTGCATCAAAAACAACTGATTGATTATAAGATGAAGCTTCAATAAAACCTAGATTGTGCAAATGCGAAATAGTTGGCGCCATCCCATGATAACGCAGCCCGCCCGCGTGAATGCTCGGTGGAATAAAATTGTGCCCCAGCGTGTACATTTTAAGAAGCGGTGTCATACAGGCTTCATCACCAAAATCGTATTCAAATTTTCCCTGTGTAAGCGTGGGACATGATTCCGGTTCTACAGCGATCACTTGAAGATCATTATGATCTCCCCTTAGTTTATCTCGAAGGAATGGAAATGCTATCCCTCCAAAGTTACTGCCTCCGCCTACGCATCCAATTACAACATCCGGATAATGATCGATCATTTCAAATTGAATACGGGTTTCTTCACCAATTATTGTTTGATGCAACAGCACATGGTTTAGAACACTGCCAAGACTATAATTTGTGTCATCTCTCTGGACTGCTTTTTCGATTGCTTCACTTATAGCAATACCGAGAGAACCGGGCGAATCCGGATCGGCTTCCAGAACTTTTCTTCCGGCATTTGTAAGATTTGAAGGACTTGCATGAACCTCTGCACCAAAAAGGTTCATCAAAGTTTTTCTATATGGTTTTTGATGATAGCTAACTTTTACCATAAAGACTTCGCACTCCAAACCAAAATGTTTACATGCCATTGCAAGTGAACTTCCCCACTGCCCCGCTCCGGTTTCAGTAACCAGCTTTTTAATTCCGGCTCTCTTGTTATAATACGCCTGGGCATATGAAGTGTTAGTTTTATGACTTCCGGTTGGATTTGCGCCTTCATACTTATAAAATATTTTTGCCGGTGTGTCTAAATATTTTTCAAGATTTGATGCTCTAATTAAAGGCGTTGGCCGGCTAATTTTGTAGAGTTCCAGTACTTCATCAGGAATTTCAATAAATCGCTCCGTTGAAACTTCCTGCATAATTAATTCCATAGGAAAAATTGCCGATAAATCCTGAGGACCAACTGGTTCTTTAGTTCCGGGATGAAGCGGTGGAGCCATTGGTTCGGGCAAATCCGCTGAAATATTATAATAATTAGTTGGCATTTTAGTTTGATCGAGAAAAACAATTTTACTGCCTGACATTGTGAACCTCCTTTGGTTTAAAAAAATAAAGCCGCTGAATGGAAGTTCACGACTGGATATAACAAAGCCGTGAACTGTTCTACCATCCACGGCTTTTAGTTTATTGTTTATTTAAATAGCATCAGGATGGCAGAGAATTAATTCTCCACCACCAGCTTAAATTCGATATGTTATTAATAACTGCCATACAATTCTTGTTTTAAAATTTGCAATCGCAAAGTAGTGTTTTTAGAATGTATCCGCAAGTAATTCTTATCCGGTTTTTAATCCCACCCGCCTAAATAGCAGGATACACATTTTATAAAACAAGTATTATTTGATACTATTTTAGCAAAACCATTTTTTTCGATTGTAAAAATTCGCCCGCGTTTATCTTATAATAATAGATTCCAGATGCAAAATCCTTTCCATTAATGTAGATTTCATAATTACCCGGATTCTTATCTTCATCAATCAATAATAAAATTTCTTTTCCTAATAAATCAAAAAGTTTTATTGTAACATGGCAGAATTTAGGAATTGAATATTTTATCAAAGTATTAGGATTAAAAGGATTGGGATAGTTTTGTGAAATTGAATACCCTTCTGGAATTTGATTCTGATTTAACTCTTCAAAAACAGAAGTGATATTAATATCATTAACGCATCGAACACTATAACCGAATTCCTTATAACCATCGCCAAAGCCAATATTGCCAACGTTGTAGTAAAGGTGAATGATATTTGCACCGAAAGTAATATTTTCTATTGAACCCCAGAAACGGGAATGGCTGCCTATATAGTAGGACTGACCATCGTTTCCTCTGTATCCGGATAATAATGCAGAGAAACCACTTGTATTGGTTCCTGAACCATTTCCGGTTCCCTGTCCTATTGCTTTCAATGCATTACCATCATTTTGAACCATATTTGCTAAGGATTGAAATTCTTCGATTGTTGGGATATGCCAGCCGGTTGGGCAAATTCCTTTTGAACCGGGTGTTGACGCATATTGCATTGCTTCATTCCACTGGTATAACCCACCATAAACATTACAATTATTTATATCATTATTATAACAGTACTTTTCTATTGAACCATTGTTGCTTCCATCTTGATTCACCGGTATCATCGTTCCTATATCAAGGTTTTCTTTTAGCCAGCACTGTGTTCCAATTTGAACAGTGTTATATATTTTCCCGCCATAATTGACTGCAGGCAAATTTGGACAGGGATTTTGAGAAAAGACTAAACCAGAAAAGCTAAATAGAGCTGAAATTAAGAATCCTAGTTTCATAATGCCTCCATTGCTCAACAATATGAATCTATTTATTGATGCATAAAAATGTATCTACTCAAATAACAGCTGATACTTTCTTAATTCATCAAACGTCGTCGGTTTACTAATAATTTTTCGATCACTATCAATTAAGAACATACTTGGTGTTGCGTAAATAAAATAATCATCAGCAGATTTAGAATTCCATCCCTTTAGATCAGACACGTTGATAAGAGACCGACAATTAGCGGTGATAAAATTAATCCACTCATCTTTTTTTGTATCAAGCGATACAGCAAGAACTTCTAATTTCTTTTCAGTCTGATTTTTTACCAATGTGTCCAATTGAGGTAATAATTCTTTACAATGCGGGCACCAGCTTGCATAAAATACTATTAAGATCTTACCTGCTCTAATTTTATTCAGATCTATTTGTTTTCCATTGATATCTGGTAAAGTTATTTCAGGGACCGAGCTACCGATTTTAAGTATTCTTGCCTGGTCAATTCTTCGTTTAATCATTCCTTCAGTTTTTTCATCAAGACAGAGGTCATCTTTAATAACATAATTCTCAACTATATAGTCCAGTACCTGATCAAATCCGAATCTTTTAAATCCATCAATCATATATTCAGTTATTTGTTGATAGACGAGCTGATTTACTTTCGCTTTGTTCAGAAGTGTGTCAACAGATTTCATAAACTCTTTTTCTAGCATTTCTTTTGGGAATTGGGGATTCCCGTAATAGGATAAATACTCAATCGTTTTGTTTGTAAAGAGATCCGAGTTAATCAACAATGCATCGTTAAAATTGATATGATTGAGTGCGTTTGATTTCAAATAGTCAACATGCTTTTCAACAGTAAGATTGATATCAATTACAGGAAGCTGTGCATAACGGATATATCTTGCGATAAAAGATGCAGGCTCTTTCTGCGAGGTAATGTTTACAAATTCAAGGTATTCATTCTGCAACTCATTAAGTCTTTGGCGGGACAAATTGTAGTATGGATCATCTTTCGGGAACCGGGATATGATAAGGTTAAGCAGTTCAGTTTTAGTTTTATACTGTCTATTTAGTCTAAGAAAAGAATAAAAAAGCTTATTGCTTTCCGACTCAATTATCCTGAGACTATCAAAAACATTTTTAATATCTGTTGAAATAGAAACATTTTTACCATCATTAATAAAATCAATCCATTTATTCTTATCGAATGAAATACGGCAAATACCGGAATGCAAATTATTCTTTGATAATGAAAACTTGGAACCGTCTTTTGAATTTGCGGAATCTATTAAAGAAGTTTTTTCACCGGCAAGATTTGATAGATAAATATTAGATGAATAGCCTTCAATTTCAACTTCTAATGTCTGAGCCCAGCATAAATATGAAGACAGAAATAAGGCTAATGAAATGAATAAAAAATTCTTGTTATGATTTATTTTCACACTTCACTCATAACTTAATCTTTAACACAGCGGACACTATAACCAAAATTCTTTAATTCGTAGTTAATGTTAATGAAAGTATTACTGTAGTAAAGGTTCATATAGTAGGCATAGAAAATATTATATTCATTTGAAGTCCAATAATTTGTCTGATAACCAAGGTTTATATAATATCCAACATCATAGCGGATGCCGGACAACAATGCAGAGAAACCGCTGCTATTGTTTCCGCTCAACTCACCTTGTGCTAATAATGCATCTCTTGAATTATTGACTTCTGATTGGAGAATTTCAAACTCACCTTTAGTAGGTATGTGCCATCCATCCGGACAAATACCTTGAGCTCCAGGCAATGAGCTGTAAGCCATTGCTTCGTTCCACTGATACAATCCGCCGTATGGTGCGCAATATTCTATCTTGTCTTCAATGCAATACTTTTCAATCACTCCATTATTACTTGAATTTTGATATACCGGAATCATACTTCCAACATCAAGATTTTCTTTAAGCCAGCATTGGAATCCGATTGCAACGGTATTATATGTTTTACCGTCATATGTAACACTTGTCACACCCTGACAGGGAGTTAAAGTTGTAAATGACCGGATATCGGACCAGTTAGATGCACCAAAATTATTGGATGCACTTACACGCCAGAAATAAATTGTTGAAGGTTTTAAACCCTCTATCTGCTCACTTGTAGTTTTCAATCCGCTCTTGCTATATATATATGAGCTAAAAGAACTACTGGTAGATACTTGCAAAGTGTAGTCATTTGCACCGGTGCTTGCACCCCATGTTAAAACTGGTAACATTCCAATCTCGGCTGCATTGTTTGTCGGCGAGGTTAATACAGGTATATGAGGTTTCAGTCCGCTTAATTGAAGAGTAGAATAGGGAGAATAATTATTTATTGTTTTGGCTCTCATTCTGAAAGAATATGTGATGCCAAATTGATAATTATCATCAATATCCACGGCAGTAACATTCGCATCAACGGTTTTAACAATTGTAAAATTAGAAGCATTAGCACTTCGTTCTATTTCAAATCCGGTTTCATATGTACTATTATCAGTCCATGTTAATCTTGCCCTAGTATCACCGGGAAATGTTACTATTAAATTACTGGGGGCATTCAATACCGGTTTACCTTCAACTATATTTGAGTAACCAGAATAATTATTCGTTGTTTTAACCCTAACCCTGAAAGAATATGTTATACTTGTTAGAAAGATTGCATCAATCTCTGTGGATGTAGTATTCGCATTAACTATTTTGACCAATGTGAAATTAGTTCTATCACTGCTCATCTCGATTTCAAAACCGGTTTCATATGTGGTGTTGTCAATCCAAGTTAATCTTGCTTTTGTATCGCTTGGAAATGTTATTTGTAAATTAGTTGGGGCATTTAATCCGGGTTTGCCTTGTGCTACATTAGAGAAAGCAGAAAAATTAATAGTCGTTTTAGCTCTAATTCTAAAATAGTAATTAACATTAGTTGAATAATTTCCCTCTATTTCTGTTGAAGTGGTATTCGCTGCAACATTCTTAGCAAAAGAATAATTAGTACCATCCAGGCTAGATTCGATTTCGAAGTTGGATTCAATTGTAGAATTATCCTTCCATGTTAGAACAGCTTTAGTATCCACAGGGAAAGTAACAACCAGTTCGGAAGGTGAACCGAGCAATGTTATTTTTGCTTTTGCGGAACCAAAGGAACTCCTTTGTTCTTCAATATTTGCATAGACTCTAAAAAAGTAATCCTTATTTACCTCAAAAATATATTTTACGGTCAAAGAATTCTCTTTATTTGCATCTCCTAATTTTTGCCAGCTAGTACTATCGGAGCTGATTTCTACGGTAAATATATATTTATCTGCGTTTTGATACTGCCAGCTAACTGTTACCATTGTATCTGCTGAAAATGAAACCGTTACGCTAGATGGTGGATTAAGTTTTATATTATTATCAATAGGATTATCAGAAATTAGATCCCTGCAGGAAAACAATCCTAAAACCCACATTGTAAAAATTAACAGAAAAATATTTTTTTTCATGAAAGTACTTTCGTAAAAATTCTATTTTGATCAATCGCTAAAATTAATTACCTAATTTCCATTAAGCCCTCTGATTACTCCTATCAAAGGAAATTAAAAATAAGATCATAATAGTAAGCCGTATAATTATTTTGGTTAATTATTCAGAATAATTCAGATTTAATTTAGTAAAAATACCCTTACGTAGGAGTTCTTACCCAAAATCAACTTAACAAATAGAGCTTAATAAAGCAATAGACAGCAAGTCTAGTTATGATGAGTGACACATATTTGAACAAAATCAACAATAAGAACGCCTTAATCAATAGTACTTAATTCCCCCTTTTTTCTTGGTAGGCAGTTGGAAAGAACAAGAATTTTCTTTGTTCTACTTTTAAATCATTTTAAAGATGAAAAAGCCTTGCAACTTATTAAGTTACAAGGCTTTCTCTCGTGAGCACGGGTGGGCTCGAACCACCGACCTTCACCTTAAAAGAACGATTAAACAAGCAGAATATTACGTTTTTTAGCTGTTTTCGATACTTTTCTTTTCGAAATTAGTACGTTTTACCCTTGGAATTACTCCCTTTTTACTCCCCTTTTTGAAGGAAAGTTTTTTCAATTCCTCGGCAAGTTTTAGTTTTTCCACATGAGTATAATACTTTTGTGTAGTTTGCATAGTTCGGTGACCTAGCAAGCGTGAGGCACTTAATAAATTGATTCCATTTTCAAAAGCACGTGTGGCAAAATTTTTTCTGAACGTTCTTAAATTATATCCCTTACCAGTAAGTTTAATGCTTGTTAAATATCGTCGAAAGGCTTTTCCCATATCAACAGTAGTAGCATAGTTAATCAGCTTTCCACTTTTAATCTCATTAATACGTTTTGTTATTATTGGCTTTAGTTTCTCGTGCAACGGAATACAATGATGAATTTTTACCTTGGATGAATAATAATCTAGAGTCATACTCTCTATATCAACATCCTCAACTTTTATATCAACTAAATCGCTAGGACGTAACCCAGTATATAACAATAGATAGAACATCGTAGTGAAATTTGAATTTTTTTTCTTTCTACTAAGGTTCTTAATCATCTTTTCTAAGTCCAGAGGATCAAATACTTTAATAGGCTTTTCAATTGGTTTTGGCTTTACATTTTTATTTAGCTTAAAGACCGGAATATGAGAGTACTCAAATAGAAAATTCAAGAACTTATTTAGCACTTTATACAAACCATACAGAGTATTGGGTTCATCATAATATCCTCGCATTTTTATCATCCAATCTTCGGCTGATATTTTGTTGATAACCGTACAAGGGTCATGTTGATTGAAACTCTTTGTGAACCACTTGTAGAAAAAGTTATATGCATACTTGGTCTTCTCAACTTTATCAGCATTCATCTTTAGAAAGTGATCAAACGCTAAAGCGATGGTTGTTTTCTGTATGTTTAGCTTTATGAGAATAGATTTCCTTTCTTCTAATTCCTCTTCGAAAGCTTCACATATCTTTTCGGCTGTTTCTTTGGTAGATTGAACGGCGAGTAGCTTGGTGGATTGATTTTTAGTTCTTCCAGTATCGGGGTCAATATAACTTATGTACCAATGTCTTTTATCCTTTGGTTTGTAAATTGAGGCCACGTTGTTTCTCCTTTATTATATTTGTTAATATCATACTCATATCTGATGATGTTTGAAATTTTCGCACACTTTCATTTTGGGGTGTAACAACAACACATACTTTTTTTGAGGATTCTAAAAATTCAATAAGATCCTTCTTAGATATCATCTTCCGCTTCCCGATTGGGTGTGTGGCAATTCGCCCCTCTGCTACTAATAAACAAAGAGCTCGCCTTCCAAGGCCTAGTAAACGTGCCGCGTCACTTACAGAAAACAATTTGAGCTCTTCGCTGTTCATTATTTTTATCTCCTTTTCCATCTTTCAGACTTATGAACTTTATTGTCATTTATACTTATACCACAAGAACCCCTTAGTTGTGGGTGTACTAATGGAGTTCCTTTATTGTTACAGGATAATCATTCAATCTATCTTAAGACATCGGCTTCAACACGCCAATCAACAAGTATGCAGCAGAGAAGTCTTATCGTGTCACTGGCATGAATAAGTTCAGCTTCCAGATTATTTATTAAAATCATTTTCACTCCATCTACGATCCATTTTCCATCTTGCTTTTGATATGAGACTTTGAAACCATTCTCTTTTTCTAGATACTCTTTTACACCTTTAACTGGAACCTGATCATGAACTCCACAGGATATCCACAGCTCTCTCTTCTTTTTGATATCGGTAATTCTTTCCATTAATAATTCTTTTGTTTCAAGATCAATGATCTCAATGCCACTTGGTTGATTCTTTCCAAGAATTGCTAATGCTGGGTTTATTAATGTTTCTATTATGAAGTCTGTTTTATTTATTTTTTTCATATTACAATTCCTGTTAATGCTTTATTAAATTCATTTTACTTTCACTAATTGACTGTAACAGACCAGTGAATTAAATCACATGAAAATTCATTTACTGTTATTTTCAAAGTATTTACTGTCTTTGCTAGCTCTGAGTGGTTAATAGATTTATAAATCGGCAGCAGTATTGAGTGCTCAATCTTCTTCGGAGCTTTTAATACATATCCATAAGTGGTTTCTAATAATGATAACAACTTTGTTGTCATAGAACCTGGCTTAATGTAAATTACCGCACATACATGCCCGCACTCGGAGATTTCTGAGAAGGTGGAAAAAAAGGATTCTGATCTGATAGTTTTATCGAATTTACTATGATCGTCTTCGATTAGTCTCTTATTATTCATTTATTTTCCTGTAACATTTAATTTGTATTTAATTATGCTAAAGTGAAACAAACCCGTATTGGCCTACGGGTTGTTTCTTGGCGAGTGACTAGTGACACCTGTTGTGTAAAATGTGTTTTCAAGTTTCTTCTAAAGATTTCAGTTTTCATTGAGAAGCTTTATCGTTTTTTCGAACTTTTCAGAGTTGTTTGTTTTTTCTCTTCTTCTAATTTTACATCACTATTCTTGAATGAATATTCCTCAACAGATCTTTCGTTCCATTCATTAAGTAATTCGGTTATCAACTTTGTATACCGTGGTTGTAGAGTTTTATGAGAAATATAAAACGTGCTGAGAAATGGATTATCTTCATTCTCTTTGATAAAAGCATAAATTACTTGCGACACTTTTTCTTTCTCTGATTTCACAACTGAATCATTTAATTTTTTTAACTCATCAAAATTTTCTAGCAATACGTTTTCCAGAAGGGTCTTTAATCGAGTGACAATTGAACCACTATATTTTTTTGCATAATGACCCGACCTACCTAATTCGACATATCTTTCATTTATAGAACGCTCTATCTCGTCATAAGAGGCCTCGGTGAATGCCGCATATTGAATCTTCCAGTTTTCGCTTTCAGTAACGCGCTCTGTTTCGAGTTTCTTGACCATTGCTTTATTAATTTTTCTCTCTATTGGCGTAAGTGCTGACTTAATACCTCGTTTTCTCTCAACTCGGTTAATAGGTTTTAACTGCTCTTTATACCACTTAATTCTTTCGCTTATTTCCTTAAGCTTTTTCTCAGTTTTGAGCAACTCCTCATATTGAGAAGATAACCCACCGGACAAATAGCCACTGGGGAAATCTAACTTTGGGTCGAGCGAAGAATAACCGGTTGGTTGTTGGGAGGCTGAGATACTATCGATTATTTCGTCTTTCTTTTTTGTTTCGATAGATTTTTCTTTTGTTGCTTTATCCTTTTCCATCATTTCTCCTAATGATTAATTAAAATTTCTGAACAAAAGTAATTAGTAAAATGGATGGGTATCTATATGGTTTTCACCATATAAAACTTTAACGCAAAACTGAGAGTGAATCTAATTTGAGATATAAATAGGGGTGGTTAGAGCTGTCTGCTTTTTATAAAATCATCAAGTGATTTATCTTTCACCGTAATCATTATTTTCGAACGATCTATTACAAATGTATCTTGAGAGGTAATCCGTATATGATTAGTAGTAATATCGAATAGTACCTTCTTCATTTTCAAAAGATTTTGCTTTTCTTCTTTGAGAGGTACTTGTTCATAATTATAAGGGTGTTTTATTCGATCAAAATATCTTGCATAATAATTATCTAAATAATGCTTGGATCCTTTATCCGGTATTTTAGAAATTGGAGATCCCTTATAGAAACTTATTTCTTTATATAAATAGTCAGTATTTATTTTATTAGCTGAATATTTATCTGTATAAAGAAATAAATAGACGATAGAAAGCAACACTATTGAGTCCAAATAATTCACATTACATTCGACATTGTTTTTCTGATCTATAATTTTCCAAGTGTCTTTTTTTGTCTTTTTGTTTTCAACATGAATAAATACTAGACTATAGTCATTGGAATCCTTTCCGGTATAAGATTGTTCCTTTATTGTTACCGTTTTATATTTCTGTGTTATATACTCTTGTAAATCGAAAATGAAGTCCGAGTTTATTTGTAAAGGATAAATGTTCGGAATAGATTTAAGAAAATCAATAATATTTTCTAGTTCTCTTAAAGATGGAATATTAAACAGCGCATCGTTCATAACCTTACAATAATTCAGGTCTTGTTTGTCGATTGAGTTTCGTGAATCTGGATATTCATAAAATACTGGGAAAAGAAATAAACCTTTTGTCTTTGCTAAGAACCAGAAAAAAAGATACATGTAATCTTTACACGACTCAACAGAGGGTATCCCAACTTTATAAAACGAATATCGTTCTGGTTCTAAAAGATAATTATTGCTCTGGAGTATGATTCTTTTATCATAAAACTTTTCTTTATTAAGTTCGAGGAAAAGATTGAGCAAACTTGAATTGTCAAGTTTATCTATATTAATAAATGCTAGGGAATTGCTTTCTTCGTTTATACAATATTCACCTTCTGTACAATCACCGATATATATTGTCCCGATTTTCGTTTTAAGATCATCAATAAAATTTCTAGATATAAAACTATCCCCTCCCTCCAAATAAATTCTTTTACGGATACCCATTACACAATTTTCATAGGCCTCAAATATGTATCCTAACACATGCGACCTTGAAATATCTTCCACAACATTTCTTTTGAATACTTCGGTAATAAATCCTGGATTTTCTACGAAGTTATAAATCGTTTTGTCTGTAGTATTATCTTTATAGCTTTTTGATATCTTTTTAAGACTTAGATAGTGATCTAGATATTTTTCAATATCGCTGATTGGGTGATACGATTTGTTGATATAATTGGATTCAATACAAAATCCTGATCTTCTATAACCAATTATGGTCGGAAACAATTTCAATAGCTGAATTAGATTTTCAGTGAGATATCTTGAGAGGAAAAAAGAATCTTCATCGTCAATAAATCTATTTAACTTTCCAAGATCATACATGCCTGATTTATTTATAAGATCCTTTCTATTAAAAACACGATTTTGGATTTCTCCCAATTCCGCAATACTATCCTTAGCTAAACTTTTCCTATCATTTATTGCATGAATACTGACAAAAGGGCCAAATATATCTGATATAATTTGTTCAGAGTATTCGATAATTTGCTGTTTTGTAATCTGATTATCTGAAAAGTTTAGAAATGCAATCTTAGTTAGATTAAAGGGGATGTGTTGCTTAAAATGTTCTTTGATCTTTCTCTTAAAGACGGAAGCGTCTATTGGTTTATTTTCCATTTTTAAGCGGTCTTTATAAGGTAAGATCGTATTTTCAATATTAATTGTTTCTGGGATTGGATTATTTTTTAAGTATTCAGCTAGCTTGAGGTCTGTAGATTTTCGCTCAATTAGTGACTCAATATCAAGGAGTAGGATCATAAATAGTAGTCTATCAGAATTTATTATACAATAATTACAATTTACATCTAGTTTTTACTTCAAATCAAGCTTTTCAAAGAGGATTATCCTTTTCGTACATACCTGACCAGCTAATATCGTCTTTTAGAAAGTTGAAGTTAGCTAGTGTAGAAATTCGTAGTTGTTGTTCATTAAGGGTTCTTAATCAAGAATGATCGCATCTAACTATTAATCTAAAACTTTAGCCAACTGAAAAATTCTTTCTGGACATTAAATTCAATACTTAGAAATATCTCCGAACCGTTGATCTTATTGATGAAATGAATCTAGAATATGTTTTTAAGTCCCCGAAACTCCTCAAAATCACTATCCCACATAAAAAAGTGCCTCCATTTGGAGACACTTTCTTGAAAATCTATCGATTTACTGCTTTTTTTTGAATATGCTTATTAGCACTGTTAAAAGAGTTGCGACTGCGATTATGGTTTTCTTTTTTCCCATTACTTTTCTTCTTCTCCTTCAAAGATTTCCCACCGGCAATTTCCTCAGCTAATATATCTATGAGAATATGTGCCAGCTTAGCACCTTGCTTAATTAGTTTTTTCATTTGTATTCCAGATTATTAATTACGAATTGAACCCACCTCCGACCCTACAAATTACTATGACGCATTCGGGGCGGAGGGGTTTATAATTTGAATAAGCGGCTTACTTCTAATTGATATCCGGCACGCATACGCTGTTGTACATTATGAGAAATGAAGTAGGTCAGAAAATTATATAATACCCACATATTTTTTGCTTTCTGATTTCTTTCATCTTCTTGCTCTTCAACATACTTCATTACTTTCTTGCCGAGTTTGTTTTCAATCGACATACGAATAGCATCATTAACTTTTTCATTTAGTAGTTGTTCGATGCGGTGCTTGATTACCGGTATTTTTTCATATGTTGCTTCTACTTGCTGATTTAGATTGCCGATATTTATTCCTGCGGTGTGTTTAGAATAGAACTTACTGAGCACTTGACCGAATATCATTCCATTCTTACAAATAGCTCTTATAGCTCCCCAAAACATCCTAACCCCTTCAGAGCCATCATATGAGTTGTGCAGAAATAAACTGAGGGATACGTCGCTACGACCATCCGAAAAAATTAGCTCTGGAAAAGTTACTTGGAGCCTCATTCTATTTGACTCAACATATGAGTGAGAACTATCAATAAACCAACTTGTATCAAGCATGTTAAGCTGTTCCATCAAAGGCTTTATTACTTCGCTGTTGGGTACGATTTTGTAAGTGTCATTCATAATTGAAATCAGTTCGCCTGTGTCTTTTCGAACAATAGCTTTATAGTCTCTTGTAAGAAGCGGAGATTTGTTTTGTATATCCGAGTGAAATACTTCACGTTCCATTACCGGGAATAAGTATGGTGATAATCGCTTTTCTAATTCAGTTGTCATATCCACCTCACGCGAATGAATGATTGCCCTTTGTTCTCTGTATGAACAAAGTAATAGCAATCTGATTTACGTTAGCCATTCCGTTAAAACGGTTTTGAATGCGTAGAGCATCTTCAAAAGATTTTTCCATTGCTATATAGAATAATTCATCGCTGGGATTAGGCGAGTTAGCTTTCGATAAATCAGTTTTATCAACAGCAATATCTTCATTTATTTTTTTGACTTCCCAACTCACAACAATTTTGTTTCCACGACTTGCCGCAAGTTTTGTTACTAGCAACTCATCATCTTTTTTGAACTGCTTTAGTTGCTTATGCAACTCGTCGGCAGCGAACAAAGAATATTCCGTTGACCCGTCACCGTTTTGAATTGCATACAAATAATATTTACCGAATTTGGAAGAGCCTTCTACACAATCATTAAACAGAAGCTTAATCCTCGTCGGTTTGTTGACTTCCAGTTCCATTTTTGGACGTTCCATTAACGCCTCCTTTTAGTTTGATTGAAAATTTGTCTGATGACTCTTGCAGCCTGCATCCTTCTGGTATTTTGCGAGTCATCTTATAAAACGCTTTGATTTTGTTTAGATCAGGTTTTACAACTTCCGGTGTTGTTGTGGTTAATTGTGAGAGATAAGGATTGAGCAAGAAAGTGTTCAAGTCATCAACTGAAATCTTCTCTACTTGTTTCCGGCGAAGCAGTTGACCGTGAGCAAGATCAATTGTTCTTACAGATGCTTCTTGTTCATTCATAAATGCTTCGAGCTTCTTGGTTAACCATTCAGCACGTTCTGTTAGCTTAGCACTACGCTGTAAAGCCCACTCATGAATGATTTGCTTCTCTTCTTCAGCTTGTTCAAGAATTTTTGAAATTGCTGATTGCAGAGAAGAGATTTCTTTTAAGAGCATGTCGGCGTGAGCTAATTCCATCTGCTGTTCTTTCTCTTCTATTTCAAGCAACATCTCATCAATGAAGTTTCTTTCCATCTAGTTGCCTCCTGTTATAATTTTTACAATAGATAACTTCGACTACTTCCAATGCGTAGTCATACCACTGCTTTTTCAGCATAGGATTCCTCCTTTTAATTTCTTTCTTAATTAGTATGATTAAACAGAATTGATTTGTTTGAGAATGGTTCTATTCTTATACCAGATTATTACTGGTTAGAATTGTAATGGGTAACTTCATTAAAGAGTTAAGACTTAAAAGCAGAAATAATTATGCAACTATTTTCCTTTTCCATTTTCCAACTTCTTGGCTGATACTTTGTTTCCATTGAGGGGCCCTAACATTTCTTGATGCAAGACATTTATCCAAGAGATTCAAATAATCAACATTCTTGAATTT
The DNA here is from genome assembly GCA_020061355.1 of Ignavibacteriales bacterium. Taxonomy (GTDB): domain Bacteria; phylum Bacteroidota; class Ignavibacteria; order Ignavibacteriales; family Melioribacteraceae; genus DSXH01. Next base: position 121,732 of record JAGUYK010000032.1, on the reverse strand, counting down.
CTTATGGAGTAACGCTTCTATAGTCTCAATAAAGTCTGATAAATTCATTGGAACAATATTTATAAATTCTTCCACATCTAACTTATACCAAACACCAATTCTAAATGTCTCTGCAATATTATTATCAACAGATGGAGCGATGAATAAACAATATACTTCTTTATCAGGATACATTTCCTTGTATTGAACCGTATGTCTTCTAACAGGCTCTGTTTCCACGGCTACCTGTCGATGTGAAGTAGTCAACGTAACTTCAACTACGAGCACATAAGTTTCGAACTCGAAAATAAGGTCAGAACCACCTCCGGGCGCTGTATTCCTAGGCATAAAATCCTGATCTAGTGGAAACCTTCTGGTTTTATGAATTGGGCAAGTTATTTCATCAATTGCTAAAAAGCTTCTCCAAACAGCCCATTCAAAAAAAGCTGGCTTGTCATCAATGTCAGGACTATTTTCTACATGTTCGTTGTTTAATACTTTGAGATATTTGATCGTTTCTTCAATAGCTGCATTTGATTGCTGTTCATTCGCATAGTCTTCCTCTCTTTCCCAATTATTATATTCAATAAGTTCATAACGAATTTGTTGTATCTCATCGATATTTGAATCTAATGACAGTTCATTTGCTCTTTGAAGTAATGGATTCTGCCTATCACGAATCCCATCCTTCAATAGTTTAATTTCGTCTAAAGCTACTTCAAGATTATCCGTCGGTATTTTATATGAGTTGTTATAAAAATTTTTGAAATATTCAACTGGTTGAGTATTGAAATCAAAGAGTGGTTCTGTTTTCAAAAGATGAGTGACGAAATCTCTTTTATTTGTTCTGATTACGATTGTTTCACCAATTCGTGAAAATAAACCTGATAAACTAAAATATCTAAATGTTGTGTCTGAATAATCTCGCACCACAGATGAAGGATCGATATCCGCAAAATTTCGTAAATTTTCTAGACATTGCTGCTTGAATGCTTTTATTTCGGCAGTATTTGCACACCTATTTAAGTTTTCTCTATAATCTAATATTTCGGCAACAATTTCAGCTGATAACGTTGCGGTATGATCCCTAAATTTTTGAATGAATAAGCCTGTTTCAAATTTATTTAGACCCTGCTCACCAGCATCCTGTAATGACTTCAACACTTGCAGGAATAAAATAAACGGCTTCATTTTACCCTGGGGGTATCCAGATTCTAACGAGTTCGGCAATTCGTAACATGCAAATTGTCGAGAATAAATATCTTCAATTTCAGGAACAGTTCTAGCTGTTATTAATTTTGTCCCAGCAGGCGTTAATTGATAAGCATTTGTGATTGTCGGGTTATTAATTTGCTGAAATAACTCTGTTGTTGTCAGTCTATTTTCACCAATACTATATTTTTCAAAACTTATAAACCCTAATTGATAAAAAGCTGCTCTCCATTTCCTTCCATTAATATCAGAAGGTTCTCCGTCAAATTCTAGTACTTCTCTATCTTTGAGTTTTGAGTGTAATCTTTTTTCATTTTCTTCACCTTTTGCATTACCCGAAAAGCCTTCTTCAACAAAAACTTTAAGTGCATTTTCAATTCTCTTAGGATTTCTAACGGTTGTATTCCCAATGTTCCAAACTTTAGGCATTGCTTCATCTCCCTATAAATAAATATTCCTTGACTCGGTTGTTTGGGTTACCAATTTTGTGATTTTGATTTCCAAAAGAATAAGAGTGATCAATCTCATGTACAGTTACTTTTGATTTATACTTTCCTAACATTTCTTTAAGCTCACCTTTACTTGGTAAACTGTTGGAAGAGTAAGAAATTGTGATGATGGAATTCCTATATTTCTCAAATAATTGATCAAAAGCTGAATATACAGTATCCTTTTTTGAAAATGGTGATTTGTAGCTTTCGAATTTCTTAACCGCTGTATGCTCTTGAATTATTAATCCTTCCCAGTTTTTTACTAGGCCTTCTATAAAATGATACCTTCTTGTATAGTCATTATCAGAATTTGGGGTAAAATACGGCGGATCTAGATATACTAAATCTGCTTTCACTTTAAGAAGTTCAGTTCGTTTGTTATAGGATTTATTTTTTTTTCCATTATCAAAAACTGCTTTATTGAATAATTTGATGCTTTCTTTGAAATGCTCCTTAATGGTTTTTTGCATATCAATTCTTCCATCATTATAACGCTCTCCAGAAAATGTAAAAATTCCTCTAGACCTTTTTTTTACACATGCTCTTACTAGTGCGGCAAGCGCTATAGCTTTTTTGTATTCATTGTTCAACTCTGAGATATTTTGTCTTGCAGTGTCAAGGAATTGAATATCCTCTAAAGAATAAAATATATCTTTGAAAGTATTTTCGATAAAACCATTATTGCTGTTGCTTTTTAGAATCACACTTAAATCTTTTTCGGTAATATTTTCAAAGGAATTTTCGATTATTGCCTTTGAAGTAATGTAACTAAATGTCAAGAAGTCATTTGTGATTACTTTTTTCCCATGGCACTTTAGAAAGTAGCCAATTACGTTGCTTCCTCCAAACGCATCTAAGACAGTATTAAATTCTACTTTATTAAGTCTTTTCCAAATTTGATCAATAATTTTGCTCTTACTCCCCATAAACCTTGTCCCAGGGAAGTAATGAAATTGTTTATGAATAGCACCCTCTTCTTTGGACATATTAAATTCCACCTAATACAATAATATCTTTTCCAGTTCTTGTGCTCGGATTGCTACTAATTAATCGCTTAGTTTCAATTATTTCTAAATGATAATCTTTGTATAGCTCCAATATGAAGGGGTGGTCAGAATTAGTCAGCATTACAAAACACCCTAGGCTTACAAGCTCCTTAAAAACATTTGCTAATTCTATCTGATCCTTTTCGTAAAAAAACTCTTTTGTGTATCTCTTAAAATCCGAATATTTACCTACAGGTTGGTATGGTGGATCTAAATAAATGAAATCACCCTTTCTTGCGAAATTTTTCACTGTATCCTTATAATCCATGTGGTAAATTTCTGTGTTCTGTAGAAATGCTGAGGCACTTAGCAAATTCTCTCTATTTATAAAGTGTCCTTTACGCTTTCCATATGGAACGTTGAATTCACCCTTTTTATTAACTCGAAATAGTCCGTTGAAACATGTTTTGTTAAGAAATATTAATCTTGCGGCTCTTTCTGTGTTAGATAAAGAAGAAGGCGTAATGGCTCTAATTTTATAATAAAATTCTTCAGTATTTGCATAACCATCAAGCACCAAAAGCACATTGCTTATATCTTCCTTTACTTGTTGATAAGTTATTACAAGTTCCTCATTGAGATCTGCTATAATAGAAAATGGGTGATTAAGATTAAAAAATAGGGCTCCTCCACCGATAAAGGGCTCTATATACTTATTAAATTGTTTGGGTAAGAATTTTAATAGTGAGGGGATTAACTGCGTCTTTCCTCCGGCCCATTTCAAAAACGGTTTCTGAATTGTAGGCACCGGAAAAAGTGATTGGTCTTTATTAAATCCTACACGGTTTAATGAAGGTGCAGTATTCAACATGATTTTTTTTACATATGCTATTTTCTCTTCTGCCACTTTTAGAATATCTAACGAGTATTCTTCTTTTAGCAATTCAAATGCAATTTTATCACTTACGTAGCTAATTTGGAACTCATTCTTATCCGTTTTGAATATTTTCGAAATTTTATCTATTAGCATGGGATTACCCTTACGCTCATTCCGCTCAATTTTACTAAGTGTAGATTGGTCAATATCGAGTAATGCAGCCAATTTCCTTAAAGGCATTCCATTATCCTCTCGGATTTTTCGAAGTTTCTCACCAAATGTATATTGTGTGGTAATTGACATGTTGAAGTCTTGACAAGTTTTGTCCAAATATACAACGTCGAATACTGAAATACCAGAAATGATTACTTTATCTAAAATTTTGATGGTGGGTGGGGGTTCTAGGTGAAAAAATTAGATAAAAATATTGATCTGAAAACGTGGTAATGAATTTAATGTTTTCGGGTACCAGGTGGGTCCTACATTAGTTTTTCCCTAGTACTATTATTTATATGACCTTGTTGCCAATACGTTTCACCCCTCCCCTACATTTAACTCTTGACACTCACATCCTCGATGTCTATAATTTATTATGGATAGAATAATTCAACTCGTTTCCGACTTATTCGGCGAAATTGATTCATTTATAGAATGTATGATAATAAAACTAAAGGAGATCTTATGAAAGAGTTAATAACCTATACTGAAGCTTTCAAAGAAAAAGTATTGAATGATCTTGAGACTGGCGTTTGCCGCTCATACACAGAAGCTCAAATCAAATACAATATTGGTGGTTCTTCAACAATTAAAAGATGGATTGGTAAAGCAGGCAAAAAACATCTTTTGTTTAGAACAGTTGTCAGAGATGTATAACAGTCGGAGGGAGGGGCTGAAAAGCCCCTTTTTTATTTATAAACTTATTTTTTAGCTAATTCCGGACTCCCTTATTTTTCATTGATAATGGTAAGTGTTGAAGATAGCTTTGGGGTATCGTGCAATAGTTAAGCACATTGCTATTATGCCAGTTTTTCAATTGCCATACTTGATTTTTTATCTCTGCCAAGAAAATTGTTTGATTTCAGCGTAAAATCACAGATTGACAGTGTTGGCACATCTGGCATAGATAATTGAAGTCATTACAAATATATTTTTACTTTTTATAAAATATTTTCTCTTGATTCTATTTATTTTATCTATGCCATCTATGTCAAATATTCCAATGTTCGCTTTTTAAGTTATTATCTAAGATTTTTCATTTGACTTTCCAACTTCATCTATGCCACTATCTATGTCAATTGGCAGAGATGGTTTCCAAGTGTAATAATGCCCCCCACCTCCGACTTTTCTATCTCGTTGAGCAGTGATCTCATAAAGCTTAAGCTTCTTACCGAAATCAACTGAGTTGGTCGAAAAATTAGAATTAATGTCTTGAAACATTATGAGCGCAGAACCTTTCTTAATTCTTCCGTTACGTAAGTCCGAACCATTAAAGTATTTTTTCAATATGATTGGATTCAGATTTTCTTCAAACCAGTCAAAATCACATGTCTTCAAATGATGAGCGAACTCTTCGAACTTGTTCATTGCAGCACCAACCATCAATTGCTTTTCTTCATTGTCAATACAAGTCATCGCCTTGTTTTTATCATAATCCCAATTCATTAGAAATTGGGCGAAGTGGGGGAGTTCTTTTTCTAAACTTTTTATGAATTCATCAGGATCCTTAAACCATTCTTTCTCTCTAAGATTTCCTCCGGTAACTACAATGTTAAATCGTCTGTCAGCTTGTTCTATGAATAACGGAACCTTCTCATTACTAAAAAATAAACAGTTGACGTGGTTGGTGATTGTGTAGTTACGGATATTCTTTTCATTAATAATAACTTCAGAATCAGTAATAATGGCTTTTACTTTTGAATTAATAGAGTTTCTTGTTCTATTATCATGAGCAACCTCATTGAAGGCAATTAAAATAGCGTTCTGAAGCCAAGGGTTGAATGATGCATTAAGCTGTTCATCCTCAACCTTAATGGCTTGTCTTGATCCAAACAATGGTTTTAATAAATGCTCAAGCATAAGCCCCTTTCCCGCGCCTGGTTTTCCCTTAAAGACCCATGCGGTCTGCTGTTTTTGTCTAGTTTGTAATATTCCAGCAAGCCAATTAATATAGGCTAGTCTTTCTTCTGTCCTAGGAATCAGATTAACCAATAGTCTTTCAATATTTTCAAACCTCTCACTAGAATTAATCTCTTTATCATTCTTTTCAAGTAGCATATACTTAGTCGGAACAAAGAAATTAAATATCTCTTTTTTCAAATCGTATCGTTCATTCATAGTCACATCAAAATCAGCTTTTAGTACCGGCAATACTTCCGGTAATGTTTGTTGAGCCGATACCAAAATATTTTCTAGAATATCTTTTGGAACTCCGAGGAATACTTCATCTTCTTTCGTATCATAATATGAATAGGAGTTAGTTGCTTTCTCAATGAATGCAAAAAATCTACCAGCCCCTTCACCATCTTTGATTCGTTTATATGTCTCGATTTTGCCGCTATCCTTTTGAGTTTTCATCATTCTGTTCAACACTGCTTTATCGATTTTGAACTTGTGCAATATTAAATTAGATATTTCAGCATTCTCACGGGCATCCGTAGTTGAACATGCAAATTCAATAATCTTCTTAATAGCATTATCTTTTGACATCTCATCTTCCATATCACAATTGTTTATTATTTGCTTTGAATACCAGATTAACCCTTTTTCAATTTTCTTCAAAAGTGATTGGAAAGCTTCGATACCGTTTGCTTTAACATATTCATCGGGATCTTTGTGAGGTGATAAAAGATTTGGATCGAGAACATAAGGAGTAATATTACTTTCAGATGTAAGAAGTTCTATAGCATCTCTTGTATTATTAGGGCCTACAAGGTCGTTGTCAAACGATATGATTACGTTTTTTACTCTTTTGTGTTTAAGACCAATCAGATGACTCTCTGCTAATCTTCCTTGCCCGACCGCTGTTATGTTATCCATGCCAAGGGCATTGAAATAAACTGCATCGGGATATCCTTCAACAATAAGAAGTGTATCATTGTTTTTTGTATTACATAAATTGAATAGGTCTCTTTTACTTAATCCAAAAGTGCTGTCCCATCTAACATTTTCATGGATCTTATCCTTTTTCTTTACAGATATTCCTTTGGGAAATATCGATCTTTTAATGAACCCGGTTATTCTTCCTCTTGCGTCTCGATATGGAAATGCAATTCTGAAATTATCTCTGAAAGCTCCTACTAATGGTAGTGCATTAATTAAGTCTGATTCATTCGGGTGCTTTTCTCTTAAATACTTTCTTATTTCAACGCTATATGGAAAGAAACAAAATTCACTTTTCTTAAGTGTTTCGACATCATACTTTCTTTCGTTAACAAGGTAAGCGAGTGCTTCTTTTCCCTCTTCCTTAAATAAAAGTTCATGCATCCACTCATAAGAGGTTTCATAATAGGTTGCGTATAATAATCTTCTACCTTCTTCTTTTTTTTGCTCTTCTGTTAAAACAGTGTCTTTCAGATATTTTAGATTAACTGAATGTTTGATATCGTATTCTTTTATCAACCATATAACAGCTTCTTTGAATGATATTCTCTTTACTTCTTCAACTAAGCTGATTACATCTCCGCCAGCTAAGCAGCTAAAGCATAAGAAAAATTTTCCTTTTGTGTTTACTCTAAAACATGTTCCGCTTTCCGATGGGTGTCCGGTAGGACAATTACCTTGGTAATTTGATCCGACTTTTTGCAGCTCTATTCCTAGATGTTCAAGAACTGATTCGATAGGTATTTCTTTGATGTGAGCTTTTAAGCTATCAAATGTTTTATACTCTTGTTGATTCCTTACATTGTTTGACATTAGTTAATTTCTCCGAATTTGAATTGGGTCTATCGTATGAATGGATTACGCTTTTTAAGTTTTTGAGAGCGTTACCATAGCTGATAGGCTCGATGACTGTTTTCATCGAGTAATATTGCTGTATTGTATTTTCAAGTTTTTCGTCTACCTCGAAATAGAAGGTTGTTATCCCCCCACTCTTATCATGATCGCTTAATCGGTAACCCGAAGCAATCAGAAATGCCGATAAGTAGAAATCCTTGTTTGCATATTCTTTCTGCATATTTTCCTTTTTTGATTAAAATAAAAAACCTCCGGAACGACTTTTCGTTTAGAGGTTTTCGCCACTTCTATAAGTGGAATAATTAATTATAGGGAGGTGGGTAGGATCTTGTCAAGAGGTAAATGAAAAAAGATAACTCTAAATTCAGTAATTGTTAATCAAAAATCATCTTTACAATTATTGGTAGTGGTGACTATTATTTTTCAATATTTAGCTATAACTTATAGTAAATTATTTTATCAACTAAAATTGTGTTATTAAATCTGATTCTTTTACACTTCTAGTATCGCATAAACATGAGCTTTTGATTCATTGATAGAAATAAATGAAAAAGAACTAATGGAGGGTTTATGATAAAATATTTATCCAAAAGCGATTTCAAAATAGCTCATGATTGTCCGACAAAACTTTATTACCGAAAAAAATATTACCCAAACTCAAAAGATGAAAACGAGTATCTACAACATCTTGCAAGAGGTGGATATATGGTTGGTAAACTTGCCACATTACTTTTCGCTGACGGTCTAGAAATCGATACCGGTAGAGATCATGATGAAGCAATACGGGTAACTAAAGAATTATTGCTGAAAGAAAAAGTAACAATTTTTGAAGCAGCTATTGAATCTAATGGTAAGTTAATTCGAATCGATATACTCGAAAAGTATGGTAATACAATCAATTTAATTGAAGTGAAATCTAAATCTTATGAAACTACTAACGATCCTTCAAAAAGGAAAAAAAATGATAAAGAATTAGAGGCTTATATTCTAGACGTTGCTTTCCAGTGCTATGTGATGAAAGAATCCTATCCGGAATGGGATATAAAACCATTTTTATTATTACCAGATAAATCAAAGAACACAAAAATAGAGGGATTAACAACTTTATTTAATATAGAGGAAATGATTGATGATAATTCAAAATTCCGAAAATATCATGTTTCCTATGAAGGTTGTATTGAAGAATTACGAAGTGATGATCTTATGACTCTAATTGATGTTGAACAAAAAGTAAATGAATTGCAGCCGTTAATTATTAACGAATCTAATCTGTTTCTAAAAAGTTTGGTAAATGGTGTAAAAAAGATTGATAATGAACTTTCTAAAGAGTGTTTTAAGTGTGAATTTAATGTTATTGATGAAGGACATCCGGTATCAGGCTTTAATGAATGCTGGTGTGATTATCCAGTGGAAGAAAATCATATTAAGGATTTATTTCATATAGGTTCAATTGGGGGATATAAAAATCCATTTGCGAATGAATTAATAAAACAAAAGAAAATTTCATTCTTAGAATTTCCCATAGGTATTTTGAAGGAAGGGGCTCATGCAAAACGTCAGAAAGTTCAAATAAAAAACACTCTTGAAAACCTGGAATGGGTTAATCCTGATCTCAGTATTATTATCAATAGCCTCGAATACCCGATTCATTTCATAGATTTTGAAACTGCAATATCAGCTCTTCCTATGCACAAGAATATGAGACCTTATGAAGTAGTAAACTTTCAATGGAGTTGTCATACGATTGATAATCCATATTCAAACGTAAGACATACAGAATGGATAAATCTTGAACCAATTTTTCCGAGTTTTAAGTTTGCCGAGTCTTTGATGGAAACTATTGGAACGAGAGGAACACATTTTATCTGGTCTCCTTATGAAAATACTATGTTAAAAACCATTTATAACCAATATCAGAAGTATGGTTACAATAATGCTGTTTTGAAAGAATGGTTAGAATTCATGGTGAAATTTGGTAAAGATGATGAAGGGAAATTTGTTGATATGAATCGATTAGCTCTTGATAATTATTTTCATCCGGCTATGAAAGGAAAAACATCGATTAAATGGACGTTACCAGCAGTTCTAAAAGCAACAACATCCACACGAATCGAAGATCTGTTAAATAATTATGAGGAAGGATTATCATTATTAAAAAGGAATGAGAAAAATGAAATAATTAATCCTTATCAACTACTTCCTGGTTTAGACATTTATGATGAAGCAGAAACAATTAAGGATGGAACGGGTGCTATGCAAGCTTATGAAGATATAATGTGGGGATTGCGAAAAGGAAATTTGGATGATTTAGAAAAATATCGAAAAGCATTACTACGATACTGTAAGCTCGATACTCTAGCTATGGTAATAATTTGGGTGCATTGGAAAAACTTACTTGAGAGTAACCGATGAAGACAAAACACCCGTTTGCAAGGATTAAGATTATAGATAGAGAATTAATAAAGAATCAACGTGTAAAAACAAAAGACCTTGTCAGAATCATTTCGGAAGAAGATTTACCGGTAACGCAAAGAACTGTTCAAAATGATATTAACCATATGAAAGAGAATTGGCCGACAGGATATTCTGCACCAATTGAATTCGACACGAAAACTAAATCCTATTATTACACTGATCCAAATTTTACAATACAGGCTTTTGGACTCAAATCTGATGATATATTGGCCCTATCCTTTTATGCAAGAACTCTTGAGCAGTATAAAGGCTTTAAGTTCTTTGAGAACATTTTAATGGCTATAGAAAAAGTTGTCAATAATATTAGTGTTACAAAAAGCATACGAGAAAGAGTTGCTAATAAACCATTATTGTTAACTGAAAAAATCACCATTAATAAAGGGAATGAGTTTATCGATCCAATTCTAAAAGCAATATTAGAAGAACAAGAAATTACATTTGATTATCAGAAATTTGAAGACCAAGCACCACAACATCGAAAATTCGCTCCTATACTGCTAAAAGAGGATAAAAATTTTTGGTATGTAATTGGGACAATACCAGGTAAACAGGAATTGACAACCTTTGCTTTAGATAGGATTAGTAATCTTGTCGTCACAAATAATTATTTTACACCGGTGACAATAGATATTGAGGATTATTTCAAATATTCGTTTGGTATAACAGTCTCTTCTGAAAAACCAATAAAAATAGTTTTATCATTTAACTATCACCAAGGAAAGTATATTAAAGCGGTACCAATCCATGGAACACAGAATATAATCAAAGATAATAAAGAAGAGTTGAGAATATCAGTTATGGTGAAACCATCTTATGAATTCTATTCTAAAATTCTTAGTTACGGAGAAGATGTAAAAATTATATCTCCCAAATCAATTGCACAGCAGCTTAAGGATAGACTACGACTAGCTTACCGTAACTATAAATGATATTCTAGAATATTATTATTATTTTTTCCCGATCACGAACTCTCAGTTCGCCATTCTATTTTATTATTACTCCAAATAAATAAACCAATATTCATTTGGAGTATAATATGTCAAGAAAATCTCATCATATCGTGCCCAATCCACAAGGTGGTTGGGATGTAAAGAAAGGTGGTGCCAGTAAAGCATCTTTGCATACAGATAATAAAACAGATGCAATCAATAATGGTCGCCTAATTAGCCAACATCAAAAAACTGAGTTAGTCATCCATAATAAAAATGGCAGAATTTCCCAATCGGATAGTCACGGTAATGATCCCAATCCTCCGAAGGACAAGAATTAATTATTATAAATTAAATACAGGTGATGCAATGGAAAAGCAAAAAGAACAAAAAGAAAAAGTTGAAGAAAAGTTTGTTGAGGTTGCTGTTTTAACTACTAGCGGGACGTATCCAACTAGCGGTTATAATAGAATCCCTTCTCATCAAAAGGTGAGAGTCGAGCTGGAGAAAGCTAAGAAGGAACTTAATGTAGTAGATATTACTAATTGGGTTGCTCGGGTAGGGGGTAACGAGATAAATGTTGATCTAAGCTATCTCGAAAACAATTTACACGACCAGATTGATATTGATTGGGGCCCACGTCAAGGTGGTGGTGGCTTACTTTATGCATAAAGAGTTATCCAAAAGTCTATTTGAGAAACACTCTTTGTTTTGTTCGAATGAGCGTTTATTAATATTAAGAAGTTGGAAGATCATTCTTCAAGAGTATCCAATATTGATGGTTGAATTTTCTCAATCAAATAAAAGATCAATTAGAGTAAGAATGAATTGTACTGATTGGGATGAGCTACCTCCTTCTATCGAGATTTTGGATGTTGAAAGTGTTCTCTTGGATGCTAACCGATTTCCCCGCGGGAACAATGTGTTCAATCAATCTTTGCACCCAATAACAAATAAACCATTTATATGTTCCCCAGGTTCCTTGGAATATCATCAACATACAAGTCATATAACAGATTTGTGGGAAAATTATAAATCAAAATCTGAATATGATTTAGGCGGCATTTTAACACAGATATGGAATGCATGGAGAGTTACAACATGATTGTGCAAATATCATCGGAATTAATTATTGAAACTATTTCAAAACTGCAAGTTGTGGGTGCTTCAGGTCGTGAATTCATGGTTTTCTGGTTAGGAACAAAGATGAATAATTATTTTGAAATACGAGAAGTATATATTCCACATCAATTGACCAGCAGAATAACAATTAAAATTCCTGAAAAAGGGATGAAGGAACTATTTGTTCATTTAAGAGCAACAAGATATATCCTTGTTGCCCAGGTTCATATTCATCCAAAATTAGCATTTCATTCTGAAGCTGATGATTTTATGGCAATCTTAAGACATGAGAACGCTTTGTCTCTAGTTCTACCATGGTTTGGCCTGAAAACAACATTAGCAACTTTTTTTGAAGACACTGTTTGTTATACATACACATCTCTGGGACGATGGGAAGAAACTAATATCAAAGATCAAATAAAAGTAACATAACAATGGATAAAATTACTGCGCATCAGGAAGATATCCTTACACTTCGAAATATATTAGGGATGAGTGATTCTCGAGCTGAAGACATCCTTTCACGAACCATTCTCATTACAGCAAATGAGCAAACTGAAAATGATGTGTTATTATCTACATATATAAAAAAAATTCTAACAAGGACTGTTGCTAATGTAACAAATCTTCTATCTGAGAATCCTGATATTGAAATTGTTATTAACAACGCAACCCCTAGAACTAAAGCTAGAATAGTATTTGTCTTACTCGACGAAAATTGTGTCCATATTTCAATTAATCCGTTTGACTTCTATCAACACCAATCTTTTCCTCACGGTTCATTAATTCTATTAAGTGCAATTTACATATCATCTTTTTCGCTTCGACAAATTATTGGTGATAATTCTAAGCTACCGGAGATGCAAAAAAATATAAAAATAGATTTTAACGCATTATTCCCTGATTTAACGATTCTTTATAGTGAAGTAATATTTGAAAAAACTTATTTAGCTGGTGGTGGTGCAATTGGAAACGCATTCTTGTATGCTTTGAAAGAATTCAATGTAAAAGGGGAAATAATCATTGCTGACCCAGACTCAATCAGTGATGGAAATTTGAATAGATGCATATGGTTTGACAAATCCATGATAGAAAAAAATAAAGCTGAAGTTCTTGCCGAAATAGCACAGCCACATTTTCATAATCTTAGACTCAAAGCCTACCCTAATTTTCTTAATACCATTCAAGATCGTAACACAGATGATAAGTGGCTTAAAAAATTAATTATAGCGGTAGATAGTAGAAGAGCTAGAAGAAACCTGCAAACGGAAATCCCTGGAGAAGTATTTGACGCTTCAACAACAAATATTGAAGAAGTTGTATTTCACTTTCATAAACGACCGCTTAATGGTGGTGCTTGTTTAGAATGTGTATATCCACATGATCATTTAGAGAATGCACATGAACAACATATCGCAGAAGCTCTGGGGATATCACTGGAAGATATTTCAAAATTAAACATATCAATTGAAGCTGCTTCAAAGATTTGTTTGAAGTTTCCAAACCTTGATCAAGAAAAAATTGTTGGGCAATCTTATGATACATTATTCAAGGAATTATGTGGGCAGGATATGTTGAAAATTCAAAATGAAAAGGAAATATTAGCTCCATTTGGTTTTGTATCTTTGTTGGCAGGTACAATACTAGCGATTGAAACCGTCAGAAAATTATTAATTCCATCAGATTATAATTTTTGGAAAGTTAGCCCTTGGCTTGTTCCAATTCCTAAATTGAAGCAACTATGGCGAAGTAATAAAAAATGTTCTTTTTGTAATAATTTATATAAATCAGAGTTTGCTGAAAACTTATGGAGATAAAAGAATAATAAGTAAAAAATTCTAGCCGGGATTTCGTTTTATTCGTTATAAGAATTCTAAAATGATTTTGAGCTTGATAAGATCGCTGAGAAAAAAATAAGCTATAATAAAATAATAGGGGACATAATCCCCTATTAAACGTAGTTCGAACCTACTTCAATTTATTCAAATATATATTTAACTTGATTGCGAAGAATGAATCGGTATTTTCAAGAAAGTAGTCTCGAATTGACTTAAGCCAGTAGAGCAGAGTTGGACTTACGACAAAAACTAAACATATCCTCCACAATGGCCGATTCTTGTATCAAACTAATTACTTAGAAATTACTCCCTTTTTACTCCCTCAAATTTGAACTAAAAAACGAAAGCCCTGCAAGTTATTATCTTACAAGGCTTTACTTTGTGAGCACGGGTGGGCTCGAACCACCGACCTTCACCTTAAAAGGGTGTTGCTCTACCACTGAGCTACGCGCCCAACATTACTTTTAAACATTTTAATAAGAACTTTTGAATCTTAGCTTAAAAAGCGTATGATCTTCACCTTCGCAGGTTTATACAGAGTATTTCCGTATACATTTCACCAAAATTTGAGGCACAAATATAAACCATCCCCTTAAAAAATCCAAACCTGCCCAAATCCTTTTGTGATCATTAAATCTCTGTATGTAAGAAATCAGAATCATTTTATCACATCTAAAGGATATATCATTAAAATTCTTTATTTTTCGAAAAAATTAATTAATAAAGTTCTATGAAAGACTCCAAAATTTTAATAGCCGATGATGACGAAACCTTATGTTATCTTCTTAAGGAAGAACTGGTTAACGAGGGTCATAATGTTGACATTGTGTATGATGGAAAGGATGCAATTGAAAATTTTAAGAAGAAATCTTACGATGTACTTCTATTAGACCTTGAGATGCGTGAGGTTCATGGTGAAAAAGTACTTAATTACGTAAAAGAAAATCATCAGTCCACACAGGTAATAGTTCTAACTGCTAAAACCGATGTGAGAACAGCGATAGATTGTATAAAGTACGGTGCTTACGATTTTATCACCAAGCCATATGAATTCGGGCAGCTCTGTTTAACGATTGACCGTGCACTTGAACACAAAGATTTGATCATTAAGAACAAAATTCTCTCATCAAAAATAAATCAGGTTATTCCGAATTCAATAATTGGTGAAAGTGAAAGTATTAAGAATGTAATTAATTTAGCTGAGCGGGCTGCAAAATCGGAATCAAATATTTTATTAGAAGGAGAAACCGGAACCGGTAAAGAATTATTTGCCGAGTACATTCATAAAAATTCCGGAAGAAGTGAAAAACCTTTTGTTGCAATTAACTGCGCGTCACTTCCTGATCAACTTATGGAGAGTGAACTATTCGGATATGAAAAGGGCGCTTTCACGGATGCTAAAACTTCGAAGCAAGGATTGGTGGAAATTGCAAATGGCGGTACTTTGTTTTTAGATGAAATTGGCGAAATGAGTCTATCGCTTCAACCAAAACTTTTACGCTTTTTAGAAAATGGCGAGTTCAGAAGAGTCGGTGGAATTACGAATCTATCCTCATCAGTAAGAGTTATCGGTGCAACCAACAAAAATCTAATGCAGGAAGCTGAACTGAAGAACTTTAGAAGAGATCTTCTTTTCCGGTTAAATGTAATTACATTAACAATCCCACCACTTCGCGAAAGACAGAGCGATGTATTATCTTTATCTGAATTCTTTCTACTTAAAAAATCACCTGTAAGAGCTGTTAAAAAACTTTCGGAAGATGCTAGAAAGGAATTATTACGATACAATTTTCCGGGGAATGTGCGCGAACTGGAACATATAATTGAAAGAGCAATTATTTTTTCCGATGGAGAAGTTATTCAATCGAAAGATTTAAATATTCCGAAGGACGATTTCGATTTTTCTAACTTCGTACGTGAAGACGGTACGCTTGTGACACTAGAAGAGCTCGAGAAATCCCATATAAAGAGGGCTTTGGAACATAACAATTGGAATCGTGAGAATACTTCCAGAACACTTGGGATAAGCCAAAAAACATTGTACTCAAAAATCATTAAATATAATCTGAAGTAGTATGCAGCAAAAAGAAGAACCGGCACCTGTAAGTCACGTAGCTCATGATCTAAATAATATCCTAACAAGAATTTTAAACAGTGTTGAGTTACTAAAAAAAAAGGTTAGCAATCCTGGGGATGTTTCCCCGTTATTGAGCAGTATTGAGAACGGCACTTATATGGCCGCGGAAATAATTGAAGACCTTCTCTCAGAATCTACAACGAAAATTGTTAGAAAGAAAAGAATTAACATTAATACTCTTATAAGCGATTTAATACATACAATTTCAATTCACTTAAAAGACAAGATAACATTTAATCTTAAACTGGAATCCTCACTATCTTTTGTTGAAGGACGTTATTCTGATTATTACAGAGTTTTTATGAATCTAATTATCAATGCCTCCGAAGCGATCAAAGAAAAAGGTGTAATTAGTATATCGACCTCAAATT
Source organism: Ignavibacteriales bacterium (assembly GCA_020061355.1). Lineage (GTDB taxonomy): Bacteria > Bacteroidota > Ignavibacteria > Ignavibacteriales > Melioribacteraceae > DSXH01. Next base: position 105,361 of record JAGUYK010000032.1, on the reverse strand, counting down.
CAAAGGTCCAGACCGGCGAGCCCGGATTTTTTGAAGGTAATTCATTTATTCAAATAAAAGTTTCTGATAACGGCGAAGGGATCGATCCTTCTGTTATGTCTTTCATTTTCGAAAACAACTTTACAACCAAAACAAAAAAGAAAAACAGCGGAATCGGTTTATCGATAGTTAAAAAGATTGTTGATGAATACGGTGGAATTATTAAAGTAGCGAGCGAAAAAAATAAAGGAACTGAATTCACACTGAAATTTCCAGCTGTCTTAAACGTAAAACAACCCTTGATAGTTAAGCAAAAATTGATTTTGATCGCTGAAGACGAGGATATCCTCCGCGAACTTCTTGCCGAACTATTAATTTCATATGACTTTAAAGTTATCACTGCAGCAAACGGAGAAGATGTTCTGCAGGAATTGAATAAGAACTCTATGCCGGACTTACTAATAATTGATCAGAAAATGCCTGATATGGATGGACTTACATGTATAAGAAAAATTAAAGAGTTGGATCTACGAATTCCGATAATTCTTGCTTCCGGTTCTCAAAGCGAGATTGCAATTGAAGAAGAATTAAAATTTTTAGTAAGTCGCGTAATTAGCAAACCGTACAATTTTGAAGAAATGTTATCGGTTATAAGAGAACTTGTCAGTTAGATTTATGCTTTTCCGAGTTCAAGTCTATGATGTGCAGATTATTTACATATGGCGTTATAACCGGTTTCTTAATTGAGCCCATCTTTTCAAGAACTTTTATAATTTCCTTTGCAGCATTTTCAATAAATTCAACACGTTTCAAAACGATATCATTCGATGGGTTTTCCTTAGTAAGTTCTCTTTTTATCGCCGTTGTTGAGAGATTAATTAGTGTAAGCGGCTGTTTTATTTCATGATTAGCAGTAACAACAGTCGCTGCAAAGGTTTTAATCTTTTCGATCTCGAGTAGGAATTTATTCGTCTCACTGAAACGTAGTGCGGAATTAATTCGAGCAATAAGCTCTGTTTTATTAAATGGTTTTTTAATATAATCGAAAGCCCCGGCTTGTAAACCAGACTTTAAATTATCCGCCTCTGTAAGTGCAGTTAAAAGAATTATCGGGATTAGTTTTGTTTCATCATTAGTAGATAACGTCTTGCAAACATCGTATCCGGAAACCCCGGGCATCATAATATCAAGTAGAATCAGATCAGGTTTCTCAGACATAGCTTTCTGAATTCCCATTTCTCCATCGTAAGCTTTTAAAACCTCGAAACCTTCACGCTCAAGCCGGTCTTGAAGCAAAAATACATTATCGGGGTAATCATCTATTACAAGAATCTTTTTCATACTACATCAACCTTTGACTTAAGGTAATAATTAATTTTCGTTGCTAGAAGTGATGAATTAACCGGTTTGGTTACAATATCATTAAAGCCGTTTTTAGTAACAACATTTTTGTTATCGAGCATTGCGTATGCGGTCAGAGCAATAACGGGCATTGCAACGAATCGATCATCGCTTCGAATTCTTTTTATTGTTTCGAATCCATCCATCTGGGGCATCATTATATCAAGTAGAATTATATCGGGGATAATATGATTAAGCATCAGCAAACACTCAGTCCCGTTATGAGCAAAAATAGTATCGTATTTCATTTCTTTTACTATTTCGCCTATTGTAAATAATGTGTCAGCATCATCATCCACAATTAAGATTGTATGTTTTGATTGGAGAATATGAGCATCATTTAATCGTAAAAGTTCATCATCGACATTTTCTTCAATCAGATTTTGTTTTTTGTTTATAGTTTCATCATCAATTTTAAGCCGGTCTTTTAAATCTTTTAAAACATCCAGGGGGTGTTTTTTACTCTTTAAAGTTAATTTTTGCATTTCCAGATTTAGCATTTGATACTCTAATTCCGATATGTCATGTGATAAACAGAAAACCGTATAAACGTTCTTGTTTAATTTAGATTCATTCACAATTGATAAAAATCTCAGAGCGTCGGCTCCGAGAGATTTAAAATCAATAAAAACAACCTGAAGACTTTCTCTATTCAAATTGCTGAGGAGCGTTTCTAGATTATCGAAAAAGATAATATCATCACTTAGATTCTCCGGAATTACAAGAACTGAATATTTTTCCTTATTATAACTTGCGAAAATAATCCTTGATACTTTCGATTCGGCAAAGAGTTCAATGTTGTGTACTGTTCTCTTAATCGCGCTTACTGAAATTGGCTGAATCATAAAGTCATATATCGGTGGTAACCATCCAACTTTTTCGTTCTCCAAAGTTGAAACAATAACTGTAACAACATCAGCAGTCGATGGGTTTGATTTTACTTCGGTGATAATCTGCCAGATATTTTTCTGCTGATCATCGGCACAAATAATTATTGCGTCCGGTGAAATTGCTCCGGGTATATTTAATCCATTTTCTTCGAAGCTACAGGAAATAATTTCATAATCATAAGAGTGTAAATAATCGGCTATCAGTTTTCTTGTTTCAATATTTCTACAAGAAACCAGTAGTGCCTTTTTAGAGTTATTATCAGGTAATACTTCTTCAACCTTCAGGAATTTCTGAGCAGGTATATCAATTACATCAAGAACAATATCGCCTAATATGAAAGAGAATTCAGAACCTTTATTTAATTCACTTTTTAGAGATAAGCTGCCTCCCAGTAACTCAACGTATCTTTTTGTTATAGTTAAACCTAAACCGGCCCCTCCGTATATGCGGGATGTGCTGCCGTCAATCTGTCTGAATTCAGAAAAAATAATTTGCTGGTTTTCTTCGGATATTCCAATTCCTGTATCACGAATACAGAATTTTACATGGTAATCTTCTTCGAATTGAATAATCAGTCTTACTTCACCGCTATCTGTAAACTTTACCGCATTAATTAAAAGATTATTCAATATCTGCTCTAGTTTGCTTTTATCGGTATTAAGAAGCAGGTTTTTGCCGTGCGGGGATTCTATAACAAATCTAACTTTTTTGTCACCGGCTATTTGATGAATATTAGGTTTAATTTCTTCGATCAGATCATTAAGCAAAAAATTGTCTTTCTTGATCTCGATTTTTCCAGATTCAAACTTCGAAAATTCCAGGATATTGGTGATCATTCCAAGTAATTTTTTCCCATTTCTATGTACAATCCCCAACCTCTCCTTCGATTTTACAGGGGTTAAATCATCTTTTAAAATCAGTTCTGTTAAACCAAGAATCGAAATCAAAGGTGTACGCAATTCATGCGACATACTTGCAAGAAACTGGGATTTAACTTTTGTAAGTTCAACTGCCTTTGATCGTTGCCTCTCGAGTTCAATGGCTTTTTCATTGATCTGTTTGTGAAGTTCTTTCAGCTGGTCGTTCTGTTCAATTATCTGTTTGTTCTGTCTCTGATACTCTTCGTTAAGCCGGCGTAATTCAATAACAAAATTTTCGAGTTGTTCAAGTGATCTTGAATTAATCAATCCGATTGCAAGCTGCTCCTGAATATTGCTAATATATTTTTTTATGTCACCAACAGGATCGGATTCCGAGGCTAATTCAAGTATAGCAATTGTTTCTTTATTATAAATGATAGGATAGATTAAAATATATTTTATTTTTATAGAAGCGAGACCGGTTTTAATCTCTGGATAATTCTCATGAAAATTAAATTCTACAATTTCCTTCTTGTCAATAGCATTACTGTAAAGATCGGGGTCCTGGGTAGGTTTTACTAAATTTTTCCCTATACCGAATGAAGAAATTAGTCTAAGATTTTTTTTTTCAACGATATAAAGCACGCCGAAAGTAAGATTGGTTGATTTAATAATCTTTGTTAAAGCTGCTTCCGAAACTTCTTTTAAAGTAGGACTCTGATTAATCAGCGTAATAAATTCTGTGTATTCTTTTTCATCTTTTTCTTTCTTGTTTAATTCATCAAGCATTCCATTAAAAGCTTCACCCAGTTTGCCTAATTCGTCTTTTGAAATAACCTGAACACGGTGTTCGAGATTTCCTTTTTTTGTTTTTTCAGCGGCTTCGTTTAACAAAGAGATTTGTTTTCTAAGTTTAGTAGTAAATAGTAATACAACTATAAATGTAAGAGCCGTTCCCGCAATAACTATGATGATCATTACATTCTTTAATGTTTCTCTAAAGCCGGCACCTTCGACATAAGTGTTGAATAGAACAAAATGCATTTTGCCGCCCGGTGTAAGAATTTGTTGCGGTGTAATTTTAGCGGCTTCAAAATCGGCGTTCTCAAGTACTTCGCTGTAAAGATCATAATTGTTTCTATACTTAAGATTACTAATAGCATTAATAACGCTTAAAAAGTAAATCTGATTTTTATCGGCATTTGAAAGTTCAACAGGTGAGTCGTTTATTACAAGCGCAACATCAGCCCGGATTTTTTTACTTATTTCATCAAGAAATTGAGGCGATATCAAGCACCCGTAATAGACAGTCCTTCCGTCAGTGAGCTTTGTATATCGTAATATTATATTAGGATTATCGGCAAAAAGTTGAGTGAATGATCTTGATCTAACATTTAAAAAAGAATTCGACTTGAGTTTGAATTCAGTGTTACTGAGCAATGAATCATTAACAAGGGTGAATAAGAAATCTATACCAGTTGAATCAAGATTTATGTTACTGAAATTCGATAGTCTGGGAGATAACCTGCTGAAATCCTCATCGGTCTGCTGAATAGTACTTTGAAATTCGAAGACAAAATCGTTGGTTGAATTTAGGATGCTTTGGGACTGGTATTTCGAGAGCAGCTGCCCGGTTAGACTATAGTATATAAGTGTTGTGGTAAATAATGCAATTAAAAGAATCACAAACGTAATCAATATCAATCTTACTTGAAGGGTCATAATTAATTAGCTTCATTCTTTTTATATAATGAAATTCTTTGTATTCAGGAATTATTATTTTATCCGTAAAGGTTTCTTTTAAAACTATTTCTCTTCTTCGTTTTTTTTCAAATTAGATTTTATTTTTTCAACTGCTTCAGCATTATCTTGAAGTTCTTTTTTGAGAACATCGGCACTCTTTTGCCTGGAGACCCTTTCTTTCAACGAAGGAAGTATTTCAGCTTTGATAAGCATTATTATTTCTTTTTTGGCAATCTCTTTCGAATCATAGCCGGCTAAATATCTTATTCCAAAGACCCACCATGGCAAATCTTTTAAAAATGGTATTCCCCTTCTGTTGCTTGTTTCTTCATATACTATCAAACCGCCAATTGCAGTTTCTTCATTATCTAATAGCATTACACTTGTTGTAGCTTGTGTTTTTCTTATTTCAGTACTTATTACACCGGGGATAGCCGAACTTCTTTCAACTTTTAATTGGAGTAATATATAATCAATACCGTCTTCTTTGTAGATATGCGGAGTTACTTCCAGAATAGTACCGGTTGAATAAAATTTATCAATTAAATTTCCTGCAAAGTCTCTTTCTTTAATTGAAAAGTCGGAACCTACCTGAGCTCTTCCTTGAATATTATTACGTACAGTAACATTAGGTCTGGCAAAAATTTCGCCAAGGTTTTCTGTTTCAAAAAATCTGAAAAGTGCAGTGGCATTGCCTTTGAATTTTCCCATTTCGAAAGTTGATGCGCTTGAAAGATCAAATGAAGGGGGTTTCTGCTGAACAACGCTTGTCCCGGTGCTTTGCTGCTGTTGTTCCTGAATACTTACGAAATCGCTGCCTATTGAAAGACCCGTACGCGAGAGTAAAAATTGCCAATTAATTCCGCGTTCTTGCATTTCAGATACATTGGCTTCGAACATTAGCGCAGTTATTTTTACTTCTCTATCATCAACCGACGCATAAACATCTACTGCAAGCTGTTCTTTGCTCATATCCTTTCTCTTTACAATCAGAGCCGATTCGGTCTCTTCAATAATTAAATTATGATATTGAACTATAATAAAAAGAGCTTTCTTGTATTGGATTTGGTCAAGTTCAATACCGATGGGATCAGAAATAATTGCAGTAGAAACAATCCGCTTTCCTGTAACTTTTTCGCTAACCGTACTTAGAAGTTGAATTGCCTGATCGAACGGAATAGTTTCTGCAAGAGTAACTAATTCAACCGGATTAACGTATCCCTGAAGTTTTTGTTTTAGATCAATCTGAGCATCGGTTGCATGCGTTATTATTAGAAACAGCCCAAGTATAATTATTTTTTTCATTTTATTTACTCTGCTTTTTTTCTTTGTCGAGTTTCAGTGTTACTGTTTCAATTATTCCGCCTTTATTAAGGACAAAATTTACTTCGTTATTTTGATAATTGATGTTTGTCAGATAGCCAAGGTAAACTCTATCACCTTCCCACAGCAGATATGTATTTCCGTTTGCATCTACCAGGAACGCACCATCAGGAATTAAAGCTAGCAGCGAAGCAGATTGAACGTCGAGCAGCCCTTCTTTATTAGGTGGAATTTCGTTACGAATTAAAGGATAAAAAATATCATAAACTGGATTAGGTATAAGTGAATTCTCTGTGTACTTTGTAACATAGAATCGATTATCGTTAGAATAAAAAACTGCAACCTTGAACTTAAATGTTACCAAATAATGGGGTATACCATCCTGATCAACTTTTACATTATTAGTTAAATCAAGACCGGTAATTTTCTTTAGCAGCTTGCTTTCTTCAATAGCGTATATCAATGACTGCAAATCGTTAAATTTAGCTATCCCATTCAATACATAATTATAAACATTAAAATTTGCACTGACTTCCATTTCTTCATATTCAATATTAACATATGAGTCAGGGGAAAAGGAGAAACTGACCTTATTAACAAAATCAAAAAAGTCTGATTGCGGGAGGTTGAATGGAATATTGTATTTCCGGTTTGCCAATATAGAGTCCAATTCAGCAACACGTTTTTTTAAGAATGCCAATTGCTGTTCAAGTGATTCAGTATCCAGTTGAAAGAGTTTTAATTCCTTAACCTTTACTTCACGATCATCAATTTTACCTTTTAAGAAAAAATAATTAAATAATACTCCGCCCGCAGTAATGGCAATCAGGATTATTATCATTATGATTGTATTTTTTACTTTACTTGTCATTTTGTCGTCAAGGAATCCTGACCTATCTTAAAATTAATTGTATATGCGAATGCGCTTTTTTCACGAAGCGGCTCATAATTAATAAATTTGAGCAGACCGGTATTACTGTACTGTGCAAATTCTGTGAGAACACTTCTTGATAAAGCGTAACCGTTTATTTTTATTTCATCGGCAGAAACAGTTTCTAATCTGGTTAGCCAAAAATTTCTACGCCTCTCAATAAAATCGCCAACCTTAGTAATTGTTGAATTCCAAATTCCGGCACCTGAAGTGGCAGAATCAAGAATTGCTTGGGTTGCATCAAAACTATTGATGCGTACATTAAGCGGTGTTATCTCCTCAACAAGAGCCTGGTTTTGTTGCTGCCGGAGTGTTAATCTTTCGATTTCAAAATCAAGATCATTCATTTCACGGTAACTGGATAAAATTTGAAATGTGAAAAAGAAAGTAGCGCCAAACAGCAGAGGAAGAATTGCATAACTGTGCCAGCCAAATTGAAGAAACTTTTGATGTTCCTGAATATACTTTGGCAGAAAGTTTACGCCTATATGTTCCTTGCTAAGTTCATCAAAATATTCTAATGCTGAAGAAATCGGTATTGCGAATAATGCAAGATTTTTTAAATCTTCCTCTGTAATTGCAGAATAATCAAAACCTTCGAATTTTAATTCACTTACGTTCGCTTCGGGGAAAGTTCCGAAGAATGAGAGAATAAGATTTTCAGAACGATCTTCACCACACAAAATGATATTATCTAATTTCGGAATACCGCCGTTTTCCATTTCAAGAAGTATTTTTGAAAAGTAAACATCATATGTGTGAAGATTTTTTGTCCCAATGTCTAAGGTAGCCCCGATATGTTTTAATTTCTGTCCTTCAAGAAAAATAAGTTTGCTATATTCCTTGCCGATGTAGATGATAAGTGTGTTATCCTCCGGGAAGAACTTATTTGATTTACTTACGTAATAAGCCAAAGAGAGTTCAGCTGTTTTTACTGTAGGAATTTTAAAGTATCTGCGGTTATTATAATTTGCATATAGATTAACAAGGTTAACACATGGTATCTCCCCTTCAATAAAAACACTTAGCATTGCTTTGTCGTTTAACTCGGTAACATCAACCGAATCGACATCTACAGTAATTCCCTTAACATTCTGAATATCGTTAGCAACAAGTTGAAGAAGCTTTTTCTTGTTCGAATCTCTCGGACCTTCATAACTATGATAATTTACAATCGGTTCGGTAATAATAGGAATGAATTCGCATTGGTTTAATTTCAATCCGAAAAGTGCGGATTGAAGAATTCCGGCATCTGATTTATCCTCAGTTGCTTCAACAGAAGGAACATCATCGATACTATCAAAAGAAAGATCGCCTGCTGAACCGGCATTTTCTAATTCTTCAAATACTTCCTGCTTTGAAACCTGTAACAGGGAATGGGACATAGTAAGCGAAGCAACACGTAAAATTTTTACTGTATCTTTCTCTTTCTTTAAAACAGCAACTTTAGTATCAGTACCTTCACAGTATATACAAACAACAGGCTTCAAGTTATGCACCCTTCATCAATTGAAGAATTCTTGTCTTATTATTAGAGTATGCCACAGCATTTTCCTTGGAAATCTTTCTTTCCATAAATAATCGTAACAAATCCTGTTCCATTGTTACCATGCCCTGTTGCCCGCCTTGATTAATCATCATATAAATTTCGCTGGTGTTATTATTCTTAATTGCTGCCTTGACGCTTGGTGTAACAATTAAAACCTCTTTAGCCAATACTCTTTTTCCATCCAGACTTGGGATCAATTTTTGAGATACAACAGATATCAAAACGTCTGCCAATCTATTCCGGACTCTTTCCTGTTCTTCGGGGTTAACTTCAGCAATTATACGGTCTATTGACTCCACAGCTGAAGAAGTATGTAAGGTAGAAAATACCTTATGACCTGTATCTGTTACCTCTAAAGCGGCTAAAATAGTGTCCGGGTCTCTCATTTCACCAATTACAATTATATCGGGGTCCTGGCGTAAGGCTTGAACGACACCATCCTTAAAAGTGATAACATCTCTGCCAACCTCTCTATGCTTTATTATCGAAATTTTGGAAGCGTGCACATACTCAATGGGTGAGGCAATTATTACAATGTGACAAGGGTCAAATTGATTATGAAAATCAATTATTGCATCAAGTGTTGAGGATTTACCGCTACCGGTAATTCCGGTAATGAGGGATAAGCCAAACTTGATATAGTTATGGCTCATCATTTTGATAGCATATGGATGAAAATCTAATGATTCAACAGGCCTAACGGAAGCTTGTATTGCACGCATATTAAGTGCGAGTGCATCAAGATCGAAATAGGCATCGGCTCTAAATCTTACATTCCGGGCAATTTTTTCTTGTTTGTAAGTATAACTGAAATCTAAATTTCTATTTTGAAGTAAATACTCACACTGATTTTTATTTAACAAACAGACAATCAGAGAAGAGGCTTCATCAGCTGTAAATTGAGGTAACTCCTTAACACGTTCCTTCTTTCCAAAAGTCCTGAACCAAATAAAATTTTGAGTACCAAAACCCCCTATTTCAACGTCAGAAGCATTCCGCTCTAGCATTACCGATAAAATATAATTGGCAAGGTTAAGGATTTGTAATTTCTCGTCCTGGTTAATCCGTTCAATGTTGTCAATAATAAATCGAACTCTTTCCGGACCTAAAATTGTGGCAGGAATTTGCTTAGCAAATGCAGAGAGGATTTGTTTTGCCCGTTCTACCATCAGCAATTACCGTATTTCTTGGTAAATATTATTTGAGTGCATATTTAAAAAGCAATATAAGAAAAAGAAAAGTTTTAAATACTTTCTGCTGCAAATTAATCTTCCATAGTTGCGCCTATCACTTCTTGGATAGACGTCAATCCCTGTTTAACTTTTTCAAATCCGGAATCTCTCAAACTCATTGTGCCATCTTTACGTGCCTGATCACGAATTGCCTCTTCATCCACTTCTTCACCAGAACGAACAATTTGTCTTCTAATCTCTTTCGTGAAGTATAATGCTTCGTGAATTGCCATTCGACCTTTGTAACCTGTTTGATTACATTTTTCGCATCCGCCGGCATCATAAATATCATGACCTATCCAGTCTTTAATATCTAAACCTGAGATAGCTGTGTGTTCTTCAATATTTTCTACTTTTCTTTTACATATCGGACATAATTTTCTAATAAGTCTTTGCGCAACAATTATATTAATAGCATAAGCAATCAGGAAAGGTTCAACACCCATTTTAAACAAACGTGCAACTGCACTTGGTGCGTCATTGGTATGAAGTGTTGAAAATGTTAAGTGACCAGTATTGGCGAGCTTGATAGCTGTTTCGGCTGTTTCTTTATCACGCATCTCACCAACAAGAACGATATCGGGATCATGACGTAGTATTGATCTGATGGCTTGTTCAAAATTCATTTTGTAACCAATCTTTAACTGTCGGGCACCTTCAATAACGTATTCAACCGGATCCTCTACGGTTAAAACATTTTTAGTAGGATTGATAACCTGGTATAATGCCGCAACAAGTGTTGTACTTTTTCCGGAACCTGTTGGGCCGGTTAAAATAATCATTCCCTGCGGTTGACTAATCGCTTTTACAAATGCTTTATTAGAATACCCTGTAAGACCAAGTTTACTCAAGTCTTTTATTACTTTTCGATCATCAAGAATTCTTATTACAATGCTTTCAAATTTATTTTTCAGTTCAGTTCCAACTGTAGGAAGCACCGAAACTCTGAAACGAATAATTATACCGTCAATTTCTCTCTGAATAAAACCATCCTGAGCCCTTTCTCTTTCAAAACGGTCTAAACCTCTGGAACGGTCTTTTACAACAGCCATAACAGCTTCCGGCATTGTATTTTCCTGAACATGCCACAACTGTAATTTTCCGTCGAGCCTAAAATGAATTTCCGTTTTATTCCCGGATTTTGGAATTAGATGAATATCACTTACCCCTTTACGTACACCTTCAACAAGGGAAGCTTCTATCAAATTGATCAAAGCGCTTTTATTTATTTCTGCATCAAGTTCGTCTTCATTGATTGTAACTTCACCGGGAATAACCTGCATCTCTTCGCCGGCTTCTTCTATCATTTTCAGAAATTCATTTTCAGAAACGACTAGCATATTCAATAATTTATCATAATCTTTTTTTCTTAAGTAATTAATCTCAAACTTCTTAGCATTTAGCGTATATGCAATTTTTGCTAACGCCCGATCAGTCGGATCAACCGCAGCAAGAATTAATTTATCCTTTATTTTATCGTCATACCTATATGGAATCACTCTATGCTCAAGAAGCATCTTCCGTACATCCGGACCCTGTTTGTTAATCAATCCTTTCATTTCTGCTATTCTTTCTTCTGAAAGTTCTTCAGGGTGAATGTTTAATTCTTTAAATGCATAAAGGACAGCAACTTCACGGAAAATAACATCGTGTTCAAAACCAAATTCTTCCACTAAAATTTGAGCAAGATTTCTCTTTTGTTTAAACTGATCGGCATCTTTAATTTTTAATGACTGCTCAAGAATTTTTGAATCGATTATCCCTTTCTTTAAAAGAAGATAGCCGATTTTGTCAGTCATTTCGATTTGTGTTTCTATCATTACATTTCCTCGATCTAAAATTACATAACGGGTGATTTCGGGCTTATCGTTGCTGTTTCTGCCGAAATTAAAGTTAAACCAATCATTACGATCATTATAACCATTGCTATAGCTACCTGAATCATTTCAATAACATTTTTTAATCTGAATACAGTTTCGCTTTCATAATAATTAGCAAGTTGCAGGGCTGTATTTTTTATTGTACCTGTCTCTTCACCGGAATGGAATCTCGAAAGGGCTGTTTCAGTAAAAACATCACTTGCCTGAAATGCTTCGGTAATTCCAATTCCTTTTTTGATCATCATAGGTATTGCAACATTTTTTATTTGATTTTCAAAATATGCGTTTCCTGAAGCTTCTGCTGCAATCCGTATTGGTTCAATGCTTTCAGCCGAACCGCTGTAAAGAGTGTAAAATACACGGCAGAAAACTTCAATTAAAGTTTTGTGTATCAGTGAGCCCATTATTGGTATCTTTAAGATAAATCTATCAACGAACAGTTTGCCGTTTTTAGTTTTTGAAAATCGCCAAAAAATTATTGGGGGAATAACCATTGCTAGAGTAACGAGCAGCATATTTCCCATCAGAAAATCACTAATACCTAAGGTTGCTGCAGTCATTGGTGGAAGAGGAATATCAAATTTAAGGAATAACTTTGCTGTTTCCGGGAAAATGTAGCCTACATAAAATATTACCGCAAGGAATAAAACAAAAAGAGTTACAAATGGGGTGATAAGAGCACTTCTCAAATTCTTTTTGAATTCCTGCTGTCTTTCTAAAAATTTTGCGGTTGCTCTGTAAATCTCTGCCATATTACCGCTTTTTGATGCAAGACCCAGCATATAAGCGGTAAACTTTCCAAACACTCCCTGGTAGCGTAAGAATGTTGCTTCGCTATCTGCACCTTTTTTCAATTCATTGTTGATTTGTTTTAATGTTTCCTTAAGAGTTTTGTTCTCAATATCATTTATAAGAAGTGTCAAAATTTCACTATAAGGTAATTTTTGTTCTAATAATTCAGCACTAATTTTTACAAAAGAAACAATGTCCTGTTGCGGTGGTTTTAGATTGAACTCTAAAAACTTTCTATTGATAGAAATAACTTCGTAACCAAGTTTTCTAAGTGCATTTGCAACTTCTTCTTTAGTAAATGCTCTTTGCTCTCCAACAATAGGTTTTTCTTTACCGCGTCGAATTTTATATATATATGAGCTTTTCTTTTCAATTGATTTAATCTTTAACTGATGTTTTTCGGCAAGTTTATGGATTTTTTGTTTGGCTTCTCTATAAGTCGGCTCTGTTAAGTTGCCGCTAATAGCTTGACCATTAACTTTGTGAGCGTTAAAACGAACTTCAATCATGACAAAAGCCCTTTTAATTAAAAAAGAAGGCGACTAAATACAATTTAGTCGCCTCCAATTTAAGAAAAATCAACCAAAAAACTAATTATTGATTGTTGTGGATGTGATGGCGTTCGGACCAACTACCATTGTAGCTTGAACAGCACTAGTACCGTTATTTCCTGTTTCTCTTCCTGTACCAACAATTGTTACTGTTTGAGCTGCAACTGTTGCAGCATAGGTTCCATTACCGGTTGTATCCAATTGCCCGGGAATAGCCCAAACTGTTCCACCATTAGCAGTGTTAAATGCATTATTGCCACCACCTAAAGCGGCTGGTTTTCTATAATGCTGCTGAGCTAAAGATGCTAAGTTAGTCATGTCTGCAATAACTGCATCCCTGTTTGCTTGTGTGCTGCTTGCGGTAAATACATTGATTCCTACAACTACTGCGATACCAACAATGATAACGCCTAGTACGATTAAGAGAAGTTGTTGTTGACCCATTTTTTACTCCTGTTTTTTATTGAAAATAAATTAATTAGTGAGAACGATGAATTTAAGTAGATCTTGAACATTTTAGTTAACTATAATTGTTTGAAAAGTTGTAGGTCGTACTGTTAATTTTACAGTCACGGAGTCATTATTTGTAACTACTTCATTTCCAACACCAATGAGAATAACGCTATCGGCAAAAACTGTAGCAGTAAAATGACCATTGGAAGTTGTAACCAGTTCTGAAGGTAAAAACCATCCGGTAAATGATCTGGATCCTCCTCCAAGAGCTTGCGGTTTCATATAATACTGTTGTGCTAATGCTCCTAAATTTACTAACTCGTTAGTCACGTTATTCCTTTTAGCTTCAATTGCATTTGCTCGAAAAAGATTTATTCCGACAATAATTGCAACACCAACAATTAAAATCCCTAATAAAATAAATAATAGTTGTTGTTGCCCCACTTTTAAATCCCTTTATAATTTTGAAATCATGTAAATATTTCCGTTCGTCTCAAAAAATTGTAACTCATTTTCGCTTAATCCTAAATCAAATATTAAACCAAATCAGAAAGTGGAAATTTTTTCATCTTGTGGATAGAAATATAACAAAGGGGTTCTAAAAAGGAAAGAAAAATATTGATGACATGATTTAGAGCAAAAAACATTAGGTAATTCTTACCTGTAAAGTAGTGCAATATTCCACTCCTTTATCTGAAAGGCTACTTTATTTTGATATGCAATTCTGTTAGTTGAGCTTCATCTACATGAGAAGGTGATTCATCCATTAAAGATAAACCGCTGGAGGTTTTTGGGAACGCTATAACATCTCTGATTGATGATTTACCGGCAAATAACATCGCTAAACGATCGAAACCAAACGCAATACCACCATGGGGTGGGGCTCCGTATTTAAAAGCATTCATCAAGAAACCAAATTTTTCTTTTGCTTCCTCTTCCCCGATTCCCAATGCTTTAAACATAAGAGACTGCAATTTCGAATCATGGATTCTTATGGATCCGCCTGCAATTTCATTTCCGTTTAATACTAAATCATAGGCACGTGCTTTTACTTTTACCGGATCGGTTTCCATTAAAGGAATATCTTCAATCCTCGGTGAAGTGAAGGGATGGTGCATTGCATAATATCTTTTTGATTCTTCATCCCACTCAAATAAGGGGAAATCTGTTACCCACAATAATGAAGGTTCAGCATCCTGGGGAATTAAATTCATTCGTTTTGCCATTTCAAGACGGAGAGAACCCATGAGGGATAAAGTTTTCAATTTTTGACCGGTTAAAATAAATAATAAATCTCCCGGTTCGGCTTTCAATTTTTTAATTAGATTTTGTTTTTCTTCATCGGATAAAAATTTAGCAATCGGTGCATCAAGATCATTCTCTTTTACACGCATCCAGATCAGTCCGCCGGCACCAAGTTTTTTAACAAAATCAGTTAATACATCAAGCTGATTTCTTGTATAGTCTCCACATCTCTTTGCAAGCAATCCTGTTATAATTCCATCCTGTGAAATGGAATCTTTAAAGACCCGGAATTCAGATTTCTCAAAGACATCGTTTAGAGTAACCAGCTTTAAACCGAATCTCAGATCAGGTTTATCGCTTCCGTATTTTTCCATTGCTTCTTCAAAACTTAAACGCGGAATATTGGCAGATAGGTCATAATCTAAAATTTCTTTGAAGAATATTTTCATCAGCCCTTCAACCATTTCGAAAATATCTTCAACATCCACGAAGGACATCTCAACATCAATCTGTGTAAATTCTGGCTGACGGTCAGCTCTTAAATCCTCATCGCGAAAACATTTTACAATTTGAAAATACCTATCAAATCCGGAGACCATTAAAATCTGTTTGTACGTTTGCGGTGATTGAGGCAATGCATAGAACTTCCCTTTATGAAGTCTGCTCGGGACAAGAAAATCCCGGGCACCTTCCGGTGTACTTTTCATCAAAACCGGTGTTTCAATTTCGACAAAACCATTTGAATCAAAATATTTTCGGGTGATCTGATACATGCGATGACGAAGAAGAAGATTTTTCTGGACTTCATTTCTTCTGAGATCGAGGTATCGATACTTTAAACGAATGTCCTCGCTTGCATCCACATTATCATCTATTGGAAATGGTGGAGTTTCTGCCTGGTTAAGGATGATAAGTTTATCGACCATCATGTCAATCATACCTGTTGCCAATTCCAAATTTTCAGTTCCTTCGGGACGTTTCCGAACCTTTCCCTCGACTGAAATAACATATTCACTTCTTAATTTTTTTGCGTGTTCGTGTGCATCGGAGTTATAAGAAGGTTCAAATACGACCTGAGTAATTCCGTAACGATCCCTTAGCTCAATAAATATAACCCCGCCAAGATCACGTCTATTTGCTACCCAGCCATTTAATACAACATTTTCACCAATATTATTTTCGCGTAAATCACCGCATGTATGTGTTCTTTTCTTAAATTTCATCTGGATAATTTTACTCCTTTACAAAATTCAGGGGCAAAAATAAACATTTAATGAGGGGATTACAAATTGAGTCGTTTCCGGTTAATCTGCCACAATTAATTTATATTTGATAAATAGTTTTGTTAAGAGTATGAAAATATTAGCCGATGAAAATATTCCACAAGTGAAAGAAGCTTTTTCTCAATTTGGTGAAGTAAAACTAACTCACGGAAGATACATTTCCAACGAGATGTTAAAAGAGATCGATATTCTTGTTGTCCGATCAATTACAAATGTTAATGGGGAATTGTTAGATAAAACAAATGTGAAGATTGTCGGAACTGCTACAATCGGGACTGATCATATTGATAAAGAATATTTGAAATCGCAAAATGTTTTTTTTGCAGATGCCGCTGGATGTAATTCGTTTTCAGTTGCTGAATATGTTATTGCCGCCCTAACCAATATCTTTATTCAAAAGAATAAGTCTTTTGAGGATAATAAAATTGGAGTTGTTGGCTTTGGTAATATCGGGACAAAAATTGTGCGATTTGCACAAGCGCTCGGATTCAAAACAATAATTAACGACCCGCCCCTTGAAAGGAAACTTGGTAAAGGGAATTTCAGACAATTGAAAGATGCTCTTAACTGCGATGTTGTTACATTTCATGTGCCATTGAATAAATCAGGTATTGATAATACATACTACTTATTAAACGAAGAAAATCTTGATCTAATAAAACCAGGTACTCTTTTAATTAATACTTCCCGCGGACCAGTTGTAAAAAACTCTATCCTTAAAAATCGCTTGCTTGATAAGAAAGATATTAATGTTGTCTTTGACGTTTGGGAGAATGAACCTAACATTGACTTACAATTACTTGAACTTGCAGATATAGGTACAGCACATATTGCCGGATATTCATTAGAGGGAAAATTGAACGGCACTTATTTCATTTATAAAAAATTATGTGAACAATTTAATATTAATGCAAAATGGCAGCCGGTTTATCCCGAAATATCTGAACCAATGATTGAGATTGACTCAAGGCAAGAAGTTGTAGAGATCCTTTTCGAAATATGTAAAAGAATTTACGATATTAATTTCGATTCACAATTGCTAAAGAAATCCGTTATTCAGAATGTTGAAGAGCCGGGAAAATACTTTGATCAACTAAGGAAAACATATCGTATGCGGCGCGAGTTTAATAATTACACTATTAAACTTTCTTCGCCTGATGAAAGGTTAAAAAGTAAATTAGAAACATTACGTTTTAAGGTTATTTGACAAAAAGCATTTTCTTGGCATTCGAGTAGTTGCCGGAATACATCGTATAAAAATAAATTCCGCTCGATAAACCACCCCTAATCTTTGATGCATCAAATGTAAAATCATAAAAATTGGGTGTTTGTACTTTATCTACAAGTACGGCCACTTCATTACCAAGTATATCATAAACTACTAACTTCACATGTGCTTCTTTTTCAACATAATATTTAATGATTGTTGATGAGTTAAAAGGATTTGGATAATTTTGGAATAGATGATAAGTAAAAGGTAAATCGCCTATAGTTGTGCTATCGGCGGCAACTTTAGCATAATCACCCACCGCTGCTAATGCCAGCATCGTATTTCGGTGAAAATAAATTCTGTTAATCTTGTCAATTGTATCACTTGTTTGATGATAGTATGGATTAAAGTCTGCAAATGATTCAATAAGCAGAACAGCCGGGTACTTATAAATCCAGAAAGATGCGTGATCACTTCTATCAGTTCCCGGGTTGATTATATCCGCTGATAAATTGATTTGGTAGAGTGAGTTCAATTCTTTTATCCTATTTGCTAAACTCACTGATGTCGAAATGTCTCTTGTATGAATTTCCATTTTACCATCATTGTTGCCGTCATATCCAATCATATCTAAATTAATTACAGCAATAATCGGATCATTTCTTACACTGGCTTGATAAGCATAATACCCGCTTCCTATTAAACCCTGTTCCTCTTGATCCCACAAAGCAAATATTATTGTATACTCCGGATAAAAATCTTTAAGTATTCGGGCAGCTTCAATTACTGCCGCCGTACCGGTACCGTTATCATCTGCGCCTGGAGCAGCATTTCCTGATGGCATACTATCATAATGAGCACAAAGCATTACATACTGATTAGGTTTTTCTGTTCCATAATGATATGCATAAATATTCTGACCGTTCTGACCAAAATCCTGCCGAAAAGTTTTGTAACCATATCCGGATAATTTTCTAAACAGATACTCCGCTGCGTATCCATTGGACACATTAAAAGAATATCGGGAATCAATTCTGATGGGACCCGAAAAAAGAGTAACCGGTTTTTCACCGGTTAGAATATTTAAAAACTCATAGAGTGAATCAGAGTTAACTTTGTTAATTAGTTGATGGATTGCCGGATTTGTCTGGGCAAACGAACAATTTAGTGTTAAAATTAAAATCAGGAGGATTAACTTTTTCATAGGAATACCCGTTACAAATATAGGATTCTCCCCAGTTTTAACAATCCACTAAAATTTACACAAAGAACTTGCTGGACAACCCGAAAAATTATATTTGCTATTTAATCTATGTTGCCTTATTTTTTCAGTCAATTAATTCATATTTCCTAATTAATTAAGTTATAACATGCTTGACAACTTAGATATTTCTATGCTAAAAAAGCTTCAGGAGAACGGCAGGACCAAAAGAGGAGAGCTTGCCGATGCCATTGGTTTATCCCTTCCATCCCTAAGCGAGCGGTTAAAAAAGCTTGAAGATAATGGTATAATTGAAGGATACTATACAAAACTAAACCGTCATATCTTCAACCTAGATATAATGGCATTCATAGTTGTGATTATGGACTCTTCAAAAAATTATGAGAAGCTAACCGATCATGTTAAGAAAACACCTGAGATTTTAGAGTGCCATGCAATTCTTGGCGAAGGTTCTCACATAATGAAAGCTCTTGTTAAGGATACAAAATCTCTGGAGCAGCTTCTTAGTAAGATTCAATCGTGGCCCGGCGTTAACCGCACAGTAACAAATTTTGTTTTATCAACAATTAAAGAAACAACTTCTATCAATATATAATTCAGGAGAAATTATGGGTAAGTCAGCTTCACATGTTCAGGAAATTCTTTCCTACATTAAATCAAATAAAATTCAGTTCGTGGATTTCAAGTTCATGGATTTCCCGGGGCAGTGGCAGCATTTTACTATTCCATCAAGTGAACTGAAAGCCGATTCATTTGAAGATGGTTTCGGGTTCGATGGTTCTTCAATCCGAGGTTGGAAAAGTATTCACGAAAGTGATATGCTATTAATTCCGGATGCTGAAACTATGTTTTTTGATCCGTTTATCGAAGCACCGACAATTTCACTAATATGCGATGTTTATGAACCGGCAACAAAAGAAAAGTACGATAGATGTCCGCGCAATATCGCTCAAAAAGCAGAAGCATATTTGAAATCAACCGGATTGGCTGATACATCTTACTTTGGACCTGAAGCAGAATTTTTTGTTTTTGACGATGTCCGTTTCGATTCCGGTCCGAACTTTTCTTTTTATACTGTTGATTCTATTGAAGGCAAATGGAATTCAGGGCGTGAAGAAAATCCTAACTTAGGATATAAGCCTCGTTACAAAGAAGGATATTTCCCTGTTCCTCCTACAGATCAATTGATGGATCTCCGAAATGAGATGGTTCAAAATCTGATCAACATTGGAATTGAAGTTGAAGCACAACATCATGAAGTAGCAAGCGGAGGTCAATGCGAAATTGATATGAAGTTCAAACCGTTGTTGAGAGCAGCAGATCAATTACTGATGTTCAAATATGTAATTAAGAATACCGCAAAGAAGCGGGGTAAAACCGTTACTTATATGCCCAAGCCGATCTTTGGAGATAACGGAAGCGGTATGCACGTTCATACAAGTTTATGGCTTAAAGGAAAACCTCTTTTTGCAGGCGGCGGTTATGCCGGATTAAGTGAGATGGCACTCTATTTTATCGGTGGTGTTTTGAAACATGCGCCTTCTCTTCTATCTTTTACAAACCCCATTACGAATTCTTATAAACGACTTGTCCCCGGTTTTGAAGCACCGGTTAATCTTGCATATTCACAACGTAACCGAAGTGCTTCAGTGAGAATTCCGATGTATTCCAATTCACCTAAGTCTAAGAGAATTGAATTCCGTTGTCCTGACCCCGCAGCTAATCCATACCTTGCTTTTTCTGCCATTATGATGGCTGGACTTGATGGTATTATGAATCGAATCGATCCAGGTGACCCACTTGAAAAAGATATTTATGATATGTCTCCGGAAGAATTGAAAGATGTTCCTTCAACTCCCGAATCATTGACTCATGCTCTCAGAGCTTTAGCAGAAGATCATGAATATCTACTTAAAGGAAATGTATTCACAGAGGATGTTATCCGGACATGGATTAATTATAAGGTTGAAAAAGAAATTAAACCGATGGCATTACGTCCGCATCCATACGAATTCGAAATGTATTTTGATGTATGATTTTTTAGTTGGGAGTATTCAATTTTCAGTTTATAGAAAGCGGCTTTTTATTAGCCGCTTTTATTTTAGTATAATCTCTTGCGTCCGGTAAGCTCTTGGGAATTGACTTTTTAATCCATCCTTTGAAGATGATGCGGTGCCGATAATGTAATCATTCCATTTAACAACTTTTTGTCCAGTACTTTCCATTTCTCTTTTAATCGTTCCACCGCTTAGATATATGTCAAGCTCTCTAAGTTCTATTAATTCAACAACATTTTTTGTGAATTGATCACCAAATGTTTGAGCCGCCAATGTGTGAAGCTGAACAAATTCCCTTTTATCTATTAAACCAAGCTTAGAACCAACACGCACAAAAGGATCCGGATTCTCGATCGTCCATCCATCGTTTACAAAATAAATATCAAAGTTCTTAATTAAAAATTTATACTGATTGAAAATTTTTTCCTCAACTCCATAATAGCTGCACAGCACTTCTAAGAATTTTTTTATTTGATTATTATCTGTTTCAACAAATACCGGCTTCTTATGTTTTGTAAAATTAACGGGTTGATTTTCCGTTTCGCCTATTTTTCTAAGCTTAGCGACAAAAAAACCTTCGGAGTCGATTTCCCAGGGAACAATTCTACTCGCTTTGCTTATGGCGGAAGTAAGTTTTTCGTTTCCAAAATTTGTAAATGCTTCACGGCTTTTGACCGGCAACTCAATTTCAACAATTTCCACCGGGTATTTTTTCAGTATCTTATCTAATACAAGTTCATTCTCTTCCAAGGTAAGTGTACATGTTGAGTAAACTATTTCACCCCCGATCTTACATGCTTTAATCGCACCCAACAATAGTTTGAATTGTATTTCTGCAAGTCCCTCTGCTTTTTTCTCATTCCACCAATTACTTACTTCGTTCTTTTTTTGAATAATTCCAAGAGCACTGCAGGGAGCATCAACTAAAATTTTATCAAAATAATTGCTGAACATTTTACTAAGCAGTTCACCCTTGCCGTGCAGAACTCCAACATTGACAAGGTTCATTTTATCAATATTGAAAACCAGGCTTTTCAGCCGCTCAATTGAAATTTCATTTGCAACCAGTGTTCCTCTATTATTCATCATCTCCGCAAGTTGAGTAGTCTTAGAACCCGGTGCTGCACATAAATCTAATACTTTATCAGTCTCGTTTGGTTTTAGAACCAAAGCAGGAATCATTGAGGAGAGACTTTGTATGTAATAAGCACCGAGAATGAAATCAAGTGTTTTACCAACTATTGATTCCCCTTCCAATACCCTGAAAGCATTCGGAATATTTTCAATCCGCTCAATGCTAATTCCATATTGGCTTAGACGATTTTTAATTTTTTCTTCAGATTTTATTAGAGAAGATAACCGTAGGAATGTAGTTTGTTCTTTCTGAAGATGCTCGCGGTAATTATCTAAATAATCTTTCCCGAAGTGTTCTGTAATATAAGCGCTTATGTTTTTGCTGAGTTCAATCAACTTATGTTCGAGCGAGATTTAATGAACTGAATATCTGGGAGGAAATTATTTTGAATCCTTTCGTCTTTTGGAATGTCTGCTTAAAATCCTTTTCCATCTCTTTTAAAAATCCGTCGAGATATCTTTCATAATCCCTGACGGTTTCGTACGTGCGTAATTGATCGACCGGGATTTTAATGCCTAGAGGCTTTAACCTGTTTGCATAATAAACGTACTTGGCTCTAAACATATCACCGGTTGAATAAAAAGTATCACCGGCTTCATCTGATAGTTGATAACTTCCGAACAATGGCGGGTTTAAAAAAAGTATTTTACCGGGCAAGCTTACTTCTTCAAACTCTTCAGAATGAACAAAATCGTCCGGAAAACTTTTAAGTTCCGATTTGATTTTATCAACCCACTTTTCTATGAATTCTTTTTCTGTCATCTTCTTTAAGTAACTAAATTCAAGGTTCTTCTACCCATTCGGCAACGAATACATTTGTATCACGTGTTGGTTTTCTTTCTGCATTTCTATTCGAACAGAAAACTAATTTTTTACCGTCATATGAAAACATTGGAAATGCATCGAAAATACCTGAGTTAGTTATTTGTTTCAGACCCGTCCCGTCGATGTTGATCATAAAAATATCGAACCTTCTACCGCCTTCGTTTAACGAATGATGGTTTGAACAGAATAGAACCTTCTTCCCGTCGGGGTGAAAAAAAGGAGCCCAGTTTGCACCCGGCAGATCGGTTACCTGCTTTACATTTTTACCGTCTATATCAGCGACAAAAACGTTTAATTCTTTTGGCTCGATCAATCCTTCCGAAAGAAGTTTTTTGTAGTTCCCGGCATCTTCACCTTTCGGGCGGCTCGCACGCCACACAATATGTTTTGAATCGCGCGAGAAAAATGCACCGCCGTCGTATCCAACTTCATTAGTCAATTGCAAATATTCTTTTGTCTTAAGATCATAGCGCCATAAATCCAGATCGCCGGACCTTGTTGATGTAAAAACAATATATCTTCCGTCGGGTGATACGGTTGCTTCCGCATCATAACTATCGCCACCGATTAATACATCGGGATTTGAACCATCGGCATCAGCAACATAAATGTTGTACGAATTATAAATCGGCCAAACATATCTTCCCTCGGAGAACATAACTGGTTCTGGACACTTTGCATCTGCTTCGTGTGTCGATGCATAAATAATTCTGCCGTCACTTAAGAAATAACTGCAGGTGGTACGTCCCTTTCCGGTTGAAACCAAATAATACTTATCACCGTTTGGCAGATCTGAACCATCAGCATTCATTGTAAATATTTGATCACATCCTTGAGGATTTATTTTATTCCAGTCGCTCTGAAAAACCAGCTGTTTATTATCAAAGCTCCAGTACGCTTCGGCATTATTGCCGCCGAATGTAAGCTGACGAATATTCCTTATATGAACTTCGCCTTCATAACGTAAGGTATCCTGTGCCGGATCATAAACGTCCTGAGTACAACTAATTAATGTAATGAGAAAAATAAAAGACAAGAGTAAAGAGAATTTATTAATCATATTCATTAATCACTTTCTATATTATAATTTGATAATCTTTTTATCTTTACGCAAAACAAGGTAAATACCGAGTAATACAAAAGGAATGCTTAGCCACTGCCCCATATTAAGTGTCCAGCCCTCCTCAAAGTAGGTTTGTTTCTCTTTTAGAAATTCTATAAAGAAACGGGATGCGAAAATTGAAATTAAGAACCATCCAAAAATTAAACCGTTTTTAAATTTGCCGGCTTTACGGAAATAGTAATTTATCAATACAATAAAAATTATTAAATAAGCAATCGCCTCGTAAAGTTGTGCGGGATGACGGGGAACTCCATCTACAGCAGCAAATACAAAAGACCATGGTACATCTGTAGCTTTACCGATGATTTCCGAATTGAATAAATTTCCCATCCGGATGAAAAACCCTGCAAGAGCAACAGTTATTACTATTCGATCAAAAATCCATAAATATGAAAACTCTTTATGCTTCTTTACAAATAAATAGATTGATAATAGAATACCAATTGCAGCACCGTGACTTGCTAATCCTCCTTTCCAGACCTGAAGTATCTCAAGCGGATTTGCTATGTAATATGCCGGATTATAAAAGAAACAATGTCCTAACCGGGCGCCGATAACCGTTCCGAGAATCATATACCAGACCAAATCATTTAAAATAGTATCCGACTTCGATTCCTTCTTGAAAATAACAAACATAATCTGATAGCCGACAATAAAGGAAAGTGCGAAAAGAAGTCCATACCATCGGATTACAAATGGACCGATCGAAAAAATGTCCGGACTAACATCCCAATAAATCACTATTTATCCGTTTTATTGAATGATGAACTATAGGCGAGCTAAATTTAGTAATTGAGGGGCTATTTAACAACGGGTAAAAATGGTTAAAATCTACTCTTTCCATATAAAATCGAATAAAAGGTAGGATGCGGTAAACATTATTACATCGTAACAGACCAGAACGAGAATCTCAACCATGGAATCGCTAACCGAATTACCGTCCATTGCAAACTTAGTGAGTTCTATAAGAGTGAGAATTAAGGGAAGTAAAATCGGAAATGAAAGAACCGGGTAAAGCGTTCCCTTGGAGGATGCTTTGGAAATAATTGCAGCAATTATAGTAGAAGAAATTGCAATACCGATGTTCCCAAGTATAAAGGCAAAAGTAAAAAGTAAAAAGTTCTTTATGACAAATGATTCAAAAAGAATAAAAAAGAGGAATGTGATTGCAAAGTTCATCAGGAATACAAGGAGCAGATTAAAAATTAATTTACCTGAGAAGATTGTTGATGGAGATGCAATTAGGTGAAGAGTCATTGTTGTACCGCGTTCCTCTTCAGATACAAAAGCGCGTGACAAACCCGACATAGCAGAAAAAAAGATTACAACCCACAGAAGTCCGCCTGTTAAATACTCTGTAATTTTTTCACTTCCGATCGAAAACATAATCACACTTATCGTCACCAGTATAAACATAGCGAGTGCATTAATTGCATAGCGGGTACGCAATTCCGATTGCCAGTCTTTCTTAAATAGTGAGTATGCTTTCATATCATTCTTTCTTTGCGAATTCCACCTGAGGCGGACAAATGCGTGTAAATCAATTAACGATCAACACGCAGAGAACGCAGAGTTTTATCTTTTAGTCCGTTTATAATTCTCAATATTAATTGTCTCTTTACACAACTGTAGATCTGAATCTTCGTTCGAAGCAATTATAACAAGATTCGATTTAGCTTCTTCTTTTATTAACTCATAAACTTTTTCTTTGCCGTCGCTGTCAAGGTTCGAAGTCGGCTCATCAAGTATTACCAACTGCGGACGATGCAGCAATGCAAAAAGAAACTTCAACCTCTGCTTCATACCCGATGAGTAACCGCGCACAAGGTCATCCTTTCTATCGAACAGATTCAGTTTGTTTAGTAAAAAATCGGAGCGCTCTTTTTCAAAATTTATTCCGCGAATGTTTGAGAAATGAACCAGGTTTTCTTCAGCACTAAATTCATCATAAAGAAAAAGATACGGCGATACAAACCCGATATGATTATGAAGATTTTCCTGTGTGATATTCTGATCGTCTAACTTATGAATTACTTTGCCGCGTGTCGGCGAAATGATGTTACTGATAATTTTAACAAGAGTTGATTTTCCAGAACCGTTTGGACCCGAAATTCCATAAATACCACCCGAAGAAAATGAAAAATTCATTTCACTAAAAACTAATCGTCTTCCAAAGTATTTAACCAGGTTCTCAAGCTGTACAGAGTAATTAGTCATTATAGATAACAAATTTCCCTTTTAATGTGACATTGTCGTTTTTAATAACGTAAAAATAAACACCGGTACTCAGTTTTCTGCCATTATTCCCTATAGCATCCCACATTAGAACTTTTTTATCGGATGTAATAATTCGCAATTCACCATTGTAAACCAAATCCATATCAATTGAATAAATAGAAAGATCTGCAAAACCGGCTAAAGTATTGCCTGCCGGGAAAAAAATATATGAATTTCTGGAATACCTGAACGGCTGCGGAAAAGCATAATTTATTTCGTTGGTTACAATGTCGTTAACCGGACTGTTATTAAAAATGTTCATTTCCGAAAGTAAGAAGCTGTTGTCGCTTTCAAGGCTGGCGTAATAACCATCAATAACTTTTCTGAAACCGTTTCCACTTTGATTTGAAAGAGTGTATTTGAAACCGAGCGTTTTATATATATCGCTCACCCCGTTTGTTAAATCGGAATTAGTTACAATGGCAACAAATGTATCAGTGCGTGTGGCTTGATCAGTAAATACCAAATAATTAATAGAAACGGGATTGGAAGCAACATTCATAATTGTCTGCGGCTTATTAAACAACGATGTCATTAATGGTCTGATAAGCGGATAATTTTGTGCTTCCTTAAAGTATTTATTAGGCACCGATCGTCCCCCCGTGAAGTAGAGCCATTGACCGAACAGGCTAAATTCATTTTTGAATAATGACCCGGCTTCAGCAATTGCATCTGCTATTGCATTCAGAGCTCTTTTTTCCCTCATCAGCTCCCAGGTTCTTTTAAGTATACTGAATCCGAAACGTTCTTTAAGGAAAATATTCCATACAGCCAGGTCATAACCGTCATTCGATCCATTCCTTGAAAAAGGTCTCTGGGGATTTCTTACATAAGAAGGAATATAAAAGTAGTAATCGTTAATATCATCGAATACAAATTCTTCCATTGCACTAGATGTCAATTCATGATAGTATTGGTCGCTGGATCGGTAAATATAATTCCCCACCTGAATAGCGTGATGAAATTCGTGCGCAACTGTAACACGTGCGCCGTCAATTCCTTTTGTATTGTGAGTTGAGAAATCATTATCGATAACAATAAAACTTGTCCAAACATTTGGCGATAACTCCGTTTCCATTTCTGTATAGCCGTACAAACCGGCTGAAAGATTTCCGATATAAATATCAATCTTGTCATCACCGCCTGCACCATTGTCGCCTGGAGGGGGGGGATAACCAAGAATGTTAACTTCATAATTGTAAGACGAATCAGCAGCTTTTGCTAATTCACTTAAACTGTAACCAGGTGCATCGAAGCCGCTTTTCTTATAATGAATCCTGAATTTACCGGATGGTGTAACAAAACTTGTATCTGCTTGTGGACGTGATAATAATCCGGCTAAAACTTCTCTTTGTTTCGGATTAAATCGGTCAAAATTAAGTTTTACGTCGTTGATAATTCCAAATCCGCATTTGCTCGGCACATCATCTCCGGTAATTTGCTGTAATGGATATTTTATAGTCTCAACAGAGTGTGATTTTATTTTAACAAACTGATTGTAAAGTGAATCCAGGTTTTGTGCGGTAATAGAAATTACAGATATGAAATAAATTATAATCAGGGAAAATTTATTCATCGAAGATTTTTCAGTTTAATTAAGTTGTCCGATTTGTCGGAATAGATCAAATATTCCTTTTTACTATTTAACTTGTCGACAATATAACTATTGATGTTCTTTGATTCAAAAACATCTTCTATATCTATACCTCTTTTAGAGTTGTTAATTACAACTTTTTTTATTTTACCCTTTGATCGGTCATACATGAAGATCGAGTTCTCTTTCTCACCATCCAGATAATGCAAAGTACCATAATCTGGGCAAAAATCCTTTAATATAATTTTATTGGTTTTGTTACGATTTACCAGGAAAAGTTCTGTATTATTTTTTTGCTGAATCCATGCGGCGGTAATATTCTGATTTATCTCCTCATCTTCAAAGCTCTTAACCTCCATAAAAGGATTTTCATTCTCTTTAATATTTATTTCCGCAATTATATCCTGGCTTTGAACTTTCCGGTTAAAGACAGACTTTTTCAGAAACAGTTTTTCAGAATTGGATTCGAAGTGAAATATTTCTTTATACACATTAAACAGCAGGGAGGCTTTTTCAACATTATCGGCAATTTCTTCCGTACCCGAACTGAGATATCTAAAATCACGAAAGTCGAATGATTCTATAAAGAGTTTTCCCTTTTCTTTCGGTAATACAAAAATAGTTTGCCGGTCTTTTAAGCGGTCGCTTGTAATTTTTAAATCATAAATCGGTCCGCTTGCATATAAAATTCTTTTGGAGAACTCCATTTTCTGGAAGTTGATCCTGAGAAGTTCAATAATCCTTTCTCCTTCGGAATAGAAGTAGAATGTTTTCCGGTCGCGTTGAGTTTCATCTACAGTTATATTCGTGTGCACTTGAGACAATCTGTAATCATAATATGTATCAAATAATCTCTTCGCCGAAATAAGGAAAACAATTCTTGGTTGTTCATCATCAATAAAGAAGATTTCTTTTCTGCGGTCATTCAAGTAATTAAAAGTCCCGACTAATGACGGTGAAACAGCTAACGCAATTGTGGCATCATCAATTTCGGTTAATCTATCAACAATATATATTTTACCATTACCATCTAACGCAGCCAGTTTTCTCCCCCCGCGATCTATGTACGAAACTATATCAACAATTCCGTTACGCTGAAAATAAACGATTGGTGGATAGAACTCGTTTGCACCTTTCGCAAATAATACAAATAATTTGCCGGAAAAATAATTTATGAAAGCAATATCGTTATAACCGTCGCCGTTAAAATCGAGAATAGTATACTTGTCGGGTCTTCCATCGGTTTTAATTGTTAACTTGTTTTTGAATGACGAAACCGAATCACCGAGCAAGACTTCAAAACCGTTCTCATTTACAAACACCAGGTCATTGTAGCCGTTGCTATTTATATCGGCAATACTAAACTCTTTTATCACTTCGCCAACATCAATTGATCTTGTCTTATTGAATTTTCCGGTTCTGTCATTATTAAAAAATATTATTGAGTTCTTTAAGAGATCAACCGCGGCTATATCCGGGTAACTGTCATAATCCAGATCAATAAAATTTGAATATGAATAGAGATTCTCACTATCGATTGGAGTTTCTACTAATTTCTTTTTTTCTTCTATGATTAGAGACAGCCCCTGAAAGTTATTTCCCGAAACAAGCAATTCAGATTTTCCGTTTCTATTCACATCACTCACATCAATGCCCGAGGGATAAGAATCGAATTTAACTTTTGATTGAATGTTTGCAGTACCTGAATTATTAAACGAAACAATACCCGCTTCTCTATCCTTTCTGGAAATATACCCATACATTTTACTGCGTGGATCTACAACATTCATTGATCGAAAATCATAAAAGCTTGTGGATGTTATTCGTCCGCCTGGAGTTGTAAATTTATCTTTCTCCCAGGATTGAACCGAATATTTTTTCTCCAGACGATCGATAATAATTAAATCTCGCCAGCCGTCATTCGTAAAATCAACTGTAAAAACTTTTGTGTGGTTTGGTCGGGTCACATACTCCCGGAATCCGCAAAATCCGTTAACAGGGATTTGAGCGGTTAAAATAGATACAAAAGTAAGAGAGATAAAAAATGAAAGACTAAAGATTCGGTCTATTTTCAAGGCGGGTTTTTCTTCTCCTAAGAGCTTCTTCGAAACGCCGTTTTTCATCTTCTGTTTCCGGTACAATTTCGAATGTTTCAACTGGTTTTCCATTTACATCAACGCTTACAAATGTTAAATATGCAGTATTAGAATGTACCCTCTTACCTTCAAGAAATGATTCGGTAAAAACTTTTACTCCGACTTCCATAGAGGTTTTAAAAGCCCTGTTTACCGATGCAACTAAAGTTACAACATTTCCAAGTTTTATTGGATGATGAAAGTCAATCCTATCAACCGAAGCGGTAACACAAACTCTCTGTGAATGTTTTGATGATGCAAGTGCCGCACAGATATCAATCCAGTGCATTAAATGTCCGCCTAATAAATTACCGAGTTGGTTTGTATGATTTGGAAGTACCAGTTCGGTCATTGTAACAATCGAATCTTTCACAAACTTACTTCTTCTTTTCTCAGAATTGCTCATTTCGATTTCAATCCCGCTTCAATCTCCTGTAATTCTTTCGCATTAGAATCATCTGAATAACGGTTTAGGAATATGCTTATATCCGCAAGGGCTTCGTTGTTCAATCCTTTCTTAAGCTCTATCTTGATTTTATTATACAATGCAATCGGCGCATACTTGGTATCATGAAAAGTTTCGGTAACAAAAGTATAATATTTCATTGCTGCGAATTCATATTCCATCTTTTCATAAATCAAACCGCTCCTGTATTCTTTCTCTGCAAGTCTTTCATTTAACTCTTTAATTTTACTTTCGGCTTCTTCAACTTTTGCACTTGCCGGAAAGAAATCTATAAATGCTTGAAATTCTTCGATTGCTTTTGTGGTGTAGGACTGTTCCAATGGATACGGCGGTGAAAGTTGATAATATGATTCACTTAACATGAGCTGTGAATCCTGTACAAAAGAACTTGCAGGATAGCTGCGGATCAGTTTACTGAATTCATATGCAGCAAGCAGAAATTGATTCCGCTGAAAATATGCCATCCCTAAATAGAATTGAGAATCATCATTTACCGAGCTGCCGGGATACTGAAGTATAATGTTCTGAAACTCATTGACAGCAAGCTCATAATCTTCATCGTTATATAACTGCAATGCGTAATTGAAATGTTCTTCCGGTGTGAACTGACTGGTATCAGTCGAGGATGAACAAGCCGCAATTGTGAACAGAAGAACGACTGCCAGAACTATTTTCTGAATATTCTTAATCAAAAAAACTCCGTTTAAATAAAAGCGGTGTAAAAATAAGCAAATTTGAGTAGCTGTGAAATAGTATTAATGAGAACTATTAAAAGTGGGCGCTCTCTATCCTAATCAGCCCCTTATTTGCTTCTTACTGTAAAAAATAAAATAATTGTAACGATTAAAGTTCCTACGACAATAATTGGTTCCAAAAGATTTGAAAAAAGAGGGATTTCAGGGATTGTTGCCTGTGTGAACGGAATTCCCCGGTTTTCAATATAACTTATTTGATCAAGGGCGACGGTATCTTTTATTGTCTGATTAAGCTGAATTGAAGAAATTTCCCCAAAATCCGAAATCAATGACGAGCCATTAAATGTTACTTCCCTTTCAACAAAGATGCTGCCGAAAAATCGATCCTTAAATGGATTCGAGTAACCAACTTTAATGTTATGAATTGAATACTCTATTTTATTTTGTAATGAGTCCAGGTTTTTTAGCAAATAATTCTTTTTAATAAATGAATCGACAACTGTGGATTTCAGGAAACCGTAGGGCTCCGGTGAAGTAAAGCTAAAATTATATTCCTTGTTCTTGTTATTAACAAACGAATCAACCCGTGAAATAGTTCTATCAATTAATTGAAATGTAATTTCAAGATTAGTCTTTGTCTGTGAATAGACCAATGACTGAACAGATAATACTAGGCCAATAATAAAAAGTAACTTCTTCAAATGAAATAAATGTCTATAAGTGATGTTTCAAATTAGATATTCAATAGAGGAATTTCAAACCAAAGTTTGATAATTATTCTTCGACTCCCCTTGCAAGGGAGTCGGAAGTAATTTTATCTTCTACCTGCGGCAATCTCTTTTAATCTTTCAATTCTTTCTTCAATAGGAGGATGGGTTGAAAATAATTTCATCATCGATTTTCCGCTTAGCGGATTTACAATAAACATATGAGCAGAAGACGTACCTGCATGTGCCATCGGAAGCATTTTATTTGCCTGGCTTAATTTACTTAGTGCATTAGCTAATCCCATCGGTTTACCGGAAATCTTAGCGCCGCTTTCATCAGCCATATACTCGCGCGAACGGGAAATTGCCATCTGAATTAAGACAGCAGCTATGGGAGCTACAATTAAAAGTGCCAGTTCATAAAATACATTTCCGCCCTTGTCATTGTCTCTGCTGCTTCCGCCAAACATTGCAGCATATCCAGCCATGCGTGCAAGAAAGGTTATAGTTCCGACAAGAGTAGCCGCAATTGTGCCTACAAGAATATCTCTATTCCTAATGTGGGAAAGCTCATGTGCAATAACGCCTTCGAGTTCTTCTCTATTAAGAATTTTCATAATCCCGGTTGTAACAGCCACTGCTCCATTCTTAGGATTACGTCCTGTTGCAAATGCATTAGGTGTGGGATTCTCCATTATATAAACCTTCGGCATCGGTAGTTCTGCTTTCGATGCAAGTTTTTCTACTATATCGTACAATTGTGGCTGATCTTCTCTTGTAACCTGATGGGCGCGATACATCTTTAGAACAATTTTATCGGAAAACCAGTAAGCACCGAAATTCATTGCAAGCGAAAATATAAATGCCATCATCATCCCCTGCTGCCCGCCAAGAATATTACCTACGAACAGGAAGAGCACCATCATAAGTGTCATTAGAATTACAGTCTTGAAACCGTTCATTTTTACTCCTTCTATTTTTTCCGCTTCTAAATTTATCTAAACTTTGTCAAATCTAACAGAATCCGTTATGGAAATGTTCCTTGGATAGGTAAGTCCTTGTATTTTGAAAAGTAATCGGAAAAAACACTGCCTTGCCTTTATAACCAATAATCTTTAAAATCGTGCGTCAATTTGGAAAAAATATGAAAGAATTGTTGTTCGCCTTATTATTATTATCAACAACTGTATATTCCCAAAGCACTTATAGATTTCTAAGCCTGGATACAAGCCCGCGTGCAGCAGCCGTTGCCGGCAGTTTTGTATCGAACAATGATGATCCAAACGTGATTTTCTATAATCCGGCAGGAATTAATTTCTTAAATAATTCACCGATCTCATTTTCTTTTTTGAAACATTTGATGGATATTAATTCCGCATCGCTTGTCTATTCAAGAGAATTTGAAGACCTGGGAAGATTCAGTGCCGCTGTTAAATATATCAATTATGGTGAATTCACAAAGGCAGATGCAAATGGAATGACTTACGGCAATTTCGGGGCGGGAGATGTTGCTTTAATAGTAGGTTACGGAAACAGACTCGATCAAAATTTTTATTATGGTGCCAACGCAAAATTCATCTACTCGGGAATTGAAGATTATTCATCCACAGCTTTAGCATTTGATATCGGTTTGCACTATGAGATTCCTGAAACCAGATGGAACTTCGGCTTTTCAATTTTGAATTTAGGCGGACAGCTCTCTTCTTATTTCGAATCTAAGGAAGAACTGCCGCTTGATATGCGGTTAGGATTTTCAAAGCAATTAGAAAATTTACCATTCAGATTTTACTGGTCTTTTAATAAACTGAATGAAAAGCAGGAAGGTTTTTTTGATCGTTTCAAACAAATTACTATTGGCGGAGAGTTTAAATTGGGTCCAAGTTTCCGACTGAGATTCGGATATGATAATGAAAAACGGAAAGAGTTGAAGATCGGCTCAACTCCAGGATTAGCAGGCTTCAGTTTGGGAATCGGGTTTAATGTAAGCTCTTATATAGTTGATTATGCATTCTCTTCGATGGGATACGTCGGCTCAATTCATCGCTTTGGAATATCGACCAATCTTTAACTGACAGTTGAGAATTGATAATTGCGAATTGAGAAAAACAATTATTCGTATTCTCAATTCTACATTCTCAATTATCTTTTATACGGTGTTTTCAAATACTGTTTGGCAAGTGAATGCGAATTGTTTCTTTCTTTCAGTTTCAAAACTTCGTTATAATATTTAATTGCTTTATCACGCTGACCAAGCATATCATATAGTTGACCTAAATACAAAACTGTGTTGATAAGAAATCCGGATTCGTTTCCTTTGTCGAGATCACGCGATAATTTTTCCGATATCTCAAAATAATGTGCGGCTGAATCAGCAACATCGCGGTTTTTAAACTCCTGACCAATGTAATAAGATGCTTCCCGCTTATATCGCTTATTATAACCCGGCAATCCTCTTTCTGATTTGTTGAAAATATCGCGGAAGATTTTTACCGCTTCGAAATAATTATTCTCTTTTACATAAGTCAAACCAAAATATTTCTGGAAGTTCGGATTGTCAGGAAAATCTCTTAGAAGTGCCCTCCCCCATCTTCGGGATTCTTCCATATTCTCTTCAAACTGGAAATTAAGTTTCTGTAAGAAATGACGGGATTCGATCAGAGTATATCTCCCGTTCAATGCAACATATTCAAGTTCTTTTAGACCTCTATCCTTATCACCCTTTGGGAAAAAAATCATGAATGGCTTAACAACCGGGTAACGCTTTGGAATCATGTCTGCATAGTAATGATAGATTCCGAAACCAAGTTGTACATCAATATTTTTAGGATTAGCCTCATAAGATTTGAATACCATATTCAATCCCTCTTTTCCGTCGAGCGCGGCTTTGAACCAGCTCTCACGTATCGCAAGGAGCTGACCTCTGAATCCGAATGACCCCCCTTTGAAAAACAGTGCATCAACATTTTTTTCGTTCTTGTCTAAAATGTCATCGCACATATCAATACATTCTTCAAGCTGATCATAAAATTTATCGTCCATGCTCTCATCATCAAGATCAAGAAGAATCCTCCACCATGTTGTCATTGCCTTAAAAAATTTACCGGAAGGATGAGTCGGGTATTCTTTATCAATTTTATCAAAGGTGCGGTCCGCTTTATCTAATTCAATTCCATAGATTTGATTGATACCTGCTTTAACAAGAGAATCATGCTTTATCCAATCGTAGTTCTGAGCAAAGATTTGAAGTAAAGGTATAAATATTAATATATATATCAGTTTTGTTTTCATTATTTCGTTTAACTATCAGATGGTCAATTTTAGTTCCAAATCTTATTGTTAATCGTGGAATTAAAGTTTGTTTATTTCCTTTTCGGTCTGTACATGTCGGTAGCATGACCGTAAAATAACTCCGCCGCAAACATCATAGTTTCCGACAATGTGGGATGCGGATGAATCGTAAGTTCAAGGTCTTTTACGACTGCACCCATTTCAATTGCGAGCGTTCCTTCGGCAATCATGTCACCGGCATTAACACCAACTATTGCTACACCAAGTATCCGTTCAGTTTCGGGTTCAATGATAAGCTTTGTCATGCCGTCATTTCTGTCTAATGTTGTTGCCCGTCCGCTTGCCGCCCATGGGAATTTGGCAACTTCAACTTTAATTCCTCTCTCACGCGCTTCTGTTTCTGTTAAACCCGCCCACGCAATTTCTGGATCTGTAAAGACTACAGCCGGAATCGCATTCGGTTCGAAAACAACTTTATGACCAAGGATCGCTTCAACGGCAACTTTACCTTCAGCCGAAGCTTTGTGTGCAAGCATTGCACCGCCGACTATATCACCAATAGCATAGATGTTAGGATCATTTGTTTTCAGTTGGTTATCAACAACTACAAATCCCTTTTGATTAATCTGAACTTTCGTGTTTTCCAATCCCAATCCGGCAGTAACGGGTTTTCTACCGATCGATACAAGAACTTTATCAAAAGTTTGTTCGGTTTCGGTAACATTTTTCCCTTCAAGATTAACAACAATTGATTTGCCGGTATCTTTTAATTCGACCACTTTTGTTTCGGTAAAAACTTTGTAAAGAATTGTTTTCAATCTCCGCTCAAGCACTGCAACCAGATCACGATCGGCACCTGGTAAAAGTCCGGGGAGCATTTCAACAACAGTAACTTTGCTTCCAAGTGAAGCATATACAGTACTCAGCTCCAATCCTATATATCCGCCGCCGATTACCAACAATTTTTCCGGAACATCATTAATATCGAGAGCTGAAGTTGAATCCATCACCCGGGGTGAATCTGTTGGAAAATTTGGGATCATTGCAGGAACAGATCCTGTTGCCAGGATCGCCTTTTCATAAACAATTTCTTCAGTTGTTCCCTCAACTTTTGTAATTGAAAGAGTAGTTGAATTTACGAAGGCGGCACGTCCATTTATATAATTTACTTTCCGCTGTTTGCAAAGCTGACCTAATCCGCCGGTTAGTTTATTTACAATCCCGTTTTTAAAATCGCGGAGCTTATTGATATCAATTTTCGGTTCACCGAATTCGACTCCCCATTTCTTTGCTTCTTCGGCTTCATGAATAAGTTTAGCAACATGAAGCAAAGCTTTCGATGGAATACATCCTCGGTAAAGACAAACACCGCCGGGATTTTTTTCAAGATCTATTAATGTTACGTTCATTCCCAAATCTGCGGCAAGAAATGCCGCTGCATATCCGCCGGGTCCGCCGCCAATTACTGCTAATTGTGTTTTTACTGACATAATATCTTTCCGATAATTCTTAATATAAGTGATTCAAAAATAGTAAAAAGTAGAGAGAGTTTTTTGTATCAGTTGTTAGATGGATTTGCGCAGGCTTTGATCCAGTTTATGAAGAAAAACTAAGTTCAGTATGAAAAAATTTGTTTTTAAGGTTTTGCTTCTTTTACATTTGGCGGGGTCCATCCTACAACGGAACCATTCTTTATAATTGAGAAGTACGGAGAAAGAGTTGCCCCCGGTAGAGTTCTGACATTGTCTTCAAGTTTGATTGGACCCATCCCTGTTCCTGCACCAAGTTTACAGTTGCTGCCGATTTCAATTATTCCGAAGCGGAATTTTCCAGATCCTTCATAAGCATGAACAGTCAATCGGGTGAATGCGCCTAATAAGGAATTATCACCGATAAAGATCAGCTCTGGACGGAAGTGATCGAGCCATGTCATTTGCATGATCTCCGTACCTTTACCAATATGAAATCCCATCGACCTGTAAAATCGATTCTTGAAGCGAGTTCCTTTAAGGAAAAATGAAATTGCTATTTGAAGTGTTAGTAAGGCTCTTCGACCGAAAGGAAGATTTAAAACACGCCAATTAATCGAGTTCGGTTCTTCAATTGATCCGAGTCCCGTGAAAGTATAAACTCTTCTAATTGGTGTGAAAAACTTTTCAAGATTTGCTCTTCCTTCCTCAGTATTCGGATTCAGTAAATTTACATCTGTTCCCTTACCACCTGAAGTTTTGCTGATCAGAATCTGCCGTTTCTTTTTACTTCCAAGTTTAATTGCGCGAAGAATTATCTCTGTTGTAACAATTTTAATTACTTCATCGGGTGATTTGTTGAGGTACCTTTTCAAACCTAATACCTTTCAGTAAACTCATATACAAAAAACGAATAATAAAAGTATCAGTCAAGAAATGATTTTAAAGGGCGGTTATTATTTAATCATTAAAGACCAACTAATTTAAATACGAAAACGAGTTTCACATTCACTTGACAGAAAACATTTTCTTGGTTATGTTGAATCAACAATAGGATATAGCGAGGGAAAAAATGAAATCAGGAATCATTACTACCATTAAGAACAAATTAGGATTAACACTTATTATTCTATCGTTCCTATTTATTGGGTTAAAGGCACAGGACAACGCAGAATTTATAAATGCCGTGTTAAAAGGTGACGTCAAAAAAGTTGAATCTATGCTTAATAACGGAGTTAATGCAAACTCTACGTATAACCGTGAAACAGCATTAATTCATTGTGCGAAAGTTAATTCTTCATGGAGCACATCTCTTAGCATTTTGAAACTACTATTAAAACATGGTGCTGATATGAACGCGATGGCAATTGTGGGAGGAACAGCACTTGCTATTAGTATCACAAGCGGAAATATTGGTTTTGTAAAAGCACTAATTGAAAACGGTGTTGATGTTAATTATCGTCATCAATATCATACACCTGCAATCTTTTACGCAGTTAGCTCAATTCATCGAAATGAAATTCTTAAAATCCTTTTAGAGAACGGGGCAAATGCAAATGATAGAAATTCCGATTCCATGACACCACTAATGTTAACAGCAATGACTAATAATCTGGAAGGTTGTAAAATCCTTTTAGCACATGGAGTAGATGTTAATACACAAAGGGAAAAGAAATTAGGCGGAGAAGCGCCATTGTTTTATGCAGTTCAGTCCGGATATTTCGATATTGTTAAATTGTTATGTGAAAATGGTGCAAATGTTAAAATAAAGAAAACTGATGGTGCCAGCCCAATTCATTCAACAGTTCACAACATGGCCCCGGAAATAATTAAATATCTTAAAGAAAAAGGAGCGGATATAAATGCAAAGGACAACGATGGAAATACTGCCTTAATAAGAGCGGCGTTTTATAACAAAATGGA
Source organism: Ignavibacteriales bacterium (assembly GCA_020061355.1). Taxonomy (GTDB): domain Bacteria; phylum Bacteroidota; class Ignavibacteria; order Ignavibacteriales; family Melioribacteraceae; genus DSXH01. The sequence continues at coordinate 67,122 of JAGUYK010000032.1, read as the reverse complement.
ACATGTTAAAATGTTAATTGAATTAGGCGCTAATATTAACATAAAGAGTAAATATGGCGTAACAGCTCTGGGGGATGCTAAAAAAAATAACAACGAAGAGATGATAAATTTGTTAAAAAAGTCTGGGGCGAAATAAATTAATATTTTCTCAAGACGTTCAATTACACCTCTACGACTAACCTTCCAAACTTAGGAGGAATGGGTTTTCAAGAGCACTGACAACCCACCGTAAAAATCTGATTGCATCAGCGCCGTCAATTATTCTATGGTCGTATGAAAGTGAAAGGGGCATCATTAATCGAGGTTTGAATTCACCTTCAATATAAACCGGTTCATAAGCTGATTTGGATACACCAAGTATTGCAACTTCCGGCGAGTTTACAATCGGAGTAAAATATGTGCCGCCGATACCACCAAGATTGGAAACTGTAAAACATCCGCCTTGCATCTCTTCAAGGGAAAGTTTTTTATCGCGTGCTTTCTTGCTGATCCCGTTTAACTCAACGGAAATATCGGTTATGTTCTTTTTGTCAACATTACGTATTACCGGAACAAGAAGCCCTCTATCGGTATCAACTGCAATTGCGATATTGACATATTTCTTATAAACAATTTCGTTCTTTTCCATATCAACACTGCTGTTAAACTGCGGAAAAACTTTCATTGCAGAGGCAATTACTTTCAATAAAATTCCTGTAACGGTTAATTTTCCCCCGGCTTCTTCAACCTTTTTACCAAATTGCTTGCGAAGTTTTTCTAATTCGGTAATGTCGGCTTTGTCAAATTGTGTTACATGAGGAATTGTAGCCCAGGCATAGCTTAAATGTTCAGCAGTCTTACGGCGGATGTTACTCATCGGTTGACGATCAACTTCTCCCCACTTCGAAAAATCTGGAAGCGTCTCTTTTGCAATTCCACTTCCTAAAATTCCGCCTTTCTGAATCTGCTGATTCAAATTTTTTGCGAACGCTTTTACATCATCAATCGAAATTCTTCCGCCGGGTCCGCTTCCTCTAACTCCGTTAATATCAATTCCGATCTCTCGTGCAAATCTTCTTACCGAAGGCGCTGCAGGAACAACAACTTTAGAAATATCTTTAGGGACCAATATTGCTTGAGGCATATGCGTGTGTTTTTTTTGAGTTGAGATTTGAGAGCCTTGCTTGCCGGCAGGCAGGTTGAGAGTTGATAATTGCTGATTGCTTTCAACTGATCTTTTCTCTTGAGTCGGTATGGAAACTATTTCGGATTCACTTATTTCTACATTCTCAATTCGCAATTTGTCCGCCATCTTTTCGGTGGATTCTGAATCTTGCCTAACGGCAGACAGGTTCTCAATTATAAACGCAACCGACCCGACCGGAACTTTATCTCCATCCTTAACTTTTACTTCTTTTATAACACCGCTTACCTCACTTGGTACTTCTACAGTAGCTTTATCTGTTTCGATTTCCAGAACTACCTGATCTACTTCAATTTTGTCACCCTGTTTTACAAGCACCTTGATGATTTGTGCAGAAGATATATTTTCTCCAAGTGTCGGAATTTTGAATTCGTAGATACCAGTTGACGGTGATTGGTGATTGGTGATTAGTGATTTGTCTGAAGCAACTTTTGATTCAATAGGTTTAGTTTCAGTTGCAGTAATAGACTTCTCTGCTTCGACATTCTCACTTCTTTCTTCTTGCTTCTCGCTTGTAGTTTGTATTTGTGCTACTTCAACGGAGATCAATGGTTCGCCAGCATTTGCCTTGCTTCCCTCTTTCACATAAACCTCTTTTACAATTCCGGCAACATCGGACGGAACTTCAACCGTGGCTTTATCGGTTTCAATTTCTACAACAACCTGATCAATTTCTATTTTATCACCGGATTTTACCGGAACCTTTATTACATCTGCCGAATTAATTCCGTCACCCAGAAACGGTAATCTAAAATCTACTATCATCTTATTTCCTCTATGATATTCTTCTATTAAAGTGAAGAATCCTTTCAAATTTAATTTACAGATTCTTCATCCCGAAATATCAGGATTCAGAATAACAATACTAAATTTATGCTTTAGCCGGATTTGGTTTATCCGGAATTATCCCTAATTCCTTTTGTGCTTTTTTAACTGCTTCAGGTTTGATCTTACCTTCTTTCATCAAAGAATGAAGTGATGCATAAACAATATGCTTTTCATCCACTTCAAAGAAATCGCGAAGAGATGCTCTACCTTCGCTTCTTCCATATCCATAAGTACCAAGCGAGTGAAGTGTTCCGGGGAGCCATTTTGAAATTGCATCGCTTGATAGCTGAATGTAATCTGATGCAGCAACAAAAACACCGCTTTCACCTTTTGTAATTTCAGCAACATATGAAAGCTTTGCTTCTTTATCCGGATGCATCATATTCCATCTTTCTGTTTCCTGGGCGTTGAGGTGCAATTTCTTATAACTCGTTACGCTCCACACATCGGCGGCAACACCGTAATCCTTTTCAAGTTTTTCAGATGCTTTAATTACTTCATTCAAAATTGTTCCGCTGCCGAGCAATTGAACTTTTCCCTTTGCATTCTTAAGCTCACTTTTTCTGAACTTATACATTCCTTTTAATATTCCTTCTTTGACACTTTTATCTTTCGGAATTTCCGGTTGAGGATAATTTTCATTCATAACCGTTATGTAATAAAAAATATTCTCCTGTTTCTCATACATTCTATAAATTCCATCACGGATGATTACTGCGAGTTCGTATGCAAATGCGGGGTCATAAACCATCAGGTTCGGAATTGTATATGAAAGAAGTAAACTATTTCCATCCTGGTGCTGCAAACCTTCACCGGCAAGTGTGGTTCTGCCGGCAGTAGCTCCAAGCAAAAATCCTTTACAGCGCATATCACCCGCAGCCCACGCCAGATCTCCGATTCTCTGAAATCCGAACATCGAATAAAAAATAAAAAATGGAATTGTATTGATCCCGTGTGTTGCATATGCGGTTCCGGCAGCAATGAATGACGACATCGATCCGGCTTCTGTAATTCCTTCTTCTAGAATCTGCCCGTTTTTCGCTTCTTTATAATAGAGTAAACTATCCCTGTCAACCGGTTCGTAAAGTTGACCGGCATGTGAGTAAATACCAATCTGACGGAACAACGATTCCATACCGAATGTTCGAGCTTCATCTGGGACAATTGGTACTACAAGATGACCAAGTTCTTTATCACGCAATAGTTTTGAAAGTATTCGAACAAATACCATGGTTGTCGATACTTCACGTCCTTCGGTTCCCTGATAAAACTCCTCAAATAATTCCTCCGATGGAGTTTTGATCGGTGATGATTTAACAACTCTTTTAGGAATATAACCGCCAAGGACTTTTCTTCTCTCTTTTAAATAAGTAATCTCCGGGCTATCTTCTGCCGGACGGTAGAACGGAGCTTTAATAACATCTTCATCACTAATCGGAATTCCGAAACGTGTTCTGAATTCTTTTAATTCATCTTCATTTAATTTTTTCTGCTGATGTGTAATATTTTTTCCTTCTCCTGCTTCGCCTAATCCATAACCTTTAACAGTTTTGGCAAGAATAACAGTTGGAGCATCTTTATGTTCAACAGCAGCTTTGAAGGCGGCATAAACTTTTTCCGGATCGTGTCCGCCGCGTTTCATTTTCTCAAGAGTCTCATCGGAATATTTTTCAACAAGTTTCAGAAGTTCAGGATACTTAGAAAAGAAATGCTCGCGGATATATTTTCCGCCGCGTACAATATAATTCTGTGATTCACCGTCAATAATTTCATTCATCCTCTTTATCAGCAGCCCGGTTTTATCTTCTTCTATTAGCGGATCCCAATCACTTCCCCATATAACTTTAATAACATTCCATCCAGCACCACGGAAATTAGCTTCAAGTTCCTGAATTATTTTTGCGTTTCCACGAACAGGTCCATCAAGCCTCTGCAGATTACAGTTGATAACAAATATCAGGTTATCCAGTTTTTCACGTGCTGCAAGAGAGATTGCACCGAGTGCCTCCGGTTCATCAGTTTCTCCGTCACCAAGGAATGCCCAAACTTTTTGATCACTCGGCTGCTTTAATCCCCGGTCTTCAAGATACCTTAAAAATCTTGCCTGATAAATTGCCTGGATAGGACCAAGTCCCATTGATACAGTTGGAAATTCCCAGAAGTCTGGCATCAGCCATGGATGAGGGTATGATGAAAGTCCGCCGCCCGGTTTTAATTCCCTTCTGAAATTTTCTAACTGCTCTTTTGAAATTCTTCCTTCTAGAAATGCCCGTGCATAAAATCCCGGGGCGGCATGTCCCTGAAAATAAATTATATCACCCGGTTGATTACCGTCTTTACCTCTGAAGAAATGGTTGAAACCAATCTCGTACAATGTTGCTGCTGATGCATAAGTAGAAATATGACCGCCGATACCCGATTCCTCTTTATTAGCACGAACAACCATTGCCATAGCATTCCAGCGGATTAAACTTTTAATACGGCGCTCGATTTCCCTTCCGCCTGGAAATGGGGGCTGCAAATTTTTAGGTATGGAATTTATATATGGGGTGTTTGCTGTAAACGGAAGCTCAACACCGGCTTCATGCGAATAAACACTTAAGTTGTGTAAAAGTTCTTTAACTTTTTCCGGTCCGCCCGATTGCAGAACATACTCAAGGGATTCTAACCATTCTCTTAACTCTAATTCATCTATTTCCGAAAAATGGTTCTTATTATTGTCATTCATTTTTTATCCTTTGTAATTCTTTAGCCATTCAAATATTTACGAAATTGACAAAAAGCAGAAGCAAATTTAAGAATTATAATAACCTATTTCTATTAAGTCTTGTTTTATGAAGGATAACGAGGTCTTGGTTGGAATGGTTCAAAACTAATTTGATTATATAGTCATTTTGAAGAACGGCAAGAAACTCCTGATGAGCAGAAGATTTAAAGACCATTTAATAAAGACTTAATAAGGAGTGTATCTTCAAAAGTTGACTACCAATTCAATTGAGAAATTTTACCACTTCTTCCATTTCCAAAAAACTAAAAAGCTGATAACCGAAATCAACGCAAATGACATTATCAGAATAAAAGCTTGAGGATTATTTTGTAATGGAATATCAACATTCATCGAAAAAGCACTTACTACAAAGGTAGGAACCATTATCATAATTGTAATTATGTTAAGAGTTTTCATCAGGACGTTTAGATTATTACTGATAATAGAAGCTTTTGCATCCATCAGACTTGCGAGAATGTTGGAATAAATTTCCGTTTGACGATAGCACTGATTATTCTCGATAATCAAATCATCAAGTAGTTCTATATCTTCAACTGAAAAATTTAATTTGGCTGAATTTAACTTCATTTTTTCCAAAAGAACACTATTAGCATTTATTGCATTTTGATAAAAGACAAGACTCTTTCCCAGTGTAAACTGGTTAAGAAGGTACTTGTTTTCCATGGCAGTACTTATTTTCCTTTCAATCTCATCGGAAATTGAATTGATTACTTTCAAATGTTCAAGAAAATGAAATGTGGAGCTGTAAATTATTTTTAACAGTACATTATTTAATGCTCCCATTTTTGCAAACTGTTTAACCGGGAAAAAAGGGATCTCCTCGCTTGTTACAAAAACAAGTTTTTCCTTAAATAAGAACGCTCCAATCGAATTAACCTTAAATAATAAGGTGTGTTCTTTAGCGGCATAATTTCTAGGACTTTTAAAGATTAACGCAACATGATCGGGTTCATATTCGAGGCGTGAAAGTTCGTCAGGATCCAATGCAGAATTGAGAGTATGTTCATCCACTTTGAATTCATCAACAAGATATTTTCTCTCAGTATCATCCGGGTTTATATAAATAAAAATATTTCCTTCGCCATTTTCCGCTGGAATTATTTTGTTGTCAACGATCTTAAATAGTTTCAGCATGGATTACCTCGCTGATAGGAAAGTAAGTGAATTTTTTTATATAAGGCAACAATCTAAATGCGACGCACAAACATAAGAAGGGGGTTAAAAACTTTCCACAAAATTATTAATTGTTAAAAGTTTATCTGGACTAGCTTGGACAAATTAACTTAATCTTCAAATTGTAATAAACAGATAAAATTTTAGTCCCAGATTGCTCCTCCGGTAGCCCATTGTTTAATTATGTTCTTCTGGGTAATATCAAGTTTAGCACCGGGATGAGTGTAAGTATAAATTGCCATCGGCATATTATCGTTGCGAACTTCTTCCCAGATTTCTTTTTTTGCATCAGCTTTATTACGGGAAGATAGTTTTTCCCATTCTGAAAAGTTTAAATTCTTCCTCCCGTCTTTCACATCATTTATCACAAGCCATGAAATCGGTGCAACATGACTGTACCATGGCCATTCGGTTTCGTTTGAGTGACAATCGTAACAGGATTTTTTAAATAATTCCTTTACCTGACCGGGAGCCTGAAGATCCCCTATGACGGGTGGATTTGTCCGTTCAACTTCAATAAACTGTATACCGATTAATGCAAGAAAAATTAAAATGAAAAAGATTTTGAATATTCTGCCCATTTGCTCTCCGGTTAATAAAAATATTTTGTTAACTAAGTTTAATTTATCTTTTTCACAAGTACTTTATCAACTCTTTTACCATCCATATCAACAACTTTGAATAGATAGTGCTCTAGCTCAATACTATCCCCGGTAGTTGGAATTCTATTTAAACGATACATCATCAGTCCGCCCAGTGTATTGTATTTGTCTTTATCTTCCATTTGGATTTTCAGTTTATCTTTAAGCTCATCAACAAGATAAGATCCTTCAATCAGCATTGATCCGTCTTTTTCATAGTAGATATCCTCTTCATGTTGTTCGAAAATCTCCGGAAGATCTCCAAATATATTTTCAACCAGATCATGCAACGTTATTAAACCCTGTACCGCACCATATTCGTCGATAACAACAGCTGTATAATTTTTTGTTTCGCGGAATTTTTCTAAAATCTTTAATGAACTGGAAAACTCTGTAACAATAACAGGTTGAATAAGTATAGAACGAACGTCAACTTCATCATTAGAGAAATAATTTTCCAGAAAGTCTCGGATGCTAATAACACCAAGCAATTTATCAAGTGAACCATCACAAACCGGGTATTTAGAAAATTTATACTTCATAATAATTTCTTTTATTTTTTCTGAGGAATCGCTCACATTAATCCAGACAACATCTTGCCGGATTGTCATAATTGAATCTGCCTTCCTATCGCCGAATCGGAAGATACTCTTGATCATTTCTGCTTCCTTAGTCTCCAGGGTTCCATATTTCGAACCCTGTTCTAATAGAATTTTTAATTCCTCCTCCGTGATGGGCGGCTGAGTTTTCTGCTTAATAAGAAGAATTCTTAGGAATAATCTTGTTGAAAAAGTAAGGAACCATATTGCCGGTGAAACCGCAGCGGATAAAAGTTTCATTATCGGTGCCACAAAAACAGCAATAGTCTCCGGATTGTTAAACGCAATTGTTTTGGGTACAAGTTCTCCAATAACCAGAGAAAGATATGTAATAATAGCTACCACAAGAATAATGGATATCTCTTCGGCAGCTCCTCTAAAGAAATCAAACTTTTGGATTAACGGTGTTAAGTCCTCTGCGATAGCTATTCCTCCATAGGCTCCTGCAACAATTCCTATTAGAGTAATGCCGACCTGGACAGTGGAAAGAAATTTTTCTGGTTCTATAATAAGTGATAAAGCAATTTTGGCTCCCCTCTTTCCTTTTTGTGCAAGATCCTCAAGTCTTGCTTTATTGGAAGAGACAATAGCAATTTCCGACATGGCAAAAAAGCCGTTCAATAATACTAAAAATAAAATGATAAATATTTCTAACATAGATTCAGTTGTTAATAATTTTGTTTGTGCCTACACAGAAGTTAATTAAGAAAATAATTATTTGCTCGGGCGATTCAAATTTCCTTGATATTTCCAGCTTAAGAACTTGTTTATTCTGAACAAATTTTATCTCTTTAGCATGATTTGTATTTATAAAATCGAGTAAAAAAGCAAATTTGTTTTTGTAAAAATCTTCCCGATCTCCTTTCGGCAATACAATTGTAACTTTTTCTTTATGAATAACAATCCTTTCGAACAAGGCATATGAAGCATGAAGCCGTAAAATTGCTGCAGAGATTAACCGTTCAACAATGACAGGCGGTTTACCGAAACGATCCCGAAGCTCTTCAATTATTTCATTCACTTCATCAATTTTTATCATTGAGAATAGCGCTGTGTAGAAACTTAACCTGTCGGATTGATCCGGCATGTAACTTTTGGGAATTCCAATTTCAAAAAAAGTATCGATTGTCGGTTCGGATCTATCTGCAGCTTTGGGAAAATCCCTGAATACCTCCTTGAATTCTTCCTGTTTCAGTTCCTCAACTGCCTCGTCAAGCAGTTTCATATAGAGTTCAAACCCGACCGAATCAATAAACCCGCTCTGCTCGGTTCCTAATAAATTTCCGGCACCTCTAATTTCCAGATCCCGCATGGAAATATTGAAACCCTCTCCAAGTTCAGTATATTCTTCGATTGCCTGAAGCCGCCGGACTGCTTTTTTGGTAACTGAATTTAACGACGGAACAAGAAAATAAGCATACGCCTGACGGTCGCTTCTTCCAACCCTCCCCCTTAATTGATGTAGCTCTGCCAATCCGAAACGATCTGCGCGATTGACAATTATCGTATTCACATTAGGAATATCAATGCCTGATTCAATAATTTTGGTTGAGATAAGCATATTATATTTTTTGTTCAGAAAATCATATATAACTTTTTCAAGCTGCGACGGTTTCATTTGTCCGTGCGCGACACAAATATTTATTTCAGGAATATGTTTTTGAATATATGATGCGATTTTATCTATCGATTGAACTCTGTCGTGAACAAAATAAATCTGTCCGTTTCTTTTCACTTCATTTAAAATCCATTCACGCATTTTAAAAATATCAAACGTATCAACTTTAGTATAAATAGGCTGACGGTTGGGCGGAGGAGTTGCAATGATCGAGAGATCGCGCGCTCCCAGCAATGAAAGATTAAGTGTGCGGGGGATAGGAGTTGCGGTTAGTGTAAGCGTATCAACATTTGCTCTTAGTGAACGGAGTTTTTCTTTTGCCATTACACCAAAACGGTGTTCTTCATCAATTATCAACAAGCCAAGATCTTTGAACTTAACATCTTTAGAAAGCAATCGATGAGTTCCTATTACAAGATCAATTTCACCACTCTCAAGTTTATTTAATATTTCAGTCTGTTCCGATTTTGTTTGAAACCTAGAAAGTGCTTCGAGCCGAACTGGATATTGTGTTAAACGGTCCTTAAATGTATTGTAATGCTGTTCAGCCAGAATTGTTGTTGGTACAAGCATCGCAACCTGCTTGCTGTCGTTAATGGCTTTGAAAGCTGCACGCACAGCAATTTCAGTTTTACCGAATCCAACATCGCCGCACACAAGCCGGTCCATCGGATTATCGCTTTCCATATCACGTTTTACTTCTTCGGTTACTTTGGTTTGATCGGGAGTATCCTCATAAAAGAATGATGCTTCAAGTTCGCGCTGCCAGATCGAATCGGGACTGAATGAAATACCATCTGACGCTTTACGTTTTGCATAGAGAGTAATAAGTTCGCGAGCTGCATCTTTTATCTTGGATTTTACTTTTTTCTTCGTTGATTTCCAGTCACCGCTTCCAAGTACAGAAAGTCTCGGTTGAGCATTTTCCTTTGATGAGAATTTTTTTACAAGGGAGAGATAATTAAGATTAACATAAACAACACCGCCTTCGGCATATAAAATTTTTATCGATTCCTGCTCAATGGAACCGATTTTAATTGTTTCGAGACCGGCATATTGCCCAATTCCAAAATTTTCATGAACTACATAGTCACCTTTTTTGATGGAAGCAAAATCTTTAACACGGGATTTTTTGTGTTTGTATGTCTTGCTAAGTTTTGTCCGGTAAGGCTTGTTGAAGATCTGATAGTCGGTAAGCAGAAGAAGTTTATTCCCTTTTGAAATAAAACCTGATTTTATCGGAAGCACAATTATTTTTAGCGATCCCTTCTCAATCAGTTCGAATAGATTTTCATTAAACTCCGAAAGTAAATCTAATAAACGTCTGCTCTGTAGTTCGTTTTCAACAGCGATAATGATATGAAATTGTTTTGCCGAGTAGTCCTTAAGCAGGTTTGATAATAATTCAAAATTGGAATTGATTATCGGTGCATCTACCAGGTCTAAATTAATTCTTTCATCATTCTGTTTAAGCGGGTCTTCTAAAATCCATCGGACGCTTTGTTCATAAATTTTTGAAAGTGTTATGTCATTATTTACTTCTTTATCAAGTTCATGTTCGTGACTATGAAAATGTTCTTGCTCATCATAAAATTCTTCTTTCAGATCATCATTCAGGTCGCTTTTATTAAATCTTTCTTCAACTTCAAGAATCTTATCAGAAAAAAGATTTTCCAGTTCATAATTTTCTCCAAAGATTAACGGATTATCGAGATAATCGAAAATTGAGCCGTTCAACTCACCGTTATTGCTTTCAATTGCCGAAGCAAGTGAAACAGAAGTTATCTTATCTAATGAGCGTTGATTTTCCGGATCGAAATGGCGTATCGATTCTAAAAAGTCTCCGTCAAATTCCAGACGAACCGGCTGTCTTTCGCTATAAGACCAGAAATCAATGATCGAACCGCGCACCGAAAACATTCCCGGCGAATCGACATACTTATCACTATTGTAATTAATCGAGTTGAGATATTCGATAAGCTCATTATAAGTAAGGTTGCCGCCTATTTCAATGTGCGTTGTGTTTTTGTCAATCGCATGTTTTGAAGGAAGCTTCCAAGTAAGTATTTCATAAGTGGATACAAAAATAAATTTTTCCTTTTTTGTTAGCTCAGTTAATCGCTCCTGTAAAGTTTCAGGTATAAATTCGTCAGCAGAAATAACTATTTCCTCCAGACCTAAAATACTCAGTTCAACTTTTATTTCATTTACTTCTTGAAGTGTTGGGCAAAAAATCAAAATCTGTTTCTCGGTTTCGGTAAGAGTAGAAATAAATAACTGTCTGGACGAACCGTGAAATGGTGATACAAAAATTTTATTGCCGCTGACTTCAGAATGTTTAATGGTTTCAGCTAACTTTTGAAGTGTCTCTAATTTCTCAATTATTTTTTTCTCGAATGATTGCATGCATAGACTCTTCTTTAAAATATAACAATACCCCAATGCACCGCATTGAAGTATAAAATTCCGGAAAACCGACACCTCAAGTTAACATGTTATTTCTTAAACTTCTTAATTTACATTAAGAATACTTGCAGCTTAATTTCAAAATAAAATTAGAAAAAACAAACAACAATTAAACAGCTCATATTTGATAGATAAGAAATTTGAACGAAGCAAATTTCTTATTTTTATATTTTGTTGAATTTTATAAAATAATTTATTACCCTGTATAGTAATCCGGTTAAAATTAAGAAGAATTAATTATGAAAATAACATCTATCGGAGAGATTTTATACGATGTTTACCCTGACCGGAAAAGATTGGGGGGCGCACCTTTTAATTTTATTTATCATATAAAGAAGATAACCGGGAAAGGAAATTTTATTTCTTCTCTTGGCAAAGATGATAACGGAAAAGAAATTCTTGATTATCTCACATTTGCAGGTTTTAAAACCGATAATATTTCTATTGATGAACAACACCCAACCGGTACAGTGATCGTAAAATTGCTTGAAGACAAAACGCCGCAATTCAAAATTGCTCCAGAATGCAGTTATGATTTTATTGAATTAAATGAAAGAACTATTGAATTGATAGAAAAAGAAACCGATCTGCTTTACTTCGGAACCCTATCTCAGAGAGGCAAAACAACTAGAAACACCATAGAATCTTTATTCAATCGGAATATCAAATTCTTTTGCGACTTGAACTTAAGGCAAGATTTCTTTACTAAAGAAATGATTGAAAAAGCTCTTTTTGCCAGCAATGTAATGAAAATCAACATAAATGAGCTGGAAACATTAAAAACATATTTTAATCTGCCAGACGCACCCATAAAAGCTGTTGAAAGATTAATTCATGAATTTAAAATAGATCTTTGTTGTGTAACTATGGGAGAAGAGGGCGCTTTAATTCATGACAGAAAATCATATAATGAGTATAAAGGTATTCCTTTAAAAGTAATAGATACAGTTGGAGCCGGAGATGCATTCGCATCAATCTTAGCTATCGGTTTTCTAAAGAATTGGAATCTCGAAAAAATTAATAAACTAGCTAATGATTTTGCAGCAGTAATTTGCGGTATAGAGGGTGCCCTTCCAGAAAAAGAAAATATTTACCACAAGTTTATAAGAGAATTTGAAAATGACAGCTAAACAAGGAATTTATATTCAGTTATATAACATACACGGTTTAATAAGAGGCAACAACCTCGAACTTGGACGCGACGCTGATACTGGTGGTCAAACCAAGTATGTTCTCGAACTCGCCAAATCCATAAGTCAAAATGATGAAGTTGACAGCGTTGAAATTGTAACAAGATACATCAACGATAAAGAAGTCTCACCTGATTATTCACAAAAAGAAGAAATAATTAACAACAAATTAAAAATTGTTCGGATCAGCTGTGGAGGCGGTAAATATATTAGGAAAGAACTCCTTTGGAATCACCTCGAAGAATTTGTGGATAAATCAATCAAGTATATAAAATCCAAGGGCAGACTGCCGGATATAATTCACAGCCATTATGCCGATGCCGGATTTGTATGTACAGAATTAACAAAATTCTTCGGACTCCCATTTATTCACACAGGCCACTCACTAGGAAAAAATAAATTGAATAACCTTCTTAAACAAGGCTTAAAGCATGAAGACATTGAAAAACGATATAAAATTTTACGACGCATAGAAGCGGAAGAATCAGTCATTTTTAATTCAGATAAAATAATTACCAGCACCAACCAAGAAGTTACTGATCAATACGGTTTATACGAGAATTTTACACCTGATAAATTTGTTGTAATTCCTCCAAGTATCGATATAGAAAAATTCTATCCGTTCAACGAGAGAAGAGAATGGGAAGAAGAATCTCAAAAAATAAGGGATCGCATACGTGATCAGCTTTGGAAATTTTTTATCAATATGCATAAACCTATTATTCTCGCTTTATGCAGACCAGAGAAAAGAAAGAATATTGCCGGTTTAATAGAAGCTTATGGAGAAAATAAAGAACTTCAATCAAAAGCTAATCTTGCAATTTTTGCCGGAATAAGAAAAGACATAACACAAATGCCCGATATCGAAAGAGAAGTGCTTACCGAAATGCTTTTACTTATGGATAAATATAATCTCTACGGAAAAATGGCTATCCCAAAACGGCATGATTTTGAATATGAAGTGCCCGAACTTTACCGGACTACGGCAGAGACAAGAGGAGTCTTTGTCAATTCTGCATTCAACGAACCTTTCGGGCTTACATTGATTGAAGCAGCCTCAACCGGCTTACCAATTGTAGCAACCGATGACGGCGGCCCGAGAGATATAATTTCCAATTTACTGAACGGAGAACTTGTTGACGTTCATGACCCACGGAACATTTCAGAAGCTATCCTTAAAATTTTGAACGATGAAAACTTGTGGCTTTCTTATTCAGCAAACGGAATCAACCGCATCAAGCAATTTTATTCTTGGGAAGCGCATACCAAAAAATATATCGAAATAGTTAAGAATCTAATTTCAGAAGAGAAAGAATATCCAAACATACTATTAAGTCCCGGCATGAAATTTTTCAAATGTAAAAGACTAATCATTGTAGATATAGATGAAACATTATTCGGCGCTAAAGATTCTGCTGACCAATTCAAGAATCTGCTTTCGGATATTCATGATACTACAGGCTTTGGTGTTGCAACAGGTAGAACAATCGATTCGGCAAAACAAATTCTTCAAGAACATGATTTTATTATGCCTGATGTAATAATTTCTTCCGTAGGATCGGAGATCTATTACAAAAAAGAGAACGAATATATTTATGGAACCGGCTGGGATGTGCATATTTCTCGTCAATGGAAAAGAGACGAAATTGTTGAACTGCTGAGAGAGTGCGATTTCTTAGAGTATCAGGGAGAAAACACTCAAAGGAAACATAAAGTTAGTTACAACATTAGAACCGACGACATGGATATTGATTCAATCAGGAATCTTCTGATTCAAAATAAAATTAAAGCCAACTTAATTGTAAGTCACAATGCATATCTGGATATACTTCCTTCACGGGCAAGCAAAGGAAGAGCCGTGCGTTACATCAGTTACCGATGGAATATTCCGTATGAATCTATTCTTATTGCGGGAGATTCCGGCAATGATGAAGATATGCTTACCGGTGAAATGCTCGGCATTGTTGTTTCTAATCATACTGACGAACTTGAAAAACTTAAAGGTAAAAGGAAAATTTATTTTTCCGATAAGTCTTACGCAGCAGGAATTATGGACGGGATTAATCATTATCAATTCTTAAGGAATATTTAATGGGGCACGATCTATCCTACATAACGGAAAATTACCATAACATGTTTTACGGATTCTTGAAGCATGTCGCTAATTATGATAAAAAATTGTTAATCACTGGCGAGCTTATAAATTTTTACAATGATTATGAGCAGCAAAATTCGGAGAACAACGAGCTTCGTTCTTTCATCGAAAAAATCCAGGAAACTGTTTCTTTCGATCATACAATTTTTCTTGATATACGTGAAAGAATTGCATCTACGCTTTTTTATAGAATAAATCTTGAAGAATTCTTTTTAGAAGAGATTGAGCCGAAAGAATATTTAGCCAACAAAGAAATTTGCGCCAATTCTTCAATTCATAATATAATGCTTAACCTGAACTTTAAGCCTTTTTATGATAAATCTCCCAAAGTTCAAGATACAAAATATATCGGTGCCGGCGTTGAATATTTGAACAGATTTCTATCAAGTCAAATGTTTACAGATTCGGAAAAATGGAAAAAACTTTTTTTAAATTTCATGCGGCTTCATAAACATAACGGAGAACAATTAATACTTAATGACAGGATTAAAGATCCGGATCATCTCAAAAGACAAATTGATAACGCTATAAAAAAACTTTCCATTTTGCCTGAATTAACACCTCATAACCAGCTAAAACATTCACTGCAGGAACTCGGTTTTGAAAACGGTTTGGGAAGAAATGCAAAAGAAATTAAAAACAACCTTAACGTTCTGGATCAATTATTAAATTCGCCTGATCATAATGTTCTAATGAAATTTATCTCTTCAATCCCAATGTTATTTAAAATCGCAATAATTTCTCCTCACGGATATTTTGCACAGGAAGGGGTTCTTGGTTTGCCGGATACGGGCGGTCAAGTTGTTTATATACTCGATCAGGTTAAAGCGCTTGAAAAAGCGATGCTGGATTCAATAAAATACTCGGGGCTGGATGTACTTCCTAAAATTGTGGTACTAACAAGATTAATACCCAATGCACAAAATACAAACTGTAACAAAAGACTTGAAAAAATTTACGGAACAAAAAATTCATGGATACTGCGGGTTCCGTTCAGGGATCATAATAAGAAAGTAACAGATAATTGGATTTCCCGTTTTGAAATATGGCCATACCTCGAAGAATTTGCCGAAGATTCTTACACTGCATTAATGGCTGAATTCAGCGGAAGACCGGATTTAATTATAGGCAATTATAGTGATGGAAACCTAGTGGCTTATCTCTTATCAAAAAGTTTTAAAGTGACTCAATGTGGAATTGCCCATGCTCTTGAAAAAAGCAAATACCTTTACAGCGGATTATATTGGTACGATCTTGAAAAATATTATCACTTCTCCATGCAATTCACGGCCGATTTAATTGCGATTAACTCTGCTGATTTTTTAATTACCTCTTCATTCCAGGAAATTGCCGGTACAGAAAAATCAATCGGGCAGTATGAATCATACGAACATTTTACAATGCCGGGTTTATACAGAGTTACCAACGGAGTTGATCCACGCCATGTCAAGTTCAATATTGTATCACCCGGTGTTAATGAAAATATTTTTTTCCCTTATACAAAGAAAAATCTGCGAATTAAGGAAACAACATTGGCTCTTCAGGATCTTCTATTCAGAAATTTCAATGATGAAAATTCTATAGGAGCTCTCAGCAATCCGAATAAAATTCCAATTTTCTCTATGGCGCGTTTAGATAGGATAAAAAACATAACTTTTCTTGTTGAATGTTTTGGAGAAAGCGAAGAACTTCAGAATATATCCAACTTAATTATTGTAGCCGGTAAAATTAATGAAGATCTCACAACAGACAACGAAGAAAAAGAACAGATAAGAATAATGCATGATTTAATTAATAAATATCAATTACATGATAAGATTAGATGGATTGGAAAACTATTTCCAAAGGACGAAGCGGGAGAAGTATACAGAATCATAGCCGACAAAAAAGGAATATTTGTGCAGCCGGCATTATTTGAAGGATTCGGATTGACGGTACTTGAAGCCATGATATCCGGTTTGCCCGTATTTGCAACAAAATATGGTGGTCCGCTTGAAATCATTCAAAATAAAGTAAATGGTTTCCATATCGATCCGGTTAATAAAACGGAAGTTCTAAATATTTTACTTGGTTTTTTAAAAGAAGCTGCCGGAAATTCAAAAGTGTGGGATTCAATTTCGAAAAATGCTATTAAACGGGTAAATGAAAAATATAACTGGAGACTCTACACTGAAAAATTATTATCTCTTGCAAAGTTGTACGGCTTCTGGAAATATTCTACAAATTTAGAACATAAAGACATGGATGCCTATCTCGATATAATTTATCATACACTTTTCAAACCAAGGGCGGAAAAGCTTTTTGAAGAGCACGCAGGCAGATGAATAATAACTTCTGATCGGATTTTACATTGAAGAAGCACAGAACAATCACATAGATCTATTACCCTGTGCAATGCCTTGACGTAATATTTCGGCAAAACCATCGCATAAGTTATAATGTTCTTTTTTCATCCTCTTATTTACTTTAATAAAAGTTAGAGTTAATTGTCTGTTTCAATAACCCTATTTTTATCTTATTTTTACATCAAATAACCCCAATTCAAATTAGGAATCTGGATATGGCACTTCTAAAAGCACGCAAACCTGTAGAACTAAAAACAGAAGATTTGAGATGGACTTGCGATCCTGAAATATTTGATTTCGATACCACTAAAACTGTTAAACCAATTGAAGGAATTATCGGTCAGGAAAGAGCATTAAAGGCGTTACGTGTAGGTGTCGATTTGAAAAGTCCCGGCTATAATATTTTTGTTGCCGGTCTATCAGGAACAGGAAAGTTTACAACAATTAAAATGGTTCTGGAATCGATAAGCCCGAACCACACAAAACTAAACGATTATGCTTATGTAAATAATTTCAAAGATGAAGACCGCCCATTACTATTAGTTTTCGATGCTGGTAAAGCTATTCACTTTAAAAAAGATTTGAATCGTGCTATCAAGTTTCTCCAGGATAAAATTCCGCAGGTTCTTTCAACCGATCCATACTCGTCAAAGAAAAAACAATTACTCGGAGAGTACGGCAAAACTCAGCAAAGAATAATGTCTGAATTCGAAGATAAATTGCGTCTGGACGGTTTTACCTTAGGACAAATCAAAGTCGGCGAGCTTGCCAGACCCGAAATATTAGCATTAATTGATAACCAGCCATATTTTATAAATCAGCTTGATGAATTGGTTCGGAGTAATAAAATTACAAAAGTGCAATCGGAAGAAATAACAACAAAATATGCCGGGTATCAGGAGGAACTTCAAAAATTATTTAAGGAGAGTTTAAAACTTACACAGGAATTTCAGGAAAGAATTTTTCAACTTGAAAGTGAATTTGCAAGCGACATTGCTTCCGTTACAATTGAAAACCTGAAAAAGAAATACAAATATCAGAAAGTGCATGATTACCTCGGACAGGTATTAATTAACATTCTTCAAAACCTGGATGTATTCAAAGGTCAAAAACCGGTTCAGGAGGAAACAACTGCAGGAATCGTAATTGACTATTTAAAAGAATATGAAGTAAACATCATCCTTGATAATTCTGAAACAAAAGATCAGCCGGTTATTGTTGAAACTTCGCCAACCTATAGTAACTTATTCGGTACAATTGAAAAATACAGCGATGGTCGCGGCGGCTGGTTTGCTGACTTCACAAAAATAAAAGCCGGTTCATTATTACGCGCCAATGGTGGTTATCTTGTCATTAATGCAATGGATGCTTTCAGTGAGCCCGGTGTTTGGAAAACTCTTAAACGCGTTCTCCTTTTCGGTCAGCTCGAAATTCAAGAGCTTGCAAATCTTTTTCAGTTTTCACCGAGCGTTTTGAAACCGGAACCAATTGATATAGATACAAAAGTTATACTGATAGGCAACAACTATATCTACTCAATCCTCTCCGGGTACGAAGACGACTTCAATAAAATTTTTAAAATAAAAGCCGATTTCGATTACGAGATGAAAAAATCGGATCAGGCTTTAGTAGAATATTCAATGGTAGTTAAAAAAATTATTGAATCCGAAAATATGCTTGAATTTGATCGAAGCGCGATCGCAAAAATAGTTGAATACGGAGCCCGTTATGCTGGCGAAAAAAATAAGCTTACTACAAGATTTGCCTACATTGCAGACTTAACAAGAGAAGCATGTTTCTGGGCTAAGGATAGCGGAGAAAAAAATGTTTCGGATTATCATGTTGATGAAGCGTTCAATGCATGGAAAGATCGGCACGGATTATATGAATCCAAGTTTTCGGAAATGATAAAGGAAGGTACAATTCTAATCGATACAGAAGGAGAAAGAACAGGTACAATTAACGGGCTGGCGGTTTATGAAAGCGGGCTGTTCGGATTCGGAAAACCTACTCGTATTACTGCTTCGGTATCACTCGGAAACGGAAATATCATTAATGTTGAAAGGGAAGCCGGCTTAAGCGGAAACTCGCATAATAAAGGTGTGTTAATTATTTCAGGATACTTCAGAGAAAATTTTGGAAAGAACATTCCTCTTTCTTTTACAGCGAGTTTAGTTTTTGAGCAGGGCTATGGAATGATAGATGGCGACAGCGCATCTATTACCGAAATATGTGCTCTCCTCTCTGCAATTTCTGGAATACCTATTAGGCAGTCTTTTGCTATAACGGGTTCAGTTAATCAGAAAGGTGAAATTCAACCAATCGGTGGTGTAAACGAAAAGATCGAAGGATTTTTTGATGTATGCTCCAGCCGCGGATTGAATGGAAAGCAAGGAGTAATTATTCCCATGCAAAACGTTAAAGATCTTATGCTAAAGAACGAAATAGTACGTGCCGTTCAAAAGAATATGTTTCATATCTACTCTGTTGGTAAAGTTGAAGAAGCAATCGAAATATTAACAGGAATTAAAGCCGGGAAAAAATTGAAGTCCGGCAAACATGAACAGAACACCGTTTTCGGCTTAGTTGAAAAAGAATTAAATGCTATGCACAAAAAGTCGAAACCAGAAAAGAAGAAAAACGATTCCACGCAGAATAATAAGAACAGTAACCGTGAATTAAAATCAAAGAAATCTAAACGATGAAGAAATTTGCAAAAACAAAAATTCTTGCCACAATTGGACCGGCAACTTCCTCCAGGGAAAAACTTGAAGCAATTATCGATGCCGGAGCTGATGGGATCAGGTTAAATTTTTCGCATGGCGATCAAAACTTCTTCACGGAAGTTTTTAATTTGATTAACCTAATATGCGTAAGTAAATCATTACCGATTCCTATTCTCATTGATCTGCAGGGGCCTAAAATCAGAATCGGTCAGTTGAGCAAACCGGAAGTTGATCTTCAATCAGGCAGCCTGATTGAAATTACAGCGGCTGATATATTGGGTGACGAACAAAGAATTTCAACAAGCTATAAAAAACTTGCTGACGATGCAGAGCCGGGTGACATTATTTTGATTGATGATGGTTTGATAAAATTAAATATAATAGAGAAGAAAAAAGATTCGGTTATTTGCAGGGTTGTTGAAGGTGGCATCCTTCGACCTAAAAAAGGAATGAATCTTCCGGGAATGAAATTATCGACTGAATCGGTTACAGAAAAAGATTTTGACAATCTTGAATTCGCATTAAAGCACAGAGTGGATTATATAGCTCTTTCCTTTGTAAGAGCGGCATCGGATATAACCAGTCTGCGCAAGTGGATGGAAGCAAAGGGATTTGATAAACCGATCATCGCCAAGATTGAAAAGCAGGAAGCTGTTGAAAATTTCGAAGAGATACTATCCGTATCGGATGGAATAATGGTAGCGAGAGGTGATCTTGGTGTTGAACTTCGTCCCCACGAAGTGCCGATTATCCAGAAGAAAATTATTAAACGATGCAACGAAGCCGGTAAACTTGTTATAACTGCAACTCAAATGCTTGAATCAATGGTGAATAATCCCGTACCTACACGAGCCGAAGCTTCCGATGTGGCAAATGCCGTCTGGGACGGTACAGACGTAGTAATGTTAAGCGCAGAAACATCAATAGGGAAATATCCTTATCAAACTGTTAAAATGATGAATGAAATAATTTCCAATGCAGAGAGTTATTATGACTTTAACCGTACTATTAATTTTGAAGTGCCAATCGAAATTCAAGAAAATCTTTTTGATTCAATGAATAAAGGAATTTGTTCAATCAGCCGGCAAATAAATGCAAAAGCAATAGTCGCTTTTACCACTAAAGGGAATACACCTACACGTCTATCTAAGTTCAGACCAAATGCAAAAATAATTGCAATTACGGATAGCTTCGATGCAATGAACAACTTAAATCTTAAGTGGGGAGTCACTTCACTTTATTGTAAGGATATCAGCAATCGTAATAAAGCAGCATTAGAAGTGCGTAAGCTTATACTGGATTCACATCTGGTTGAACCAGGCGATGTTGTTATTTATACCGAAGGTGGAGTAAAAATTTCAAACATAAGAGAAAACTGGATCCGCTTCGAAGTAATATGAAGTTAATAACGAACATTACAAAACAGCATTATGCCTTTAACAAAAAATAAATATCATCTCGCAAAATGGTGGGAACCGGCTTCTAATGGAAAACTGCTTTGCACCCTCTGTCCCAGGTATTGCACAATTGGTGAAGGGCAGGCAGGATTTTGTTTTATCCGTCAGAATATTGAAGGCAAGCTTTATTCTACCGGATATGGCCGACCAACAGGATTTGCAATTGATCCGATTGAGAAAAAACCTTTGAACCACTTTTTACCCGGAACTGAAATTTTAAGCTTTGGAACAGCCGGATGCAACCTCGGCTGCAAGTTCTGTCAAAACTGGTCAACGAGTAAAGCTAAACTCGATTCCACAAATTCTATTTATGCAACCCCGGAAGAGGTTGTTGCAATTTCCCGCAGATATAATACTCCTTCCATTGCATATACATATAACGACCCGGTAATATTTGGTGAATACGTAATTGATGTGTCGAAACTTGCCCGTGAAGAAGGAATAAGGAATGTGATGGTTACTGCCGGTTACATTGATAAAGAAGCAAGAAAAGATGTCTTTAAGTTTATCGATGCAGCTAATGTTGATTTAAAGGCATTTACTGAGACTTTCTATCACAAACTTACATTCTCACACTTAAAAGATATACTTGATACACTTGTTTGGCTTAAGAATGAAACCGATGTCTGGTTTGAGATTACCAACCTGATCATTCCGGGTGAAAATGATAATGAAGATGAGATTAAACAAATGTGTGAATGGATTGTATCAAATTTAGGTGATGAAATACCGATTCACTTTACGGCGTTTCATCCAGACTTTAAAATGAGAGATAAACCAAGAACCCCTCATTTAACACTTCATAATGCAAGACAAATATCTAAATCTATCGGAATTAAGTTCTGTTATATCGGAAATGTTCACGATGCAGAGGGACAAACAACCTACTGCCCCAATTGTAACAGTAAATTAATTACCCGGGATTGGCATTCGGTGCTGGAAAACAATATCAGTTCCGGGCGTTGTAAAAATTGTGGGAAAAAAATTGCGGGAAGGTTTTAATCTTTTTATTACAAATCTGCTGTTATTTTTACTTTTTTCTGAATATATTAGTTACGGGGAAGTGGGGTTATTTTGTTCTACTTATCTCCTTATTCTTTCAAATCATCTATTATACAAGAGGGGTTAAAATGAAAAAGTTATTTTCTTTTTGCTTGATGGTGTCTGTATTACTTGTAATAGCATCATCTGTTACAGTTGCCCAGACAAATTTAGGCGTGGTCGGCAAAAAATTTACCAGAAACGATGCAAACGTCTTATTTGGTAAAGTCACAGCTTCGATACAAGTATCCAAAGCAGAGATTGAATCGGCAGTTGCCAGAGCTAAAGAGTATGTTTACTTCACAATAAAAAACAACCGGGTAGTTGTTCTAAGTGACAGAAGAATGCCGTTAAATGAAACCAGCTTCACATGGGAAAAAGGAACGGTTGCCTACCTTTTAAGCAAATCTGTTGTTGAAGATTTTATTAATAACACAAAGAGCAGAATACTTACTTTTGAGTTAAGATCTAGCGCACCTGTATCTGTAATAAATAAAAGCGGGCTGTTATCTACAACATCAGATGGATCAAGTTCAACTGTTTTTACAATTAGCGGTGATGAGGAAACTTTAGAAATGTCCTTACCTTGTCCACCTATGTGTGAATAGAAATGAGTTTTATACTCTTTTCGAAGATATTACTTTATATCAGTATTGTGATTTGGTTAATTCCTCCTTGGAGGCAATTCCAGACTAAATATTTTATTTTTTTCCTAATACTTGCTTTGATTGATCCAATTTCGTTTATTTATCGTTATATAATAATCAAAACGATACCATTCGAATTTTACATATTTGCAAATTATTTACTGCTAATTAGTTTATTAGAAAGTACAACAATTAAGAAAAATGGTTTTCTGTTTATTGTAACTGGCTTAACGTTAATTGGTATTATTATCTTCGCTAATTTCACTAACAACCAAAGCTTGATTTTTCTTTTGGCATTTCAGTTTTTAATGTTAGCTACTATTTTAAAAAGGTTTATCGTTAATTATGCATTTGAAAAGAGGGTAAATGTATTTAATCTTATACTGATCTTTTATTTTCTAACTATCATAACAAAATTCTTCAATTTGTTAACTGGTTTTGCCGATGCAATTGCTTTCTTTATTATTACTTCAATCGCGCAAGTCATATTTGGACTCTACTTTTCAATCGTTAGAGAAGATAAGCCCAAGATCGTTCTTTAGTTTAGAGAACCCGCTTGTATTTTCTCTAATACTTATCGCGATTATTATGGTGGTAACGTATATCTATTACCGTTATGTTATCATTCCTATGCGTAAGAAGCATTTACAGGAGCAGGAAAATTTAAAGCTTCAGCAGGCAGAGCTGATGGCTCTTTTTGCCGAACTTTCTCCAGACCCCATTTTCAGATTTGATGAAAAGGGTAAAATTGTTTTGGCAAATAATTCCGCCCACCACGTTTTCCCGCATAAAATTCTTGTCGGAGAAGATGTGGAAAAGGTTTTTCCATTTATGAAGAGTTTTGATATTCACGACATAATTACGAATCATAGAACCGTTAGCTATACAACTTTGTTGGGCGAAAATTATTTCCAGTTTATTATTGCCGGAGTTCCGAAATTCAAATTCTGCCAAGTTTACGGACGTGATATTTCCGATTTGAAAAAGACGGAAAAGGATTTAAAGCTTGCATTAGAAAAAGCAGAGGAATCTAAGAAATTAAAGGAGTTTTTCCTGGCACAGATTTCACACGAGATACGATCGCCGCTTAATGTAATTTCGGGTTATAGCGATCTTTTAATGCAGGAACTTCATGACAAATCGAGCGAGTACAATGATATTCTCAGGTCAATTATTAATAACGGCAAGCGGTTATACAGAACTTTTGATTTGATGTTAAATATGTCCCAACTGCAAACCGGGAAATATGAAACCAGATTTGAGAAAATTGATATACTTGCTCTAATGAACACTATTGTAAATGAATTTAGAACTTTTGCGGACGAGAAAAACATTAAGTTCGGTTTAACAAATAAACTTGAAGCAGATCATACAATAACAGCCGATCATTATTCTATTGCCCAAATATTTGTTAATCTTATTGATAATGCGATTAAGTACACTCCTCAAGGCAGAGTTGATGTAATTTTATACTGGGACAATAACAACCTTTGTGTAGATGTACAGGATACAGGAATCGGCATAGCGAAAGAATATCAGGGAAAATTATTTACTCCGTTTTCTCAAGCTGATATGAGTTACACAAGACCTTATGAAGGTACCGGACTGGGTCTTGCACTCGTTAAAATATTTATTGATTTAAATAGAGCTAAAATAAAAGTCACTAGTGAACCTGGGAATGGTACCACGTTCACCGTTATTCTAAAAGGGGATAATAAAAAATGGGGAATCCAGAAATAATTAACTCCGTTAAGAACGGGGTTAAACCCAAGCTGTTAATTACAGAAGACGATTTCGAAAACCAGAAGTTTCTCGAGTTGTTCTTAAAAAGATATTTTGAAGTAGACGTTTGTGATTCATCGGATACGTTCTATAATTTTATCGAAAACAAAAGCTACGATATTATTCTAATGGACATTTCGATTAGAGGAAAGAAGAATGGACTCGAGCTTACATCTGAACTCAAAAGCAATCCGGATTATTCATCTATCCCGATAGTCTGTTACACTGCACATGCATTTAATCGTGACAGAGTGAATGCGCTTAATGCCGGTTGCGATGCTTACTTAAGTAAACCTTCGGATATTAGAACCCTGCTTGGTTCACTTATTGAAATGCTTAAAAGAACCAAGAAAGAGTTTACATTCGATTATCCTTTACCTCAATTTACTTTTGCAAACGCTTAAGTTATAAAAAAAAGTCCCGACTTAATGTCGGGACTTTTTTACCAATTTTAATACAAATATAGATTAAGTTCCGGCACTGTAATCATTCATATAAGTGACCTGTTCTTTTGTAAGCTTATCAATTTTATAACCCATAGTCTTCAATTTAATTTTTGCAATTTCCTGATCCTGGACTTCAGGAATTTCAAGAATTTGCGGATCTAATTTAACTTTTCGCTTATGCAAATCTACCAATCGGATCTGTGACATAAATTGATTAGCAAAAGACATATCCATAACTTCCGATGGATGCCCTTCGGCAGCAGCAAGGTTAACCAATCTACCCTGTGCAAGCAGGTATACTTTTCTCCCGTTCTTTAATGTGTACTCTTCGTTGTTTGGTCTTACAGTCCTCTTTGCTTTACTAAGTTTTGCAAGTTGAGGAATGTTAATCTCACAATCATAATGACCTGTATTACAGATAATAGCACCGTCTTTAAGAGACTTAAAGTGTTGCTCAATTATCACATCTTTAACACCGGTTGCAGTTATAAAAATATCGCCGATCTTTGCAGCTTCCTCCATCGGCATAACAACAAATCCATCAAGCGTTGCTTTTAAAGCCGCCGTTGGTTTCACTTCAGTTACAATTACATTAGCGCCCATTCCGGAAGCACGCATAGCGCATCCTTTGCCGCAATGACCATAACCGGCAACTACAAAATTTTTACCGGCAAGTAAAACCGAGGTTGCGCGTAATATACCGTCAATTGAAGATTGTCCGGTGCCGTAAACATTATCAAAATCCCATTTAGTTTCTGCATCATTGACAGCAACAACAGGATAAAGTAATTTTTTTGCTGCAGACATTGCTCTTAATCTTTGAACACCTGTTGTAGTTTCTTCAGTACCTCCGATAATATTCTTTACTAATTGCGGAAATCTGTTGTGAACAGTAAAAATTAAATCCGCACCGTCATCAAGTGTCAGGTTCGGTTTCATTTTAAGTGTTTGTTCGATTGACCAATAGAATTCTTTAACGTTCTGACCGTGCCATGCATAAACTTCAATTCCGTTTTTAGCTAATGCTGCTGCGATTTCGTCCTGAGTTGAGAGTGGATTACAGCCGCTCCATGCTACTTTTGCTCCGGCAGCTTTTAATGTTTCAACAAGAACGGCAGTTTCTTTTGTAACATGAAGACAGCCGGCAATCTTGTAACCTTTTAACGGTTTTGTTTTGGAATACTTCTCTCTAAGGGACATAAGAACAGGCATTCTTGACTCTGCCCATTCAATTTTTTTTCTGCCTTCGATGGCCAACTTAAGATCTTTTACTTTATAACTTCCTGGCTTATAGTCCATACTATTCTATTTCTCCTTTTTTTAAATAAACTTTTTAAATATTGAAACGAGATCTAATTTCTCCCATGTAAATTCTTTTTCATTTCTACCAAAATGACCGTATGCAGAAGTTTTTTGATAAATTGGTCTCCGCAGCTTAAGTCTTTCAATAATTCCTTTAGGTGTTAGATCAATCTCTTTTTTAATTAGGTTTCCTAATTTCTTATCGGAAATAACTCCTGTTCCACTTGTGTTAACATAAACCGAAACCGGTTCTGCAACTCCAATAGCATAAGCAACCTGAACAAGACATTCCTTTGCTAAACCTGCAGCAACAACATTCTTTGCAATATGGCGAGCAGCATATGTTGCACTGCGATCGACTTTAGAAGGATCTTTTCCGGAGAAAGCACCACCGCCATGCGGCGCCCATCCGCCATATGTATCAACAATAATTTTACGTCCGGTCACACCGCTATCTCCATGTGGACCGCCTATTTCAAATCTACCTGTAGGATTAACAAAATATTTCGTCCTTTTATCAAGATACTTTTTCGGAATAACGTCATTAACAACATATTTTATAACATCTTCTTTTATTTTCTTCTGATTAACATTAGCATCATGCTGTGTTGAAATAACAATTGTATCAACACGTATTGGATTATTATTATCATCATACTCAATAGTAACCTGGGATTTTGCATCGGGTCTGAGATAAGGCATCAAGCCATTATTTTTTTTCCGGATATCGGCAAGTTTCTTTACCAGTTTATGAGCATAGACAATTGGCATCGGCATTAATTCGGGGGTCTGATCGCAAGCATAACCGAACATTAGTCCCTGATCTCCCGCACCTCCTTTATCAACGCCCATCGCAATATCAGGTGATTGAGAATGAATAGCATTTAATATTCCACAGCTATCAGCATCGAATTTATATTCAGCTTTGGTGTAACCGATTTTTCTGATTGTAGCGCGCACTACATCCTGTACATCAATATAAGAATTCGTTGTAATTTCACCCCCGACAACAACAAGACCGGTAGTAACAAGAGTTTCGCATGCAACTCTTGCTTTGGGATCTTTAGCTAAAATCGCATCAAGAATTGAGTCGGATATTGCATCACAGACTTTATCCGGATGACCTTCTGAAACAGATTCAGAAGTAAATAGGTATGACATTTATTCCTCGCAATTAATTAATAATATTCAATTTCAGATGAATCCCCGGTATTGAGTTTTTTATAATTGCCCTTAATAACAGCATCGCTTCCTATTATAGAACTCTCAAGCATTGCTTTATCTACAAGTGCACCGGGACTTATTATAGAATTAACTATTATCGAATTTGAAACTACACAATTAGAAGCTATTGTAGTAAACGGTCCGATAACAGAATTTTTTACAGTTGCTTTTTCCGAAATATAGACCGGATCATTAATTACAACACCTTCCGGAATGCGATTGGTACCGCTTTTAGTCAATAAGAATTTGTTTGTTGAAAGAAGTGTTTCAGGCTTACCGCAATCATACCAGCCTTCAACAGGAAATGTAGTAATTGTTTCGCCTTTATCAATCATTAATTGAAATGCATCGGTTAATTGGAATTCGTTTCGAGTTCTAATATTACTCTGGATAAGTTCTTCCAGACACTGATGCAGAAGTTTCGAATTATTAACATAGTACAATCCGACAAGAGCCAGTTTAGAAATTGGATCTTTGGGTTTCTCAACCAATTTTATAATTCTACCTTTTTCACAGACAGCAACTCCAAATCTACCCGGGTCATCAACTTCTTTAACACCGAGTGACGTTGTTTTATTTTTAAATACATCATCGAGTTTAACATCAAATACAGTATCACCTAAAATTATAAATATTTCTTCGTCATCAAATGTCGGTGTGGTAAGAAAAATTGCATGTCCTAAACCAAGCATTTCTTTTTGTTCGATATAATCCGCTTTCAATTCGGAATAATGTTTACCCACATACTCAACAATTTTCTCACCAAGGTAGCCTATAACAAAAGTAGCTTTGTTAATCTTTTCTTCTAAAAGTTTATCTATTATGTGCCCAAGGATTGGTTTACTCCCAACGTTTAACAATACCTTTGGAAGAGAAAAAGTGTGAGGTTTAAGTCTAGTGCCAAATCCGGCAGCGGGTATTACTGCTCTCAATAAATACCTAATTTTAAATTTTTACGAAGCCAATTTAATTAATAGGGTATCGTTTATCAAATTGGATTATATTTATAATACACTTAATGAAATTGTAATGGAAATTAGAAACAGAATAACAGAGTTATTAGGAATCCAATATCCAATCATTCAGGCGGGTATGGTCTGGGTTAGCGGTTGGAAGCTTGCAAGCGCAGTATCGAATTGCGGAGGACTTGGATTGATTGGTGCCGGATCGATGAAGCCTGATCTTTTACGCGAGCATATTAAAAAATGCAGAGTCGCAACCAATAAACCTTTTGGTGTTAATATACCTCTGCTTAGAAAGGATGTTGAAGAATTAATTAATGTTATAATAGAAGAAAAGATCAGAATTGTTTTTTCATCTGCCGGTCATCCCGGTAAGTATATAGAGAATTTTAAGAAAAATAATATGATTGTCGTACATGTTGTGCCCTCCGTTAAGTACGGAAAAAAAGCTGAAAGTGCCGGGTGCGATGCAGTTGTTGGTGAAGGAGTTGAAGCCGGCGGTCATAATGGTATAGATGAAATAACAACTTTTGTACTGATCCCGCAGTTGGTAGATATTTTAAAAATTCCTGTAATTGCCGCCGGCGGAATTGCCAATGGTAAAGGGATTCTTGCTGCCCTCGCACTTGGTGCCGAAGGTGTGCAAATAGGAACACGTTTTGCTGCAACTATAGAATCATCGGCTCATGAGAATTATAAAAGGAAAATAACCGAAGCAAAAGACACTGATACTATTCTAGTTCTAAAAAAGATTGGAATGGCTCGAATGATTAAAAACGAATTCTCCAATAGAGTTTATAATGCTGAATATGATGGAGCTTCGTTAGTAGAATTGAAAAATATGCTTGGGGAAAAACGCGAACGGCTCGGGATTTTTGAAGGAAATGAAAAGGAGGGTATGCTTGAAGCTGGACAATCTTCAGGGTTGATAAATAATATTTTACCAGTTAACTTGTTGATGAATAAGCTTATTAATGAGTACGATTCTGCAATTAATAATTTTAAGAAAGAGTGAGAAAAATGAATGCCATTAATGATGTTATCACATACAAATATAAATTTGTTTTTGATTCCGGTGCAGAAAAAATATTCGAAATTAATCTTGAACCGGATTTGTTAACCTACATAAGAAACTCTAAAAAAGAACCTCCCGAATGGACAAAATGCGAAGGTTTGAAATGCAATAGCCTGTGTGGATTTATTGACAAGCATTGCCCCATTATGGTCAATATTGAGGAACTAATAGATAGCTTTAGCGACCATTCTTCATTCGAAAATGTTAAAATATTTGTTGAGGTTAACAGTAGAACATACATAAAAGAAACATCACTTCAGGACGGCGTGGGAAGTCTGATGGGAATAATTATGGTATCAAGCGGATGTCCTGTGCTTTCAAAATTAAAACCAATGGTGCGCTATCACCTTCCTTTTGCATTGATAGAGGAAACCGAATTCAGAGTGATATCAATGTTTTTGTTAGCACAGTATTTACGAAAAAGGCGCGGATTAAACCCCGACTGGGAGTTAAACGAACTCAAAAAGGTTTATAGTGATATTAGAGAAATAAACAAATCGCTTGCACAGCGAATTGCAAATGTTGAAAAAATGGATACCGGCATAAATGCAGTTGTAATATTGGA
The DNA here is from genome assembly GCA_020061355.1 of Ignavibacteriales bacterium. Lineage (GTDB taxonomy): Bacteria > Bacteroidota > Ignavibacteria > Ignavibacteriales > Melioribacteraceae > DSXH01. The sequence goes on along the minus strand of JAGUYK010000032.1, from coordinate 36,909 downwards.
TAATTTTGCTAACTTGGTTACCATCGATCTCGATGAAGACGAGCTTTCACATATAGAATCTTTGTTTAAAGAATGGCTGGGCGATTGACTGTTTAGAAGAAATATTTATCTTTGTAAAGAATTGAGAAGTGTCATTACTCTGGGAAAACCTTTAAAGAATATTGTTTTTTTCAAGTAAATTAATAATATAAATTTTTAGAAAACATGAGAACATTCGTTGCAATTTATCTCTTAACTTCGCTTGGCCCCTTGATTCGATTCTACAAGAATGAATATTTTTATTATTTTTTAATTGCCGCAATCATTGATCCAATGGTAGTTTTATCTGCAAAACTAATTGGCATACCAAGCTCAGTTATGCAATTTTATATAATCGGAAATCTATTATTGGCCTTAACCTTGCCTAAAGTAGCGCTAAAATACAAAGTCGGGTTAATTCTATTTATTGCTTTTTATTCTTTGATAGATAGGAGTGAGGTCACTACGCTTGTATCCGCAATCTTTATTATGCTTTTCCTTTTGATAAACTTTGCGTATAGACTTATTCAAAATGTCAGAATAGAAGGAAAACTTGTTCTTTTCCTAATTCCATTAAGTGTCTTATACTTTTTTGCGATAATACTGGCTTACTTATATTATGCTAATATATATATTGTTACACTTACGTTTATTCCCAAACTTGTTTTTTATTCTTGTCTAAATATTTTGATAGCAGTATTCGGTCCGAACAAAAAAATAAATTTTACATTCGGTTACGATCCCACCATTAAAGCAAAGATTGTAAGTGAATTACAAATTCACGTTGATGAATATGATCAACTTTTAGACAAAGGATTCTCACATAGAGAGATTCAAATCTATCAACTCATTAGACAAGGTTATTCAAATAAGAATATTGCCGAAAAATTTAGTATTGAAAAGCGAACCGTGGAAAGTCATCTCAAAAACATAAAAACCAAGTTAGGCTTTGAGAGCATGACAGAATTACGCGATTTTGTCAAAAAGTCCGAGCACATTGAACCCGCCACATAATAAAACTGTCTGTTAAACTATACACACGTAGGAAAATCCGTGTGCACACGTAGGAAAATCCGTGTGCTCTCCTATTGACAAACCTTCATTTGTACGATACATTCGCAACTCCTTTTATTGATTTCTACGGCAGGATCCTATGCCGTGGGAGGGCAGAAGGCTGTTTTGAGAGTTCGTTGTCGTATTGCTTTTATCAACTGATGACAAAAATAATTAGAAGAGCATTAGTAAAAAAAGTAATGAGGGGAGACAAAAACTTTTAAAGCAGCCTTTCATTTATCCTCTAAACTCCAATTGCACTTCAAAAATTTCCTTTTAAAATACCGACACTTCCAATTATTTATTAAATCTTAATACCAGAAATGAAACTGCAATACAAATGCATTATTATTTCTGGATGGCTCTTCCAGATTAATTCTGTATTGAGGACGGAGTTCAATAAATGTATAAGGGAAAAACTCAAAACCAAATACGAGATGAGCCAGTTCATCATTTTCAATATCCTTATTAGGGTCAAACTTATCATAACGTAAAATTGCTTCAAGCCCAACCGTTAATAAATATGAGGCTTCAATCATCATTGCATTTGATTTAATATCCTGAGCAAGTAAATCATTTGCAACATCATATTCTCCCATCAGAGAAAAATCCTGTGTACCTATTCCTACAAATCCGCTGTACAAAATTGTATTTAACCTCTTACCAGCCGCTCTAACTTTAGTGGAGGCAAACGAACCGCCAATGAAATAACTTATATTATCAATTGCAGAATTAACTTCCAACCGCGATGTGAAAGTCGGATCGGTTGTAAGCGAGGCATTGAATTTACTCTTACCCACACTGGCAGTTATCAATCCCCAATCAGAAATATTCGCCCCCAGTTCAATTCCGGCTTCAGTATAAAGAGGATTATAAATCAATCCCTGTAGTGTACCAATAGAAAATAGAAGCCCAAAATCCCCTCCTTTTGTATAAGAAGTGTGGTCATCAATTCTAATTCCGAAGTATGGGACAAATGAACCGACTTTGATATAACTATCATTTGGAAGAATTCTTGCAACACCGTAGGCTTCCCAGATTGAATTTATAAAATCATATCTGGCCAATACATCAATGCTTCTTGATATCGATGCATTGAGATAGATTGAGCCGGTCATGTCTTGAAAGTCCGCCCTATCCTTTTCCTGAGAGTATATAAATTGAGAACGGTAGTCAAATCCTAACGAGATATTTTCAGTGAGTTTCGGAGAAAGGATCAAATCTTTATCACGAGGAGAACTCATACTTACAACATTTTTTCCAAAGTAGAATCCGTTTTCATTCCTCATCACTCCTCCGGTAGGGTTAATGTGGCAGCTGATACATTTGTCTTTCTGCTGCAATGCAAAACGGGGTAAGCCGGATATGTTGGAGAAAATAAAAATGAAAAATAGTAGAGTAACAAAACTGGTGGTTTTCATGATTCCCTTCCAGATTTTAAGATTGATTACAATTTTTAAATCATATAGAAACTACTTTAATAAAATCATCCTTGCAGAACGGTCATAAAATCCGGCATTCAAACGATAGATGTAAATTCCTGACGAAACTACATTTCCAGTATTATCCCTGCCATCCCAAATCTTTTCATATTTTCCGGCTCCTAAACTCTCATCGGTCAATGTTCTAATCAGTTCGCCGCTTATGTTAAATATTTTTAGAGTTACATTTTCAGCTTGAGGTATTTCGAAAGCAATTTTTGTAGATGGATTAAATGGATTCGGATAATTATTGTGGAGTTTGTATTGCTGAGGAATTGATTCTTCAGCAACAGATGTTGTGTTGGGTCGACTATTCGGATCACCCGGGTTAGTTACTTTACTTGGATCACCGATAGATCCGCCCGTCCAGGTACCGTTTGGATCTTGAAGTTCCAACCCGTTTGAAAATCCGTCGCCATCAGAATCAAGAGCCGCAAGCTGAGGACCCCACTGAACATTTCCTTGAAAATTCAGAAATCCGTTTTCTACTGCTTGACCAAAACTATTTCTTGTGCCGCCACCCAATGCACTTACATGGCAGTTCTGGCATGAGTTAATTCCTCCATTCGGAATCTGGCTAACTCTAAAGCTCTGTGAAATAACCACAGTAGACGCCAATACTACACCAAAAAGCAATATATATGGTAATACCTTTTTCATTTTAACCTCTTTTTCGATTAATGAACTTGGAAACAGATTCATTAGTTTTAAAATAATAAAAGGAGGATATATTATCCACTTATATATTCTCCTCCTCTTTTTACTATATTTATTTCTAAAAATAGATAAAGGACTTAATCATGGAATATTACCCAACATTAATAACATTACATATAATATTTGCCGGCGGGTGGATTATAAGTCTGGTAACAGATTCATTTCTTAAACAGTTCATTTCAAGAAGAAAAGGATTACCCGAAGAAAAAACACTAATTAGTCTTTACCTGAATTTTTCAAATCTTATTGGAATAATCGGTTCAATTGGAATTCTATTAACCGGAATCATTATGGTTATAATGAATCCGGGATACGGATTCTTTCAAATGACAGCAAATCATTGGTTAACTACAAAACAAATACTGACGGTTGTACTGCTTATTGTTATTTTTGTTTTTGTAATTCCAAATGCTAAAAAATTAAGAAAAAGTATTAATGATGAAATAAGTAAGCAAGAAAGTCTTGGTGATGAAGCTTATAAAAATTTAAGCAGAGCATATAGATTGAATATTATTATTAATGTTATTGTCCTGATAAACTTTTTATTCGCAATTACACACCGGTTTTTAGGATAACACTTAACTATAAGGTTTAAATCTTAATGAAGAAAATACTGTTGTTAGGCTCTACAGGTTCAATTGGTTTAAATACCCTTGAATTAGTCAGAGCATTCCCGGATAAATTCCGGATTGTCGGTTTAACTGTTAACAAAAATATTGAGGAGCTCGAAAAACAGATTAGAGAATTCAGCCCAAAGTTCGTTGTTGTTACAGATCAATCAAAAGCTGTTGAACTGAAAAAGAAGATTGGTTCGAGTTGCGAAGTTATATCGGGAGAAGGCAGCCTGACAGAGATTACAAAGCGAGGCGATGAATACGATATTCTGCTTTCTGCAATAGTAGGTTTTGCAGGATTGGAGCCGACTATTGAAGCTATCAAGCAACAAAAGAGAATAGCACTTGCCAATAAAGAGACTTTAGTTGTTGCCGGAGAAATAATCATAAATCTGTGTAAAGAATATGGCGCCGAACTAATCCCGGTCGATTCCGAGCATAGCGCTATTTTTCAATGCTTAACAGGTGAGGATAAATCCTACATCAACAAATTGATTTTAACTGCCTCCGGTGGTCCATTCCTCAATAAAACATTAAGCGAACTTGAAAACGTTACTGTTTCTGAATCGTTAAATCATCCTAATTGGAAAATGGGAAGCAAAATAACTATCGACTCTGCAACTATGATGAATAAAGGGCTTGAAGTGATAGAAGCATACTGGTTGTTTAACCTTCCCAAAGAAAAAATTGAAATCGTAGTTCATCCGCAATCGATCATTCACTCAATGGTAGAATTTATTGACGGCTCAATAAAAGCACAATTAAGCAGACCGGACATGAAATTACCGATCCTTTATGCACTTACATATCCTCAAAGATTAGGATTTGAAGGTGTTATTACAGATTTTAAAAAAATCGGACAGATGACGTTTTTTGAACCGAATTTTGATAAATTTGTAAGCCTTAAATTAGCATATGACGTAATTGATGAAGGCGGCACTGCACCCTGCATTCTAAATGCAGCTAATGAAATTGCAGTGGAAAAATTCCTTTCCGGAAAAATTAAATTTTTTCAGATTCCGGAATTGGTTAAAGACGCCTTGGATAATATTAAAACTATTAGACAGATAACAATTGAATCAGTTTACGAATGTGATTTATTAACAAGAGAGTATCTCAATAAAAAATTTAGTTGATCAGGAAAATAAATGGATTATATAATATATTTTATAATAACAGTCGGCATTCTGGTTTTTGTACATGAATTTGGTCATTTCGCTGCAGCCAAACTTTGTAAAATCCGTGTTGATGCATTTGCAATTGGATTTGGCAAGAGAATTTGCGGTTTTAATAAGTTAGAAGGGTTTTCATGGGGTGACCAGCCGAAAGACTGGGATGGGCAGGGTCATACTGATTACCGGTTATGTATCTTTCCGCTTGGAGGCTATGTTAAAGTAGCCGGAATGGTTGATGAAAGTATGGATACAAAATTTATAGCATCTGAGCCTCAGCCATGGGAATTTAGATCTAAACCTACATACCAAAAACTTTTCGTTATTACTGCCGGCGTTATAATGAATTTATTATTGACGGTGATCATTTTCTGGGGAATCAATTTCTTCCAGGGTAAACAAGTTCTTAAAACTACAACCATTAGTAAAATTGAAAAAGGTAGCTTTGCTTCACAAGCCGGTTTTCAATCGTATGACAAAATTCTTTCTGTCAACGGAGTTCAAATTAATGATTGGGACGACATTGTTGAGAACCTGCTGGTAAGTAGTAATACTAACGTAAAAGTTTCGGTCGCAAGAGACGGCTCTGAAAAAACTTTTGAAGTGTCCAGAAAATTAATTACGGAAGGTTCGCAAAAAGGTTTTTTCCTTTTTCCATTTCCGACTCAACCAATTATTCAGGATGTAATGAGCAATTCACCGGCTGAAGATGCCGGCATAAAACCGGGTGATGTTTTTCTTTCGATTAATGGAATTGCCTTAAAAGACCGTGATCAGGTTGTTGAAATAATTTCATCAAACAAAGAAAAGGACATTGAATTTGTTTACTTAAGAGGGGAAGATACATTAAAGACATTTGTTAATACAGGAATTGAAGGTAAAATAGGAATTGTTTTTACCGATGCTTACACAGGAGAATTTGAGTACAGAACTTTCGGTTTTATAGGTGCACTTACACAAAGCGTTTCTAATATTGGTCAGTACACTGTTTTAACATTTGGAATGCTTAAAAATGTGATTACAGGAAAAATTGCTTTTAACCAGGCATTTGGCGGACCGGTTAAAATTGCTCAATACGCAGCACGTTCTGCCGACACGGGAATAAGCTCGTTTTTATTTTTCCTTGCAATGCTCAGTTTAAGTCTTGCAATAATCAACATACTTCCATTCCCTGCTCTCGATGGCGGACATTTTATAATCATTTTGATCGAAGGAATTTTCAGAAAAGAGTTGCCTCTTAAAGTTAAGATTGCAATTCAAAACGCCGGGTTTGTTCTTCTACTTGCATTGATGGCATTTATAATCTACAGCGACATTATAAGTTTATAAAAATAAAGGGCGGTAAACTACCGCCCTATTCTCCCCCCAACACATTTCAGATTAGTAGACTAACTTAACTTGAAAAAGATGGGCACAATAACTTCTGCTTTCACTTTCTTACCATCTTTCTCACCGGGTGTAAACTTTGTAGCCTTCACTGCTTTTTCCGCTGCACTACATAATAATTTGTTCTCACCCTTTTCAATTTTTGTCTCAATTACATTTCCTTTTTCATCAATTATTGCTTTGACAAAAATTTTACCTTCTATTTTGTCTTTTTTGGCATCTTCAGGATAGACAACATTTTTCAATATTGTTTCCATACCGCCCACGGGCATCGGTACTTTATCAAGTTCATTTTTTTCTTGAGCTTTAATAATGTTCGACGAAACCATGATGGAAACAATTGCAACAACGATTAATAATTTTAGATTTTTCATTACTCCCCCATTATTTAGTGATTATTTATTTAAGTGCAAATACAATTGGTATTGAAACCTGTGTTTTAACCGGTTTGCCTTTTTGTCTTCCCGGAGTAAATTTTGTTTTCATAACTGCATCAACAGCGGCAGAATCGAGTGTAGGATGAGCTGTTTTCAGTATTTCTGCTTTAACAACATTCCCGTTTTCATCAACATATGCTTTAACAAAGACCTTGCCTTGAATACCGGCTCTTTTAGCAATTTCCGGGTAGGTAATTTTTTTTTGAATTGCCGCCATTCCACCAATAGGGCCGGGTGCTTCTTCAACCACAACAAAGTAAACATCTTCTAGATTATCATTAGTTATATCTGTACCGAATAAATTAGCTGAAGTCTCAAGTCCAAATGAAACCATTGCAACTAATTCCTGTAATTCTCTCATTATTCTTATAAAAAGAAATCCTTTGAATTTGGAAAAGGTGGAATCGGAACTGAACTCTACATTTTCTAAAATTTTTAGGATTTCAGGTTCAATTTCATTAAAATAATTCTCCGGCAGATTCGATCCTTTATTTCTTATTACTTCTCTATTTCGATTAATCTTCGTTGCCGGCATTATTTTTTCAATTATTCCATCGGTCCCGACAAAATAGTCGTATGTCACGATTATGGGGAATGATTGAGATTCAAGGTCCGTTATTTTTTCATGAAAGGCTGATTTGATTTGCTTCTTGATTTCATCTAAATCATTTTTTAGCGCAGGTTTAAATTTCAACTCGGCTATTGAAAAGTAAATAAGATCATTGTTTTCTATTAATTCAATTCTGCTCTTCTTTTCTCCGCAACCAAAGAGTACAACAAGCAGACTTATCACGACTAATAATTTTTTCATTTTACACCTCACAAATTTGCTTTTATTATAACTGCGTTTTGTATTTCCGACTCAACTTCAACACTTGGTAAACTATTTATTAAAAGATTTATTGTTTTCTGCTGCTCGATCATCTGCTGCGAAGTTAATTTAATTTCATTGCGGTATTCCCTCATTTCAAGAAACATGAAAAGACCAATGATTAATAAAACAACAGCAAAGGAGTATGATAATACAGGGAATAATTGTTGATACCATGATGACTTCTCTTTATAGTTCTGGATGGAAGAAAATATTTTTCTCTCTAAATCGATCGGAAATTCTTCAACAGTTTCCTGTAGAATATTTTTCATCCTGTTCGCTTGCTTAAAATACTCCCTGCACTTTTCATCCTTTGCAAGTTCAGAAAAAAGAAATTCTTCATTGCTTTTAATCAATTCACCATCAAAGTACTGATCGACTTGCAGTTTAAGTTCGTCACTTAGCATAATTACTCCGTTACAATTTTTGATAATCTTTTTATTAACTTCTGCCTTGTTTTGAATAACCGGCTTTTAACAAGTTCTTCATCGATATTCATAACATCTGCAATTTCTTTATAACTGAGTCCGCCATATTCTCTAAGAATAAATAATTCCCTCTGTTCAATCGGAATTCTATTCAACTCCTTATTTACCAATTCCCTCATTTCATTCTGTTCAATTGTGAGAGCCAACCGTTCGCCGGAATCAATTTCAATCTCATCGCTGTCTTCTGCACCAAATTGGTCTAATCTGACTTTCTTGCGCCTGTAATACGAATAGACTTCGTTCCGGACAGTGCTGAACAACCAGAATTGAATACTCTCGCTGTTTCTAATTCTCTTCAAATTTTCAAATAACTTTAGAAATACATTCTGAATAATGTCTTCACACGTTAGCCGGTCATTAACCATTTTAAGCGTATAATTAAAGAGCTGACGCTTATATTGGTTATAAGTAAGTGTGAAATCAATAATATTTTCGAGTGGTGCACCCAAAAAATTATTTCCGCTTTATCTAAAAGATGCTTTAGTTATCGAAATGTTGCTAAGGGAAAGCCCATCCCTTACTCTTCCCAAAGGGAAGGATTTCTTTCTCAATCCATTGAGGTAAGGACAGAATTTTGAATACTGAACAATTGTTCAAAATTTCCGGATTCTTTAGAAATAGCTGTTAATTCATAAAATCTTTTCTGATGTTCAAAAACAACAACCCGAACCGGTTTATCATCTTTATCTAAATATTGATATGCAAAAAACAGATTACCGTTTAATTCGAATGATTCCTCACCGGAAAAACCTTTAAATGAATTACCGAGTTTGACACGAACGAAAATTTTACAGTAGTCCGCTACCCTTTTTATGCCCGATGTTTTTACTTCATTTCTTGTTACTTCATCAAGATTAATCAGAGTGAAATTCAATGACTGAGTATAATCATCTTTTATCAGCCACAGATCGATACAATTACACTCATTATCAACTGCAGTGAACCAGCCTTCCGGGATCTTAACGGATATATTTGAATTATTAGAATAAGCAGTTTCTGATTTAAGCGGGTAATCAAAATCATAAATTGATTTAACTACAGCAGAACAAGAATGCAGAAGTAATACAAAAACTATAAAGAGTAATCTCTTCATAAGATGTTGAGACGGTTTAATTACCATCTCTCATAAATTTGGGTTCTTCAAGAGTGAGTATTAATGATATACGGTGCGAATCGGGCAGCCGATCTGCTTCGGATTGACTGAATCTTGCAAATGAATAATCGATCTGAAGTTTCGGCAAATAAATTCCTGCACCTACTGTAAATTGTTTAACATCATTATATCCGGCTCGCACAGCAAAAATATTTTTATAGTTATATTCAAATCCTGCATGAAGATCAAAACTTACAGGTCCGACATTAAACATCGAAGCAAACTTCCGGTTCTCAAACCTAAGGTCGAGATCTAGCGCCGGCATAATTCTGCCGCCTAAAAAATTGAACTGATAAGCGGCACCTATCTTTGCAGTGGGAGTTATCAATTCATTTCTTCCGGTGCTCCAAGCAACCAATGTTGTAGTAACATCCTGAATGTTTGCGCCGAGATATAAATCGTCGAACGGCATATAAAACGCTCCTACGTCAAACCCGATTCCTGTTGCACCGTATTCCGCCAGATCCCTTCTGATAATTTTTACATTAGCACCCCAATAGAAATTATCAGTATGACGTTTGGCAAATGTTAAGTAGAGCGCCCAATCGGTATTACTGAATTCGGAAATTCTGGAATAATCGAGTCGGGCAAAGTTTTGATAATTATCCCTTGATATTGGAACTCCGTTAACATCTAATCCTGCATCGCGAGTATCGGGAATGCCGTCTATGCTCAGCCGGACAATACTTAATCCGAAGCTCATGTCGGTTCCGTAAGGAATGGCAACCGCCCCGTAGTTATAATTTATAAGACTGCCGAAATGTTCTTCGTGCATTAATGAGAATTGAGGGTAATTGATACGCGCCAAGCCAGCTGGGTTCCAGTATCCTGCAGTTACATCATTTACAACGGCAGTATGAGCACTTCCCATTGCAAGCGCACGTCCGCCCACGCCAATAGCTAAAAATTCACCGGCATATTTACCAATTACTGTCTGGGATTGAATACTCGTGAAAGTAAAAATGAAAAAGGAGAAAACAAGGATTAATCGTTTCATAAAATGATTCCTTTTGTTTCAGTTATTGTAGAAATAACTATCTACTTTCTCCTTTCGTGTGTGCAATATTAAATTTAATCTGATTGTTTTGCAAGACCATTGACCACCCCCATATCCCCCTCCATAAAAAGGAAGGGGAATTAAAGGGAGAGGTTTCTTATTTTTTTTCAGTCTGTTTTGCTACTGCGTTTATTGCAGCATTAATAGCTTCCTGATCACCAAGATAATAATGTTTAATAGGATTTAACTTTTCATCAAGTTCATATACCAGAGGAATTCCCGTCGGAATGTTCAACTCAACTATTTCCTGCTCAGAAATATCATCAAGGTACTTAACAAGAGAGCGTAAGCTATTTCCATGTGCAACGATAATAATTCTTTTACCACTTTTTATAACCGGAACAATCGATTCGTGCCAGTATGGTAAGAATCGATCAACCGTTAATTTCAAACTTTCTGTAAGAGGAATATCTTCCTTATTGAGGTCAGCATACCGCGGATCTTTCCCTGGGTAGCGTTCATCCTTTTCATCAAGTGCCGGGGGCGGAACATCGTAGCTTCTTCTCCAGAGCTTTACCTGATCTATTCCATATTTTTCTGCGGTTTCTGCTTTATTCAATCCCTGCAATGCGCCATAATGTCTTTCGTTTAGCCGCCACGACTTAACAACCGGGAGCCATATCAAATCCATTTCATCTAAAGTAATATCAAGTGTTCTTATTGCTCTTTTAAGAACGGAAGTGAATGCAATGTCAAATTTATAACCTTCTGCTTTAAGAGTCTTTCCTGCCTGATGTGCTTCGCTTATTCCTTTTTCGGATAGATCAACATCTGTCCAGCCTGTAAAAAGGTTCGACTTATTCCACTCGCTTTCCCCATGTCTTAATAAAACTACCGTGTACATTTCAATATCACCATTATTTGTTATAAAATGATATGGCAAATATAAGAAAATTAGAGCTTTCGTTTATTTCATTTAATTGTGCCTTCTTTTATCTTTGCGTAGGGTGGAAAATGAAAAACAGATTGATATATAATTTTTTTACAGACGACGACTTTTTAAGAATTTCGAATCAAATCAAAAAGTCCGAACAAACTACATCCGGTGAAATCCGGATTTCAATAAAAGAAAAAAGATCCCTATTTGAACTAAAAAAAGATATCACCAGACTCGCAGAAAAGGAATTCTACCGCCTTGGAATGAACAGTACAAAGGATAAAACCGGAATTCTTCTTTTCCTATTATTGGGTGAAAGACAATTCTATATTCTTGCCGATGAAGGAATAAACCGGAAAGTATCTAAAGAAACCTGGTATGAGCTAAGAGACGAAATTCAGAATCAGTTTAGAGAAGGTAAATTTTCTTCCGGTTTAATTCACGGTATTGAAAAGGTCGGAAAAATTCTTTCCGAACACTTTCCGATTAAAGCTGACGATAAAAACGAGCTCTCCAACAAAGTGATTTTAAAATAATTTGAACGCTTCTGTAAACCACCCGGTAATAAGCATGGACGAAATAGTCCGTCCTACAAGAGTAGAAGTTGACCTCAAGCAGCTTGTAGAAAATTTCCGTTTGATTAAACATCATAGTACTCCTTCCAAAGTAATGGCAGTATTGAAAGCAAATGCGTACGGCAATGGACTTATCCGCGTAGCGCAGTTAATGCAGGAATTGAAAGCTGATTATTTAGGTGTTGCAGTTCTTGAAGAAGGAATTCTATTGAGGCAGTCGGGTATAACACTTCCAATACTTGTAATGGGCGGAATGCTCGGCAACCAGATACCGGTATTTCTGAAATATGATTTAACCATAACTGCATCATCAATTGATAAACTTAACCAGATTGATGAAGCCGCCGCTGCAATGAAAATGAAAGCAAAGGTGCATCTTAAAATTGACACAGGAATGGAAAGGATTGGTGTCCATTTCTATAATGCGGAAAAATTTCTTGAAGCTTCGGTAAGATGCAAGAACATATTTGTTGAAGGTATTTATTCTCACTTTGCAAGTTCAGATTCATCAGATTTAACTTTTTCAAAACTTCAGCTCGAACGATTTCAAGAAGTATTGGATTTTTATTCTAAAAATTCCATTGAACCTCCGATCAGACACATATCGAATTCCGGAGGAATTTTGCAAATGCCCGAAGCAAATTTGGATCTGGTTAGGCCGGGAATTTTACTCTATGGGGTTTACCCTTCGAACGAAGTTAAAAGAACAATAACTGTTAAACCGACACTATCGTGGAAATCGCATATTGTATACTTTAAGGCAATAAAGCCGGGTCACCCGGTTAGTTACAACTCTACCTTCACGCCCGATCATTTGATTAGAGCAGTAACTGTTCCGGTCGGATACGGTGATGGTTATTTTAGAAGCATGTCCCATAAAGCAGAAGTGCTCATACACGGCAAGCGCTATCCGGTTATTGGTACAATTACAATGGACCAGATTGTAGTGAATATTGAAAACGACTCTGCTTTTAATGGTGACGAGGTTATTCTTATAGGATGTGACGGCAAAAATTCTGTAACGTGTGAAGAACTCGCAAACTGGGCGGGAACCATCCCTTATGAAATTTTGACGAACATCAACACACGTGTACCAAGGATTTATAAGTAGGGATGTTCAATTGAACATCCCTACCCAAATTTTACTTTGCAAGGAGCATTTTCTTCGACTGCATAACTCCGTTTACTTGAATTGTATAAATGTAGACTCCGCTTGTTAGATAGCTTCCATCAAAATTTAATTTGTAATATCCCGCTGATTTGTTCTCATTAACTAACAGAGCTACTTCTTTCCCGAGGATATCAAATACTTTTATTGTTACAAATCCGCTTTCAGGTAATTGATAATTTATTGTTGTTGTTGGATTGAAAGGATTAGGATAGTTATCGATTTTGTATTGAGCTGGTAGTTCATTGGTTATTTCAAGTGCAATAATAGGTTCGCTTTCCTCTGAGAGACTTATTTCTCCATATACTGCCGACCATTGTGGATCTGAATATGTCCCCTCTGTTGAATAATAGGCTCTTACATCATACCAGAGAAGATCATCGGAGTAGGTTGATGTTAATAAATAATCATAATCCGAAAATGTTTGTACTCCGCTGCTTACAGTACCTATATGTGTATCCGGTCCTACAACTCCGTTGTGCTTAACCCTTCTCCAAATTTGATATTGAGTTACATTGATATTATTATTATCTGTCCAGTTTATTACAATCGGTTGCCCTACATTCGGGCCGAAATTGACGCTTTCTCCGTAGTTGCTTGGCTTTCCAATGAAATTTGCAGTGTAAGTTTTATGATTATCTGGATAAAAAGTTTTTGAAGAAGAACTACTACCATCGCTCCAATTATTAAAAGAATAAGATATTCCATTGATTGTTTGAGACTGTGCAGAAGCTGTTATTGCGAAGTTTTCTAATACATTGAACTGAGCGGTTGGTGAAGAATAAGACTGCCCATTTACATTTATCGTGCCTCCATTGCCAACATTTATAAAATTATTCTGAAAAACTACATTGAACTCTCGCCTAAATTGAGCCTCATATGTACCACTGCCAGCAGATAAAGTTTTGGTTATATTTAGAGTAGCATCATTCCATTGTTTCCAAACCCTTTTATATCCATCGGATGGAAATTGATTATTTATCGCGATTAAATCTTTAGGAAAAGCAGTTCTCCGCCAGTTAAATGGCGATAAACCTGTATCGGGAACATTGGTGTACGTAGTATAATCTACTTGTATCTGACCTCCTGCAAAATCATTCTTTACTTTTACATAATACATTGGATTATAAACAGCAACAAGAGAGCTTTGATCACAATTAGTTAAAGCTCTTTTAGCTTGATAAAAAACATAGTTCATAACACTATAAGAGGTTGAGTGGGTAGCTCCAAAGATATGACCCATTTCGTGTAATAGTACGGTATAAATATCACCATATGCACCGGGGTAAACAAGATTAAGGTTATCTGTCCATATATATTGATTACTTATTTGAATTATACCGGCAGAGGAATTTCCGGGTTCAGACAAATCAGTAATCTGAATTGGTATATCGTGGTTGGAAAGTGTCCCTTCCTGAATTTGTATCGCTCCCTGAGTTGCACTTGCCCAAGCATATGCTGCACTAGATATCGCAGATCTAATTATATCGGATGCAGTTGCATTATCAAGATTTTGACCACCTAATATTCTTTTTATCTGAATATAGTTTAATTGACCGTCCCAATACCACCTATGTACACCATCTGATAGAGATTTGGTTATTGTGCCAGGACAATCTTGTGCAAATTGTATTTTCCCTGTGATTAAAAGAATTATTAGAAATATAAATTTTTTCATTTTACACTCCGGTTTAATTATTTAATTAAAAAAGTTATTTTAGTTGCGCAAATAAAAAGGGATATTTCCCTTAGTTAGGTGGCAAGCCTGATTAATTATTTGCGAATAGAGAGCAGTGCCCTAACACTGCTCTCATTTAAATTTATTTATGCCAGATACCTCCTACATTAATTTCTCATTTACCTCTCCATATAACTGTTTTCTGAGGCCAGCCTTCAAACGTATGACCGAGAATAAATGCTTCTTTTCCATTTGACCAGGCATCTGTATATATGATTTCTTCTGTTTGTGCGAAGTTCATTAATTGTGTCCAGGAACTACCGTCATAGAAATAAACGTAATTGAAGTCACCCAGCGCAAAAGCATAATTCTCTCTAAATGCATAAAATCCTTTGAAAGTAGTATTCAGGTTTAATACCTGAACCCAATTACTTTCATTCCACTCCCATATTCCTCCGGGTCCATAAGAATATAACTTCCCAAAGGAAGCGGCATACAATCCATATATCCCCCATTTTAAGCTGTTGCTGCTTCCGTCGAGAATCATAGAATCGGCAACCGTCCAATTATTCAGACTGCCGTGAATGAAATAATATGAATTCTTCCTTCTTCCTGAATCCCAGATTGATGCCAATACAAATGTTTTATTATTGTGTAGTGCTATACTAACCAAAGAGTATTGAGCGCCTGATAAAAAAGGTATTTTTATTTTATCCGATTGCCATGTGTTTCCGTTGTACTTGAAAACCATACCGCTATCACCGCACGCCCAGATTTCGTTTGAATTTCTGCAATAAAGACCTAAAACTCTAACCTTATTTGGTTGTTTGTGTTCAAACCATTTTGTTCCATTATATTGTATTATTAAAGTACCGATTTCTCTATTATCAGAATTAAGTGGGTCACTATAAAGTCTATCACCAACAGCCCAAATGTTATTTGATGAGACTCCAAAAATTTTACTGAATGATTTAGGACTCCTTTCAATGTCTTTAAATACATCAACCTCCTCCCACTTAGTGCCGTTATAATGCCACAAGTCTCCCTGGCTTCGATCGTTGTGACCTGCAATCCAAACATCATTAGGTGAAGATGCCCAAAGGGAAGTCATCATTGTTTGACCACTACCCGGATAAGCTATTGTATCAGTTACCCAGGTCATCTCTCGCGGGTGCTTATATTGCACAGGGGGTTCATTTGGTGAGTTACAGGAGTTAGATACAACAATTAAAAATATTATCAAGCCATCCAAAGTTTTTTTCTTCATTGTATTCTTTCTCATTATTTATCATAATAACAGTTAAAAATTATCGCAGTGAATTTTAACTGTTTTCTAAAGAGAATACAAAGTAAAAAGCTGAGGGCGTGGCTTATTACTTTTATTTCTAATTATAATATAGAAAAAAAAAAAAAAATTAAATTGCAACTAAAAAATTATTGTGAGTATAAAAAGTTTGCTTATTCATTAAAAACATATTAAACTTTTTTCACAAATTTGGTGTTAATATTTTCATGAAACGAAGAAAATTCATTAAAAATATATCTCTTACAACTGCCGGGACACTATTAGCGCCGTTATTTATTAATTCCGATACAGAAGCCCGTCCGTATGCAAAATTAAAATTCAAACCGGAACCGCATACCTGGGAAAACGATACCGTGACACTTGCATGGATAGGACATGCAACTGTATTAATAAATATATATGGCAAGTGGATTCTAACAGACCCGGTATTGCTTGATAATGTCGGTTTGTATTTCCTTGGCAATACAATCGGTCCAAGGCGCTTAACTCCGCCGGCATTAACTATGGATGAGTTTCCGAAACCTGATATTATTCTTCTCTCGCACGCCCATATGGATCATATGGATTATCCAACCCTAAAATATTTTGCAGAAAAATATCCGAATGAAATTGATGTTATTACGGCTTACCTTACAAAAGATGTAATTGAAGGTCTTGATTGGAGATCAATTTCAGTTATGGACTGGAATGATGAGATGCTCTTACAGGATATCCGGTTCAAAGCGTTGGAAGTAAAACATTTCGGGTGGCGTTTCCCGTGGGAGAAGGACCGTTCACGCGGTTATATGAAGGACGGGAGAAGTTATAATGCATATGTAATTGATTACGGCGGATCAAAAATATTATTCGGCGGCGATACTGCTATGACGGATAAATACAATGTTGTTAAGAATGAAGATATTGATATAGCGATAATGCCGATCGGCGCTTACAATCCGTGGCGGAGAAACCACTGTAACCCCGAAGAAGCTCTACAGATGGCAAGTGAAATCAATGCAAAATATTTTATTCCTATCCACACAAAAACATTTAAGCAGGGATCTGAACCCTTTAACGAACCGATCAATTGGATGAAACGGGTTGCTGGAAACTTTCCGATTGAAATCGGTCTTGAAGAGATCGGGCAGACGTTTGTTTTATAAAGAATAGTTCGAATATATTTTCATAACTCTTCTTTTTTACCAAACTGCTGAATTAATATTCCTCCTACAATTAATACAAGTCCGATAATTGAAGATGTAAAGAGTGCTTCCTTCAATACAAGTGCAATAAAGAAAAGAGAGATTACCGGGAATAGATAAACCATTGTAGAGGTTTTTGCTTTATTGTCACTTAACGAAAGTGCCTTTAGCCACAGGAAGAATGTGATTCCCATTTCGAATAGTCCGATATAGATAGCACCCAGCATATAATTGAATCCAACCGGACCGAATGAACCGAAAAAGAAAATGTATAGTCCCGTATAAATCGTTCCGAAAAAGAATGAACCGAAAAGCTTAACCGATTCTTCCCTCTTATCAATTAGATTTAAAATCCAGAATGATGCCCAGATAAATGCACTGCTCAATGCTAACGCTACACCGTATAAATTATGAAAGTGGAGCGAGAACAAATTTCCTCTTGTTGCAATTACAACCACACCTAAAAAAGAAATAATTAAACCAAAAATTGTTCTCGCCGATAATTTCTGTTTTAAGAACAGTGCTGAAAAAATTGAAATGATAAGAGGCCACGTTAAGTTAATCGGCTGGGCTTCCTGTGCCGGTAAAACCGAGTATGCTTCAAATAGAATTAAATAGTAGACAAAAGGATTAATTAAACCAAGTGCAATGTTGTTCTTCAAATGATGCTTTGAAAAAAATTGCTTCAACTCTTTGGGTGAGTTGATGTAAGCAATGAAGAACAGAACAAGAACACTTGTAAGTGATGAATAAAAAAGCATCTGCGAATTACTCATCCCTTTTAAGGTAAGTTTAAATGCAGTGGCTACTGTAGACCAGAATAAAATAGCCCCCAAGGCGTATAATATCGATTTCTTGTTATTAGTCATATTTTCTAATTATTACCCGGGCAAAATACTTCTTTCATCCCTCAAAAAATAAGTTAAAAAACCTGAATCGGTAATTTAATTTCCAACACAAATACTATATTTTGAGCAGGAATTATTGGACTCAATTATTGCATGAGCATTAAAGGTTATATTTTCGATATAAAAAAATATTCGATCAATGACGGACCCGGTATCCGCACGACAGTTTTTTTTAAGGGCTGCCCGCTCAAATGCTGGTGGTGCCATAATCCAGAAAGTCAGCGTAAACTTCCGGAAGAGTTTGAAGAGTGTACATTCCGCTGGCATTTATCGCACGATTACGAAAATAAAAAAAGAGTCGGGTCGGAAGTTACAAGTGAAGAAGTGATGATAGAAATCGAAAAGGACGTTCCCTTCTACGAGGAGTCAGACGGCGGTGCAACTTTTTCTGGCGGCGAACCGATTCTTCAGATCAATTTTTTAAATGATCTTTTAATTCGTTGTAAAGAGAAAAATATTCACACTGCCATCGATACAACCGGCTATACAGATTTTAAAAATCTTGAACTGATTTATAATTCAACCGATCTCTTCCTTTACGACCTCAAACTGATGAACGACGATTTACATATTAAGTATACCGGTGTATCAAACAAAATAATTCATGCTAATTTGAAACGACTTTCCGATTCCGGGAATAAAGTAGTTTTAAGAATCCCGGTTGTTCCTACAATTACAGATACAGAAGAAAATCTTGATGAAATGATTAAATTTATTATGTCTTTAAAAAATATTCGGGAGATTAACCTCCTGCCCTATCACAAAAGTGCAGAATCAAAATACAATAAGATGAAAAAAGAGAACAAACTTCCGGATCTTGAACCACCCAATAGCGAAGAAATGAATTCAATAAAAAGTAAGTTTGAATCGACCGGTTTCAATGTGAAAATCGGAGGATATTAATGAACGAGAGAATAAAAAAATTACGAGAGCAGACATTAAATGCCATCCCGCGTCTTTCGCATGAACGTGCTCAATTGTTAACTCAATTTTATAAATTCGGAAAAGCTGAAAGAGTTTCAACACCCATTGCACGTGCACTTGCATTCAAATATCTACTTGAGAATAAAGAATTATGTATCAATGACGGCGAACTGATTGTCGGGGAACGCGGACCTGAACCGAAAGCAACCCCAACTTACCCCGAACTTTGCGTACATAGCATAAAGGATCTTGAAATTCTGGATACACGTCCTAAAGTCTGGTTCAAAGTAAGTGATGAAACAAAATCGGTTTTCGAAAAAGAGATTATTCCTTTCTGGAACGGCAGATCGATCCGCGATAAGATTTTTGAAGAGGTTGATCAGGAATGGCAGGATTGCTACACTGCCGGAATTTTTACAGAGTTTATGGAACAACGCGCACCGGGTCACACCGTTCTTGATGACAAGATTTATAAAAAAGGGATGGTTGATTTTAAGAAAGAGATTCAGAAATCAATTACAAATCTGGATTTCTACAATGATCCTAATGCTTTCGAGAAACGCGAAGAACTCCGCGCAATGGAAATTTGTACCGATGCATTGATATCATTCGCACAACGTTACAGTAAAAAGCTGTATGAACTTGCTGCAAGTGAAAATGATATTATACGTAAAAATGAATTAGAAACACTCGCTGGCATTTGTGAAAGAGTTCCGGCAAATGCACCTCGAACATTCTGGGAAGCGCTGCAATATTACTGGTTTGTCCATCTTGGAGTTATTACAGAACTAAACACATGGGATTCATTTAATCCCGGTAGATTGGATCAGCACCTTTATCCGTTCTACAAACGCGATATTGAAAGCGGCTTACTAACAAAAGAAAGTGCAAAAGAATTATTACAATCATTCTGGGTTAAGTTTAACAATCAGCCGGCGCCTCCTAAGATTGGTGTTACTGCAGCAGAGAGCGGTACATATACAGATTTCTGTTTGATAAATGTGGGTGGTGTTACACCCGATGGCGAAGATGCAACAAACGATTTAACTTACGTCATACTCGATGTTATTGAAGAGATGAGATTACTTCAACCGAGTTCGATGGTTCAAGTGAGTAAAAAGAATCCTGATCGATTGTTGAAGCGCGCCATGAAGATAGTTAAAACCGGATTCGGTCAACCAAGTATTTTCAACACCGATGCGATAATTCAGGAAATGCTTCGTCACGGCAAATCATTAATTGATGCAAGATGCGGTGGTGCAAGCGGTTGTGTTGAAACAGGGGCTTTTGGCAAAGAAGCTTATATTCTAACCGGGTATTTCAATCTTGTAAAAATTCTTGAAATAACATTGCATAACGGGCTTGATCCCAGAATAAAAAAGCAAATCGGAATTAAAACGGGTGATCCAAAATCATTTGCTTCATTCGATGAGTTGATAAATGCTTATGAGAAGCAGCTAAATCATTTCATCAATATCAAGATCAAAGGAAATATTATAATTGAACGGATCTATGCCGATTATATGCCGGCTCCATTCATGTCAATTTTAATTGACGACTGCATCAAGAAAGGAACCGACTACAATGCAGGAGGTGCAAGATATAACACATCGTACGTTCAGGGAGTAGGACTCGGAACTATCACCGATTCTCTAACCTCAATTAAATATAATGTCTTTGATAAAAAGAAACTCTCTATGGAAAAATTGCTGAATGCCCTTCAAAATAATTTTACCGAAGAAAAGGAACTTCAGAATAAATTATTGTTTGAAACGCCTAAGTATGGTAATGACGACGATTATGCTGACGATATAACTAAGCAGATTTTCGAAATTTATTTTAAAGCAGTTGATGGCAGACCGAATACTAAAGGCGGATATTTCAGAATAAATTTATTACCGACAACTTCACACGTATATTTTGGAAGTGTTACAGGTGCTACACCCGATGGTCGCATAGCTTACGAACCACTCAGCGAGGGAATATCGCCTGTTCAAGGTTCGGATATACACGGACCGACATCGGTGATTAAATCGGCATCCAAGATCGACCATCTGCGAACAGGCGGAACACTGCTTAATCAAAAATTTACGCCACAACTTCTTGAGACCGAAGAAGAAATAGATAAAGCTGTTAAATTGATAAGAACCTATTTCAAACTCGACGGGCACCACATTCAATTCAATGTTGTGACCGCTGATATCTTGCGAAAAGCGCAGAAGCATCCCGAAAAGCACCGCGATCTTATTGTTCGTGTTGCCGGTTACAGCGATTATTTTGTAGATTTAAGTGAAGCCTTACAAAACGAAATTATTAGAAGAACTGAGCATTCGGTATTTTAAGAATCCGCGAGCATCTGTTAAATCCGTGTCATCAGCGTTCTATTTAATAGCACATAGGCAGAACTGATTTAGCAGATTTGAACTTATAAAAACTTAATAACTTGAGGTAAAAATGTTTAATGCAAAAACCTATATTCAACGCCGATCAGAATTAAAAAAGAAAATTAAAAATGGTCTCATCTTATTTCTCGGCAACAATGAAGCACCGATGAACTATACCGATAACACTTATCACTTCAGACAGGACAGTACATTCCTCTATTACTTTGGTTTAGACCGTGCTGAACTTGCCGCCATAATTGATGTTGACGAAGATAAAGAAATTGTTTTCGGAAATGATTTTACAATTGATATGATTGTGTGGATGGGACCACAACCAACAATCAAACAACACGCTGCAAAATGCGGTGTGAAAATCACAAAACCACTTAGTGAACTTGAAACAATATGTACCAATGCTGTTAAGCAAGGAAGAAAAATTCAATTTATCCCTCAGTACCGTTACGATAATATATTAACAATCCAGAGACTACTGGGAATTTCCCCTAAAAAAGTTAATGATTATGCATCAATGGCATTAATACAAGCTGCTGCAGAACAGAGATTAGTAAAATCAAAAGAGGAAATTGCTGAAATTGAAAAAGCCGTAAACATTGCTTACGAGATGCACACTGCAGCTATGCGATTTACAAAACCGGGGATGTACGAACGCGAGGTTGCCGGTTTTATCGAGGGTCTTGCACTATCGCTCGGAAACGGGCTTGCATTTCCGCCAATCTTTTCGCGTAATGTTCAAACTCTTCACAACCATTATTACGGTAATAAATTAAAGGACGGAGATCTAGTTGTAAATGATTCGGGTGTTGAAGCGGTTTCACATTATTCAAGTGATATTACAAGAACTTTTCCTGTTAATGGTAAATTTACCCCGGTCCAGAAATTTATTTACGAAATTGTTCTAGCTGCAAACATGACAGCTATAAACGAAATTAAACCGAAACAGAACTATAAATCGATTCATCTTAAAGCTGCGGAAGTAATTACTGACGGATTGAAAGCGCTCGGAGTGATGAAAGGAAACACAAAAGATGCCGTTGAAGCTGGCGCACATGCACTCTTCTTCCCTCACGGATTAGGCCATCTTATGGGTCTTGATGTTCACGATATGGAAAACTATGGTGAAAATAATTTCGGTTATGATGAAAAGACCAAACGAAGCACTCAGTTTGGTTTAAAATCGCTCCGTTATGCAAGACCTCTCGTTCCGGGAGTTGTATTAACAGTTGAGCCGGGAATTTATTTTATACCAGAGCTAATTGATAAATGGCAGAGTGAGAAGAAATTTTCCGAATTCATTAACTATGCTAAGGTTAATCAATTTAGGAAATTCAGCGGTGTCCGGATTGAAGATGATATTGTAGTAACAAATAATGGATGCCGTGTTCTTGGAAAACCAATTCCAAAAACTGTTGATGAAGTAGAAGCAGTAGCTTCAGATAAAATATAAATAATGCATTCGTCATGCTGAGCAATCCCGAGCGAAGCGAGGGATAGTCGAAGCATGACCGGAGAAGTAAACAAAACCAGAATATTAAGTTGTCACCCGTCAGACTTCGACTCACACGACTAACGTCGTGTGGCTCAGTCTGACTTCGGTATATACACTATTTTTGTAAAGATCTGTTAGATAGATTAGATGATAACATGAAGAAACGGATGTACGTTTACATTTTAAAATGTTCTGATGGTAGTTACTATACTGGCGTTACAAATAATATTGAACGACGACTGCAAGAGCATAATTCTAGCAGTCATGATAGTTATGTATCAGCAAGATTACCTTTTGAACTTTTTTATTACGAAGAATTTAACAGCCCGTCAATTGCCATCGAACGGGAAAAACAGATTAAAGGCTGGAGCCGAGCCAAAAAGGAAGCATTAAAAATTCGGGATTTTGATAAACTTAAAATCCTATCAAAAAGAAGAAATACAAAACGTCGTCATGCTGAGCAATCCCGAGCGAAGCGAGGGATAGTCGAAGCATGACTTGTGATGGAAGTGTAATGAGCATCACTAGAAACATCCTCCTATGGATGTCTGAAAATAAATTGATGAAAGAACGGATTTCGAAATTGGGATTCGTTCGAAAAGCCGTTAAGAAATTCATGCCGGGTGAGACGGAAGATGCTGCACTTGAGGCTTCTAAGGAGTTCTTAACTTTTGGTATCCCATCGGTTTTCACTAAGCTTGGTGAAAACATCTCTCATCTTTCAGAAGCCACCGAAGTACGTGATCATTACCTTCAGCTAATTGACAAAATTGCTGAAAGGAAACTCGACATTGAAATATCTGTAAAGTTGACACAACTCGGATTCGATCTTTCTGAAGAAGAGACTTTCAAAAACTTTTATGCTATTGTAAAAAGCGCTAAAGAAAAACTGAACAATACAGTTTTTATCGACATGGAGAGCACTATTTATACTCAGAGGACAATAGATTTTTATAAGAGATGTAAAAAGGATTTTGAAAACGTCGGCATCTGTCTTCAGGCATATCTATTTAGAACAGAAAAGGATATTGAAGACTTAGAAGCCACAAATCCATCTATAAGGATGGTAAAAGGTGCGTATAAAGAACCGCATAATTTTGTATTTAAAGACAAAGCTCAGGCAGATGATAATTTTTTCAATTGTGCCAGGAATTTATTAATCGGATCCAAAGAGAAAAAGATTCGACTCGTTTTTGCTACTCATGATGAAAAATTGATAAACCGAATCATAAGTGAAGCCGAAATTCAAAATATTCACAAATCGAAGTATGAATTCCAGATGCTCTATGGAATAAAAACATCCTTGCAAAAACAGTTGGCAGTAGATGGATATAGCTTCAGAGTACTTATAGCTTATGGTGAATCGTGGTATCCATGGTATATGCGCCGACTTGCTGAACGTCCGGCCAATATTTGGTTTGTACTAAAAAATATTTTTAAAAACTGATTAGAATAAAATATGAAACAATTAAAAGGAATAATGCCGCCGATTACAACACCGTTTGTAAACGGCGAACTCGCAATTGATAAACTTGAATTCAACATAAACAAGTGGAATAAAACCGACTTGACAGGCTATGTTGTAATGGGTTCAAACGGCGAATCCGTTTTTCTTACTCGTGAGGAAAAATTAAAACTTGTTGAAGCAACAAAAAAGTTTGCTTCACCTGATAAACACATTATTGCCGGAACGGGGAGCGATTCTATAAAAGAAACCATTTCCCTTTCGAATGAATCTGTCGCTAGAGGCGCAGATTTCCTTTTAATACTCACACCTTCATTTTACAAATCTGAAATGAAGCACGAAGCTTTTATAAAATATTTTACTGCAGTTGCTGATGCTGTAAAAATACCAGTGATAATATATAACGTTCCGAAATTTACCGGCGTTGATATTGAAGCAGAAACTGTTGCAAAATTATCAGAACACCCCAACATAGTAGGAATTAAAAACAGTTCTGAAAATGTTAGACAGAACAACGAATTCATTTCATATACGGACAAAGGCTTTGCAGTTATTGTTGGCACCGCATCGATGCTCTATTCCGGTTTTACTTCAGGAGCTGTCGGAGGAATTCTTGCACTTGCTAATATTGCACCCGGTGAATGTATGGAAATTCAGAAATTGATTGAGAAAGGAAATTTGAAAGACGCTTTAACTCTTCAAAACAGAATGATTCCGGTCAATAAAGCGGTTACTGCTAAGTATGGTGTTGCAGGATTAAAAGCAGCGATGGATATGATGGGATATTTCGGTGGCGAACCAAGGGCACCGCTATCAACAATAAATGAAAACGATAGATCACAATTGAAGGAAATATTAAAAATTGCCTCATTAATAGAATAACTGTTGAATGAATAATAATTCATAATCAAAAAAATTATGCTGGAGTATATATGATCAACACTTTCATGCCTATAAATAGAATTTTAATGGGACCTGGTCCATCTAATGTTCATCCGAAAGTTTTAAAGGCATTGTCAAAACCGGCACTTGGTCATCTCGACCCTCAATTCATCGAGTTGATGGATGAAATTAAAGATATACTCAGATATACATTTAAAACAGAGAACGATGCTACATTTGTTCTCTCGGGTCCAGGCTCTCTTGGAATGGAAGCCTGTTTGATCAA
Organism: Ignavibacteriales bacterium; assembly: GCA_020061355.1. Classification (GTDB taxonomy): domain Bacteria; phylum Bacteroidota; class Ignavibacteria; order Ignavibacteriales; family Melioribacteraceae; genus DSXH01. Next base: position 11,321 of record JAGUYK010000032.1, on the reverse strand, counting down.
CCTAGTTCAACCTGGTGATAAAGTTGTTGTGTGTGTAGGCGGATATTTCGCAAATCGAATGACCCAGATCGTAGAAAAAATTGGCGGAAAGGTGGTGGTAGTAAAAGAAACATGGGGACGAGCAATCGATCCTAATAAACTCGAATATGCACTTAAGCAGAATCCCGATTCAAAAGTTGTTGCGTTTGTTCATGCAGAGACATCGACCGGCGCTTTATCTGATATTAAAACACTCTCAGAAATCGTTCATAAATATAATGCCCTTGTTATTGCTGATACAGTTACATCGCTTGGCGCAGTCGAAGTCCAAATTGATAAATGGGAGATTGATGCCGCCTATTCCTGTTCTCAGAAAGGATTATCGTGTGTTGCCGGGATGTCGCCTATTACATTCAGCCAGCGTGCAGTTGATCATATTAAGAATAGGAAAATTCCGGTGCAAAGCTGGTTCAATGATTTGAATCTTCTTTTAAGTTATTGGAGCGGACCGGGGAAAAGAGTATATCATCACACAGCACCAAGTAATCAATTCTATGGTTTACATGAAGCACTGCTTCTTCTAAAAGAAGAAGGAATAGAAAACTCATGGAGTAGACATAAAGAGAACAGTTTAAAATTAATTTCACGATTAAAAGAACTGGGTTTGGAACCGCTTGTTCCTGAAAATGAAAGAATACCAAACTTGCTGACAATTAAAGTACCTGATGGAGTTGACGAAGCTCAAGTAAGAATGGACTTATTAAATAAACACAATCTGGAAATTGGTGTGGGACTTGGAGAGCTTGCTGGAAAAGTTTGGAGAATCGGCTTGATGGGTTATAATTCCAACGAGAGGATGATTGATTATTTTATCAAATCATTAAAGGAAGTTCTATAATTACGAATTTTGAAGCATAATAAAACTCCTATTTCTCATTTCAAATTTATTGATAAATGATCTTTCGATATGTCATTTAATTTGGACTTCTCTATTCAATTACTATTTGTTCTACCATAAAGAATGCGTATTCTGCAAAAAATCTCAAGATTCATAAGAATCAGTACTATTATTAGCAAATATTATAAAGCTGAATATTAAATCGGAGTTTTTGAATTTTTTTCAATAATCGGATGTTATATATTTGTTAACAAGAAAATAATTTTTTAAAAGGAAACAGGTTATTTATATGGTAAATGCAATTTTTAACTTCTCTTTACCCGCAAATGAAGAGGTAAAATCATATGCACCCGGAACACCCGAGAGAGAAGCATTAAAGTCCAAACTGAAAGAAATGCAGAGTCAACAGATTGATATTCCACTTATTATAGGCGGAAAAGAAATAAGAACCGGCAACACAGCAAATATAGTAATGCCCCACAATCACAAACATGTGCTTGGCAAATATCACAAAGCCGGAGAAAAAGAAGTTAATATGGCAATTGAAGCTGCAATGGAAGCATACAAAATCTGGTCGGTTATGGAATGGCATGACAGAGCAGCTATTTTTTCACGAGCAGCCGATATGATAACATTAACCGATTGGCGCTATATTTTAAATGCCTCAACAATGTTGTGTCAAAGTAAAAATGTTCATCAGGCAGAAATTGATGCTGTTTGCGAAACTGCAGACTTTTTCCGTTTCAACATATTTTATGCAAACAAGATTTATCAGGAACAGCCCCCTCATTCACCTCACGGAATGTGGAATAGAATGGAATACAGACCGCTTGAAGGTTTTGTTTATGCTATAGCTCCGTTCAATTTTACAACTTTCAATGCAAATCTTCCCGGTGCTCCTGCAATAATGGGAAATGTTTCAATCTTAAAACCGGCTGGAACAAGTGTTTATTCAGCTTATTTCATTGTTAAATTGCTTGAAGCTGCAGGATTGCCGCCGGGCGTAATTAATTTTTTGCCCGGTTCGGGTCCAACTATAAGCAATATTATTTTTGAAAACAGAAATTTTGCAGGACTCCATTTTACAGGAAGCACTCCGGTTTTTCAGCAGATGTGGAAAACTATTTCGAACAATCTTCCGAAGTATAAAACATATCCTAGAATCGTCGGTGAAACGGGCGGGAAAGATTTTGTCTTTGTTCATAAGAGTGCCGATGCAAGAGGTGTTGGAGTTTCACTAATTCAAGGTGCGTTTGAATACCAGGGACAAAAATGTTCTGCAGCTTCCAGAACATACATTCCAAAATCTCTTTGGCCTGAAGTAAAACATTATTTAGTAACTGAACTTAAAAAACTAAAAACCGGTGATGTTGCTGATTTTTCGAACTATAACAATGCTGTAATTGATAAGGCTGCATTCGATACAATTGTAAGCTATATCGAATACGCACGTAACAATAAAGATGCCGAGATCATCGTTGGTGGCGATTACGATGATAAAGTCGGGTATTTTATCAATCCCACAATAATTGTTACAACAGATCCAAAATTCAAAACGATGGAAGAAGAAATATTCGGACCGGTATTAACAGTTTACGTTTATGATGACGAGAAATATGAAGAAACGCTTCATCTTTGTGATGAAACTTCTCCCTACGCCTTAACCGGTGCAATATTTGGACAGGACAGAACTGCTATTGTAACTGCAGATCGGATATTGAAACATGCGGCAGGTAATTTTTATATCAATGATAAACCGACCGGCGCAGTAGTGGGTCAACAACCATTCGGCGGTGCAAGAGGAAGCGGGACTAATGATAAAGCCGGAAGCTTTTTAAACCTTGTACGCTGGGTTTCTCCAAGAACTATAAAGGAAAACTTTGTAACAAGAAAAGATTTCCGTTATCCTTTCATGTCAGAAAAATAATTCCTTATTAAGCCAATTTAAAAGGTCATTCAATAGAGTGACCTTTTTCTTTAATACCTATCATTTTTTATTGAAAAATAGATTTCACTTTGCCATTTTGCCTTATCATAAAAACGTGAAAAGATATGATAATCGTTCTTATACTTTACCTCATTATTACACTTTCAATCGCATTCATTTCAGCTAAACGGGCAAAAACAGCATCATCTTTTGTACTGGGTGATAAAAAAATTTCTGGCTTCTCTCTGGCTCTTTCCGAAAGAGCAACCGGAGAATCTGCATGGCTTTTATTAGGATTAACCGGAGAAGCATTTTTAATTGGAATACAAGCAATATGGATTGCATTAGGATGTGTATTCGGAATCGGATTCATCTGGTTTGTAATGGGCAACAGGTTAAGGGAAGAAACAGAAAAGAGCGGGGCACTTACTATTCCGAGTTTAATTTCAAAAAAATTTCCGGATTTACAAAAAATAATCGGTACTCTTTCTGCATCAATAGTCGTTTTCTTTTTCACGTTTTATATTTCTGCTCAATTTGCAGGCGGCGGAATAATTTTACATGATGCTTTCGGAATTGAACCCTTCTGGGGAATTGTCATTGGAGCAGCAATCATTACATTCTATTGCATGATGGGCGGCTTTATGTCCGTTGTTGCTACTGATGTATTCCAGGCTATTCTGATGATATTTACACTGATTGTTCTTCCAATAATTATTTTATCTGTTGCTGCTTCTTCAAATGTTCAGATAGTGGATTCAATTGCAAATGCTGGGGAAAAATACAATTCACTCACAGCCGGGAAGTCCGGGATCGGTGCGTTTCTACTTATTTTAAGCGGAATGAGCTGGGCTTTTGGATACACCGGTCAACCACAGCTTTTGACTAGGATGATGGCAGTTAAAAATGCGAAGGATATTATTACGGCAAAATGGGTTGCAATTATATGGACGGTGCTTGCTTACACCGGCGCTATGATTATCGGGCTTGCCGGATATGCTTTTCTGAACAACGGATTACTAACGGGTAATGAAGAAAAGCTTGCAAATGATTTTGAGAAAATATTACCTGTCATGATACAGGCGTTTGTCACTCCAATTCTTGCTGGTTTTTTACTTTCGGGAATAATTTCTGCAATGATGTCCACTGCTTCTTCGGAAATAATATTAAGCTCTTCTTCCATTGCCGAGGATATTTACAGAAATCATTCGAAACGAAAACTATCGATGGCTCAAACACTAAAGTTAAATAAAATGTTAACATTGGTTGTTGGTGCGGTCGCTTTTATGCTTGCGGTTACTGTGAAAGATACTGTTTATGGATTGGTTTCATATGCCTGGTCGGGAATCGGTTCTTCATTTGGTCCGGCTCTGCTCTTGTTATTATTCTGGAAAAGGTTTTCCGGTGCGGGAGTAATTGCATCTCTACTAGCCGGAACAGTCGGCACAATTATATGGAAAACATTTTTACTAGTACCAACTGGTGTTTCAGAAAGACTCGGGAGTTTTGTATTTGCATTTTTGTGCGCTGTAATTTTTTCACTGATATTTCCAGAAAAGAAGTCAATTACCGGGTCGGAGAATGTGAATTTTTAGATCATTAGTTTTTATTGTTCCGTTTAATGCCCTAACCCATGCACCATTAATAGAGAGTGTTCCAGAATTTTTAATATCTCTCCGGTATAATCTTCTACTGCTTTTACGCTTCCGGGCAAAGAAAAAATTAATGTTTTACTTTTTACAGCAGCAACCGATCTGCTTAATATAGCTGATGGAAGATTCTCAAAATATTTTAAGCGGATATGATCCATAATTCCCGGAATCAATTTATCGGCAAATTTTTCAACTACTTCCGGTGTAATATCACGAGGACCGATTCCAGTTCCTCCGGTGGTGAATATAATATCAACCTGCTCACTCAAACTTTGTTCTAATTCTTTATTAAGTTTCTCTGCATCATCGGGAATTAAAGAATATAAATATTCAACATGCCAGCGTTTATCAGAAAAGTATTCTTTTAGAATCTCTTGAATCACCAGACCGCTTCTATCTTCATACTCACCGGCAGAAGCGCGGTCACTAAGTGTAATGATTTTTACTTTCAAAGGACGGGCAATATAATTTATTATGTCTCCATTTTTAATTACTCCGCCTTTGATCACTCTAGTAAATATTCCGGCTTTCGGCATCACACATTTTCCTACTTCGACGTAAATTGCGCACCCATCATCGTGACACTTTTTTCCGATTTGCGTTACTTCTAACTCAACGTCTCCAATCCTGAAACTATCTAGTAGAGCGACTTTTTTATAATCAATCCCTCTTGTTGTAAAATTTTCTGCAAATTCCCCTGGTAAGAATTTTCTGTTATCCGCATCCAATAAAGAGAACCGATCCACATCTTCCTGCGCAAGCATACTTATTTGTCTGTGCCAATTTCCGGAATGTGCGTCTCCGACAATTCCTAAAGAATTTATTTCGGCTTTTTCAATTGGGTGTTTTATTGTTCCTTTCTCTTTCGAGATATTGATTGAAATTATATATCTATTTTTTTTATTGAATTCCTTAGTCATAATAAGTTCTTTTAGTTTATTTCCTGATCACTTTTCTTTTTTTCAATCAGTTTAATATTGCCGATTACCATTTGCTTATCAACTGCTTTGGACATATCATAGATAGTAAGCAGAGTTATCGAAACAGCAGTAAGTGCTTCCATTTCAATACCGGTTTGACCGCAGCATTTTACAAAGCTTATTACTCGAATCCGATCTTCTAGTATTTCAGTTTTTAGATCAACTTTAGTTATCTGTAGCGGATGACAGAGAGGAATTAGTTCAGAGGTTTTTTTACAAGCTTGAATTCCGGCTATCTTAGCAACTGAAATCACATCTCCCTTCTTCATTTTATTCTCTTTCACCAGCCGGATAGTTTCAGGTTGAAGATGAATGAATCCCTCTGCGCAAGCGGAGCGGAATTGAATTCTCTTTTCACTTATATCAACCATGTTTGCACAACCTTCATCATCAACATGAGAAAGTTTTTCCATTCATCCTCCGATATTATAAAATTTGTGTGTGGTGCTTGAATCCCCGCAAGCCGGTTTCTGCTCAATTGCCATCCGGATCGCTTCACTATAATCCATTGTCCTAATATTAACTGAAATATCATTGAGGAGACACGGTTTCAGAAATCCATCGCTTGTTAAGCGAAGACGGTTGCAGTTATCACAATCACCACCAATTCCACCGTGAACAACGCCGAACTCTCCTTTTTCAATATCCATTTCGAAAATGAAACGTGCTTCAAGTCCATTTTCATTACAGAACTTATTAACTTCAATAGCATCTAACTCTTCAATACTTTTCTTTACCACACAATTAATTTTAATCGGTTTCAATCCGGCATCTACTGCAGCGTGAATACCATTTAAAACCTCATCAATATTCCCGCCGCGTGTCATCTCTCTAAACTTTTCCGGATCAATTGTATCAAGACTGATATTTATTCTATGCAGTCCTGCATTCTTAAGTCCTTCGGCATATTTAGAAAGTAATATACCATTGGTGGTCATCGAGAAATCATCAATACCTTTTATCGCGGAGATCATTTCAACAAGATATAAAATTCCTTTTCTTACTAGCGGTTCGCCGCCGGTAAGCCGGACTTTGTTTATTCCCAATTCCACAGCGTACTTTGTAAATTCTGTAATTTCTTCAAACGAAAGAACCGAATTATGATCAATCAGTTTAATCCGTTGCTCGGGCATACAGTAAATGCAACGTAAATTGCAGCGGTCTGTTACACTTATCCGTAAATAATTGATTCGGCGCTCAAATCTGTCTAACATCAACAACAGTACCTTTCTTTATTTCACTAATTCCGATCGGAATAGAAATTATTCCATCAGCAAAAACCAGCGCATTAATATGTGCCGAGCCATGATATTCAACAGGTTCAATTTTACTTTCGCTGTTAATTTTTATTGGTACACGGGCAAGCCGTTCTGATCTTTTCCGATTGTAATCAAAACCCATTTCGAGGGGGATAGACTTAAAATAATTTTTTAGTCCCATCAATCCTGCGAGAAATTCTTTTACAAAAAATTCAAACACTATAAATGATGAGACCGGGTTACCGGGCATACCAAAAACAAATACATTTCCCGATTTACCAAATACTGTTGGCTTGCCGGGCTGGGTTGATACTTTCTCAAATAGTAATTCGAATCCCGTTTTCTTCAATACTTCCGGAACAAGATCAAACTCGCCCATTGAAACACCGCCGGTAATTAAAATAAGATCATTTTCATTTTTTACTTTAATTATCACTTGAGCTATCTCATCTTCCCTATCTTTAACAATCCCGGAGTAGTTTGCAATAGCTCCGAAATTTTCTGATTGTGCAATAAGCTGATATGCATTCGTATTCCTGATTTGGGCTTCATTCGGAACATATTGCGGTTCAACAATTTCATCACCGGTCGTAATAATTCCAACTTTGGGCTGAATGCTGACAAGCGGTTTCATACACCCGGTTAAAGCGAGCGAGGCGATTTCTTTCTCTGTAATCCTTGTTCCTAAAGAAACTAATTTTTGTCCTTCAACAACATCTTCTCCTTTATAGCAGATATTATCCGGTGTTTTCTCTTTTCTAAATTTTATTTTATCCGGAGTGAAATGATCAACATCTTCAATAATTATAACACAATCAGCACCTTCGGGAATAACTGCGCCGGTCATAATTTTTGCACACTGATTTTTACCAATCCTCTTTTGAGGTTTGCATCCGGCTTGAATAGTTTCAATAACTTCAAGCTCGCTGGCAATATCTTTCCTTCTGCAAGCATAACCATCCATTGCAGATTTATTGAACGGCGGCATGTTAATATCCGAGAATACATCTTCCCGCAATACTCTATTGAGGCTTTTTATCAGCTCAACATTCTCGACTCCGAGCGAATAAATATTCGCTTTAACAATTTCAATGGCTTGTTCGTAGGTTATCATAAAACACAATATTTAAGATGAATATTTCCTTCCCGAAATTATTAATTAACTGTTAGTATTTCTATTTTTTCAACCGAGCGGACATTCCTATCAACAAAAAAATCTGGCGTTGCAAAGAGATTATATTTTCCCTCCACTGAAGAATTTGTTATTTCTATCAGCAGAACATCATTCATATCATTTCTATTAAGGATTTCACTCAAACTGAATGTTACCCTGTAACCATCCTTTGCTGATACACATAGAATGGTATTTCCAATTAGCTGCTTATCAAATAGAATATATGATTTTAATACATCCTTAAATACAAAACCTTCAATATTTTCTATCCCCTTCCACCCCATACCGTGTCCGTATCCGATTCCACGGAAATTTCTTTTTTCTACATTTACAATTTCTTTAACAACAAAACTCCTATCTAAATTAACCATTTCGAACTCGGCAGTATATAAATCCTTGACCCGTTCTTGTGAATATTTACCGGCGAAAGACTTGATAATAATTTTTGTAGGATTCACAATGTTTCGAAAATTAAATGCATCGTTTCCGCAGACCAATTGGGTTTCATCAGGTAACTGCCATTTCATTTTCATATTGGGAGGATTAATTGCACGGACCGATTTTGCAATTATTACTTTGAAATTATCTTTCGAATAAAAAATTTCGCCCCAGCTGAAAACTGCTTTCTCACCTTTAGCATTTTCGATGATAATGTATAGGTCAACAAACGGCCTGAATTCGCCTTCATTGGCTTTCTTAATTTTTTTCTGTTTTAGAATATCGAATAAAGAGAAGCCGCTAAAAAAATATGCGCCAAGAAATCTATTCTTATCCTTACCATAAGAAATATTTTTAACCGGGAAACCGTTTAAGGGAAGCGAGGTCAAATCAACCATTCCGGGATTTTCAACTTCTCCTTCCACAAGAATATTTGAAATCAAATATTCCTTGGACGGGGATTCGTCGAAAAAACTACTCTTAGTATCCTGAGCGATTGTTAGCGATCCAGCAATTACAAATAAAAGAATTATTCTTCTCACTTCATCCTATAACTAATTATAAATTTTGCATGAAGATGCTTTGAAATTGATCCATGCTTCTTTTCCGATTCCCAAATTCAATCTGATCATCGATTCTTTAGATATTATTACAATAATATCGACACCAATATTAACAGTAATTTCCATTCCTTGCTTTGCCGGGGCAATATCAATTATCTTTCCAGCAAAATGATTTCTGCTGCTTCCGCTTTCAGAAACTGTAGAGATGGTAATCTCCTCCGGCTGAATAGTCAAAAAAGCTTCACCGTCAGTGATGTCTGTTAAGCAAAATATTTTAATTCCGCTTGACGAAAATTCCTTAAGGTCGGTGTTATTTATAGACTTAAGTTTTCCACTGAAAAAATTCTTTGTACCGATAAAATGAGCAACAAATTCAGATTTGGGATGCTTAAATATTTCTTCAGGTGGAGCAACATGAACAAGCCGGTTGTTTTCCATTATACCAATTATATTCGCAAGTGAAATCGCTTCTTCATAATCATGAGTAACATGGATAATTGTTATTCCGCTCCGGTTAAGTTTGCGCAGTAATGCCCGCAATTCGCTTTTGGATTTTGAATCGAGTGACGCAAGTGGTTCATCAAGCAAAAAAAGATCATTCCCGGCAGCCATGCTTCTTGCAAGTGAGACCCGCTGATATTCGCCGCCGGATAGTGTTACCGGCTTACGTTTCAAGATTCCCATTATCCCCAATACTTCGGTAATCGGATCTATTTTTTCCTTTATTTTTTCCTCACCACGACTTTTTAATGGATAGGCAATGTTTTCAAATACATCCATATGCGGAAAGAGATCAGTATCCTGGTAAACAATACTCATGTTTCTATCCTGAATATTTTTATTTGTAATTTCTTCACCATGTAAAAATATTCTCCCGCCAGTCGGTTTTATTAATCCGGCAATAGATTCGAGAAGAAGACTTTTACCAACACCTGATAAACCGAGGATTACAAAGTAGTCGCCACGCTTAACTTCAAAGCTGATCTCCTTTAATTCAAAATTACCAACTGTCAACGATATATTTTCTAATTTCAGCATCAACCTTTCTTTTTAATTAATCTTAGAAAAACAAAAATTACAAGGCAAACAGCAACAAACACAGCTGAAACCGGAACAGCGTATTTTAATCCGTATGATGTGAACCTTTCAAAAATTAAAACCGGTGCTGTTTTAGGATTGTACGCAATAATAATTACCGCACCAAACTCGCTTAATCCACGAGCCCACATTAATATAAAGCCAGAAAGAACCGAACGCCACGCAAGTGGAAGCGATACAGTAAAAAATACACGTATTGGCGAAGCACCTAAAGTGAGAGCAATTTTTTCCAATCTCTCAGGAACTGCAGCAAAACCATCTCGTGAAGCATTTATAAGAAATGGAATGCTTACAAATGCCATAGCCATAATTATTCCGGCTGGATTGCCGATAAATTTTATCCCGAATAGCTCTGCGCCTTTTCCAAGGAAACTATCCCGTGTTAAAATTCCCAGAACAGCAATACCAGCTGCAGAGTGAGGAATAATAATCGGCAAATCAATTATTCCATTTACCAAATTCTTGAGAGGAAAATTTTTCCTTGCAAGAATAAAAGCGAGCGGAACTGCAAAGAAAGAAAAAATTATCGTTCCAGCCATCGAGGTCCACAAACTGAGCCAAACACTATCACGAACTTCCTCCTCTGCAATTGCTTCAGAAAATGAATCGAAGGAGGTATTTAAATACATACCTATAATCGGTGCAAGAATGAATAGTAAAACAATTCCGCCAAGAAATGTAAATACTAACATCATCCATGAAATATTATTCAGTTTGATCATTTCTTTTTTGCAAACTGTTTTAGCTCATTGGGTAATTTTTCATATTGATCGCAGACCGAAGGTACAACAACCGGCTGACCCATTTCCTGCATTACTTTTAATCCTTTATTCTGATGCAATAAATAGATTAAAAATTTCTTTGCTAATTCCGGATTCTCTGCATTTTTAGGTATTGTAACGCTATAAACCATTGAAGAGCCGAACTGCATCATTTTTTCGCCGGGTTTTTTACCGCTCAGTTCAACACTTATTTTTTTATAGTGATCTTCCAGATCCGCACTCTTCAAATTAATTTTATCAGGGAGAGTTAAATATTTAAGACCATGTTGCTCGGCAACCGATCGGTAAAGGAAAATGTAATCAAGTTCTCCAGTTTCAAGCAGAGCAAGCAAATCAACTTCTTTGGGACGGATATATTCATTATTCTTTTTAAGAATTTTTTCCGTCAAGCCTTTTTCATTATAATAAATTTCTGCAAGCTTCATCGAAATTACAGTTCTGTAACCGCATGGATCGGAATCGGGATCAGCACGACCGATTCTTACTTTTTTATCGAGCAGAATTTCAATCCAGTTTTTTTGATTAATCTTCTTTGAATGATAAGATTTATTTGTATAAACAATTGTCATTT
>JAGUYK010000040.1 GCA_020061355.1 Ignavibacteriales bacterium | reverse complement strand
TGTAAGTACTAATAAACCACACTGTTATAAATGAATACTGTAGTTAATCTATTTCTCGAAGTATTCAGTAGATAGAGTCAGTACTTATTTACCATTATTCTCATTTTGAAGAGAATGTCCATGTTAAATTATCTTATATCAAGTTGGGATTTCATTGAAAAAGGACAAACAATAATATGTTAAATTGTTTTAGTATCTAATTCAATATAAAATGAGTCTGTTTTGTGAGAAATAAAAAATTCACGTTTTTTATTTTAGCAATTTTTCTGATTGGTTCTGCTTTCGCCCAGAGTTACAAAAGCAGCATTACAGCAGAAGTTGTGGGACTCTCCTCATCAACTAATTATTTTGGATACATTAAGCCAGATAAGGAGTTTCTTGCTGGAGCTGAAATATCATACTCCGGTCAATTCAGAATTGGATTAGATTATCAAATGGGTTTCAGAGCGGGAATGCTTTTCACAGAGTTCTACTACCATGGAATTCATTTCGGTCTATTTTTGAGAAAACAATTAAATGAAGAATTCTTTGGAATTCTTGGACTGAATTCATATTTGAACTATTACGGACCTAGCCGCACATATTCTCATAAGCTCCTCCACTATTCTGTAAATATTGCGGCCGGTATTAGGTTATCCGATAATCTTTCAACATTTATTTCTATTGAGAAATCACTTGATAATATTTATGGTGAAAGTTCAAAGTCAAATTTCACTAAGTATCTTTATTGGTTATTTAAGCTTGGACTGGAATATGATCTTTAGTTTTTGAAGTGACAGATTTAGTTTGTAACTAAAAAGCTGTTTTAAATTAATGACTATCTATTCCTTTGAAAATAGTCTGTATAAGAAATAAAAACTAATGCGCTTTTGTACTGCAAAATATTTATTGATTCTGTTTATTATTCTACCGATGGTTACTTTATATCCCCAGGAATCGGATATGGGAATCGTCATTGAAGTCCCAATAATCAAAACAGAATTAAATCAACAAAAATATTTGGCCTTAAATAAAACTGATGAGATTAATACAATAAAATATTCCGCTGGTATTAATTTATCGTACTCGTGGAGACTTTCTCTTCTGCTCAATACAAAATTTGAAGTACGCCCAGGCATATTCTTAGGTGATCTGGATTTGCTGGGAGTAAATTGCGGATTCTATTTAAGAACAAATTTATTCAAACCGGTTTATGCTATCGTTGGCATAAAAACAGATTATAACTTTGGAAATGAAGATTCCCACATTACCTGGGGGAGAAAGTCAGAAAACGGTTTTTATTTCTGCCCGGCTTTATCACTTGGCATGGCTGTTTCAAAAAACATTTCAGTTATGATTGGTTATAGTTTTTATTTAAAAGAAAACTGGAGGGAAAGCTGGTCAGTTGATTTTAACCACTCCATAAATACAGAAACTTCTGAGAAACTCAACTGGCTTATTAAATTTGGAATTGAATTCTCAAACTGATCGAGGAATTCTTTTTAACTATTACAAGGTTAAGCGGAATTATATGATTAGTTACAAAATATACATAGCCCTTTATACTCTTCTCATCCCTTCTCTTATCTTTTGCCAGAATGAGCATGACGGATTATACTTAGAAATAAATTTTCTCTCGGCTAATAACCACATAATTGAGAACCGAATTATTTCCTGGGATCCTATTCAAAGTGCTCTGTCCGAATATGATGATAAGAAGTTGGATTCGGGCGTAAGTTTTGGATTCTCAGGAAAAATAAATATTTCTAAAACATTTTCAATTAATTACCGTCCCGGTATCACCGTGAATAATAATCATTATACGTTTGCGGATTTCGGTTTTTATTTACGATCCAGGTTCAATAAATTCATATTTGCCGGTATTGGTGTTATCGCAAAATTTTGCTTGACCCAAAGAGAGGGAAATATTAATTATTCAAAACCCAGGAGGGAATCTTTCGAGTACTCATTAATAGCGGGATACTCTCTAAGTAAAAAAGTAAACTTATTAATTAGTATGAATATTCCCATGAGAGATGAATATGGTGAATCTTTTTCGAATTCCAATATGAATACAAAGAAAACAAAGAAATATGTTTCATGGATTGCGAAGATTGGAATTGAATACTCGTTTTAAGATTAATATTTAACTCGATTATTCTCTGCGCTCTCTGCGTGACTAACTTTTAAAGATTTTCTCCCAGACTTGTCCGCCTCTTGCAGAGTTGGCAGAGATTCCACTGAGACCGCAGAGAAATTAATTGTTGCTTCACTCCCCTTCATTCCATAATTTCACACAAGCCAAATCAATCACAATTAATATTAATTAATGATTGCATTTTACAGGTCTCAACTCATCAATCATCTGATTGACAAATTCTCAATTCTCAATTTTCAATTCGCATTTTCAAACGAGGCTCTCTATGGTTGAATTTCAATTCCTTGACTGGTTCTGGGTCGTTCTGTTCCTATTAGTGACGGTGGGACTCGGAGTAGCATTCTACCGGCTCGGTAAAAGATCCGAATCGGATTTCTTTTTAGCCGGACGCGGATTACCATGGTGGTTACCCGCTTCATCAGTTTATGCAACACATACTGCAACAGATACTCCAATATGGGTTACAGGTATAGTTTACAAATACGGTGTTGCCGGATTGTGGTATACCTTCTTTGCAGCATGGTGTGCAATATCCGCATTTGTTTCGACAAGAATTTTCAGACGTTCACTTGCATATACGCAGGCTGAGTGGAATACAATACGATTTCACGGACTCGGAGCCGAAATGCTTCGCGGATGGATCTCCGGCTGGCAGGTCTTTATGAATATGTTCATACTTGGATGGGTCGGAATTGCGATGGGAAAAGTCTGCCAGTATTTGTTTGGCTGGGATCTCTGGATTGGTCTGGTACTCTTTTCATCACTCTGCGCAATCTATGTTCTTGCCGCCGGTTACTGGGGTGTGATAATGGCTGATTTTCAGCAGGGTATCATTGCGTTTTTAATGATCATAATTGTTTCTGCATGGGGGATAATGGCTGCCGGCGGCCCGACAGTTATTGCAGATAAATTAACCGTTATGGGAGAAGCCTGGCGGATGAATCCATTTGCATTCACAGGATGGTTCGAAGGAGATTTTCCGGTTGCATGGTTTATTACGATGATGGTTATTGCCATTATCGGTGGATTCGGAATGGGAACAAGCATTGATTGGTATGTTGAAGCACAGAGAATTCAAAGTGCTAAATCGGTTCGCGATGCAAGCTACAGCATCTGGTGGGGAACTGCTCTCGTATTAACTCGTAATTCCGTTTGGGCTGCAGCGATTCTCGCTTTTTATGTTATGTCGCCTAATATCGCTACTCAAGCTGAATATGAATTAGGGTGGTTCCGTCTCGGATTTGAATATTTACCTGTCGGATTGATCGGATTTTTCTTTGCAGCGTTAATAGCAATTCATGTCTCAACAATTGCATCACACTTAAATCTTGGCGCAATGTATTTTACACGCGATCTCTATCTTCACTATTTCAAACCGAAGGCAACTGAAAAAGAATTAGTATGGGTCGGAAGAGTTGCAACACTAATTCTTTTGCTCGGTTCGTTCTTTTATGGTTTAATGATGGAAGACATTACTTCTTGGCTGATCTTTGCACTATGGTTAATGGCAGCCGGTATCTGGCTTCCGAATATTCTTCAGGTTGTCTGGTGGCGGTTCAATGCGTGGGGATATTTATCATCATGGATTGCAAATCTCGGATTAAGCTGGCTGGTTGTTTGGATCCTTCCACATTGGAATATTATTCCGGTTCTACCCGATTATCAGCAGTTCTGGTTATTGATGCTGTTAGGCGCACTTATATTTGTTCCTGTTACATTGCTTACTAAACACGAACCGATGGAACATTTAGTGAAGTATTATGTTCAGGCACGCCCGATCGGATGGTGGGGACCGGTAAAACGGGAAGCACAGAAACTTGGTCTGCTCACACACATTGAAATGAAAATTGAAGGAGGCAAATAAATGGGATTCATAAGAAGAAACTGGACACCCTGGGAAGCAGATGAATGGAGAAAGGAAGATTGGATTGCAATTGTTCTTTCACCTCTCTGCTACATACTTTTAATGGTAGGAACTGTATTAAGTATTTTATTAAACATTTGGGGATTTATTCTGTTAGCTCTCGGAATATTTTTAACCTGGCTGATGCACTGGGTAATCGATCCGAAATTAAAAATGATATCGGGAGAATACGAAAAGAAACAGCACGAATATTTAGAACAATTAGAACGCAATGCGCGTTGGGAGGAGATAAATGGATAAGGGATTTGCAATGGTAATTGGAATGTCGATCGCTTATGCGGCATCATTCCTCGGACTGCTGCTTGCATGGTATTCTTACCGCAAACATCAGAGGAAGGGGGAAAAATGATAGCTCAGATAGAACAGGCGCAGCGAATCGGCGATCCGATCCTCGGAATCATAATACCTGCATTGATACTGGGAATATCCGTTTACTTTACATGGGTACTGTATAAAAGATTTTCGAAGTAGTTTTAAAAAGTAACTGCGTTCCTGAGTACCTGAGACTATTTTACCTCAGAGTCTCAGGAGCTTAGGCACTTAGCAACTCAGTTACTTAGCAGAAAAATTCCACTTCTACCCTTCATTTATTTTAGGAGTGACCGATGAAAAAAATATTATTTCTTTTACTATTCACAACAATTCTTTATGCACAAAGCAACATTGATAAACTCGTCGAACAGCTCGATCTGCTGAGTGAGGCATCATTCAACAACTGGAAATACTCAACCAGCTTTTCAACTAAACCGGAAGAGATCTCACAACCTGGTTTTGATGATTCAAACTGGCAAATCGCAACACTCAACCAAAGGTTTACACTCGATTCATGCTGGTTCCGCAAAGAGATTGAGATACCTCAAACAATTGCAGGGGTAACTGTTAAAGGAAAAATGAGATTCAACAATTCAGTTGACGACTACAGTTATATCTGGATCAATGGTGAATTCAAAGGAAAGTTCGGGTGGGATGCTGAAGTAATATTAGCAGACGATGCAAAACCGGGGGATAAGTATTCTGTACTCATTAAAGCTATGAATACAGGCGGTCCTCTAAGACTTTTAAGAGCTAAAATTGATTTTGCAGAAGAGCTGCCTCATCAAAAATTAATTAAAAACCTTTCACTTAGCTTTAGAGTAGGACAAAAATTATTAAGCTTCGATACATATCAGAGCAACGAAAGAGTTAAAGTAGATCCGGGAACCGACTTATCTAAAATGAAAAAGTCCGAGAAAGAAAAACTCAGTAAGTTACTTCAGGAACTTGCTCTTAAAATTAATATTGATGCATTAAAGAACGGCGACACATCGAAATTCATTTCTTCTGTTAATCAGGTAAAGAAGGAATTAAAACCAATCTCAGATTTCGTAAAGAAATTTACGCTTCAGTTTGTTGCAAATGCTCATATTGATGCGGCATGGCTCTGGCGAAAAAAAGAAACTGAAGAAGTAACAAAGCGTACATTCTCGGCAGTAATGAATATGTTCAAAGCCAGACCCGATTTTACTTATACTCAAAGTCAGGCAGCATTATATGAATGGATGAAAGATGATTATCCCGATCTGTTCGAACAAATGAAAAGTTATTCTGATAATGGAAGATGGGAAATTTCCGGCGGTATGTGGGTTGAACCCGATTGCAATTTGCCAAGCGGCGACTCATGGGGACGTCAGCTTTTGTACGGACAGAAATTCTTTAAGAAGTATTTCGGCAAGCAAGCTCGGATCGGATGGAATCCGGATTCATTCGGATACAACTGGAATCTTCCCCAGTTCATGCTTAAAGGCGGGCTCGATGCATTCATAACCCAAAAGATCGGATGGAACGATACAAATGTTTTTTCGCATCGATTGTTCTGGTGGCAATCACCAGACGGATCAAAAATCTTAACATACTTCCCATTCAGTTATGTTAATGAAATCAATAATCCTTTTGGATTAGTTGACTGGCTGCGGCAATACGAAGCAAACACAGGATTGACAAAACTGCTTGTTCTATTCGGTGTGGGTGATCATGGCGGCGGGCCTTCACTAGCGATGATGGCGCGAATCGATCAGCTGAGAGATTTGCTGATATATCCGAAGATTGAATATAATACTGCACAAAATTATATCGATTGGATTCGTACTCAGGATATTTCAAGATTACCGACATGGAGCGACGAGCTCTACCTTGAGTATCATAGAGGAACCGCAACCACTCAATCAAACACAAAAAAGTGGAACCGTGTTAACGAATCGCTCCTGACGAATGCTGAGAAATTTAATTCTATCTCTTCATTCTTAGGTGGAAACAATTTCCTGGATAAAATAAAAGATGCGTGGAAAACCGTTCTCTTTAATCAGTTCCATGACATACTCCCCGGCTCAAGCATCAGGGAAGTATATATCGATTCTGACAAGGATTACCGCGAGGCTTTTCAACTTGCAAAATTTGCTCTCGATAATTCCATTTCAGATATCTCTTCAAGGATTAATACTTCCGGCATCAGCAACGGTAAAGCAATGATAGTCTTCAATCCCCTTTCATGGCAAAGGTCAGATATTGCCAAAGTAGAATTACCCGAAGGCGATGATGATAATTATTCTGTTTTTGACTTGAGTGGAAATGAAATCCCCTCTCAATTGCAGCGTAAAGATAAATTGACAAGAGAAATAATTTTTATTGCTAAAGATATTCCCTCACTTGGTTATAAGACTTTTGTACTAATAAAATCCAATGCCGCTTTTTCTTTCAGGCCAACGGATTTATATCCTGCTCAAGCACTTTCGGAAAGAAGCATCGACAACGAGTACTTTAATGTTACTGTCGATACAGAATCCGGTTTGATAAAAAGTATATTCGATAAAAACCTTCAAAAGGAATTGATCGACGGTTTCGGAAATAAACTTCAATTGCTGGAAGATCTGCCGAGCGCATGGGATGCATGGAATATCGGTCTTACAGGAAAAGAATTTCCGTCAATATTACGCGATGTGAGGTTGATTGAGAAAGGTCCCGTGAAATCTGTCATACGGATTTCACGCGATTATCTAAAACCCGGTGTTGTTAAGAGTTTTCCAACTGAAGATTATCCAAATACCTTCTTTATACAGGATGTTATTCTGTATAACGGAATTGATCGCATCGATTTTAAAACAGATGTTGAATGGTGGGAAGATAAAACAATGCTTAAGGTTGCATTCGATTTCAATGTGTCCGATACTGTTGCGACCTACGAAATTCCGTTCGGTACAATTAAACGGTCAACAACACTGAAAGCTCAATGGGATAAAGGTAAATGGGAAGTCAATGCACAGAAGTGGGCGGACTTATCTAACGATGATTTCGGAATCAGTTTTCTCAACAAATCAAAATACGGTTACGATACCCGCTACAATGTAATGCGTCTTTCACTCCTCCGCTCTCCTAAGTGGCCTGATCCTACCGCAGATAGAGGCGATCATTCTTTTGAGTATTCAATCTATCCGCACAAAGGACGAGTCGAATCAAGCGAGACTGTTTATAAAGGATATGAATTTAATTATCCCTTAATTACATGTATAACTGACTCTCATTCCGGAAGTCTGCCGGTTGAGAAATCGTTCGTACAGATTACTCCACAGAATGTAATCCTCACTTCAATTAAGCAGGCCGAGGAAAATGAGGATGCCTGGATTATTACTATGTATGAATCGAAAGGAATTGATTCAAAAGTTGAGATTAATCTTCCATTCACTCCCTCAAAAACTGTGGAAACAAATTTTCTTGAAAATGATGGGACGATTCTAAATGTTGAGGGTTCTAAACTTAATTTTGGAATAAAAGGAAGAGAAACTAAATTGGTAAAGATTCTTAAATAACTAAAATAAAAGAAAAGATTTGCTTGTAAAGTTCGCCAAGAGTTCGCAAAGGCGCAAAAGATATTATGCAGGAAAATGAAATTGCAAAAATAATTGTTCAAACGGTATTCGATCTGCATAAAAGTATTGAACCCGGATTGTTAGAATCGGTTTATAAAAATTCCCTTGCTTATGATATAAGAGAGAAGGGTTTGATAGTTGAAACTGAAGTTCCAGTTCCTTTTATTTATAAAGAAGTAAAACAAGATGTTGGTTTCCGATTAGATTTGCTTGTTGAGAAGAAAGTAATACTTGAAATTAAAGCTCAAGAATTACTTGCCCCGGTACATTATGCACAACTTTTAACATACTTAAAGTTAATAAATCTAAAATTAGGGTTACTGATTAATTTCAACGTAGCGTTAATAAAAGAAAATCTTTTTCCTTATTATTATCAATCATATAGCCATAACCAAGAGGTTCATATATGAAAAATCATTCCGTTCTAAAGTTATTTATACTGCTAATTTTAACAGGCAGTATGTATTCCCTTATCGCACAAGAAAAAAAAATTACTAAAGAGAATATTGCACAAGCAGAAAAAATTATCGGGATCGATTTTAATGATGCCGAGCGCGATTCAATGCTTGATAATCTTAACGAACAGTTGGAGAATTATCAGAATATCTGGAAAGTAAATCTTGCAAACGATATTCCACCTGCTATTTCATTCAATCCTATTCCGGTCGGTTTCAAGTTCGAAAAAAATCAGATACCAATAAAGTTTAGCAATTATTCATACGCAAAAATTCCAGCTAATATGGATGATCTTGCTTACTATTCAATTGGAGAACTTGCTCATTTAATAAAAACAAAGCAGATAACATCTACTCAACTCACAAAATTATTCCTCGAGCGGTTAAAAAAATTCAGTCCGAAACTTCATAATGTAATTACATTAACTGAAGAGCGAGCACTCGCCGAAGCAAAAAAAGCCGACGAAGAAATTTCAGAAGGTAAATACCGCGGAATGCTTCACGGAATTCCGTTCGGAGTTAAAGATCTACTCTCTTCAAAAAATTATAAAACCACCTGGGGCGCTACACCATATAAAGATCAGGTAATTAATGAAGACGCTATTGTAATTAAAAAACTAAATGAAGCCGGTGCAGTGCTGACTGTAAAATTTACAATGGGTGCACTTGCATGGGGAGATGTCTGGTTCGGCGGTATGACAAGAAATCCGTGGGATACAACAAGAGGCTCAAGTGGTTCTTCAGCCGGCTCGGCTTCTGCTGTTAGTGCCGGATTGATTCCATTTGCAATAGGTACTGAAACATGGGGTTCAATCGTTTCGCCCTCAACCGTTTGCGGTGTAACAGGATTACGTCCTACATACGGACGTGTTAGCAGAACCGGTGCAATGGCATTAAGCTGGACGATGGATAAAATCGGAACCCTTTGCCGCAACACTGAAGACCTCGCAATTGTATTTAATACAATTAATGGTGCCGACGGAGTAGACCAGACTTTATACGAAGCACCTTTTAATTATAGTCCTAAAGTTGATTTCAAAAAACTAAAAATCGGATACCTCAAAAATGATTTTGCCAGAAAATATCCGTTCCACGATAACGACTCAATCACTCTAAAAAAAATGGAAGAGCTTGGCGCACAATTAATTCCAATTGAACTTCCGGATAGTGCCGTAAATGATATCTCCTTTATTTTATCGGCTGAAGCCGCAGCAGCATTCGATGAACTAACAAGAAGCAACAAAGACGATCTTCTGGTACGTCAGGTTAAAAATGCATGGCCGAATGTTTTCAGATCCTCCCGTTTCATTCCAGCAGTTGAATACATCAACGCAAACAGGGTTAGGTTTATGCTGATTCAGAAAATGCAGAAATTGATGGAAACGGTTGATCTTTATATTTCTCCTTCGTGGGTTGGAAGCAATTTGCTCCTTACAAATTTGACAGGTCATCCCTGCGTTGTTGTGCCGAATGGCTTTTCGGAACGGGGTACTCCGACAAGTATTACGTTCATCGGGAAATTGTTTGATGAGGGGACGATCATCGCCGTTGCGAAAGCTTATCAGGATGCAACTGATCATCATAAGAAGCATCCGAAATTGGACTGATGTAATTATTTACAAAAGTTCGTTGATACTAAAGATGAGCTGGTTTGCACTTTTGGTATAGTCAGTTAATACAAGAATCATCTCTTTTTTGGCAAAAAAGACTTGATTTATGAATTTAAGTGTCGATAATAAGAATAGGACATAAAATTTAATCCCCTTTTAGTAATGAAAGGAGCTGTGATATAATCCTTCAGTCTAAAGGTCCAATATTTATTTCTTAAATTTTGTACTTGATGGGTGAAGAATTACGTTTTTGATTCCATCGATAAAGGGAAACTCTATGATTATAATAGAAAATAATAATTTTAATTTCGTTTCATAAACATGATTGAAGAATAATTTAATTTGGAATGGACCTAAAGAAAAATAATATGAGCATATTTCAGGATATGAATATTAACAAGCTGACGTTATCTTTTAAGGATAATATAGAGAAGGCGTATCAGGCTTATTACTTCAAAAATTCACTTGGTGAATTTAGACTTGCACTTATAGTAGTAGCATTTCTTTACGGCATATTCGGCCTGCTGGATGTTGCCGTTGCCCCCGAGCATAAAAATCTTTTCTTCCTGATTCGTTATGCATTTGTAATCCCGTATTTACTCATTGTATTCTCGCTCTCATTCTTTAATTTTTTTGAAAAGATATGGCAATGGCTTTTATTCGTTTCATTTATCATCGGCGGTTTTGGAATAATTTTAATGATAGTGAGAATGCCCGAAAATGTAACTTACTATGCAGGATTAATGCTGGTTTTTTCAGCGGGCTATTTCTTTGTCAAACTCCGTTTTATACTCGCTACTTTAGGTGGCTGGATTACACTCGCAATTTTTTTCTTTGCTGTAGTATTCTTTTCTGAAACTCCTTATAACCTGATAATAGCTTATACCTTTTTCTATATCTCGGCAAATGTGATCAGTATGTTTGCGGCATATTATATTGAATATTTCAACCGTCGAAATTTTTTTCTCACAAATCAGTTGAACCAGAAAAAAATCGAACTCGAAGAGGTCAACAAAAATCTTGAATCGCAAGTAAAAGCAAGAACTCTTGAATTAGAAACGAGTGAGAAGAAATTCCGTACTCTTGTGGAAAGAGCAAGTGATATTATTTTCTCGATGACATCAGAAGGAACCTTTATTTATGTATCACCTAACTGGAAAGAAATTTTAGGACATGAAATAAGTGATGTTCAGGGAAAACAGTTTATCGACTTTATTCATCAGGATGATATCAACAAATTTTCTTTGTTTCTGGAGAAACTAATAGAATCGGATGAAAGTGTGAATTACCTCGAGTATCGAGTAAAACATAATAATGGTGGGTGGAGATGGCACGTTTCAAGTTTAACTCCGCAGTTTGATCCGGAAGGAAAAGTTGAGTCATTTATTGGTATTGCACATGATATAAGCGAACGTAAAAAGGCGGAAAATGCAATCATCGAGAGTCAGAGGTTAAGCGCAATAGGAGAGATGGCAAGTGCAGTCGCCCACGACTTTAATAATTCTCTTCAGGTAATTTTCGGAAACCTTGATGTTATACTTTTAGATAAAAGTATTCCGCCACAATTAAAGAATTATCTTGAGACAATAAAAACTTCAGCAACCGACGCTTCAGCAAGGGTTCAGCTATTGCAGCGCTTTTCAGGTAAGAAACAGAGTACAACCCGCTATAATAAAGTTGATTTGAATAAAATTGTGAGAGATGTAATTATTCAATCACGACCGCTCTGGAAAGACAGACAGGAAGAAAAAGGACTTGAAATAATAATTGAAACACACTACGGTGAAATTCATCCTGTGTACGGCAATGAAGGGGAACTCCGCTCCGTTATTTATAACCTGGTTAAAAATAGTATTGAGGCAATGCTTTACGGTGGAACAATTATTTTCGAAACCGGCTCAAGAGAAAATGGTCTATTTGTTCAAATCGCTGACACCGGAACTGGAATGGATGAAGAGACTAAAACCAGAGTATTCCAGCCATTCTTCACAACAAAAGGATTTGAGATTGGCAGAGGTCTCGGAATGAGCGGTGCATATTCCATAATTCAGGAACATAAAGGAGAATTAAAAGTTGTAAGATCCTCCCCCGGTAAAGGAACAACTATTGAAGTTCTTTTACCATTCTGCAACGATGAATCGGAATCAGATGATATTAAAACAGTTAACGAGTTTACCGGGTCTGCAAGAGTTCTCTGGGTTGATGATGAACCAATGATTCGAGAAATTGCCTCGGAATTACTTGATGCTCTGGGACATAAAGGAACGATGGTCTCAAGCGGAATGGAAGCACTTGAAATGCTGGATAAAGAAGAATTTGACCTGGTAATTACAGACATTGGAATGCCCAGAATGAGCGGCTGGCAGCTATCGGATAAAATCAATGAAAAGTTTGACGGGAAAATCAAAATAGCGGCTCTTACCGGCTGGGGAAATCAATTTGATGAAGGTGAAAAAAATGAGCATAATATTGACTTCATACTCACAAAACCGATCAAGATAAACGAATTAAAATCTCTTATCGATAAGGCTATGCAGCTGGTTAAGTGATATTTCCGCCGGAAAATTAAATAAGATTTATCAGTTTACTTTAGAAACTTTTTCTCCAACCACGACTTTTTTTCTTGAATTAATCATTACTATAACTTAACATTATGTCAAAACTATAAGCATACTTACGGAGGTTCTGTGAAATCAATAAAAGAAATGTTTTCTTCAAAAAATCTTTATACGGTTCAGTCCGGTTCGAAGATAATAGAAGTTGCAAACTATATGGCTGAACACAATATAGGTCTGGTTCCGGTTCTTGGTAGCGACGGAAAACTATTAGGGGTATTTTCTGAAAGAGACCTTGTGAGAAGAGTAATTGCAAAAAATCTGGATCTTCATACAACAATTGTCGATTCTGTTATGACAAAAGAATTGGTAATTGCCGGTATAAATGAATCTCACCAGGAGTGTTTGAAAAAAATGAAAGATAAAAACATCAGGCACATTCTTATTATTGATGAAGAAAAATTGATGGGAATATTATCAATCAGAGATCTTCTTGAAATTGATTTACAGGTTCAGCAGGAAACTATCGAAGTTCTTCACAACTATATTTATTCGAAATAGATAAATGGAAAATTTATTTTCAGGGCATTTAGACGCTGTTAGTATTATTCAATTAATGCTTGCACCGGCTATAATGATAAGCGCTTGCGGCTTGCTTCTACTTGGCATGAATAACCGGTATTCACTTGTTGTTAACAGAATACGTCTCCTTAACGAGGAGAAAAGGAGGCTTCTATTAAAAGTGGGTGAACGACCGGCAACAACAGACGATAATATCCGCCTCGAAAGTATTGCCAAGCAGATTTCTTTCCTGGTCTATCGTGTTAAGCTGGTGAGAAATTCAGTGTTGAGTTATGCAACGGCAGTCGGACTTTTTGTACTTACTTCACTCTTGCTTGGAATTTCATCCGTACTACCGATTTTTAAATTGAATTATTTTATTATAATCACCTTCCTTCTTGGTATGCTTTCTGTTCTACTCGGTGTAATTTTTGCCGGATACGAAACCAAGAAAGGATATGATATAATAAAATTCGAAGTCAGTACACATGAGTAACGGTCAATACCTATCAAAGAAAGACCTGCTCAAACCGGAAAACATGATATTTCTTTATTCCCGCGGAGCCTTCCCTATGGCAGACGAGTCCGGGGAAATTAACTGGTACTTACCCGAAACAAGAACCATTATACCGTTACAAAGATTTAATATACCAAGATCGTTGAAAAAATTTTTATCACTATCCGATTTTCAGTTTACCTATGATTCAGAAACCTTAAAAGTTATTGAAGAATGCAGCAAGCGCGAATCGACATGGATATCGGAAGAATTGATTACTGCATATAATGGTTTAATAGCCCTTGGACATTTACATTCAGTTGAAGTAATTCAAAACAGAAAATTAGTAGGTGGATTATACGGAGTTACATACAAAGGCGCCTTCTTCGGTGAATCAATGTTTTCAAAAGTATCGCAGGCATCCAAATGTGCACTTGTTAAACTGATTGAAAGATTAATTGAAAAAGGATTCGTTCTGCTTGATGTTCAATATCAAACGGATCACCTGAAAATGTTCGGGACAGAAGTAATTTCGTTTGAACAATTCAATCATCAACTCGAAGAAGCATATAAAAAAGAGTTAACCTTTTCATAATAATTGCATCTTCAAGGACTCCAAAAAATTATTATATTTACCGAAGCAATTAACCAGGTTCAATGTTAAAAAGAGAATATAATTTGAGGAATAATATGAAAAAGATTTTCTATTTGCTCGTTACTTCAATTTTATTATATGCAAGTGTTAGTGCTCAAACGATCGGCGGCAGTTTAATGCTTGGCTCCCCTCAAGGAGATTTCAGAACAAACGTAGATCGGCTTGGTTACGGTTTACAGGTTCACGGCACATTATGGTCGCCAAGTATTGAAAGACCTTTCACCGTCGGATTTAATATCGGTTATATGATCTACGGTGAAGTTTCGGAAAGAAGACCTTTAAGCACCACAATTCCCGATGTACTGGTACAGGTAAATAGAATTAACAACCTGGCAAATTTTCATTTGATGATGCAAATTTCCCCTTTTATGGGAACTGTGCGTCCTTACATAGAAGGATTATTCGGGGGGGCTTACTTATTCACAACTTCTGAAGTAAAAAGTGAAAGTACACAGCTGACTTTTGCAGAATCAACTAATTGGGACGATTTTACATGGAGTTACGGCGCCGGTGCCGGAGTATTGCTGCAAATTGCTAAAGACTTGGCCGAAGTAAAAAATCTCTACCTGGATCTTAAAGCAAGATATATTTACGGAACTGAAGCGCAGTATCTAACAGAAAATGACATTCGAATTGATAACGGCAGACTGATTTATTCTCCCAGAAGATCCAAAACAGATCTTCTTACGTTTCATATTGGCGTAGTTGCTTATTTCTGATCTGCAAAATTATACGAAGCAATTCATAAAATATTTTTTCAATAATAATTGGATAGAACAATGATCGGTTACAAAGAATTGGGATTGGTAAACTCAAAAGAACTTTTTGCCAAAGCTGTAAAAGGCGGATACGCAATACCGGCTTTTAATTTCAATAATCTCGAACAATTGCAGGCAATTATTGGGGCATGCGTGGAAACTAAATCTCCTGTAATTCTACAGGTATCCAGCGGTGCACGCAAGTATGCAAATCAAACATTACTAAAGCATCTTGCAAAAGGTGCGGTAGATTATGCCAATGAACTCGGTTTTGCAATTCCTATCGTACTTCATCTCGATCACGGAGATACATTTGAACTCTGCAAGTCATGCATTGAATCCGGTTTCTCATCGGTTATGATCGACGGTTCGCATCATCCTTACGATAAGAATGTTGAACTCACTGCTCAGGTAGTTGAGTACGCTCATAAATATGATGTTTCGGTCGAAGGTGAACTTGGTGTTCTTGCCGGTATTGAAGATGAGGTATCGAGCGAAGTAACACATTACACCAAACCGGAAGAAGTTGAAGACTTCGTCAAAAAGACCGGTGTAGATTCACTTGCGATATCAATAGGAACTTCTCATGGTGCCAATAAATTTACTCCTGCACAATGCACACGGAATGCAGATGGTATTTTAGTTCCTCCTCCTCTCCGCTTTGATATTCTTGAAGAATGTGAAAAACGAATTCCTGGCTTCCCTATCGTACTGCATGGCGCTTCTTCCGTTCCGGCTGAATTAGTTAAAGCAATAAACAGCAATGGCGGAAAATTAAAAGATGCTGTCGGAATTCCTGAAGATCAATTAAGAAGAGCTGCTGCTTCGGCAGTTTGCAAAGTTAACATTGATTCGGATGGTCGGTTAGCAATGACTGCGGCGATTAGAAAAGTATTTGTTGATAATCCTGCAGAATTTGACCCGAGGAAATATTTAGGCCCGGCTCGCGATTCATTGAAAGAACTTTACAAACATAAAATTGTTAATGTCCTGGGGAGTGCAGGAAAAGCATAAAGAAAAACGGAAAGTATTCAGTTTATAGAAATTAGATTACAGATCTAAAAGAAACGCCCCATTCACTATGGGGCTTTTCTTTTTATTTATTATTAAAATCTGTTTTAAGTTTATTTGGTAAGGAGATAGTCAGCCATCTTGCCTAAATCTTTAACATCAATATTACCATAGGATGGCATAACAATATTTTTGTACTTCAGTTTATATTCCTGGAATCTCTTATCGCCGCTGTAAGAAGATGGATTTCGTAAATAATTGATCAGTCCGTCTCTCGACCAATTCTCTTTTAAGCTTACAATTGCCGGTGCCATTTTAGTTCCTTCTAACTCCTGTCCGTGGCAAGTAAGGCATCCATTCTGTTTAACTAACGAAAGACCATCTAACTCCTGTTTCTCCTGCTGTGAAGACTGACTAACATAATTCTCATCCATCATATGAGGAACATGTTCATCCTTTTTGGTTACTCTTCCAATTATAAATAGGATTAGAAACAAAGCAAGAAATGCCGACATCCATTTTTGAGCATTAGTCATTTTATAAAACCTTTCCTTAAAATTTGCGAGACAAAATTAACCCGATTACTTCGGAATAACAAATTGCGATTACTTTTTACCAGGGTGATTAAATATTAATAATTCCGGATACTGTTTCATTTTTTCAAATGCTTGACAAATTAAATACTAATTTTTTACTCCCTCTGTAACATCGCTATCATAATAATCCTTGTATTTCTTAACTGAATTAGCAATTGAACGGGCAATATCGTTTTGACCATTTAAACTGTTAAGGTAAGCTTCATCTCTTCTATTGGATAGAAAGCCCGTTTCAATTAAAACGCTTGGCATGGATGCACCAACCAGGACATAGAATCCGGCTTGCTTAACTCCAAGGGAAGGAATCTCAGCACCTCTTTTCCATTCCTGGTTTAATAAATCGGAAAACCTTTCTGAGTAACGCATATACTGTGAATGCGCCATGCTTACAAGGATAAAATTTTCATCTGTTAATTGCTGATAACGATCGGGATTATCTTCTAATTTAATAACACTATTTTCAAACTCTGCTATTTCAATTGCATCCTGGGTTTTACCGGGGCGCAGCAGATAAACTTCGAACCCGCGGTGGTTTGAGTTCTTCTTTACAGTCGAATTGCAATGAATCGAAATGAAAAGTTTTCCACCGGCTTCATTTGCAATTTTACCCCGCCTGTAAAGTTCAATGAACTGATCCGTCCTCCGGGTATAAATAACTTTAACACCTGGCAATTCTTTTTCGAGAAGTGATCCGAGCTTAAGAGCAATTTTCAGATTGATATCCTTCTCCTTAACACCTGTAACGCCGATTGCACCCGGATCTTTTCCACCGTGTCCGGCATCAATTACTATTGTGTCGAAAAGCCATTTAGATTTTACTTCTACACCTGTTTGATTCTGGGCAGTGAAAAGTTTGTTATGGATTGTAATCATAATGTCGTTGCTTTCAATATCCATAAATGCTTCCGAAGTCGAAAAGCCCTCATCAAGTAAAAATTCCAGCTGGTAATTTTTCTGTGATACTGAAACACGCTTTACACTTTTAACCAATCCGGCTCCTTTAACATCGTTCAGTATTTCCGGAGAAACTGAAACATTAGGAAAGAAAACATATAATGTTTTGTTGTTTATTGAATGCCGTGGAATCGGAAGTTTGCGGGAAGTTTTCAATCGTATTAATGTTCCGTTCGATTTATCTTCAATACTAAGCTCATAGAGATCATACTTTGATATTACCGATTTATCAGCAGGTTTCTTATCAGCCTCAGGGCTTTTAACCGTTTCTGCTTCTATTTGCTGCGCAACTTTAACATAGAATTGTTCCTGTGAAAACGGTTCGCTCAAAATTGTAAGATTTTTAGAAGAATTATTAAAATTGATTTTTTTACCGTAAGCTAAACTCAAATAGCTCTCGCAATAAGTAATGGGCAAAAAGACATCCTCGCCGATTAATAATGTTGAAATCGGTAACTGATAAATACTCGTCGTATTATCTGAGCGTCTAGTAAGAATTATGAACTGGTTCTTTGCAGTTAATTTAATTGTGTAATCGGGAAATTTTATCTCCAGTTTAGCTGCTTCCTGATTATAAAAAGTATTTGCACTTAGAAGTGATGCAATTTCTTTTCCCGAAACGAAAGCGGATCCGCTTCTTGAAATATATGATAGTGTCGATTCCTTACCATTATTATCAACTGATATTTTTAATAATCGCTGTGCATAACTTGCGGAAGTTAGGGCAATAAACAGAATTAAGATATTTCTCAATAAAATACTTCTCATGTGAATTTAACCGATAAAAGGAAAAATAAAGCCGCTTCTCTTTTTGTATTCAACATATTCATTCTGAAAATGTTTCTCAAGCATCCTTTCCTCTAGAGATGCTCTCATTATAAAAAGCGGGATTTCTAAAAGTAAGACAATCGGCACAACCAGGTAACTCATTAAAGCCAAACCAGCGCCAAGATCACTTATTACTTGAGAGATATATTGCGGATGACGAATGAATTTATAGACTCCACCGGTAAAAAGTTTATGATCTTTCAGAATAACAATATCTGGTGCATATGAATTACCGAGCGATTTATATGCAACAACCTGCAGCCATGAAAAAACTGCAAACATGCCTAATCCAATAATTCTAACGATTTGAACCCATGATTCGTTTTGATTTGATAATGTTCCGATACCAAAAATGCCAATAATTATTATAATAAGTGAAATCGCAGATATATTTGGAGGAGTCCTTTGTAAAAAAGTATCAGGCTTATCAATAACCCTGGTAATTGAGGTTTTTAATCCTTTACGGGCACCGCCCCAATTCGCCGAAATAGAAATAAAAAGAATTATTGCAACTAGTAGATTAATCGGGTCCATAGTCCTGCCATTTGGTAAAACTGTAAATACAATATAATAACTTTAGGAGAAAATTTATGCCGGTTGGTATTACAAAACGGGTATTTACTTTTTTACATGTCACAGTTACATGCTACTGCCCGGTTAGCAAATAAAAGTTGTAATTGCTTGAAAATACCTACTAATTTATAGCATAATATTTGATTATAGACATGGTGTAAATTTCTTCTTTTATACTAGAATTTCCTGGTAAATAAATGAATACCGGACAGATGTTAATAACAATTGCTGCGTTGATGTTGTTGTCGCTTGTGATATTAAGGGTTAACAATAGTTTCTTCAGTACAAGTTCAGTTATGCTCGACACAAAATTTGGAGTATTAGCAGTTTCGTTTGCCACATCAATTATTGAGGAAGCTAATAGTAAATCCTTTGATAATGCAACAGACACAACATCGATTAGTTCAATAGAAAGTTTGACAGCCATAACAAGTTTAGGTCCGGAGACCGGCGAGGTGTATTCAAATTTCAATGACTTCGATGATTTTAATGGATATTCGCGTTCAACTGCCGGTGATGCAACCTTTCAATCGGCAGTATTCAATGCAAGCTGTCAAGTGAGGTACATTTCTCCTTCTAATCCTAGTGCGGAAGCAACAAGTAAGACCTGGCATAAAAGAATTACAGTAACTGTTACAAGTCCCTCAATGGCTGATACAATAAAACTTTATTCAATTTTTAGTTATTGGTATTTCAGGTAATATTTATGGGCTTTAGTACTATAATAGACATATTAGGTTCAACAATCGTAGGAGGAATGTTATTTTTAATTCTCCTTAGATTAAACGATACTTCAGTAAAGAACACGTATAATTACGGTGGCGAGCTTATTGTTCAGCAAAGCCTTGTCGAAGTAGTACAATTATTAGAATATGATTTTAGAAAAATCGGTTTTTGTAAGGATTGGGAAAAAATTCCGGATCCTTCACTAGCAATTCTCACAGCTGATTCAATTAGTATTGAGTTTTTGACCGATGTAGATGCTGATGAAAATGTTGATACACTCAGATATTTTCTTGGTTCGCCCGATTCTTTAACGGCCACTCCAAATCCAAGAGACCGGTTGCTTTATAGAGTAATAAACAACGAAATCCCCGGTGGTTCAAATCTTGGCGTTACAAAGTTTCAATTAACATATTACAATGCACTTGGACAGCAGCTTCCCTTTCCAATAACTGTCACAAGTGCAATCTATACAATGCAAATTGATATAAAAATAGAAAGCACGGTAGCTTACGATAATGAGTACTCAACGGTTTTCTGGCGGCAGATTAGATTAGCTGCTCGCAATCTTAGAAACAGGTAAAAAAATTATGGGCGGAAAAGCTTCAATATTATTGGTCTTAGGTTTTAGTCTTATTTTCCTTGTCGTAGGACAAAATTTTAGCGGACTTTCAACACGAGCTGTTGATAATGAAGTGAAATATTATGTTGATGCAGTTGCTCATAGCATTGCTATCTCTGGCGCCAACATGGCAGCAAACCAGATTTTTATTGATAAATATTGGGAAGCGGGATATTCCAATTTAAGTTTTGCCGGTGGTGTAATAAATGTAATTGTAAGCAATAATATTATAGGTCTAACAGGAAAAGTTACTTTATGCCATAAACCATCTTTCGATGGTGGACACACCATTACTATTGCATCAAGTGCTGTTGATGCCCATTTAGCTCATGGTGATTATCTTGGTCCATGCGGTGGAGGAGGATTTGACGACCAAATTGCAACCATAATTTCTGAAGGTACTTATCAAGGTTTAACCAAAACTATTGTTGTACAATTACGACCAAGCAACTTTGCAAAGTTTGGTAATTTTTATTCTTCTATGAATGCCTATCCTGCTACTGGTGATACTTTTAATGGTCCTTTCCATGTAAATGCCAAACTAACTACTTATGGTACGCCTGTTTTTTGGGGAAAGGTCACAACGAAGAATGGTCTCAAAAAACAAGGAACACCTGCTGATCCAAAATTTTATAGCGGCTTCGAAACCGGTGTCGACTTACCACTTCAATATGATACTACAGGATTAAGATCACATGCAAGCAAGATTTTTAGAGATACAACCGGCAATAACTATAAAACTGATGTAAGGCTCTATTTTAATTCAGATGCAAGCGTTACTTACAGTCAGAGCATAAACGGAGGTGTGTGGAGCTCCCCAAAGACCGTTGCTATAACTACATTTGCACCCAGCGGTGTTATCTATGTTGAAAGAGGAAATATTTATACCAAAGGAACTCTCGACGGAAAACTTACAATAGTTGCAACAAAAATGAATACTAGTGGAGCAGGTCAGGTCTTTTTCGAAGATAACATTGTTTATAAAGATGACCCGCGAACAATACCAGCTTCAAATGATATGCTGGGGATAATTGCCGAGAGTAACATCAGAATAAAAGATAATGCAACAACACGCGGGAAAGATATAAATACTCATGCCTCGATGTTCTCGCTTACCGGCAATATTGGTCCGGAAGACGGGCTGATCGATCAAGCGTATTTGGGTCGCTGGAATATTCTTGGTGGTTTAATTGCAAAAGATATGAGGCAAACCGCAACATATTCGGGAAGTACACCGATCAAGGGATTAAAGTTTGTTCACACATACGATACACGTTTTTTATTAACAGTCCCTCCATATTTCCCTCATACTCAGAATTTTGAAGTGGTTTCCTGGTTTGAGTAGTCATTTCATTAGAAAATACAAACCTACATCAGCACTTCTAAATTTAAATTCTGAAATTTCAATTGATCTTTTATCCAGCCCAATTTACTTACATGATTTTAAGCACACTAACTGAGTAGCTATAAGTTGACATTTTCTTTATCTTTTATCGGGATTAATTGGTAATTAAATGAATACCGGACAAATGTTAATAACGATTGGTGCAATCTTTCTTTTAAGCATGGTTATACTTACAACTAACCGGGGCTTAATAACAACCAATTCAACTATGATTGATAATCGTTATGGCATATTAGCGACATCGCTTGCTACTTCCATAATTGAAAAAGCTACCGGTAAGGCATTCGATCATAATACCGATACAACAGCTGTTAATTCTCTTACTGTATTAACGAATATTAATGTAATTGGATTAGAAACCGGAGAAAACAGGAATTATCCCGATAGCTTTAACGATTTTGACGATTATAATTGTTTTAGAACCAATCCAAAACTTGATACTTTAACATTTGAAGGTACTGATAGAAAAATAATTTTCAACACTTATTGCAGAGTGGATTATGTTGCATTAACTAATCCAAACAATGTGTCTACTCAAAGAACCTGGCATAAAAGAATGATGGTAAAAGTAGTTAGCCCGGGGATGGTGGATACAATAAGGATGTCAACAATCTACAGTTATTGGTATTTCAGGTGAGAAATGGGGTTTAGTGTACTTCTAGACATATTGGGATCCACAATTATCGGCGGCTTGCTATTAATGATTCTATTACGAATGAATGATTCTGCTGTGCAAAATAATTACCATTACAGCGGTGAACAGATAGTTCAACAAAATCTTGTAGAAGTGGTTAAGCTTTTAGAATATGATTTTAGAAAAATCGGCTACTGTTTAAATTGGCAGGCAATCCCAAATCCCGCTTTAGCTATTATTTATGCGGATTCGAACAGAATATCATTTCTAACGGATATTGTTACCTCTCCTAATACTTATGGTGACGGAATTGTTGATACATTACACTATTATCTAAGTTCAACCGATTCTTTAACCGCTACACCAAATCCATTCGATCGATTATTGTATCGGGTAATAAACTCAAATCCAGCCCGCGGTTCTAACTTAGGTATTACACAATTCAAACTAACTTATTTCGACGCTAGTGGAAACAGGATTATAACAATGCCTTCTTCTCCACCATTAGGAATTGCTGCGATTCAGATTGATATGGCTGTTGAGAATCCCGCAGCTTATGGAAACGATTATGCAGCAGACAAAAGAGTTATTTGGCGTCAGGTTAGATTACCGGCAAGAAATTTTTCTCTTAGGTAGGAGAACGCAATGGGTGGTAAAGGAACAATATTATTAGTTCTTGGATTCAGCATTATCTTTATGGTTGCTGGAAGAAATTTTAACAGCATGGCTACTGCTACTGTAGATAATTTTATCAATTACTATTACGATGCAAAAGCACATCATACGGCTGCTACCGGTGTTAACCTTGTAACAAATCAACTCTTTTTGAACGGATCTCTAGTAGATCAAACATTTAATTATAATTTTGACGGCGGAACAATTACCGCAACACTTACAACTCTTGACGCATATCAAAACATTAAACAACTTACCTCAACCGGTACTTTTGGAAACTTATCTTCCACAATCCGAATTGTACTTAGACCCAGCACCTTTTCCAAGTACGCTTACTTTTCGCATAGTGAATCTGCAAATATCTGGTGGACTACAACAGATACAGTTTGGGGTCCACTGCATACAAACGGACAACTACGCGTTGCCGATAGACCGGTTTTTATGGGTAAAGTTACATTAGATGGAAGTCTTGTAAAACACAGTAACAGTGCACAACCGCAATTCTTAGGAGGTTTTCAAACCGGTGTACATATCGATATTCCATCCAACGGTGTTACAAATCTTAGTAGTGCAGCTACTTCCGGCGGATATAAATTTACAGGACAATCAACGGTCTATCTTGAATTCAGAGGCGATAGTCTAAGGTATAGATATAATACAACATCAGCCTGGACTTATGTTCTCGCTTCAACCTTTGCACCAAATGGTGCCATCTTTGCTGAAAATGCTAACCTTCGTGTTAAGGGAAGAGTGAAAGGGAAATATACTATTGGAGCGGATGGTTCCAGCAGAGGCAAAGTATATTTAGATGATGATCTTTTTTATAATACCGATCCGCAAGTTAATCCGAACTCCCAGGATATGTTAGGTATTGTTGCTAAGGATGATATTATAATTACCGATAATGCCGCAAACAATAATAATATAAGAGTACAAGCTTCTATCTATTCAGAATCAGGGTCTTTTCAGGCGGAAAATTATCAAAATCGACCGGTTGCTGGCTCAATTTTATTGTATGGTGGTGTTATACAAAATGCCAGGGGACCAGTAGGACAATTTAGTACTTCAGGTGGAGTCTCAACTATAATTAATGGTTTTTCAAAAAGGTATCGTTACGATGATCGATTTATGATTGCAAGTCCCCCGTTCTTCCCGGGTACCGGCTCATTTGAAATTGTTTCATGGTTCGAATGATTATTTGAATAAACTCTTTAGAGCCGCTTCAATATTTTTATACCTGAACTCGTAACCATATCCAATTAATCTTTTGGGAAGCACTTTCGCACCATAGATTAGAGCATCTGCCGATTCACCTAAAATTATCTTCAATACAAATTCCGGTACTCTGAATAAGGAAGGTCTTCTCATTACTTTACCTAATGTTTCAGCAAAGTTTTTCATATTGATTGATTCAGGAGCAACAGCATTAACTTCACCTTTAAGTTCTGCATTGTCAATTGCAAATTTGAATATCTCGACTACATCATCAATGTGAACCCACGGGAACCACTGTTTGCCGCTTCCGAGCGGACCTCCGATAAATAATTTAAATGGCGGTGCCATTTTTTTTAACGCCCCGTCCTTCTTATCCAAAACGATTCCAAGCCGGACACTCACCTTGCGCACTCCAAATTTCTCAACTCTGGTTGCTTCACCTTCCCATGCTGAAACAACATCTGCTAAAAATCCTTCTCCCCTTTTTGAATCTTCATCTACTTTCTCATTTGTATTACCGTAAAAACCAATCGCAGAAGAATGAATGAATAGAGAGGGTTTGGATTTCGCCGATTCAATACCACTGATTATTACTTGTGTAGGTTTTATTCTGCTTTCGAATACATTTTTCTTATGTGTCTCAGTCCATCTCTTAGCCATAATATTTTCGCCCATAAGATGAATTATAATATCCTTGCCGTCAACAAAATCGGCCGGATCCTTTTTGTAATCCCATTTAACATATTCATAAGCAGAAGGAATGATCGATCTCGCTTTTTCAATTGAACGGCTTACAATTGTAACTTCATTTTTTTCCTTAATAAGCCGATCAGCTAATCGTCTGCCTATTAAACCTGTTGCGCCGGTTATGACTATTTTTTTATTCATATTATTCTCTTTTCTTGTACAACAAAATAGCTAAATCAAAAGTTTTGTTGCTGAATTATTTATTTTTCTATTCTTATTATAGAGGTATAAATTTTGATACTTAAGAATTTCCGAATTAAACTAGGTTATTTTATTGATTCAAAAAATAAATTTCCAAGGAGGATATGAAGAAGGCATTTCTGATTTTTTTTATTTGTTCCATAACCATTGCTCAACAGTTTTCGGTAAAAGGGAATATTTCTGATGGGGCGACCGGAGAATCACTAAGTTTTGCAAACATTAGAATTGGCGGAACCACCATTGGAACAGCAGCAAACCTCGAAGGTAATTTCGAAATTAAGCTTAAGCCGGGAAATTATTCTGTCATAACTTCATTTATCGGTTACAAGTCCGATACGGTGAGAATTCAATTAGACAATAATAAATCGATCAGCGTAATGCTCGAACCGATTCCTGTAAAATTACCAGAGGTTACTGTTCTGCCCGGAGAAAATCCTGCAAATGAAATTATCCGAAGAGCAATTGCTGCAAAAATTAAACGCGAAAAGAAAATCAATTCCTACATTTTCAAAGCTTATACAAAAGGGCTTGTAAAGACAACAAAAGATATTACTACAACCGATAGAAGCGTGGGCATTTCAATAGGAACAAAAGATACCGGTGCGCTGAAAATTACAGGAATCATTGAAAACGAGAGCATAGGTTATTTCAAAAAACCGGATAACTACAAAGACGAAATAATTGCGAGAAAGCAATCCGCAAATACACCCTCTACAATAAATATTCTAACCGGTGGCAGGCTGCTCCAGAATTTTTATACAAATGATATACAATTCTTTAACAGGCCTTTAGTCGGACCAATATCAGATGACGCACTTGAATATTACTACTATATCATTGAAGATACTCTGGCAATGGATGATAAGAATGTTTTCCAGGTCTTCTTTGAACCGATCGATAAAGCGGATCCCGGTTTCTACGGTAAATTATTTATTGCCGATGGGTCATTCGATCTTATTAAACTTGACGTGAACCTGAATAAAGCTGCTAATCCGGGCGGACTCTTTTCAGTGATCAATATATTCCAGCAGTTCATCCCCTTCGATAACAACATTGTGATGCCGATCGACTACAGGGTTTTTGTTGAAGGCAATTTCCTTGGCATTGCTAAATTCGGTTTTGAGCTGAACACTGTCTTTTACAATTACGAAATAAACAGTCAAATTGATGACGACCATTTTGATATGGTTATTATTAAAGTTATGCCAGACGCCGATAAGAAAGATTCTACTTTTTGGAGATCAACTCAAACAATTCCCAATACTCTCGCAGAGGTTGATGCATATAGAAGAATCGATAGCCTGGAGTCGATACCAAGAAACTTCTGGGATGATTTCTCGATTCTTTCATCAACTATTTATCTCTCGGATCATTATTCTATCTCTGGTCCGTTATCACTCTACAGCTTTAAGCATATCACCGGACACACTTTAAACTTTGGAATTACGGTTACAAATGAATTGGATAGAAGATTGAATTTGAATACAAATATTTCTTATGGTTTCTCCGACAAGAAATTTCAAACGGATCTCTATGCAAGTTATTTCCTTGGAGATTATAGAACCACAACCCTCAGCTTAAGAGCATATAA
This sequence comes from Ignavibacteriales bacterium, assembly GCA_020061355.1. Taxonomy (GTDB): domain Bacteria; phylum Bacteroidota; class Ignavibacteria; order Ignavibacteriales; family Melioribacteraceae; genus DSXH01. Next base: position 114,815 of record JAGUYK010000040.1, on the reverse strand, counting down.
CAAGCTAACGGACTTATTCGGTGAGTCGGTCAGATACGATAAAATGACATCGACACTTACAAGCATATTCGGCAAATATGATTTCAGAGATTATTATTATACCAAGGGCTTCGAAGCAAAAATTACCGGAGAAATATTTCCCGTTCTGCGGGGTGGAATAGGATTCATCAACCGTACCGATAACAATGCCTACAGCAATTCGAATTTTTCGCTCCTTAATAAATCAAAGACCTACCGGACAAATAAACTTATTTATGAAACAAAGATTAATGCAATAACGGCCGAATTCACACTCGATTTTAGAAAGTATATGGAGGACGGGTATTATAGAAGAAGGGTTTCTTTCGGAGAAGCGAATGTAATACTAAGCGGGAAAGCTCTCTTCTCCGATCAATCCGCATTAAGAAGCAGCTTGAGTTTTAAAATGTACGAAATGAACCTCTCCGGTTATTTACCCTCTTTCAAGTCAACCCTGTTTAATTTTCAATTGAAAGGAATTTATTCTGATGGACCGGTTCCGTACCAGATGATGTATTCCCTTCCAGGTAATATTGAGAGCGGCGGCAAGGCATTTTCATTCAGGACTTTAAATATAGGCGAAGAATTTGGCGATATAGGAGTTGTTCTGATGGCACAGTATAACTGGAACGATGAATTATTCAGGCTTCTTAAAATCCCTTATCTAAAAGACTGGCAGCTAGTATTGACAACCCATTTTAGTGCGGCTCTTCTCCAAATTTCGGATAAGAGTAAATCGATTTTACCCCATCTGTTCACTGAATTCAAACATCCATTCTATGAAATAGGGTTTGGTATCGGTCAGAGTTTATTCCCTATTACGCTTGAATTTACATGGAGACTGAATTACAGAGGCAAAAATGATTTCGTAATTGGATTGAATACTTTTATATTATAGAAACCTTGGATAATATTTATAATTAATTTTTATGAGGAAATAATGAAAAAATATTCTCTGTTAGTATTCTTAATTCTGTTTACACAACAGATCATATCACAAAATATTATCATTAATAAAGTTGAGCCGCCGAACTGGTGGACGGGAATGAAATGGAACCAGGTTCAATTGATGGTTTACGGAAAAAATCTGAATGGTGTATCAGCAAAATTCTCTGACAGCAGAATTAAGGTTAAGAAAGTTCATAAAATCGAAAATGCATCTTATGCTTTTATAGATATAATTATTCCCAAAAACTTACCGGGCGGTAATTACACACTAACGTTGAGTAAAGAGAAAGAAAAGTTTGATCTGGTTTATCCAATTCTTCAACGTGAAAAGGGAATACGGAATCAAGGTTTTTCAAATAAAGATGTTATCTATTTATTAATGCCCGACCGCTTTGCAAACGGCGACACATCAAACGATTCGATTTCGGGTTATTCAGATTCAATGCAGCGTATTCCGAACGAATGGCGCTTTGGTGGTGATCTTCATGGAATGATCGATAAACTCGATTACCTGAAAGATCTGGGAATTACTGCAATCTGGGCAACACCACTTGTAGAGAATAATACTTTCCGTTCTTATCATGGATATTCGGCAACCGACTTTTATAATATTGACCCGCGGTTCGGCTCAAATCAACTTTATAAAAAATATGTGAATGAAGCTCATAAGCGTAGAATAAAAGTTATACTCGACCATGTTGCAAATCATTTCAGCGATCATCATCCCTGGATGAAAAATCTTCCAACCAAAGATTGGATTAACGGAACCGTAGAAGACCACCTACCGGCTAATCACCACAAGATGATATTTACTGATCTGTATGCCGACAGCTCAACAATTAAACATGTTGAGCAGGGATGGTTCGTTCATGATATGGTAGACCTGAATCAGGAAAATCCCTACGTTCAGAATTATATTATTCAGAACACAATCTGGTGGGTTGAGTACTCCGGACTTGATGGGATACGCGAAGATACTCACCCTTATAACAATCAAAGATTTATTTCCCGGTGGGCTAATGTTGTACTTGATGAATTCCCAACATTAAATATTGTTGGCGAAGTCTGGACAGGCGAAAGTGATTTCCTTGCTTCATATCAGAAGAACACCTTTCTTAAAAAGGGATTTAATACAAACCTTCCTTCATTAACCGATTTCGGTTTGAGAGATGCATTAATTGAATTTGTCTCAGGGAAAGGCAGCATGTATAACATTTTCAAAGTCATTGCAAAGGACTTTTTATTTACTGATCCTAGTCAGCTTGTAACTTTTGTTGATAATCATGATATGGAAAGAATAATGCTGTATGCAGATGGAAATGTAAAAAAAGCAAAACTTGCTTATATAGTAATGATGACGACACGTGGAATTCCGGCACTCTTTTATGGTTCTGAAATTGGGATGACGGGGGGGAAGGGACATGGATTATTACGTGCCCCATTTCCGGGGGGATTTACCAACAGCGAACGAAATGCATTTGAAGGTTCCGGCAGAACAGATTATGAAAATGATTTTTTCGAATTCTTAAAAAGTTTAATTCACCTCAGAGGAAATCATGATGCATTTACTATCGGGAAGATGATTCACTACCCTCCAGTTTCAAATGTATATTATTATTTCAGAGAAAGCGGCAACGAAAAATATTTCATAATTATTAACGGTAACGAAAAGGAAACTGAAATCGATCTCAATCCTATCAAGCATCAGTTCAAAGGAAAGACAACTCTTGCAAATATTCTATCCAACCGGAGAGTGGATATAAACAACAATTATAAACTCAGCATTGAACCGTTAACAGCCGGAATATATATATTGGAATAGAAATTCAAATTATCTTTCTGTTCCGTTTTTAATTGCAGTCTTTCTGTGTCTCCAATATTCGGTTAACCCGGGTAGCATCGAAATTAAAATGATTGTAATAATTACAATAGAGAAGTTATTTTTTACAAAGTCGAGATTGCCGAAAAAATAACCTCCATAAACAAAGAGGCCTACCCAGATAATTCCACCTATTACATTATACGAGATAAACTTTGAATATTTCATTGTCCCTACCCCTGCAACAAAAGGTGCGAATGTTCTGACTATCGGAACAAAGCGTGCAAGTATTATTGTCTTGCCTCCGTGCTTTTCATAAAACTGATGAGTTCTGTCTAAATATTCTCTTTTCAGAATTTTGGGAAACCGGTCAAAGATTTTCATTCCGATATAATGACCAATCCAGTAATTTACCGTATCGCCAATTATTGCCGCTGTAGTAAGCAATAGGAATAAAAGATGCGGATCGAATGATCCTTTGGCGGCAAATGTTCCGGCTGCAAAAAGGAGAGAATCGCCCGGAAGAAAAGGTGTGAATACAAATCCTGTTTCGGCAAATATCACAGAGAAGAGAATTCCGTAAGTGTAAGCACCGTATTGTAATATTAATTCATGAAGATGATCGTCAAGATTAATAAACAGATCGATCAGATAATTTATTATTTCCATAAAGCCCATTAATTTCATTCAAGAAAAACCAGCTTTTGTAAAATCCAAATAATTAAGGAACAAGAAACAAACAATACACAAGAACAAATTATTAATTCCAAAATCAATCTTTCAATCAACCAAGAACTGTTCACTGGTCATTAGTAATTGTAATTTATTTTAATGTCCTTCTCCAAAATTCATTTCACCTGCAGTAATCTCAAGTTTTATATGGTTTTGTTTTGGAGGCAAGGGACATGTTGCATATTTTGTAAACACGCAGGGCGGATTGTAAGCTTTGTTAAAATCAATAAAAATTTTCCCGGTTGAATCGGCTTTATCAACAGATAAAAATCTTCCTGCTCCGTATGTTTCTATTCCACTTGTTAAGTCGGCAAAAATCACAAAATAGGATTTGCCTGCATCCGTAACATCCAGTCTATATTCAATACCTTCCATTTCAAAAACAATTGCACCGGGTGATTTCTCTTTTTCAATTGTCCCGATAACAGTGGGTATTTCAATCTCCCTCTGCGGATTATACTCCTCGAACTCAGCTTCGATTCTCCAATTATCATTTACGGGAAACGTTTCAATGCCAGGGAAATTTTTTACAAGTTCCGCGTCAAGGTCTCGCAACCTTATTCCAAAACGATTTCCGCGCTTAATTAAGTTCCATCTTAATGAGCCATGATCAAGGATGGTTGTTCCCTTCTGCTGGTCATGTTTCAACTCCATTTCGGTTACTTGCTCACAATTTTCAAGTAACACTTCAACACTATCATTAATTTTGATTGTCACAATCGAATCCTGAAGCAAAAAAGACCCCATGAATAACGGGGCTTTATCTGCCGGGAATATAACATCGTTGGATTTATCCGATCCGAATTTATTTTCTCCTTGATTCAACCAATAAAGTCCCACAAGGTTCAGCCAGCCGTTATCCTTCTTTAAATTTTCAACCCGCTTTTTGTGCCATTCTTTGATACCTGATATATAATTGGGACTTCCCTTTTCCTGTAATTTCGGTGTACAGTTAAACAATAAAAGAGAAATCAGGAGAAATAGTATTAAACGATCATGTTTCATAGCTACTTTCAAAAATTTTACCCGTTAACATAATGATTACACTATGTTGTTTCCAAATATGGTTGGGAGAAAACGACTACTATAATGCATTCAAACTTATTGGATAAATTTATACTATGATATCAACATAGTGTGAGCAAAATCGTTTTACATACCATTTCTAATGCATTTTTTTTATATTCACTAACAGGACTGTAATTCTATTTGAAATATTGGGTAATAAATGGCAGAGAAAACAAAAGCTCAGTTATTAAAAGAAATCGCCTCGCTGCAAAGGAAGTATAAATCTATATCGAAAAAATTCGATTCTATTAAAAATGAACCTACTGACTCTGAAAAAGAAAGTCTTTTTAACATTGCCTTCGAAAATGCCAACCTTGGAATAATAATAATCAGTAATACAGGCAAGATTACTGGGGCAAACAGCTTCATTACAAGATCTTTAGGTTACAGTAATGAAGAACTATCCGTAATGAAATACACAGATCTTTCTCATCCTCACGATAAAGACACAAGTATAAAAATGTTTAAGGAAATTTTAGCCGGTAAAAGGAATTCCTATCAGGTCGAAAAAAGATATATTAATAAAAACGGAAAAGTAATCTGGGGCAAGGTTAGTGTAACAGCAATAAAAGATGAAAAGAAAAAAATAAAATATTTTATTGCAATAGCAGAAGATATCTCGGCTCAAAGAGATATAAAATCGAAATTAGCCTCGGAAGAAAGACTTCTAAAAGTAATGATGCACAACATTCCTGATAGTATTTACTTCAAAGATATTGACAGCAAATATCTGATTGTAAATTATCATAAAACCAAAAAACACGGATTCGTTAACCCGGAGGAATTAATTGGTAAAACTGATTTTGATTTATTCGATGAGGTACATGCGACCAAAGCATTTAATGACGAACAGCAGATTATAAGAACCGGCAAACCGATAATTGGGCATGAGGAAATGCAGACTTATAAAAACGGTACAATCACATGGGCCTCCACAACCAAAATGCCGCTTTATAATGAGAACAATGAAATTATCGGCACATTTGGAATTACAAGGGATATAACTGCACAGAAACTAACTGAAAAAGCTCTTAAAGAAAATGAGACAAGATTTAAAGAATTATTTAATAATATGAGCAGCGGCTGTTCAATTTATGAAGTGATAAATGACGGCGAAGATTTCATTTTCAAAGATTTTAACCAGGCAAGCGAGAATTCATTACACATTAAAAAGGAAGATGTAGTAGGCAAAAGTATTTTTACAGTATTTCCGGGGATGAAGGAGTTTGGTCTTCTTGAAGTTTTGAAACGCGTCTGGAAAACAGGCATACCCAAATTATATCCGGTAAAGAATTATAAGGATAATAGAATTCAGGGCTGGTTTGAAAATTATGTTTACAAATTACCCTCTGGAGAGATTGTAGCAATTTATGATGATGTTACTGAACAGAAACAGGCAGAGGAAGCCCTTCTTCAGGAACGTGAGCGATACCATGTTCTTTTCGAAAATTCCGCCGACGGAATTCTACTGATGACAGAACTGTTTGAAGACTGCAATAATGCTGCACTTCAACTATTCGATTGTGAAAAAGAGGATTTAGTAGGACATCACCCGGCAGAATTTTCTCCGGAATTTCAGCCCGATGGAAGTAATTCTACGATCAAAGCAAATGAAAAGATTAAACTTGCTCTTTCCGTTGCACCACAGAATTTCTATTGGCAGCACAAAAAGAAAAATGGGGAGTTGATTGATGTTGAAGTTGCTCTAAATTCAGTTACGCTTCAGGGGAAAAAATTAATTCAGGCTACCGTCAGAGACATCAGCGAGCGTATTTATGCCGAGAAGCTTCAAAGTGTAATTTATAAAATATCGGAAGCAGCCCAGACTTCCGAAGACATTACCAATCTATATAAAAGACTCCATGAGATAACTAGTGAACTATTTCCGGTTAAGAATTTTTACATAGCCTTGTATGATGAAAAACAAGATCTGCTAACTTTCCCATATTTTGTTGATGAGTACGACCCGCCGCAGGCGCCTAAAAAATTAGGAAGAGGAATGACCGAGTATGTGATAAGAAAAGGTGAAGCTGCTTTGATTGATGCAAAAAAAGATCTTGAACTACGAGAACAGGGCGAAGTTGAATTGATCGGAGCACCGCAGGCAATCTGGCTCGGCGTTCCTCTCAAGCTCAAAGGCAAAGTTGTTGGTGTTATGGTTGTTCAGGATTATGAAAACGAAAATGCCTACGGCGAGAATGAGAAACAGCTCCTTATGTTCGTATCGGAACAGATCACGCAGGCGATCATAAGAAAGCAAAATGCCGAAGCTATAAAAAAATATGCAGATGAATTGAATCAGCTGAATGCCACAAAAGACAAATTCTTCTCCATTATAGCGCATGATCTTAGAAATCCGTTCATAACAATCCTTGGATTTTCTGAACTTCTGCTTAGTGATTTTAATGACCTTACCGATGACGAGAAAACCTATTATATAAGCGAGATGCATAAATCTGCGGAAATATCCCACAGCCTGCTTCAGAATTTGCTTCAGTGGTCGCGCGCTCAAACCGGCAAGATCGAATTTAATCCCACAAGAATATCGATTCTGAATTCAGTATCTCAAAACACAGAATTACTTAATAGTTCTGCTCAGAAGAAACAAATTGAACTTAACGGTGATATCGATACCAGCATCCATGTTAATGCTGACGAAGATATGTTAAACACTATCTTAAGAAACCTCATTACCAATGCAATCAAGTTTACACCTAAAGGCGGTAAAGTAAGTGTCTCTGCAGAAATAAAAGCCGATATGGTTGAAATTATTGTGAATGACACCGGTGTAGGCATGGATAAAAATACACGCAAAAAACTTTTCCGCCTTGATGAAAGTCAAACAACAGCGGGAACAGATAACGAAGCTGGTACGGGACTTGGTCTGGTTCTTTGCAAAGAATTTGTTGAGAGACATGGCGGTCAGATAAGAGTTGAAAGTGAACCCGGTAACGGTTCTAAATTTATTTTTACACTCCCTATTTCAAAATAAGCATACCTGTATTTTTTCTTTCCGAGGTTACAATGAATCATCCAAAATTTACTACTTACAAACATCCCCTTAAATTATCCGGCAAAGAGATGATTGAGCGGGCTGAAAAATTTACGGAACTGATAGAAGAGAGAAGGTCGGTCAGAACATTTTCTTCCAAAGCGGTTCCTGTTGATTTGATTAAATGCTGCATTAAAGCTGCCGGCGCATCACCGAGCGGTGCGAATATGCAGCCGTGGTATTTTGTTGTTGTTTCCGATAGTGAGCTGAAGAAAAAAATCCGCGATGCGGCAGAAGCCGAGGAACACGAATTTTATCACGGTAAGGCTCCGGCTGAATGGCTTGATGCGCTTGCTCCTTTAGGAACAGATGAGAGTAAACCGTTTCTTGAAACAGCCCCGTACCTGATCGTAATATTTGAAAAGAGATATGTAGAAACCGCTTCCAGAGAAATCATTAAATATTACTACACAAAAGAATCGGTCGGTATTGCAACGGGAATTCTAATAACCGCGCTTCATAATTCCGGACTCTCAACACTCACGCATACACCAAGCCCGATGAATTTTTTAAATACAATTCTAAATCGTCCTCACAATGAGAAACCGTTTCTAATCCTTGTAGCGGGATATGCCGATGAGGATACCAAGGTCCCTGATATAAAAAGAAAAGAGCTGGAAGAGATAGCAACTTTTATTTGAAAAGTCTTTTGCAGTAGAAAGAAACAGGATCGTCTTATTAAACTGCTAATTCTGAAAGGAAGACTGCCGCGGCGCTTGCAACATTCAAAGATTCGGCTTTCCCCTTTTTGGGTATTGTTAAAATATGATCGGCAATATTAATAAGTTCCTGGGATGGACCATGCGCTTCACTTGAAAACACAATAGCAGATTTTTCAGACCTCTTGAATCCGTAGATCTCTTCACCATTAAGATCGGCGATGAGAATCTTAAAGTTGTTTTCCTTCAGCTTCTTCAATTCCTCGTAGAAATTTTCGATCTCAATAACATTAGCATGAAAAGCCGAACCTGCAGAAGCCCTTATAACTTTTGGATTATAGACTTCCGCGCAGTCAGTTGTTAAAAAAATATAATTGATGCCGAACCAATCGCAGGATCGAATGATCGTACCGAGATTGCCGGGATCTGAAATCGATTCGAGTGCGACAATCAGTTTCTCTTTGCTCGGATTCAGAGGTTTATGTTTGGGAATTTCAAAAACACTGATCAATCCCTGAGGTGTTTGAGTATCGGAGATCCGTTCCAGTTCATTATGACTTATCAGTTCGATGGCTGTATGCTGAATAATCTGATTTTTAAAAAACGACAGATTGGTTTCTCTAAATGAGCTTGTAGTGAGTATTACCTCACAATGAAGTTTAGCTTTTAATGCTTCAATAATTAACTTCTGTCCCTCAACCAGAAATTTCTGTTCCAGCATACGGAATTTCTTCTGATTAAGATTTGAATAATATTTAAGCTGATTTTTAGAAAGCATTATAGTCTGAAAAAAATCTGTTATAAGTTACAAAAGTTTGCATAGAATGTTAATTTATTTTAGATTTGTGCCTCAAATTTTGAAATGCAGACCCCGCTTTGCGGGGCTCAGTTTACAGAGCATCCCGATTGTATCGGGACGGTCGGCGGTTCAAAAATTGACATAAATCAAATGCTGGCGTAGCTCAGCTGGTAGAGCAGCTGATTTGTAATCAGCCGGTCGGCGGTTCAAATCCGTCCGCCAGCTCCAATAGACCCCGAAATCGAAAGATTTTGGGGTTTTTTACCTTGAGCCTTTTTAAAATTGACCGGCGAAAACCCACACCGACAGGATTCCGACAAAGTACGAACTCTTTAACATTATACGCACAGAGCGATGGACTTTGTGCTTTCGGCAATGGGATAAGAGCAATCACTAGAGACACAAAAACTACTTCTTAATAGTTTTTATCCCAACAAAACACCCCCGGTTAAAAAACCATAGGCCAATACTTGTCTCTTTACATATTGAATTACTATCAAAATATTATTATTTATGTGCAGCAGTCGGAGGATTTTAATCCTGATACCGTAATAAAAAAAATATCATTGCAAAAAAACATTAGCTTTAAAAAAAAAATAGATAATCCTTTCCTCGCCTTAGTATTATTAAACAGTAATAATTGTTTTTACATATATCAATACAATTCCATTTTAGAAAAAATTCATTTAATGTAAAAGAACTTGATTAGGAGTCTATGCTATGGCGCTGCTGAGAATTATAGAGCGAAGTAATGGAAAGCTCTATATCTCTGATGAAATTAGAAAAACACCACAGATTATTTTAACCGAACGGCTATTTCTTAAAAAGATCATTATAACAATAGACGACGCAATTCAGATTTGTGAATTTACCAGAATGGAAATCCGTCACTGGCAAGATCAGTTTTATTTTCTAAAACAATGCAAAATCTCCGGTATTCTACCTCAGGTAAATTGTTATATGTTGACCTCAAAAGGTGAGGATACTGATATTGATGATTTTGCAACAATTAGACATCTTATTGTTATCACTGGTATGTTTGATCAAATGATAGAATATTTCGATATGTTCTATTTACCAAAGGCAGAATCAATTTTTGAAAATCTTTTTCATTCACAGAACTGGCAATTGATCAGTCCAAAATCTAGTGTTGGCAATGTTGCAAAGAAAGGATTTGGGATCTCATCATTGAATGAAGTAGAGAATTATATTTATAGATTGCGAAACGGCGATTTTCTCAGTGAACCCCACGGTCATTTGGAATTTAAGTCATTACATGGTTTTTAGTAGCTATCTTTCGTGAGAGCATGAAGATCATGAATTTAAAAAGCACAATAAACAGTCAGCTCTAAAGATGTAATTCAGTATTTTTAAAATGGGACTGCTAAAAAAAAGAATCAACTTAGAGATCGTGGAATATTTTGCTAATTACTGAAAGTTTAGATAGATATTTATAATTCTGGAATCCGCACATATCATTTCTTATTTTTAATTAAACACTTCATTTTATTTAATAATCCGAGCGGGCGATGCACAGAATAATAACAAAAAATCTGACAATCCTTCTAATCTTTACTCTTATTCCACTTGTTCAGGCCCAGCAGAAAAGGGCTTTAACTTTAGAAGATATAATGAAGTTCAAGCAGATAAAGGAATTTAAGATCTCCGATACCGGCAGATTGATCTCTTATGCTGCTAAACCGGATAGGGGCAACTGGGATCTAATCGTAAAAACAACTGACAGTCATAAAGACCAAATAATTCGTAACGGTTCACGCGCGGAATTCTCGAATGACGAAAATTTTATCTATGCTTTTATTGAACCCGATTCCTTTGAGAATGAAAAAGCCGAGAAGGAGAAACCATTAGCCGGATTAGGATTGCTCAATATTCAAAGCGGAAATATTGAACAATGGAAAGATGTAAAAGCTGCTTCGTTCGCCCGGAACTCAAAGTGGTTCGCATTCAATCATGCTGAAAAGAAAGATACATCTAAAAATGCAAAACAAAAAAAATTTGTCGGGACTAACCTTGTCATAAGCAACCTTCTCAATTCAACTTATGACACATTGAAATTCGTTTCGTCATTTGCATTCGATTCACTTTCAAACTACATCGCATTTTCTGTTCTCGATACTTCCCGCAGCAGCAACGGTCTCTTCTTGTGGGATCTTTTAAACAGGAAACAGATTGCAATCGATACATCTAAAAATTCTGTAATTGAAAATCTTACTTGGAATAGAAATAGCAAACTTGCATTCCTGAAAACTTATCTTAAGAAAGATCAGAAGAAAGATAGCTGCGAATTGAAGGTGTGGGATAGCGGGAAACTCGACATCATTGCAAGTTCAGCAAATTTGAAGGAAGGTTATTATGTACCTATTGAGAACCGTCTCAGCTGGTCAAAGGATGGAAACAGGCTATTCTTCGGCATTAAACGTGCATTAGAAAAAGATCCTGCTGTCAAAAAAGATTCTACAGAAAAGAACCCGTTTGATTTTGAAGCGATATTGACAAAGAAGGAAGTAGATGTATGGCACTGGAACGATCCGCTGATAAAATCGAATGAAAAGATCGAATGGAAGCAGAAAGAAAAAAATCCGTACCAGACTTTATATGATTATGACAGAAAGCAGATCGTTTATTTGATTGATGATGATTACTCGCGTCTTATCAGAAACGAAAATCCGGATATCGCTCTGATCCTTACTGATAAGGAATATCTGAAGGAAAGAACCTGGATTGGAAATATTTATGATCTCTATTCGATCGACTTGCAAAATGGCAATAAAAAGCTGGTCGAAAAAAATTTTAGAGGAAGCAATTCTTTTTCACCTCTGGGAAAATTTGCTGTTGTCTATAAAGAGAAGCAGTGGCATCTGAAAGATCTGAAAACGTTTTCGTCTGTCTGTCTTACTGATAAGCTGAACGTTCCATTTTATGATGAAGATAATGACACTCCCGACGAACCTTCCGGCTATGGAGTTGCAGGATGGTTGAAGGATGATAAATCCGTTCTGATTTATGATAAGTTTGATATCTGGAAATTCAACACAGACAATGGAACCGCTGAGTGCATAACCGATGGTTTTGGAAGAAAAAACAATTACAGCTTCAGGATTCAGGATCTTGATAAGGAAAAGGAATACTTTGATGGAAACGAAGAATTATTCCTTTCAGCATTTCATAATAAGGAAAAGTTCACAGCTATTTATAAAGCGAGAGCAGATAAGAAAGGAGTTAAAAAAGTTGTTGAAGAGAATAAAAAGTTTACAATTCTTGGCAAAGCACTTTCATCAGATAAACTCTTCTATTCGAGGGAAACTTACAGCGAATATCCGGATGTGTGGATCACCGATCTCTCTTTTGAAAGTCCGAAGAGATTGACTAACTTCAATTCCCAGCTTGAACAATTTGCATGGGGCAACTCGCAGTTAATTGAGTGGAATAGTCTGGACGGCAAACCGCTTCAGGGTGTAGTAATTCTACCGGGTAATTTTCAGAAGGAGAAACGTTATCCTGTACTTGTCTATTATTATGAAATTTCATCGCAGAGAGTTCACGACTTCAATGAGATGGTTGTAAACCACCGTCCGAACTTTCCATACTATGCAAGCAATGATTATATCATTTTCCTTCCCGACATAAAATTTGATATTGAACGTCCGGGTTATTCCGCAACCAAATGTATTCTGCCAGGATGCCAGAAGCTAATAGACCTCGGCTGGGCTGATCCAAAAGGATTCGGACTGCACGGGCATTCGTGGAGCGGATATCAATCGGCACATGTAATAACGCAAACCGATTTTTTTGCATGTGCAATTGCAGGTGCGCCGGTCGGGAATATGACAAGCGCCTACAGCGGAATCCGCTGGGGAACCGGATTGGCAAGACAGTTTCAGTATGAAAAATCGCAGAGCCGCATCGGCGGAACTCTATGGGAAAAAACTATGAGTTATATTGAGAACTCGCCCGTCTTCTTTGCAGATAAAATCAATACTCCTTTGCTTCTGATGCACGGCGATGAAGACGATGCAGTGCCATGGTATCAGAGTATTGAAATCTATTTAGCGATGCGGCGTCTAGGCAAGGACTGCATATTCCTTCAGTACAGAGGTGAAAAGCATCATCCGGTTAAATATCCAAACAAACTAGATTATTCAATCAAAATGAAAGAGTATCTGGATCACTACTGTAAAGGTTTACCTGCACCGGAATGGATTACTACGGGTGTTACATACAAAGGTAAATAGAATTATGCAACTTAAAAGAGACGGTCTAACTGGATCGTCTTTAGCTGCATGAAGATCAGGGGTTATTGGTCCCGAAAATTTTTTTAAAATAGTCTTTTTCCGATTCAAGATTTTTAACTGCCCGGATTTCTTCGTTCTTATCATTGCTTCTATTCAATAATCCGTAAAATTCTTCGGACTTGATTACAGTTGAGCTGTTAACGCGGGCAAAATCGGTTAAGCTGCGGTCGGAAGAGACAAGCGTAATAAGTTTCGGATTTTTAAATCGTGATATTTCATCGCGGATTTTTGCGTCGGATGTCTGGCTGTCGGAATAGACTATCTTCCCTTTAGAAAGACTTAATGGTAAATTCTTATAACCATCGAGGTGAAGTGTAAGGTTGATCTTTTTTCCGGCAAAATATGAATTCAGAATTGCAACAAGTTCAGAGCGGCTCAACTGTTTATTTTTTAAATGAAGTTCTTTGAGCCGTGGAATTTTACCGATCAGATTATTTCCGTCAATGATGTAATGAATCATAATAAAAAATAATAAATTAGAGTAAACAAAACAGATCTTTGATGAAAAAAATAATTCAGGTTGCCGGAATTATTGATATTGAAGAAGCAAGGATGTTAATGGACCTCGGTGTGGAATATTTAGGATTCCCCCTCCGCCTGCCTGTGAACAAAGAGGATCTTACGGAAAATGAAGCCGCTGAAGTAATTAAAGAAATTAAGCTTCCTCATAAAGCAGTTCTTATAACCTATCTTGATGATGCCGATGAAATAATTGCTCTTTGTGATAAACTGAATGTTAGGATTGTTCAGTTACATGGTAATATTGAAATTGAAGAGTTAAAAAAATTAAAAGCACTTCGGCCTGATATTGAAGTGCTTAAAAGTCTGGTAGTACACGGTAACAATCTGAAGGAACTCGAGAATACGGTAAATACACTATCACAATGGGTGGATCTGTTTATTACCGATACATTCGACCCAGTAACTGGAGCATCGGGAGCTACAGGCAAAACTCACGATTGGAGAATAAGCCGCCGGTTAGTCGAAATTTCCACCAGGCCGGTTATAATTGCCGGAGGATTGAATCCATCGAATGTGAAAAATGCAATACTTGCAACCAAACCTGCAGGCGTTGATGTTCATACAGGAATTGAAGCGCCAAACGGCAGAAAGGATTTAGAACTTACCAGAAAATTTATTAGAGAATGTATGGAAGCGTTTAAATTAATTTGAACTGACACCTATATCTCAATTTGAATGCTTTTTCAAGGTTGCTAAAAGAGATTAATTATTCTGAAGATTCATCGGGCAATTAGGATTTATTTTTGCCAATCATTCTCAAGAATAATATTAGCCGAATTTTAATAACTTTGTTCCGGCAATAGCTAGTTCAAATAATAAAATGATGCGATCGGTTTTAATAACAATTCTATTCTGCACTACATTCATTTTGCCTCTTGCGGCACAAGCGCAAAAAATAGATCCCGGGACACTTAAGAAAACTGCACTTGCTCATATTGAATCGGGAAGGTTCGGTGATGCAATCGACCAGTTGAATAAATATATCTCGGCAATCCCCCAAAATCCTGAAGGGTATAATTTGAGAGGACTCTGCTACGAAAACAGAAAAGAGTATTTTAACGCCCGGCTCGATTACAGAAGAGCAATGGCGCTCGAGATTAAGGATAAAAAGAAACGCGCTGGATATGAGCAGGATCTTTCGAGATTAATAGGTATCTGGTACCCGATACTGGAAAAAAAAATAAACGGGCACTTAAGAGAAATTGCAATCAACCCTGATACTCCCTTCAACTACCTCGAAATTGGTAAATGTTATATGTCGATGGAATTGTGGAAAGAAGCAGAATCATGGTATGATAAATATTTAGCACGGGATGAGAAAGCGGTTCCCGATGAAATAATTCGTTACAC
This sequence comes from Ignavibacteriales bacterium, assembly GCA_020061355.1. Classification (GTDB taxonomy): domain Bacteria; phylum Bacteroidota; class Ignavibacteria; order Ignavibacteriales; family Melioribacteraceae; genus DSXH01. Next base: position 99,535 of record JAGUYK010000040.1, on the reverse strand, counting down.
GGAAATACTATCTCATTCAGGCAGCATTACTAAAGGTGAAAGGATACTTAAGAAATATGTTGAGCGGCATCCGGATGACTGGCGATTATGGAGCCGGTACGGATATTTTACAAGCTGGCTTGCTAAACACATGATAGCTAAGAATGCATTCGAAACTGCTCTTAAAATTAAACCCTTTTTTAAGGAAGCGATGGATGGTTTGGATATTGTTAAAAATCAGCCGTATCTCAGGCAGAATCCGAGAGGTTTCGAATATGAATATCCAATCGATCGGTATTACAGGATATTAAAAAGGAATCCAAACGATATAGAAACAAGATATAAACTGGCTGACGAACTAATCGCAGCTAAAAGATTTGAAGAAGCCAATCAGCAGATTCAAATAATCAGCAAGCTGATCTCTAAATAACTTTACATTAATTTTTTTAATATCCCGAATCGACAGGCGACTTCATTTTTTCAAGACCGATTTCTTTAATTATATCGTTGTAGTTGATTAAACGGATCATATATTTCTCAAAAATATTTTCTTTCTTTGCCGAAATAAGTGCCCGCAATTCAGCTTCTCTATGCTTACTCATTTCACTTAAACCGAATGAGTTCATATCAATCATTGCGCTTAATTCATCATTATCCTTGCCGATATGGCAGACGAGTAAATTAATTCCATCATTCAAATTCTTGAGTAAACTATAAAGAGAATCTTTCTTCGATTCGATCGGATCTGAATACATATTCTTCACATCAATTTCTCCAAAGTAGCGTGAGATTGCCAACCTGTATTCCCTAGCAAGTTTCTCAACTATTTTTCTCAACTCCGGTTTGTCTACTGCAGTGCCCATATGGTAATCGACATAAGAAATTTTCAAACCGCTTTTCATAGCTCTATCAATCTGAGCACGGAGCTCCGTTTCTACTTCGTCAAGTTTTGGATTGTTTGCAAAGAACGTTGCCCTTGATGGAAAGAAATAACCGTGTTCATCAACTAATGATGGTACTTTATCCTTTCCGGCAACTGGTCCCCACCGGTAGTTCTTCCACTCAGAGTTTAGTGTAAGGTGAATTCCGACCGAAATTTCCGGATGTTCTTTAAGTAAATCAACTCCTTCCTGATACCATGAGCATGGAAACATTACAGAAGCAGAGAAGACGAGACCCGTTTGAATCAGTTCTTTTGCTGCCATATTGACTGCATGGGACATACCGATATCATCGCATCTAATTAATAAGATTTTTTCATTGGAATTTACCTGTCCCGGATTGATACTGGTAAAAAAAGATAAGACAATTACAGCTAGGAAGAATCTCATATTAGCTCCTGAAAATCCACCTTAAATTAATACTTAACAAAGCAATAAAAAATAGATTAACTTGAATTTGTAATTAGTGCTTCAAAAAAATCTGAATTGGCTCTATAAACCTATTTTTTTTGAGAGCGATCAATTTTGAATTTCAAGCCTAAACTTTATTATAACAGATCCGATAATATAGATAGCAAGGATTCCGAATTGTGAATTATGGTTCGCAAACGGCTTGCTCAATTAAAATATAACAATGACTTGGTAAATTGTTATAGCCAACAGAGGGGTAGGCAAAATTCAATATTTTATATGATCAAGAGCTTTGAAAAAAGAATTAAAATTTTATGCTCAATAAGAAATATTCTATCCTAATCATACTGATTATTCTGCATCTATCCCCTGTTGCGGCTGAAGTACTTGCTCAAAGTAAAGGTAACGGTACAGACAGTCTATTGGAAAAATTAAATACGCCCGACTTAAAAACAAAACTACAAGCCTATATCGACCTGATCAAATACTATAATAAGATCAAACCCGAGAAGAGTATCAGTTACAGCGAAGAAGCTTTGAAACTGGCAAGAGATAACAATTTTAAACAAGAAGAAGGGATGATTCTTTTCCTGACAGGGGTAAGTTATCATTCGCGGAGTATATATCATCAGGCAATGGATTATTATCAGCTTTCCTATAAGATCCGGAAATCGATAGATGATAAAGTTGGAATCGGTGAATCACTTAATAGAGTAAGTCTTATTCATAATGTTCGCGGAGAATACGAAAAGGCAATCGACTATTGTCTGCAATCGATTCAAATACTTGAGAACGAAAAGGATAGAAAAGCTTTAGCAAGATCGTATAATAATCTTGGTATAATCTATTATATATTGCGGGATATTAAGAAAGCTGAAGAGTTATCGTTAAAGGCACTTGAGTTTTCTAAAAGCGTTGATGACGATCTGATACTGGCCAATTCCTACGAACATCTGGGAATAATCTATATCTATAAACAGGATTATGAAAAAGCGATCAATCATATAAACAAATCCCTTGAACTCAGACTTCCGGAAAACGATAAATCGGGATTAGCCGGATCTTACGAAAACCTGGCTATCATTAATAGAAGATTGGGAGAGTACGATAATGCTTTAATGTATTATAACAAATCAATCGAATTGAAGAAGGATATTAATTCCGTTAGAGGCGTGGCATCATCACTAACCGGTATTGGTTTAACTTATTCCGCAATGGGTGAATATAAAAAAAGCCTTGGTTATTTAATGAAGGCACTGGAGATCAGGAACCAATTAGGCGATAAGCGAGGAATTGCCGCATCGCTAAACAGGCTTTCCGATTTATATGTGAAAATGAAAGATTATAAGAGCGGATATGAATATTTAAAGATGGCTAAGTCCAAGAACGATTCATTATTAAGTGAAAATAAAAATAGAGCGGTTGCAGAACTTCAGGAATTATTTGATCATGAAAGAAAAGAGCAGGAAATAATATTATTGCAAAAAGAGAATACAATACAGAAATATTTCAGAAATTCTCTTTTGATAATTACAATCCTTCTATCCGGGATTGCAATTACTGCTATTATAGCTTACCGTACAAAAAGAAAAGTAAATTCAATTCTTACCAAACAGAATGATGAAATAGTTGCTCAAAAAGAGGAATTGCAATTGCTGAACAATGAGCTGAAGGAAGTGGTTTCTTCAAAAGATAAATTCTTCTCTATCATTGCACACGACCTCAAGAGTCCGTTTCAGGGATTATTAAGCTCTGCAGATTTTGTATCAACCAATTATTCCGAATTAACAGATGAAGAAAGAATTTCCCTCTTAAATGGAATGAGAGAATTAAGTCATAACTCGTATAAACTTGTCGATAATTTATTGGAGTGGGCAAAAATCCAAACCGGTAAACTCGAATACAATCCGGAAAAAATTAATTTACTTTTTGAATTGCACGGGACTCTCTTTTTAGCTAAAAAAAGCTCCTCAACTAAGGGAATAAATTTCAGCTACGATATTGATGACCGGATAAATGTTCATGCAGACAAATATATGCTGCTTACAATCATCCGGAATCTTTTATCCAACTCAATTAAATTCACAAAAGCAGGCGGTTCGGTTGAATTAAAAGCAGATAGAGCTGATGAAACAATAAAAATTACCGTTGTTGATACCGGCGTAGGTATACCAAAAGAGGATCAGGAATATCTTTTCAGAATTGATAAAAATTATTCCACAAAAGGGACGGACAATGAAACGGGTTCCGGTTTGGGTCTTCTTTTATGTAAAGAAATGGTTGAAATGCACGGAAGCAGTATTGTTGTAGAGAGTGAAGCAAATGAGGGGACAAAAATCCACTTTACTGTTCAATCAGCCAAATAATTTTAATTTTTTAGAACCAAATATTAAACTCAAGTTAAATACTACTGTTTATAGATAAGGATTCCTTTCCCTTCAAACCAGCTTGAGCAATTCCAGGCATGTTTATTATTTAATGCGAATAGCATTTTGTAATAGAACAATATCTTCCGAATTATAAATATTCTCTTGAGTATTTAAATAGAATCGATTAGTTTGCAATTGTACTCCTGATTCTTGTTATTTCTTTTCTTATTACTATTAAAATGATTTGGGATTTACCACCCAGGGGTTAATTCAAATGCAAATAGATTTCCTCCTTCTCAATGTTATAATAATAAGCACTTAAGCGGTTATATAAATTTAATGTGACAAATGATTAATACAACATCTTATTACTAATCGTTTCTTCTTATGACTCGCAAATAATCCCTCACAATAGATATCAAACAAACAAGGATTTATTTATGGATAAAAGTGAAGTTCAAAAACGTGTTAAAAAGGTAATTGCGCAGGTCCTCAAAACAAAAGGAGAAGACATCCCGGACAATGCTAATTTTATATTTGATCTTGGTGCAGATTCCCTACAGAGTGTTGAACTGGTTGCTGCCTTCGAAGAAGAGTTTCAGGTTGAACTGCCTGAAGACAAAGCATTAGAAGTACAAACTGTTTCAGATGCGGTCGAATTTATTTCTCAATATATAAAGTAAAATTATCCGGAGGAATAATGCTCAACGATGTTCCCGATAAAATTAAAAACATCGAAAGGATTTTTTATCCACAGTCGATAGCAGTTCTCGGAGCTAACAATGTTAAAGGAACGGTTCCGGGGGATATTCTTACAAATATTCTAAAAGCTCAATTTAAAGGGATCGTCTATCCCGTCAATCCCCGCGAACGGCATATCTCTTCAATTAAAACTTACAAATATGTAATTGATATAGAAGACCCGGTTGACCTTGCAGTTATAGTCTATCCGAGTTCTGTTATGCATATGGCTCTTGAACAGTGCGGACAAAAAGGAATTAAAGGTGCTGTAATTATCTCTGCAGGATTTAAGGAAGTTGGTGGTCAGGGAATTGAGAGAGAAGAACAGATTAAAGAGATTGCACACAAATTCGGGATTTCTTTTATAGGACCAAACTGCCTTGGTGTTATTAATACAGATCCAGCAGTAATGCTTGATGCTTCCTTTGCCCGAAAAATGCCTGAAGAAGGAAATATCGGATTTATTTCACAGAGCGGGGCATTATGCACAGCTGTTCTGGATTATGCGAGGGCAAAACATATCGGGTTTTCAAAGTTTGTAAGTATTGGAAACAAAGCAGATGTATCTGAAGTTGATCTCCTGTATTACCTGAAAGATGATCCCAAAACAAAAGTAATTCTTCTTTACCTTGAAGAGATAAGCGACGGACTTGATCTTGTAAAAGCTGCAAAGACAGTAATTGAGAAAACCGGCAAACCGGTTCTTGCTATTAAATCCGGACGAACACATGCAGGTGCTTCGGCGGCTGCTTCACACACTGGATCGCTTGCAGGAAGTGATGAGACCTGTGATGCTGCATTTAAACAAGCCGGAATAATTCGCTGCGATGATATCGAAGAAATGTTCAATAAAGCGATTGCGTTTACATATCAACCATTACCAAAAGGAAAAAGAGTTGCAATTATTACAAATGCCGGAGGACCGGGCGTGCTTACAACCGATGCATCTATCCGGTGCGGACTCGAACTACCGAAACTAAAACCAGAAACAACTGAAATATTAAAGAAGAGCCTTCCGAAAACTGCGAACATAAATAATCCCGTTGACGTTATTGGTGATGCACGGGCCGACCGTTATAATGTTGCGGTATCAAGCGTTTTAAAAGATGATAATATAGACGGGGTATTTATTATTCTTACCCCTCAATCTATGACCGAGATTGAAAGTATTGCACACGAAATAAGCCGAATCTCAAGTTTGTTTACCAAACCGATCTATACTTCATTTATGGGGGAAGCCGATGTAGCTCCCGGAATTGATATTCTCCAAAGAAATAAAATACCGCATTATATCTTACCGGAATCGATGCCGGAAGCATTTGCCGCTACATATAAATTCGGGAAAAGACTTGAGGAAAAACCGGAACCCGTTGAACCTTTCAAGGATGTTGACATTGAAAAAGCAAATTCAATACTAAATGAGGCAATTGCACATGGGAAAAAATATCTTCCCGAAGAAGAAGCTGCAAAAATACTCGAAGCATATAATTTCCCTTTGCTTAAAAGCGGATTGGCAACATCGCCGGACGAAGCTGTTAAAATTTCTGAAGAACTCGGTTATCCGTTAGTAATGAAAATTATGTCCGATGATATTGTTCACAAGTTTGATTTAGGCGGAGTAATACTTGACATCAAAACGAAAGTAGAAGCCTTCGATGCTTATAACAGAATAATTGATAATGTTAAGAAATTAAAACCGGATGCAAGAATAAAAGGGATCTATGTAAGAAAGATGATTCCCCCCGGTGAAGAGGTTATATTAGGATTGAAGCGGGATCCGTCGTTCGGACCGGTTATCATGTTCGGGCTCGGCGGTATTTTTGTTGAGATCTACAAAGATGTAAGCTTCAGGATCGCACCGCTTGATAATATATCTGTTAATAAATTGATCACAGAAACCAAAGCATCCGAAATACTTTCCGGGGCAAGAGGAAGGATTCCGAGAGATATTAAATCTTTAAAAGAATGCATTCTTAGATTATCGCAACTGGCAGTCGATTGTCCCCAAATAAAGGAGCTAGACATCAATCCGTTGATAATACTGGAAGATGGGAAAGGATCTTTTGTTGCCGACACTAAAATTATGCTTTAATAAATCTTACTACTGGAGAATAAAATGAGAATTTTAATTTATGACAATTATCAATCGCTCAGCAAATGGGTGGCACATTATATTGCTCGCAAAATTAAACAAGCAAATCCAACACCTGATAGACCTTACATATTGGGGCTTCCTACAGGTTCTTCACCGGTCGGAACATATGAAGAACTTGTTGCTCTTTATAATGAAGGAAAAGTTTCGTTTCAGAATGTGGTTACTTTTAATATGGACGAATATGTAGAAATCTCTGAAGATCACCCCCAGAGTTATCATTATTTTATGTGGCATCATTTATTCAGCCATATCGATATTCCTAAGGAAAATGTGAATATTTTGAACGGTAATGCAAAAGACCTGGATAAGGAATGTTATTTGTATGAAGAAAAAATAAAATCCTACGGAGGAATTGATTTCTTTTTAGGCGGAATCGGTGCAGACGGACACATTGCATTCAACGAACCGGGTTCATCACTCTCATCAAGAACACGCATCAAAACTTTAACATACGATACAAGGGTTGCAAATGCTCGCTTTTTCGAAAATGAAGTAAATAAAGTTCCTAAAACTGCGCTTACAGTAGGTGTAGGAACCGTGATGGATGCTCATGAAGTTATGATCATTGTCAGCGGGTATAGTAAAGCACGTGCGCTTAAAATGGCTGTTGAAGAAGGGGTAAATCACATGTGGACGGTTTCGATGTTACAGCTTCATCCTCACGGAGTAATTGTATGCGATGAAGAATCGACGTTGGAATTAAAAGTCGGAACGGTAAAGTATTTTAAAGATATCGAAAGTCAAATGCTTAGCAATTTACCAGTGGTTTAATTTCCGTTAATTGTTGCTTGATATTCTATTTTGTTATGATATCGGCTAGATGAATAAATTTTACAGGGAACAAACAGATGAGTTACAGAGAATTAACTCCTGACGAAATTGATCTTCTTATAAAAACAAATTGCTCTTCCACAGATTGGAACAATATCAAAGTAGCAGAGAAATTCACTCCTATTCAGATTAAAAATGTCAATTTCAGTGGCGAAGTGTTTATTGGTAACAATGTTCAGATAAGGAATGTGATGAATATCTCTAATTACAGAATTGAAAACGATGTTCTACTCGAAAATATTTCGTCCTTGATAGTTGAAGGAGAAACAACTTTTGGAAATGGTCTTAAGATAAGCGTACTCAACGAAGGCGGCGGAAGAGAACTGATGATCTACGACCGGTTATCATCCCAGATAGCTTACTTACTTGTTACATGCCGGCATTATCCGGTGTTCGTTGAAAAACTTGAAACAATTATTCGGAACTATTCTGATTCCCGTAAATCAAAGATTGGTAAAATCGGTAAAGGCACATCAATAAAAAATTGCGGTGTAATAAGAAATGTCTGGATTGAAAACTCATCGACGCTGGAAGGGGTTTCATGTTTAAAAGAAGGAACATTACTGAGCTGCATAGAAGATCCAATTTTTATAGGTACTGGAGTAATAGCAAAAGATTTTATTATTCAATCCGGGTCTACAATTAGCGACGGTGCATTGCTTGATAATTGTTTTGTCGGACAGGGAGTGAAAATCGGGAAACAATACTCTGCAGAGAATTGTGCATTCTTTTCCAATAGCGAAGGATTCCATGGAGAAGCTGTAAGCATCTTTGCCGGTCCTTATACAGTAACACATCATAAATCTTCACTTTTAATCGCTGCTATCTTCTCATTCTACAATGCCGGCAGCGGTTCAAACCAGAGCAACCATATGTATAAGCTTGGTCCGGTACACCAGGGGATTTTAGAGCGCGGATCGAAAACCGGATCATTCTCCTATATGCTCTGGCCTTCAAGAGTGGGTCCATTCAGTGTTGTTATCGGAAAACACTACACTAATTTCGATGCTGGCGAGTTTCCCTTTTCGTACATCAACGAGGAGAATGGAAAGAGCCTCCTCACTCCTGCAATGAACTTATTTACTGTTGGAACACGCCGCGATAGTCAAAAATGGCCGGCAAGAGATAAAAGGAAAGATCCTGTTAAATATGATATACTTCATTTCGATCTTCTTAACCCTTATATCATCGGTAAAATCCTTGAAGGTTCAAACAGAATGAAAGAACTTTTAGAGAAGTCAGACAAAGACCGCGAGTATGTATCCTACAAAGGTTTGCATATAAAGAGACTTTTATTGAAGACCTGTATCAAGTATTATGAAATGGCAATTAAGATTTACATTGGAGAGGAATTACTAAAAAAAATTTCTGAGAAAGAGACTAACGGGAATGAAGACAGGTTCAGCGAAGTTTTAAAATATGATCACTCGCTTTACAGCGAAAAATGGATTGATGCAGCAGGAATGTTCATCGGCAAAAATGATTATGATCAATTGTTAAATTTTGTTGCAATGGGTAAAATAGAAACACTCGACCAACTGAATGATGAAATCCGCAAGCTCGATAAGAAATATCCCGATTCCTCATGGGCATGGTGTGCAAATTTTATTGAAAAAAGATTTAATCTGAAAATCGAAGAGATGACAAAAGAACATCTTTCACAGATAATTATCGACTGGCGTGATAACCGGATTAAACTTAATAATATGATCCTGAAAGATGCTGAGAAGGAGTTTGATCAGACAAGCAAAATTGGATTCGGAATTGATGGCGATGAAGAAACCCGGAATAAAGATTTTCAGAATGTGCGTGGTAGATATGAAGAAAATAAATTTGTTCTTGAGTTAAAAAAAGAATCGGATGAAATCACCGCCATAGCGGACAGATTGATTAAAGCGTTAATGCCGTAAATTCCATTGACATATCCAAAATTGTTGTCCTCGTAAATCAAATTAAACAATACGATTATTGGTAGTCTGCTATCATTTCAAAAAAATCATCTTTCTAGCTTCCTGAAATGTTCTTTCTCCATTTACAGGAACTGCTTCCATCATATAAATATAAACTCCGGAGGAAAATCTTTGTGCATTCCAATCGACTGAATGCGAACCGGGATACTTTATTCCTTCAAAAAGATCGACAACTTTCTCGCCAAGAATATTATAGATTCCAAGTTTTACTATGCATTCTTGAGATAAAGCAAATTTGATTGTGGTAGAAGGATTAAACGGATTGGGGTAATTCTGACTAAGATAAATCGATTGGGGTATGCTAAAAGCTTGCGGCTCAACATCTACGGAAACGGGGTTCCCCGGAATAGTTCCGATAATAAGTCCTGCAACACCGACAGCAACTCCGGTGTTTTCATTCAACATGAATACTGCATTTAATTGATTTCCTGCTATTGTTGCTTGTTCAATCCATGTTATCCCTCCATCTGTTGTTCTTAAAATAGGCGAAGGGACAAAAGATCCTACAACAACTCCAGTATTCTCATTAGTAAAAGAAACACCTGTTAGATTTATAGTTGTCCCGCTCAATTGCTTAATCCAGGAAACTCCTGAATTTGTCGTCCGAACAATTGTTCCCCCTGTACCAACTGCTGTTGCAGTAGTAGGTGAACCCTGTGAAACCGACCATAGTCTACTATTCGTTCCACTTGATACAGAATTCCAGTTTACCCCCCCATCAGTAGTTCTCAAAATTGTTCCCAAATCCCCGACAGCAATTCCGATATTCCTGTCAAAAAATTTAAGCGAGTAAATGCCCATTGTTGAACCAACAGCTAATTTATTCCATGATACTCCTTTATCAATCGATTTTAGTATAGTACCGTTTTCACCGGCGATAAATACAGTATTTGCATCGGGAGAGTCAACCCACCAGAGATTTTCAGAAGTCCCCGAATTGCAATTGGTCCATGTCGTACCGCTGTTTGTTGTTCTTCTTATAACACCGCCCATTCCTGCAACAATCCCGTTTTCAGAATCAGAAAAGAATACATGTAGAAAGTGAATAACTGAACCTTTTTTTATTAGATTCCAGTTTCTTCCACAATTAGTTGTTTTTAAAATTGTTTCATTTCCGCCCACAATAAATCCTAAATTCTGATCAGGGAAATGCAATCCAACAAGTTCATTCTTAGCAATATTACTATAAAGATTAGTCCATGACACACCCCTATTTGTTGTTCTGGCAAATCCAAATGCTCCAACCGCAAATCCGGATTCTATATTATAGAAAGCCATATCATTAATAATCGGACCACTCAAGTAAGAGGTGTTGCTCCAGGTTAGTCCACCATCGGTGGTCTTAATGAAGTTTGAACCGGTATTTATAGCGTATCCGTTTTGAGAATCAAGAAGAATTGATTTCTGAAAGTTTGAAGAGTAATTAGGAGCTGGAACTGCAATCCAATTATTACCTCCGTCAGTAGTCCTAAGAATTTGATTTCCTGATCCGGCAGCAATTCCCAAATTCGAATTAATAAACGATACTGTATACAGCGTTGCGGTTGGACCGGTAAGCCCACTATTCTGTGAAGTCCAGGTATTGCCTCCATTTGTTGTTCTAATAATTGTCCCTTCCATACCGACAGCTGTTCCAATATTTTCATCTACAAAATCAACGGCGTAAAGCCATTTTGTAGTATTGCTTGTCTGTTTTACCCATGTTGCCCCACCGTTATTTGTGCGCATTATTAGACCGGACATACCCACGACAGTTCCATGATCCTTATCAGAAAAATCGACATCATTAAATATGTTATAATCCATATCCGCATATTTAATCCATGTAACGCCACCATTAGTCGTATGTAAAATAGATCCGACACCAACGGCTGCTCCATGAAATAAGTCAGAAAAGCAGACTGCGTTAAGAGTTTTAGATGTTCCACTTATCTGCCTTGTCCAGGTAGTTCCATTATCGGTTGAAAGGATGATCGTACCCGAAACACCCACAGCAATTAGGGTGTTAGCGTTTAGATACTGAACATCATTTAAAGCATTCCCTTCCGGTAAAGGATTTTGAAAATACCAGTTAAGTTGTGCTTGAGTTTCAGATAAAATCAATATGCAAGAAACAATAAGATAGCAAAGCGTAGGGATAATTTTTTTCACTTTTATCTCAAGTTTTATTAAGGTCTGAATTATAATCTTTAAAAATTGAGTTACTATTTCTATGAGGTAAAATGGGATGCAATTTTAAAATATCGACAGTTCTACTTTGCTTTAAAGAATAAATAAATACAAAGTAACCGATTGTGAAAAAACAATTTCCCGAAATAAAGAAAGGGTGAGTAAAATGATCTGGACATTTAGCATTTGAAATAATAAAACCATGCAAACCCCGTCGGGAAAGAAGGGTTCCGGGAACCATTTTTTTCATTGCATATAATCTATTAATCTGTGTTAACATAATTAGTATTTAGAATGAAGTCAAGGAAACTTATGAGTGATTATGAGAATAGATATCATCTAGAACAAATCAAATTTCTTAAAAATCTTTTTTGTAGAATTTTTTCTTTTCTTGTAAGATGCATTCGTTAAGAGGAAATTTGTCCCATGAGTAAGCCGGTTCCAAAACTATTTCAAAGGCAACTGAATACTTTATCATAATATTTATGCTCTACATCACACATTTCTTTTTCGTCTTTTGATTTATTATGAAATTTAATAAGTTCGATTGTCGTTTATTTTATTACATAATGGGTTGACTTACTCGGCTGGGAGTCAGCCCATTTTTTAACAAAGAAAGAAAATAATGACACTATCACAAATTGTTTACTCATCGGTTGGATTATTCTTCTTTACTTCATTTCTGGGGATCATTGTTTTGTTATTAATTTCTAAGAACAAAAAGCGGGAAGAATAATTCTACTCTATTTCAAACATTTACACGGTATTACTTTCTATTAATTGCGGCAGAACATTTTTACAATATAATATCCAGAGATTGTTTATAAAAAAAGCCTCATTACTGAGGCTTTTCAATTGGATAATGGTCTTAAAATTCAATGTAGTTATTGAGAAGATGAACCCGAAAATTTATCCTGATGAAGTTTTTCGATTTCGGCGATAATAAAATTTACTCTTTCCAATTTTGATTTTGCAATCTCATCTCCGGGTCTCAATTCCAAAACTTTCTTAAGGTAATTTTTTGCCTGCTGATAATTTTTTTCTTTCAAACTTACTTCTGCTTTAGCAAAATTATCTTTTACTTCCGCCTCAAGCTCTTCGGGCAGTTTTCTCATCCTAATTCTATCTCCTTCCGATTCAACGAGGGCTCTTCTAAAGTCATCGGGGTATCCAACATTAACCGGTCTGTTAAATTCGTTTTTAACAACACCGTCAATATATTTTTGAATTAAATGCTCACCTAATTTTTTCCACCGTTTGATCGTAAGGTCTGCCATTTCACTAGAATAATTATTCAAAAATTCGATTGCATCTCTTCTTGATATCTTTGAAAGTGCTAATGCTTTATCTTCAATCTCTTTCTGCCGTGCTAAAAATTTCCCCTCAAGCTCATGCTGAACTTTTAATACGTCATCGACCATCAAACTATATTTCGGATAAACGTAATTAGCAACAAAGTTGAATACCCAGAATGCAGAATCCCAAGTAAATTCAGCAAGGGAACCGAGCCCCTGCTGAAAATTATAAGGTGTTTTTGTATTTGAAGCATAAATCGGAACATAAACAGTCATCTTTGTATCATCAACACCAAACCATAATAATCCACCGACTTCATTTGGCAACCAGGATCTGGACTGACTTATATAAGACCATCCGGTTTGCGGAGTTGAAATTGGTCTCTCGTTAAAGTATTGCTGACCCTCATACTGCCACGTTAAAGGACGCCAGCGGACAGGCATATTATAAGGACCCGCAGCCAATCCTTTTGTCATATCAAGTTCCGTTCCTTCATAGTGATCCCTCATCAATCCCATTACATCCTCAAGAGATAATTTTTTATCGGGCTTAATATACAATGGCATTCTATCCGAACTTTCACCACGGATATAATCTATATACTTTTCCATGGTCGAATTACATCTTCTGAACATAGACCATACTCTCGCATCGCAAAAACGGACCGAACCGAAATTCAATGGATCGTAAGTTGCAGCAAAACTGAACTCTGAATCTTTGCCATCGAAATAACCCTTTTCCCGAGCAAATGAAATTACATCTTTCGAATAGAGAACATTCGCCGGGTCATTTAACGGAAAAGTTGTTATACGCGAAGCGTTAGCATGCCCTGAAATGTATCCATCAGGAATTTTTATTGCTACCCAGTTAGCACCTTTAACCCCGGGACATTTACCGATCATTTCTAGAATCCAGACCTCATTAGGATCACCAATCGAGAATGATTCCCCTGAACTATAATAACCGTATTCCTCGACAAGTTCAGTCATTACTTTGATAGCTTCACGAGCAGTTTTGGAGCGCTGAAGCGTTATATAGATGAGACTTCCATAGTCAATAATTCCCTTGGGATTCACAAGTTCACTTCGACCACCAAATGTAGTTTCACCAATAACTACCTGGAATTCATTCATGTTGCCTACAACATTATATGTTTCTGAAACCTGTTTAATCCGACCGAGAAATTTTCCGGTATCCCATTCATAGACATCCAACCCGGCACCTTTTGGATACTTTGCTGCGGGGAAATAATAGAGTTCTCCATAAAGATTATATGAATCGGCTGTGTAAGTAATCATTGTAGAGCCGTCTTTGGAGGCACCTTTTGTAACCAATAAATTAGTACAGGCATCAATTACACTGTAATTAATTAATAAAACAAAGAGTATAAAAACGAATAAAAATCGTTTCATTGTTGTCCCCTTTTATCTGTTGTTCAAATTTTAATGTGCAATTATAGTTAAAATGGACTTACCGAGAAATCAAAATCGGATTCTCGAAATGAAAAACGAAAGTGCACTGAAATGCTTTGAGCCATATATAATAACCAATTAAGACTTCACCCTATTTCAAGATAAAAATAACAGACTGAATAAATTGCAGGATTATTTTAAAATCAAACAAGAGTTTAAGATTTATTGTCGGAATCTTAATTTCAGGAATCTTCTTCGGTTATTAATTAATTTTAATAAGACAATAATATTCTTTGCTCTACATTTAAGAAATTGAATATGCCGGAATAATTATGACAAGTCCTGAAATTGCTTTTTATAAAAAACTAAGTAGTGCTACGAAAACTATTTTCGAAGAATTGTATGGTGACCCTAACGGCGGACACTTAATTATCGCACCTGCAAGCTTGATACTACTTGGCGATCATACACATTATAATGGTGGAATTTTATTATCAGTTGCATTAAATAAATTTGTCACTATAATTATTAAAAAGAGGACTGACCAAACTATAAATTTAACAGATGCCAACTCCCTCAATTCAATTATCTTTCAAATTTCAGACATTGATAATCTAAATGAGCACAAGTTCAGAAATGAATTATGTCTTTTGAGAATGTTAAAAGCCAATTGTCAATTGGAATTCGGTTTTAATTGTGTAATTCACTCTGAGGTTCCGGAATGCCTTGGTCTTGGCGCTCTGGCATCACTTGAAGTTGGGTTTGCCACAGCATTAAATCAAGAACTAAATCTTGGTCTTAACAATAGTGACTTGCTGGAGTACGTTAGACAGTGTGAATTACTTAGCATTGGAAAAATTTCAAACATAGCCCATCATTATACTGTTAAATTCGGAAAGGAGAACAAATTTCTCAATATAGATTTAAGATCATTAGAGCACAAGAGTCTGGCACGCAAAGAGCACAATTTTGATATTGTTATTATTAACACCGGGGAACGGATACAATTTGTGTCTGATATCTGTAACGAACGGATTGAAGAATGTGAGATCGGGGTTAAAGGATTAAGACTTTATATTTGGGGAATCAAAAATTTAAGGGACGTTGAACAAAGTTTTCTACTTCGTCATTATCATATGCTTCCAAAAAGAATCTTCAATCGTATTTTATATAATGTTAATGAGAGAATTAGATCTGAAGAAGCAATCAAGTTTATTAAAAAAAATAAGATGGAGGATTTCGGGAAATGCATTACTCAATCGCACTGGAGTATTTCAAGTGATTACGAATTAAGCTGTCCAAAATGTGATTTTTTAATAGAAAGAAGTTCAAAACTTCCCGGCGTGTTCGGTTCCAAAATGATCAGCTGCTCACAGTGGAGATCGACATTCCATTTGGTAAGAAGTGAGAATACAAACAGTTTTATTAAGAATATTAAAAAAAAGTTTCAAAATGAATTTAAGAACGAACCGGAATTTTATGTTTACCAGATTTCCGATGGAGTAAAAGAAATCCCGATTAAAAAGAATTAAGAATCCGACGCTTCTGTATAAATTAGAACACCCAAAAAATCCAGATCAAATTCAACTTGATTTTAACATTCGTTAGTAATACATTTTCCCCCGAATTAATACGGAGTATAAATGAGTTTTTCCGAAGATTATCTAAATGAGGATTTTGACGAGTATTATGATGAAAAGGATATTAAGTTAAAAATAAATGCTTCAAAAGAATATATTAATCAGGGACAAACACTAGCCCACATTGAATTTATAGAAGATACGATGCAGCTTTGCCTGGAATATGATTACGTAGAAGAGGGACTTTTTATCACAGATGCAATAATTGCATTAACTCCCTATAATGCCGAAGCCTGGCAATTTAAAGGAATCTTCTTAAATAATTCCTTTATCTTCGATCAAGCATATGAGTGTTTTCAAAAAGCATTATCACTAAACCCCAATGATGTTGAAACATATATCAACATTTCTATTGCCGAAGATAATTTGGGAATGTTTGATGAAGCTATTGAATCTTTAAAAAAAGCACTAACATTCGAACCGAACAACGAAGAAATCTATTTTAATCTCGGATTGCTATATGAGAAGAGAGAAAAATTCAGTGAGGCGATTGAATACCTTAAAATAGCCACAGAATTGGAGCCTGAATATCTTGAAGCATGGTATGAGCTGGGTTACTGTTATGAAAATTCAAATCAATTGAAATCGGCTCTTAATTCTTATGAAATGTACTTGGAAATTGAACCCGATAGTTTTACAGGATGGTATAACAAAGGAATTGTTCATCTTCGTATGGAAGAATGGGATAAAGCTATAAACGCTTTTGAACTTTCGATGGCTTTGAAGGATGATTTTGCAAGCTCATGGTTTAATTGCGGTTATTCTTATTCTAAAGTTGGAAGATTCGGCGAAGCACTCGATTCATATAAAAAAGCTTACGACATTGACCCATATGATGAAACCATACTCTTCAACATGGGTCAAACTTACGAAGAATTAGAAAATTACCAGCAAGCTATAAAGAGTTACACCGAAGCAATCAATCTTGATACCGAATACTATGAAGCCTACCTTGCAAGAGGTTACTGTTATGATTCTGTTGGAAAATTTCAGCTCGCTCTTAAAGATTTTAATAAAGCTATTTCGTTGACCAGCAATCCTGAAGATGCCTGGTTTGCTAAAGCAGATTTAGAATACTCTCTCGGTCAACTTCAGAACTCCGTAATAAGTTTTAAACATGCAATCGACCTTAATAAAGATAACTTCGGCGCATGGTACAAGTTAGCAGAAACGTATTTCGAAATGGGAAGCTGGCTTGATTCACTAAGGGCATTCGATGAGTGTATCAGACTAAAGCCTAGTCACGCTAACTCTTACTATGGGAAAGCAAAAATTAATTTTTTAATCAGCCAGACTCAAGATGCAATAGACTGTCTAAAGAAAACTTTTGAACTTGACCCAAATATTAAGAATGAGTTTACAAGGGATTATCCTGAAGTTAAAACTTCTAAACTTTTTACCAAATTGCTTGACGATAATAAAACTTGATCAATTATGCATTCACAAAATAAGTTTAACCATAACACGAAGATAGTAGGAATACTCGGTCATCCTATTAAGCATTCCTACTCGCCGTTAATGCATAATATTGCATTCGAACTATCAAATCTAAATTATATTTATCTCCCTTTTGATGTTCCTTTAAACTCACTCAGGGATTCATTGAAAGGAATTATTGCTCTGGGTATTAAAGGATTTAATGTAACGCTTCCGCTCAAGGAGAAAATAATTCCTTTGCTTAAAGATATTTCTGACGAAGCAAGCATGATCGGCTCCGTAAACACAGTATTAAATGACGATGGAGTTTTGCGTGGTTACAATACCGATGTTTTGGGAATCATTGAATCGTTGAATCCTTATAAAGATTATTTGCAAGGTGCCAATGTTTCAATTATAGGAGCCGGAGGCGCTGCACGTAGTGTTATTTATGCACTAATAAGAAATTTTAAAATCGACAAAATTAACATTATCAACAGAACAGAACAGATTGCAGAATCTCTTAAAGAGTATTTTGCATCCAAAATGTTATTTAATAATATAAAGGCATATCAGCTTGTTCCCCCCGATGTTGTAAAAATTCTTAAGGATTCTCAACTAATTGTAAATACAACTCCTATAGGTATGAATCCCGAGATTGATGATTCCGCTACAACCATACCGGAATCATTCGTTAAAGATCAAATCGTTTTTGATGTGGTTTACACACCGGTCAAAACAAAATTTCTAAAATTAGCCGAACAGCAGGGAGCAAAAACAATCACAGGTTTAAGTATGTTTGTTGAGCAGGGTGCCCGCTCTTTTGAAATGTGGACAGGCGAGAAAATGCAAACAGATAAAGTTTTACGGGCACTGGAATTTTATCTTAATAATTAATTCAGCTTTTCCAGAGCCTTCTTGATCCTTTCAGTAGCTTCTTTTAATTTTTCAATTGGTGCGGCATAAGATATTCTCAAATATCCTTCCGATCCGAACGCACTTCCCGGTACGACAGCCAACTTTGCGTCATATAATAAATACATCGCAAGATCAAACGAATGCTCAATGCGGAATATATCAGTCGATTTATGAAAATATGATGAAATGTTTGGAAATAAATAGAATGCCCCTTCAGGTTTATAACAGGCAATACCTTCTATTGATGTAATCTCCTCATAGAAAAAATCTCTTCTCCGTTCGAATTCAGCCCGCATTTCTTTTATAAAATTTTGATCACCCGCCAGGGCTTCAATTGCAGCCGCCTGGGAAATCGAGGATGCGTTTGATGTACTATGACTTTGAAGTTTATTCATTGCTTTAATGATGTGTTCCGGTCCGGCAGCATAACCAATTCTCCAGCCTGTCATTGCATAAGATTTTGAGAGCCCGTTAATCACAATTGTCTTACCTTTTATTTTTTCACTCATAGAAGCAAAGCTTATAAATTTATGATGATCATAAACCATCTTCTCATAGATCTCGTCTGTAATTACATAAAAATTACCCTGTTCTACAATATCGGCAATTTCTTCAAGTTCTTTTTTAGTATATACCGAACCTGTTGGATTGGAGGGATTGCATAGAATCAACAATTTCGTGTGAGATGAAATTGCTTCTTTAAGCTGCGTCGGCGTCATCTTAAAACCATTCTCTTCTTTTGCAGGAATTATTACCGAATTTCCATGAGCAAGAGAAACCATTTCCGGATAAGAGACCCAATACGGTGAGGAAAAAATAACTTCGTCATCCGTATATACAATTGATTGGATTGTATTAAATAAACCCTGTTTAGCGCCATTAGATACAATTATTTCGTTTGTTGAATAAGATAGACCGTTTTCATTTTTTAATTTTTGTGCTATGGCTTCTCTAAGCTCGATCATTCCGGCATTTATAGTATATTTAGTAAAGTTTTGATCAATCGCTTTTTTGGCTGCCTCTTTAACATTGGGTGGTGTTGGATAATCTAATTCACCGACACTTAAATCTATAATATCTTCTCCAGTTGCCTGCATTTCTTTTGCTGCCTGGGCAACTTTCATTGTTTGCGATAAATTAATCCTGTTTATTCTTTTTGATACTGCCATTTTTCTCCAGTATTTAATAAAGCAAGCTGTCACAATTAGATTAGCGACAAATATAATGTAAGAGGATTTTATTAGAAAGTGTAATTACTGCTTTCTAATTTGTTGTTGTAACACCAAGCGTAATCATCCCCGTGAAGGAGACAAATTTGATCTTTACTTTATCTAGCGGGGAACCGAGCTGTATTGTTTGACCCTGGACGGTATTTGAGAGAGCGGTTCTATTAAAAATTGTTGACCCGTTTTTTGTTATTACCTCAACACGAACGGATCCTGATTCATACCCTTCAATTATTAATCCTATTGTAACCTGATTTGATTCAACAATTATATTATACGAATCTTCATACGACAATTTTTTTACAGTATTCACATACCCGAATTTTTCAATTGTATTGCCGACTGTGGGATGATAGTCGAACTCAGGAATTTCGGGACTGACTGAGTTTTCAATATTACATGAACAAAGAAAAAACAGTAGAAGCATGCTTGTTATTGCTACATTTTTCATATTATCTCTTTTTAATGGGAGAGAAAACTACTCTCCCATTAATTTAGTTTCAATACAGATTATATTCTCTTTGGTCCGGCAGCAATAACTTCTTTTGAACATCCCTTTTCAAAAAGTTTAAAATTTTCTACAAATCTTGCTGCAAGAGCATCGTACTTTTTCCAGTATTCGTCTTTATTGCCCCATGAATTTTCGGGATAAAGAACATCCTCTGGAACATCCGGACAGTTCATCGGCACTTCGAAACCGAACAACTTATCCTTGCGGTATTTTACTTTATCAAGTTTACCATCAAGCGCGGCATTAAGGAGATTTCTTGTATGACGAATACTAATACGTTTACCAACACCAAACCTTCCGCCAACCCATCCGGTATTAACCAACCAGACTGTAGCACCATATTTCAACAGTCTTTGCTTTAGCATCTCGGAATAATCGAATGGATGACGAACCATAAAAGGACCGCCGAAGCAGGCGGAGAAAGTAATCTGTGGTTCAATTCCCAAACCGATTTCGGTTCCAGCAATTTTTGAAGTGTAACCGCTTATGAAATGATATTGTGCCTGCTCGGCTGATAAACGTGCAATTGGAGGCATTACACCCGATGCATCACAAGTTAGAAAAATAACATTCTTAGGATGCGTTCTTACATACCCCTCTTCAATTACATTGGGAATAAACTCAATTGGATATGAACAACGGGTGTTTTCTGTAATAATATCATCATCAAGATCAATATTTCGGGATACCGGATCGAACACAACATTTTCGAGAATGGTACCGAAGCGATGTGTTGTTGCATAAATCTGGGGTTCATGTTCAGCAGAGAGACGTATTACTTTTGCATAGCAGCCGCCTTCAAAATTAAAAACACCCTGTGAACTCCATCCATGTTCATCATCTCCAATCAATCTTCTTTTAGGATCTGCTGAAAGTGTCGTCTTCCCCGTTCCGCTTAATCCGAAGAACAATGCCACATCTCCGCTATCGCCAACATTTGCGGAACAGTGCATCGGAAGAACATCCTGATATGTAAGCAAAAAATTCAGTACGGTAAAAATCGCTTTTTTAATTTCACCGCCATATAGAGAATTCGCAATTATTGCAGTACGCTGATCGAAATTAATAATGATTCCTGTATCTGTTCTTGTGCCATCTGTAATCGGATCAACCTTAAAACCCGGAACAGCTATAACCGTAAATTCAGGAACAAATTTTTTCAATTCATCTCTATCATTAGTAGTGATGAACATATTACGGACAAATAAAGAATGCCATGCTTTTTCACATACAATTCTAACTGGCATTTTATAATCCGGATCGCCGCCGGCATAAACATCCTGAACAAAAAGTTCTTCACCTTGCGCCCATGCCTGTAATCTTCCCATCAATTGAGACCATTTCTCATGAGCATACGGACGGTTATAAGTTCCCCACCAGATATCTTTCTGTGTTGATTCTTCGCGAACTACAAATTTATCGGCAGCAGCACGGGCTGTATGTTTTCCAGTATTGACCAGAAGAGCACCGCCTTTAACTAACTTGGCTTCGTTACGGAAAATTGCTTCCTCATAAAGTGCCTCATCAGGTAGATTCCAGAATACTCGATCAAGGTTAGTTAATCCCTGGTTCTTTAATCGGAAATCCGAAGCAAGTTCTTGAGCTTGTTTGGTTGCCGGTGTGTTAAATTCTAGATATTTACTCATGACCAATCCCTCACTAGTTTGCGGTCGCCAATATAAAGCTCGTTTGGTGAATTCGGATCGAGAGCCCATTTCATTCTTTCAATTCCATCTGTAATTTCTTTGATCGTACCGCAATAGCTTATTCTCAGATGTCCATCTAAACCGAATTCTTTGCCCGGTACCGTTAATACCATTACTTTATCAATCAGATAAGTCGATAGCTTTTGAGAATCCTTTTCGTAAGCATTAAAATCTGCAAAGCAGTAAAATGTCCCATCAGGCACATTTACTTTAACACCCTCAAATGATTTTAACAAGCCGATCAGAACATTTCTATTATTCTCTAATGTAACACGAAGTCCTTCCACTCCGGATTGTATTCCGTTTAATGCGCCAACAGCAGCTTTCTGCAATAAAACAGATGGACCTGATGTTTGATGCCCTTGAATGTTTGCCATCGCTTCAATTACTTTTTTATTACCAACAGCCCAGCCGATTCTGAAACCTGTCATTGCATACTGCTTTGAGACACCATTTATTATTATCAGTTTAGATTCTTCAACAGATTTTTTTGTGTAATCATAAGCACTTATTGGTTTTCTACCATCAAATACAAGCCGGTGGTAAATATCATCCATTATCAAATAGAGGTCTTTCTTTTCACAGTAATTAACTATATCCGCAATAAATTCTTCAGGATACTTTGCGCCGGTGGGATTATTCGGACTATTAATAATAACAGCTTTCGTATAACTACCAACCCTCTGTTCAATATCTTTAAGACGCGGATAAAAGGTTCCGTCTTCGGGAAGAACCGGAACTGGAAGCGCACCGCACAACCTTGCCATATCCGGATAACTGACCCAGTATGGAGCCGGAAAAATTATTTCTTCCTGTGGATTTAGGATTGCCTGCATGGCGACCATAATTGCCTGCTTCGCACCACCGGAAGCAATTATATTTTCCGGGTGTACTTTCCTGTGATAATATTCTTCCGTATAACGGATGATCGATTTTTTCAAATCGGGTGTACCATCGGCCGGGGCATAACGTATCTCGCCGGTATTTAATGAATTTACTGCTGCCAGAAGTGCATCCATGGGAGCTCTGCTTTTCGGTTCTCCACCACCAAGATGAATTACAGGATCTCCTTTATCTCTTAAAATAGCAGCCTTTTCATTCAATGCTAACGTAGGTGATGCTTTAATTGTTCTTGCAATTTGACTTAGACTCATATTGTTTTTCCTGTTAGAATAGACTAAAGATTGAATTTTGGTGACTGAAACTTATTGGCAATAAAAATGATTAGCAAGTAGAATCTATTCCTGTTTTCTAATTATGTAATAGCAGCGAAAAAATTTCTGATCTTTGCACAAATTTGCCTTTCGGTCATACTGTCTGAATTTTCAACGGCAATTACTTTATCGGTAAAATATTTCTTTGCACTCAATTCCTGACTTAGAAGAAGTTTTGTTTGAGCCGGTCCAGTAATATAAATTGCAGAAGCTCCTTTCAAGTTACCTATAATCTCTTTGATATAATTTTTCATCTGATGCAACTTTCTCTGTTCCTTTGTTTTTTCTGGATCAATAAACATGTTTCCCATTCGGGTTACTTTCTTGGTTTCACCATAAAAGCGGACTTTACTTTCAATATCACTTCTTACCTTAATTAATTTTTCTTCTTTGTTTGAAATGCTAAGGATTAATGCTTTTTTACCATCGAGCCATATTCCGATTTTATTCTTCATAACGCCTCCTATTAATATTTACTAAAATAAATTAAGTGTTGAAAATCTGAAAATAAGACTGGTGACGATTAAATATAAGATTTTCTTTGAATTGAATAAAGGGATAAGCTGACTGGACTGCAAATTGAACCGAAATTCAATTCACAGTCCAATTAAATTATTATTGTTTTGTAAACTCTAATTTGACGGGGATTTGACCGAAAGTCGGCACTTCCAATGTTGTCTCAGTAGTAAGTTTATTGCCAACAAGTGTGTAAGGCATCTCTTGTGTTTCACCTGTATTGCTTTTTAAGCTTAACTTGCCATTAGCTACGCTCCACGTTCCCGCATCTGTTGATGCTCCGTCAGAATCGGCGTAATTAGCAGTGAACGTCCTATCACTTTTCATGATGATAGTTGCACTATAGCCAATTGCTGAAGGTGTAAGTTCGGTATTTCCGAGAGATGTTAAAATTATTTTTGTCATTACCCAGGTGCCAACAAGTTCATCGCCAGAAGATGAGGTTGGATTATCGTCCTTCGCACAACCGGTCATTAATATTACTGTTATCAATAACAGAGATAAAACTTTATATAATTTCATAATTGTTCCTTTACAATTTAATTTAGAAAATTCTTTCCAAATCTATGAACATTCACTAAAGCATACAAGATGTATATAAAATTGTCCTTATTGTAATTTAAATACAAACACCACACATTATAATTTAGTTGGAAAAGAGAACTTAACAATTTTCGGTTTAACAAGATTTTCAAAATCTTTATATGCCATTTGAATTAATTCAGTATGTGTACCTGCGTTGAATGCAATTTCCTCATCCCCAATTAAGCTTTGTGCAACGTAAACTTCTAAATTGTAAAGATTGCCAAATGGGGGCATCGCTCCAACCTCACATTCAGGGAATTTATCTTTGAACTCCATTTCGTTTGCAAGCCGGATATTATCATTCCCCACTGTTTTCTTAAGCTGATCAAAATCAACTTTGTATGAAGCCGGTAAAACGCACATAGCCATTTTTCCATTAATCTTAACAAGCACTGTCTTCGCAAGTTCTTTACCTTTAATATGAGCCGATGCGGCTATTTCCTGTGCAGTGTAAGCAACCGAGTGTTTGATTGTAACATACTTAATATTATTCTGGTCCAGAAATTCTTTTAATTTTTTTGAAGGCATATTAACCTCCTGAATTTGTTGGTGAGAACACACAAATGGGAATTTATTTTCCCATATAAGTTACATGTTCATTTAAGAGAAGAAGACAATAATTTATCGGACAGCCGTGTAAAATCTAATAACAATACTAATCGAAATCAATAAATATTCTACTACATTGTAAGTGAATAAAATCAAAAACTCCCGCCACGAAATGCCATCTTTATAGTTCTAATGATTTTATTTATCTTAGATTCAATAAAAGTTATAAAGAATGAACAAGTAGATTCATTACTGGGTGAAAACTTATCTACATAAAAAATTATGATCATTAAGAAATCATTATCGGAAAAGAGAGTAAAAACAGTAAATCCCTGGTCATGGATTCCAACTTTATATTTTGCCGAGGGACTGCCATTTGTTATTGTAATTACCGTTTCGGTTATTATGTATAAACGTCTTGGAATATCCAATGCTGATATTGCTCTTTATACAAGCTGGTTGTATCTGCCATGGGTAATAAAACCGCTATGGAGCCCTGTTGTTGATATTCTAAAAACAAAACGATTCTGGATTACCACAATGCAATTAATAATCGGCGCTGGTATGGCCGGAGTTGCGTTTACGATTCCAATACCGGATTTTTTTCAATTTACACTTGCCTTTTTCTGGCTGCTCGCTTTCAGTTCAGCAACACATGACATTGCTGCTGATGGTTTTTATATGCTTGCACTATCTGAAAGTCAGCAATCCTTTTTTGTCGGAATTAGAAGTGCATTTTACAGAATTTCTATGTTTGCCGGACAGGGATTGTTAGTAATACTTGCCGGATTTTTAGAGAGCACACTTTCAGTCGGTC
Source organism: Ignavibacteriales bacterium (assembly GCA_020061355.1). Taxonomy (GTDB): domain Bacteria; phylum Bacteroidota; class Ignavibacteria; order Ignavibacteriales; family Melioribacteraceae; genus DSXH01. The sequence continues at coordinate 74,163 of JAGUYK010000040.1, read as the reverse complement.
CTGCTGAGTTCAAAGTTTCTGCAAAACCTGAAATGTTCTTTCAACAAACAATTCAGGTCGATTCTTCCGTAATCAATGCTTTGGAAGGTAAACTAAAGTTGATTGCCTCTCCTCAAGTATTGGAAGTCGGAACACGTCCTATTACTAAAGATGCTGCCGATTTCTACATTAATTTTGCCCACAAATTCAATATTATGAATGGTTTTAAACAGGATGTAATACGCAATTCCGACACTTCATCAATAACAGAATTAGTTGGTAATGTGGCAATTCTTAAACTTAACCTATCAAAACAACCGGATAAAGGTGATGAATATCTAATCGATTTAAAGCAGATCGAAGGTTCATCATTAATAAATGTAATTGAAGGGAGCTCAATAAAGTTTACTTCAAAAAATTGGAATAAACCGGCATTTGTTGTTGTTCAGTTGGATCCAATGGTTCAACAGAATCTAGAAGCGACGTTTCTCGCACATTCAGAAAAAACTCCGATTGCATGGGTATTCACATTTGGTGTAATTGCACTTTTATTTATTCTCTTCTCTATTTACCACCGATTTATTTTACCGCAACCTTCTCAAGATAAATCCGTACTCCGTTCACAGAGGGCTAAACCTTTAAGCGAATTTTTTCTAACGTTCATCAGATTTTTTGAGAAGGAAAAAATCCTGATAATTCTAGGATTCTTATTACTATACACATTGGGTGAATCTCAATTAGTTAAAATGGCTTCTCCTTTTATGCTTGATCCGCACGATTCAGGTGGATTAGGACTATCAACATCGGAAGTTGGATTTATTTATGGAACTGTGGGAATGATCGCTTTAATACTTGGCGGGATCTTAGGCGGTATTCTAATTTCTAAGAGCGGATTAAAAAAATGGTTGTGGTGGATGCTTGTTGCAATTAATATCCCAAACGTCGTTTACGTTTATATGTCATATATTCAACCAGTATCATTATTCTTAATTAATGTGTGCGTTGCACTAGAACAATTCGGTTACGGTTTTGGATTCACTGCTTATATTATGTATATGATATTTATTTCTGATGGTGAGTACAAAACCTCCCATTATGCAATTGCCACTGGATTTATGGCGCTTGGCATGATGGTCCCGGGAATGTTCAGCGGAATGATTCAGGAATCGATCGGTTATAAATACTTTTTTATCTGGGTATTAATAGCAGCCATACCTTCGTTCATAATTACAAAGTATATTCCGCTCGATTCTACATTTGGGAAAAAAACTAATAGTGGTTGAATCAGATTTTCAATAAGCATTTCTACACCGGGGAATAATTTTCAATTCGTGACTGACAGAAGTTTATTAATTTTATCCGGAATAATGAACATTGCTATTAAAATGTCGTCTAAAGAAATAAAAAAATGGTGGCTGTTTGGATTCAGAACAAATAATTGAAGTCCGCGGGCTGACAAAAAAATTCAAAAACATTGTCGCGGTAAATAATCTAGACTTGAATGTATACCGTGGAGATGTGTTTGGATTTTTAGGTCCCAACGGTGCTGGAAAAAGCACGACTATAAGGATGCTTCTTTCGCTTATAAAACCCACCTCCGGTTCTATAAAAATATTCGGCAAATCAATTAAAGAAAACCGTGAAGAAATTCTAAGAAAGGTGGGAGCAATTGTTGAAAAGCCGGATTTTTACCTTTATCTCTCGGCTTATAAAAATTTAGAAATCCTTGGTAAACTTTCCGGTGCGGACACTTCAAAAAAGAAAATTATGGAGATGCTGGAGCTTGTAGGACTTTCGAAACGTGCCGGCAGTAAAGTGAAAACATATTCACACGGAATGAAACAACGATTAGGAATTGCCCAGGCTTTAATTCACGACCCGGAACTTATAATTTTAGATGAGCCAACAACAGGACTCGATCCTCAGGGAATGAAGGAAATTAGAGATCTGATTCTCTATTTAAGTAGATCAAAAAATAAAACAATTTTTCTTTCATCACATATTTTAAGAGAAGTTGAATTAATCACTTCACGAATGATCATAATAAACAATGGTTCTGCACAGGTTGAAGGAACTGTTGACGAACTTTTAAGCGTAGATAAGCTTTCGGTTACTTTCGAAGTTGATAAAATCGAGAACGCTAAAATGATAATTTCTGAATCTGACTGGCGGGTTAAATTATCCTCTTCAACTAATAGAGAACTTACATTTGAATTAATGAAAAACGAGATAGCAGTGTTAAATAAATTTTTTATTGAACGTGGATTTTCGGTTAGTGCGGTCGTGCCTGTCCGTTCTCTTGAAGATTACTTCCTGAAAATTACGGAGGGAAACGGAAAATGATAACACTTATTTCGATTGAATTACAAAAAATTTTCAGGAAGTGGAGAACTTATATCGGATTCATTGCAATTGGAGTTTTGGTTGTGATCGTTCAGGTGGCACTCTACTTTACAGGCGAAGGTTACATAAAAGCGATAACACGCAATTTTCAGGATTCATTTATTATGGTTGGCAACCTATTCAATGGTTATCTTGTTGCCAATTTAGTTTTAACCGGATTATATATTCACATTCCGTTTCTTATTGTACTTGTCGGAGGAGATCTTCTGGCAAGCGAAGCCACATCAGGAACTTATCGGATGCTTTTAACACGTCCTGTTTCAAGATTTAAAGTTGTATCTGCAAAATTTTCTGCAGGATTAATTTATGTTTTTCTACTTCTTGCATGGTTAGCTTTTTTAAGCTTAGGCGTTAGCTGTTTAATTTTCGGTACGGGGGAACTCGTTTCCTTTAGAGGAAAACTTATAATATTTTCTGCGAATGATATTCTCTGGCGCTTTGCCGGAGCTTATGGATATTCAATGTTAAGTATGTTTACCGTGTTTGCTGTTTCATATTTCTTTTCATCGATGGTTGAAAACGCAATCGGACCGATTGTTTCAACAATGGCTGTTATAATAATCTTTCTAATTCTTTCGGCTTTACCGATTGATTTCTTAAAAGATGTTTCTCCCTATTTTTTCACATCGCATATGACCCAATGGGATGGGTTTTTTCATGACCCTGTTGATTATACGAATATTATTGAATCGGCTCTTGTTCTTGGGGGTCATATTGTCGGCCTCTATTTAATTACATCATATATATTTTTAAAGAAGGATATCCTTAGCTGAGGAATTAGAAAATGAAAAGAATAGTTTTATTCTGGTTAGTGGTAAGTTTGTTCACTTTTGCTCAATCAAAAGATCCAATTAAAATTATAAATGAAGTTAAAACCCGGTTTGATAAGATACAGGATTATGAAGTAGATGTTAATATAAAACTCGATTTCAGCATGGTTAAAATTCCCGATACAAACGCCAAATTATATTTCAAGCAACCCGATAAAGTGAAGGTTGATTCCAAGGGATTTGCAATGCTTCCAAAACAGAGCCTTAGCTTTTCTCCTTCACAATTTTTACAGGGTGATTACACAGCCATTTACGTTAAAACCGAAACTTTAAACAGCCATAAATTGGATGTAATCAAAATTATCCCGAACAGTGACTCAACAGATCTTATTCTCTCTACATTGTGGATTGACCAGACGCAAAAAGTTATTCACAAAATAGAAACAACCGGTAAAAAATCGGGAACACTTCATGTTGAGCTAACATATGAAAATAAAACTTCGGCTCTTCCCTCTTCTGTAATATTTTCTTTCAATCTAGGAAACATGCCGATACACGACGAAATGGTGAATGATAAAGAAGACCAGAAACAAACTCGAAACAGATCAAGGCAGAATATGTCGATGAGTGGTAAAGTTTATATGACTTACACCAATTACAAAATTAACAAGGGAATACCGGATAGTTTTTTTGAAGAGAAAAAGTAGGGGCTGTCTCAAAAGTAATTGTTCAATAAAATAATCTGCGGAAACTTGTCCGCCTCCGGAGGATCAGTTAAATCTGTGTTATCCATGGGTTGTTCTATAATAAAGATTACTTTTGAGACAACCTCTACGAAAAATTAGTATTTATTCGAGCCGACTATATTAACACTCACTTCAATATTTTCGGCAACTTTATTTCCGACTAACTGATTATTGACACCAAATTCAGATAGCTTGACATTGAATTTTGCTCTTATCCCAAGAAGATCTCCCGGGGCACGTTTTTTAGTTTGCTCGCTTTCATCAAGATATGTTGCTTCTGCATCTGCAACAACTTCCTTTGTAACACCGTGCATTTTGAAGTCACCCTTCACCTTGAATTCAAATTTATTAGAATCGGATTTCTTCACATTCGTAACTTCCTTTATTGTAAAAACAATATCGGGAAATTTATCAGCATTCAGCCAGTTAGATCCTTTTAAGTGTTGATCTCTCAATTCGATTCCGGAATTCATCGAAGCGACTTTTACAATTAGACTTCCATTCAAAGTTTTAGCAAAGTTTACTACATCAAATGTTACCGTTCCGGAGATTCCATTTGCCGTACCGGTAATATCCTCTAAAGGAGTTGCACTAAAAAATGTTACTTGATTTCTGCCATTCTTATCCTCAAAATTAAATACCTGAGAACCTGTAGCCTTAACAGTGAATCCCTGTGCAAATAAAGATGAGCCCAGAATCAGAAAAGCGAAAAATGATTTAATCGATTTATTCATATCCTTACCTTTTTCAATGGTTAGTAAAACATTAATCTGCTGATTTCTTCTTATTCCTCATGAGAAACATTAATAAGCTACCTGTCAGGAACACAGTCCCCGAAACAACTAATGTCAAATCTAAACCCCAAATAAATTTATTTTCCCATTTCTTTTCAGTCCAGCCGAATAATTCATCTTTAGTTTCAACAAGTACCTGAGTCTTGGTAAAAATTTCTGACCCAAATGCCAGCCATATAATAAACGACGCAGCAATAATTATTAAGCTAATAATAAGTACCGATTTTTGTTTTTTATTCATAATGTCATAAAATTTTTAAGTATGAGTTAATTTGCAGAACAAAAAAATAGAATGTATCGTTCACTAAATTGAATCTCATAGCTAAATCCTGTAACTTTTGACAGCATTTATCAACTAACCCGATAATTTTCTTAAGGTAAACAATGAAAATACACGAATATCAGGCAAAAGAGCTTCTAAAAAAATACGGTGTACCTATTCAGGATGGTATTGCTATAAAAGATATTAACGAATTTGAACCGGCAATTGCAGAACTTCAATCAAAAGGAATTAACCAGTTTGTAGTAAAATCTCAGATCCACGCCGGTGGAAGAGGTAAAGGAAGATTATACAATCCATACAATAAACAGGAATTAATCCTTGAAGGTGGTGTTAAGTTCACAACTTCTGTTGAAAAAGCAAAAGAGTATGCCGCAAAAATGATCGGCAATTTACTTGTTACACATCAAACCGGTCCCGAAGGAAAAGTTGTTAAAACACTTTTTATTACAGAAGGACTCGATTATAAAAAAGAACTTTACCTTGGAATACTTTTAGATCGCAGTGTATCAAAAAATGTTATTATGGCATCTACTGAAGGCGGAGTTGAGATTGAAAAGGTCGCAGAAGAGACTCCGGAAAAAATTATTAAAGAATGGATTGAACCTTCTGTTGGAATTCAATCTTACCAGGCTCGCAAACTTGCATTTGGATTAGGACTTGAGGGAAATGCTTTTAAGAGTTTTATCCCATTTATTATGAAACTTTATAAAGCATATGAAGAAACAGATGCTTCGCTTCTTGAAATTAATCCATTGATAATAACGAACGACGATAAAGTTGTTGCTCTCGATGCAAAAATGAATTTTGACGATAATGCATTATATCGTCATCACGAGATTTCCGCTTATCGCGATCTTGATGAAGAAGACCCGCTTGAAATTGAAGCCTCTAAATATAACTTGAATTACATAAAACTTGACGGTAACGTCGGATGTATGGTAAACGGTGCCGGACTAGCAATGGCTACTATGGATATCATAAAACTTGCAGGTGGTGAACCGGCGAACTTTCTCGATGTGGGCGGAGGAGCAAATAAAGAAACCGTTGCAAACGGATTTAAAATTATTCTTGCCGATCCTAATGTAAAAGCAATCCTGATTAATATCTTCGGCGGAATCGTCCGATGCGATCGGGTAGCACAGGGTGTTATTGATGCTGTAAATGAAATACATGTTAAAGTTCCGATAGTTGTTAGACTGGAAGGAACCAATGCTGAAGAAGCAAAAGTAATGCTCGAAAATTCCGGCTTGAATTTCGAGGTTGCTATATCACTTCAAGAAGCAGCGCATAAAGTAACATCTGTTTTACAAGTTGAAGTAGTTTAACAATTTAGAGACGCTGCACATCGCGCCTCTTAAAAAATATTAATATGATAGAAATTAGGATAACAGTTGAAGCCGCGCTTGCTCTTCTTTTAGAGCGTATGAAGTTTGAACTTAAGTTCAGACAGAAAGCCGGGATAATATCTAAAGGTTCGAGAATGGAAGACCTTTCTTACAAACAACTTTTGGAAGTTGCAGAAGCTTCCATTTTCGATACTATATTTTTACTCCCTTCCGATTTAATTGTTCAGGAAAGCAACCTTTCGTTTATTATTACTGAAGCTGTTAAATCACTTGCTAGGATTTATAAGAAAGAAAAATTCCAATCTTTCTCAAATAAAAAAGCCAAATCTTTATTACAACCAATAATTGATTACTTTTCTAGTTTACCTGAAGAAAAAGAATTTAGGAATAATTGAGTTTTTGTTAAAACATTTTAGTCAATGTCTAAAATTAAAACCACATTCATAATTATTTTTTTTGTTTCCACCATTCTCTACTCCCAGCAAATTTTTTTTTGCAGAGGGTATACTGAACGTGGTGAACCGATCGATCAGTTTATAAACAATAAAGTTATTATAAACCAGACCTTTATTATTCTGTTTACATTCAGTGAAAAAAACTCTGAACAGAATATTATATTTTTATCAATAGATAAACCAGGAGACCGTTTTAAGCAAAATTACCTGAGTAAATTGCTTAGACCTGCAAGGGGAAAACAATGGCTGGTATATAATCACAAATTTACTGAAGATGGAGTATATACTGTTTCCTTCAGCAATTTTAACAGGAGAACTCTTGCTACATCAACCATCACAGTGATCAACCCGGAAGAAAAAAGGGAAGCCCCAAAACCCTCGGTTGATCCTTTCCCAAATATGAAGATTATTTTTTGTGACAACATAGTGAATGGTAAACCAAAAAATTTAAGAGATAAGATCTCCATGCAAATTAGCGACGGTGAAACCTACATTTACATTATAAACAGCATGCCGCTTCGATCCGAAAGATTAATGATCAAGATATGGAGAAAGAAAGCACCAAACTCCGACTATGAAGAGTATGTTGACACAAAAAAATACCAGGTAAATTCCTTTTGGTACGATACATATTTTAAATACAGGTTCGTGAGAACGGGGCAGTATAAAATCAACTTTTACAATGAAAAGGAAATATTAATTAAAACGGCTTATATTTCGGTAGAAAATTAATTAATCAGGACTCTTCGCTAATGAAAGGCATAGTGTTAGCCGGCGGTTCGGGTTCAAGAATGTACCCGATCTCAAAAATATATAGTAAACAATTAACATTAATTTATGATAAACCCTTAATTTATTACCCTGTTTCGGTTTTAATGCTTGCCGGGATCAGGGATATATTAATCATTTCCAATAGCGAAACAATTCCGCTATACCAAAAACTTTTTGATGATGGCTCTTCTATCGGAGTCAAATTCAGCTACGAAATTCAAAAAGCTCCTAATGGAATAGCCGAGGCTTTTATTCTTGGGGAAAAATTTTTAGGCAGCGACAATGTTTCTTTGATATTAGGGGATAACATTTTTTATGGTAAACTGGATTTCTTTTACAAATCGATAGAAAATATTACTTCCGGCGCAACAATATTTGCATATAAAGTAAATGATCCCGAACGATACGGAATAGTCGAGTTTGATAAAACCGGAAAGGCAATAAGCATCGAGGAGAAACCGGAACAGCCAAAATCGAATTATGCAGTCCCGGGTTTGTATGTTTACGACAATCGGGTAGTAGAGATTTCCAAGAATCTAAAACCTTCGGCACGGGGAGAACTCGAGATTACCGACGTAAATAAAAAATATCTTAACATGGAACAGCTCCATGTTGAAAAGATTGGAAGAGGAGTTGCGTGGCTTGATACCGGTACTCCTGAAGCATTACTTAAAGCTTCCAACTTTTTTGGTGTTATTGAAGATCGACAGGGATTGAAAGTGGCCTGTCTTGAAGAAATTGCATATCTAAAAGGATTTATAAATGATGATCAATTCAGAGGACTGATTAAAAGTCTTCCGAATTCACTTTATAAAGATTACCTTGAAAAGATTTTATCAGAATTATAAATAGAGAAAGTTAGTTTGAAATGGATTTGAAAAAATTATATAAATATTTTTTGATCGGTTTGGGATGGATTTTCGTTTCTCTGGGGATTATAGGAATATTCGTACCGCTAATGCCAACAACAATCTTTTTTATACTTGCAGCTGCATCTTTTGCCCGAAGTTCAGAGCGTTTTTATAACTGGTTAATTAATCACCCTAAATTCGGAAAGTTTATTAAAGATTACCGTGAGAAACGGGGTATGCCGTTAAAATCGAAAGTGATAGCTGTTACAATGCTCTTTTTAGCAATTAGTTCTTCGGCATATTTTTTTACCGAAGAATTAATAGTCAGATTGATTCTCGTTCTTATAGCAGTTGGAGTTAGTACATACATAATTTCGTTAAAGACTATTCGTGATGAGAGCCCAGCAATGAATGATGCCGATTAAAGTTATCGGAAAAATTGTCTGTTCAGAATTAAATTGAGGCTTATTTTAATAAAGTTTATTATCTTTAACGCAAAGCTTAAACATATAAAGAGGAGATGGCATTTATAATTATTCCTCTTTTTCAAAAAATTGTTTCCCAAAGACCAGTCAAGGAGACTTGCGAGAATGGGGTTATTCTCTTCGAAAAGAAAAAGTGAGCTTGATAAATTAATTGAAGAAAACGACGAGCTTAAGAACACTCTTCATTCTTTTGTTCAGAAACATCAGAGTCTTACAGAGCTTGACAAAAAAACCGCAGATTCCAGGAAAGAATTACTGGACTTATCACAGAAGAATGAGCATCTACGTAAAGAAAACAAAAACCTCGAAGATGAATATAAATCGAAAAAAGAATCTTTTGAAAGCAGTCTTGCCGAATTAGTACCCGACAATAAATTTTCCGCAGAATTAGCAAACGAGATCGAGGAAAGGAAAGAACATCTTGAGAAGCTAACGGAGCAGCAAAATGCTCTACAGAAAAGTGTTGAATTCTTAAAGCAAGAAGAGGACAAGCTCCACGAAGCGCTTAATAAATATAGCGGTAATCTTGATGATTCTATTTATAAAATTAAAGAAGCTGAAGAAGAGTTTACACAAAAACTTAGCCAGCTAAAATCTGAAGAGTCTAAAAAGAATGCTGTTGTAAAAACTCTAGATGAAAAAATAAGTCTGAGTGAGGAAATTAAATCTAACCTAGAGTCGGCTATCGCCGCGTTAGTTGGTCAGCTAACGGAAAAAGAAAAATTCTTTACAGATTACTCATTAAAAAGGGATTCAATTCTTGAAGAGATAAGAGAAAGGCAGAAAGATTTTGATGAGTTTGAATATAAATTCAAATATCATAAAGAATCTATTTCGAAAATAGAAGAAGAGAACAAGCAATTATCCGAAAAGAGGAATTTGTTAACGGAAGAAGTAAGAAAATTTGAAAATGTTAAAAGTGAAATGCAGGAAAAGATATTACAATTGAGAAACGAAGAAGAAACTTTAAATGAGGCTGTATCGTTTAAACAAAAGATGGTTGAAGAACTTGAGAAGAGGAAATTCGAAATTGAAGAAAGTCATCTTCAGTTAGAAAATAGTCTCTCACAAACCATGCTGAAATTTTCCGAGGAATTAAGTTCATCCAAGAACCGGCTGAATTTACTTAAACAGGAAATTTTTGAAAAAGAAAAAGAGACTGCTGCGAAAGAGAAAATACTTCTTGAAAAAACATCCCGGGTTGCCGAATACGGCGGTTTAACAAAAATTCTTCAGAAGGAACGAAGTACAACTGAATTGATAATTACTAATTTGAAAGAACAGCAAAGCGAATTGAGCGAAGATCTATCTACCCTTAAGGATAAAATCAATAAACAAAAAATTTATTTTCAACAACTCCGCTCAGATACCGAAAATCTTGAGAGTAAAAAAGAAATTATTGAAAAGGAGTTCCGCGCCGTATTTGCTCAGGGAAGTGAAAATTATTCTAACTTGGAAGAGAACAAACAAAGAATAGTACAGGAAATTATTGAAAACCAGAAAGAGCTGGACGACCTTCGTAATAATGTATTAAGACTGCGTAATGAACTGCGGGATCTGAAGCTGGAAACTGCAAATGTTGATGCCCAGAAAGAAGAATATACCGCTAAAATTTCGGAACTTATTGCAATGGAAAAGAACCTTAAATTCCGTATTGCCGAATACCAAAAGAAATTGGAAAATTCTTAATCTTTTTATTTCGGATATCCTTCCATATATGATAATATCCTCTCTTAAATGAGGTTTACATTAAAAGTGTGTTTCCCCTCACTTCAATTTTGAAACTATTATCCCTTTTGATTTTTTAATGAATAAACTTATTTTGCATGCGACTAATCGCATAAAAATTTTAAAAAAGAAAGAATTTATCTCATGGTAAGAAACTTGTATTATCAATTATTAGTACTAATTCTTTTGTTTGCGATGAGCAATAACTCCTCAGCACAACAAGCAAAAGACACTTTAAGATATAAAACCAATCCCGCTTATAGCTTACAGAACGATTTATTTAATTTATATAAGACGACCCAAGCGGACATAATTATGTTTGGTAACTCATTAACTGCGGGTGCGAGCTGGAATGAGTTGTTAGGAAGGCCAAATGTTGTTGGAAGAGGAATTCCAAGTGATGTTCTTCGGGGGTATTATGCAAGAATAAATTCCACAATCCAGCTCAAACCGAAAATTGTTTTTATACTTGGCGGATTGAACGATGTTTATAACTGGACGCCGGTTGATGAAATTTACACTGATTTTTTAAGGGTAATCAGCTTGCTGAAAGCAAAAAATATTATTCCGGTAATTCAATCGACAATTTATGCAGGGAAAGAATGGGGTAAAAACTGGGGAGGCACTCCCGAAACTAACGCCGGAAGAAATAAGGAAGTTGATAAGCTGAACAAACTTTTATCAGATTATGCAAAAAGAAATAATATCGATTATATTGACCTTAATTCAAAGATGTCAACAAAAGACAATTTCCTGCGACCGGAATTAACCTGGGATGGTGTTCACTTAAATTCAGCCGGCTACAGCATCTGGGTAAAGGAAGTTGAAATCGTTCTGAAAAAATATAATTTATAATTTTTACAGTTAATTCAATAAAAGGTCCAAAATGAACTCTGAAAATAAAATACGACAATCTTTAATGCTTTTGTCATTGGTAATAATTAGTCTTTATGCAATCTCATTTTTCAAACCCGAATTTGAAATTGCAGGACTTAGTATAATGCCGGTTGATATATTCTCAGATATTAAATCCGACGAGAACAGCGAGTCTATAAATGACAATTCATTCAACCGTCAATTAAACAGACCAAGTATAACATTTGCAGAGTTCGGTTTTTCAAATACAATTGCCGCAATGATGAATTTTATTTCAGGAGAGAATAATAGCAATCTTCCTCCTTTTCAGGGTGTAAAAACTCAATTATTCGGAAACACCAAACAGCTTTCTTATTTTTTTGATGCACTGAAAAATTCAAAAACAAAAACTGTCCGGATAGCTCATTACGGTGACTCAGCAATTGAAGGAGATTTAATTACTTCTAATATTCGCGACGACCTTCAGAAAAGATTTGGCGGTAATGGAGTCGGCTGGCTTAGCATCATTTCTCAGGATATTACTTTTAGAATGACCACAAAGCATACATTCTCCGATAACTGGGAAAGTGCTGCAGTCTATACGAATAATCCCAAAAGTCTTCCTTTTGGAATCAGCGGAGAGGTAGCTGTACCTAAGGGAAATTCATGGATTCAGTATGAAACTACCAGAGCGCGAAGATCGTTAAAAGATTTCAGCGTAGTAAAACTATATTATTCGAATGCAAAGAACTCTCAAATCAACTTTTCGTTTGATGGCGGAGCGAAGCAATCGGCTTCTTTAAAAACAGGAAACGGAATTCAAGAGTTAATCTTAAAACCACAATCCAAAGCAAAATCAATTAGAATTGAATTTCCACTTGCCGACCAGGCATACTTCTACGGCGTAACGTTAGAGAATGAAACTGGATTATACATTGACAATCTTCCGCTGAGAGGAAACTCGGGAGTTGATATTGGACAGATATCACCCTCAACATTTAAGGACTTTGCAAAATATCTCGATTACAAACTTATTTTACTTGAATTCGGCTTGAATATTTCCGGAAAAGCTGGAACAGATTATTCATGGTATGAACGCGAAATGCAAAAGGTTATTAATCAGATTAAGCAGGCATTTCCAAAAACCAGTATTGTTATGATCAGTGTTCATGATCGATCAACCAGAAAAGGAAATAATTTTATTACTGATCCCACAATATTTAAATTATTGGAAACACAAAAGAATATTGCACGACAGGCAGATGTTGCTCTCTGGAGTATGTTTGATGCAATGGGGGGTGAGAACTCAATGCCTAAATGGGTTAATGCAAATCCCCCACTGGCTTTTAAAGATTATATCCATTTCAATGACCAGGGTGCTGCAAAAATTGCACAGCTGTTTGTAGAATCATTAATGAGCGAATACAAATAAGAACTGTAATTAAATTTTTTACGGATGTTAAATGAGCGACTTAAACTTCAAAATTGAAGAAGCACCAACTCTCTGGAAACGATGGAAATTAAACTCGGAGAAATACCCTGAGCGTGAAGCGATTATTCACTGGGTAGCCAGAGAGGAACCGTTTCGCTGGACTTTTAAAAATCTAATTGATACATCTAAAAAATTCTCTGGTAAGTTAAGAAAATTAGGAATTAAGCCCGGAGAGATTTGTGCAACTGTAATAAGACATAATCCAAAATTCTACCCGCTCTATCTCGGTATCTCCAGAACTGCTGCTCTTCCTGCAGTATTAGCTTATCCTAATCCAAGACTACATCCGGATAAATTTCGCCAGGGAGTTGAAGGAATGGCTCAGAGATCAGGTCTCGATTATATTTTAACTGAGCGGGAACTTGAGCCACTCATCAAACCATTAATTGAAAAACCGGGAAGTACTATTAAAGCCGTTTTCTTTCCGCTCGAATGGGATTTAAACGATAATATTGAATCAGCTCTGGATAATGAAATTGAAGAAATTGCTTCCCAGGTTAAAGAAGCCGATCCGGTTTTACTACAACACTCTTCCGGTACGACCGGATTGCAGAAACCTGTAGTACTATCACACCGAGCAATTATCAATCATGTTAAGAATATTGGCAACGCACTGAAGCTTACTGAAAAGGATAAAATGATAAGCTGGCTTCCTCTCTACCATGATTTCGGATTAATCGCAGCATTTCATGTCCCGCTTGCCTATGGAGTTCCATTAGTTCAAATCGATCCTTTTGAATGGGTCCTTGCACCTGTTCTTCTACCGGAAGTAACTTCTAAAGAGAAGGCGACGATTACATTTGCACCAAACTTTGCATATAATGTTTTAGCTGATAAAGTGAATGAGGAAGAATTGGAAGGAGTTGATCTTTCAAGCTTAAAAATGACTGTTAATGCTGGTGAACCAATCAGACATGACAGTCACGAAAAATTTCTGGAGAGATATCAGAAATACGGTTTAAATCCACTTGCACTTGGTTGTTTATACGGTGCTGCAGAAGTAACACTATGCGCAACTTTAACAACTCCCGGAATAAAAATACCGGAGGTTGTTGTTGATAGAAATGAGCTTTCACGCGGCTTTATGAAATTTGCTGACAGCAATTCAGTTATTCGTGTTTGTGTCTCCTCAGGTCGACCAATTGGCGGATGCCAGATGAAAATTGTTGACGAGAACCGACAGGAGATTTCTGACGGTCTTGTAGGCGAAGTGGCAATAACTTCCGTTTCAATGTTCGACGGTTATAGAAACTACCCAGAAAAAACTGCCGAAGTATTTGAAAACGGATGGTACTACAGCGGAGATTATGGATTCAGGTGGGAGGGCGAGTATTATATTATCGGCAGAAAAAAAGATATAATAATAGTTGCCGGAAAAAATATTTATCCAGAAGATATAGAAGACGTAATGAACGGTGTTGAAGGATTAATACCCGGCAGAACAATTGCTTTTGGCGAAGAAGATGCAAACATGGGTACGGAGTTCGTTACTGTTGTAGCAGAAACAAATACAACAACCGATGAAGAAAAGAATAAAGTGAGGATGGCAATGCTTAAAGCCGGTATGAGTATAGACATTATCATTCATAAGGTTTACCTTGTTCCACCTCGCTGGCTTATTAAAAGTTCATCCGGTAAACCTAGTAGAAAAGCAAATAAAGAAAGATTAGTAGGCTTAATCGATCAACAAGTCTGGAGCAGATAATGATATCAAAAGAACTAAAAGAAGTAATTCTAAAGCAGCTTAATCTCGACGACTTTGATCTTAAAGACGAGACCACAGCACCGGAAGTACCCGGATGGGATTCACTTAATCACATTAATATAATACTAGCGGTTGAAGAAAAATTTAATGTGAAATTCAAAAGCTATGAGCTTCTTCGCCTAAAATGCGTTGGCGATTTACAAAAGATGCTTGATTCTAAACTGAATGCATAGTTTATGAAACCATAATGATTTTTTTTAATTTGCTATAAAAAATCATTAACACCTGTCAGATTAGGCGGGTTATACTTCTATTAACTAATAATTTGTGATCTAAATATTGAATATTGATCTTCAGAAAATTACAGAAGTATTATCATTTAGCCCAAATGATCCGTTAATCTTTACTACCGGATTATTTTTAATCATCTTTTTCTTCTTTCTTCTTATCTTCAATTTCTTGTTAAAGCAGAAATCATTACGCATCGGGTTTCTGATCCTGTTTTCTTTTTACTTCTATTATAAATCTGCCGGTTATTATGCTTCCATTCTTCTGGTATCGGCAATTGTAAATTTTCTCTTTGCAAAATGGATTGCCGCTACTGAAAATTTTTCTGTTAAACGTCTCCATTTGGTTTTAGCTGTAATCATTAATCTAAGCATCCTCGCTTATTTCAAATACACCAATTTCATTCTGCAGGTTTTCAGCGATATTGTTCAAAAAGATTTCAGTCCGCTCGACATCTTTTTACCAATTGGAATTTCATTCTACACTTTCAAATCCCTGAATTATGTGTTTGATGTCTATTTCAACACATTAAAGCCAACGAACAGTCTTCGCAATTTTGTTCTTTATGTATCATTTTTCCCAAATACTCTTGCCGGACCTATTGACCGCGCTTCGGACTTTTTACCACAAATAGAGAAAGAACCATTCGTTTCTAAAGAAGATCTTGGACGCGCAATATTTCTAATCTGTCTCGGTTTATTTAAGAAAGTAGTAATTGCCGATTATATAAGCATCAATTTTATTGATCGAATCTTTGATTTCCCTTTGAGATTTACGGGAGTGGAAAATCTTCTTGCAATCTATGGTTATGTTCTTCAGATCTACTGCGACTTCTCCGGTTATACAGATCTTGCAATTGGAGTCTCACTACTCTTCGGTTTCAAATTGATGGATAACTTCAATTACCCCTATAAAGCCACAAGCATTGCAGAATTCTGGCGAAGATGGCATATATCACTTTCAAGATGGCTAAGGGATTATCTCTTCAAACCGATTCAGATGAAACTAAGACATTTACGGTTTCTTACAAACATGATCTCTGTGTTTATAACATTTCTTCTCTGCGGATTATGGCATGGCGCCGCATGGAATTTTATACTCTGGGGAGCTTTACATGGTTTTATGATGTCATTCTCAATGTTAACTCAAAAGCCAAGAACTAAATTCTGGAAAGCTCTGAAAATCCATAACACTAAACTTCATAAGTTCATTCAGGTCTTTGTAACATTTCATCTGCTGGCAATAACTTTTATGATATTCAAGACTCCTCATTTACAGGCTTTTGTTGATATGCTCGACCAGATCTTCAATTTTTTCCATGGCGAGGTATTCTTACAATTCATTGATAAGATGCCTATAATTTTCGGTCTGCTTCTGATTGGCTATCTTTTCCACTTCCTGCCCGACAAATTAGAAAAGTGGGCAATAAAAATTGTTACAGCTTTACCGTTTATTGGTAAAGTGATTCTGCTTGTAATCGTTATCTGGATTGCAGCACAATTCAAATCGGCAGATATTCAGCCCTTTATTTATTTCCAATTCTAAGTCACAATTTTATTTTTGAGACAGCATTAAGTCAAAAACCTTCGCATTAGTGCGTTTTTTATATTATTTATGTGGCACACTTTTAAGTATAATATTTGGGCGAATTTTAATAACTTTGTTTTGATAATAGGGAAAAACGAAACTTTTAATGAACCGAAGGCTTACTACATTAATTCTTCTCTTATTAGCCGCTGCTTCTCTATGGGCTCAAGCTCAGAGAATTGATCCCGAGACCTTAAAGAAAACCGCTCTTTCTCATATGGAATCCGGCAGATACGGTGACGCTATCGATCAGTTGAATAAATACATTTCTGCAAATCCGCAAAATCCCGAAGGATATAATTTAAGAGGTATCTGTTTTGAAAATCGTCAGCAGTATTTTAATGGACGTTTGGATTTTAGAAGAGCAATTGCGCTTGAAACAAGAGATGCAAGAAAACGATCCGAGTATGAACAGAACCTTGCCCGCTTGATTTCAATATGGTATCCAATTCTCGAAAAAAGAATTGAAGGACATTTAAGAGAGATCGCTATCAACCCGAGCAATCCATTCAACTATCTGGAAATTGGTAAGTCATACATGTGGATGGAGATCTGGGAGAAAGCCGAATTATGGTACGATGAGTATCTTGCCCGCGATGATAATGCTGTTCCTGATGAAATTATCCGCTACACAGAAATTCTTTCTCATACCGGAAGCATTGTAAAGGGAGAAAGAATTCTAAAAAAATATGTAGAACGGTATCCGGACGACTGGCGCTTATGGAGCCGGTATGGATATTTTACAATGTGGTTAAGTAAGTATGCAATTGCGAAGAAAGCATTTGAAACAGCTCTGAGTATAAAGCCCTTCTTCAAAGAAGCAATGGATGGACTCGACCTTGTCACCAATCAGGCATACGTACAGCAGCAAAGTCCGCGTGCATTCGAACGAGAATTTCCGATTGATCGATATTACAGATTACTAAGACGAAACCCCGCAGATATTGAAACAAGGCTAAAATTAGTAGAAGAACTGATCGCAAACGATAGAATCGAAGAGGCTTACCAGCAGCTTCAAATTATTGGAATTACTAAAGCTGAAGACCTGCGATATCAGGAAAAATGGACCTATGTTACAGAGTTCAGAGCCAAAACCTATCGTGAAAGATTAGATAGTGCAAAGGTTACTCTTCAAATAAATCCCACTGATAAGGCTGCGGTTAGATTAGTCGCTGAATATTACGAATATCTTCAAGAATACGATAGCGCAATGGTGGTTCTGGATAAATATTTTGAAAGTTTCCCCGAAGAACGTGATGAGCAATTGCGAGCTCGTTATTCTAAAATGGCAGCTTGGAATCGTGAGTTCGATAAATCAATTGCAATTAGTGATAGTCTTATTGTAGATTTTCCAAACAATCTGGATTATCAACTCTTTCGCGCTCAGGTTTCAGTCTGGATTAACCGGGACACCAGTCTTGCACGCCAATACTTAGAAAATGTTTTAAGAAAACGACCAAACGATCTCTCTGCATTAATTTCAATAAGTTCTCTAAAATTACTGGAAAGAGATTATGTGGGTGCCCAGAGTTACGCAGATAAGGCTAAGGAAATTGATCCCATAAATGACGATGTAATAAAACTTCAATCTGATATTGATTGGCAGCGACTAAGGGCTGAGGAAGAAAAACTATATGCCATTCTTGAAGATGGACGAAGGCGGGTTTTAGATGAAGATTGCCCTGATGCGCTTCTTTACTACGAAGATTATCTTGCAAAAGCTGAACCAAATGTGCTAATTCTTAAAGAATATGGAGATGTTTTATTCTGCGCAAAAGAATACGAACAGGCAATAGGTACTTACAACGAAGTTCTTGCACAGGGATATAATTATGATGCTGCTATGCAGCGAGCTAAAGTTTACTATGCAATAGAAGACACTTTAGCATCAATAAGAGAATTCAAAGCCCTGGCGAAAGAAGACTCAACCGATTTTGAAGCTCAATTATACTTAGGCGATTCCTATGCAAGAGCTGCAATCCATGATTCGGCAAGAGCAATCTATAATATGCTTCTTGACGACTGGGAACTTGATTCAACACAGGTAAGATTAGTAGAACTAAGAAAAGGTTTTCTGCCGGTAACAGGTCTAAGAGCAATTTTTGAAAACTTGCCAAGTTTTCTTGCCGCTGCGCCAACAGCTCAATTTTTTTCGGATAATGCCGGCTTCAATCTATTTACCGCCGGTTCAAGGCTTAATGCAGGAATAACTAATTATTTTACCTTAGGGGTTTCATTTATACGAACAAGATTGAAAGCCACGGAAAATATTCTGGATCCGGATATTATTAGTACTTATAATTATTCGGGTAATATCAGTTTCAATACATTTAAAGTGCATGGAACACTTAATCTGGCCCGTGATTTAATTATGGGATTTGGATTGGGTCAAAGCAGTGCACGCGGAAACATTTTCAGGGATGAGAAAGATGCATTCATTCGTTTTGAAAGAAAAGATACAATTTCCCTATCCTTAACATACCAGGCATCCGATGCGGTTCTAATCCTTTATTCACCATATTTAATTGATAACCGGGATGAAGCAAAACTTTTCCGTCTTGACGGCTCTTACAGACACAGGAACGGAGTGAAAGTCTCCGGCTACTTTCAATACGTAATTGTTGGCAATAACAATGAAGGGAATGATTTAAACTTGCGGCTCGGTAAGTATTTTTACAAAGATTTAGCCATTGGATATGAATACAATTACACTAATTATAAATTTAAATCCAGTTTGTACTACTCTCCCAATAATTTCGAATCCCACTGTATCTGGATTGATAATGAGCTTGAGCGAAGGAAAGATCTTAGTGTAACACTTGGCGGTAAAATTGGAATTACACTTCACACCAAAATATTAGTTCTTGGTGCTTATCTTGATGTTAAACACCAGATGTCAAACAATCTCTTACTCTCTGGTCAAATAAGTGCTTCAAGTACTTCGCGAGAAGAATCCAGTTACCGAAGTTTCTCCGCCGTTTTTTCTATTTACTGGACTTTCTATTAATATGATATTAAAAAATTCTTTTCTTAATTCTGGAAAAATATTAGAATGATAAAAACTATTCTCACAATAAATTTTTTCTGGCTTTTTGTTGTTACAACTAATGGACAAAGCTTAAAAATAATCGGAAAGGCGGAACCGGGTAATGTTCTGGTTGGAATTGCAGACAATGCCAAATCAATATTTCTAAACGACATCAGGCTTACAGTTGATAATAACGGGACATTTGTTTTCGGGTTCGATCGTGATGCTACAGGGACACACAATTTGAAGGTGATTTATAACGATGGAAAAGAAGAGATAAAAAAAATAAAACTGCCAAAAAGAAAATACCAGATTCAAAGATTAAAGATTGCAAGCAAATACGTTACTCCTCCACAGGAAGAACTTGAAAGGATTGAACTGGAAAGGGAAAAAATGAAGGAAGCACGTTCTGAAGTTGGTAAAATTGATTCAGCTCTTTTTATTTCCGGATTTATAAAACCAAGCGAAGGAAGAATTTCAAGTGTGTTCGGTAGCCAGAGAATCTTAAATGGGGTTGCCGGTAATCCGCATAATGGAATTGACATTGCTGCAAGCGAGGGAACTCCTGTTTACGCTGCTTCAGATGGTGTAGTTATTATTGCGGAAGAAGATTTTTATTACAATGGTAATTTTGTTCTTCTTGATCATGGTCAGAATTTAACGAGCATCTATCTTCATATGAGCAAATTGACAGTAAAAACAGGGGATGTTGTTAAAAAGGGTCAGAAGATTGGTGAAATCGGTTCCACCGGAAGATCAACAGCGCCTCATTTACATTGGGGTGTCCAATGGTATAAAAACCGTATTGACCCGATGAGTTTATTGAATATAAAAATGTAGGGAATGAATATTTCATCCCCTTATAAAGATGTATTATAATCCTGCTGAATGAATTGCATTGAAGAGTAACTTAAACATACCGAAAGTCCAATGCCTGTTCTGAACTTTGAATCCCATTAAAATTACGTGACCTTTCTTCTGAGTAACATCAACAATAGCAGCCCGTTTGAATAAATAATCTTCTCCTAAAAGAAAACCGGATTTCAACAAATTCTTATCGGGAAAACGTGCAACAATACTCCGGTCATATTTCCCAAACGGTGTTGAAGTTGCAAATGCAATATTACTGCTTATGTAAGCTAAACTTTCTTCTTCCATCCCATATCCTATCGAATGGGTATTATCAATATTGACCTTAACTAAGGAACCAGGGCAGAAGAATTCTTCTCTCTTTATATTCTTTAAAGTATTATTGACACGCAGACCTAAATCTTCAATAGCAAAATTGCATGCCTGTCCGAGTGTTATTAGATAACCTCCGTCTTTCTCGACAAAGTTTTTTAGATTTTCCAATCCTACCCTTCCCAATCCGCTATCATATTCGGGCGGTTTGGGTCTATAAAATCTTGCAGCATCCCCGGTAGGCTTTCCTGTTTTAATAATGTCTCCACTCATATCCGGTAGTATAATTACATCAAATTTCTGTTTGAGTTTTTTATCCTTAAAATCTTTGTTGTGAATTGTAACAAAATTGAATTCATAATTTTCAAGAAGCAAACGTGTCCAGCCCTCATCCATATTTGCTGTCCATGGCTGGTACAATCCAACAGTAATCTTTTTAATCTCTTTTATTTTTTCTTTTTCTATCTGGTCAGCAACATCAAATTTAATATTCAGATCTTCGGCGGCTTTCTTTACAAGTTCTTTCGACTTACTGCTTACTTCAACAATCACCGAACCTTGATTGTATTTTTTACCATTCAGATTAAGTATTTCTGAATTCCAGTAAACCGGAATCCCTTCTTTATGAAGGCGGTTAATTAAAGTTGAGTTTACATTCAAACCGGATTTCGCAATAAAATATTTTCCCTGTTGATCACTCACAACTCCAACCGGGTACTTCGGTTCATTGATTATTTTTGAATCAAGCTCAAATGGCTTATCAATCTGGTAAGATTTAACTCCCATTAAATAAGTAAGAGTCCAGCCGGCAACATCATAAGGTGTAATTGGTGATTCGGTTCGGGATTTACGCAGATCTGGATAACTCTGTTCCTCCATTAAATCTTTTACATATCTTCCATTCGGTTGTGCAAGATAAATTACATAACTATTTGCCGGATAGATCATATTATCAACAACAAATTGCTTCTCGGAAAAATTAACTTCGACAGCACCAAGCTGAAGAATCTCTATCATTTTTGCCGTAGTAACCGGGTCGTTTTGATCCCTTGGAATAACATAAGCGAAAGGTTTTTCGGTTCTACCTTTTTCAACCGCTTCTTTTCCCATCCGGTAATAATTCAATAAAATTTCTTCTTTAAAATCCGAAGAGATTTTGATCAAAGATTCTGTAAGAGCTAATTCATAATTAACTATGTCGCGCAGCCGCCACCATCCGCCACGCCACGGATTCGGATAATTTGTTCTGATGTCGTAGGTTGTAATTTCAGTCGTCGCCCGTACTTCAGATTGATCAATAAAAATGGGACTTGCAACATTAACACTTGCCATTTCGGAAAGGAGAGAAATCTGGTTGTGCCACATTCCGCAGTCGCTTGCCGGACCTTCCCACCATCCTTCAAATAATGCCTGACTGATAATTCCATTATAACCTTGTTTTTCAAGGTCGAGAGCAGTATAGCTGCCGATTAAACCCTGCCATCTCCAGATCAATGGATGCACATTAGGATTGATCGGATCTTTGTAAGGTACAACGAACAAACGGGCACCGCCGCTTCCCATCTGATGTTCATCAAGCCATATCTGCGGCATCCAATCGTGGAATGCAACCTTCACAACATTTTTTGTCTCTTGAAGATTGAACATAAACCAGTCACGATTATTATCATGACCCGAATAAACATGGTAAAGCCATGGCATTTGTGCTCCATCATATTCAGTGTTTAATGTTTTGTTATACCAGTCAACTACCATAGTTGTACCATCCGGATTTATTGACGGCATCAAAATGAATATTACATTATTGAGTGAGGCGATCACTTCTTTAGAAGCATTCCCAGTAATAAGATTATAAGCTAACTCCATCGACATTTGCGCTGAAGCGATTTCTGTTGAATGAATATTACATGTAACTAGTACAACTGTCTTCCCTTCTTTAGCCATCAATTCGGCTTCGGCATCGGTTATCTTTCTTGGATCAGAAAGCCTCTTAACAACCTCACGGTACTTTTCAAGATTTTTGATGTTCTCTTCAGTACTAATTATTGCCATAAACATATCGCGTTTAAGCGAAGTCTTCCCTATCTCTTCATATACAATTTGTTTTGAAAATTCAGCAAGATGTTTGAAATACTTTTGAATCGTTTCGTAGTCGGCAATTTTATAATCGGTACCGACTTTAAATCCTAAAAACTCTTCCGGTGATTTCATCTGTTGAGAAAATGTGAACGATGATATTAAAAGAAGTAATGTGATTAACCGCTTGAACATATGAACCTCTTAAGGAAATTAACAATATATCCGGGTTGAAATTATGAAATAGAGAAATGAATAGACACCATAATTTTGTAAGAAAAAATATTTTTATGAATTGTGAATGGAAGGTTACAAAAGTTCAGTTATAGAATCACAAACCAATACTCCGCATTCAAGCAAGACGTCTTTGCTTTGATGTCCGTTGGCAATTAAAACACAATCAGCACCAATTTCGGTAGCTACTTCGAAATCATGGACGGTATCCCCAATCAGAAGAGTCTCCCCTCTTCCATTACCAAGCCGATTCATCAACTCTTTACCAAGGTGAAGCTTGCTTGCCGCATATATGTTGTCAAGTCCTACAACATGCATAAAATAATTTCTCAGTCCATAATGTTCAACAAGTTCGTCAAGAGTATGCTGCGAATAAGCTGAAAGAATTGATTGCCCTATTCCGAATTTATTGATTTTACTAAGCAGGTTATCCACTCCATCAAAAAGATTACATTCAAATTTCCTCCGTTCATATTCATCCATCCAGATTCTTCCAAGCTTTTCAAAAGACTCTTTTTGAAAATCAAAGCCAAGTTTTTCATAATAATTTTTTACGGGAATGGTAAATACTTCACGGTACTTGCTGATATCGACTGTCGGCAGCTCACGGGAATATAAAAGCCAGTTAATTAAATCCAAACAAAGCTCTACGTCATTAAGAATTGTTCCGTTCCAGTCCCATATTATGTGTTTATATTTTTCAATCATGGATGCAAATTTATTTGAAAATTGTAAGACGGCAAAATTATAATTTCAATTAAAAAACTAATATTAATTTGATTTTTTCAGCATCAAAATTGAGATTGTATATAAAATCTTGAATTTTATTTGATTTCTATTATTGCACTACATTAAACAATTCGATAAGTTATATGCGGTTCATAGTCCCATTAAAGTTTTACAGTTAAAAAAGTCCATAACAATAGTTAATAGATTTTTCCTTTACACTTATTTTTAGAGGGCAAACTGTTGTGGACTATTTTATTTTTAAAATGCACCTTCCATTTTACTCTCATCTAACAAAAACACTTAGCGGGAAATTATTATGAGAACGAGGATCATTATTTCGATCGTTTTCTTACTTACCATTTGTAATCAACTTTTTCCACAATCAAATTCGGTTTTATCTCCGGTCTATAGTAAAATTGCATTCAACAGACAGGAAAGTCAAAACGACTGGGATCTCTGGATAATGGACCTGGATGGTGGCAATCAAACAAGAATTCATAACTCAACTTCAAACGATGCAGATCCGCATTTCAAGTATGACGGCAATAAAATAGTTTTCAGCCGTTTTACACAGGGCACACCACCAGTGCAGGATATCTATACAATTGATCCGGACGGAACGAACCTAACGAACCTTACATCCGACACTCAAAGCGAAGCCACAAGACCCAAATGGTCATGGAACGGAACGAGGATTGTCTATTGTATTACAGCCGGAATTGATAACAAAGATATCTATATGATGAACTCCGATGGGACAAACAAAACCGCACTAATAACAGGAAGCAATAATGATGAATGGCCCAGTTTTTCTCCCGATGGATTGTATATAGTTTTTCAGCGATATATCGGTTCAATTTCAAATCAGAAAACAAAAATCTGCCGGTATAAAATTTCCGACGGAACAATTACAGAATTAACCGATGGGAATAACCTCGACGAAATGCCTGTCTACTCCCCTGATGGAAATTATCTTCTCTTTAAACGTGGAGCAACAAACGCAGAAATTTATCGCCTCCGTTTTGATAACATGACAACAGAAAATTTGACTGACAATTCAGTTGTTGATGATGCACCAACCTATTCCTACGATGGGACTAAAATTGCTTGGATTCAATCTACTTCAGGAATGAATACTGCTGAAATCTGGATAATGAACAGTGACGGCACTAGTAAAACACAGCTTACAAATAACAGTGTTGCAGATTTCAATCCGACGTTCTCACCTTTCACACAAACTACCGGACCGGAAATTAATATTAAGGGGAACAGTGTTGATATTGCAAACGGAGATACAACACCAAGTACTTCTGATAATACAGACTTTGGTAGCATCCTGGTTGATGGTGGTTTTGTAACAAGAACATTTACAATAGAGAATAAAGGGAATCAAAATTTGATATTGAGCGGTAATCCTATTGTTCAGATATCAGGAACCAATGCTTTCGATTTTTTAGTAACATCAAATCCTTCCACAACAATTGAAGCTAACAGTTCAACTACTTTTCAAATTACATTGGATCCGGCAAGCACTGGAACAAAAAACGCAACAGTTAATATTTCTAACAATGATTCCGATGAAAATCCTTATACGTTTGCAATCCAGGGAAAAGGTACCGTGCCCGGACAGGCGGTTTACAATAAGATTGCACTCACAAGATCAGAGACACAAACTGATTGGGATATCTGGTTAATCGACCGAGATGGAACGAATGAACAAAGACTCGTTAACAATTCTTATCGCGATACAAATCCACATTTCAATCCACAGGGGACTAAAATTGTCTTTGCAAGAATTACAAGTCAGCAACCTATGCAAAGCGATATTTATGTTATGGATTCGGATGGAAGCAACGAAACGAATCTAACTGATATTTCAGCATTGACACAACCATGTGTCGGACCTCATTTTTCATGGGATGGGACTAAAATTGCATTCGATGTTACTGCAAGTGTTGGTAATGGAGATCTATGGACGATGAATTCGGACGGAACCGGACACACAGCTGTTCTTGCAACTTCCGGTGATGACAGCTCACCTGCATTCTCACCAGACGGTCAGTGGCTTGTATTTCAGAGACAAGTTGCAGAGAATCCGAATCCTAAAGCAAAAATCTGTAAAGTAAAAATCAGTGATGGAACTGTGGTCGATTTAACTGACGGAAGTAATCTGGATGAAACTCCTGTTTATTCAACCGACGGACAATATATTCTTTTCAAACGCGGATACACTGAGTGGGATTTATACCGGATGCCTCATGATCATAATCCGGCTAATAATCAGGATATAATTAACATGACCAATCAACCTACCATGCCCGCTGGAACAGCAAACTATTCATGGGAAGGAGATAAAATTGTTTACTACACAGGACAGTTAGCACCAGAAACTTCAGAAATATATATAATGAATACTGATGGAACCGGAAATACCCGGATTACAAATAATAATGTTGCCGATTGGGATCCTTCTTTTTCACCTGAACAATCCAGTTCGGCACCGGAAATTAACCTTAAAGGAAATGATGTTGATATTGCGAACGGAGACATTACACCCAGCTTATCAGATCATACAGATTACGGAAGTGCTCTTGTTGATGGCGGTACAGTAACAAGAACATATACAATTGAGAACAAAGGGACGCAAAATTTATCATTAAGTGGAAATCCTCTTGTTCAAATTACCGGTACTGATGCTTCCGATTTTTCATTAATAACTAATCCTTCATCAACAATAGCAACCGGCGGGTCAACAACGTTTCAAATAAGTTTCGATCCTTCAGCTAAAGGTACAAGAAGTGCAACTGTAAGTATTCCTAATAACGATTCAGATGAGAATCCTTATACTTTCACAATTCAAGGTACCGGTACAGCCTCATCAACTTCTGTTTATAATAAGATCGCATTCTGCCGTCAGCAAAGCACCAGCGACTGGGACCTCTGGATAATGGACAGGGATGGAAGCAATCAAACCAAATTACTTGAAAGTGAACATAAGGATATGAATCCTCATTTCCGTTACGATGGTAAATATATTGCTTTCACGCGTAATAGCGGTTCTCCGCCAAATCTAATTATTGACACTTATGTAATGAACAGTGATGGAACTAATGTGCGTAATCTTTCGGAAGATGTTTCAGAAAATTGTACGGGTCCAAAATTTTCGTGGGACGGTGAGAAGATTGCATTTTTCAGAAATAAGATTGGAACAGGAAATATTCTCTGCATAATGAATGCAGACGGATCAAATAAACAATACATAAATGATTTATCGGGCAATCCGCTTGTTGGTGATTCACCATTCTTTACGCCCGATGGGCAATGGCTGGTTTTTGTACGAATAGATACAGATAATCAGCAAGGTGCTGTTTATAAAGTCCCTGTTACAGGTGGAACTGTAACACAGCTAACAAACGCAACTGATTTTGATGAGCTGCCGCGTATTTCGCCCGACGGTCAATTTGTTATTTGTAAATATGCACCGGTAGCCGGGGGCAAATCCGATATAGCAAAATTTTCGATTAACCAGACACCTCAAACTTCTGCTGTTACTAATTTAACAAATAGCAGTATTGATGACGAAGATTCTCCTATGTATTCATATGAAGGAGATAAAATAGTTTATATGGGAACAACTTCCGGAAGCACAATGGAAATTTTTGTTATGAACTCTGATGGAAGCGGGAAAACAAGATTGACTAATAATACTCAGCAAGATTTCGATCCGACATTTTCGCCCGCACAAATAGTTGCACCGGAAATAAATCTGAAGGGAAACTCTCAAAATATTCTTAACGGTGATTCCACACCTAACACAGTTGATCATACAGATTTTGGTAATGCGTTGGTTGATGGTGAAACTATAACAAGAACTTTTACTATCGAGAACCTGGGAAATACAAATCTAATTCTTTCAGGAAATCCATTAGTTCAAATTACCGGGACAAATTCTTCCGACTTCACGGTTGCCACTAGTCCCTCTTCAACAATTGCCGCGGGTGGTAATACAACTTTCCAGATAAAATTCGATCCCTCAAGTATCGGAATAAAAACAGCAACCGTTTCTATCCCGAATAACGATTTAGATGAAAACCCATATACTTTTTCAATTCAGGGGCAAGGAACAGTGGCGCCGCCAACCGCACCAACATTATCATCGCCGGCAAACGGTTCAACAAGTGTATTGCTAAATATTTCGTTGACTTGGAACAGTGTAATAACCGCAACATCATACCAACTTCAGGTCTCTACTGATCCTAGCTTTGCATCGACCTTAGTTAATCAAACAGGATTAACAACAAGTACATATAATTTAACGGGATTATTAAACAATACATTATATTACTGGAGAGTTAATGCTTCTAATGCCGGAGGAACAAGCGGCTGGTCGGAGGTCTGGAGTTTTACTACAATAGTTGCTCTTCCTGAAAAGGTTACATTACTTTCCCCGGACAATAATGAAGTACTCAGCTCTCAAAACGTCACTTTACAATGGAACATTGCAAATCCGCAAGCAGATAAGTACTGGCTTGAAATAGCTGATAACATAAACATGAATAATCCTATTATTGACCAAAACATTTCAACAACACAGAAAATATTTCAGGCGGAAACTAATAAATCATACTGGTGGAAAGTAAAAGCTCATAACATAGCCGGTTGGGGCGAGTTTAGTAATATCTATAAATTCACTATTGGAATTGCTCCTTCTATAATTACATTATTAGCCCCGGCAAACGGAGAAACTAATTGTGCAACTACGTTAGATCTTTCATGGAATCCGATTTCAAACATAACAGCTTATCAATTACAACTAAGCACAACAGAGAATTTCTCTAACTTAATAATTGACGATGCTGCATTAACGGGCACCTCAAAAAATGTAACATCATTGTTAAATAATCAGATTTATTACTGGCATATCCGCGGAATCAATCAGTTCGGAAATGGACCCTGGTCAGTTACTTTCAATTTTACAACCATTGTTGCCTTGCCCGACAAAGTAATTCTGTTAACCCCTGAAAACAATTCAACAATGAATAACAATAATGTATCCTTAAGCTGGAACACTGCAAACCCGCTGGTTGATAAGTACTGGCTTGAGATAGCTGACAATATCGATATGAACAATCCTATAGTTGAACAGAACATTTCAACGACACATAAAACATTTCAGGCGGAAGCTAATAAATCTTACTGGTGGAAAGTAAAAGCGCATAACATTGCAGGATGGGGTGAGTTTAGTGATGTCTGGAAATTTAATTCTATGACCGTTGATGTTAAGGATGAGACAATTCCGACCAGCACAGAGCTATTCCAAAACTATCCCAATCCTTTTAATTCCGGAACAGAAATATCTTTCAATATTGCGGAGCAATCATTCATTTCGCTAACCATCTATAATATACTGGGAAAAGAGATAGATATTATTATTGACAAAGAGTACTCACCGGGCAGATATAAAATTAACTGGAATCCGGAAGGTATCCCGAGCGGAGTTTATATTAGCGAATTAAAAACAAACAGAGTCCATAGTATGATTAAACTACTCTACCTGAAATAAATCTGTATTAACAATATTATTTTCATACTACTTATTAAACGAGGCATATAATGAAAAAAATAACCATTTTCGTTTTAGCTCTCCTTTGTTCTATTAGGGCACAGGAAAACTATACTCTTTTCTGGACTGGAAATCATTCTGGTTATGTAAGAACCATTGCAATCAGTTCTAATGGCGCAAAAGTATTTTCGGGCGGAGATGATAAAACAGTAAAAGCATGGAATACATCCAATGGAAGTTTATTATGGACAAGCCCTTTTGATGGTAGAGTAAACTGGATTGATGTCAGTTCGGATGGAACCCGTGTTGTTGCAGCAAGTTCGGATAAAACAGTTAAAATGTTAAATGCAGAAACCGGTGCTCAACTGTGGATTATGACCGATGTTGATGTCGTTATAGCAGCACTCTTTTGCTCGTTTGATACAGGGGTAATGATTGCAGATGAGGATAATCTTGTTAAGTGTCTTAACGCAACTAATGGTAATGTTGTATGGAGTGGAATACATGATTCCAATTTTAATACCGGTGCAAATTTTCTTTCAATAAGCGGCAACGGTAATTTTGCCGTTTCGGGTTCAGACCGCTTTATAAAGGTATGGAATATAACAACACAATTACAGGTGATGATTGCATCAACGGCATCTAATATTTCCACGGTCTATTTTAATAATGACTGGTCGAAAATTGTTTCCGCGGATTGGAGCGGAAACGTTAGAATCCGGAATGCAACTACCGGTGTCCCAATTCAATCAATGGTTCATACGGGCATTGTTAATGCCGCCAAATATAGTCCCGACGGTTCAGTAATAGCCTCTATCGGAAGCGATCGAAATGTAAAGTTGTGGAATGCCGTTACAGGACAACAAGTTTGGATAGGAAATCATAATGACGAAGTTGTTTCTCTTGCGTTTAGTCCGGATGGAAACCGAATTGCAACCGGCAGCGGTTCCACGGAAAGTTTAATTAGAGTATGGAATACTTCTAATGGAAATCTAATTTGGACAAGCCCGGCTGGTCAAGCCGGTCAAACAGTGAGTAGGATTATTTTTAGTCCGGACGGAAACAAAATTATTAATGCTAATCATCAAAGCAATTCGATTAAGTACTGGACAAAGGTTCCCACAAATATTAACGAGCAAAAAACTCTACCGACAGAATTTACGCTGTTGCAGAATTATCCCAACCCGTTTAATCCGGAAACAACTATTAAATTTTCAATTCCCAATTCTCAACATGTAATTCTTAAGGTTTATGACCTGCTTGGTCGAGAATTAATATCATTGATTAATGAATATAAAATGCCGGGGAAATATTCAGTAAAGTTATCAAGTAATGACTTGCCTCTTTCGAGCGGTATTTATATATATACATTAACAGTGGGTGAATTAAATCAATCTAGAAAGATGGTGCTGTTAAAATAAAACCCGAAAGAAAAATATAGTATGAAGTTTTATATAAATCTGATTTGTTTCCTAATTCTTCAATCGAATTGGCTCAATGCACAGGAAATCTGGAATCTGGTCTGGACAAAAAATCATGTGGGCGACCAGGTTTATTCTGCATCTTTTAATCATGACGGAAGCAGAGTAGTTTCAGTATCTAACGACTGGCAGGTTAGAGTCTGGAATTCCGAAACAGGATTAATCGAATGGTTTGGTACACATGTTGCGATTGCAAACCACGCCCTTTACAGTCCCGATGGAAGCAAAGTGGTATCCTGTGGAGACGATATGGCCGTAATCATGTGGAATTCCGAGAATGGCTCAACAATCTGGCAAGGTTATCATACAAACTCAGTTAAGTCGGTTCGTTTCAGTGTTGATGGAAGCAAAGTGATTTCTGGAAGTTATGATAACACCGTAAAAATGTGGGATGCCGAAACCGGGGGGTTTTATTGGATGTCGAGTGACTTAGGAAACGATGTTATTGCCATCAGTATCAGTAATGATGCAACAACTGTTGCAGCCGGATTATCAAACGGTATGGTTTACATACTAAATGGATTAACTGGGAGAGTAAATTGGAGTTATCAACACCAGGGGAGTGTAACAGATTTAGCATTTAGTCCGGATGGTACAAAATTAGTATCTGGCAGCAAGGATAATACATTTATTGTTGCAAGCGTGCATACGGCAACTCCACTCTGGACAGGCAATCATTCAGGTGATGTTAATTCGATTTGCTTTAGTCCCGATGGAAGTATAATTGTTTCAGCAAGTTCAGACGGCGCACTAAAAACATGGAATTCAACAGATGGTTCTATTATTTGGACCGGTCATCATGCCGGGATTATATGGGAAGCAAAGTACAGCAACGACGGAAATAAAATTGTTACCGGAAGCAACGATAAGACTATTAAAATCTGGAATTCAAATAGTGGAGAACTATTATGGACAAGCATTTCTCCACAAGTTGAGGCACTATCAGTAAACTTTAGTAATGATGATAGAAAATTAGTTTCCGGAAGCGGAAAATATGCAGTATCGGTCTGGGGAATTCAAACAACCGGTGTGGAGGAAGATAGAATTCCCGCAGTGTTTAATCTGGAGCAAAACTATCCTAATCCTTTTAATCCCGAAACAGTAATCAGTTATCAGCTGGCAATTGGCAGTTTTATAATACTTAAAATATATGATGCAATTGGAAAAGAAATTAAAACCTTAGTCAATGAATTCAAACCTGCTGGGCGATATAATTATAAATTCTCAATTCTGAATTCTCAATTTTCCAGTGGTGTCTATTTTTACAAAATGATCGCCGGAAATTTTTCACAAACTAAAAAAATGGTTTTACTTCGTTGAAGCAGATTTTAAAAAGATTTCCGCGTAAAGATTTTCGAAAGTTCGCAGAGTAATTCTATCGTGATATACCTGGTTAAGTTATAAGATATCCGTTAACTAAAAATTAAAAAGCATTCTAAGGTAGGCAAAACTAGTAGTACCAGAACTATTATTAGTTACATTTCTTTCAGCGATATATTTATAAACAATATCGAACCACAATTCCCGAACCGGTTCGATCTTAAAATTGAATGTAATAATATTCTGATTAATCCGTTCCCCATCGAGAAAATTAATATACTTTGAATCAATTAATTCACGATGACCTACCATAAAATCCCCGCCGGCATTAAAAATTAGAATACCCTGGCCGTCGTAAATATTCTCGCCGGAACGTACATGCTGAAACTGCAGGTTTAACCGCATCATTTCGTTAATATTATAGGATGCGCTTGCATGAACTTCATCAGTGTTAGGTCCAATTCTGTGTCCGAGATTTTGACTATGTGATGTATAGGAGTTTTTAATGTTCACATGGGAATATGTATATGGACGTATCCTTGTATATTCCAGCACGAGCGATAAGTCATTAATCGCAAAAGGTGAATACCAGAATAAACCGACCTGGTAAGCGGTTTTATTAGAAAAAAGTTTTAACTCGTCAAGGTGCGAGAGTATATTTTCATCCAGGAAAAAGGTTGCCTGCAATTCCAGGTTTTTAATAAAGTTGGTTTGCAAATCGAGAAAGACAACACCGTTGTCTCTATCCTGAAGCGACATTTCAACATATTTGTAAAATACAAAGGGATTTAAGTAGCCGAGATCTATTCCCCTTCCGCTGTAAATAATTGTTTCTCCAAAACCAAAATCGAAAAGATTATCGAAGGAAAGTTTGAAATGGTTATACGCAATATACTTTGTGTAGTTCTGTTCCCTATCGGAATGAAACTCACCGATAGTTGATGCATGCAACGAAGTAAAGCTGAAAATTCCGTAATTGAAATCCATTTTAATAAAATCGAGAACGGGATGATCACCAGATAGAACAAGCTTGCTTCCGTAACCATATCCTAATTTTAATTTTTCTCTGCCGATTTGAATTGCGAGATTCATATTTTCAGCCGGCTCTGTGTAATATCTTAAGTAACCTTCAGTAAAATCATAATTACCAATGTTCTCAAATCTCTCATAATATTTGAAATTGTAATTCAAACGTGGATCAAAAATAGGTGCAAGATTTTGCGAACCACCTATTCCCCCTTTTTGTGCTGTTAAACTATAACCGATCTTTTCGAATACTGTTCCTCTGAAACGGAAACCGATATCGAACAAAGAGGAGTTATTAACATCGGGGTCGAACATTTGACCATATAAAGCTCTACCGAGAATTTCAAGATAATAGCTGGCACTTTCATCCCGGTAACTGTACATGTGTTTAATCTTATTTGAAAACAAATCGGAATAATCGGTTGAGAAGCCGGAGTTCCTTCCAAAAAACTGGAATGTATTGGAGCTATCGGCTTCCTTGTCGTAAAATTCACCCTGATACTTTTTCAAAAATTTCTTTTCCGTCAGACTAAGCCTTTCATTAAGCTGATCAATCAATCGGAGATGTTTGCTTATCTCTATTCTCGACATAACCGGATTATCATCATGTATGTTATTCAAAATTCCTTTAACCTTCATCTCCTTCAAAAACATATAAACATCGTGATCAAGCGGAACATTATCATGCTGGGCGTTGACAACTGAAAACGTGAAAAGTGAAACGAGGAACGCAATACCGATTAAAAATGTTTTCATTCTTATCATGTTAGATAATTTATTAACCTTAATTAGACATTTTTCGATTTAGGTGCGAGATACTTATTGTATAATAAAAGTCCAATAATCGTAACAACGCCAATCATGCTGAAAATTATCCACAATAAACTCGGCTGATTGAGATTGTCAACAAAATGGACATAAAGATTAGCTCCCAGAATTCCTCCTATTCCGCTTCCCAGCACTCCATACAAAAATGAATAACCAAGGTATAGTGCTTTTTTATCTTCGGGGGCAATTAAACCGACATAACTTATAAATTTAGGATGTGCCGTCATTTCACCAATTGAAAAGACCATTATCCCCAGCATAAAAACCCAGATGTTTGTTGATATTGCAAGTACAGCCATTCCAATCGTTCCCATTGTAATTCCGGTAATCATTGTCGGTAATGCCTTTTTGTTTTTCACAATATTAGAAACTATTATTTGCAAAAGAATTATTGTCCCGGCATTAATAACCGTCACGTGCTCAACATCAAATTTCCAGTTAAGATTAATTCCGAAAACTGCAAACAAACCATTGACTGCACTATCGAGAGATGAAGCATCAACATACTTCTGAACATACCATAAAACGGAATCGAACATCTGGAAATATAAAATCCAGAACCCTGAATAAATTACAATCAAACCGATAAATCTGAAATCGGTTAATACTAACACCATTCCCTTTAAAACTTCTGCAAGGTTTTTGGTACTTTCCGGTTTCTTGGGTTCTTTGTAAATCAAATATGTTGGAATGAGCATGGCTGTAGTACAAATTGCAGAAGCCATCATTACATATTGCCATCCAAAAGCATTCTTAATGTAAGGGACTAAAATCAGAGGGAATAAAAATGCGCCTAAGTTAATTGACCAGTAAAAAATCCCGAATCCGAGGGTACTGTTCTTTTCAGTTGTCTCGCGTGCAATTGTACCGGAGATCATCGGCTTAAAAGCACCGGCTCCAAATGCCATAATTACCAAACTTGCAAAGACCATTGCATACTCTGTTGTTTGACTTGTAAGAAAATACCCAAGTCCTAAAAAGAGAAATGCAAAAGTTAATGTCTTCCTGTAACCAAACCGATCGCCAATTGCACCGGATAAAATTGGAAGAATATAGAGAAGCGGTTGAATTGTGCTTTTAATTACTCCTACGCTCTCTTTGGAAAAATTTAGCTGGTCAGTCATGTAAACAGAAAGGATGCTCATCATTCCGTAGTATGAACCGCGTTCGAAGAATTCCATCACAATAACGGTCCAGTAATTTTTTGAAAAGGATTTGAAAATGCTGGTTTTCGGAGTGGCTTCTGTCATAGGATACCTTTTTTTAGAGTGCAAGATAGGTCGACATCAGGATTTTTGCAAAGAGTTGTATTTCATTTAAAATAAAAAAGGACGGCACAAAACCGTCCTTAAGATTGATTTAACCAAAAAATTCTACTTAACAGCTTCAGCCATTTCTTCAATATGAAGCATTTCTTTCTCCTGTTCACCAATTGCTACATTAGAAACAGTTTTTGTTTTTTCCGAGAAGTAAGAATAGATTGCCGGT
This sequence comes from Ignavibacteriales bacterium, assembly GCA_020061355.1. Classification (GTDB taxonomy): domain Bacteria; phylum Bacteroidota; class Ignavibacteria; order Ignavibacteriales; family Melioribacteraceae; genus DSXH01. Next base: position 38,670 of record JAGUYK010000040.1, on the reverse strand, counting down.
ATCACCAGCAACGTTAATACTGTGGAAAATATTAATCCCCCAATAACTGCAATACCCATAGAGATACGGCTTTCCGAGCCGGCACCGAGTGCAAGTGCAATAGGGAGAGTGCCTAAAACGGTGGAAAGACTGGTCATTAGAATTGGACGCAATCTTAAACGAGCTGCTTCCTTAACCGCATCAATTACGCTTAGTCCCTGAGCTTTTTTCTGATTTGCAAATTCAACAATTAAAATTCCGTTTTTGGTTACAAGCCCGATTAACATTACCTGTCCTATCTGGCTGAAGATGTTCAAAGTCTGCCCGAAATACCATAATGATAAAACAGCGCCTGCGATTGCAAGCGGTACAGTAAACATTATAATAAACGGATCACGGAAACTTTCGAACTGCGCTGATAGAGTTAAATAAATCAATACCAGTGCAAGCATGAAGGTGAAGAGCAAGCTTGATGAACTCTCAACAAAGTCCTTGGATGCCCCTTCAAGTGCAGTTGAAAATTTTTCATCCAGAACTTTTTTTGCAATTTTATCCATCGCGTCAATTCCGTTTCCGATAGTTTTACCGGGGGCAAGACTTGCAGACACCGTCGCACTTGCATAACGATTAAAACGATAAAGCTGTGGCGGACTGCTCCTTTCTTTCATTGTAATTAGATTATCAAGCTGTATCAATTCACCGCGGTTATTTCGAACGTATAGTGAAGCAAGATCGAGAGGTTTATTTCTATTTTCTCTAAACACCTGACCGATAACTGAATATTGTTTTCCGTTCATTACATAAAAACCGAAGCGCTGACCGCTATATGCAAGCTGTAAAGTTTGAGCAATATCGAGTGCTGAAACACCTAACTCACGTGCTTTGGTTCTGTTAATCTCAACAAGTATTTCCGGTTTATTGAATTTGAGATTGATATCAACATTTGCGAATGTAGGATCGTCCTGAGCTGCTTCTAAGAATTTAGGGATAACTTCTCTAAGCCTTTCAATATCAGGTGCTTGAATCACGTATTGTACCGGTAAACCGCCCCGTCTTGTTGAAATCGATTGGCTCTGAACAACAAATGACCGTGCATCATTATATTTAGCTGCAATTGCTGTAAGCTGATTGGCGACGTCCTGTTGAGATCGAATTCTTTGATCTCTCTCCTTCAATACAACTCTAACAAACCCGCTATTCGAAGAACCGCCGCCGCCGCCGCCGGCTGTAACAGAAATTACAGCTTCAGATTCCGGCACGGCATCCTGAACGACCCTCGTCAAATTCATTATATAGTTGTCCATCATTTCGTAAGAAGTTCCTTCGGGCATAGATGACTGAATCCTAATTTCCCCTCTATCCTCGATAGGTGCCAGCTCAGATTCGAGATTTGAACCGATGAAATAGATCATTAAGACCGAAGCAGACATAATTACAAATGCGAGCCATCTTTTTCGCATGAACGAATCAAGTGTATTTCTATAGGATTTTTCAAGCCATATAAAAAACGGTTCGGTCTTATAATAGAAGCGGCTATGTTTTTCTCTTTGCCTTAAAATTCTAGAACTTAACATCGGTGTTAAGGTTAACGCAACAAATGAAGAGATAATAACCGATCCGGCAATAACAACACCAAACTCAACAAATAATCTTCCTGTTATTCCCTGCAAAAACATTATCGGTAGAAATACAGAAGCAAGTGCAACTGTGGTTGAAATTACAGCAAAGAAAATCTCAGAAGTACCTTTAATACCGGCTTCAACCGGATGCATTCCGTTTTCAACCTTCTTATAAATGTTTTCAAGAACAACTATTGCATCGTCCACAACTATTCCAATTGCAAGGACTATACCGAGTAGTGTTAGTACGTTAATTGTAAAATTAGCTAAGTACATAATGAAGAAAGTACCGATAAGCGAAACAGGAATTGCAATTATTGGAATTATAGTAGTCCGCCAATCACGTAAAAAGAAAAAGATAATTAATATTACAAGAGCAAATGCTAAAAGTATCGTTTCCTGAACTTCAGAAATTGAATTTCGGATATATTTTGTAACATCAAAACCGATTGCCAGACTAAGATCTTCGGGCAAGTCCTTCTTTATCTGTTCGACACGTTTATAAAATTCATCTGCAATCTGAATGTGGTTAGCTCCCGGTTGAGGAACTATAACAACGCCAACCATTGGTATTCCATCACGACGAAGAATTGACCTGTCATTTTCGGGATAGAGTTCTGCGTAACCTACATCTCTAAATCGTACAATTACTTTATCGGATTCTCTTATTATTAGATTATTAAATTCATCTACTGTTGATAATCTTCCCAAGGTTCTAACGGTTAGCTCCGTATTGCTGCCTTCAATTCTTCCAGAGGGTAATTCAATATTTTCCCTTGCTAACGCATTACGGATATCAAGAGGTGTTATTTTGTACGCACCAAGTTTTGCAGGATCCATCCATAAACGCATCGAGAATCTACGCTCACCCCAAATATTTACAAGACTAACACCCGGGATTGTCTGAAGTCTTTCCTTAAATGCGTTTTGTGCAATATCCGAAAGCTCAAGAAGGTTTCTTTTATCGCTCTTAACACTCAAAAACAATATTGGGAAAGCATCGGCATCGGCTTTGGATACTGTGGGGGGATCAACGTCAGCAGGTAAGCTTCTTTGGGCGCGGGATACTCTATCCCGCACATCATTTGCCGCTGCTTCAATATCTATTGTAACATCAAACTCTGCTGAGATTGAACTTCTACCGTCTCTGCTAACCGATGTTAAAGACCTAATTCCGGCAATTCCATTTATCTGTTCTTCAAGCGGTTCAGTTATTTGCGATTCAATTACATCGGCATTGGCGCCAACATAACTTGTTGAGACAGAAATAATGGGAGGGTCAATACTTGGATACTCACGAACACCAAGGTATGTATATCCAATAATTCCGAATAACACTATTGTAATTGACATTACCGTTGCAAGTACAGGACGACGAATACTGATTGATGATAAACTCATATTATATGCTTTGCTTTATTGACAAGTTTTGATTGATCTTAAAATACCGATTATTTGATTTTAATTAGCTGCATTCAACTTTACAGGAATATTCGGTCTTAACTGAATTATTCCAGATACGATTACTGTATCACCCCTTTCAATTCCCGAGATTATCTGAACATCTTTTTCCGTACGAATTCCGGTTGTTACAGATTGAAGGAAAGCCCTGCCATTTTTGTACATATAAACTTTTTCGCCTTCTATATCGGGAACAATTGCGAAGGACGGAACAAGGAATGCTGTATTTAATTCTTCTAAAATAATTTCTATTTCAACATAAGCTCCCGGTGTTAATTCGTTTCTTTCGTTTGCCACTGTAGCACGCGCTTTAATGGTTCTTGTATTCTCTTCGACTTTCGGTTCCACTGCATATACTTTGCCCACAAATGTCCGGGTTAATGAAGGAAGTTTTACATTTATTGTCTTTCCTTCTTTTAATATTCCAGAATATTTTTGCGGTACAGAAAAATCAACTTTTATCGGATTGATACTCTGGAGATTAGCGATAGGCGTCTGTGACGAAATGAAACTTCCAACACTTACAGATCGTAATCCGATTATCCCGTCGAAAGGAGCACGGACTTCGGTCTTTTCGATTTGCGCACGTGTAAATTCAACATCGGCAATAACAGAGTTGAGTTCACTTAATGTGACATCATATTCCTGCTGACTTGTCATGCTCTTTTCTAAAAGCTGTTTAAATCTGGCTTCTTTATCCTTTGCAAGACTTTCTCTGGAAAGATTTTTTCTTAAAGTTGCCTGGAGCTCTGCATCATTTATTTTAACAAGCAGATCCCCTTTTTTAACCCGTTTTCCCTCTTCAAACAATATCTCCGTAATTTTACCTGATGTTTCACTTCTTAATTGCACTTCTTCGTTGCTTAATGTAGTACCATTTGTAAAAATTTTGTTTTGAAGTCTTTGAGGTTGAATTATCATTCCATCAACAGAAACCTGTCTTCTTGCACCGCCCTGCGGACCGGCATTTAGTTTTTCTTCACTACCGGAGAAGTCAACTTTTAAAAGAATAAGAATGGCAATTATTCCAATTACCGATACAATTGTTATAATTCTTTTTTTGTTTTTCATGATAAAGATTAATCCAGATTAATTTTTCAAATTTTGGCTTATTAAAATATAAATTCCTGCATTTATTAAATAACATTTAATGTGAAATAATGGTTGCACTGAAGCATTCTATGCAGATATAACCCCAAAAGTGCTTGGAATTTTAGGATTTTGACACTCATTTAAGGGATTAGGATTAATCCCAAAAGATTATTTTATTTCCCTTTTCACAGAAGGTACAAATTCAGTAGGTCTTCCCTTCTTTGGTAATCCGAGAATTTCTCTGGCCCTATCAAGTGCGTCATCAATATTTCCAAATACATTTTCTTCACCGAAAAGATCAAGCAGCCCAGACTGAGTCATTGCATATAACGGCTGTGTATGAACGCCGGATAAGACTATAATAGTGCCCTGCTTTTTAGAATCCTTATAAAACTCTTCAAGAGTATGAAGACCGGTAGCATCAATTGCCGGAACATTACGCATACGGATAATTCTTACCTTAGGGGGTTCTTCAATTACACGCATTGCGTCTTTAAATGTTGATGCTGCTCCAAAGAAAAATGGTCCGTTGACTTCAAACACTTCGACATTCTCAGGAACTTCCCGTTTACTTATTGAGTTTGGATCGTATGATTCCTCTTCATCCGTAAGCTCTCTAGTAATTACTCCTACGTTTGTAACCATAGCCATTCTACGCATAAAAAGTATTACTGCTAAAACCATTCCGATTTGAATTGCGATTGTTAGATCAAAAACAATTGTCAAAAAGAAAGTTGTAAGCAGTACAACTACATCACTGCGTGGACTTTTCAGAAGACTTTTAAACGAACGCCATTCGCTCATATTATAGGCGACGATAACAAGGATAGCACCCAATGTTGCCATCGGAATAAGCACCGCTAGTTTACCGAAAAACAACATGATCAATAAAAGAGTAAGGGCATGAACAATTCCTGCGACAGGGGTTCTTCCACCATTTCTAATGTTTGTGGCAGTACGCGCGATTGCACCGGTTGCAGGTATTCCGCCAAAGATTGGAGAGACAATATTTGCCAATCCCTGTGCAATCAACTCCATATTACTTCTATGTTTACCGCCAATCATACCATCTGCAACAACTGCAGAGAGTAAAGATTCTATTGCGGCAAGAAGTGCTATTGTAGTAGCCGGGGCTATTAAATTTTTAATTATCGCGAGGTCAATGTTATATAAATGAGGTTCTGGAATTTCAGATGGAATTGCACCGAAGCGGCTTCCAATTGTTTCTACGGGCAACTGAAAAAAATAAACGAGAAGTGTAGACACAATTATGGCAACAAGTGAGCCGGGAATTCTATGCGTAATCTTTGACCAGTATATCATTATGAGCAATGAGAGAATTGCTATCCCAAAAGCGGAGTAATTGAATGAATTTAAACTTTCTGAATATATTATCCACTGCTCATAAAACTCGGATGGAACTTTCTTGATTGAAAAACCAAAGAGATCTTTTATTTGTGTAGAGAAGATTAATACCGCAATCCCGCTTGTGAATCCAACGATAACGGGGTAAGGAATAAATTTTATAATCGAGCCGAAACGTGCAAAACCCATTATTACAAGAATTACACCCGCCATTGTAGTGGCTATCATAAGTCCGGTCATTCCATATTGCTGAACTATTCCATATACAATTACAATGAATGCACCCGTCGGTCCACCTATCTGTACGCGGCTTCCTCCGAATGTAGAAACTATGAAACCGGCTATAATAGCTGTGATAATTCCCTTTTCAGGTGTTACACCGCTTGCAATTCCAAATGCAATAGCTAATGGAAGCGCAACAATTCCCACAATTACTCCGGCGGTAAGATCCGAGATAAACTGCTGTTTATTATAATCTTTGAGTGTTGTAAATAATTTCGGCTTAAGCATAGTTTATTTTATTTGTCGGAATAAAATTAATAGCATTCATATACAAATGCACTGACTGAAATTAATTAATTCAAATTAAGTCGGGGTCATTTAAGGATTATTGCTAAAAAGGAATTTAGTATTAAATAAATCTATTTCTGCAAAAGTTGTTCTGCAGAATAATAAACATCATCAACTGAAATATTCTGGATATTTTCACCTTTCGAAATAAAAACTTTTTTATGACCCAGTGGGGCCCAGACGTAAGGATTCGTCGGTCCAAAAAGTGAAATTGTTGCAGTATCGGTTGCAGCAGCGGCATGCATTGGACCCGTATCATTGGTAATAAATAAATTTGACTGACTTATAACTTCTTTTAATAGAGCCATGCCCGGCTTTGTAAAAACTTTTAGATCGGCATTTGTCTTGCTGATAATAGTTTCTATAATACTATCATCATCCCGGCTGCCGCGTGATAAATATATTTTAGCATGATGAATCTTCATCAACCGTTCTATCAATTCTGCAAATTTATATTCGCCCCACCTGTTTTGAATTTTCCCGGCACCTACGTGTAAACCGATTACCGGACTTCCACTATTTCCGGGAATAGAATCAAGAAACTCCTTAGCTATTCTTGCATCAGTATCGTTAGAAAAAATTATGGTTTGAAAATTTTGGGCTGTAATTCCGAATGGTTCTAAAATTGCCAGATTTCGCAATGATATGTGTGTGTTTTCTTTTTCTCTCCAGTCGAGTTCAACAAGTCTGTCAAAAAAGTAAGAGTTTGGGTTTGATTTTCCGTTTAATGATTTTACTCCGATTCGTATTCTGGAATTGGATAGACGAGCCAATAAATTACTAGTAAGCGAAATTGAAGTAACTACGGGAACAATTGCCAAATCATATTTCCTTTTCAAAACCCTTCTAAGACTTAAAAAATATTTTCTCTTAAATAAATGATGTTTATCAAAAATAAAAAGATTATCTAAATACGGATTGTTCTCGTAAGCTTTATAGTTTTGAGGACTAACGATAGCTGTTAAATCAGTATCCGGAAATTTTTCTTTGATGGCTCTTAATATTGGTGTGGAAGCTAACAGATCACCCATCTGGTTATGCTGTCTTACAATAAGTATACTCTTCGGTCTACCGATTTCATAATCGTCAATCTCTTCTAAACTCAAAAATTTTTCTAATATTCCACTTAATATAGTTTTGAGTAGTTTCATATTTCCTACAAAGCTTAAATGATCCGTTCAGTTACTGTCTTATAAATACTTTTCTATTTATTTATTGCATACAATAAATCTATTCAAAGATAATTTATGCAACATTTTCCAGTTCAAGAGTCTGATCGTTGTGCTCAATTGCTGAAAGAAATTTAACCTTTGGATTCTTTTCAATTGCCATTCTTAATGAATATTCAGATTCAGCAATAAAAACAAGATTATCATTCTTATCGTAATAAAGTGAGTTGGAACGGATTCGCAGCATTTCATCAATGTCGTTCTTATCATTGTATTTCAGCCAGAAAGCTTTGTAAGAAGCCATCGAAGTGAATTCTACACTTGCTCCGTATTCATGCAGCAGCCTGTACTTTAATACGTCAAATTGAAGCTCACCGACAACACCTACAACTTTTTTGTTACCCATATTCTGTGTGAATAATTGTGCGAGTCCTTCATCGGTTAAATATTGAATCCCTTTTTCCATCTGTTTTGATTTGAACGGATCGGTATTGCGCACAATCCTGAAAACTTCGGGGGAAAAGCGTGGAATTCCCTTGAACATAAATGATTCCCCCTCGGTTAATGTATCACCAATATTAAATATACCCGAATCATATAAGCCGATTACATCGCCGGGGAAAGCTTCTTCGAGAAGAGATTTACTTTGTGCCATAAAAGAAGCTGGGTTTGCAAACTTAAGCTGCCTGTTTAACCTAACATGATGATAAAATTTATTTCTCTCAAACTTGCCGGAACAGACCCTTAAAAACGCAATCCGATCCCTGTGCTTTGGATCGAGGTTAGAATGAATCTTAAAAACAAATCCGCTGAAATTTTTATCAACAGGTTTAACTATTCCGTTTGTTACTTCCCTTTCCATCGGCGAAGGAGCAATGTCAATAAAAGTATCAAGCAACTCTTTAATGCCAAAATTATTTATTGCGCTACCGAAAAATACCGGTGCAAGTCTGCCGCTTAAATATTCATCTGATGTAAAACTTTCATAAATACCATCGATCAATTCAACATCGTGCCTTAGTTTCTTCGCATCCGAACCGAATGCTTCATCTAAGCCGGGATCAGATAAACTTTCAAAGATGGTTACATCTTCCTCTACCCTGATCTTATTCGGTTTATAGAATGCAAAAGAATTTTTATAAATATTGTAGACACCTCTAAACTGCATGCCCATACCAAGAGGATAAGTTAAAGGTCTTACTCTAATTGATAGTTTAGACTCCAATTCATCCAATAACTCCACCGGATCTTTACCTTCTCTGTCCATTTTATTTATAAATATTATTACCGGAGTATTTCTCATCCGGCATACCTGCATCAATTTTTCGGTCTGTTCTTCAACTCCCTTAACACAATCAACAACTAAAATTACACTGTCAACGGCAGTCAAAGTTCTATATGTATCCTCTGCAAAATCCTTATGACCGGGTGTATCCAGAAGATTGATTTTGTAATCCTTATAATTAAATGACAATACAGATGTTGCGACCGAAATTCCCCGCTGCTTTTCGATTTCTAAAAAATCCGAAGCGGCAGTTTTCTTAATCTTGTTAGATTTTACAGCACCTGCAATCTGGATTGCACCACTGAAAAGGAGGAGCTTTTCCGTTAAGGTCGTTTTTCCGGCATCCGGGTGACTTATAATTGCAAACGTTTTGCGTTTATCTATTTCTAAAATGTGCGACATTTTTTCACTTTTCCTATCATTAAAATTGATTAATCTATTTGGGCGGCAGAACTATCGGAATAAACAGAGAAAAAGGATTTCAGCGAACCCTTTTTATTCTAAATTGGACTGGAGTTATATTTCGATCTAAAATGCATGTGCAAATATAAGAAAATAATGCTCCTCAAAAGAAACAGATCGGCTTTTTGATTTTAATTGTGCACATTTAGTATATAATAAATTACTAAATTCAAATTAATCGAATAAGCCAGGAATCCAACTGAGGATTTATTCATCTTATTGTCAATGCGAAATAAAACACACTATGAAAAAAGAAAACAAGAATCACTGGTACGACGGCTTATTCTATGATAAGCTGATAGCGCCTAATCAGGATAAATCTTTTGCACAGTTGAAAAGTCTTATCGAACCAAATTCAACTCTGCTTGATGCGGGTTGCGGAACGGGACGGCTTGCTTTCCAAATTGCAGATAAGTGCAGCAAAGTTGACGGGATTGATCTATCAATAAAAAATGTGAATCTGGCTAATAAGAAATTGTCGGCTGATGCTTTTCCTAATATAACATTTCATCATGCTGATGTTACTAAGTTCTTATCCGGAAAGAATAGGAAATATGATTACGCTGTTTTATCGTATGTAATCCATGAAGTTGATATTAGTTTGCGTGTTGAAATCCTAAAACTCCTCTCCAAGGCCGCAGATAAAATTATCATCATAGATTATTTAGCTCCCCGCCCTAAAGGATTCTGGAGCGGGCTGAACGAAATTGTAGAATTTATTGCGGGCAAAGATCATTACAGAAATTTTAAGACATATATTTCAAACGGTGGGATTTATAGACTTGCTCAACAAAGCGGTTTGAAAATTATAAGCGAAATTAAAAATATACCGTCGACAAGTCATATCGTTATATTATCCAAACAAACCTTTTAATCTCTTAGAATCAGAATGGCACCAAGGAGAATGAATAAAACAGCTATTATTTTTTTCAGCATGTTCGAATCTTTAAATATCTTTCCGCCAATGATTGTTGCCCATAATACAGAAGTTCGCTTTACTGCAAGTGTTAAAGCTACCGAGGCAAGACTAATAGCTATAACCTGAGTAAACCGGTAACCGATTGTCAGCACCGAAATCAAAGCGATCCAGCCCAAATCTTTTTTATTAATGATTGACAACCCTTTTTCTTTTGTCCCCCTTACCCCAAAAAAGATAATTGCAAAAAAGAAAGCAAAGAACAAATGCTGAAATGCAGTCAATGAAACCGGAGTGAGGTTTAATTTTATGAGTAATATTTTGTCCATTACAGAAGATGCGGTAAATAACAATAACGCCATTAGAATGTACTGATGATACTTAGATTTGAAAAAGACATTTAAAGGGAAAAGTATTTCTTTTAGATTTTTGCTCTCGAGTATATAGGTGCCGGCTATTAATGATATTAGTCCGATTACCTCTTCCAGTTTCAACGCCTCTCCGAGGAAAATAAATGCAAACACTGCTACAAATCCCGGGGTCAGAGCAAGCAAAGGGAGCGCATTACTGATTTGTAAATTTTTTAAAGCTGTCATAACACATAAAAATGCACCGACACCAATTAAAGATTTTATAAAAAGGATTGTCAGGTTAAAAGAATTGATTGTCCCATAATCAATGAAAAGAAAAAAAGGAATTGAAAAGAGAAGATTTACAATTGAAAGAAGATAAGAAAATTCGAGCGGACTCCGGTTAAATAAAACTTTCTTCTGCGTAATTGCAGCAAATGCCGAAAGAAAAGATGATAGTAACGCAATCAGGAACCAGGTCATGTTAACCGGAGTCGTGAATAATTAAGATCAAAATTACTTAAAAATCTGAAATTAATTTAAGAAAGAAATTCCTGCCCGGTTCAGTGGTAATATTTCCTCTCGTCGTTGATAAATGATTCCTGTATTCTTTATTAAAGAGATTTTCTATTCCGGTATAAAACCGTAACCTAAAACTTGAGAGTTTAATAACATCGGTGCTTATGGAAAAATTGAAAAGCATGTAACCCGGAGTATTTAATTCCCCCATGGAAATATTTTTCTGTGCGGTAAAAATTGTTGAGGAGATAACGGCATTTAATTTTTCAAATAATCCGAATCTTATCCCGATATTTCCATTCAATGGGGGAATCTCTGGTAGGTGCCCCCCCATCATTAAATCATCTCCCTTAACGTATGAACCTGTTACATAAAAAATATAATCATCATAAAAATTATAATCAGCACGGAAATCAAATCCATATAAACGGGCTTCACCTATATTTGTTTTAACATAAGCATTTCTTTCTTCGAATATTCCCGGTATTTCCGAAACGAGATCATTAAAGTAATTGAAAAAAACACTTGAGATTATTTTTAAATGAGACGAATAATATCGAATACCAAGATCAATGGATTTTCCACTTTCGGGCTTTAAGTCGGGATCACCAATACGAACGAAACTTCCCTGATCAATATATTGGAATCTTTCTTCGAGCGAAGGTGAACGGAATGATAACCCGGCACCTAAAGTAAAATCCAGATTCGAGTTCACCGAATACTTAAACCCGATGTTCCCGCTATACGAATTTTCATTTTCATCTATTTCCTTCCATATCACTGTTTGTCCGGGTGGTGAATAATTCGTAACCCCATTTACAATCTCATAAATCGGATTAAAAGTTGTTTCGCCTGAAATACTAATTCCATCAAAGCGCAACCCCACCGATAGCAATAATTTATCTTTAAGTAATTCTGCATCATTCTGCGCAAAGATTCCAAAGCTTTTATACTTGGAATCGGGCAATGGTTTTTCCCCTATTATCTTATTTGTTCTATTTATAACAGTTCCTTCTGTATTTAACACTTCAATCAGTTGATATTTTTCGCGACTGCCGGTGTAACTTCGATCCCAGTAATCGATACCCAGGATAAGGTTATTATTATCAGCTAATAGAAAATTACCATGAAGTTGTAAATTATTGTTTTTATGACTGGCTCCAGGTGTAATTTTTAGCACGCTCACGCGTCTTGCCGGAGTGATTCCGGTTGCCGGAATATTCTGAACTGTATGCGGAATATTCTCAACGTTACGCCCAATTAATTGATATGAATATTTTACGGAAAGTTTATAAAAAATTTTCGAAATATTTTGTATTTCGTATCCGGTAGAGAAGAGTTCTCTTTTCTCGTCGGGATAACGTACATCGGCATTGTTCGGGAAAATTGAGGCGCCGGGAATTCCAACATCATTCGCTTTGAATAACTGGTAGTCTAATTTAAGTGTTTGATTATCAAATGGATATAAGTTCAATGCTCCTGAAAAACTATAATCTTCAAACTGACTGTTTTTCAATTCACCGGCAGGAGTTTGAATATTTTTAGCTTTCCTATAAGAACCGGAAAATTTAGACGACCAGAAAGTACTTCCGCTAAAAAGTGATGCCGAGAATGCGGATAAATTATTAACAGAGCCAAAGCCAGCTGAAATATTTCCGCCTATGGTAAATTTATCGTACAACAAAGGGGATTTGGTTATAATATTTACTATCCCTCCGGTAGCTCCTGATCCATAAACGGAAGATGACGCGCCTTTAATTACTTCAATACGTTCAATGTCATTCAAGTTAAATAAAGACAACCTCGCTGCAATATCTGTGGAAGTCGCTATTCTATTCCCATCAATAAGAGTAACAATATTTTCACGGTTCAAACCGCGTATGCTCACTTCGGTCCCCCATATTCCATCGCGTAAAAGTGATACTCCGGGCTCATCCTTTAAAATATCCGATAATGATTGAAAGGGTTTATTTTGAATTGCCTCTTTACCGAGCAGCAGTTCGGAGTATTGTGAATTACGTAAGAACTTATCTGTTCTATCCGTACTTACAATTACTTCATCAAGTTCAATGGGCGAAGGATCTAAAATAAAATCTTTTGTTATCACTTGAGAGTTAATTATAATTGAATCGGAAATCGGTTTGTAACCAAGTCGCGATATTTTTATCTGATATTTACCTTCCGGGAGATTTTTAATAGAATAATAGCCATCAAGGTTTGCATAGGTCATAAAACGGTAGGAGATAAAAATTGTTGCTCCCTGTACGGCCGAATCAAATTTCGCGTCAATTATTCTACCTTTTAAAGTCGGATTCTGAGCGATCAGGGAATTAGTTGTTAAAAGTAAGAGAATTAGAAATATTCTTTTATTCATTTTACTATTCTTAGTCCGTTATAATATATCCGGTATTTAACTTTGTATTAATTTCTGTAATGTGACAATAATATTCATGTATGAAATTCCGCAACTGTTTTTGTGAGATGTTACCACGTCTGTGAAGTTTACCATACCGTTTAGTATGAAGCTTATCCATAACATCATAACCCTTGTCATTAAAATCTGCAATTACAAATTTTCCTTTCCCCGAATAAACTCTAACAATTTCATTTAAACATGTAATTGGATTTTCAAGTTCGTGAATTGTATTTAAGCAAACTATATTTCCAATTGACTTATCGGAAAAAGGGATTTTTTCCAGGTTCAATTTAATAAACCTTACCTTACTGATATGTTCTTCAGTTATTCTTTTTTCACTTTCGTGCTTAATTTCAAAACTGGAATCTCCGGTAATAACATTATACCCCATTCGGGATAATATCGATACAGCTCTTCCGGTTCCTGTAGCAATATCAAGTATCAAATTATCAGGACTGAAATCTGCTGATGAAATAAATCGAGAATACTCTTCCAGCATATCATAGCCCCATTTATTAAGAAGCTGATCATTTTCTGATTTAGGAATGGAGTTCAAATCAATCATCAATAACCTATGAGATAAATAATTAAACCTATCGTCAGCCCAAAGCCTAGATTAAACATTTTTATACGTATTGAATCTTTTACCGAATAAGAAAGCATGGGCAGCATTCCGTGCCCGTCTTGAACAACCGAACTTGTAAACAAAACCGAAAAGGGAATCAATCCTTTTGCAAACAACATTACGAAGATCAAGTGCGGACCGGATTCCGGTATAATACCTATTAGCGCACCGGTAACTAATAATAATAATGTGTATTCCGATGTAACACTTTCAAAATCTATATAGTTCATTGTATATTCAACGAAAACTAATGCACCAAAAGTCCAGGCAAATATTCTAATCAAATGCCCTTTGACAATGTGTTTCCAGATGTGATCTCTTAGATAGTGTCGGTATCCCTCCTGCCCCGGGTGATATTGTTTGAATTCACAATCAGTACATGTTTTTATATTGAATTTCTTTACAATGAAATCGGTTAAAAATCCGGTTACAATTCCAAGTAAAAAAAGTATACCAAACATTAACAACGCAGTATTAGGAAACATTGCAAGCATTATAAACTGCTCGTCGCCGGCAGTTGCGAGCATCAGACCGGTAAGCGCACCGAAACTTATCATACCGTGCATATATAAAGAAACTCCGGCAAAAGACCCGAGACACCCGGGTGCCGCACCAAGTAAGGAAGCGACAATATACTGTTTCCACCTATTACCGGTTTGTAATATCGATTCCAACCTGCCTTTTGTTTTGACATTAATAAAGTCAACAGCAACCATCATCGCTAAAACAAATAGAGTTACCTTTATTGATTCTTTTAATACATTTAAGAAAATTTCCATATTATTCCGTTCAGGTAATTTCCAATAATTGCCTTATTTGATGCCTCCGGCTGGAAAAGGAATCTAAATTATTTAATTTTTATTTCTTTACCGACCCCAACCTCAATATAATTTATATCAAAAACTTCTTTAAACATTTTACGGGCTAAGGTACCAGTGCAATGTGTCGGTGCAATATTCAATAGATCCATATCATATATTCTTTGAATGACGTCGTTTATTTGGTCATCGTTTAACCGGTGTAAATGAGATCCTCCAATCGCAAGATAAATTGTATCACCTTGAAAATGACTTTTCACTTTTTCCAAGATATTCACGATCCCCGGGTGTGCACAACCTGAAATGATAATAATTCCTTCACGCGTACGAATAATAAGCGATTGTTCAGGTATTTCACATTTTAATTCACCCGTAGTGAATATATCCGGTAAAATTTCAGAAAAATCTGTAATAGGAAATGGTAGTGCCCCGGAATTTTCTATTGAGTCAATTATTTCGGCCGGAAATGATTGCGGGAAATAAATTTTCACTTTCGAATTCATCCGGAGAAAATCTTTAAGTCCACCGGTATGATCATGATGGAAGTGGGATAAAAAGAGAGTGTCAATACTACCCGGATCAATATTAAGTTTTTTCATATTATCTAAAAGAATCTTTCCGTTATCACCGGTATCAAATAGAATTTTGTTTCTTCCTGTCTCAATCAAACAGGCAAATCCCCATCCTGTTTGTAATTCTTCCAGCATAGGATTATTATCGAACAGAACGGTCAATCGAACATTTGGATTCATTTCTACTTTTTCTTGTTTTAGTACTTTTTTACAACTATTCTTTCTTTCAATTTACTATGGTAAAAGAATCGCTGCCGTTAATACCGTTGTCCATAACCCTTTCTTATCTCCTTCGGCAGTTTGGGTAACGTTAAATGTTTTAACAATTTTACCCGACATTTTAAATACTTGCTCGCGTTCATTCCAGTCAGCCTCGGTATCGAATTCAACACCCAGTGTAGTAGCTAACATTTGAGCGGCTAAATCTTCCGCGTAATCGCCGGCTATTTTCTCTTTTACACCAAACGGATGATATTCCGAAAGGTATCCGTATTGGTGACCATCGGCAGGAATTGCAACACCAATTGATGATGCTATTAAGCGGTTAGGTTCATTGGTGGCATTACGGGCCATTACTGCAAATGTAATTTGACCGGCACTGATTTCTCTTAATCCATCTTGTTTCACTATCCGTTTACATCCCGGGGGATAAATACTACTAACTGTAACAAGATTGCACTTTTCAATTCCGGCGTTTCTCAAAGCAGCTTCAAATGAGCTTAAATAATCCTTGTGTCTTCCCACACCTTTAGTAAAAAATATTTTTGTTGGAACGTACAATTTTCAACTCCTTTTTATTTTGACAAATAACTGTTAACTGCATCTTTAACTTTTATCGTGCCTTTGTAACCGTCAACTATTTTTATTCCGCTTTTCTTGAGGGCTTCTTCTGCTTTATCGCCGACGCGACCTGTAAGTAATATCTCAGCGCCCTTATTAATTATTAACTCTGCGGCTTTAGGACCTGCACCGTTTTGCATTTGTTCTCCAAGATTCGAGACAGCCTCGAACTTCATGGTTTCGGGATCAACAATTAAAAAATATTGGCAACGTCCGAACTGTTCACTTACAAGCGCATCCATCGATCCGCCGGTTGATGTCACTGCAATTTTCATATTATACCTTTTTATTAATTAACTGATATTTCTACTTGTAATTCTAATTGTCTCAAAATGGTAAGAATTTCTTCCTGGATATTTTTATTAACCTCCAAAACATTTTCGCCATTGATAAGAGCTTTCATAAATTCCGGATCGAAAGGGATTGATCCGATGATAGGAGTCTTTTCGTTTTCCGCATAGTTAAATATTTGTGTTGCTATAGTTTCGTTCAAATCGTATTTGTTGATTACAATACCGGATCTGATTTTAAATGTTTTCAATAATTCGATTAACCGTTTTAGATCGTGGATGCCGGATACGGTTGGTTCCGTAACAATAACTACATAATCCGCTACCGCAACACTTGCGTTTACCGGACATCCTATTCCCGGGGGTCCATCAACAATGACCCATTCAATATCCGACGAAATATTTTCGAGGGCTTTTCTTTTTATTTCACTAACAAGTTTGCCGGAATTCCCATCGCCCGAAAAAAGTTTTGCGTAGAAAAATTTTGATCCATCGGGCAGTTCACATTCAAAGTATGAACCTGATTTTGAGGGATCGAATTTGATCGCATCCGAAGAACAAACGCGAAAACAGAATCCGCATCCTTCGCAGCTTAATTGATCTATCGTAAAATTGTTAATTGCATCAAAACGGCAGACAGTCTCGCACGTTCCGCACTCCACACATTTGTCGGGGTCGATAATTGCTTTTTTGCCACCAGAGAAATCATAGCTATTAATTATTTCCGGTTTTAGAACAAGATGAAGATTTGCCGCGTCAACATCACAATCAATTACTACTTTTTTCTTTATCAAACCCGCAAACGCAGCGGACAACGTTGTTTTGCCGGTTCCGCCTTTGCCGCTAAGTATTACAATTTGTTTATACGATTTATCCGGCATTTACAATTTCCACTTTTTCCAGAATCCGTTTATGAAGCACACGAAAAGCATTTTTCAACTCAGGATATTTATCTAAAGGTAGTATCCCTTCCGAATACGATTCTGCATACCTTCTTTCGAAAGGAATTTTAAGAAGAATTTCGATACTGTTTTCGTTCAGATAATTTTCCATCTCTGTGAAGGACGGATCGTATTTATTTATAACAACTCCAAATGAAACACCTATCGTTTTTAACACATCGATAGCAAGTTTGAGATCATTCAGTCCGAAAGGAGTTGATTCGGTAACAAGTATGCAGAAATCGGAATCCTTTACTGTTTCCACCATACAGCATGAAGTGCCGGGCGGAGAATCGAGTATATTTATTTTTCCTTCAATAATATTTTTCTTCACTTCCTTGATTAACGGCGTAGCGGCAACTTCGCCGATGTTTAATACTCCGTCCGCGAAAAAAATTTTAGCGCTTGTAATTCCAACTCTTACAACTCCAATTTCTTTCGCTCTTTCTGTTATTACCTTTGAAGGACAAAAATAGATACAAGCCCCGCAACCGTGACACATTTCATCGAAAAGGACGATTTCAAATTTTAAATTTATCAACGCGTTGAATTCGCAAACCTCAACACATTTACCGCAGAACGTACATTTTTCCTGATCGATTTGAGGAAGAAGTTTCTTAGCGCTCTCTTCCGAAATAAATTCTGGTTTAAGAAGCAGATGCCCGTTCGGTTCTTCAACGTCGCAGTCGATATAAACACTTTCGGGAATAACGGAAGCGAGACTTGCCGCAACGGTGGTTTTGCCAGTTCCGCCTTTGCCCGATGCAATAGATATTATCAAGTCAAACCTCTATTAACAATTATGACCGTGACCATGATCGTGCTTGCACGCTTCGTAACCGAGCAGCTTTCCTTGAATGAAACGATTCAAAGCATCTTCATAAAGAAGTCCGGGTGCAGTAATTACATCAATTTCAAACGAAAGAAAATTTGAAACTGCTTTTTGTCCCATCCCACCGGCAATTATTGTGTTTACATTGAACTGTTTAACAAAACCCGGCAATTGACAAGCGCCGCTGTGCTCACCGGCTAACGGATTAAAAAAAGTTTCTGTTTTCAATACTTTTTTTTGTTCGTCAAGTTCGCACACATAGAATTTTGAGCATCTTCCAAAATGTTCAGCAACTCTTTCTTCAGTACCGATTTCTTCAATTGCTATTGCTAATCTGTGATTCATATTTTTCCTTTTTTACTGTTGATAAATTTTATGTCTGTAAAATATCTGCCCTGTCTTTTTCGCATTCTTCCGGAAACAATATCTCCTCTCATGTTTTCTATTAAACTCAATTTACCTTCTGTGAAAAGCCGTATTGCTTCGGTTGCGTTTGTTCCTTGGCATTGATAAACCTCTATATCTGCAGATGTTAGAAACCGGAAAGGATTTGTTCCGATCTTTTTAACTATTAAAACATCAACGTTGTTTTCGATCAGATATCTCGCCGACTGAATTCCCGCGCCACCTAATTCTTTTGCGAAAGGATTAGTTAAAACATCCTCCGAATCTTCCAATAAATCATAGATCAGAAAAAAATTACTCCTGCCGAAGACTTCGGAAAGAGGTGATAACCTTTCCGGTTTATCGATTGCTACGGCTATTTTTATCTTCTTTATGTTTGGCAATTATTTTCCACCGAATCCTCTTCCGCGACCTCTGCCTTGACCGTTACCTTTTCCGCCACCACCAGAACGATTTCCTAATCCACCACCGCCGCGCGGTTTTCCGCCACGACCGAGTCCGTAAACTACTTCCTTGTTCTCTGCAGCTTGGTCAGAAGTTTTTTCAATTTGTGTTGCTTGAGTATCTTTGCAACGACCTCTTTTTCTTCCGGTCATTGCTCCTTGTCCTTTCGGACCAGTTTTATCAAAGTTTGGCATAAATGCCTCCTATTTTTATGAATATCGTTTTGTTTAATTAGTTGAATACCTTAGAAGGTATATTTTGTTTATTCCTATCATACTACTAAAACAGAATTTTCAGAATCACCAAAAGGAGTTAAAACTTGTCTATCTGCTTCCGGTTCATTGAGCCAAGTTTCTCCGTTGCCTAAATATCTGAATTGGTATTCTTTACCGGCATCCAAATCAAATTCGGCGTTAAACGAACCGTCGGAACTTTTATGTGAGAATTTATCTTTATGAATGTCCCAATTATTGAAATCGCCGACTAAATTGACTTGTTCGAAATTTTCACTAATTTCTTTTGGAAGAATAAATGTAACATGACAGATGCTTTTGTCATTTGAATATTTTTTTATAATAGCCATGACTCACCTCGTAATGTTTTTAATTAAAAAAGTTGTGCCCGAATATGTTATTTCTTTCAATTTGTTTATAAGAACCAGATGATCAATCAAATCCCAAATCGAATTTGATCGTGACAAAAAATTATCCACCGCATCTTTGCGCATAGGGTGAACTGCAAGTATGCTCAACAATTCTTTTTCAGCATCGGAAGAATAACCGAAGTCTGTTCCCTCACTATAAACAATAAGCTCAACATCCGGTAATAGGCTACTGTAAATTTGAAAGGCTCTATTTAATATTTCCTCCGATGGGGGTTTAACTGATTTTTCAGCCGGAGGAAGTGATGGAATAAGGATAAAAGATTTACGCGGATTAATTTCACATATTTTCTGCGCTGTTTTACTGAGTGATTCGATACTGTCATTTACTCCTTTAACAACCATTGTTTCCGTTACAAGTTCCTCACAAAAAGAAAATGCGAATTCCTCAATACCCCGGATTATTTTCTGCAGATTGAGAGAACCATGCGGTCTATTGATTTTTCTCCATATATCTTCGTAAACGGAATCAAGCTTAACCGAAACCCAATTAGCTTGCCTTAAATCGTTTTGAACTTCTTTATCCCAAATCAAAGATGCATTTGTAATTACCGCTATTTTTATTCCAAATGACATTAGTCTTTCAATTGTTTTTCCGAGATTAATATCGAGGGTCGGCTCTCCATCGGGCACAAAAGTGAGATAATCAATTTTCTCTCCGGATCCTTTTATGCTTGTAATCTTTTCTGATACTTCATCATAAATTTGATCGGTGGAATAAAAATCCTTCCTATCAATTGTCATAGTATCAGTTGAGCCAACCTGACAATAAATACAAGAATATGTGCATACCTTTGGCGGAATATTATTTATCCCCAGACTCCTTCCTAATCTTCGCGACGGTATTGGACCAAAAACAAGCATTAATCAATTTCCATAATATTATTAATCATAAGCTAATCTCACTTCTTTTTCCTTTAAAGTTGGCACTGTGAATTCCTTCCATTCGTTGGTGTTCCATGTATCCAGGTTTGTATGTGTTAAAAAATATTTTTCGGGAATTGGATGCGTGCCGATAACAACTTTCAAACCATATTTATCTTCAATAAATCTTTTAAAGTGATCTACATAAGGACACGGGGGATAACCAACCACCATTCCGGTTGCGAGGTGAATAACCTCTGCTCCGTTTTTCTTCATTTCTTCGGGGGCATATTCAACGTTACCACCCGGGCATCCGCCGCATGTTGTATAACCAACAAGTTCAACATCTTTATTCCTGTAAATATCGAATGCACCGGCTCTTTCCTTAATTGATCTGAAACATTTTCCGCCGGCGCAGCTTTTGTATCTATCACAAATGATTATTCCGATTTTTATTTTATCGTTCATAAGATTTCTACCATTTATTTTTCTTTTAATTCGTTTATGTAGTGTTCTTCAATCAATTTAACTATTGATTTAAAAGCGTTTGTTACTTCGCATCCGGGTTTTTCCAATACTATTAGTTTCCCTTTATCGCTAAGTATGCGGGTATCAATATCAATTGGTATAGAGCCTAAAAACTGAACGCCGTAATCATCCGCCATTTTTTTTCCACCGCCGGAACCAAAAATTTCCAATACCGCATTGCAATGAGGACAAACAAATCCGGCCATATTTTCAACAACACCGATTGATGGAATTTGTAATTGCTTTGCCATGTTAATAGCCCGTTCGGCATCAATAATAGAAACTTCCTGCGGTGTGGTTACAATGATTGCGTAGTCCGGTTTCATTTCCTGTCCAATTGTCAGTATCTCATCTCCTGTACCCGGTGGAAGATCTGCAATTAAAAAATCGAGGTCCATCCATTTAACATCGGCAAGAAATTGATTAATTATTTTTGAACGCATCGGTCCGCGCCAGATTAATGGTTGTCCGCTTTTAAGCAGATTTGCCATTGAAATGATCTTTAATCCATACTTTTCAAAAGGGATAATTTTTTCATCCAGCAGTATTAAATCACCTTCAATCGATAGCATTTTAGCAACATTCGGTCCGGTTATGTCGGCATCAAGAATACCTGTTTCTAGACCTTCCAGCTGAAGTGAATAAGCTAGGTTAACACTGACTGTTGTCTTTCCTACTCCACCTTTACCACTGAAGATTGCAATACGATGCTTTATTCGTGAGACGTTTTCTTTAATCCTTCTGGTTTCATCTTCGATCGCCTTCTGTTTATCAATATTTTCCATTAATATTCCTTATCAGTAATTATTTTAATTGATAGTAATCCAATTATAGGGCCAATTAAAAAATGCATTTTTGTTAAATTTTCGCGACTGTGATATCATCTCCGTTGCACAGTTGCAATGTGTTCTTGCAATATATTTCATAATTGCAATGTACTTTACTAACTTTGCAATACTTAAAAAAGGTATAATATGAAAGAAGTTCAGCAGATTATTGATAAGAACAAAGAAGCAGTTATAATACCCGATGGAATCGCAGTTATTGGAAAGGACTTAAAAATTATTGTTTTCAATGAAGCCGCGTCGAGAATCACAGGTTATGATGAAGACGGTATTATAGGAATTGACTGCTCTATTATATTTCGCGGTTGTACAGACGATTTGAAATATATTCCCGAGTCGCTGGAAAACAACCGCGTCTTTACAAACATTGCAATTAATATCACGGATAAAAAAGGAAACATAAAAAATGTTCTTGCTTCAATTACTCCCATCACAAAAGAGAATGATGTTCTGAGCGTAGTTTTTGTATTCAGGGATACTAAAGAAATGCTCTCCTTATCTGAGGACCTTGAAGAAAGAACACTTGAATTGATTGATCAAAAAAACAAGCTCGATGCTATCTTCAACAGCAATATAGAAGGTACATTTACTATAGACCACGATTGGAATGTAACATCGTTCAATACATCGGCAGAAAAAATAACTGGTTATAAAGGAATCGAGGCCATTGGCAAAAAATGCTGGGATATTTTTCAATCTTCCCTCTGCCGGAACGGATGCCATATGGAACAAACAATGCTCAAGGGAAAATCAACGATCGGAAATGAATTAGAGATTATGAATAAAAGCGGTAAGAGAATTCCCATTAGAGTAAACTCTGCCATTTTAATTAATAACAAAAACGAAAAGACCGGTGCGGTTGAAACGTTTATAGATGTTTCCGAAATAAAAAATTTGTCATCACACTTATCAGAAAAATTCAGTTATGAAAATATTATCGGTAAAAGTAAAGAGTTGAATCAAATTATCACCGTCCTGGAAAGCGTTTCCCAAACAAATAGCACTGTATTAATAACCGGCGAAAGCGGAACCGGCAAAGAACTTGTTTCAAGGGCAATCCATCTTAATAGCGCTAAACGCACCGGTCCTTTTGCAGCAGTAAATTGCAGTGCCTTTTCGGAATCACTGATTGAGAGCGAGTTGTTTGGACATGAGATGGGTGCTTTTACCGGTGCAATCAAAACAAAAATCGGCCGGTTTGAACTTGCACAGGGAGGCACACTTTTTCTAGATGAGATTGGCGATTTGTCAATTGCTGTTCAGACAAAATTATTAAGAGTCATTGAAAGGAGAGTATTTGAAAGAGTCGGAGGGAATAAATCAATAAAAATGGATGCACGTATTATTGTAGCTACAAATAAGAATTTGAATGAGGAAATACTAAAAGGCAATTTTCGCGATGATCTCTTCTATAGGATAAATGTTATTAACATTCACCTACCGGCACTAAAGGATAGAAAAGAGGATCTGCCTCTATTAGCAAATCATTTCATAAAACATTTCAATAATAGATTTGGTAAAGAGATCAGACAGTTTTCTCCTTCCGCTTTCGATATTCTAATTGAATATAATTGGCCCGGTAATATAAGGGAATTAGAAAATGTGGTTGAACATTGTTTTATACTTTGCCGAACGGATACTATTCAGATTGAGGATTTACCTAAAAGATTAAAGACAAATATTGAGAATAAAAAAAGCGAGCAACCGCCTATAAGCACAAACAATATACAGGAAGCCGAAAAAGAAATTATAATTTCGATCCTTAAAAAAAATAAAGGCAACAGAAGACAAACCGCGGACGAACTCAAAATTGATGCATCAACTCTCTGGCGAAAAATGAAAAAATATAGTATTAAGTATGGTTAAAGTTGTTTTTTGACTTACAGACATAACTCCTATACTCTAACCGTTCCTTCTTCAACTTTGCCGAAATACTTTTTATAAAATTATCGTGCACTAATGTTCAAGATTATTTCAGTCAATTATTTTAATGACCTAATAAATTCTGCGACAACTTGGGGATAATTTTTCAAATTGTGCTATCTTAATAATCATAAATAAGCCGCCCGAAGGCGGCATTATATTATAAATATAAAGAAGAGAATTATTTCAGTAGATTCATTTTAATTGTCTGCTGATATCCTCCGGCTATTAATCTTGCAAAATAAATTCCGCTCGAAACTTTTTGTCCATAATTGTCAGTACTATTCCATTCAACAGTATATTTACCCGGATTCAGAATTTCATGATCGACAATAGATTTAACTTCCTGTCCCTGTATGTCGTAAATAATTACCGATACCTTTTCACTATTTGGAATTGCAAACTGAATTTTAGTAGAAGGATTAAAAGGATTTGGATAATTCTGTGAAAGACTTATATCAACCGGAACACTCGTATTGTCCGCAACAACATTAGTTGTAGAGCTATGCGGAAATCCATGGCATTGCACACAATCCATTTGAGAATTTACATTATTAAAAACTACCGGTCCATGACAGGTCATACATTGTGCAACATTCGGGTTGGTTACATATGTGGGTTTAAATTGATTTGCAAAATGAGCATTCAGAATTTCCGCGGTGTGTGCTGCTATATCACCTGTTAAACGGGCACATCTCTCTTTTCTTTCTGTATCGGTTACTTTCTTCTTTGCATGAACACACCATTGTGTGACGGAAGCATGACATAATACGCTTCCGGCCACATTTTGTAGCAATGTACCGTTGAATTTTTTATCCTGATACTTTCCATCCAGTGCCGCCTGATTTGCCGCATCGGTTGGAAATGGGGTAGAAGCAGACCAGCCCCAGATTTCATTTATAAGTTTTCCTGAATCTGCTTTTGTAGCTACTAAACTTATAATTGCAGCAGCACCATTAACAGCGCCGCATAATGTACCCCATCCATTTCCGCCGCCTCGTCCATAAAGCATTATTTCCATCGGAATATTTGCCCAGGGATCCGGTAGTTTCTCCGTTAGTAATTCTGTAAATCCACCAAAGCATCCGGCGGCGCAATCTTTGTCAGCCCAATATAAATGATGCGCTTTAAGTCGAACTGCTTCCGGATCGAGGGCAACCCACGGCATTGGCCAGACTGCGGATTTAGGGCTGGCTAATATTTTTCCACCTGCTAATGCATTTAATCCAACAACTCCTGCAACCGCTCCTACTGCATACTTTGAAGTGTTCACCAAGAAATCTTTTCTGTCAATTTTCTTGCTTTCCATTTTTACCTCTCATGTTTTAGGTGATTTTTTGTTTCTTGTAGTTTTTTCAAGATGTTATCAATAATTCTGTCTGAAGGCAATTCAGAAAAGTATTTTATTGAATTTTTTATGTCACAAAAGAGCCAGAGCATTCCCAGGGCAAGATTTTTCTCATCCTGATTATTTGTTTCAATTGAATTTTCTAATTCGTAAATAATCTCCGGACAAGGACAATCATCAAAAATCGGATCAGTCTTAATTATAAACTCCAAATCCTCCTCAACGAGTTTGGTAAAAAGCTCGAACGCACTGTCTATTCTATTCGCTTTTATATAACAGATGATAAGTTTTCTTCTGATAGGTTTATTGGAAGGATCTTTCCGGTATACTTCTTCAAACTCAGCTAAAGCATCGCAATAACGCCTTACCATAAAGTATTGATTACCAAGCATTTCATTCATGCATTTATCAATGCAAAAAGCAGACCTGATTTTTAATGCGAATTCTTTTCAAAAAGAAGATTACTAAATAAGAGATGCACCAAAATGCAACGGTTAATAAACGAAAGAATTAGGCTAGTCTGAACGGTGCATCGAAATGCAACATTGAAACGAATTGTTTATTTTTTCATTTGAGCTTTTAATTTACGGTGGATAGTACTTCTGTTAATCCCAAGAATTTTGGCAACCTTTGTTTTATTCCAGTTGTTCTGGCGTAAAAGTGCTAAAAGGGTTTCAGTTTTTTCATCAATTTCAATTTCTTTAAGACTCAGAATTTTATTGCATTTACTATTATCTCTGATATTTGGAGGTAAACTGCAGACACATAAATAATCTTCTCTTTTGGATCGAACTAAAGAATACTCAATTACATTTTCAAGTTCCCTTACATTTCCCGGCCAATCGTAATTAAAAAATATTTCCATAATCTCAGAATCTGCCGTTTCAATTGTTTTACCATATTTACCAGCATACTTTCTAATAAAATAATTTACCAAAAAAACAATATCGTCTTTTCTTTCTCTAAGTGGGGGTATGTGGAATGGTATAACGTTTAATCTATAAAATAAATCCTCTCGAAATCTTTTAGCTTTAATTTCCGATTCAATGTTTTTATTTGTTGCAGCTATTACTCTTACATTAACTTTCCTCGGGACACTTTCTCCCAATCTCTCAAATGTGCCTTCCTGTATTATTCGTAAAAGCCTTGATTGCATGTTGATTGGAATTTCAGAAATTTCATCTAGGAATATGGTTCCTCCATTCGCATACTCAAATCTTCCGATACGATCTTTAACGGCATCAGTAAATGCCCCTCTTATGTGACCAAATAACTCACTTGCTAATAGGGCATCTGGCAAAGCAGCACAATTTACTTTCACAAATATTTTACCTCTCCGCTTACTTGTTTCTTTTATTGCATTAGCTACCATTTCTTTTCCTACACCCGTTTCCCCAGTTATTAACACATTTGCTTCGCTTCTTGATATTTCTTCTATATTCTTAAAAAGCTCTCTCATTACTTTCGATTTGCCTACAATACCATAGAAGTGATTGCTGCTCTTTATGTATTCTTCAAAATTAACTTTTGAATCCCTTCTGAATGAAATAATCCCCCCGATTGGTTCATCAGATTCATCTTTAAGAATGGAAGCATTTAATTTTACAGAAATTATTTTGCCTTCAGAATTCTGCAAACTTGATTCTAAATCTACAATATTCTTACCGGAACGTAGTATTTCAGTAATAGGACAGCCGATCTGGCATCTCTCGGATTTACAAAATGCTCTGCAGGCTTTACCAATTATATCGGCGGGCTTAATACCTGTAATTTCAGAAGCTGTATGGTTCACATAAACAATCTTAAATTCTTTATCTATTATATAAACTCCCTCATTAAGCGAGTCTAATATTCTTAAACTATGCAAATCAATGAAAGAATTTGCTGACATATTTCACAATATTATTTCGAAAGCAAAATACTAATAGTTAGTAATTTTAAGAAGTATAATTATTTGTAGTCAGGAGATAATATGACATCGGGTGTCTAAATATAGCCGCCCGAAGGCGGCTCTCTCTAACTCTGGAGGATGATGAAGTAGAAATCGGCTAACTACTTCATCAAGAGGAATTATTTAGTAGCAATGAACTCCGGTGTGCTTAATTGATAGAAAAAAATTCCGGTGGTTAAGTTACCACCATTAAATTCTACTTTATAAGTTCAGGCCGATTTATTATCATTTATTAAGGTTGTGACCAATTTACCCAACGCATCGTAAACATTAATTTTTACAATGCAGCTCTTCGGTATTGAATATTTAATATTTGTTGTTGGGTTAAACGGGTTTGGATAATTCTGTGAAAGGCTTATATCAACCGGGACACTCGTACTGTCCGCGACCATATTTGTAATTGAACTATTTGGAAATCCGTGGCATTGTAAACAATCCATTTGTGTATTAACATTATTAAACACAGTTGCACCATAACAAGTTTGACACTGAGCAATGTTAGGATTCGTTACAAAAGTTGGTTTAGATTAATTTGCAAAATTAGAGTTAAGTATTTCAGTAGTTTTTGCCACGGTATAATCTGTTAATCGTGCGCATCTTTCTTTCTGGATCACCTACTTTATTCGATATGGAATTAGATTTGCATACTATTTCAGATGCCATTCACCTTTTTCATACTTTGTTCTAAGTTCAATCAATTCGGGCAAATCCATTCCAAGTTTTTTCAACAACTCAATTTTCGGAACGCCGTTCTTATCCCACCCCCGTCGTTCGTAAACGGCATCGAGTAATTGTTCGTATCTGTTCTCACGGTACTTCCTATGTGCGGCCATTTTTTCTTTGATAGTAATTCCTTCCGGATTAATTCCGATAATGTCTTTTAGTTGAGCATCATATCTTTCCTGGCGCGATAAATATTCTTCATCCGTAACAGGACCGGCAGCTCTGTAAGGCTGAGCATCCCATTTACGTACTCCGTAACCTCTTCTAAGATTAAACATCCTCTGGAAGTTATAAACCCTTTCAGAGTCTTCGATCAGCCGTTTGCTATCGAAAGGACGACCGGTGACAGCTTTATAAATTGTAACATAGTTATCAACGTGTTCCGGTACTTTAGCCGGTTCAGAGGTTTCTGCATTGTTCTTTGGTTCAACGTCGTTCCAGGGAAGTTTACAAAAACCAGCAAGACCAAACCAGGTTCTAAAGAGTGGAAAGTAATGAAGCGCTTCGGCTTTATCTTCGAATGTAGGAATATGATTGTTTACCATATCCATAAAAATTAACCAGGCTTCATCATGCTGAGGACCTTTATTTGTCATAGCGTATCCGCCCTGCTGAGCAAGAGATTCTTTTGACATATATTGAGAATACTCAAGCCCTTTGTTTTCCATTCCTATGTCTTGTAAAAATTGAGGATTGCCCCAGCCATTCTCTGTAAATAATTTTTTTAATCTGCGCACACCCAATCCGGCAGTTAATCCAAATCCCTCGCCGCGTCCTAGTTGGTGAAGCAGTTCCATCGCACTATCAGCGTTGCCAAAGTTTAATTTCATTCCCCCGGTTCTTTCTAAATTCAGAATTCCATTTTCGTAACATTCCATTAAAAATGCGACAGTGGTTCCCCATGTAATAGTACAGACCCCATAGGTATCGCAGTAAAAATTCACTTCGATTGTGTAATCGGTACTGAAGATTCCGGAATTTGCGGCAATACCCGCGGCGGTTTCATATTCCGGTCCGTCAACAATAACGTTTTCACCTTTAAATGGTCCGGTGCGAAGAATATAATTGTTAACTCCTTTAGCGCAGCTCATATTACATCCAAGCCAGCATCCGTCAAAAGAGCCTTGTTCAAATTGTTTTTTCCATGTGTTGCCGTCAATGTTCCCAACAACTGCCTCGTTACTGCCGAATTTGAAGTTGTTCACCGGAAGGAGATCGTAATCGTTCATCACTTCAACTAAATGTGCCGTACCTTTTGTTCTCATTTCGCATTGGGATTCATCCAATTCTTTCATTTCTTTATTAAAGCGCTGCCCGCGTTCAATTATTGCTTTCATATCAACAACATGGTTCATATCATTTTCTACTTTTGCAACAAGAGCTACAAGCGCTTTAATTTTTTTGTTGCGGAATACAGTTCCAATTCCGCCGCGCCCTGCCTGTTTTAATCTCGAACGTTTTTTCCTTTTGTCATAAAAACTAAAGTTCAGCATTCCGATAAGAGAATGATCTGCCGCCGCACCAGCCGAGACAACAGCGATTTTCATTTTATCCTGCTCGGTCGTGCTGTACATTTCTGTTAAAGTATCGGCCAAATGATGACTGTTTATCGGATCGGCGGGAGCTTCTTCAATTCTTATTTTCCCGGTTCCATCCCGTCCGTCAAGAATAATAATTACATCACGTTCTGCTTTTCCCTGAAGTTCAATCGCATCAAAACCGTTTAGTTTTAAGAAGGGACCGAACCAGCCGCCAACATTGCTGTCCATTACTGAATCAGTTTGCGGTGAAATAGTAACTACCAATGATTTTCCCGTTCCGGAATATTGTGTGATTCCGCAGACCGGTCCGCCTGAGATTATTATTTCATTTTCCGGATCATCCCACTTTGTTTCGGGAGTTGTTGCGTCCCAGAGATATCTAAGTCCATAACCTTTACCACCAATAAATTTTTCTTTCATCTCTGAAGGAACATCTTTAATTCTTATTTGATTATCCGTGAGATTTATATAAATCGTTTTATCTGAGTATCCCTTAACCATTGGAAATATTTCGTATCTAAACTCTTTAACAAGTTTGCGGTCTTTTAAAATCTCATTTACTTCCATTATTATTTCTCCAAGCTGTTAAAATTATTCAAAAGTTATGAATGTCTTTTAAAATATAATAAAACTGAATTAGAAATTCTTTTACTATATCTTATTAGTTAATGCTAAATATCAAATAAGCTCCGCCTAATATTACAAGCACCCCGCAAACTCTTTTAATCCATAAAATCGTTTTTGAATCCTCGCTCCAATTCAAGTACTTCTGAACCTTCCCCGCCATTGTACCGGCGCCAACTATAACCGAACAATGTCCTATTCCGAAAGCGAGTAAAAAAAATACCGCAAGAAAATAATTTGTTTGAGCCGTTTGAAAAACTATTCCAAGAACCGGTGCCATATACGCAAAAGTACATGGACCGAGTGCAATGCCGAAGAGTAAGCCCAATATTAAGGCGGCTATTAATCCTTTAGATTTCGTTTGACGCAATCGGGCAAAGTTCCAATCAATCTTTATTATATCCAGTAGATATAACCCGACGAGAAAAAAAATTCCGGCTACAAGATAATTTCCGTAAACGCCTACATCACCCATTAATCTGCCGAGAGAAGCAGTAATAATTCCGATTGCTGCAATTGTTATAAGTATGCCCACTGAAAAAATTAGTGATATATTAAAAGTCCTTCCGAAAGAAATTTTACCCCGGGAACTGATATACCCAACAATTAGCGGAATACTTGAAAGATGACATGGTGAAAGTAAAATGGATAAAACCCCCCATCCAAAAGACGCAAGTAATGCAACCCAGACTGCCCCGGTCATGGATTCATATAAAACTGTAAAAATACTTTCAATCATATTATTAATCCTATTCTCTGTGGAACTCTGTGTCTTCCCCGTGTCTCTCTGTGAAATTTCTTGTTACACAGAGTATCACAGAGATTTCACTGAGTAACACTGAGTTTATTTTTTGGTTTTCAGTCCTTTTGACTGCAACATCTTATCAATCTCCGCTTCAGGATAAAATCCTTCGTGTCTGTGGAATTCCTTTTCGTTCTCATCAAGAAAAACCTGTGTCGGAATTAATTTGATACGATATTTGTCGGCATAATGTCTTTGCTCTTTTGTCCAGACATCATAAAACACAACCTTTACCTGATCGCCGT
Organism: Ignavibacteriales bacterium; assembly: GCA_020061355.1. Taxonomy (GTDB): domain Bacteria; phylum Bacteroidota; class Ignavibacteria; order Ignavibacteriales; family Melioribacteraceae; genus DSXH01. The sequence continues at coordinate 7,645 of JAGUYK010000040.1, read as the reverse complement.
ATTTTTCTTCGATCGCTTTCATAACCGGCTGCATCGCTTTACATGGGATGCAATTAACGGAACCGAGTTCAATAAAAGTAACTTTTGGTTTCGCACTTTCTTTTGTAGATACTTTTTCTTTAGAGCTTTGCGCACCGCATGTCATTGTGAAAACGAGAATCAACCAAATTGTCAATGATAATTTTTTCATTTTAGTTTTCCTTTAGCCAGTTTAGAATTTGATCATCTTTTGGGATTATCCCGAAACTCTTTACCTGTTCATTGATTACCAATCCGGGCGTCATCATTATTCCGTAACCCATCATTTCATTTATATCCGTAACCTTTTCAACTGCTGCATCAATTCCGTTATGAGTAACTATTTCTCTGACTTTTGATTCCAGATTTAAGCACTTCTTACATCCGGTCCCAAGGATTTTTACAGATATCATTTTATTCTTTCTCCTTGAAATAAATTATAAACACACGTCAGGTGCTTTAACCGTTCCTTCTTCAACTTTCCCAAAATATTTCTTTTGAAAAAACAACGCAACATTAACAAGTGCAATTAAAACAGGCACTTCCACCAACGGACCTATAACTGCTGCAAACGCTTCACCGCTGTTAATTCCGAATACCGCAATTGCAACAGCGATAGCTAATTCAAAATTGTTGCTTGCTGCCGTGAACGAAAGTGTGGCTGTCTTGGAATAATCTGCACCAATTTTCTTTCCCATATAAAAAGAAACCAAAAACATTATTACAAAGTAAAGAAGAAGCGGTATGGCAATTCTCACAACATCGAGAGGGATCTTAACTATATATTCCCCTTTGAGTGAGAACATAACAACAATCGTGAATAAAAGTGCGATTAAAGTAATTGGAGAAATCTTTGGGATGAATTTTTTTTCGTACCACTCTTTACTCTTCAGTTTAAGCAGCACAAATCGTGTTATCATTCCGGCTAAGAAAGGAATACCAAGGTAGATGAAAACCGATTCGGCTATTTGCCCGATTGTAATATCAACCGCGAAAGTTTGAAGTCCGAGCCACGATGGAAGTACCGTTAAAAAAACATAAGCATAGACTGAAAAGAAGAGGACCTGAAAAATCGAGTTGAATGCAACGAGCCCAGCAGCATATTCCGTATCGCCCTTAGCAAGTTCATTCCAGACGATAACCATTGCAATGCATCGAGCCAGACCGATCATTATTAATCCTGCCATATACTCGGGGTAATCGGGAAGGAACACCACAGCAAGAACAAACATAAGAACCGGTCCGATAACCCAGTTTTGAATAAGCGAGAGCGATAAAATTTTTACATTCCTGAACACATCGCCAAGTTCTTCATACTTTACTTTTGCGAGGGGAGGGTACATCATCAATATTAATCCTACTGCAATGGGAATATTGGTAGTGCCGCTCTGAAATGAATTCCAGAAATCAACAATGCCCGGGAACAGGTAACCGGAAAAAACACCAATGAACATTGCAAGAAAAATCCACAATGTTAAATATCTATCTAAGAAAGAAAGTTTTTTTGTTATGATACTCATAAAGATCTCACAGTTTAATAATTACAATAGTTATTTTGTTTTACGGAGAACGCATAAACAGGAACCACTAAGTCTTTCCTTAATGTTCACCAATATTGGTAAATTATCCTTATCCCATTCGAACATCCCGCCGGCAAGATTAGCAACATTAGTAAACCCTTGTTGAATTAAAAATTCCACTGCTTCCCTGCTTCTAAGTCCGGCATTGTCGGCAAAAATCATCGGAATGTCTTTGGGAAGTTCATTGTAATGCTCTCTCACATAGTCCGGTCTTTGATAAATCACATGAGGAACATCGAACTTTTTATAAGCATACTCGAATTCCCTTCTTAGATCAACAAGTATTGCGCCTTGCAGACATTCTTCAAGTACTTCTCTGGGTGAAAAATGAATAATTCCGTTTAGTATGTTCCCTTTATTAAGAAACATTTTAAGGCCATCTGATTATTGATCAAAATGAAATAACAGTAAGTCTATTCTTGTACACATTAGAAATTCTTTTTGTCATCACTAAATTTTTTATTCACAAAATAAATTATTGCCGAAAATAGAATAGCAGCCGGGATAATAACTATCCAGCGGTTTACTCCAAGCTGAATAAATATGTCACCATTTATTTCACTTGACAGGAAAGCAGCTTTGACCGGTTTTATCATTAAAGCGTAAATAAAAATACCGAGAGCCATTCCGAACAATGCAAGGATTGCTTCTTTCTTTCCTTCGCCTATACGTGCTGCCATTGTACCGGGGCAGTATCCAAGAATTCCCATGCCTGTTCCGAATATTAATCCGCCAACAAGTTTGCCCCAATCAAGATTTTTAGGTACAACTTTTAAGAGTCCAAGATCACCAAGCAAATAGAATAAGATCATTGATGAGGTAACTGCGGTGAGCATAAATTTTAGAATCTTAAAATCCTTAAGAAGAAGCATTCCCATCACACGAGGGTATTTAGTAATACCTGTCCGTGTTAAAATATATCCGAAGAGAAAGCCGACCGCCAGACCGAACAAAATATTAATTATTGTCATTGCCGCCTCCGGTTTTAGGATAGAGTATTCTTGCTGTAATTATTCCTGCAGCAAAAAACGATACACCGGCAACAATACTTCCGAGTGAAAGATGTGCCCAGCCCTGTAAGATATTTCCTGTAGTACATCCTCCAGAAAGCGCAGCGCCAAATCCTAAAAGGATGCTGCCGACAAGTACAAACGCATATCTTTTTACTAAACTTTTGCCGTGATATTTTTCCCAAACCACCGGAATAGTCTCTGGTGAAAACGTGTTTGAGAGTTTTGATGCGGCATAACCGCCAATCACTAAACCGATCAGCAGGAAGAATTCAATAAACGCATCGGGTTTCTCGCTAAATCTTTTAATTACCGGGTTCTCGTTCAATCCTTCAAACAACGAACCAAACTTACCAGCAATAAATCCAAATCCGGCTGTAATACCGAACGGGTAATTACGTTCTGCAATTGCTGCAAAAACAAAATAGGTTGCAACCGATAGAAGCGAGACAAGTATGCCTCCCTTAAACCAGTGCCATTCTTTTGAGTTGTCAAAGTTCATTATTGATTATCTCCTATATTAGCTTCCATTCTAATACACCCCAAAAATTACACAGAGTAGTCACAGAGTTACACTGAGAGAGAATCTTTAAGCCAGTGTTCAAGTGTCGATTTAGTAGGTATCTTTCCGTTTGCAAGAACTTTTCCGTTTACAACCAATCCGGGTGTAAGCATGATACCATAATCAAGAAATTTTTCCCTGTCAGTTATTTTTTCAACATTTGCAGGAAGATTATTCTCAGTAACAACTTCTTTAACAAGATTTTCTAATTTGATGCAGTTTGCACATCCGGGTCCAAGTACTTTAATGTCGATCATGATATTTCTCCAATGTTATTTATTACAATCAAGACTAATAGCTAACTTAAAAATTTATATCTGCGATGATCCGCTCAATCCGTTAAATCCGCGTTCTATTTTATTTCTTTAGTATAAAACTCAAAAAAATCTCTTTTAATCTCATCCCTTACTTTCCGGAACACCGCAAGAATTTCCTCTTCTGTTCCGGTTGCATCTGCCGGATCTTCAAATCCAATGTGAAGCTGCTTGCCTACTTTACCGATAAAAACCGGACAAGTTTCTTTTGCATTATCACATACTGTAATCACGTAATCGAAGGATTCATTAATGAACTGATCGGAATGCTTCGGATAATTTCCGCTAAGATCAATCCCGACTTCTTTCATTACCTGTATTGCTTTAGGGTGAACCTGTGAAGAAGGTTTTGTTCCGGCAGAAAAGGCTTCAAGATTTTTATCAAATGATTTTATAAATCCTTCCGCCATCTGACTGCGGCAGCTATTGCCGGTGCAGAGAATTAAAATTCTTTTATTCATTTAATTTCCTTTCTTTGTTATTAAAAAATCATTCCGTAAATAAGTCCGCTTAATGTAGCCATTACAACAACAAGAGAAACAAATACAACTGTTTTCTGTGTGCCAATGACACTTCTTATAACAAGCATATTAGGTAATGACAGAGCCGGACCAGCAAGGAGCAATGCAAGAGCAGGACCTTTTCCCATTCCGCTGTTTATTAATCCTTGAAGAATCGGTATTTCGGTTAATGTTGCGAAGTACATGAAAGCGCCGGTTATTGATGCAAAGAAATTCGCAAACAAGGAATTACCGCCAACTAATTTTGCAATCCATTCATTAGGAATAATTCCCTGCGGATTTTCCTGAGAACCAAGTAGAAATCCGGCAACTAAAACTCCTGCGCCAAGAAGCGGCATAATCTGCTTTGTAAATCCCCATGTTTCGCCAAGCCACTGATTTGGTTCCCCTTCTGAAAACGTTAATGCAATAGTTGTTGCTATTACTCCTACGATGAAAGGAATTATTGGATTAGAATAGAAAACGAATGAAGCAACGATAACGGCAAGTGTACCAATCAGCACAAACAACTTTCTAACTTTTATGATGAAGGTCATCGAAAGTGCAAAGCCAAGACCAAATAATCCGGTGATGAACCACTTGTTAACAAACATGAAATGCCAGAATCCTTCGCTTGAATCCGGCTTGCCCCAGTTTACGAATACCAGGATTGCAACAAGAATAAAAAAGTGAAGTGTGGTTTGCCACATCGGTCTTTCCTCTTCAACATCAGGCATAGCAAGCTGGGCTGCTTCTCTTTGTTTTTCTTCTTTGCGGTAGATGAAAGACATTATCAAACCAATAACAATACTGAATGCAACTGCTCCAATAACACGTGCAACTCCAAGTTCAAATCCAAGAATCCTTGCCGTTAATATTATCGCTAAAATATTTATAGCAGGACCGGAATATAAGAACGCAATTGCAGGACCTAAACCTGCACCCCGTTTATGAATACTTGAAAAGAGCGGAAGTACAGTACACGAACAAACAGCGAGAATTGTACCCGAAACTGATGCTACTAAATATGCGACCCACTTTTTTGCTTTTGCACCAAAATATTTAACAACCGCTGCTTGACTTACAAATACAGCAATTACACCGGCAATAAAAAATGCGGGGATTAAACATAAGAGCACATGTTCACGAGCGTACCACTTTGCAAGATTAAACGCTTCATAAATTGCAGATTTGAATGACGCAGTTTCAATCGGCATGAAATAAGCAAAGAGGAAAAATCCTAAAATCCAGAGGAATGATTTATATTGTTCTTTCCAGTTCATATTAACCTAATTCGTTATTTACCGAAATGTTAATTAAAAAATTTTATTTAGCACATATAATGTTTCGATCCGATTCCATTACTTTTTTCTTATCGGAAATTATCAATGCTTCTTCGGCAATCCAGAAATCCAGTGAAGTTAAAAATGAGGATATTCTCGGATCCCCGGGACGGGGATTAATAAGATAGTTCACCCACTTGCCGTCCTTCTCCTCAATAATGAAGCCGGCTTCCTTAAGAATTTTTAAATGCTGGGATACAGTTGATGCAGCAAGTCTAAGTACGTTTGTAATTTCACAGACACAAAGGGGTTTTGTCTGAAGCATCTTTAATACCCTCAGTCGATTCGGATCAGATATTGCTTTGAAAAATTTTACTTTGTTTTCCATTTTTTACAATATTCATTTCGTTGTTGGACGAAATATAGAAAATTATTTATCTCTTCAAAATTTATTTTTGATTTACACTTTTGTATAACGGGATACGGGTACTATTTTTCAGCCGATACAGTAATACTAATGATTCCTGAATTGCTCTTTCTATATAAACTAATTTCCTCAGGACTAATGTAATTTACCAGCAATTCATCGGGCAGATCAATTGCTTTGGTCTTATTGATTACAATATCTTTGAATCCGGCATCTTTGATTATGCCAAGATATTGATCTTGCTGAATTGCACCGGCAACGCAGCCTGCATACATCTCTGCAGATTTTTTCAGGTTAGCCGGTAATTCCCCTTTTATCACAATATCTGAAACGCAAAAATGTCCGCCCGGTTTTAAAATTCTATAAATCTCTGCAAATGCTTTCTGCTTATCGGGCACAAGGTTTAATACACAGTTGCTTACAACAACATCAGTAGTTGAATTATCTACCGGCAGATTCTCGATATCTCCGAGTTTGAAATCGACATTTTTGTAACCGAGTTTTTGTTTATTTGAATTGGCTTTAGCAATCATCTCTTCGGTCATATCAATACCGATAACTTTACCACTATCGCCAACTATTGCACGTGCAACAAAGACATCATTACCTGCGCCGCTCCCAAGATCAACAACAGTATCGCCTTCTTTAATCCCGGCGTATTCTGTGGGCAAGCCGCAGCCCAATCCAAGATCTGCTTCTGCCACATATCCATCAAGATGATCATATTCATCCTTCATTACAGTATAACCGACAATACTATTGTCTTTGGAACCGCAACACGAAGATGTATCGCAGCAGCCGGTATTTAGAGAAGCTTTAGCTATTTCAGCATATTTATCTTTTACGATTTGTTTCATTTCATTATTGTTTTTCATTTTATTCTCCGTTTATATTTTTTTATCAGCAACAGCCGATTTTTGTGAATAATTTATCCAATGCAGATTTTGCTTTTTGTAAAGTCTGCTTATTAATGCAGTAACAAATTTTAGGTCCGTCTATTTCTCCTTCAATTAGTCCCACGCGTTTAAGTTCTTTTAAATGCTGTGATACGGTTGCTTGTGCAAGCGGAAGTTTATCGACAATAGTACCGACCATACATGAATTCATTTCGTTCAATATTTTTAGTATTCTGATTCGTGCGGGATGCGAAAGAGTTTTAGAAACATCTGCAAGCCAGATTTCTTCCTGTGTAAATTCTTCTGTTTTTGAAGTTGTCATCTGTACGCCTTTAATCGTTCATCGTAAATATACGATAAGGTAAACTGTCTAAGCAAGTAATTAAATAAATTTATTTCAGTATGATAGTCCGGCTATTTGCTGAGGTGTTTCATTTGACAACTGCTGTTCATTGTCTTAGATTTATTCGCAAATATGATTAAAAGTACAGATTATTATTTTAGATCTTTACTAACATCATTGTTAGTAACAAGCTGGTTAGCATCTCCAATCTAGTTCTCAAACAAAATATATGTGATATTACATGCCCGCACCGCAACAGATTATCGAACTTGTTAACCGCTTCGAGCGGAACTACGAGTCGTATAAATCCGGCAATTACAATGAGACCCAAACGCGCCGCGAATTTATAGACCGGCTGGCGTATGAGTTGTACGGATTAACGGAAGAAGAAATAAAGATTGTCGAATCCCCCTTCATAAAAGCGTGTGATATTTTTTATATTTTTTTTTCGTAGAGAATGGTTGTAGACCATTACCAATTATTTAATTTTGCCATGGATCTTTTTTATTAAAGGCATTAAATAAAATTTTCTTAAAGTGAGAGACTGTTCCCTACACACAAAATAAATATTATTTTTAAATGAATGTTTTGTGAAATAAATGGTAAATAACCGACCAAACCGGAAACGAAACCGATATAAGGATTTCGATTACTCAAACGATGGATATTATTTTATAACAACCTGTGTCGAAAACCGAATAAATTATTTCGG
>JAGUYK010000042.1 GCA_020061355.1 Ignavibacteriales bacterium | reverse complement strand
GGACAATCTAAATGAAAACAGAGGACAATCAATAGTCGCCTGACACTTCACCGTTGAAAGGGTACCTGTCAGATCAAGTCGCGACTAATACATTTTATTTGTATCGGACTTTCTTCTTTAATTCTATTTGAAAGTGTTATTTCAGGTAGTATTTCTTTTAGTTTATCTTCAATTGCCATAGCGTGTTTAACAGAACCATATAACAATCTATGATACCAACATCTGTCCATCATATAAAATGAAATCCAAGCTAAACACCCAAAAATTAATAGCCAAAAAGCCAAAGGATGTTGTCCAAAAAAATCTATCCATATTTTTTCTTTTAGAGATAAACCGGAAGCACTGAGAACTGCTAACAACACAGTTATTGCATAATTTCTTATTCTCATTTCGATTTCATTAAAATGTTGTTGAACATCTATAACTTTTTTCCAGATATCTACTTGCATTTTAATTTTTTCAATAGGTTCCATTTTTATTACCCAGAAAAGAACTAAAGTTAAAAAAATCTTTAATTTGACCAAATGAATTATTTAATATGAAATCTGGTTTAACACTTTCGGAATTAGTACTTTTTTCTTTTTCTACTTCTTCGTCAGTCCAATGAGTTACCGATCTCAGTAAATCATACTCTTCTCTTTTATGAGCTGTTCCATACTTAGCATGCACAGAAATTATATTTGCATTTTTAGCCATCAAAACATCTTTAGAAAGACTGTCTCCAATATAAACCGTCTTCTTTGGGTCTGCGTTTACATCTTTTATAATTTTGAGGAGAATACTTGAATCAGGTTTTTTACTTTCTTTGGGACTTAATTTAAGTTTTGTTTGTGTTAATTCATAATAATCGTTGCGATGATTTCTAAATTTATTTAAATTAATAGTTTCTGGTATAACGTGATTATGTGCTGTATATACATAATTTAAGATGCCGTCTAATTCCAAACATTTAATCCTCATCGTCGTATAAAACGCCATAGATTCAGTAAACCCAATTAATAGTGTTCCTTTTTTACTGATCTCAGATAATGTCTCATACACTGCATGATACAATTTTAAATACTTTTTTCGGTTTTGTTTGAAATTATCAATAATATCTTTATAAGATTGAACAAAATTATTATTTTGATATTTTTTCTTTAAAGATTCTATTTCTTGTATAAGAAAAGGATATTCGGTTGTTTTATATTTTTGAAATATAACTCTAATTTCACTTTTTAATATATCCTCATCAATGCCTGATTTTTTAGATATATCCTCTAACATTTCCTTAAAAGGATAATACCAAAATTCAAACCAATCAAATAATGTATTATCAATATCAGTAATAATTACAGAAATATTATCTCTCATATATATTCCGAATATTAAATTTATTAATGCCTTATGGTTTAATTAAGAAAATCGACTTAGATTTAGTATAAATATTTTAAGGAATTTTTAAATAGTTTTTTAGTCTTTTAGAATAATAATATCTGTCTTGGAATTATTGTTATACTCTATAATAATGCTTTATCACTCCACCAAGTCTCTCATCACACTTCACTTCCCCATTGGTTTTAGGCAAATTCATAATCGTTTCATTACTCAGCCCAGAGTGCGGTCGTACCGTGTTATAATACGAAACAAAATTTTTGATAAGATACTCAAAATGGCTCTGCCCGAAGATAAAGAATTTGTCAATGCATTCACGGGTAATTGTTCCCACCCACGCCTCGCTATATGGATTCAGGTTTGGACTTCGGTAAGGCAGCTCCTTTACTTGGGTATTGTGAGTTTTAAATATATTGTCAAATTTGCCTGTATATTTTTTATCTCCGTCACGAAGCAGGATTTTTTTTGTATCATCCTCAAAGAACTGCTCCATATACTTTGCCCGGTTAACCATCCATAGCTCTGTCGGATTCTCGGTTATTCCTGCGATATGAACTTCTCGTGTCCTGATGTTGATAAAGAACAGGACAAACATAACCTTCTTGCCAAACGGAGTCCATATTTCCCGTGAAAAGAAATCGCATCCCCAAAGAGTCTCAAAAGTCCTTTTAAGGTAAGCATCCCAGGAATCTTCATATCGCTTGGGAGCAGGGTTCAGCCCGTGCTCAATCATGATTCGCTTTATGGTATTTCTCCCTCGCCTCAAGCCTAACTTTTTCAGTTCACCCATTATCCTGCCGAATCCCCAATCAAGATTTTCTCTGGCCATTCTCAGGATAATATCGATTACCTCCTGAGGAGTTCTTCTCGGTCTTCCCAAACGGACATCTTTCTTAAGGTTTCCTTCCTCAAAAGCATTAACCCATTTCCTAAATGTCTGATAACTGACAATGGAAATAATCTTTTTAATTGGGCCTCCAACAGCTAAACCGTATTTGATTATCCTGAGTTTTTCTTCATAGGTTGTTCTGATCTGATTTCCAAGCTTTGAACGCAATATTTCATTCTCAACTTTTAGGTATTCATTCTGCCGGACAAGATCAGCATGAACCATCTGCCCGATCATGGTTAAAAAATGTTGAAAAATTCTGTTCTGCGGTGTATATATTAATGATGTTAACTGCATTTATTGATCCTTCAAAAGTTTAAAAGTTTTCCACAGCCTGACCTCAAAAGAGAGGTCGCAAAATTATGGCACACCCCTGAACTGGGCATAAAAAATAAAAAAATCATAGTTTTTAAGCAATCAGAAAATTAATTATCTTTCCAACTGTCTTATTTTAAGCTGCTTCTATCATCTCTTTGAACTCATAGATAAGTATGATTTCGTCGATAATTTGGTTCAATCTGTGAATGGCCGGGGGAGGGTAAAGGCGATCCATGATGCAGGTTTATCCCATCTTGATATAAAACCGGAAAATATTCTATTACTGGAAAACATTGTGAAAATAACCGACTTTGGGATTGGCAGGTTCATTGATAATCAACTTGATAATCCATTACAGCTCATGAATCAAGGAATCGGTACTCCACAATATATGAGCCCTGAGCAATTCAAGGTAGCTAGACAGAAAGAAGTTGGACATGCCAGCGATATATATACCTTAGGGCTGTTACTATATGAAATTCTTGATGGAAATCTTCCCTTTGACGGCTCTCCTGAAGAATTAAAAGAGAAACATCTGACCTTATCTCCCCCTGTTTTGAAGGGCTATAATGACTTATGGTGGAAAATTATCAGCAAATGCTTAAATAAGAACCCATTGGACAGATATCAGTCTATTGGACTTTTAATCAATGATATAGACAGAATCAGCAAAGGATTGGCATTATCCACAGATGTATCTTGCCAGAAGTGTAATCATATCAATAAAAACATTAATGCCAAATATTGCGAGAAATGCGGTAATGATCTTAAAGATTTATTCCATCCATGCTTGGTTTGCGCCAGAGAAGTGAGAATTGATATTGACAACTGCCCAGGCTGTAATGCTCCAATAAGTGCCCAATATTTATACTTAAACCGGAAAAAAGAGATAGAGATTTTAAAGGATGAAGATCCGTCTGCGGCAATTGAGTTGCTTGAAATCGTCTTACGTTCTGATGGAGGCGGAAACGATGATGAGATTCAATTAATAAAAGAATTACGCAATAAGCTCGACAAAGTAACTCCAATAATAGCTGAAGCTAATAATTTTTATTCTAAATCTGAGCTGGAAAAAGCAATTAATAGCTGGTGCAAAGTACTGAATTTTTTCCCGAGGCATAGG
>JAGUYK010000004.1 GCA_020061355.1 Ignavibacteriales bacterium | reverse complement strand
TACTCGAAATCCGGTCATCATTAATAACTTAATAACTCTATACTGTTCTTCATTATGCTTTTTAAGCATGCTTAATATCAAATCCATTTCCTCTTTCGATATTACATTAATCTTTTTATCACTCCGTTCCAATCGGGGAAAAGGATTTATGTCAATTATTCTTTGCTTTACGTAAAACTCAAAAATAATTCGCAAGTGCCTGAATATTATTTCAATGGTATTCTTTGATAAATTTTTTTTGTTTTTCTTTTTATAGTATTGTAGATCTTTCTGAAAATCTTTTACAATTTCCTCGTTAATCTTTCTTACCTCAATATCACCGAGTATCTTAATTAGCTTATCGTTGCAATATTTATAGGTTTGAATTGATTGTGGAGATCGATTCTCCTTCGTCTTCTCAAAATCCTTGTATGCTTCCCTTAATGTTTTGCGCCTGGCTTTCTTGATCAGCGGATGAACTCCGTTTAGTATATCTGCTTCTTTCTGTAGTTTAATTCGCTTGGCAAGTATTCTGTTTTCGCGGGTGTCTTTTAATCCTAGTGATTCTCTGTAGCGTTTACCGAAGAGTGAGTACGTTATCCAGATTATCCCGTGCCTTTTATATATTTCAGCCATTCTGGTACTTCCCCCTTTTTCTTCAACTCTTCTATTATACTCTCTTTTTCATCTAATAACTTTTCTAACTTCGTTATTATTAAATCCTTTTTGAGAATTATTTCTTCTAGCTGCCTTATGATTTCTCCTTCAGTTCTTTTATCCACTTTTCAGCCCCCAGCTTCTTTTTGTACTCTTCGATTATCCTATCCTGGTATTCAATTATCGATAGCAGCTTCTCTACAATTTTTTCTTTCTCGAATATAATTGTTTTTAAGTTATTTATAATTTCCGATTTATCATTTTCATTAATCTTAATTTCATCTATATTTTTATTCTCTTCTTCTATGATTCCTTTATTTATAAGTATTGCCATGAATTTTTTCGTTGGCTTCCTAATCCATCTACTAACCTGCGAAGGATCTACGCCTAATTCTCCGGCAAAGTCATATAAACGCTTGTACCTCGCAAGTATGATTTTTTTTACTTTTTCTGATTCCACAGATTACCTTTCTTAACATATTGACAATATAATTGTCATATATTGACATTTGTTTACACATTCTTTATATTTAATTAACTTATTTTCACATTATCATTTTAACATATTTACTTAATAATGTCAAGTAAAATTATTTATAAAGACATTTCTCTCCCCAAGCTTGTCCTCTCAATAAGTGAAGCCTCAAAAATCGCAAATATCGATAGATCTATTATTCGTTCCCTAATCAACTCCGGTGATCTCCTAGTCTTTATCTGCCCGGGCAGGATTCAAAGAAAAGTTTATGCCCCTTCCCTTATCGATTTTATAGATCGCAATTCACTTAATATGAAACAACTTCACGAGGTAGTCCTATGAAACCCAATACCAAAATTATTCATGTGGATCCTGTAATTCATGGCCAGTTAAAAAAATTTGTTCTTAACCTTCAGCTAAAGGGTGTTAAGACTTCTGTTTCTAAGGAAGCCGATACTGCTATCTCTAAACATATTGCTAAAATGCAGAATGAAAAATAACATTGAGTATTATTGCCATTATTCTAATTCTCATAATCATCCAAAATTCAAATTGCTTCGACTCAAATACGGCTGGGCTGGCGAGGGTCGGTTCTGGGCGCTCAATAATATTATCGCCGGATCCGATAACTGCATTCTGAACCTCAATAAAAAATATGTTGTCGCGTCAGTATCTTCTGACCTTGGTATGAGCATCGAAGAATTTCAGGAGTTTATTTCCTACCTGGCTAAAGAATGTGAATTATTGATTGATATCGATGGCAATGTTTCTACAGAGAATGTACGCGAGACTTTTAAAGAAGTTATGAAACAAAGAATCCGCAATAAAGATAACCGGGAAAAAGCCATTTTAAGCAAAAACGAACTGAAGCTTATTCGACCAACTTGATTTGTCGTTCAAAAAAAACCTGTCCCGATCACGTTTTTTTTAACAAAGAAAGAAAGAGAGAAAGAAATAAAAGAAATAATAAGAATGTGGACAATTAATCAAATAAAATATTAAAATGTAATCGTATGTACCGTCTCCTTCTATTGGGATTTATCCTAAACTAATCGAAGGATTCATTCGCAAAGAAAAAATCATCAAATACCAATATCCAATCATAGTCCTGGTTAAATCCCCAATTGATGTAGATTCTAGAAATTTTCTAAAAATCAATAACATCTATTTAAAGCTAAATTTTTACATAATTATTTTTTATCTTAACTTTTAATTGTTTCGTTATTTTATCACTCTTCTTTTTTTGTATTTCTTTTACTTTATTTAGTTATTTATTCTATATAACAAGTTTGCCTGAAAAATACATCTGGGAAAAATTAATCATGCTAGCTAATTCTACTAGTAACTCCACCCACAACCACTCAGATCTTGTCGGCTTCATTTGGAACATTGCTAACAAGCTTCGCGGTCCTTACAGACCACCGCAGTATCGCAAAGTTATGCTGCCCCTGACAGTTCTCCGCCGCCTCGATTGTGTTCTCGAACCAACTAAAGAAAAAGTTCTTGAAGAATACAAGAAGCTGCAAGCACGTGGGTTAAAAGATAGAGCTTTACATTCAGCTCTCGCTCGTGTCGCTTCTAAAGATCGAAAACAGCCATTATATAATATTAGTAAATACACATTTCAACGCTTGCTTGAAGACCCTGAGCATATTGCTAAAAACCTTGTTGCTTTCATAAATGGTTTTTCACCTAATGCAAAGGAGATTTTCGAAAAGTTTAAGTTCGAAGATGAGATTGCAAAGCTTAACAATGTTAATCGCCTTTACATCATTATTAAAGAATTTGCAGCCGTTGAACTTCATCCCGATAAAATCAATAACATTGCTATGGGTTATGTCTTCGAAGAACTCATTCGCAAATTCAATGAGCAAGCCAACGAAGAAGCTGGTGATCACTTTACTCCCCGCGAAGTTATTCGCTTAATGGCTCATATTCTTTATACGGGTGATGAAGATATTTATAAGAGTGGTATTTCCCGCACAATATACGATCCTACAAGCGGTACTGGTGGAATGTTATCTGTCTCAGAGGAATATATTCGTTCACATAACGACAAAGCTAATCTTACTTTATTCGGTCAAGAGTATAATGAAGAAGCTTATGCTATTTGTACCTCTGATTTACTTATAAAAGACGAAGAAGTAAATAATATTGTTTTTGGTGATACTATCGGTGATGGTAAAACTTTCGATGGTCATCCCGATAAAAAATTTCATTACATGAAATCCAACCCACCTTTTGGTGTTGAGTGGAAACCTGAAGAAAATACTGTCAAAAAAGAACACGAAGACCTCGGCTTCGATGGAAGATTTGGTCCCGGTTTACCAAGAATAAATGATGGTGCGCTTCTTTTTCTGTTACACATGATTTCCAAAATGCATCCTGCCCCAGAAAAAGGTGGTGACGGTTCTAAGATTGCAATTATTTTTAACGGTTCTCCGCTTTTTACTGGTGATGCTGGCTCTGGTGAAAGTAAAATTAGGCGTTGGATTATCGAAAATGATTGGCTCGATTGTATTGTTGCTCTCCCCGATCAATTATTTTATAACACCGGTATCTTTACTTATATCTGGTTCGTAACCAATCGTAAACCAAAAGAACTTAAAGGTAAAGTTCAGCTTATTGATGCAACGAAGCATTACAAAAAGATGAAAAAGAGTTTGGGCAATAAACGTAATGAACTCAGCGAAGCTCATATTGAAGAAATCACAAAGCTGTATGCTGAATTTAAGCACAATGCGACGAGTGAAGTCTTAATTGATGGCATCAAAGAAACAAAAGTATGCAGCAAAATTTTCAACAATGCTGATTTTGGTTACATTAAGGTAACTGTGGAAAGACCATTACGCTTGAACTTTCAAGCTTCTGAAGATAGAATAAATCGCTTGTGGGATGAACCTGCTTTTCAATCTCTCGCAGTAAGTAAAAAGAAAAAAGATAAAGGCAAAGTACAAAAGGAAGTTGAAGAAGGTGTAAAATATCAAGAAGAAATTATCACTCAGTTGAAGTCGCTCGATTCAAATATCATTTATAAAAACCGTGATGAATTTACTGCCGTTATAAAACAACAATTAAACAATTTAACAATTAAACCTCCAGCTCCAATAATCAGAGCTATCCTCTCAGCTTTGTCCGAACGAGATGAAACAGCCGATATTTGTACCGATACCAAAGGCAACCCTGAACCTGATCCTGAACTACGTGATTATGAAAATATTTCCTTACCCGATAATATAAAGCTTCCCCTGCCTCTCGATTATGATAATAAAACCGGACTCGAAGAACTTATCGCAATTGTTAATGACCATTGTGAAGAATACATGAAAAAAGAAGTTCTGCCCCATGTTTCAGATGCATGGATTGACTACTCCAAAACTAAAATTGGTTACGAAATTCCTATAAACCGCCATTTCTATGTTTATAAACCGCCAAGAGAATTAGAAGAAATTGAAAAAGATATCAAAAAAGTTGAGCAAGATATTCTCGATATGATGAAGGAGATTGTTGTTTGAGATTTAATAGCTTTACTAATAACGCTTGGTTAAATAGTAAATCACCTAGTTGGTCATCAATTCCTATTAGATTCTTATTCAAAGTGCTAAATGGTTCTACACCTTCAAGTTCTGACCCATTATTTTGGGATGGCGATATTAATTGGTTTACGCCTGATGATCTTGGCGATAATAATGCAAAATTTATATCTGAAAGCAGAAGAAAGATTACCATTGAAGGTTATGAAAGTTGCGGTGTTAAGATTGCTCCTACTAATAGTATTGCTATATCGACTCGTGCACCAATTGGTCATTTGGCAATAATTGAACGAGAAGCATGTGTTAATCAAGGTTGTCGTTTACTTGTTCCAAAAGGTGTTGACTCATCATTTTATTATTATGTTTTTAGCTCAGCAAAAGAATTGCTCCAAGTTTTAGGCCAAGGTTCTACATTTACAGAACTTTCTCGTCAAAAGTTAAATGATTTTAGATTGCCATTTCCCGAGATTGAACAACAACGCTCCATCGCTTCTTTTCTCGATTACAAAACAGCTCAGATTGATAACCTAATCGAAAAAAAAGAACAACTCCTCAAACTCCTCGAAGAAAAACGCATCGCACTCATCACCAACGCCGTCACCGGTCATATTCCCCTCTTGAGAGGGGAGGAAGGGGTGTGTTACAAAGATAGCTCCATCCCTTACCTCGGCAAAATTCCAAACCACTGGCAAGTGAAATCTCTAAAGAGAATTGTTACAACTCCCATTACAGATGGGCCTCATGAAACTCCTGAGCTTTTTGATGATGGCATACTATTTATTTCAGCTGAAGCAATTAAAAATGAAGTAATTGATTTCAGCCGTAAACGTGGTTTTATTTCACCTGAAGATCACGCAAGATTTTCTAAAAAGTATTTTCCACAAAGAAATGATATTTATGTTATTAAATCTGGTGCGACAACTGGTAACGTTGCAATGGTTGAAACCGAGGAAGTTTTTAATATTTGGTCTCCGTTAGCTGCAATTCGTACGAATCTGGCGGAAGCAATGCCTAAGTATATTTTTTATTACTTAAAATCCGAATGTTTCAAAACTTCTATTATATTAGGATGGAGTTTCGGAACACAACAAAATATTGGCATGGATGTAATTGAAAATTTAACTGTTACTTTACCTCCAATTAATGAACAAAAGATTATCGTAGCTTACCTCGACAAAGAACTCTCAAGACTCGATAAACTATCATCCAAAATTTCCGAAGCAATCGAAAAACTAAAAGAATACCGCACCGCCTTAATCACCGCCGCCGTCACCGGCAAAATTGATGTCCGTAATTTCAAACCAAATCTCCCTCTCCTTTCGGGAGAGGGCTGGGGTGAGGGCTTATGAAAAAACACACTGAAATCCGCTTCGAAGAAGCAATCGAACTTAACTTACTCGAACATGATTACCTTAAAGGTGATCCAAATGACTATGATAGTAAATTAGCTTTATTCCCCGATGATGTAATTTCATTCATTTCCACATCACAGCCCGCACAATGGACTCATATCGTAGAATACAATCAAGCAAAATCAAAGGAAGTTTTATTATCCTCTCTTGTGAAAGAACTTGATAGTAAAGGATCACTTTATGTTTTAAGACATGGCTTCAAATGTTTCGGTAAAAACTTTAAGCTTGCTTACTTCAAGCCAAACACAAACTTAAATCCCGAAGCTTGGCAAGACTACAATAGGAATATCGTAAAGATTTATCGCCAAGTTCACTTCAGCAGCAACAATCCCAATCTATCAATTGATGTAACTATTGCGGTTAATGGTGTCCCGGTTGCTATTATGGAGCTAAAAAATCCATTATCCGGTCAAACAGTTGAAAATGCAAAAAAACAATATAAGGAAGATAGAGATCCTCGCGAGCTGCTTTTTCAATTCAAGAAAAGAGCATTAGTGCACTTTGCCGTTGATACTGAAGAAGTATATATGACAACAAAGCTTGAAGGTGAAGATACTTTCTTTCTTCCTTTCAATAAGGGTTTTAATCTTGGTGCTGGTAATCCACCGGAAACAGATAATTACAGAACAGCTTATTTGTGGGAAGATGTTTTCTCAAAAGACAGTTTGCTTGATTTAATTGGCAAGTATCTGCATCTCGAAGTTGCTGAAAAAAAGGTTTATACTGAAAAAGGTGTTATTAAGAAAAAGAAAGAAACTTTAATATTTCCAAGATTTCATCAGCTTGATGTTGTTCGTAAGCTTATTACAAATGCAAAGCAAAAAGGAGCAGGTCATAATTATTTAATTCAACATTCAGCCGGTAGCGGTAAATCAAACTCAATCGCATGGTTAGCATATCGGTTATCAAGTCTACACGATGATATTGATCAAAAAATATTTCATTCAGTCATAGTTATTACAGATAGACGCGTTCTTGATAAGCAGCTGCAAGATACCATTTATCAATTCGAACATAAAGAAGGTGTTGTTCAAAAAATAGATGAAGATACAAAGCAGTTAGTTGAAGCTCTTTCCACCGGTGTCCCTATAATTATTTCTACTATTCAGAAATTCCCATTTATAACTGAAGCACTCGAAAAGCTTACCAAAGAAGGTAAAGAACTTTCAATAGCAACTAAAGGAAAACGATATGCAGTCATCGTTGATGAAGCCCACAGCTCTCAAAGTGGTGAAGCTGCTACTGAATTAAAGAAAATTCTAAATAAAGAAGGTATTGAATCTATTGTAGCAGAACAAATTCTTGATATTGAAGAAAAAGAATTGTCTGATGATGCAAAAGCGGAGTTAATGCGTGAAATGGCTAAAAGAGGCAAGCAGTCAAATCTCAGCTTCTTTGCTTTTACTGCTACACCAAAATATAAAACTAAAATCGTCTTTGATGAACCTGGTCCTACTGGTGATTCACCTTTTCATCTATACAGTATGCGACAAGCCATCGAAGAAGGTTTTATACTTGATGTGCTTGCTAACTATACAACCTACAAAGCTTTCTTTGAACTTGTAAAATCGATTGAAGATGATCCTAACGTTCCTCGCAGAAAAACCTCGAAAGCACTCACACGCTTTCTAAATCTGCATCCTCATAATATTCGTCAAAAAGTTGAAATCATTATCGAACATTTCAGAACTTTTACTAAAACCAAAATTGGTGGTAGAGCTAAAGCAATGATAGTTACCGGTTCACGTCTTCATGCCGTGCGTTACAAACAGCAAGTAGATAAATATATTTTAGAGAAGGGATATAAAGACTTAAAAGCATTAGTTGCCTTCTCTGGTACTGTCGAAGATGATGAACTTCCAGATGTAACTTATACTGAAGTTGGAATGAACAAAGGTATTAAAGAGTCTGAATTACCTGAAAAGTTCGAATCCTATGAATATCACGTTTTAATTGTTGCTGAAAAATATCAGACCGGTTTCGATCAACCACTCTTACATACAATGTATGTTGATAAAAGATTATCTGGTGTGCAAGCTGTTCAAACTCTTTCAAGATTAAATAGATTCGCACCCGGAAAAACTGATACTCTCGTTCTCGATTTTGTAAACGAACGTACAGAAATTTTCGATTCATTCAAACCTTATTACGAGTCTGCACAATTTGCTGAATTAACTGATCCCCACCTTCTCTATCAGCTCGAACACACAATAATGGAATGGCAAATATTTTACAAAGAAGATATAGATAAATTCTGCAACGTTTGGTTCAGTACTAAAAAAGAATTACGCAGCACTGAACACAAATTATTAAATTCTTTGTTCGATCCTTCTGTTGAGCGTTTCAGACTTCACACCGAAGAAGAAAAAGAGACAATTAAGAAACAATATGTAGAATTTAGAAATCTCTATAGTTTTTTGTCACAAGTAATTCCCTACAATGATTCTGACTTAGAAAAACTATATGTATTCCTCAGAAATCTTTTAAGAAAATTACCTCGTAGAGATACAAGCACCGGTTATGAACTTGGTGAAGATGTTGCATTAAAATACTATCGCTTACAAAAAATGCAAGAAGGTAAAATTGATTTAAGTGGGGGCGAACCCAAAGTTATTTATGGTCCAACTGAAGTTGGCACTGGCAGTGCAGACGAAGAAGTTTCTCTTTCAACTTTAATTGAATTACTTAACGAAAGATTCGGTACAAATT
The DNA here is from genome assembly GCA_020061355.1 of Ignavibacteriales bacterium. Classification (GTDB taxonomy): domain Bacteria; phylum Bacteroidota; class Ignavibacteria; order Ignavibacteriales; family Melioribacteraceae; genus DSXH01. Next base: position 22,200 of record JAGUYK010000004.1, on the reverse strand, counting down.
TTACAGTCGCAGACCAATTATTTTTCGATCAAGTAAAAGAAACAGCCGTTGCAAATGAAGAATTACAAGAAGCAGCAAAAGTAAACACACTTGAAAACTTTGCTTATGTATTCGATAAAATGTTAGAAAGATTATTTGTCGAACGAATGGACGGTAATGAAGAAATCTTCATCCGTCTTATGAACGACGACGAATTCAGATCACTTGCATCAAAATATTTAGTAAAGGCGGTTTATAATTCAATCACAAGCTAAATTATTTAAACTCTACCATAAAATGAATAGGATATATATTTTTCATTAAACTTATTTTAGGAAATAATTATGAAAGCTTATGCTACTTCATTTTCATTTTTAAGTAACGAAGGTAAAGTCAAAATTCCTTTTTTCCAAAGAGCATATGTTTGGGATAAAGTAAATTGGAGCGATTTGCTTGAAGATCTTATGGATTTTAACAAAAACCATTTCCTTGGTTCATTGATATTAAAACAACAGAAGAAACAATCCGGTATGGTAAAAGAAGTTCTTGTCATTGATGGTCAACAGAGATTAACAACATTAAGTTTATTGTTACGAGTGCTTTATGATTCTTTCCCAGAAGATATTCAAAAGAATTGCATTGATTCAATTAAGAATAATTTGTGGTATAAACAAAACCAAACAGATCCAATTTACTTTATTAAGATTGAGCATTCCCACATAGATGCTAAATATTATAAAAAAATAATCAATTCTGGATTGAACGTTGCTGAGTTGGAAGATATCACAGAAGAAAGCAACAAAGTACAACGATGTTATAAATATTTTATTGAAGAACTTCAGAATGTTCCCGAACAAACGAGAAAAATGCTTTTTGATAAAATGTCGGATAGACAAAATGAAATATTAGTTCTTATTGATTTGGAAGAAAATGAAGATGAACAATCAATATTTGATACGATAAATAGTGCTGGTGTGCGATTAACCAGCGCTGATATTGTTAAAAATGCTTTATTCCAAAAAGCACTTGAATTAAAAGGTACTTATTCAGAAGAAGATATTGTGCAACTATATAAAGAGAATTGGGATAATATATTCTCACTTGACGTTGATACAAGAAATTTCTGGGAAGCTACTCGACTTACTGGAAGATTAACAAGAGATAATACTGAAATATTACTACACAGCATTGCAGTTATTAAAGACTTTTTTAATCCCGATATCCATACATTATCAAACCTATCCGATTTATATAAGGAAAAAATTAATAGCTACACTGATCTGGATTCTTTGAAAACTTTCATAACAGAGATTAAAGAATATGCAAAACTATACCGTGAAAAAATGTATGTATTTGACAATGTTTCTGCATTTTCATTCTCAGATAATATTAAAAGACTATTCCATATTCTATCAGTTCTCGAGATATCAACATTTCATCCATTTATTTTATTCTTGTTAAAAAAGTATGAAAATAATGAAGCGACACTTCTTAATAAATTATCTAGTATTGAAAAATTTGTTATGAGACGTATGATTTCCAAACAAGAAACTAAAAGTTATAACAAATTATGCAAGGAATTCATTTTGAATGAATCAATACTCAATGAAAAACTTCAACTAATTAGTAATGACCAAATTATTCATGGATTGAAGTCTATTACAAATAAAAACGCCTCTCTGGTACTATTTTGGGTTGAACTATTTAGGAGGATGAATACACCTAGACATGATACCGATGAATTAAAATATAATTATTCTTTAGAACATATTATGCCTCAGAAATGGGAAGAATATTGGCAGTCTGTCCCTACAAAAGTAAATTCAAATGGAACCCAAATGACTCCAGATGAAGCTAAGAAGGATCGTTATGAAAAAATTTATCACATCGGTAATATGACATTACTGAAAACATCCCTTAATACGTCTTTAAGAAATTACACCTTTGATAGAAAAGTTATCGGCGAGGGAAGAAAAAAAGGTATGAAAGCATATGCAACTCTTTCAATTACTCAAGATGATATAATCATACCATTTGAAACCGGTGATACTGTTTGGGATGAAAATAAAATTATTAGTCGAACTAATAACTTAACAAATGAAATTCTCACTTTATGGTAATATACTTTTTTGAATTCTAATTATGAGTATAACTGATTCAAATTTTACAATACCAATAATCTTTGCCGAAGCATTCATGCATCCCTTCATAGCATCCGCTAACAAACCATTTGATATTCTTGGAATAGACAAAGACACACTTCAAAAAGCTGAATATGTAGTAAAACTGAAAAGCTCTGAACGAATGAACATTCCTGAGGCGGCTTTAAGAGAAACTCTTGCTTCGTTAATCGCTTACGAGTTGGAAATACCAACACCTTTACCTGCCATCATAGAAATATCATATCCTTTTGTTCAAACAAGGTTAGGATTTGATGACTACCAAAGATTCAATCAAAGTATTGGTGTTAATTACGGGAACAAATTTCTTGGAGATAATGTTATCCAATTTATGCCAGCCATTCGCGAATCTTATGAAGGAAAGAAAAAAGAACTTCAACAAGTTTTTATATTTGATTTGTTTATCGAAAACTGCGATCGGAGATATGATAAGCCCAATCTCTTAGTTACAGATCGAATGATATATGTAATTGATCATGAACTGGCTTTTGGATTTGTCTCAAGTTTTTTACCAAACCCTAAACCATGGCTTTTTGATCATGCAATTAGGTATATAATTGAGAATCATTGTTTATATGCTAATTTGAAGGGTAAAAATTTCTTAGCTAATGATTTTTTTCAGAATTTTTCAAAACTAAATGATACCTTTTGGACAACGGCTTACGACCTTTTGCCAAATGAATGGAAACTAAATGATTTCTTCAAGATTCGTGATTATTTATGCTTGAAGATAGAGCATATAAATGAATTTAAGAACGAGATCATGGAGGTACTAAAATGAAAAACTATCAATATCAAATACTTCGTTACTATCCTGATGTTGTTGCCGAAGAATTTATAAATCTTGGAATCGTTTTCTTCATCCCTGAAGAAAGAAAACTTATTTCTAAAATTCTTGAAAACTCTTCACGCTTAAAATCACTATATCCTGGTATCGATTCAAAATTTGTAAACAAACTTCTTAGAAATATTAATACATGGCTTAATACAAAAGGTAAAGAATCATTGGATCAGCTAAACCATAGTGATTTCTCTAGCATCGATACAATTACTCACTCTATACTTTCACCAAATGATTCTTCTTTGCGTTTTTCTGATGTTCGCTCCGGAATAACTTTAACTATGAATCAAACCGTAGAAGATATGTTTATAAGATATGTGACTAAATTCGAAAAGAAACACGAATCTCATTCCCAAGACGATCATAAAGCATGGACAGAATATAAAAAAGTATTCGAAAAATATTCTATCGATAAGAGATTACAAAAACCTGAAATAAAAGTAAAAACTACTTTCTCTGAAATTGAATTTAATCATGGCTGGAAAAATGGTCGGTGGAATTTTTATAAACCAATATCATTTGATCTAGCGACAGAAGAACATATAAGGAAGAAAGCTTGGGAACAAATCGGTTTTACTCAAGAGTTGCTTACATCAGATATGGATTTTAAGCTTACATTTTTAGCACTTTCACCCAAAATTGGTGATTCAGAAAATCTTAATAATATGCTTATCTCCAGATTGAATCATAACATTGCTAATAAATCGATTTCAATTGTATTTGAAAATAATGCTGAAGAATTTGCATCTCAGTTGAGCTTGGAGTTAAAAGAATATTCTATAAATAAATAAATTAATATTTTTTATTCTATAATAAATAATAAGAGAACTTTTTTTACATAAAAATCAATTTGTAATGATTACCTTGATTCAATATTCTTTGATTCCCTTTATATCAAATTGTAACATTTGTCTGTCAGTCATAACATTTTTCTTTTTCAATTTTGACCCTATGGATTCCAACCATCATAGATATTATTTAATATTGTCATTAAGTCCATTTTTTAGTTCTTAACATGGCACAAGAATTATTACCACATTCTCCTGATCCTTCAATCGAAAAAATTACCGCTCTCGATGAATTATTCACCAACAGTGCAAACTACCATAACAGCGAGAAATATTTTGCTTTCCTGAAATTCCTTAACAGATTTCCAAAACTTTCTCCATTCAATGCATTCCTAATCCAGATGCAAAATTCAGGCGTTACAGTTGTAAACACTCCGTCACAATGGAAAAAACTTGGTCGATATGTAAAATACCAAGCACGTCCCCTCGTTATTCTTGTTCCTTTCGGTCCGGTTCAGTTTGTCTATGATATTGCTGATACAGAAGGGGATCCTTTACCTGAATACTTTATCAACCCTTTTGCAACAATGGGTTATCTCGATCCAGAACGTTACAACAGAACTATGGTCAACTGTGCTAAAGAGGAAATATTGGTTTATGAATATGAAATGCATAAAAATTCTGGCGGCTACGCCAAATATGTCAATGATAGATTTACCATTACAATAAATTCCAGCTTTTCACTTAATGATAAATTTTCAACACTCATTCATGAACTCGCTCATATTTTCTGTGGTCATCTTGGTATTGATAATAATAGTTGGTGGCTCTATCGTAGGCATTTAGATAAGTCAATTCGTGAAATTGAAGCTGAATCAGTCAGTTTTATTGTATGTAACCGTATTGGTTTAGAAACTACTTCGGATCAATACCTATCAGGTTATATAAAAGAACATTCAGAAATGCCTGGCATTAGTCTTAATAGCATACTTCATGTCGCTGGATATATAGAACAGATGGGCACTAAAGCTTTCAAACCTAAAAATTGATTCTTTTTAGAATTTTTATTTATTGTAATAATAAGGGCTTTTATGGAATCTTTAGAAAATGTCTGGACATTTTGTACAAGTAATGGTCGCATTTGTCCAATTCCTAAAAAATGGAATGAACTCTATCAATTATTAAAGAATAAAAAGCAAAATCCTAATGGTTCCTGGGAACCACCGCTTCCACCAATATTAGGATCTTGGTATGATACTCCATATTTATTTAAGTTACTTGTATTCCGCGGTCATATCGAATGGGCTAATAATCAAGATCAAATAACCATTATACTTGATTTCTTAAAATCACTAAAAGAAGAAGAATGGTTTCATTATGGCGAATAGTATTTTTATTGGGACTATTATTATTTATTCAACAACTCAACAATAAATCAATCTGGATAACTCATTTATCCATTCTCTCAAAATCTTTCTCATTCAGATTGTATCTCTTCATATAGTACTCCTCACTAAACCTAATGCCCATGTCGTAAAGCGTTTTATCACGTTGTACCGTTTCTTCTATCACACTCTCTTTCTTCGTAAGCTTAATTCTCGGACCAATATCCATTCCGTAGTTTATTTTGACATAGTAGTCAAAGAGAGTATTCAGACTTTTCTCAATCAGCTTCTTATCCCTGATTCCCATAAACTCCAACATTTCCCGGTGGGTTGCTGCAGCTTTGTAAGAGCCGACTTTCCCTATATCCAGCGTCAGAGTTTCCGTTAATATCACTTTTGAGATCTCCGAATTGTAATGTGTAATTATATTCGAGAACAATCCGCCCACTTCATACTTCATCGATTCCTTAAACTCAATCGGAATATCATCCCGGAAAGCCGCTACATTATTCTCCGTTATCTCAGTCAGCTTATCTACCAGCTCATCAATTTGAGCATCCGTAAACGTACTCGGATATCGCGCAAGAAAATAAGGAGTGCCGAATTTCTCCGCCATCAACTGCCAGTATTCAATCGCAGCCCTCTTAAAAATTACCGACCAGTAACACTTCGATAATAATTTCTCACCATAAGGATTTGTGTACTTCGGATTGTTTCTCGTAATTATAAATTTATACTCCGGCAGCTTTTCACCTTCCTCAAAAATGTACAATCCGCGTAAGTTCTTTCTCAGTTTCAGTTCATTCTCATTGTCATAAATAAACCACTCCTGCGGTTTCTCCTCCAGCTCTACGGGAATAATCTTCCCATTAATATTCTTATATTCGATCTCCGCCACCTCATACCCGTATAGTATGCAGTCTAATAATTGACTAGCGATTTTCTGAAGATCCAAATTTCTTGTAATTTCAATCGCTTCCTTTTTAATCTCTTCGTTATCGTAGTTTATCTCCCAGCCCATCTGCAGCACCTGCATTTTACGCTGTGTTATAGCCGCCGACAAATGTCCGTCTCTGGTAAGATCTCGTAATATTTCATAATCGTATCCGTTCTCTGCAAGAATTTTGTCCGGATCCGGAAGATATCCGTTTACATTCATACCCATCTTTTTTCTTGAAACGAATACTTTCAGTAAATGCTGTACTTTTTTCAATATCGATTCTTTCATCTTTCAATCTCCTATATAATTTTTATCGACCTCAAATAAATTGCGCTAACTTTCTTTGTACCTTAAAATAATTGCATAAAAAAATGACCTCAAAAATTTGGCGTAAAGAAAATAAGTGAGCTGTTCGTTAAAAAAGAAAAACTGTTTGACCCCGCTAACAAAAATTTCTTACCAAGAGCGGGGGAGTTATTTTCTTTTAGAACAGCGAACGACATTTTTAGCCAAATTTTTGCAGTCTTGATCTTTTGGTTCTTTTGTATCAAGACAAAAGAACATAGAATTATTTCTTTCAAGTTTACCCGCCTTCCTTTTGGCGGGAGAAAGGAACAATCATTATACTTTTTAATTACAATTAGATTCATGCAAGCCTTAGGTCCTGTATTTTAAATATTTCTCTTTCTTTATTTTCCTGGTTACTATGATGTTATCCTTGAATTCCAGATTTCTTGATTTGATGTAGTTCAGAAATTGTGTAGTTGAATCTACCTGATCGTCATACTCTCCATTCGGAAATTCTTCAAGCTCATCTAAATAATCCTTTATCCACTTGCTGTTACTTTTCAATTTTACTTTTCCGCTTTCAATAATTGGAGTGATTGAGTGTACCCTTGCAAGTTTGTCCTTATCCGGCTTTATCGGTTTTACCGGAATCCTTGTCTCTCGCTGAATCTCCTGAATTAAACTTATACCGCTTGACTTATCCTCAACAAGAATTTCATTCGGTCCGAAGGTGTTGAATAACTCAACCGCTTTCTTTTTCAGTTCAGGAAATTCAACTCTGCCTCTCCACGTATCTTCTAAATAATATCCCTCATTTGTAATAATCCAGGTCTGACAAACGGAATAATCATTCTCTTCTTTTTCCTTGAATGCAGTATCCCAGCTCTGGATTACACCGATAATTCTTTTGCTGATCAAATCTTTCTCTTCATAATATCCGAACCATTCTCTTTTTATTATTCTATCTGTCACTTGATCGATAAACTCTGCATATACTTCCTGATCGCGTAGTGCAGGAGATACCTCCCTTTCATATTCTTCCAATTCTTTATGGTCAATCATCGGATTGTCATAAGAAGTGAACCTATAACTCTTCCATCCCTCTTTACCTTCAGCTTCATAATTGAATAACTCATAAAACAAATGCGGTTCGCTACCGCTTCTCTTTCCTTTCGGTGTTCCGCCTATTATCGCATGTGCCCTCTTTTCAAACATCATCGGTCTTATCGATTCTTCCCACAATCTCCTGTTCTTTAATATTATCCCTGCTTCATTAAGCATTACTAAATCATATCCGAAACCCTCTATGTTCTCCGGCCTGTCTGCACTTCTGAAATCACAGTATGAATTGCACAGATATAAAATTGATTGTGTTTTATGGAAGGTATTGATAATCTTTGGAAATTCTTTCAGTAATGGTATAAAATATCTCTCTATATATCTTGTAATATTTGAATAAGTCGTGTCCACCCACAGTGCGGCAATGCTGTTCCGGATCATTTGGTATACAAGATAAAATACCATCCCTTTTGTTAAACCAAATCGTCTACCTTTTGCAATCACTTTTATCCTCGATTCGTGGCTATAAAAAATCTCCTTCTGTTTCTCGTGCATCTTTAATTCAATTTCTAATTGATAAGTATCCATTACAATTATTTTATGAACCTTTACTAATTACCAAATTATTAGCAAGACTTTTATTCTACGGCCTCAAAAAAATCTAGCATAATATTTTTTTCTCATAGGTTTATATATCCTTTCTCGTTTTATGCTTATTTATCAAAGTCATGTATCGTTGTAACCTTTAACTTTATATCAAATTGTTTATTATGGTTCTCATCAAACAATCTGTGATAATTTCCCAGCAGCTTTAACGCTTCAATTTTACTATGCAGCTTTATCGACTTTCGTTTACCATCCTTTGTATCTGCTATTGTTACTTCTGATATAGCGCCTATTAATTCTTCCGGAATTTCATTTGTATCCTTTATTGTTATTCCTTCTTTCAGTATTGTCATGTAATCGGTTATTCGCGAAAATCCAACTACTGCCAACTCCCGTATTACCTTCTCCTGGTCATTTTTATAATTGTCATATATCTCCCTTATCTGTTTCGACAATTCATTCCTCAGGTTAGCATTGGTTAGCATCCTGGAAGCTGTGACTTTAGCAGATTTTACCGAATACCCTGCACGTATGGCTGCCTGTTTACCATTCAAATCCTTCAAATACTCGTTTAAAAAGATCCTTTGCTTCTCCGATATCTCGTTTTTTTGAGCCATTTCTACCTAACTTGACATTTTTCTGTATTAAATTAACATTTTATTTGCTTATAATGTCAATATTTATTAAAATATGTCAAGTTAATTGTCAAGTTTGGAGCAATATCATGAAAATCGGCATTATTAACATTTTCGATTCTATTTCCACTTTCGGCATCTCTTCTAAAAAAATCCTGTCCATACTTTCCGACTTCAAAGAAAAAAATATCACCGAAATAGAAGTCCGCATAAACTCTGCTGGTGGCTCTCTGTTCGAAGGGTTTTCTATTTTTAATCAGTTGAGAGATTTCGGTAACGTCCATACAATCGTTGATGGTGTTGCTGCTTCTGCCGCTTCTCTTATTGCACTTGCCGGCAGTAAAGTTTCAGTATATAAAAATTCTTATCTGTTTATTCATAATCCCTGGTCTCTCGCTATCGGTGATCATAACGATATGGAATCCGCTTCGGAGGACCTGAAAAAGTTTACTCAGACAATCATAGATCTCTATAAATCCAAAACAGGTTTGGCTGAAGAAGAACTTAAAGAGTTCTGCAGTAAAAATACTTTCCTTAATTCTGATGAATGTCTTAACTATGGTTTTGCAGATGATGTTATCGATAACTATCCAGTCAAAAAGTTTGTTGCCCTCAGCTCTTTAGTCTTCGATCCTGATAATCTCGATTCTTCCAGTTCAATTAATACTTTCCCTGATGAATCTGAAGTAGAAAATAATTCAGTGATTAATTCATTAATCGATTTCCCCGAACTCTCAGATTCTCTCAATAGTCTCAAAAAGAATGTTGACGATTTCAATTCCCTCATTTCTCTTTCAGATGAACAAAAGGAAATTCTTTCCAATAAGGAAATTCTTGACAAGCTGAATAATCCCGAACCTTCTTTCTTTTCTCTTTCTTCAGATTTTGATTTCTCCGGATTATTAAATTCCAAACTTAACGAAGGGAAATTCTCTCCTGCTTTTGTTAATGCTTTTAATGAATTGATGCAGACCCTTTCCAATATTCCAATATTCCATTCTTCCACAAAATCTCATGAGGAACAATTGCTTTACTCCCTTAAGAACCTCATCTCCTCCATTCCTGATATGAACCTTTTCGAAACAGTTGCTAAAAAACCGGAACTCGATGTCTCTGCAGTATCCGATGAATCATTCGAAAACGTTGAAGTAGATGAATCCCAGCTTCCGCTTCATAAACGCGCTCTTGCATTAATGAAGTCTGAAAATATTTCATATAAAGATGCAGTATTAAAGCTTTCAAATAATATTTAAGGAGTTACTATAAAATGAGTACTCAAGCACTTCGCCGAATCGTAGATCCTGTCCTTACAAACATCGCACGCGGATATTCTAATTCTGAACATGTCGGACTAAACCTCGCCCCTATAGTTCCGGTTACTAAGGAAGGCGGTAAAATTCCCCAGTTCACAAAAGAGTCTTTCAAAGTTTATAATACCGAACGTGCCATTCGGGCTAAATCTAATCGTATCAGCCCTGATATTCATACTTCGATTGATTATGTTCTCACTGAACATGATCTGGAATATCCGCTCGATTACCGGGAAATTGAAGAGGATATCTCTAATCTCCGTCTCCACGCCACTCAGGTTGTCACCGATGGAATCTCTCTCCGTATGGAGAAAATGATTGCCGACCTGGTACAGAACCTCAGCACTTTTCCTTCAGGCAATAAAGTCACCCTCGGATCCGCCGATAAGTTTACTAATACCTCCAGCAATCCTGTTGCAGTATTTGAAACCGCTAAAGAAGCTATCCGTGGTAAAATTGCTAAACGTCCTAATGTTTGCGTTATGGGCGCTTCTGCTTATAATGCTCTCAAAGTTCATCCTGCAATTCTTGATAAGATTAAATACACTCAGAATGCGGTTATCACAAAAGAACTTCTGCGACAACTGTTGGATCTTGAAAGTTTATTTGTCGGTGATGCTGTCTTTGCATCTGATGATGATACGTTTCAGGATATATGGGGGGATAATGTAGTTCTTGCTTTCGTCTCAAAAGCAAACTCAGACATTCCTCGTAATTACTTCGAACCTGCATTTGCATATACTCTCCGCAAGAAAAATAATCCGTTTGTAGATACATATACAGAAGGCGGCAAGATCGAAATTATCCGCAACACAGATAATTTCGTTGCAAAAATTGTCGGGTCCGAAGCCGGCTATTTAATCAACGATACCAACATATAATTTAAAAAGTCCCTTCCCTTTGGGAAGGGATTTAGGGATGGGCTTTTTATGCTATTCAGAATAATCAACACCGACTTAATCCTAAACGGTAAAATCCTCAAAGAAAATTCTGTAATTGAAATGACTGACCAGGAATTCCAGAAAGAAAAAAAGTATTTCGGTAATTACCTCATGCCTTTCTTTGATGATACAAATACAGAAAAAGTTACTCGTCAGCCAATTACTCTCAACACTGAAATAAATGACGATTCTAATCCAGATGTTAATTCAAAAGTTATTTCAAATAAAATCAAACGAGGAAGAAAAAAGGTTCAGGCAAAATAAAGTTGAATAATACTTCTAGCCTCTAGCTTCTTGCCTCTAACGGAGAAAAACAATGAAAACCGAACAACCCGTTTTAATTACTTCCATTACTGCAGCTGCCAACATCCCCAAAAATCTATTTGTCGGATTCAATGGCAATCTTCCTTCTGCCGGTGCTGTCTGCTTTGGTGTCGCTAATGCTGACTCAAGTACAGGTGAGCAAATGCCTGTAACAGTTATCGGAATCGCAATTGTTACTGTGGCTGCAACAATTGCTGTAGGTGATCCTGTTGAAACTGATGCTACAGGCAAAGCAGTTCCAAAAACTACAGGCGCTCTTGCCGGCTATGCTCTTGATCCTGGTGTTGCCGGCGATTCAATTCGAATAATTCTGAAATAGGTGGTTATTATGAGAAGATTAACTCCTTTCCTTCAGCATGGTAATATTAACCCCTCAAGAATTATTCAGTTTCCGTTTGATGATATCCATACGTTTTCCTGGGGAGAGAAAGCTTTCAGAATATTTGTCAACGCAAGTAATAATTCCGGAATCGAGGATGGTAAATCATGGGATACCGCATTTTCAACCATTCAGCAGGCAATCGATTTTCTGCCGGATGATCTTATGTACTTCAATGCTTTTATCCTCGTTGCTGGTGGTAATTATTCTCTGCCTTCAATCAGAACCAAGAAAAACGGGATTCTCTTTTTCGAATATATCGGAGATACCTGGAATAATTTAAATGATCCTGATTTTCAAACTCTCGGCAAAACATTCTCCTCAAGCCCTGCACTCCTTCAGCAAAACTCAGCAATCGATTTATCCGGCCGAAATATTGAGATCCACTTCAGATCAAGAACTCAGGGATGGAATTGGGTCTATAACGGTTGGCGTGTTACAATAATGCCCGGTTCTAACTTCTATGATGCTGTTATCATCAGCGGTGATATGCATGTATTGGTTACCAACATGGTTCTCGATGCTTCCGATGCAACATACACAAACTTCAGAACACTATTTCGTATTATGAATCCTACTTCTTCACTTTGTGGTTTATCAGTCGAAACATTTTCTGTCGTAGGTCGAGGCAACGATCCAACTGGTGATTGGCAGGGCATAATTGCTATATCTGACAATACAGAATCAATTAGACTCAATATAGGTATATCCTACAATTTCGGCTGGGCTTCAGGAAAAGAATCACCAAACTCTAAAAGGTTTGTTTTCAATAACCTTAAAAAGTTCTTTACTATGCATCCGGTTGCCTCTGCAGTTGTTCCGAAAATGAATATTGATCTTACAAGCGTAGATTTTACAGCAGGATCTACCGGACAGACAAAAATCATCATGAGCATTAATTCATATCACAATTCCGGCAAAATAAGGATAGATGATAATTTAGTAGATCTTATTGATAACAGCGGTAAAATCGGTGAACTAAATAAGACTACTGCCGGTACAGTCACATATTACATTGGCAAAGGAATGAAATTCAACAATACAGTTCCAATTTTCTCTACTAACAATTCTGTTCCTGCAGATTCATTAATTGCTAATAAAGATGTCACATTTTGGATTGATGAATCAAACAATAAACTCATGTTCAAACTCAAATACAATTCCGGTTCTGTTAAATCAGGCGAAATTACTCTTACATAATCACTGCTTTTGTTATGAGTGAAAAAAAATATAAATACTCTGCCTCCAACCCGGTTAAAGATCGAGAAAAAATAATCCCGAATACCTCACTAAACCTTTTCGAAACAATTAAAGCAAAATATTATCACATTAAAGTTGAAGGAGAAACAATCATGTGGAAAACAATCAAAGATTTTGTAGTTGCTAAACTGATTCAATGGATTCTAAAAGTTGGTGCTGGTGTTCTTGCAACACTAGGCATATCAAACAACTCAGTTGAAGAGATTATCGGAGCTATTGTTGCGCTGATTCTTGGCATTATCTATTCTCTAGTTACACATAAGAAACTTGCTCTTACTGATCCCAAAGTATTCCTGAAATAGAATTCTTTCGATATGAAATATCAATCTTCTGAAATAATGGTACTCAACATCAAAAAAATCCATTTCTGGATTATTTTGATCTCCGCTTTTCTCTCCCTCGCATTCTCAATCGGGGCTGTTCTTTCTCAAAACCGTTTAATCGATCAGTCTATTCTAGAACACCATAAACGTCTGGAAAAATTAGAATATGCTACCAATAAACGATTCAAACTTCTCTATGAAATAAAATTCAACCTTAAAGACGTAATGGAAAAAAACGGTTATATCTATAAAGAAATTGATGGTAATCTCGATTCAATTATTAATTAAAGCTCGAGCCCTTCCACATCGTGGAAGGGTCGGGGATGGGGCTTTTATGGAACTTAAACAAAGTGTTAAACCGCTTGGCATCAAAACCGAAATTATTCTCGCAGTATTTATTGCAAGCGAAGTGTACAAATCCTTCGAAGTCGATTTTGTAATTACTTCCATTTCTGATGGGAAACATGCACAGCAGCATTCACTCCATTATTCCGGCAATGCATTTGATATTCGAATCAGGAATATTCCTGAAAAGCAGATGATCGATCAGATATTTTTAGAAATCCGCCGCCGTTTAACAAAAGATTACCAGGTAATTCTCGAATCCACTCACATACACATAGAATATCAGCCTGTAACTTAATCTTTGTTACTTCATACCGATCACTGATTCTCGTCCTGAGTAAGTCCATTTACGGACGCATCGAAGTACGACACATATTCACGTAGAGTATCAGCCAGTATTTTAATTTATAATTACATCTTGACTATTTAAAAATAAATTGTTAGATTTTATCAACCTCTATAATGCAAAGTCCGCGAAGGTGTGTGTTCTTCCTCCATCGCGGGCTTTTTTTTATTATCGATCTCCTTTTTTCAAATTCCGCTGTCGCTTGTCAAAAGACTCCAGGTAATTCTCGAACCGATCTATATTCATGTCGAGTATCAACCTGTATTTTAACTATAATTCTAATTTCTGATTACAGATCACTGTTTACTGCTTCTTGTCCCGATAAAGTCCCTTTTATTTTCTAATTGGTACGCATCTCAGGGCCTGTCACCAAATAGCCTTGTTTATTTAATTATTAAAAATTAACTTAAATCTGTTTTCATCATGTGCTCTTTCATCTGAGCACAATTCTCCTCATAATTTCTTTTAAAGAACTGTTAAATTTATTTTGTGCCGATGACTTATTAGGAATAAATTTTATATGACTTTTTCTAGACTTAAAACTCTATTCCAGCTACTTATAATCCCACTAATATTTATCCTTTCATGTTCAGAACCTAATCCTTTATTCCCGGATTCCGATAAAAAAATATATCAAATTGAAAAAGGCACATCTTTTGGCTCAACTTGGGAACTAGTTTACTCAATTCCAACACATTTTGGAAGACATACCACCTATCTAGAAGACGTCTCTTGTGATCAATATGGTTATATCTATGTTGCCACTGGTGGAGAGGGAATATTTAAAATAAATCCATCTTTTACCGGGGCTTCGGTTCTTAAAAATGGTTTTATCAAATATATTATCGAAACTGATACTATATTTTATATCTCTGCTTTACTTTATAATAATAATAGAATTTTAGCAGGTTCAACAGATCTTATGAACTTTGGCAGTATTACATATTCTGATAATGGTGGATTCTCTTTTCAAAGTAGTATTATCTGGAATAAATACTCTGTAGTGGTTTCTCTATATAAAAGTCCGAATGGTGATATTTTTGCCGGATGCTATAATGATATTTTTGTCTCTCACAATAATGGCTCATCATGGAAAAATATTTTACCTCAATCAAATGATAACTTTGGATATTTCTATTCTTTTGCTTTTGATAAATATGCCAATATCTATGGAGCCACTCGCCATGGTGTTTATTATTCTGATAGTAAAGAATTGAAATTCACAAACATTGGATTGGGTGATGAAACTATTCTTGGAATTGATATTAATAGTTCCGGTTGGATATTCGCTTCAACAGAATTTGGTAAAATGTTTTATTCTGCGGATGAAGGAAAATCATGGAAGCAAATAATGAATTATCCTAACTACTCAGCCCTCTCTATCTATATAAATAAACATGACTTCATATTTGCAGGTACAACAAATGGTCTTTTTCGCTCAACTGATAATGGTGGAATTTGGGAGCTTGTCGGCTGTGAAAATCAATCAGTTCAAAGAATCATTTCTGACTCACTCGGAAACTTGATTGCAGGAACATATGGTAGTAAAATATATTATAGTTTTCATTGAAATGTTTTTCTAAATCCTAATTTCTACATCTTGACTATTTAATTATAAATATTTAGTTTTATTTCGAACTCCAAATTCGGTTTGTTCGCAGCGGGGAACTTGCCCTCCTCCGATGCGAACATATTTTTATCTGGTAAGCTGATCAACATATGGGGACTTTCTATGTTTAATCTTTACCGGGTAATTCCTTTTCTTAACGAAATGTGCTTTTAATAAAATTTCTAAAACCACTTTTAATTCTTTTTTCCCAACGATATAACACTTATATAAATTATAATCCTTGAAGTTATATCTTAAATAAGTTAACTTATATCTATCCCCTTTTGATCAAGGTTCGCTTCGGGCTCACACCCTCGCCCGGAGCGGACTTATTTTTTTTAACAATATGGATATAACTTCTTTCCTCTCATATTTAATATTCATCTCACTCTTCTCAGATTATTATTTCCCATTCAACTCTAAAATGCTCTATTATCATTCTACTTAATCGGCATTCCCTTTATTCTGTCTTCGGCACTATTCGCGGCTTCACAATCGTATCCTCTTTTTAAATTACATTTACCGTCCGGATCCGCTTGCTTTACTTTCCAGTTTCATTTAAAAAACTGAAACTCCTTTTGATGCTCTTAAAAGAGAAGTCAAAGAAGAAACTAATTTCGATATTATCCCTCAGCGTTTAGTAAATTTAATTCCTTCAAAAAAACAATCACATCTGGAATTTATTATCTCTGCTTTTTATAAAGACGGTGAATTCCTTCCCTATTAAGAAATCAGCAATTATTCCTGGGTAGAGGAATCTAAGCTCCAACAAACAATTGATAAACTAATAACAAATGGATAATAGAATATGTCCGATATTAATTATTCAATCCGCATTATTGATGATAAAGGGCACGCTATTCCAAATTCTAAAGTCCAAGTCCATTATGATATGACTCATGATAGCGGCTTCACTGATTCTGATGGTTGGGTGTCGTTTCGTAAAAATACTCTTATGTATAACGCTGCATATGTTAAAGTCTATTTCAGAGATAAAAAGCTTGGTGAGGTTTGGGCAGAGGATGGTAAATCCTTTTCCTTTACCTACAATTACTAACTAGTCATTTTAATAAATATTTCTTGCAGTTATAAATTTAATCTGTTAATTTCAATGTACCCTCAAATCAATATTGGATTAAGTTGTATGAGCTTAATACCTATCCCCCCTCCAGATCTTTCAATAAAAACAAAATTAAATATAGATAGAACAATATCCATCAAGGGATTTGTGCTTTTTAATTAAAAACAAAATAAAACTTGCGGGCTTATCCGCCGTCTGACCTGCCCCCAGTAGAGGATCCAAGTTGAAGTTAGTAGATTTGGATCAAAGGAGGAAGGTATCATGGGAAAGAAAAAGTATAGTGTAGAAAACATAGTATCATCACTTCGAGAAATAGAAGTACTGACAGGAAGTGGTTAACCACTCAAAGAAGTATTGCTACAGATAGGTATCAGTGATGCAACATACTACAAGTGGCGAAAAGAATATGGAGGATTAAAAGTAGATCAAGCCAAATGGTACAATTGAAATTGCAGTTGAAGATAATGGTGTTGGAATTCCTGAAGATGATGTTAAAAGACTTTTTAAGGTAGAAGAGAATGTCAGTTCCAAAGGAACCGATGGCGAATTGAGTACCGGATTAGGTTTATTACTATGCAAAGAATTTGTAGAAAAAAATGGCGGAAAAATTTGGGTTGAGAGCAAAGTAAGCGTAGGCAACACATTTTATTTTACCTTGCCAAAGATCAATTAAAGTACAAAAAGGTTGCACACATTATGAAAAAGATTGAGAAGACTAACGACGAACTATTAAGAGAATTGAATGAGCTGAAACAAGAGAATGCTACACTGAAAGCCATGTATGATAAAGATATCACCGAACGCAAGCATGCCGAAGAGAATTTGAAAAAAAGCGAGGAAAGTTATCGTAACCTTATTGATAATGCTTTAGTAGGGGTTTATAAAATTTCCTTCCAGGGTAATATAATTTGGGCTAATCAAGCGATGTTGAATATTATAGATTACGATGGCGACGATTATACTCGATTAAATGTAATCGGCTTTTATAAAAATCCAGGTGACAGAGACGAATTAATTCACGTATTAAAAGAAAAAGGAGAAATGAAAAATTATGAGACGGAATTAATTTCGTACAAAGGTAAGTCTCTAAATGTAAATATCAATATGAACATTGAAGGAAATGTGATTACTGGAATGTTATTGGATATCACTGAACGCAAACAAGCCGAAGCAATTGTAAAGAAAACGAATGAGGAGTTAATTAAACTCAATGCAGAAAAAGACAAATTCTTTTCTATCATAGCACATGATCTAAAAAGTCCCTTCAATGGTTTTTTAGGTTTAACGGAACTAATGGCCGATAAAACAGAAAATTTTTCACTTGAAGAAGTTATCGAAC
The DNA here is from genome assembly GCA_020061355.1 of Ignavibacteriales bacterium. Lineage (GTDB taxonomy): Bacteria > Bacteroidota > Ignavibacteria > Ignavibacteriales > Melioribacteraceae > DSXH01. Next base: position 4,242 of record JAGUYK010000004.1, on the reverse strand, counting down.
AAAGTAAATCGCTGAATAAAGCCGCCAAAAATCTTTATAAACTTTTGGCAAACTTGTTAGAATGGGCTCAGGTTCAAAATGGATCAATAAACTTTACTCCCAAAAATTTTGATTTATCTAGACTGGTTTCGCAAAGTATAGATACAATTGCTCAACGGGCTCTGCAAAAAGGAATTACAATTGTAAATGAAATTGGTAATTCGCAAAAAGTTTATGCGGATGATAAAATGATTGGCACTGTGCTAAGGAACCTTTTATCTAATGCAGTTAAATTCACAAGAAAGGATGGAAAAGTTATCCTTAGTTCCAAACGTCTTGATAATGGCACAATAGAAGTTTCGGTTACCGATAATGGTGTTGGGATACCTGAAAAAGATGTTAAAAGACTTTTCAGGGTAGAAGAGAAAGTCAGTACAAAAGGAACCGATGGTGAGCTAAGTACAGGTTTGGGTTTATTGCTTTGTAAAGAATTTGTTGAAATGCACCGTGGAAAGATTTGGGCTGAAAGCAAAGAGAATGTTGGCAGTACGTTTTATTTTACTTTTCCATAGTTCAATTGAGATACAAAATGGTTAATGAGATTATAAAAAAATATTTTCTAACAATGATCATAAATTGAGAAATAAAATGGAAAATATTGCAAGAAAAGAAAAACGAATTAGAGTCTGTAAAATAATTTGTGTAAATGGAAGCTAATTATAATATTATCGTTGTTTCACATAGTGTCATTGCTGTCCATTGCTGAAGAGTAGGATTAATTAACAGCTGCAAAAGCACGCCAGCAGTAAATCATTTTATACTGGCTTTACATAACACCACATTATTTGCTTTACTAACTGAACCTCTGTAGTTAATCATTCTATTTGTATAAATACTAAAAAAATATATATCGCAAATAATGGGCATTATGTAAGCTTTTGCGGTTACTCCCATAGCACAGATTCTATTTTAATAACATCCAAAAGGTTTTGTTTCGCAAAATAATATTTGTCTGAAAAAAGCAGTCAAAAACTATTTTGCTCAGTTAAAACATCTTAAAAAGATTTTTCTCCATTCCGTTTGACACTCCATTCCGCAAAAACTTTTTAGGTTTAAGTTCGCTCGCAAATAAAAAATGAACTGCTTTTTTACTTGCTCGCTCAGTTTATAGTGCTGCAAATTATTCGTTTGTCTTTTGCGCACAATTTTTGTTGCAAAGCCATCTTTACAGAAAATCAAAAATCTGTGCCAAAATCCAAACTCATAACTTGCTTTTTTATCTCCTTACCTCAACAACATTCCTTTTATTGTTGATTGTGCTCACTACGTTCGCACTTTATCAAAATCATAAATAACGCCAGCACTAGTCAATTTAAGCCACAAAGGAATCCGGCACGCAAGGGTATATAAACACCCCGCACTCTATTTAAGTAATATTTTATTGTTTGCGGGACGCCCTTGCGCGCCACCTTTGTGGCTTTTTTGGCTCGCTCCGCTCGCCGGTAATGTTTAGCTGGCGTTATTTTAATTTTTTTGGAGTAGAAGTGCGAAGTTCAAAAGTCCTCTTTTCGAAATCCGTTAAAGGTTACTTAATCCGCTTACTTTATGTGCAGGGTCGCTTCTTTGTCAATCTCTTTCATCCTAACGGATATTTCAGATCGTTCCGCTTTAACTCTGTGCTCCCGGCTTATGCCTTCATTAGTAAAATTATCAGCTCTATTAAATCAAAGTAGGTGTTGTATGTCAGTAGTTCAAAAAATTATTCTGCTAAAACTTCATCATCAGTTAGTCGCAAACAATCTTTTTTATGCTGCCAATCATGTTTGGCAAGTCCTATTAAGCAATAAAATTCCAAGCGGTCTCAATCTTTCAATCCTCCGTATTCATCTATTCACTTATTTCAACTTGCACTTAGTAGAAACATATTTTCATAAAATATAAGCGGGAAGATCATGGAAAATCTAAATTTTGTTTCGGTTGCAAGCTATGCTTTGAAAAATCATTGCTCTTTTATCGGCGGTCGCCCTGCATCGGACATCCTTAATGGTTTTAATGGAGAAATTATCTTCATGTTCAAGAAAGATCATTTCGGCAACCTGTTTATTCAGTGGGTTCGCTATTCTTTTAATGCTTCACAATACCAGGAAAAAGTTCTTCTTTATAAGGGGAAAGAATATGCAGCTCTCTTTCTTCTTATTCCTCAAAAAATACCTTCAAAGTTCTTATACAGTTTCAAAACATTCTCCAAATCCTGCGCTTATCTGCTCGGTTATTTTTTAAAGTAAATAAGGTAGTTTTTATGAAATCAGAACAGGAAACATCCAAAGCAAAAGCACTCCGGCGGGCTCGTATGCTTGCTAATTATACAAGTTATGTTGCAGTTGTCGAATCATCCGGCAAATATGATATTGAGTTCGAACCGCCTTTCTTAAGACCATTCGAGAAATTATTAGTTGAATATTCAAACGGCAAATTGTTAAAAAGGAAGTAACAATGACACAGCAAGAAAAACAAATCTATAAACACGAAAAGATGGCAAAGATTAAAGCCATCAGAGAAAAAATTCTCTCCCTTTCGCAAGAACAAAGGGAAGCACTTTCAGCAATATCTATCCCTACAATCGAAGGAAGATTTCTTTCAATACATAATGTATTAATGATCGTTTCTCAGTTTTCATTTACTCCCACTGTTGTCGGCGGATTTAAACAATGGTTGAAAGCAGGAAGATCTGTCCGGAAAGGTGAACACGGCGCTGTTATTCTCTATCCGGTTGGACCAAAAGATCAGGAAGGAATTCTCGAGGATGCAGAACGTTTCTTTTCTGCTACTGTTTTCGATATATCACAAACAGAATCAATTTCAGAAAATCTGAAATCAGAAAATGTTGATGACTACATAGTTTGTCAGAATTAATAACCTTTAATAAGGAATAAAAACATGAAACTAAATGAATTTGCAAAATCGCTTACAAGTAAAAATCATTTTATTAAAGCCAGCTTCGGCGGCTTCCAAGGTTCGGGCAAAACCCGAACCGCTTTTGAATTTATTGTCGGAGCATATAAACAGATGAACCTCGATAAACCTGTTCTCATCCTCGATAACGAAAAAGGTTCACGCTTTTTAATCCCTTCATTCAATAAGCAAAAAATCGAAGCAATCGCAAAAGAAACCACCTCTCTCAAAGATGTTCAGGAAGCTTTCAAGTTTTTGCAGTCAGGTGAGATTTCATTTCTATTTATTGATTCACTCACTAAGATTTATTACCGGTACATCCGGGATTACCGCGAAGCTAACCGGAAAAAGTTCATGTCGCTTCAGGACTGGGGAAAGATTCTTCCGCTCTGGAGTGAAGAATTTTCAGAAAAATTTGTCCAGACCGAAGGAAATATTGTCTTTACAGGAAGGGGCGGATTTGAGTACGAAAAAGAAGAAGATACAAAGGATGAAAACGGAGTAGTTACAGAGAAGGGAAGTTTTGTTAAATCCGGATTTAAGATGAAAATAGCCGGAGAAACTCCCTATGAAACCGATCTCAACGTTTGGATGTCCTCGGATGATATTTATAAGGATGGAAAGCCGAACAAAGAAATCTATGCTTATGTCCTTAAAGATCGCTCGGATTCTATCAATGGTAAAATCTTCACTTTCCCTACATTCAAACACTTCAAACCAATTATTAATTTTATCCAGGGCTTGCCAATTGGAGAAGTTGCAGAAGAATCGACAGGTAATTTGATTCCTACCGATAAAGAATATTATGAACGTCAGCTGCAGAAGAAAATTGAGACTGAAAAGATAGAAGCCGTTTTTGAACTTAATAATCTTGGCTCACCACGTTCCGCAGAAGAAAAGAAGTTAAAGACCATGATCATTCAGAAGATCTTCGGAACCACCAGCAAAACGGAAATTGAAAAACTCGACGGTCCAAAACTGAATTATCTAAGACAAGAGCTCGAGGAATTCTTTACAGAGTACAATTCAAGAGAAGATAAAGTCGAATTCATTGAAAGTTATGGTAAAGACAAAGCTGCATAAATAATTCATTCCACAGATAATCCGCCGGTCCTAAAGCTGGCGGATTTCATTGTGTCTTTTTTGTGTCTTTTTTTGCATCAGTCGACACCATTTTACACCAATTTTAGATTTTGCTAGGATAACACAAATTAAAAAACCTTGATTATTTATTATAATCAAGGTTTTCATGTGGAGCTAAGCGGGATCGAACCGCTGACCTCTTGAATGCCATTCAAGCGCTCTCCCAGC
>JAGUYK010000039.1 GCA_020061355.1 Ignavibacteriales bacterium | reverse complement strand
GAGGTCCCAAGCAGAAAAACATTTGCACCAATCAAACCTTTACTTGTTGTTGAATCAGTAATCTCACCACGAAGAGATCCTTGTGCATTAATTGACTTACTAATTATTAATAATAAGAGAAGAATTAGAACTGAAGTATACTTCTTCATAAATAACTCCCTAGTCAAGGTTGATTATATTTTGGAATATAAAATTATAAGCGAGAATCAAGAATGGAAAATACAGTTCAAGGATGGATGAAGATTTTTTTAATGAAATAAACATATTCGAGTCCGGAAAGAAATAGTTTACTTTATTGTTTACTTTATTGCTAACTAAATCTGCTCAAATATTTTTAAATTGTCAAGCAAAAAAGAAGTCACTCAAAAATTTTAGTCAAACTTTATATTTCTATCTAAATTATATCGGACAGCACGTCGTCAAAACGGAGAATCCACTAAAACGGTAATGTAACCAATTAATTGGGTCTAAGGACAGTTAGCGTCCTGAGGATAGTTATTGATACTATTTTGAAAATCTACTTCAATAAAATAATATGTAAAATAAAATCAATTCAGAATATTAAACAGATCTGCAGCAATTGAAATTGTAAAAATATTCTTTTAAAAAAACTAAACACTTTTATTGTTGAATGAAATGCAAGTGCCTCTCAAAATCAACTCGGTATCTATTACAACGTTTCTGGTTTCTAAAGAATCCGGATCTTTTAAACTCTTCATAATAATATCCATAGCGCTTTCACTCAAAAGCTTTGTGGATTGATCAACACAACTTAATGGTGGGGATAAAAAGTTTTGAACCTCGGCATTACCAAAACAGATAACATCAATATCATTGGGAATTCTTAATCCAACTTCAGCAGCAGCAATATAAACACCTAAGGCTACCGGATATGTAACAGTGAATAATAAATCCGGTAAATTCTTTTCATGATACAATTTCATAAAAGCATCGTAACCATATTTTTCACCAAAGCCGCCTTCAATAATCCAATCAGGATTTGTTTCAACACCATGCTTATTCATTGCTTCATGAAATCCCAGCATTCTGTCTCTTCCTATATTGATATTAGTATAACCGGCGAGGTGACCGATCTTACGATATCCCAACTTGATTGCATGTTCAATTGCTTTAAACGCTCCCTGTCTATCATTAACAGCAACTGAATTTATATTTTCAATTTGAGGTATACGATCCATAAATACAATTTGAATTCCTCTACGGCGTACAAGTTCAAAAATTTCATAGTTGCGTGTTTCCTGCGTAATTGAAATAATAATTCCATCAACCTTCATTGCCATCAGGGTTTGAATATGCCGCTTTTCTCTCTCAACATTTTCCTGGGAGACGGTTAAAATTATCTCGTAATTATTTTCAAAAGCTACATCATAAATATGTTCGATGATTGACCCAAAAAAGAAATGGGCAATTTTGGGAATTACGACAACAATAGTATTAGATTTTCTGGCTGATAGATTTCGTGCCATGATATTTGGAGTGTACCCAAGTTCCTCTGCAACTTTCTTAATCAGTTTTGTGGTTGCTGCTGAAATATCCGGATGGTTTCTTAAAGCTTTTGATACAGTTACAGTTGAAACATTCAATCTTGTAGCAATATCATTTAGAGTAATGGCCTTGTCTTTCATTTTATATTTTTATTGTTTTTTGGAGAATTTATTCAACTTTATCATTTTACTTTATGGTTTACTTTATTGATAACGCAACTTCAAGAATAATAATGATTTTGTCAAGAAATATTTTATGAAAGGTCTTCGAATTGCTTGAAATATAAAACCTGTAAATAAAAAATCTGCCCGCAGATTTTTGAGAAAGTCCATTTGTGATAATCGTTAATTAAGCTATCGCCAGGATTTCAATTCCGTAATTAATTGATTAGCTTCGTTAAAATTTTTAACAACCGGCTGAATGCACAAACCATAAAGTGATAAATTCGACTTTATCAATTCGATGTCGTTTTTATCAAACCGACCTTTTACAATCAACGGTTTGCCTGTATCCTGAATTTTTTTTAATGACGGCATCATTTCGCTCAATTGTGCGATACCCGGATCCTTCGTTATTTGGAAAGCCCTAATGGAATTTATATCAAGAAATTTTTCGATTAGGAATAATGATGAGGAGTGAAGATGAATCAATGTATAATTTGTAATAGATGCCAGTTTTTGATCACAATGCTTTAAAAACTCGTCGTAAAGTTCAGGTGAAAACAAATTCGAAAAATCTTCCTGAATTCTGATTGCTGGTTCAGGTGCCCAAATTTCATATTGACCTATTACATATCCCCCATAAAATTCCGGTAAGCGTTCAATGTTCATTTTAAGAAAATTTGAGACCTGTTCGGTAATAAAATTAAATAGCTGATGCATATTTTCCGGCTCTGTTAACAATGCTATCGCAGCATCTTCAGCACCTAAAAGAGCACAGGCCAGATCTGACGGCCCGCGTATTATTGATTGAGCAACCGGATATTTTCTATCAAATGCCAATTCGTAAACCTTAATAAATTCGAAATACTTTTTCACCCATTCGTTTTCCACCTTACATTCATTAATTTTGGAAAGATCAATATTATCTAAAATTTTGCGACAGGTCATGTGGGCTTCGGTTGAGTATACCGGGCAGCCAAGTATTGCTTCCATCCAGGGAACAGATGCAAGCGGAAGTGCCGAACGAATTATATCATCATCAACCTGATTGGAAAGTTCAAGATATTTTAATTGATCATCAATGAAGTCATCAGGATTAATATCCTCTGGTGACACTATTTCTCTATTTAATAACGCTTGTGCCGCGTTATTATATTGCCAGTAGCTCCATGAATCCAAACCGGCACCAATTGTAAAACCGATAAGAGGACGACCGACTTTTTCTAAATTCCAGAAACTCATATGTCGATTTATATACTCAGCCTGTTTCTCGAACATCTAACACTCCTTCAATTACAATTTATCTTTATTCCGGCATCCACTATTTTTCAATCAGCCGGAATGAATTTCATCAATTATGAACAGAGGTCTCTCTTATTCTTCTAAAATTTCAATACTTCGGAAAATTATTTCCGTAGCTTCAGCCTGAAGTACTATTCTACCCTTCTTCATAGACCTAACATCATTTTCAATACCGGGCTTATCATATCTTATATTCCAGACCTTTACTGTTTCGGTACCATTTACATAAAATACTGCACTATCTCCCCGGACTATCATTTCAACTTTATTCCATCCTTCCGGGTGATCAAGATTACCTGGGCCAATCAACCTCATGCTCGATTGATTACCACCATAGTCATATAATTTCCCATTCGGCGAATAACGCGGAAACGATCTCTTTGAGGACTTATCGAGGACAATAGAATCAATAGTCGTTGTAAACCAAGCACAATTCTGAGTATATGCATCACCAGTGATTCCTTCAGATATTTGATATTCAATGCTGGTGGGCCAGAAACCATACGGTTGCTGCGCATTAAACATCAATCCAGAATTTTTTAATTTATTTTTTCTTTGTGCAAATTTTTTAGTCCCCCATTTATATTCCAACCGAAGTCTGAAATCTGAATACTCCTTTGTAGTATAAAGATATCCTTCCGGAACTTTATCCGATTCATTTTGATCTTTATAAAAGTGGAGTTCGTTTCCGATCACCTGGAATATTTTCTGAGGATCTTCATTTATAAGGAATGGTTCTTCTTTATCAACCGTACTTAAGAATGAACTCCATCCTGATAAATCCTTTCCGTTAAAAAGTCCTACCCATTTTTCGGTATCCGGCTTTTGTGGAAATACGATATTTACCGTGAAAAGAAATGAAATAATGATAAAAATTATTCTGCTATGATTGTTCATGTTATTATTGGTTAATTTTATTAAAAGTATCAATTCAATTTATTTTTTCGCATAGCTTCTTCATTTACAATTAAACCCAATCCGGGAAGATCCGGCAAAAATAAATATCCACCCTCGAATTTAAAGTAATTATCAAAAAGTTTATCTAATCCCATTTCGGGACGTGAACCGGCATATTCCTGAATGCGTGCTGCATTCGGGATTGATGAAACAAGTTGAAGACTTGCAGCAGTTGCTAAAGTTGGACGTGTATTATGCGTCATAATATATCTATCGAAAGCATGTGCCATGAAAGCAACCTTCCGGCACTCTGAAAATCCTCCACATTTGATCAGATCGGCATTTATCATGTCCGCTTTTCCAATAGTAATAAGGTCTCTCATCTGCCATCTGTTAAATTCATGCTCTCCGGCCATTACAGGAATATCAATTGCCTCAACCACTTGTCTTAGTCCTTCGTAATTATGATATGAAACCGGTTCTTCAATTGCCGCAATATTTAAATTTTCTACGAGTTTTCTCGTCAGTGCAATTGCTTTAGCAGGAGTATATCCATTATTATAATCGACAAAAATTTCAATATTATCTCCAACAGCTTTGCGAATTGCCTTAATAACTTCAAAAGTATCATCGGGGTCGGGGTCAACATTCAATTGTCGTATCTGCATTCTTGCTTTAATTGTCTTATAGCCCTGTGACACAAAATCGAGTGCAGTTTTTGCCATCGCTTCAGGACCTTTTCGAGTTTTAGGATTATCTCCTCTTCCAAAACTTCCGTAAACTCTGACCTTATCTACATTAAATCCGCCTGAAATTTTGTGGACCGGCAGTTTCAGCAATTTACCCTTTAAATCCCACAGGGCATTATCAACACCAGCAATTGCGCCAGGCAATAATCCCGTGCTTCCTGCATCTTCACCTTTAAATATCATTTGATGCCATAAATATTCGGTATCAAAAGGATCCTTGCCTAAAATGATTGGTTTGCAAATCTCATCTATTAAAGAAGCCGTCAATTTCGGATAATCATGATCAGCTTCTCCCCATCCGGAAATTCCCTCACTAGATTCGATTCGAACAAAAGTAGCATTCTTAAAAACAAAAGTTTCTAGTTTGGATATATTAACGCCGGAGTTATCCTTATTGAAATTCTGCACACCCATTTCTTTCGAAAATAAATTTGAAAATGGAATAAAACCGGCAGCAGCACTTAGTGATAAGCTTTTGAAAAAATCTTTTCTCTTCATTTCAAAATCGACTTTAGTTTTTAATCAAAGTTTAACTTCTTTTGCAGAAGAAATAAAATCCGGGTCAATTTCAATTCCTAATCCCGGTCCAGTTGGTACTGTTATCTTACCATTTATAGCCTTCAATGATGAGGTTGAACAAACAAACGGAACTTTATCATTATCACCCTTAAATTCCTGGTGTGGTCCGCAATTCGGAATAAATGATGCAAAATGAAGAACATACAAATATCCCAATCCATTACCTGACATATGAGGAGTGCAATTAATTCCGGCAGCTTGTGCCATCCGTGCAACTTTAACGGATCGGATTAAACCGCCAAAGTAGAGCAGATCCGGCTGAACAGTTTGAACTACGTCATGTTCGATCATCCACTTAAACATTCTTAAACTACTTTCTTCTTCTCCACCCGCTATTTTTATTTCGAGTTTATCTGCAATCTCTTTTGTTTCTTCATAATAATCGAAAGGACATGGTTCTTCAAAGAAACTGTATTTATACTCTTCCATCACCTTCCCTATTTTTAAGGACATTGGAACATCGTAAGAACCATTCGCATCTGCATAAATTGTAAAGTCATCGCCAAATGTTTTACGAACCAGAGGTATTAACGCAAGATCTCTATTTGTAGATTGATCATTATAACGCATTCTTGCACCAAGCCGGAATTTCAATGCCTTTGCACCGATCGGTTCTGTAATTCTCTTTAAATATGCAATTTCCTCTTCGGGTATATTTCCTCTTTTTTCACTGGCACGGTATACATTGATCTCTTTCTGAAGAACACTTCCAAAAAAATCTCCGATGGATTTATTTACAACTTTACCCAGCAGATCAAGGATTGCAAATTCAAGTGATGCGACCGGTACCCAGAAGAGTAACCCCTGTTTCTTATAATTACTATCGAACAGATAAACATCTGTTAATAAATTTTCGATTTCACGGGCGTCTTTACCGATGAAAGGGGGAACAACATAGGTGAGAAAAACAGGCCAGAGTGTTTCCATAAATTTGGGGTGAGAAACTGCATAGCCCTCGGCACCATCTTTGGATCTTACAATCACAATATAAACTTTTCCGTTTTTGATAAGCTTAATCGAATCAATGATCACAGGTTTTATTAACAAAGTTTTATCAAAAACATTTTTGTATACATTTTCCTCAATATGTATCTTTTTTTTTGCAATATTTCCTTTTACGGATGCAATATTCTGAACTGATGCAACCGCACCTATAAGTGCGGAGTTTCGAATAAAATTCCTTCTGTTCATAATAATCCTTATCTAATATTACCGGATTCCCTTACTTTAGTTTTGCTTTTATTATCAATTACTTTTTTTACATTCAGTAAAACATTATTGATAACAGATATGTTTTTATTTTGATCACCGGTGATCTCTAAAAAGGTATTTGAATTTGAACGGAGTGTTGAGGATTCTATTGTTCCCTCTATAACATTTCTGAAGAAAATTACATTTTTTGACTGAGATGCAGCATCAGTTTTCAGCCCTGCTATTGTTAAAAATTTAACATCGTCACAAACTAAAGCCGGACGGGCATCGGAATTCTTAAGCCGAATTTCAATATTGTTCAGACTGACATTGTCAGCGTGTCTTATAAAAAATCCAAACGCAGGCAAGTTGCCCCACTTTGTGCTTTCAGGATAATGATCTTCAAGTTCCGGCAAAATTTTCTTAGCATCTTCAATTGATCCTCCACCTGGGAATTCAATTGATATGTTGTTCAAACTAACATTTTGAACATTATGGTTTGGTATTCCAGTAATTGAACAACCGATTGACGATTGAACATCTGTTGCAATAACATTACTTATCATCACATTATTAAAGGTGCCAACTCCAGGTTTAGGCTGCTCATCATAGAACTTACGGGCTCGATTTCCAAGACGCATGTAGATCGGAACATGTGTTCCCTCGATTATAATATTTGAAATTGTTACTCCTTCAAGAATTCCACCATCAACCATTCCTAATGTAATTCCGCTAATGCCTTGCTGATGCCCATAAATTGGTTCTTTATCCTTCGAAGGTTTAACCACAATATTCGATATTGTTATATTTCTGAATCCGCCATGCGATTCTGTTCCAAGTTTGATAGCATTGCAATGACTGCTAATTACACAATTAGTTATTACAACATTCTCGGTAATTGCAAATGAAGTGCTTTTAAGTGTAATTCCATCATCATCAGTATCACCAATGCAGTCGGAGATTATAACATTCTTACAGCCGTCGATATCCATCATATCATTGTTTTGATTTGCATGATTATAAACACGAATACCTCTAATAAAAAGATCTTCACATGCGAGATATTGCTGCATCCACATTGCAGAATTCTGCATCGTCACATTTTCAATACGAACATTTTTACACTCAACAAACCTGATTACATACGGACGGTTTTTATATCTTTCGGGTTTTTCCCTTGTTGTCACTTTGAATGCACTACCCTGCCCATCAATTGTACCTTCACCTCTAATCGAAATATTTTCTGCTTTCTCTGCATAAAAAATAGAATGTTTCAGAAAAGCATCGTTGTAAGATTTCATTTGTGGAATAAATTCTTTGTAATCGGAGATATTTGTGCTGCCAAGAATAATTGCTCCTACAGAGATATGAATATCGACATTACTCTTGAGTTCAAGCGAACCTGTTAAATATTTTCCCGGAGGAAAATAAACTGTTCCGCCAGAAACGGAACATTCCTCAATTGCCTTCTGCAGTGCATTTGTTTCAAGTGTGTTCCCGTCCCCTATTGCACCGAAATCCTTAACATTATAAATGCTTAATGAATTTAATTGTGCAAAAAGAGTTGTTGCAAGTAATAAAAGCATTATAAATAATTTGAGAGTTTTCATATTAGCTTTTTGTTATGTGAACATTCTATTTTTTTATCGAATGAAAGAACCTCTACAATGATTAAATAATAAATCTGAAAATTGATCAGTATTGAAATACTTTTCCATCCGCCAAAACTTCCTGGTTTACTTTATCAAACGTCACGTACTTTTTTGTCCTCAGTGCTGCAGTAACCATAATATTAGCAACCGAGTGGTCATAGCCCGCTTCAACCGGACCGTTTGGTTCTTTGCGGGAACGGATACATTCCATCCAATTAAGCATATGAAGTGAAGTCATAACATCGGCGCCTGTATTTGCTGAAGTTTCAACTTTTATATCAGCAACAGCCAAATCAATTTCAGGAAGCAAGTTTGGCTGCATTTTCATGGATTTTGCAAATTGCTCAGTTAATCCGCCGGTTGCTGTAACTTTGTTCGTATCTAAATTTAATTCTCCTCCATTGGAGTAATAAATTTCTTTTACTCCGCCTGCAGAATTAAACATTCGTGAAGAATATAATACTTGAAAACCTTTTGTTAAATCGTCTCCAGAACCGTAATCGAAAACAGCAGTCATAGCATCATAATTCTTTCGACCATCGTTCCACATATAGATTCCGCCATTAGCGGTAACGCTTCTCGGAAATCTCAATCCGCTAAACCAATGCACAGTATCTATTTGATGAGACATCCATTGTCCTGGTATTCCCGATGAATATGGCCAGAATAATCTATACTCAACATATTTTCTTGCATCCCAACTTTCATATGGACGGTTCATAATATATCTTTTCCAATCTGTATCACTCTCTTTTATGGTAGAAACTAAATCGGGTCTGCGCCATCTGCCCGGCTGATTCACATTCCAGGTCATCTCAACCATTTTAATATCACCAAACTTTCCGGATTTAATAAACTCGAATGCTTTATGGTAATTGGGTCCACTTCTTCTTTGGGATCCGATCTGGCAAATTATTCCAGATTCTTTTACTGCTTTAAGTGCAAGGCGGTTATCTTCCATCGTTTCTGCAAACGGTTTTTCCACATACGCATCTTTCTTATTATTTGCAGCTTCAACCGTATGAAGTGCATGTTGAAAATCCGCAGTCGATATAATAACGGCATCAATATCTTTATCATTATAGAGTTCATCATTATTCAAATATGTAATTATATTTTTTCCATATTCTTTTTTGAAAAATTCAATGCTCTCATTTCTTCTTCTATTCCATATATCGGATACACCTTTTATCTCAAAGTTCATTTTATCAGCATAGCTCATGAATGCAGGGATTAAGGATTGTTTCGATCTATCAGAAAAACCGACAAGTCCAACAGCAACTCTATCATTTGCACCAATAATTCTTGCATAACTTTTAGCGTTCAATCCGGTTGAAGCCAAAGCAGCACCTGCAGCAGCTAATGCCGACTTTTTTATGAATTCCCTTCTTGTATTTTTCATTTTAACTCTCCGGTTAATTTAATTCTCTGATTTTAATATTCATAAACGAAACCTCATCCCCGTGGTCCTGAAGTAGAATATGTCCTTCTTTAAACTCTCCGAAACTTTTCCATACATTATATTTGCTGTAAGCAACCAATGCGCGCCACATCTGCGTGCTTCGAACATACTCAACGACCTTGAATCCATTAAGCCAATGTTCAACATGATTATCATTTACAATAATTCTTGCACGGTTCCATTGACCGATTCCATTAAACCTTTTATTAATAGGAGAAATTAAATCGTATAGCCCGCCTAATGTTCTGTTCCCCGCAACACCAAGTTTTGCATCGGGATGTTTTGCATCATCAAGAATTTGGTATTCGCATCCAATTGCGGAACCTTCTCCCTTATTTAATTCTGCATCAACAAAATATTTTATTCCACTGTTAGCGCCTTCTGTGATTTTGAAATCGACTATCAATTCGAAATTCTTGTATTTTTGGGTTGTAATAATATCACCACCGTTTCTCGATTCAGCGCCACCTGAAGGTAATACTTTTAAGACACCATCTTTTATTTCCCAGCCATATTCCGGAAAAGTTTCAAGTTTAGCTCCCCGCCATCCTTCAGTTGTTTTACCATCCCATAATAATTTCCAGCCCTGTTCTTTTTCGTAATCAGAAATTGTATTAGATATATAATTGTATTGAGGAATATTTTCAGCAGGCGATTTGTACTTTTCAGAATTATTGGTCATTATGTTGATATTCCGCCACATTGCTTTAATTCCGTTTTTAGCCGGATCATTTTTGATATCGTGAACCTGTAAGCCGATTAATCCTACACTCGTCGTATTATCAATTATATCCGCACATGCAATACCGTTAATCCATGTTCGTATAGAATTACCAATTGCCTCAACCCGTACTTTATTCCATTGACCGTTCTTAAAGGTTTTTCTTCCATTTGGATTTTCATCGAGTGTATAAATCCATCCTCGACGTGCCTCGTCATAAATACCGCCGCTCCAAGCTCTATCCGATGGGTCGATTTCCACCTGATAACCGTATACTCTCCCATTCATGTAATCCTTATTACTTTCGCTTCTGAATTGGACTCCCGTATTCAACTTCGGATCTGTTTTAACTTCGAACTCAAGTATGAAGTCTGAAAATTTTTCTTTCGTACAAAGGAAAGAATTTGGCGATCCAACCACTGCTTCACCGACAAGGATTCCATCCTGTACATAAAATTTTGCATAACCATTAATCGGTTCCCAGCCGGATAGATCTTTTCCATTGAATAATGCTCTCCAGTTTTCCTGGGCAGGTAATTCTAACAAACTGATTATCATTAAGAACGAGATTAAAATTCCTTTTGCTTTCATTTCTTTGTTACCTCTTTATTTTTTGTCCAAATTAATTTTCACTGTATATACTTGCGGTGAGCCTGACATATCCGTGCCAAATACAATATATTTTCCGTCCGGACTAAAATGGGGATGCGGATGACCCGGCTGCCCATCCCACGAAGAATTGTGTCTGAATAATTTTTCTTCTTTCAGAACTTTATCTCTTTCAAAAGTCCATAATGTTAATATCATACCATCATTCTGATCAGCTACCCAATGCTTGTTATCTTTATAAATTTGAGAGTGAGCTGGCCCAACGGGTGCATCAAACATAAAATTATCGGAACCGTCATATTTACATGAACCTAAAAATTGTTTACCCTGATTCGGTCCAAACATATAACGCGCAGAATACCCGATACGTGAGCCATCATATAACCAGAACTCATGTGTGCGGTGTAATCCGAATTCCTGCGGAATTACCGGACCACCATCATTCCCATTAACATTTAACCACCAAATTCTAATTGGTGTATTTCCTACAATCCCCGCACCGTCTTCTCTGTACTGATGCTGCCATGCATAAATAACAAGGTTGGGATCTGTTGGCGAAGCTTGTAAATGATTTATTGTGAATCCATAATCCGGAGAAATTTGTTTTACTTCCTTCTTCTCAAAATCATAACGCATAATGGCATATGGACCGGTGCTGTTATCTTTACTCCACCCGGGGTTCTTATTTATTGAGTTGATAAGATATTTAGAGTCGCATGTAACTGTAAATGCTCTTATATCAACTTTATCATCAGAAAAAACAAGTTTGTCTTCCATTGTTTCATAATTCAACTCACGAATTGAATTTTCAATTTCGTACCAGACTTTTTTCAATTCTGGAATATGCCAGACTGATCCAACCCGACCTTTGTGATATGTAAACTGTTTGATTGTTCCATCGAGTAAGTTTAGCCTAAACAAATTAATACCGCCGGCACGTGTTGAATAAATGATTAGATTATTTTCATCAATAAATGATTCTACATTGAAATAAAGATGCCAGCTTTCAAATTCTTCTGAGGTCCATTTAGTAATTTCATGCCCGAACTCGGGATCAGTCCAGGTTTCCTTTTCACTTTCCCAAACTTTACCGACATAAGATGGTTCAACTTTCTCATTCCGGTTAAGAACAAAGATCACTTTAGTATCAATCCATACTTCCCCGCCCGTGGTTATTTCTGTTATTGGAAAATATTTCAGTCTACGACCATACTTAAGAGCAGCTTCATCAAGAGATCTGTATCCTGAACTATTTTTTATCCTAACATCTTTTACATTACCCTCGCAATTGACCAGCAATAATAATTCAACATTTCCTTCAATTTGTTTTTCTATTGCTTCAACAGGGTATATAAGTTTTGGTTCTCGCTCCAACCGAGGAATAATTCTTGAACCATTAGTGCAAGCGAATAATCCGATAACAACAACAATAAGCAGAAGAAGTCTCTTCATCATCTCGATTCCCCTCTTAATATTTTCAAATTATTTCTTATCAGTAGTCGTTTTCTTTATTTCAACAGTAACCAATTGATTTGACGGAATCAATAAATTTATTCTCTGTCCAACTTTGTTAATTGTCAGCAATTCTTTATTCACCACTTTTCCATCTTTATTCTTATAAGTTAAACTGTATTCACCATTACCTAATTGCCAGACTCTTGCAATTATATTCTGTTCTTTTTTATCAAATGAAAAAAGGTCTAAAAACAATTTATTTTTGTCCGAATCAGTAACCAATGCTGTAAAATTATTATTTGTATTTTCCCACGTTACCGCATAATAGGGCGAACTTCCTTCCGGAGTTCCATCGCCGGTCAACATAGCTTTAAGTAAATCGGCTCCTTTAGTTCTGACTCTATCGGTGTGTAATACTAATGTTGTGCGCAATGGAGTGTTGTAACGGACTTCTTCAAGCGCCTTATTTAGTCCAGCAATCAAATAATTCCCATTTTTACTTAATCGATATTTAGTGTACTCGTTACCGAATTGCATTAATAATGAATCGTACTTTCGATTATTAGTATTTAGTCTCCATTTACCAATTACATCCCAAAAATTACTTTTCGAAATTAATTTGTTAACAGTCCATTCTTCGCTTCCTTCGGAGAAGTTATTAATCTGTGCCACTTTTTCGTAATTCTTATTAATCAGTTCAAGTGAAAGAGTTATCGGTTCCAATAATTTTTTATTTCCATTTAATGAATATGTAAAGAAAAGCTGATCGAGAATCATTGATCCTACGGAATGTGCCCAGTCAAAATAATCCCACAGCATGTCCGAGCGGTACCAGCTCTCTCCATCGCCATTGATAGCTTCATCGTAACCTCTTACAGATGATGGGATTATTCCTCTTGGTTTACCTTTATCGGTTTTGAATGCTACATATAACCATGCTTCCGACCATTCATTAAGAAGATTTATGAAGTGCGGATTCCTCGATGACCACGCAATGTACCGGAGCGGTTTCAATGCACGCGTATTATAATCAACATCACGGTTACGGGGTGGTCTTTCATCAACATCAGTAGAACCGAACCAAGCGGACTTAAAAAATCTTCTGCCGAATTTATTTTTCACCGACCAGAGATTTTCAAAATAATTTGCAGTATAAAGTAGTCTTTTGAAATAAGTAGAATCTTCGTCCACAAATAAAAGTTCGGGCGTTGAATCGGAAATAAATTCTGCCGCATGTTCAACATCAATCGGAAATCTGGAATACCCCATATAAACTTTCGGGCTTTTCCAAACTTCGTCAGCAAGTTTTTTCCAACCTTTTACGGCATTTTTATTTCCTGTTAGTAGAAACGGTGTCCACCATCTTAACAATTCCACGTCATCACCAATTTTGCCGCCAAATTCACCATTGGGAGCTTGCCGTTCTGTGACCCACCATTTAATTTCACTGCTTAATCTGCAGATCAATTCCCGTTGTAATATTGACCATTCAGGCGCTTCTTCATTCACCATCGAGCAATCGCAATAATCCGGTTGATCAATTACATCTCCATTAAACATAGAAAGATTTTCATCATCATCATAAATTTTATAAAGTTCCGCTAAATCCTTTTCAGCAATTTCCTTTTCATGCTCTCCGCCTCTTTGAAGATTAAGATCGTAGCCAAGTTTGCCTCTCATCCAGAGAGCCCGTTCTCTAAAGGGATTAAGATGATTATAGTTGTGTTCTAATTGTGCGTCAAGCAAACAAATTACTTGATGAAGCCGGTCGAAAATTCCAAGACCTGTTATCTGCGAAGCCCACTCCCAGCCCATCATACTAAGAAGACGATCAGCTTCTGCAAATAAAGATGTCTGCTGAAATAAATAGTATGTATATGAATCGTTTGGATTGATTACTGCCTGTTCCATTAAATATTTGGCGAGATCGAACAAAGAAATTTTCGATTTATATTTCCCGGCTTCCTTTACTATCCTATCATATTTTAGATGTAACTCTGAAACCGGTTCTTCAAATGGAATTAGTGTAACTCCATGAATGCGGATTGAGTCATTGCCTCCGTTTAGATTTAATGTAAATCCTCCTTCACCGATTTCTGATAAGGAATGATAAACACGATAAAGTTTCATCTGCTGTGATTCACCTTCTTCACCGGCTTTAATTCGGAACCAATCTATTTTCTTTGCTTCACCATTGATTTTCAAAATTGCCGAATTTGTATAATCATTTCCAGCCTCCATCCAGAAAGTAAACCACCATTTACCTGATGGAATATTTACTTTGAATTCAATTTCTTTTCCGGTTACACCGTCTTTTGTAAGATCATTGCGGAGTGTTGTACCTCTAAAACCAATTCGTTCAAATGAATAATTGGGGGGAATAACCCAACCATAACCGTATATCAAATCATATTTTGTGTTTTCATCTACAATAACAGAATTTAAATACTTTGATGAGTTATTTGATCCGAAATCAAATGTCAATGGTTTTCTTTCAAGAATTTTTTCTTGAGAGAGAATTACTGAAGAAACAAAAAGTATTAGAAGCAATATTCCAGCTATATGATGGGTCAAATTTTTCATAACAAACTCGATGATTCATTATCAAGATAGAGAATAGTATTAGGATGAGTTCTTAAAATCGATGCTGGACAGTTTGTAGATATCTCGCCATAAAGGGCATTCTTAACAGCTTCTGCTTTTCTATTGCCGGGAACAGAAATAGATAAATGATTACCGGACATAAGTGCCGGGACTGTTAGGGTAATTGCTGACTTTGGAACTTCATCAATGTTACTGAAACAGCCATCGTTTACCTGCTGCTGTCTGGATTCAAAATCAAGTTCAACGGTCTTAACAAATTTCTTATCCTTAAAATCGGCAACTGGAGGATCATTAAAAGCTATATGTCCGTTTTCACCTATACCCATACAGACAATATCAATAACATTTTCTTTTAACAATTTTTCATATCGCTCACATTCTTTCTCAATGCTTATTGCCCTGGAGTCAATCAGGTTTACTTTTTTAAAATTAAATTTTGAAAAAATATTGTCTGACAGATATTTGCTGAATAATTGATTCGAGCCTGATGGAAGTCCGATATACTCATCCATATGAAATGCGGTTATTTTTGACCAATCAATATTTTTGGACTTGATAAGCTCATATAAAAACTCGTTTTGCGATGGTGCTGCCGCAAAAATAATCCTTATATTATCTTTAATCTGTAACAGACTATTTATTAATCCGCTAATATTATCTGCTGCCAAAGCCCCAAGTTCTTTTCTTTCCTCGGCAATTACAACACTAAGCCGGTCAACGTTAAAATTCTTCATTAATCAATTCCTTCTTTAATTCCCTGATCTTGATCTTGATTTTATTTATTCCCAAGATATTTTCCTATTTCTGTTGCCGCAGTAATAACCGCACCAAGTCCTCGCGGATCGTTATCAAAACGCTGACGGCTGAAATAAAATTCAAGATCAAATCCTACCCCTGTTCCCCGTGTTATATCTTTAACAATACCCTCACTTGTTATTCTTTGCTTCAAAGCATTCCATGCACTTAATAGATTTTTTTCATAGGATTTACTTATCCAGCCGTTTTTAATTCCTCTTGTTAATCCAATTATAAACATTGCTGTGCATGAAGTTTCTTTAAATGAATCCTTTCTGTCCAAAACCTGGTGCCACATACCATCTTCATTCTGAACTTTGATTAAACCGTCGATATGCCGGCTAAATATTTTTTTAATTGTTTTATAATCTTTATGTGTCTTCGGTATGTTCAATAATGCTTCAGTAGTTGCCCATATTACCCATCCATTTGCTCTGCCCCAAAAGGCGACCGATTTTTCTTTTGAATAATCGAACCAGGCATGTTTATACAAGTTCATGGTTGTATCAAATAAATATTTATTAAAGTTAATTATCTGCCGTGCAGCGTCGTCATAATATTTTTTTTCATTGTAAATTTTAGCTGCTCTAACTAGAAATGGTACCGACATAAATAGATCGTCTGCCCATACAGTCATTTTATCCGGTTCAGGTCTGCATAAGGTTCCATCTTTCAATCTTGATTGCCCATTTGAAAGATATTCCAGAACAGAACTCAAAATGTCTTCATACTCATCTCCATTTTTTTTGAGCATAAGCTGAATGAAAGGAAGAGCCGGTCCGGATGCATCATCCAACATACTCATTCTGAATAACCGGTGATTTGAAGAACGGAAGCCGTCTAATTCAAAGTATTGCTTTTGGAATAGTCCATAATTCTCTAAAGTAAAATCACATATTTTTTTTGTAAAATCGGAATAAGTCTTGTCATTCACAGCTTGAGCAAGATAATTGATGCTGAAGAGAACGGTTCCATTAGGATACATCCATTCAGCATAAGATTCGCGCTTATACACAGCATCCTCCTTAATCTCTATCTCGCATAAAATGTTAGGTGGTGGTATCTGCCATGTATAAATTTTATTTCCGTAATTGTAAAACTTATCGATTGAAACTTCCGGAGGGAATACCTCATCCATTCCTCGTCCGTTTTCCGGATAATAATTACCGGTATAAACCCAGTTGTTGTTTATTACTTCGAGCGGATCAACAAATTTTGTTCGAACCGGCAATTCGGCTTTAGATATTTCTCTCAAATATATTTTGTTACTAATGCCATCAGAAAAAGTCTTAACAAGTATTTTATTCTTCCCTTTGTTCAATCGGATTTCTAATGTGTCTTGGAATTCAAATATTGTGTAAGCAATTTCCTTAAAATAGAATTTACTACTGTTTTTGTTCTCAAAAACAAGGTTATCATTTACCCATATTTTCACAGGTGAGTTATAGCTCAAGCCAAATTTTAATATTTTATCCTCCTCGCAACTTAATGCAGATAAGGCGTAAGAAATTCCGCGGGAATTTTCGCCAAAAACCTTTTTGAAATCAATCACCTGAATATCGAGCTGTGGTTTTTGAATGACTTGTTTCAGTTCGATTGATGTATCATTAATAATTCTTTCTGCAATAGATTTGGCAATTTCGAAGGGACCTTCATTATTTTGCGGCAAAATGTTTATGAATAACATTAACCATATTAACGGGCTTAAAGTCTTTATATTCATCTTTGCATTCCTGAAATAATCCTATATCTATTTTTACTATTTCTAACTTCTGAGTTTGGAAGCCGGAAGGTAAAATACCATCCGCTGTCTGTTTGCGAGATTTTTAGCATCAAATCATTTCTTCCCTTTTTCAACGGAAGCTGAAATAAATATTCATTCTCAGGTTGATAAATTTGGCCAATATTTTTATAAACTGATTTTCCGTTAATTATTATTTCGATTCCATCATCACAACCTACAAGTGCATCAACAATCGATTCTTCATCAACAGAAATATTTGCAAATGCATACACTACAACGTTTTGATTATTATCGGGAAAAATTTCTACAAGGTTGACAATATCAGGATTTTCAGAAACCACACGTCGCCAACGATATTTAGCTGATTCAAAGAAAAATTCCTCTGCAACTTTAGGTTGAGCAATCAACTCACCACCCATTTCATAAAGGTAATCAACACCCGAGGTTTTTTGACCATCCTTATTAGGCATCGGGTTAACCATCATCCATTCACGAAAATATTTCCCGGGAAGTTTTGTAATTGCAAGACGGACTTCTTCAGAAGTAGGAACGGGTTTACTGCTATCTAAATTTTTTAATGAAAGGAATAATTTTCCTTTCATATCTTTATAATCATCAATTTTCATTTGATATTCATCTGAAACAATATTTAATGCATAAGTATGGTTTTCCATTAACCACAGCTTTTCGAATTCCGATTTTATCATACTAATATGACGGATCAGTTTTTCGCTATTATTTATTGCGGTAAGAATTAACTCTCTCGATTTAACAGGATCTGATAAATTAAATTCTACTACGTCTGAATAAATGTCGGCAGTCTGTAATAGTAAGAAGCGTTCATTAGCAAGTACCCGGTAGAGATCGATCACAAATTGTAGATAGTCCCTATCACTTTTGTAAAAATTAAATTGTGCATTGATAAGTTCTTTTTCAGCTTCATTTATAATTGTTAACACATTATCCCAATCAACAAGTGAAATCTTTGTCTTCCTTCCAGCCTCAGGAATTAATTTGCTGAATAGAATTTTATCCGTCATACCATCGGTAGATTCAAGCGGAGCTAACTGGTTCAATTTCCAGATTGTTTTTGTATAAGAATTGTTAATTGCTGCATAGACGGATTGGTTAAACCTGGTATCAAAATTTGAATCATCGGAACTATGATTCCAGCTTTTGTCAGCACCATACGCAACACCAAACCAATCATTGGTAAATAAAGCAGTACCGCCATCATCCCAAATACAATTCAAAACACCAAAAGCACCGCCATCTTTTCCTTCCTTAGCAAATCTTTTTATATTACCAAAGGTAGTATTGTAGTTCGGAAATATTTTATTTGAATTGAGAACACCCGGTGCAACAAAAAATTCAAGTCCGGCTTCCTTAAATGGTTTGATATATCTTTGAAATGATTCATGATCATCATAAGTCCATGTACCAATTATCACATCTTTGGGAATTTTGGAAATTAGATTGGGATACTCTAATAGAATATCACCCCAGATCGACATTCTGATACCATGCGACTTCACAATTTTATATAGCTTCATAATATGCTGTAAATAAGCCCCGTCGTATCCAATACTATCAACCAGGTGCTTTGATTCAGCTTTGCCCAGATCGAAAGTTTCATCGCAATTCACATTAAAGAATGGTGCATCGAATGCCGGTATCATTTCATCATAAATATCTTTCAGAAATAGATAACTCTCAGGTTTGACCGGTGAAATAAGAGAACCGCTTTCACCAAGGTGCGCATAATCTGGATTGCTTAAAATGTTTTGAAAATGTCCGAATGATTGAAAACTACCAACTACAGTTACAAAATATTTTTTTGCGTATTCCGATATCTCTTTCCATTCTTCAATCGTCAGTGAACCATCATCGGGGGCAATACCCGGATGCTTTTTTGTTTTAACTACGTGTTCAACATAATGTGTTAACGCATTGACTTTCAATTCGGCTAAACGCCTTATTTGGGATTTCATAAAATCCAGAGTTGGAATTGGTCCGCGGCTTATATCATCCATTACACCGCGAAATTTAAATGAAGGATAATCCTTTATTATTACATTTGGAATCGACTTTGTTTCAATGGATCCTTTGATAAACTGCTTAAGTGTCTGTAATCCATAAAACAATCCTTTATTTGAATTTGCCGAGATAACTATTTTATTATTTTCAACCAGCATTAAATAACCTTCTTCCCCAATATCTTTAGTAGGAACAAGTTTTATTGGTTCACAGATTTTTCTAAAATTTTTATTTTTTGAAGGGATACCAATAAGAAGTTCCGATTTTCCGGCAGGTACAAATAACTCCTTATCATATATCACTGAAAAAATTGACGCCGCATCGTTTAATGCAACTACAACAGGTTCATTATCATCAAAGTACTTTTTGAGCGTGAATTGATTTTCACTTAACTGAATATTTCCACTCAATAATTGATATTCCTTTGGCTGCGGAACAACTGTTAACAACTCTTGTTGAGCTAAATTGTTAACGTACAAAAATGTGATTGCTAAAAATATTATAGTGTTCGTTATGAATTTTTCTTTAACCATTTTTCCTCTAAATAATTTGCCGCTGATAGATAAGCAACGTTTAGTTTTCTTACACCTGACTCAGCCCCGCCAATATCAATACCGAAATGACCATCATAGCCGCTTTTGTTAATCGATTCAAAAAAATTATCCCAATTTATTAAGCCGCTTCCAACTTCCAGATGCTCAACTTTACATCCTCTGTTATCCGAGATATGAATATAACTGACAAAATCTTTCACGCGTAAAAATGAAAGTTGAAGATTTTCTTTTATTGCAAAAAGATTCGCCGTATCGAAGTTGAATTTAAGGTTCTCTTTTTTTACTGCATTTGCCAAACATAAAAATCCATCGGTCGATGAAGCAAGTACACCAACTGCCGGATGAACCTGATACTCCAGATTATACTTTGCCGCTACTTCACATAATGTTTTATAGGTATCTACCAGTTGATCCCAAAAGCTTTTCCATGAAAAGTTTTCTGGTAAAAACGCGTAACGGAGAGAATCCTCATCGTAGTGCCTAACTATTGGAATTTCTTTGGGAAATTGGAAGGGCGGCAATGGGCCGTTATCAAGAATCCCTTTAGAACCGAGGAATGATGCAATCTCACAACCCTTTTCAAACAGCTCTAAGTTTTTGTTCCGTTCTTTTTGATCCATTGATGATAATCCGGGAAGCACCGCACAGTAATAAGGCATAGTCAGTTTCAACTCTTCAAATTTCTTTTTAATGTCGAACCTCATCTCATATACTTTATTCAAATGTTCATCGCGAATTCCCTCGAGTTCAACAGATGAAAAACCAAGCGAATGCATTTCTTCCAAATATGTAAGTGTGTTTTCCGCAGCCGGAGGATACCCGTATTTTGTAATCGGGAATAAATAGCAACAGACAATTTTCGTATCAATCATTTTCATATTTCCTCTTAAAATAATCCAACAAGGGCAACAGCTCCAATACCAGACATTATAAGCGAGAAGACAAAAATAATTCCGAGTATTATGTTCAATCCTTTTGAAGCTTTGTATTCACCCATTAGTGAAGCTTTATTAATTAGTATCAGCATCAAAATAATCACAATCGGTGTAACGACAAGAGTAAATGCTTGCGATGCAATCATAATAAGAACAGGTCTTCCACCGAAAATCGGGACCACCAAACCAAGGGATGCATAAAAAATTACAATTAATCTATTACGCCATTTTTTGAAATCAAGCTTCTCATGATTGTAGTCCGCCAATAAAAGCGGGAC
Source organism: Ignavibacteriales bacterium (assembly GCA_020061355.1). GTDB lineage: Bacteria > Bacteroidota > Ignavibacteria > Ignavibacteriales > Melioribacteraceae > DSXH01. The sequence goes on along the minus strand of JAGUYK010000039.1, from coordinate 81,258 downwards.
AAGTATATAATGCGGATACAACGACGATAAACCTGCACAAACAATACCGGCAACAAAAATGGAAATTGCAAATCTTCCGGCTAATGGTTCTAATAAACGAATCATATCAATTGCATTTTCAATATGAAGACCTTTAGGAAACAAAGTTCCTGCTGCGCTTGCCATTACCGCGATGCTTAATACAAACATTAATCCCGAAGAAATAAATGCATCTCTTTTTTCGTATTTCAAATCTGCTAAGGTCCAATTCTTTTGTTTAACCGTAACTGAACGAACAACATATAATACTCCGCCCATAGTAGTACCAATCATACCTGTTACAATTAAGGCAGCATTTGCCTCGTGAGGAATATTGGGGATCAGCCCGCTAATAATAGCTGAGGCATCAGGAATTACCATGAATGAAGTAAGAATAAAACTCAATCCCATGAGTGTAACGAAAAGAGTTAAGATTTTTTCAATGAAGCTATACTGCCCGTTCAATAGTGTATATACCATTACTGATCCGAGTAAAAGAGCAAGTATTATTGTATTGAATCCATCACCTGATGAAGTAAGAGGACGGGACCATTCTTTGATAACATCCGTTACAATTGACATTACTCCAATGCTGGAAACCATCTCGGTAAAAACAATTGTCACTAGAACAAAAATTGAAATCCCTTTCCCAAAATGTTCTTTATAACTTTCAAGGGCGGTTTTACCGGTGACAATTGTAAATCTTCCAAATGCAACAATCAGGAAATAAGTGAAAATACATGAAATCAGAACAGCCCATGTGAGCATCATTCCATGCGAGGCTCCGGCTGATGCCATTGTTGTTACACTTCCTGTACCAATGTTATATCCGACTAAAAATAGCCCTGGACCGATTGACGATAAAAAAATAAAAAGTTTCTTTTTCATATTTCTTCTATTTAATAATTTCAAATGAGTCGTATAATAGTCCATTAACAGTATAAGCATTGAATGAGATTTTGTTTTCCTTTACAACTATTACCTGAAACAGTTGAACATTTTCTCCGGTTTTTACCATTAAGTTGTTGTATTTATTCCCGAGCGGATAAGCCTTTGGTCCGCTAACTGAAACAACATAAACTGTACCATTGACATTGTTATCAACTGCTTTTCCATTGAAAATTTTTTTTGAACGTGCGTATGAATGATCATGTCCCGTAAGCACAAGGTCAACACTGTATTTATCGAATAATGGCTGAAATGCATTTCTCGTTTTCTGATCATCCCTTTCACGACCCGATGAATAGATCGGATGGTGAAAACATACAACAGTCCATTTATTGGAATTCTCCGCCAAAATATTCTCCAGCCATAGTGTCTGTTCTTCGACATTAGCTTGTGAATTAATTATTACAAAACGTGTTCCCTGATAATCGAGGTAGTAACTTGTTTCCTTAAGACCGTCGGGACCATTTTCCGGCAAAGTAAAATGGACTTTCCAGGTGTTTCCAATTTCCCTGGAGCGTCTTAATTTCCCATCTACGGTGATTAACTTGTGGTCGTGGTTACCTGGTGCAGCAATAATTGGAGTAACTCTGAATACAAATCCGGCAGCATAGAAAAACTCACTCCACAAATCATCCAATGGATCTGTTACAAGATCACCACCGAAGAGCCAGAAATCAGCATCGGATGCGGTTTTAAATGCTTCGCGAAAAACTCTCGAGCAATATTCCATAATATTGTTTTGAGGATCTCCCAGATAAACAAATTTAAATTCAGAATTTTTGTCATCCGCCGTTGTAAATTGATTCCATTCGCTCCATACCGAATCAGATCCTACTCTATAAACATATTTTGTATTGGGAAGCAGATTCTTTATAACCGCAGAATAATGAAATATCTCTTCCTTATGTTCTGTAATAAATCTTTCTTTCATTGCAGAAGAATTGATAATATCATTTTTGAATTCAATCCATTGAGTTGATATAGCGACTTGAACTTTCGGTTCATTTACTTCAATATTTGTTCGCCAAGTAACTGCAATACTTGTCGCCGGTTCCGGTGTAAGGTTAAGAATAATTCTCTGCGGTACAAGATCTTCCGAAACTCTTTGAGCATAAACAAAACATGAAATAAAATACAGAAGTATTATAAAATATTTTTTTCGCATATCTCCTGTCCATTAATAAGTATTAGTTGAATTTATAGTTATAATAATCGCATAAAAATCTTAATCCGAATGAAGTTCCGACATCTCTTTGAGTAAGCCATATCTTACCCTGTCTGCTTCTAGTCCTTGTGTCAATAACGGATCCTCTTAAATTTTTATCGGGATGATCTGCTGAGAACCTGTTCACTAATATCCATTTTATTGATCGCTCAATGCTATCCTTAAATTCATCATAACCGTTTTTAACCAGCTTTATTGCAAGTATTCCGCAAAAAGCAGTTGCAGAACCGGTGATAGAATTCTCATTATATCTTCCGTCGAGGTAATTCACATAGAAGAATGTGCCGTCTTTGCGCATAGCTTTTAAGTAAGTTCGCAAAGTTTTAGCCGCTGCATCAAGATATTTTCTATTACCTGTTAAGTCGAACCCTTCTATCAAAGATTCTGCATACCAAAGATTAAAACGCGGATGAAATGTTCCTACATCTTTATGATTCGGTGTGAAATCCATCCATAGACCATATTCATCCTGCTTCTCAACCAGGCTTTCGCATAGATCGATAAAAACTTTTTTGTATTCCTCATTTCCAGTGAATTCATACATGTCTTTAAATAATGATCCTTCGTTATTCGGTCTTGAAACATCATAAAGCTTTTGATCTTTTTTATCCGGCCAGAAGGGACTGTTTTCTTTCATTACTTCACCCGTTTTAGGATCAACAACATCATAAAAGACACCATGCTCGGGGACATACATATTTTCGAACATCCACTTTCCGGCACTTGTAGCAACCTCTGCATATTTTTTATCACCGGTTGTTTTGTATAGATTGAATAAGCCCGGTGTACCATCAGACACAGTTGCAAAAACTATATTATCATTTCCGTCGCCATGTATTGCATTGAGCATGCCTTTTAGTTTAGGATGATCTGTAATCTGCAAACTAATCCACCAATTTCCGGCACGAACAGCTTCATTCAAATAAGCTTTATTCTTAGTAACCTTATATGATTCAACCAAGGCATTAATGACCTGACCGGTATGCCATGGTGGTTCATACTCGTACCATTTCCCTTCTGTAATGTTATAGTCACATCGGGATTTGCCCTGTTCATCGAGCAACGTGAAAGCAGCAAAGTTAGATGTTTCTTCAATCGCTTTTAATACTTTCGCTTTTTGCTCTGCCTTATTCTGTGCATTGGATATACAAGAACAGGATAATGAAAGCGTGAATATTATTACAAACGTATTTTTTACATATTTCATTGTTTCTCCGTTTATATCGTCTATTGAATAGTATTAAAGTCGGGAAGTGGAATCATAATGCTTTTAACCCTTTCAAACACTTTTTCATCTATTAATTTTACTTTTGCGAGAATATCTTTTCTTTTTATATCAATCGACAAACACTCATTAATAAAATTTTCTTTCGATAATGGTTCGGGAACAGAATTCTTTAACTGAAGACGGAGAGCTTTTAATCTTGTATAATTCAGATGATTGTAGAAAGGATTTTTGTCATGAATAAATCTGATCTTTCGAATAATCGACCAGAGTGTGTCAGCTTCGAACCAGAGTTTTCTTTCACCAATTTTTTTTCTGATTTCCAGTTCGACCTCTTTAAATTCCAATAGAAGCGGGGCTGACTTTTTACCATACAAACTTTCCATCGCCATTTGCAGAGATCGGCCAGCATTATAATTCTCAGGGTTCCATAGGTAATCCATTGTTGTTATAATAGCTGCTTTTGTGTCTTCTGAATTTGCGTCACCGTTTATATAAATTCCATTGCCGGCCGTGTGTAAATAGAAATCTTCGGGAAATTCATTATTATAAGCAGTAAAAAGAGGCGTTGTTGTAAATGGGAAGTGGCTATAAATAGTATTATCCCAAAGAAACGGCTTTCTTCCCTTTAAGTTATTCGTCCAATCATTCAGATCATCTACGGTAATTCTTCTGCTTCGCACAAATGGACCTGTCCAGATAATAAAAACTTCTTCAGGCATATTTAGCCCAATAAAATTAAGATCTCTAACTAAAGGTTTAAATGCATCATCTTCCCACGGAGTGTTTTTAAATAAATTCATATCTCCATAATGCATATCTTCATAAGTATAAAATCCTGGACAATAATAGAGTTCTGACTGGTATGAGTATTTGCTCAACCAGTTATTTAATTCAGTCATCAAATAAGTATTGGCTTCTGCAAAGTGTTGATATTTTTTCTTATCATTTTCAGAAGTTAAAATGTACCCTTCGCCAAATTTGAATGGCGGGGTATCATCGGAGAGAATTTGAATCTTTTCGACACCATGCTTTATTCCTAGTTCAATTACATTTAATAGGTTTTCTATATCGGCAGGATTTGATATTTCGATCTTTTTCTTTTCATAAATATTATGGGACTGCATAATCCGGGGACCACCATACCGATCTTTCCATCCTTTTATTTTTTCAAGAAGAGCTTTGTATTCATCATCTATTTTATACCAGGAATAAATTCTACTTGCAATAGCAACCGTTTCAATTCTGTTGATGAGAGCATAATTAAGAAGTTCTTCAACCTGGTCGACTTTGAAAACTGCTGAGACTCCTCTTCTGCTGAATGATGGCCAGTCATCAACATCAAATAAATTTATTCTTTGAGTCCCATTTTCATGTTGAATGAAATTTAAAAATGTAACAACACCATAAAGTAAACCTAATTGTCCCGAAGATGATATTATTATTTCATTCTTATCCAGATCGCATTTGATATAATAGTGTTGATCATTAATAAACGACTTGTCCTGTTCCTTAATCTCAATTCGAATTTGCCATTTAATGGTTGAATTAATCTCATAGTTGAAAATATTTCCGAATTGATTCTTCAACAAATAGTTGAGGTAGTTAGCAGCTTTTATCTCTTCCTCTTTTTCCACATTTATTGATAAAAAAGATTCTAAATCATCTATCACAATGGATTTGTTTAACGATGTTACTAATTTAGGTTTTGGCTGAACAAGCAAAGAATTTCCGTTACTATCTATAACCTGTTGTCCCAAAAGATTTACTGTGAAAAAAGAAATTATTATTAGAAATCTAATTTTCATAGCATACCTATTTTTTATTAAAATCGGGAAGTTGAACCATTTCCATTTGCAATGCATAGCTTAACCGTATGAATGATAACTTTTCAATCTCTTTTAATAAATCCCATCTTCGCTTATCAAGATTAATACAATTACTAATAAATGACTCGATTGGCTCCGGTTCAGGTACAGAATACTTTAATTGCAACCTAAGAGCTTTGAACCTTCCGTAATTTAAATGGTAATGGAATGGATTTTTCTCTGTAATAAACCTTGTATTTCGGATTGATTTCCATAATTCATCAGCCGCAAACCAGATTTCACGCTCTTTAATCTTTTTGTTGAGTTCAAGTTCGGTTTCTTTATATTTCATAAGAGTACTAATTGCATTTTCACCATAGAGTTTTTTCATCGCTTCAATTAAGGAAATATTTGGTTTGTAACTATCACCTTCCCACATGTAAGCATTGGCGGTCATTGTCGAAACTCTACTTGTCTCTCCTGTTCCGTCTCCATTTATAAAAATTCCGTTGCCGCCGGTTTTTAGTTCAAAATTTTCAGGAAAATCATTTTGATACGGAGTGAACATCGTTCTTGCGGTAAATTCAAGCTGAGAAAAAATTGAATTATCGAACAGAAATGGAACTCTACTCTGAAGATTATTCGTCCAGTCAATTAAATCGTTATCGGTTATTGTCCTTGTACAAACAAAAGGACCTGTCCACATTATAAAAACATCCTTGTGCATTTTTTTACCGATAATTCTCAAATCTCTTTTCAAAGGAATATAGGCATCATTTTCCCATGGAGTATTCAGGTATAACTTCATGTCTCCATAATGCATCTCTTCATAAGTATAAAAAGATGGACAATAATAAAACTCAATCTTATACTTAGTTTTTTTACTCCAGTTGACAATTTCATTCATCAAATAAGAGTGTGCTTCTGCCATTGTTGAAAATTTCTTGCGGTCGTTTTCAGAGGGAAGTACGTATCCTTCACCAAATTTAAATGGCGGAGTATCATCAGCTAAAATCATTACTCTTCCGATACCTTTTTGGTATGCGGTACTAATAATTTTCTTTATTTTATTAATGTCTCCAACGTTCGAAATTTCAATTGGTTTGCCCTTATAAAGATTTAGTAAAAGGAGTCCTTCAACTCCTCCAAATTCCTTAGACCACTTCGAATATTCGATCATATTTTCCGAAAGTTCATCATCGATATTATCCCATGAATAATCCTTATTATGAAAAGATATTGTTTCAATTTTGTAACGAATCATCCAATCAAGATCATTTTGAATATGATTCGGGAAAGGCTTGCTGTTGAACATTCTCCTAGTAAATTTAGGGTAGTCTGTAACATCGGCTTCTCTTAATACAACTTTATTATTTCTTCTCACAACAAGTTGTGCCAATGAAGTAATGCCATAGATGAGGCCTTTCAAATCTGTACCGGCGACGTAGACTATTACATCATTTTCTTTTTTCCATCTTATTGTATAAGCTTGATCCCCTTTATCTTTCAATTCTGCGAGATTGGAATTCAACACTATTTTGATCTCTACTCCTTCGGGTAACTTTGAACCTTTCTTAAGTACCGTGACATACCCCAGGTTAAAAATCTGCAATTGCCGGTTAAAAACTTTTGCGGCTCGCTCTTCTGATTTGTTCGAATAAATGATAGCAGCTTTGGGTTTTTCCCCGGAATCAAATAGTTCGAAATAATTATTAGAATACTTAACGGCTTGAGGTGTAGGATAAATATCAGCCGTTTTATTTTCCACCCAAACAAATCGAATCGAATCCGATCTTAATCTTTCATCAATCGGTGCCGGTCGTGCAGGATCATTTTGTGCTGCCGCAATTAGTGGGAGAACAAAGATTAAAAGTAGTATGTAAGCTTTTTTATTTCTCATCAAATTTATTTTATGCTTATTCGATAACTAATTTCTTTGATAAAATTTTTGCCATCGGGCTTTACTTTTATAATAATCGGATATCCTTTAAGAGAAGGAAGCGGCTGACTATATTTTTCACTATCTGTTCCCAACTCAATTTCACAATCTCCGGTTTGCAATTCAAAAACAAATTCTTTTTTACCCCCAAGAATTTCAACTGTATGTTCATCTATTTTCTTAAATAGTGTTGACGGATTTTGAATAATCGGTTCAACAACTTTAACAACTGGTGATTGTCCATGAAAACGAAGCTTGATATTTTTTTCGATGTACTGATTGGAAATCTTATGAGTCAATGTATATGCGACACCGCCCTCCCACCTGTTCCTGTCTTTCAAATCTCCAAAAGTTGAAACAATGTACTCACCATTCTCTTCACTTAAATCCATGTGAGAATCAAATTCGTAAAGATTTGTGTAATACGCATTGGAGTCAGTGAATTCGATACGCGGAGTAAGCGTTAGTGTATTTTCAACTGAAGGGTATTGGTCTTCCCATTTATAGTACTCGGTTTGACTGGAGGCTTGCAAATAGCCGTAACCTTCAACCCAGAGATTTGTAATTGAACCACCTGACGGTCGATGCATGTATTTAAAATCCGCGCCTCTCCTGATATCTTTATAACGATAAGCTGTAATAGTAGTCATAAAATTTTTTGTGCGAACAAGAGAAACATCAATCGTTTTGAAATATTTTGCCCAACCGGTTTTCTGGGTGGGAATTTCCGGAGTAACCCCACTTCCCTGATCTCCGAATAGAATAGCCATTGCAAGATTTTTTGCACGGCAGAAAGTCGGATAGATACATGGCGGCACATTAAACATATTATAATAGTGAGGACCTAATGTCAGCAATCCTTCTTCACGCATCGTCATGAAGTAATCCATATTTGCTAAAGCTGCAGTTCGGTAAATAGGATCTTCCTCTGCAAAGAGTGAAAACAAAATTTGTGAACCGTCAGCGGTGAAACTTCCATAGGTCGTCCACTTACTTGATCTAACTCCCCATGAACCGTCTGTGGAACCATCAGGATAAATAAAGTAGATCATACGTCTCAAGGATTCCCTTACAAAATCTTCCGCTATTTTATTATTTGTCAATTTGGCATAAAGAGCAAGGCCCCACATTGACATGTCCATGTTATACCCAAGATCGATACCATACTTAGTCCCCCGGATTCTATTCCCCTCACCGGTAAGAAAAAATTCTCCATCATGTTTAGACAAAACAAGAAAAGCTAATTCATCAGCTTTTTTTAAATAAACTGGATCAGGTATTAATTGATAGACAACCGCTAAAGTTGCCGTAGACGTTGCACAATAATTTATACTTGCGAATTCGTGGTTCATATTTATAACCAGCCAATCTGCAGCTTTTTTAATAGATAATTTCCATTTCTGAAACTGATCGGCTGTCAAACTATTCTTTAATATTGGTAAAGCTGCAGACATCATTAACAACTGATCTGTTGTTGTACCAGTCCATTCGGAAGGAGTTTCAAACCAGGAGCCGTCCTCTTTCTGCTGGTTAATTAACCACTCTCCGGTTGAGATTGCAGATTTCAGATATTTTTTATCTCCGTTCTCACGGAAGGCGACAGCCAATGGTAAAACTGCTTCGGAGGCTCTTGTATGGTAGTCTTCACATGATTCACAATAAAAAGCACCATATTTATTGCTTTTTGTGTCCGAGTTTTGAATCCTTATTAGATCATCTGCAAGAATTAACAGATTAGCTTTGAAGCGTTCTTTAAGAGAAACATTTCCGCTTGCGGATGAATAAGTAACAAGCATTATAAAAATCATTAATGCATGAAATCTTATTGCGGATATTATAGTAAGTATTTTCTTCATTAGCGCTTATTAAAAACGAAGATATTTTAATTCTACAATTTATCAGTCTTATCACAAACCTAGGAATTGTAGAATGACTCATATTATTTTATTTATTTTTTTTAACCGAGATTCGAAACAAAAATACCGAAAAACAGGATTGCTATTACAAACAATACTGCTAATACAAATCCGATTATATCTATTTTATATCGTTTGAAACTGAATTTCGATTTTAAAGAAAGAAGGTCGACCAATAATAGACTATGTCCGTTCTCTTCCAGGGATTTCCCATCAGCTGTTGATTGCTTAACTACACTTTCTCCTTCCAGCATCATATCAACCCCTTTTTCTTTCAGCTTATGTTCCTCACCAACCGGAGTATGAAGTAGAGTAAAGAATTTATTAAGCTGACTTTCAGGTTCACGCTTTGTAAAGAGACTAACAATAATTAATGATAGAAATCCGGCGGGAAGATAAACAGCAATTTGATATTCAAAAGGCAATCCTAAACTCCATGGTGTATATTTACCAACATATAATGAAGCCGCAATTGTTGTGATTAAGCTTGCCCAAACGCCATAACGGTTAGCTCCTTTCCACATAACACCGACCCAGAATGCAATTCCAAAAAATGCTGTTATCTGCCAGATATATTTTAGTCCATCAACTACGGTGGGAATTATTAAGGCAACCGTAACTCCTCCAACAACAACAACTAAGGAAGAAATCCTTGCAACGCGAAGTTTTTCTTTTTCTGTTGAATCGTGATGCGTAAATCGTTTATAAAAATTTCTTGTAAAAAGTGCCGACCCGCCAACCATATAATTATGACATGCTGCTAATACAGTTGCTATCATAGCAGAGATCATAACACCAACCAGACCGACCGGAAGCAAATTAGTTATTGCCATTCCAAAAGCAAATTCTCTTTTATCGCCGGATAAACCCGGAAAGAGAGCTGCTGCAAACACACCTACAAAAGCCCAGCCGAGTGTAGCGAACCGCTTTGTAAAATTTCCATAGGTCCATCCGGTTCGGCAATTCATTTCCGATTTACCGGAACCGTTTATTGCCATGTGATGCGGAAGTACAGAAACTCCGATCAGTCCGTTTACAATAAGCATTATAATAAAAAAGAGGGTTACTTCTTCCGGAGCAACGAAACTGAACATATACTCCGGTAGCTTTGCTTTCATTGCTGAAATTCCTCCACCGGCATGAAGTGCAAAAGGAATTATTAGGAAAGAGAGCATTACAATTAATACGCCTTGTAAAAGATTTATTATTAGAGCAGAGGCAAGTCCACCGAGTACACTATATGAAAGGAAAAAAACTGTTAATAAAATAACAATAACTTCGGCTGAGAGAGCACCACCCGAAATTGCTTCAAGAGAGACACTTGTGGCTTTAAGAATGAGTCCGACTTCACCAATAAAATATAATAATCCCATTACAGAATAAGCAGAAGCTAATTTTATTCCATATCTTTCCTGAAAAAAATCACCTATCGTTATATATCTCAAACGTCTATATATAGGAGCTAACAGCCAATAAATAGGAGTTGAAAAGAGGTAGAGCCATTGGTACCAGATTCCTGCTAAACCGATTTGATAAGTTGCACCCGAAACGGCTATGGCTTGGGCTGTATGCGTGCCGGCACCAAGAGCATTGGCAACCTGCATAATTTTACTTCCGCGCCTGCCGCCCATAAAGTAATCGCCCGAAGATGATACTTTTTTCTTTGCTCTCCATCCAAGCCAGATTACGATGAAGACATAGAAGGCAATCACAAGGAGATCTATTACAGAGATTCCGAACATTGGTTATAATTTATTTTTTGATGGATTCTGCCAGATTCTTTTAAGAAGAAATGCGGCAGATTTGGGTTCACGGTTCCGGTTGAAAACTCCCTTCAGATTTAATACAACTCTTCTAAAATGTTGCGGTGTTCTAAAATCCGCAAAATTCCAAACGTGCTCACCTATCGTATATTTTTTTGAACGAATAAGATTTATATATGCTTCCAGAAACTGCTGCTGATATTCCTCTGTAAACATTTGAGTTGATATTGAATGTAATCCCGGCATAGTATCAACTCCGAACTCGGTAAAAAGGATCGGTTTTTTATACTTATTAAATATAGTGTCCATTTCCTTACTTAGAATACTTGTGGCTTCATCAAGGTTACCTGGATATTCGTACCAGCCATAGTACCTGTTAAGAGAAAGCACGTCCGAGAATTCAAATACCGGGTCATTTACACCGGCACGGGTACAATTCGGTACAGTAATAGGTCGGCTGCTATCTATTTTTTTTGTGAAGCCGAAAATTTCCTTCCAATATTTTTTCGCAGAACCGTTATAATAATTCTTATCACCAACTAAATTCGGTTCGTTACCTACCGCCCACATAATTACAGAGGGATGGTTATAATCTCTATCAATCAGTCTTGTTATATGTTCTTTATGAGTTTTCAAAGTATTACCGTTTACATACCGGAAATCGAGACTAACCGCAGGTACTTCGTCAATAACAAGGAAACCTTTACGATCTGCATAGAACATCATTTCTTCCGAGTATGGATAATGAGAAGTTCTAAATGAATTAGCATTTATCCACTTCATCAATTCAAAATCTTTTACCATTAACGGAAGGAAAAGACCTTTACCGATAACAGAAAAGTCTTCATGTTTTCCGAAACCTTTTAAATAAATTTCTTTACCATTCAATAAAAGCTTGTTACCTGAAATGACTACTTCGCGGACGCCAAAAGGTGTTTTGTATTCATCAATAATATTTTTTTCATCAAGCAGCTCGATCTTTAAATCGTATAAGAAAGGATTATCGATCGACCAGAATTTGCAATTACTTATTTCAAATTTTACTTTAGCTTTACCGCTATTCAGAGAGGTCTTTTGCGAAAGAACTTTTTTACCGCTAATAATCTGTGCTGAAATAACTAAGGATTTTTTACTGTTGATTATAATTTCAGCATTAACGAGCCCATTTCTATTATTCAATATTTTTGTATCGATCTTTATCTGTTTAATATAACAGTGAGGTGTGGTAACTAATTGTATTGTCCGGTGAATACCTCCATAGGGAGAGAAATCATATCTTGTTGGGGGATTGGTCTCATCACGCAATCTTTTTTCATCTCTAAATCGTTTTGAAGTTATACCCTGGGGCAATGTTTCATCACTCAATTCGTTATTAACCATTATTACGATTATAGCTTCCTTACCGGGGACAACAAAATCATTTATCTCCAACTCAATAGGGAGAAAACCGACTTTGTTTTCACCGGCAAATTTTCCATTAATCCAGAATTTGGAATTGTAATCAATTGAACCTATTCGCAGGATAATTCTTTTAGATTCATATTCAGAAGGGATAAAAACTTTTTTTGAATACCATGCTGAACCAACATAGTGGAGTAATCCGAGTTCTTCGAGCTGCTCGTTCCAACTTCCCGGAACCGCAATTGTAGTTCCTGTATTAAATCCTTTAAACCATTTTTCCCTTTCCCCGATTTTTTTCGGATCGGTTTTAAATTCCCAGATTCCCGATAAATCAAGAACGTTTCTAAAATTATTTACAAGAGGATATAGCATTTCAATTCTCTCAGTTTTACAATTAATTAATTTTAGCCTACCTGTAATTCCCTGCTGGAATATTTTTTCTTAGCTCCGCACGATTCTCTTATTATCAATGCAGGCTTAAGGATGGTACGGTTACCAATATCGCTTCCTTCAATTCTCTTGTGAATGATATCAACGGCAAGAGTTCCAATTTTTTGAACCGGTTGAACAATTGTAGTTAACGGTACTGAGGCGAGGGCAGCGGCCTCTATTCCGTCGAATCCTATAATTGCAATGTCTTCCGGAATTTCAAATCCCTCTTCCAGCATTGCATTCTCAAAACCTACGGCCATCAGATCGCTATGGATAAAAAGTGCATCGGGCTTAGGATCGAGTTGTTTGAAACTCTTGCCGAAATGATATCCTTGAAGAAACCGGTCATTAATAAATTCAAAATTTTCCTCACCGGTGTAATAGATAAGTTTTGAATCGTATGGAATATTATATTCCGATAATGCCCGGTAATAACCGTTCTTTCTTATTTCACAAAGAAGATTGCCCCTTCCAACATGCAGAAAGCCGATTCTCTTATAACCAAGTTTTATGAAATGCTCGGTTGCAAGAAAACCACCGTATTCATGATCCGAACCTACATACCAGTATTCCGGATCGTGCATGTACGAAACCATTATGTATGGAAAATTTTCTTCGTGTAATTTTTTGATGTAATCTGTAGCTCGATATTGAAGAGATAATGAAGCTATGATAATTCCATCTACTCCAATATTTCTAAAGCGATTAATCTGAGCTTCTTCCTTTTCCATATTATTAGATGAACTCGAGAGTAGCAGGTTAAATCCTAATTCGTTCGCTCTTTCTTCTATATGATGAACAACAAAGGAAAAGTAAGGATGTTTAATATCTCTTAAAACAAGTCCAATAGTTTTATGGGCAGAGAGATCAATCTTTTTATGAGATGGTTCGGCAATATAAGTCCCTTTACCAACCCGTGTGTACAAGACACCTTCATTAACAAGATTATACAAAGCTTTTTTAATTGTAATAAGACTTACTTCGTATTCTCTTGCGAGATCGTTCTGCGATGCTATCTGTTGACCGGGTACTAATTCCCCTTTCTGAATTTTATCTTTTATGTCTGATTCAACCTGTTCATACAAGGGAGTCGGATCAACTGGATTAATCCCTTTGCCCATAATTTACCTTAAAATTATTTTACTAGAACCATTTTCTTAGCTGATACAAAATTTCCGGTTGTCAGTTTATAAATATAGACTCCTGTCGATACCTGATTACCGCTTATATCCATTCCGTTCCAAAAGACATTATGTGTACCGGCTTCCTGATGCTGATTTACCACAGTATTAACAAGTTGACCCAAAGTATTAAAGATCTCAACCTTAACATTTCCGGCTGCAGGAATTGAATAACGGATGTTTGTTGAAGGATTGAACGGATTCGGATAATTCGAGTAGAGTTGATATTCACTGGCAAGAATTTCATCATTGGTTACACCAACCGGAATACCAAAATAATTTAAATCACCTAATGGTTGATTTGCTGTACCGGAAGTATAAAGCGCAGATGATGTTGGATAAGCAAAGTTAAACGGCATTTGAGTCTGACCGAATTCAGGAGTTCCGCCTCCTTTATCCATATCTGTTTTAACAGTAACTGCAGCATTGAAATAATCCTGCATAACATTTTTGGGATTTTGTGGACCCTTTGTAAAGCTTACATTTAGATTCTTAATAGTTGAAGTCCATCCTCCGGCAGTAACAGCAGCAAGAGCATGATCATTCATAACTGGCGTCGGTGTTCTATCCGCCGGTATTGCAGATGTAATATCGGGATCGACATAAAAACTGTTGTTATGAATCATAAGCTTTTGAGTAAAACCTTGATCGAGCCAGGCTTGGGATAATGCTGCTGTTTCAAGCATTACCCATGTTTGTGTTGAACTTCTTCCAATAAATCCTGTATTAACAAAAAGATTATTCCTGAAATGGGCTTCGATAGCAGGGCCGATTGAACATCCCCATTGTGCAACATTAACAACTGTATTATGGTTTATCCAACAGTATTTAATTATTCCGCCGCCGTCACGAAGAATTCTACTTGAAAGATTATACCACGTATTGTTTTCATAAATCAAGGTATCAATGTCGTTACCTCTATCGTCAACACCTCTTCCGTTATCCGGACTTTGCATTGAACCAATATTACTGATAATAGAATTTTTAATAATCACTTTTTGATTCTTTGCATCACACCTTATTGCTGCCTGAAGATCTCTATCTAAGTGAGAATTAAGAATTGTCAACTTTACATTATCTGCACTAAGCCTGATAATGTTCTGCAATAAAGCATTCTGCTCGTCAAGATTTGTTACGTAAACACCATCAAGAGTAAGATTTGCTCGTGCCTGGAATGGTCTGTTTGATGTACCACCACCAGAAACTCCCGGTCTTATAATCGGTTTTTTACCTGATCCTGCAGCTGCTCTGATATGAAGATGATAATCGCGGTTTTCCAGTGAAGACATCGTGATGTAATAACCACCACGAGCCAACTCATAAATTGTATTGGGATTAACTCTCTGACCACTTGGTAATGTATCTCCCCTTACAACTGCATCCAGAGTACCAACTCCTTGCGGTACCTGTACGATTCTTTGTGCTAACAGATCATTCGTTAAAACGAATAGACAGATCACTAAAAAAGCACTGATGATTGAAATGTAGTTTTTCTTCATAACTGCCTCACTTTGTTATTGTGTGATTAATTAACATTTATTTTGGTTAAAAGAATCTTATAAATCAAACCGGATACCTAAATCAGCTGTCCAGCCGAAATACTCCTCTCTTGTTGCAAATGTTTCTATACCTAAGAATGCTCCTTCTGGTAAATTCGATAAATTGTTCATGTTGAATGTTACGGCAAGTTTGGGTAATACTTTATACTGCAGAGCTAAATCCCACCTTACAAAATCATCTGAATAGCCGTCTAACTCAGCACGTGTACCGATTGTTTGAAGTGCATCTCCCTGGTAAATCATAGAAATTCTACCTGAGAATTTCCCCTTCTCATATCCGAATGTAAAGTTTGCAAGATGATTAGCTTGCCCGGGCATTCTTGCCTCCCTTGCAGTATCAATAAAAGTAAAATTAAACGGAGGTAATGGATTTCTCGGACCAACTTTCAAGAACGGGAAATGTGTTTTAGAATGGATATAAGAATAGTTTGCTGATAATACTATTCCATCAAAAGGACTTGGGAGAAATCTTAAGTTAGTCTGAACTTCGAATTCAACACCATAAACTTTGGTTTCATATTTAGAATTTTCAGGTTTGGTCAAAGTAAATCCAAGTGTAGAACCCGCTTCAGTAACCCGGCCAACTCTTATGTATTCAATATCTTTAAGAGATTTATAATAAGCTCCAATGGTAAATAATCCATAGTTACCGTAGAAAGAAAAAAAGATATCATAATTCCAAACCTTAGTATGTTTTAAGAAAGGTTCGCCTCTTTCAACCGTTCCATCAAAGTAGCTGATTCTTTCCCAGGGAACCAAATTGAAATAATCTGGTCTTGCTAAGGATTTTGTAATTGCTATCCTTGTATCAAACCAATCTGTAAATTTATACCTAATGTGTACCATTGGAAGTAATTCGTTATACGAGACAGTGCCAACAGTATCTGTTGCACCTTCCAATGTAACAATCCCTCTTTCATCAACACGTGCCTGACCAAATACACTTTTATAGTTGGTAGTGGTTCCTTCGTATCTAAATCCCGGTAGAATCATTAAGCGTGGACCAATGTTTAATTCTGCCATAACATAACCAGCAGTAATTGCTTCCCCGGCAGAATAATCTTCAAGGTCCTTACCGTAGTTTCTAGTATAATCTGTCCAGTAAGTATTCATAAAGTTATCTATCTTTTGGCGGCTTAATGCTTTAGCTGGTCCAAACACATATTTACCATTTAGAAACTCACCAATATCATAATCATCATCATAAAAATTATTTATTTTGATATAGCCTTCGCCTGTAGTATTAAAAAGTGTAGGATTATTTTTTCCAATCTGATCAATCTTAAAAGCGAGAGTCATCCATTCTTCTTTATCTAAACTTCTATTTTTATCTCTGTACTTTCCACCAACTTTTAAATTTCCGGTTAAATCACTGGTTAGAGAATAAGGAATTGTTAGATCGAATTGTGCTGTGTAATCTCTATCCTTTGTCATCTCTCTATTAAAGAAGTCCTGATAAAATCTTGTCTGGTCCAGATTATTTTTAGCGCCAAGAGGTATAATTTCAGGTCCTTTATCCGTAACAAGTGTACCAAGGTAAGCCCCAACCTCCCTGAATTGTGAATCGTGCATAAACGGCATATTATATTTTGAATATGAATAAGACGCTTGCCACTCCAACTTCATTGCGCTGAAATTATGTTTACCACTTAATGAATTTGTAAATAAATCGATATTAATTTCTCTGCTCCGCAACCAGTATTCTACATAGGCATTATCAACACGGTATCTTTTCCTATTTCTAACTTCATCTCTGTCAGTCCTTCCGTATAAACTGCTGAAGAGTAATTCTCCATTACCCAGGTTATAATCTACAACTACACTTGCACCATAGCGATCCCTTGTTTCAACCCGGTCTCCCAGGTTTAAATTTTCAACTGTAATCCTGGCATGTGCCTCACCGGGAAGTGCTTCCCTAGCAAAGAGGTAATTTGCATCTAACAGATCGGACCCTCTATTTGCTCTTTGTAAACTTCCTGTAGCAACCAACCCAAGTTTATTATCAAAATATCGATTGCTTAACGTAAAGCTACCCCGATAATTTCCATAATCTTTTTCCTGACTGTTATAAGTTCCTTGTGCTCTAATATTTGAATTAAATCCTTCGGATGCTTTTTTAATTTCGAAATTTACTTTGCCGCCCACAGCATCACCATCCTGATCGGGTGTAAGAGCTTTAAATACTTCGATACCGGCGAGCATATCGGAAGAGATCATACTTAAATCAACAGACCGGTTTTGCGGATCAGTTGACGGAATTCTTTGTCCGTTAATAGTAACAGAATTAAATTTAGCAGCCAATCCTCTTACAATAACTTTCGTTCCCTCTCCTGCATCCCTTTCAACTGAAATACCGGGAAGTCTCCCAACAGACTCTGCCGCATTTTGATCCGGCAACTCCTGGATTCTATCTTTCGATACGACATTGATTATAGTGTTAGACGCTAATTGTTGATTTATTGCAGCGGCTTGTCCCTGTAACTGTCCGGTTACAACCACTTCCTGACCGAGTATAACTTTTGGTTTAAGTGTAACATCAACGGAAACAGTTCGATCGCTGGCAACATTTACCCAGACACTATCTGTATCATATCCGAGGTACATAAATAAGATTAGTGTCCTGCCTTCATTAAGTCTAACAAGTCGATATTTTCCATCTCTATCTGTTGTGGTACCAATAGATGTCCCGCTAACTATTATATTAGCACCGAGGAGTGGTGATCTGTCAGTTGCATCTGTAACAACTCCCGAAACATTTCCAGTCTGCGCTAATAGATTAGAAGAAATTGAAATCAATAGAAAAAGGGAGAGAAAAAAATTTAATATCGAGAGTTTCATTCGATCCTCCGAAATGAAAACTTTAAGTTAGAGTCGGTTTAATTAAAGAAATATTTTAGTGCTTAATCTTAAATTGGCATACTTGGTATACCAGGTGGTGCATAATACTGAGTTTTGTTTTTTAAGTCAAGAAAAATCTAAATCCAGTTCTATTTTTTCAGAGACAAAAAAGTAGATGTTTCAATTTTGCATTTATTTCATCATTTTAGCGAACACATTTAGAGGTAATCATGAAATCAATTAATGAGATAAGAATTTGGCATGTTGGTAATTGGTGTGTTCATACAGGGCAGAAGTATGTAGAATCACCTTTCCAATCCCCTTCTAAAGGTGTTGAAATATTAAATTATGCCAAACCGTTGATCGATGCATTAAAAGAGATACCTAATGCTGAGGTAATAAGTGAACCTTCATGGGAATTATACAACATGTCGCCCGAATTATTTGATGAAAGATTGAAATGGGCAACTTCAATTATTTTTGCGGATGTAGAGACAAAGTGTTTAATGCTTCATCCAGATTTTTTTACAAGGGCGAAATGGGGTGACAAACCCGTTACGTTTCCCGATCGATTTGATTTACTAAAAAACTGGATTAATAATGGTGGGCATTTTCATATGAATGGCGGTTGGTATAGTTTTACTGGTGAACTTGGCAAAGGCGGATGGCGAAGAAGCAGATTACATGAAGCGTTTCCGGTAGAATGTTTAGAGTATGATGATTTAATTGAATCAACAGATGGTTATGAAGTAAGATGTAATAATCCCGAACATCCGATTGTTAAAGGAATTGATTGGTCATCAATTCCTCCGCTTCTCGGCTTTAACGAAACTAAATTTAAAAGTGATGCAACAAGTTTGGTTGATATTAAAAACGGAGATTCATGGTATCCACTATTTACATTTAGAAATTTCGGAAAAGGAGTTTTCTCCGGCTGGATGACAGGTGCAAGTCCGCATTGGGGAATTAATTTTATGAAATGGAAATTCTATAAAAAATTCTGGCAGCAAGTGTTTTTGTTTATCAAATAAATAATTCAGATAATCTAAAACCGGAAACTCTATGCTTCTTCAATCTATTGATTGGATTATAATAATAATCTTTTTTATTGTGACAATTGTAATTGGACTTTGGGCAACTAAACGCGCAAGTAAGAACTCAGCTGAATTTTTTCTATCGGGTAGAAACATGCCCTGGTACATCTTAGGATTTTCAATGGTTGCAACTACATTTTCTGTTGATACACCTAATCTTGTAACCGACATTGTAAGGCAAAATGGAATTGCCGGTAATTGGGTCTGGTGGGCATTTCTACTTACTGGAATGATGACCGTATTTATCTATGCAAAGTTATGGCGGCGGTCAAATGTAATGACAGACGTTGAGTTTTATGAAATCCGGTACAGTGGAAAGTCAGCAGCATTCTTACGCGGATTCAGGGCATTATATCTTGGAGTTTTTTTCAATGTTGCAATAATGGCTTCCGTAACTCTGGCTGCTATAAAAGTTGGATCAGTGATGTTGAATATGACCCCTCTGGAAGTAATCCTAATAGCCGGCGGAGTAACAGTTATTTATAGTTCATTGGGTGGTTTACTTGGAGTTCTTTTAACAGACTTTTTACTATTCATTGCCGCAATAACCGGCTCTGTAGTAGCTGCATATGTTGCTATTGACCTTCCACAGATAGGAGGACTTAATAAACTTCTTACTCACCCAGATGTAATAAGTAAATTATCACTTCTGCCCGATTTCAATAATTATGAAATTGCAATCATTGTCTTTATAATACCATTAACTATACAATGGTGGAGTGTTTGGTACCCGGGAGCCGAACCGGGAGGAGGCGGATATATTGCACAAAGAATGTTAGCTGCAAAAAATGAAAAACATGCAATGGGGGCAACCCTATTCTTCAATTTTGCTCATTATGCCTTAAGACCATGGCCATGGATTATTGTTGCACTTGCCTCAATAATAGTTTTCCCGGATCTTGAATCGATCCGTCATGCCTTCCCTAACGTTGAACCAAGTATTATCCGGCATGATATGGCTTACCCTGCGATGCTAACATTTTTACCGAGCGGAATATTAGGATTAGTGATTGCATCCCTTATTGCTGCATATATGTCAACTATGTCAACAAGTTTAAACTGGGGTTCATCTTATATAGTTAATGATTTTTATAAGAGATTTATTAAACCGGAAGCTCCGGAAAAAGAATTAGTACTTATCGGAAGAATTTCAACTGTGTTGATGATGGTACTTGCCAGTATTTTTGCCCTGCTGATGCAAAGTGCGCTGAGTGCTTTTAATATATTACTTCAAATTGGTGCCGGCACAGGATTGCTCTTTTTGCTAAGATGGTTCTGGTGGAGAATAAATGCTTTCAGTGAAATAACAGCTATGGCTGTTTCATTTTTTGTTGCATTGTTCTTTCTGATCTTATCCAAATATCATTCATCCCAGATCGATCTTTTAGTAGCATCGGGCATGGATCGTATTGCTGCTATACAGCAGGTCGGACCACTTAAGAGTTATGAAGAATTAATAATCGGTGTCGGGATAACTACAATTGCATGGGTGATAGCAACATTGTTAACAAAACCTACAAGAACCGAGAAATTAATCAGCTTTTATAAACT
Source organism: Ignavibacteriales bacterium (assembly GCA_020061355.1). GTDB lineage: Bacteria > Bacteroidota > Ignavibacteria > Ignavibacteriales > Melioribacteraceae > DSXH01. The sequence continues at coordinate 60,360 of JAGUYK010000039.1, read as the reverse complement.
AGTACACCCGGGCGGAGTCGGTTGGAGAAAAATTACAGATATCATGAGTAAAGATGATCCTGATTACAACTCATCATTTGGTAAAGCGTTCATAACAGAAGGAATAATCGGAATGTTTATTGGCTGCATCGGTGTTTATAGTTTACTCTTTGCAATCGGTAACTGGATCTATTCAAAATATATTCTTGCATCAATACTGACACTGGTTGCATTAATTTGCTCTTATATTATTCTGAAGATTTGGAATAAACTTCATGCAGAATAAAATCATCATTCTTATTATTAACTGAGTAATTATATTCAATAAAAAAGTTCAGAGGGGATCCATGACTCCACGTGAACGCATAAACGCAGCTATGAATTTAATGCCGGTTGATAAAATCCCTTTAATGTGTCAGCTTAGTATTGGTCATATGCTGATGCAACTAAAAACTTCACCGGTAGAGTTTTGGTTCGATCCTTTTACTTTTGCTAATGGGCTTATAAAGTTACGCGAGATGTATGACTTTGACGGAATATTAATAAGTCTGCACGGGCATGACCCAAATTGGAGAGATAATATTGATAGGATTTATTCAACAGAAGAATATGAAATCGCAGAATGGAAAAACGGAGATAAAACCTTCTGCCCTTATAACGACCTTCCCTACTTTGAATTCAATAAACAAAAAGAGGAAATCGATTTCACACAATTAACTAAAGACGATTTACCCAAAGAATTAAATTACATACCCGTTTCTCAAAATCTGCATTTTCATATTAACTCGTATCATAAATTTGATGTTATAGATTACATTATAAAAAAAACCGGTAATAATTATTCTATCCATGGAGAGATTACTTCTCCTTTCGATTACCTTCTTGATTTCATCGGTCTCGATAACTCTATGCTTGCACTAATTGACGATCCCGATAAATGTTTGATGATTTTATCTCACTTCACAAAAATGATCAAGCAGCTCGCAATTGAAATGTGTGATACTGGTATTGATGCCATTAAAATTTCTTCACCATTTGCCGGCTCCGGATTTATATCACCCGACGATTATCAAACTTTTGTGCTTCCTTTCGAAAAGGAAATTGCTGGTGCGATTAGAAAAAAAAATGTTCATGCATACACACATACATGCGGAGCTATAAACGATCGCCTGGAATTGATGTTCGAAGCAGGTATAAGCGGAATAGAGTGCTTAGATCCTCCGCCACTTGGTAATGTTGAACTTTCCGAAGCAGTTGAAAGGATTGGAGATAAAGGATTCATAAAGGGAAACATCGATTCAGTAAACCTTCTTCTCAACTCAAATGAAGAAGAAATAACAGATGATTTAAAACGTCGTATCGAAATAGGAAAACAGAAAAAGGGATTTATTTTAAGCACAGCCTGTTCAATTGCACCACCTGTAAAGAAAGGTAACATACTATTATTAAGAAAAATAGTGGATAAATATGGCGTAGTGAAATAAAAATTCACCGGTTCCAGAATTGTACTTTAAAAAAATTGTGTTGAATGATTTTAGGAAGCCCCGATTATTTACCGGGGCTTTGCTGTTTAATTATTAGTTGAATATGAGAATGTATGTGTATTTGTTTTCTTATTTACAGAATCGCCATTTTCAAATTTATACTGAGCTAACAATTCTTTTAGATTGGCAGTCATTTTATTAAGCTCATCGGCGGAACCGGCAATCTGCTGAATTCCTGTTGCATTTTCATTAGTAACTTTACTAATTGATTCAACATCTCTGCTGATAACTTCACTTGTTGCACTCTGTTCTTCGCTTGCCGATGCAACCTGTGCAACAACATCCTGCACTTCACCGGATGTAAGTATAATCTGCTTTAGCGAATCACCAGCTTTATTTGCAAGATTCTTACCGTTTGCAACTTCAGAACTTCCCTCCTGCATCGATTCAACAACAGTATCAGTAACACCTTGTATCGGATATTTCTTTCGTTGCCTTTTTAGTTCTTTCGGCTAATTTCCTAACTTCGTCAGCAACAACAGCAAATCCTCTTCCCTGTTCACCGGCACGGGCTACTTCTATTGCAGCATTCAATGCAAGCAGGTTTGTTTGATTGGCAATGTCATCAATAACCTGAATTATTTCACCTATCTGTTCGCTGCTTTTTCCGAGTGCCTGAATTTTTTCCGATTCTTTTTCAACGAACGTTGCAATCCGGTTCATTCCATCTATAGTTTTTTCAACTACATTCCCGCCATCTTTAGCAACTTCGCCGGCTTTCTTGGAAGCTTCAGCTGCTTTAGATGCATTCTTTGAACTATTAAGTATTGTCCGGGTCATCTCATCGACACTTGTCGCAACTTCAACAGCTTGAACGCTTTGCTCCTGTGCGCCTGCAGCCATTTGTTCGGTTGATGAGGATATCTGTTCACTAATTGATGCTGCCAGGTTAATCATTTCACTAATGTTCTTCATAACCCCGATCAGTGAATCGCCCAGTGAATTGATACTATTAGCAATAATTCTATGATCGCCTTTATAATTTCCATTTACACGTACTGTAAAGTTTCCTTTCGACATGACTTCAAGAACTTCAACTCCCTATTTAATAGGAGTAAAGAGAGCATCTAAAGTAGTATTAGCACCAATAATGATTTCTTTAAATGCTCCATAAAATTTATCGGGATTACCTCTTGTAGAAACTTCACCATTTATGATTTCGTCCGTTATTAATTTGATTTCGAAAATCAAGTTATTGAGGTTTTCCATAACAACCTGAAAGCTCTTCGAAAGCATATCTTTCTCCCACAGCACCTTAATCTGAAGATCAAGGTTACCATTAGAGATTTCATTTGCCGCTTCGATCTTGTTCTGCTGACCTTGCCGCATCTGTTCAAGTAAGTTAGATAATTCACCAAACTCATCCCGGGAATTAACCGCAAGGACTTCAGCAAAATCGCCTTCGGAAAAATTTGCAATGAGTTTCTTAAGTAATCGCCTTTCTATTATCGTAATAAAGTGTTTCAATAATATTTTTTTCAGTAATCAAACTTGGCTTTTTAAATCTCGTGGATTCAAACTGGTCAAAGAACCGTGAAAATCCGTTTAATTTGATATTGGATTCCAATTCGCTTGAAACTGATATAATAGGTGCAGTAAGTATTACTGTTATTAAAACTTCGGTTGCAAATCTTTCTAAATTCTTTTTAACCCTGTAATCAATCTTAGCATTCTGATTAAGGTCGTTTATAAAAATGCTGGCTTTAAAATCAAGCTCATCCAGTTCAAACATAATCTGAATTTTTTCGGAATCCTTGTTGAGCTTCTTTATTTTCCAACCTAAGCTTGCAAGAAGAGATGTTGCCGGCGAGATAAAGAGTGAATCATTCGTTCAAGTGAATGAATACTGATATCCACTAACCTTTTTATAGTATTTAGGATTACCCGTAGATTTCTTGTAATCCGAACCGGGATTTATATTTAACACTTTTTCTAACATTCCTTCTCCTATCAATATTATCGAATGAAAAAGGAAGTTCTTAACCCTATTCGGTTTTTAATATGCGGTTATTGTCGATATAATTAACCAATTGAGGATTTTGCAGATGAATTAATTCTTGAACAAATTTACTAATCCGGTCAGTAGATTCTTTCATAATCTTAATATCCTCTGCAATTTTTACAACTTCTGCAGGATTGAGTTCACTCTCTATCGCTTGAATTGATAGAGCAAGACTGCTAAGAGGATTATTAATTTTGAGTCCAATTGTGCACGCCATTTCAATTACAGCTTTATTGTGCTCGATATCCCGAAGCTCGTTTTGAAGATTGAATATCCTGATACCAGATCTAATGCGCGCCAGTAATTCCTGATTTTCGATCGGTTTAACCAGGAAGTCATCTGCACCAATATCGAGACCCATTACTCTGTCTTTAAGCGAAGATCTTGCTGTAAGTATAATGTAAAATATTGTTTTATATCGTTCATCACTTTTCAGAATATTACATAATGCAATACCATCCAGCACCGGCATTGTCCAATCTGCTAAAATTACTTTGGGCCTTATTGTCTTAAGTTTTTCGAGAGCTTCCTCGCCATTGACAGCCATAGCCACTTCGTAATTATTCCTGGCGAGTAATTTTTCGAGGATAAAACGTGTATCCTTTTCGTCCTCAACGACAAGAATCTGATCTCTTAATTCAGTCATAATAATCTTTCCACTTTCTCTATTAGTTTATCAAAATTAACTATTGGTTTTAACATAAAATCATCTGCAGAACCCTCTTTAATCATATCATCGGCAAAATAGTTCGCAGAGTATGCTGTTATAACCAGTATTGGTATTCTTAATTTATTTAAAATTTTGTTTAACATACCGTGCTAATGCAACGCCATCAATTGCCTTAGAGTTTAAAAAGGTATTTTTAAGATTCAAATCAACAATTAACAAGTTAATATTTCCACCGGTAATATGATTAATAATTTCTTCTCCATTTTCGGAAATGATGCAGCTATATCCAAGTCTCTTGAATAAAATTTTATAGAATTCATGAAGCATTGCATCATTTTCAATTATTAATATTTACTTTTCGTTGTTCACAGTATATTAAATCTTATTGTAATACTTATGCACCTGTTAATAAAACATAGATTTGTGCTTTTGAATCTTCATATCCAGTATCTTTGTAAATTGAAAATTCACAAATCTTACTCGAAATACTCCTAATTACTTAGCTAGAATGATAAATAAAAAGATTAAAGCAAATAAGAAAAGAGACAATTATTTTAATATTTATACTGTAAAAATCAATATTGAATAATCATGTTGAAACGGTAAAAAAAGTTTTGATTTTCGGATTTGTAATTAAGGAAGTTGTTTGAACTATTTAAGACTATAAGCAGCTCCGAATGGGAGCCAGCTAAAAGCCAAGCCACAAATCACATTTCCATCCTGGCTGTAGGCTCCCCATATTCCCGGAGATATATCGCCAATTTTTATTAAACCCGGATAGATGTTTACATTAATCATATAATCGGTTTTAATTGTTATTGATAAGCTTGCCAGCAGAGAATTATTACGATCGTAGAATACCCCCAGGTTTCCAACCAGTCCCAGGGTTTTCTTGTTTGTCTTTTCATCAAGCAGAATTAGATCACTTGCTGCCAGACCTAAACCGACAGAGAGTGCAGAACCGTTTTGGAATTTATAAGAGAGACCGCCAACACCGTTAGTTCCAAAATAGTAGAATGCATGCCAGGAATCCGAAAACGGAAATTTCCATTTAACCGAGAAGAAATGCCCGTTGTTATGAAGTTCACCATTCCGCATTGAAAATGAGGGCTGCTGCGACCAATCGGCTAAGTTAAGATCTTCGGAAAAAAATCTTTTAACACTCTCTGATGTAAATAACAGAATACCGCCAATATCAAATATGTATATGTCAGCTATCGGGTCAACATCGTCCCCTACATAATTTCCATTTTCGGCAACTTCATTAATCAAATGATAAGTCATAACAGTAAATGCGGATAACCATTGCGGATAAGGATAGTTGTAGTATTCAAACCACTCCTTCATGGCGGCATATTCCATTCCGCCCCCTATGAGATGCAGAGTATAATTGGGCCAGAACTGTGCATTTTTTTTATCCAATGAAAGGGGCAATACCTGGTCTTTTATGAAATTCCACCATCCATAATTATTGATGGGTGTAAAAGGATCGGATAAATTCTTCCAGATATTCTTTATGGCAATTTTATATGGGAAATTTTTAATGTCCCGTTTATTCCCTACCTGTATCATGTCGAATCCGCCGTTGAGAAGAAGGTACATCGGATTGTATAAAGCTTGATTGCCATACTGATAACCTTTATAAAAGTAGGCAGAAACATTAAATGAATTTATTCCTGACCAAGTAGAAATACCTATATCATTTTCTGCGCTTACACGCCAGAAATACTTTGTGTAACTTTTTAATCCTGAAATACCCCGGCTATTTCCACTAATTCCGGTTTCATCAAAAATGACTTTTGTGAATAAGCTATCGTCGGAAATCTGCAGTGAATAGGAATTAGCTTCATCAATTTGCTGCCAGCTAACAACAGGTGAAGGAGAAACATCTACCGCATCGTTTACCGGCAGGTACAATGCAGGCGGCAATAATAATGTTGTAAATGACCGTGCATCCGACCAACCTGAATTTCCATAGCTATTATAAGCATCAACGCGCCAATAATAGGTTTTTGTGTTGTCCAAATTACTGATGATACTTGATGATGAAGTCAAACCTTTTTGATCATAAATTAAGTTAGTGAAACTGCTATCCTCAGCAACTTGAAGAGAATAGCTTTCTGAGTACTCACTCATTTTCCAGATTAATGAAGTGCTATGTGGAATATTACGGGATTTATTTTCTGGAGTTAGCAATATTGGTGGATAAGGTGCTCTGCCTATTGTGGAAAATACTCCTGCTGTTGACCAATCCGATGTTCCGAGGTAATTGGATGCGGAAACACGCCAGTAATAAGTTGCAAAATAACTAAGTCCGGTAATTTGCCGTAAGGTATCTTTTAGTTCTGATTCATAATACAAAGTATCATAAAATGATTCAGTTGAAGAAACATGAATAGTATAACTATCGGCATTTTTTAATTCGGACCATATTAAAGTTGGATTTAAAGAAATGTTTTTCGACTCGTTTACCGGTGATGCTAACCAAGGTGACTCCGGCGGCCCAGTTGTTCTGAATGAGAAAATCTTAGACCAGATTGATTTGCCGAATTCATTCCTGCTTCTAATTCTCCAATAATATATTGTCTTGCTCTTTAATTCACTTACTTTTTGCAATGTACCCGTTATCCCGGATTTGTAAAATGAAATAGCTGAGAACAAAGAATCGGTTGATAATTGTAAATCGTAACTACGGGCTTCACTTACAGAATTCCAAATCAAAAAAGCTGTTAAACTAATTTCTTGTGTATTATCTATTGGTTTAGACAAAATTGGCTTTGATGGTATTTTCCCTACCGCAATTTCAATCTCTCTTTCAATGGTAACTTTGCCGTCACTCACTTTTACTATAATTTTTACGGAACCGTGAGTTGAAGGCGCCATCCATTTTACCCCGGATCCGATATTACCATTGCGGAATGATCCATGTTCGGAAGACCAGGTGATCGAGAGTTTATCGTTATCATCATCAATTGCTGTACATGTCAGTTTAGAAGTTTCATTTATTAATAATGTATCCGGCTCTGCAATTACGCTAATTATAAAAGGTGGGTTATTTCTAGGAACAATGGGGGCTTTCTCTTTTTCACAGCCTGTTAAAAAAATAATTATCAGAATGAAAAATAAAAGTATGATAGAGAAAATAGAACTGTGCGGATAGTCAGTAATGTTTAACAATATTTGTCTGTGCACATAAACCTTTTGATTATTTCATTACATTATTAGGTTAATCATTACGGAAAGCAATTACATAATCCTGTCAATTGATTATTAAGATTAATGCATGATTACTGACGGAACCATCAATAAATGCTTTTCGCAGCTAAAAATAGCAAAATGAGAAAAGAAATACGTTGCTAAGAGCACGAAATAATATAGGTTTTTCATTTAGTTTAGTGCATAATAGAGATAAGTCGAAATTTCTCATCTAAAAAATTGTTATTTTTAACAAGAATTGATTGGGTAATATCATCATTCATCATATTAATGAAAAAAAATGCATACATATTTTTCATAAGTCTTTTCATTTTCACTTTTCAGGTAAAAGTCTTATCACAAGCTCCCCCACCTAAAGGGTTATGGAAGTTTAATGACATTTCGAATCTTAACAAAGCCGAGATTGGCAATCAGCTGGAACCCGTTGGCACGGTATTGCTAACTACAGGTCCTGTTGAAGGAAAAAGTGCTGTTAAGATTGGAAGAGGAAGTTATTATAAAATGAAACATGGAATCTCACCAAATGGTGGCGGTGCCCTTGTAAATGAATACACACTTCAAATAGATTTTCGTATTCCCGATCTAAAAGTCTGGCGATCCTTCTTTCAAACAAGTCCTACCAATTCAAATGACGGAGAATGCTTTATAAACTTAAGCGGATACATCGGTGTTCAGGCAACAGGCTACTCAACATATGCAGTTAAACCAAATGAATGGTACAGACTTGTTATCTCTGTTAAAAACGGAACACATTTAAAATATTATCTGGACGGACATTTAATTGTAAATGGTTTCTATCAGGCTAAAGACGGAAGATTTGCACTTGATAATACTCTATTACTATTTGCAGATAATGACGGCGAGGACGGTGAGATTGACTGCGCAGAAGTTGCAATCTGGGATTATGCTCTTGATATAATCGAAGTAAAATCTTTGGGAGATTACGGACATGCACCAAGGCAATTAATTCTTGTCCCCTATTTACAAACGCCCACATCAAATTCAATTTATATCAGCTGGCATGATTCAACATCGACCAATACAAAAGTTGAATATGGAACATCACCGTTACTGGGTCAATCAATGATAGGTACAAGTGAGGTTATATCATCAAATTATATCTGGCATACTGTAAAGCTTGCCGGACTTCTTCCAAATACAGAATATTTTTATAGAGTTTCAAGCGGAAACGGAATATCTGAGATATATTCATTTAGAACTCAACCAACAGCCGGGTACAATGGTAAAATACGAATCTTAATGCTCAGCGACACCCATGCCGATGATACGACAATGACTGTTAAAATTATTAATGAAGCTAAAAGTAAAATGCAGCAATTATCTGGTAATAATTTCCAGAATAATTTTAATCTTGTTCTCCATTCGGGAGATATGGTTGTTGCCAGCAGCGATATAACACAATGGACTGAACAATACTTTGCACCGCTATCAGCTATTTCTCCTTATATTCCAATTATGACGGTTCCGGGAAATCATGAAGGTGAGGATATCACTTATTATAAATACATGAAATATGATGATGTATCGGCATACCCTGCTACAGATCCCTTAAGCGAAAGATTCTGGTCATTCAATATTGCCAACACTGCATTCATAGGACTTAATTCCAATCTCACCAATTCGCGGAGCGCACATCAATTAAGCTGGCTCGATCAAAAGCTAAAAGAAATAGAGAATAATACGGGAATAGATTTCGTAATAATTATTGTTCACCATCTGCCTGTTTCAGAACTCTGGGGTGAAGGAATGTCCGATTTCGGGTCTGTCTATGTTAGAAATCAGGTAATACCGATTCTTAAAAAGTATTCTAAAGTGGTTCAGCTTTCTTACGGTCATACACATGGATTTGAAAGAGGGACAATTGAATCTGAAGTTAATAATCCGCGAAATGATTTTAGAATAGTATGCAGCGGAGGCGGAGGCGGACCAATCGATTATTGGGGCGCATTTAAGAACTCAGATTATCCATTTATTCATATTTCACTTGATCATTACCTCTACCAGATTATAGAAATTGATGTTGCCGAGAAAACTTTCGAATCATTTATGTATAGTTTGGGTAATTCAAATAAAAGTAGAAATTCTCAGTTGATGGACACCTGGTATATTAAGATTAATCAGCCTTCACCAGCAAGTCCGATAGTTAATCCGCCGCTATTCGATTTCAATAAAATTACTTTCAGTACATCAGAGATTTCTTCAGATTCATTAATGACTGTAAAAGTTCAGATTGCGGACAACATCAATTTTAATAAAATATTTATTGATTCAATGATTCACTGGAAAAATATTTACGGAGTTGATGCAAATTTTAATCCGGTCAATCTTAACCAAGGATTGGATTTAACAAATCTTTCTTTCAGTAATTCACTTTTCTTAAATGAAAAATCCTATTATTACAGAGTAAAGTACCGCGATCATAATTTGAAATGGTCAACATGGTCGAACACAATAGAATTCAATCTGCCTCACGATAATGATGATAATTCTAATATCACACAGTATGATCTGATGCAGAATTTTCCGAATCCTTTTAACTCGGAAACGAAAATAATTTACCAGATACCGCAAAGCGGTTTTATCTCGTTAAGGGTTTATGATATATTAGGAAATGAGATTGCAACTTTAGTGAATCAGGAAAAAAGAGCAGGACGATACGAAGCAGTTTTTGATAGTAAATCTTTGAGCAGTGGTGTTTACTTCTATAAAATACTTGCGGGTAATTACTCTCAGACAAAAAAGTTTATTATTATTAAGTAAATTCTCACTTCAATAAAACAGATCAGTTCAGATTAGAACCACTTAGAACTAACTCAGCCAGTTCCTTGTTTGATGGTCGTTTTGTAACCAATAGTTCGTTTCCATTAACAATCAGCAATTCCGAGGGCATTGCTCTCAAATTATAAATACTTCCCATCGAATAGCAGTAAGCTCCTGCATTTTTAATTATCAGTTTATCCCCTTCCCGAATTTCGGACAATTCTCTTTGTTCCGCAAAGCAATCACCGGTTTCACAAATGTTACCGCATATATCATATATTTTAATTTCACCAGCGGGATTACTAATGTTTTCTATTTGATGGTACGAGCCGTAGAGTAACGGACGAATAAGATGATTAAATCCGGAATTGGTTCCTGCAATCAATCTTCCCCTGTTATTTTTTAATGTATTCACTTCAATAATCAAGTGACCCGATTCTGCAACAATATATTTACCCGGTTCAAAATACATAAACAGATCTTTTCCATACTCTTTGCAGAAATTGGAGAATATAGAACTGATCTTTTTACCAAAGCTGGCATAGTCAATTCGTTTTGTCGTTGGACTATAAGGAACTTTAAAGCCTCCTCCAAAATCAATAAACTCCAGATCAGGGAAGAGATTTCGTTTTGCAATCCCAAGCAGACTGGTCATGCTCTCATATACTTTTTCTGTTTCACCTATTCCGGAACCTGTATGTTCATGCAATCCAATGACTTTAAGGTTATATTTATTTGTTATCTCCAGTACACGATCAACTTCAGAAAGCAAAACACCAAACTTCGTAATTGAGCCGGCAGTCTGAACATGTTTATGTTCGCCTGCATAAACATCGGGATTAAAACGGATACAAACTTTGCTTTCTGGATAAACCGAACCAAATTTTTCTAAACTGCTTAATGCACCGATATTAAAAAGGACTCCCGTTTTTTTAACTTCGTGCATTTCATCATCGGTGATATTATTCGATGTAAATAAAATATCCTCTTTCTCAAATCCAAGCTTTAAACCAAGGTGAACTTCTGCAGGGCTAACAGTATCAAGGAACGCTCTATTATTCTTCAATAGGTTCAGAATTCCGACATTATAATTTGCCTTCATTGCATAGAGTATTTTCAATTTTGGCCAGGTTATATAATTGTAAAGCTCACTATAACGATTGATGATCAGATCGCCATTATAAACATATAACGGAGTGCCATACTTTTCAGCATACTTAAGAAATGAGTTCCGATCAATTATTTTTGTCTTTTTCATTAAATCCGTTTTAGTAATAGAGTTTTGAAATTTCCTTTATTAAGGCTAAATAATCTTTTTCAGTTGATAAATTAAATTATCGATCTGATCGAATGTATGGGTTGAGAAAACAACAATCCTTAAAACTCCGTCATCTCCTGTACCAATATAATTAATGAATTGAATAATAATGTTGTTCTTCATTAGTTCATTCTTAATTCTCTGCATCTCTGATTTACCGCCCAGCTTAAATGCATAAACAGGAACAACAGTTTCATTAGTCTCAAATCCAATTTGTGTCAAACCTGATTTCAACCTTTTTGCATTTTCCCAAAGTTTCAACCGCATTTCCGGTTGGGCTTTAAGTAATTTAAGACCCATCAGACTTGCAGCGGCAGCCGAAGAAGGTGGCGGTGTAGAACCATTTTGCAGTTGCCCGTTTTTAATATCCTCAACAAAATCTTTGCTACCGGGAATGATCCCTCCAAATCCTCCAAATGCTTTTGAGAGGGTTCCACCGAAATAAACTTTTTCTGATTTTAGTCTATGATATTCGGTTGTTCCACGTCCATTTTTTCCAAGAACTCCCAATCCATGTGCGTCGTCAATCCATAATATCCCGTTATACTTTTCAATTATTCTTAAATAATCTTTCAGTGGTGCGATCCTTCCGAAAATCGGGAATACACCGTCTGTTAGAACCAAAGGTCTTTCTCCGTTTTTCAAATTTTGAGATATTTTTTTATCAAGATCATAAGGATCGACATGTGAAAATTTATATACCGGTTTACCACTTAATTGTGCTGCATATTGGTTGCTGTAATGAGAAATTTCATCAATAAAGATGCAATCAAACTTATTTGTATTTGAAAGCGATATGACAGCAGCGATATCGGTTAAAAATCCGGATGATAAGTATACGGCATCTTCACAACCAAAAAATTCAGCCGCTTCCTTTTCTAAATCAAGTAACAATTGTGTGGTGCCGTAACTGCTGCGCGAAGATGAGTTTGTAATGCCGGACTTTTTTAATTCTTCTACAGCAAATCTAATAACTTCCTTATTGTTATTAAGTTCGTAATAACCCGTCCCTCCGAAGTAAGAGTATTCAATACCGGATATTTTAATTTTTGCCCCCGGGGCACCATCAAATAATAATTTCTGTTCGATATTTTCCAGTTTATCACCGTTCATTTTTGTGATTACTTTTTAAGTGCATCATAAATAATCTCTATTGGATGTAGAGCTGTTCTATCGGTGCCATCTTTAATCTGGTGTCTGCAGCTTGTACCGGGAGCGCATATTATTGTGTTATCACCTGCTTCTCTTACTGCCGGAAACAAAACCAATTCACCAACTTTCATTGAGATATCATAATGTTCTTCCTCATAACCGAAAGCGCCAGCCATTCCGCAGCAACCCGATGGTATTTCCTGAACAGAATAATTCTGCGGTATCGATAACGCTTCGATGGTTGATTTGGTGGTGGCGATTGCTTTTTGCTGACAATGCCCATGAAGCAATACTTTCTTTGAATCTTTATTGAATGATGCTGAGGAGATTTTTTCTTTCTTAAACTCTGAAGCAAGAAACTCTTCAAAAGTATAAGTAGATGCCGCAATTTTTTCTGCCGGACTTTTTAATTGCAGATCAACAAGATCGAGATATTCATCTCTGAATGATAAAATTGCTGAGACCTCAATCCCCACTAATGGTGTATCCGGACTTACTAAATCTTTCATTATTGATACGTTTTCGTTAGCAATCTTTTTTGCTCTTCTCAACAAACCCTTCGTTATAAATGTTCTCCCGCTCTCAATGTGTTTTGGTACAAAAACTTCGTAACCTAGATATGTAAGGAGAAGAAATGCTTTAACTCCTAATTCATATTCATTATAATTTGTGAATTCATCTACAAACAGCAATACTTTACCGTTTGGATAACTGATTCTTCTGTACTGCTTTTGGTTTTTTCTATACCACTTAAGAAAAGTAATTTTTGACAAAGAAGGGAGATTACGCTTGGTTGTAAATCCGATAAATTTCATAAGCAATTTTGATTTCAGGAATAGATTAACGATACCCGAGAATCCCGAAATAAGTGAATTTATTTTGGGCAGATAAGCAATCAATCTTGTTCTTAATGGAATTCCATTTGCATCATAATAGTGTTGAAGGAATTCACTTTTCAATTTTGCAACATCAACGCCTGTAGGACATTCGGACTTGCAGGCTTTGCAGGAGAGGCAAAGATCCATAACTTCGTAAATTTCCGGATGGTCAAACGGATTAGATTTGTTAGATCTTGTTAAAAATTCTCTTAATGTATTTGCACGCGCCCTTGTTGTGTTTTTTTCATCCCGTGTAGCACGATAAGAAGGACACATTGTCCCGCCGATAAGATCGCTTTTTCTGCAATCAGCCGATCCATTACATTTTTCTGCTGCTCTCAAAATTCCCATTGTCTGCGAGAAATCATAAACGGTCGGAATCTCCTGGAGATTTTTATCAATTTCGTATCTCAAATTTGTATTCATTGGAACGGTATCGACAATCTTTCCGGGGTTAAAAAGATTCTTCGGATCCCATACTTTTTTTACTTCCATGCATAATTGGTAGTTATGCTCTCCGATAACAATAGGAATGAATTCTCCCCGTAATCTGCCGTCGCCATGTTCACCGCTCAATGAACCTTTATACTTTTTAACAAGATGAGCAATTTCTTTTGTGATTGAATAAAATAATTTCACCTCGAATGAATCTTTCAAATTCATCATCGGAGTTAAATGCAGCTCACCCGAACCCAGGTGTGCATAATATGCACTATCAAGATTATTCTTTTTAAGGATTTGCTGGAACTCGCTCATATAGTCCGGCAAATCAATAGGGCGCACACATGTATCTTCTATGAACTGTTCAGTTCTTTTATCACCCGGTATATTACCCAGAAGACCAAGCCCGGCTTTTCTAAGTGACCAGACTCTGTTTACATCATCATTCAGCAATAAGGGATAATGATAGCCGTAACCCTCATTAATCAATTCCTTTTCCATTTCACTGGCAATCTTTTTAATCTCATCTTCCGAATCTCTTGCAAATTCAACAACCACCAAAGCTGCCGGATCGCCCTCTATAAAGAATCGATTTTTCTTCTGCTCGATATTTACTTTGGAATACTCAAGGATTTTTCCGTCAATCAGTTCAACAGCACCCGGTTTATATTTAAGAGCAACTAAATTTGCTTTGAATGCTTCTTCGAGTGAGTTCATATGAATTGCAACTACACCGATAGATTTGGGCGGAAGCGGAACAAGATTCAACTTAACATCAACGGTAAATGCCAATGTGCCTTCCGAGCCGGCTAATAATTTGCACATGTTAAAATTATCATTGCCCATATCAAACACATTACATTTTAAGAGCTGATCAATTGCGTAACCGTTATTTCTTCTATTTATCTCCTGCGAAGGATATTCTTTAATAATTTCTTCTTTGTTCTTTGGGTCCGACAGGATATCATATAATTTCTTGTAGATCTTATTCTCGAGTGATGAACCGTTACATTTTTCGAAAAGTTCTTGCGTGGTTAACAATTTGAATGATGCTTCAGACCCGTCACTTAAAATTACATTCGCTTCCAGGGTATGATCGCGGGTTGATCCATATAGAATTGAATGTGCACCACACGAATTGTTGCCGAGCATTCCACCGATGTTACAACGGCTGCTTGTTGCGGTTTCGGGTCCGAACATCAAACCGTATTTTTTTAAATGTAGATTTAATTCATCTAAAACAACTCCCGGTTCAACCCTTGCCCATTTTTCTTCCGGATTAACATCAAGAATTTTATTCATGTATTTTGAAATGTCTACAACTATTCCGCTTCCAACTACCTGTCCGGCTAAAGAGGTTCCGGCTGCTCTTGGAATAATCGGCACATTATTTTCATTGGCGTAATTTACTATCAGTTTAATATCCTCTTTGTTCTTTGGAAGAACAACCGAAAGAGGTTTTTCGCGGTAGACAGAAGCATCTGTAGCGTAAATTACTTTAGATAACTCGTCTATTAGAATTTCACCTTCGAACTTATCTTTTAATCTTTCCAATTGTTGAATTGAGTCTGAATTCATTTTAATTAATTCTCAATTGTTAACGTATCTTCAATTTGTCAGAAATATTTCTAAACTCTTCATTGGTAAATGTAACCTGTTTAAAAATATCAACGACTAATTGTATTGTTATTTTATCGAAGTCTTCTTCCCTGGGAAAGATCAATACTCCGCCAAGATCGACTGCGGCAGGACTTATTAATATTTTATTTTTCCCTTCTCCAAAAAAATAGGAAGGTCTATGTTTTGTGCGCGGGAAAATCAGAACACGCCATGAATTATTATAAGTAGATATAACATTCAGCATCGGTTCTTCAGCGGTTTTATCCCCGCCTAATACGTTATAGATTTTCTCAAACTCAGATTTCAGTTTTGAAATATCATTCGATTCCACGGTGATGAAATTACGCAAGCAGCCCGTTACAACTGAAGTTATCAATTCGCCGTCAGAATAGACAATTTCCCCATATTTATTAAGAATATTTTCATATTCATTATCAATATTCATAAAGCCGTAATTACCGGCTTGAAAGTGCAAATGATCAGGGGCAGAAGCACCGCACTTAGGACCATTATAAAAAACCGAAAATCCGCTGCCAATCTTTGAAGAGATAAGAAGTAAATTCTCAAATTCTTGTTTGATTAATTGAGGCACATGCTTGGTTGTTGGGATAGTAAAATGTTTATGAAAAATAGGAAAAGGGTTTACAAGAAGAATATAATTACCAATTACTTTGATTGCCTTCTGGTCGGCAGGTAAATTTTTTACGCAAAGGAAACAGGGACGTTCATTTATTGATTTTGCATCAACCTTCGCTGATGACGAAATTATCCTACCCGGATTATAATGTGCTTCAATCGAAAAGTCGTCGAATTCAAAAAGTTTCTTTTGAACCTTTGTTAAACTTTGATATCCATCGAAAGCAAGTTTCCAATTCTGGAGTTGATCCTCAAACAGGCGTTCAACCTTAATTGGAAGATTTACCGATTCATCATCCCCGTCTAAAAAAATATTTCTTTCAGAGAACTCCGTTTGCATTTCTATTTTTCCTCTGACGTGCAAGAACTTCAATCGTTCTTATTCTATCTTTATATTCATTGTAGGTATTTTGTTTTTCAATATCGAGGGCAGCATCCGAGTTACCCTCCCACCTTCTGCACATGTAGATCGGATCATAAATTCTTCCGATCTGGTAATCTCTTGAGATCATCAATCCGATCGCATAATCTTCGCCGTAGCTTACATTAGGGATTTTATATTCTCTCAGCAGTGGTGTATAAAACGCCCTTGGTGCACCAAGTCCGTTTATCCTGAGTGCATTATTCCTGCCGTTTTCAGGAGTCCATTCCTTATGATCAATTATTCCCGGGGGTATCTCCTCCAGCTTAAAATTGGTCATCCTGTATGTACCTATAACCATCGCACACTTTTCTTTTCTGAAAGTATCAACAACAGTTTGAACTGTATTATCGCCAGCATAGATATCATCGCTATCAAGCTGGATGGCAAACCTTCCGCATAGTTTATGATGAAGTGCTTCATTCCAGCACCCGCCTATTCCAAGATCTTTCCTTTCGGGAATAATTTGGATCAAACGGGAATCCTTCTCAGCAATCTCGTTTATTTTCTCTGTTGTTCCATCGGTTGAATAATTATCAACAACAATCAGGTTAAACTTAAAATCCGTTTTTTGCGACAGGACGGAATTGATTGCATCACTGATAGTATTTGCCCTGTTCTTTACAGGGATTATGACCGATGCCTCATATTCAAAATCACCTTTTTCAATTACAATCTCTTTGAAATCAGGTTTTAAGTAGGCGCCTATATTTTTAAGATGGTTCGTAGCGGCAATTTCCATTTCGATCTGGACTTCACGGTTCTTAGGATTAACATAATCAAATTGTTTTGCACCGCTCTTTCTTGTATCGGTTTCTATAGTTGTATATAAATATTCCGGAATTCTTATAATCTCTGCTTCCCTTGATATATGAAGTCTGAGGTTAAAAATTCCGGCATACTTGTATTTGTTTTCATTATTAAGCGTTGTGCATATTTCTTTATTCAAGAATAATAAGTATCCAAAATCGAAATCATCGCGTAAACTTCCTAACTGATAATCATTAACTGGGTGTCTGCTTACCGAATCCTCTTTCATTATAAGATAATTTGAATAGACCAGACCTGCGCCGGTTGAGTTTGCGACATTATAAAACCTCTCAATTGCAAACTGACCTAATTGATAATGATTATCCTGTGTAAATAGACAAATATATTTCGTTTGAGTTTTTTCTCTGATCAAATCCACCGTATCTGAGCTGGTTAAACTGCTCACGCATAAGATTTCACAATTCTTTGGCGCTTTACTGTTTTCATCGTTGGCGAGCAGATAAACTTTAGAAACGAGTTTACACTTGAGTAATTCATTAACTGTACTCATGCTATGCTGCGATCCGCTATAAGGAAGAAATACAGTAATCATTTAATAATTTTCTCCAATTAATTAATAGAGACTTCTGAAAAATTCTAAAATGTGTCTTTGCGAGCGAAGCGAAGCAAACTAAAGTATGTTTTTTAAGTCAAAATCGAGATTGCTTCGTCATTTCATTCCTCGCAATGACTGCCTAGAAATAATTTTTCGGAGGTCTCTAATACCAACTACTTTTCTGAAAAATGAATTTGTAAACAGAACTAAATGCAAAAGAGTGAGTAATCTGTGAAATCATTTTCAAAAAATTCCCCTCTTAATATTCTTAAGAGGGGAACCTGTTTCAATCTAATAATTCCTAAAAAGTATTACTTAACCAGTAACATTTTTTTAGAAATTGTTGCTTTACCTGTAGTAAGTGTGTAAAGATACATTCCTGATGAAAGATCTTTAGCATTAAAATCAACCTGATAAGAACCTGCGTTCTTAAACTCGTTTACAAGAGTTGCAACTTCCTGACCGAGAGTGTTATACACTTTCAATGTTGCAAATCCGGATTCAGGGAGTGAGAATTTAATATTAGTTGTTGGGTTAAATGGATTTGGATAATTTTGTGATAACTGATAACCGGTTGGAATTTCATCTAACTTTTCGACAGAGGTTCCAACTTTTGTAAATTTGAAAATTCTATCGAAGGTTCTCCCAAATAAACCAACATAAGCAACATTACCATCATTACTGAAGGCAATAGCTCTTGGTAATTCATCAGGCGCAACTGGAGTTATAGGACTTGGTAAAGTAAAGCTATCGGCAAGCGCCTTGGTAGCAACATTAACACCGTACCATGTAAGATGTGTGTACTTTTTCTCAGTACCTCTTGAATCATTAGATACATATAATAAACCGCTTTGGGGATGCAAGGCGGCTGATTCTATCGACATTCCGTAAACGATGGAATCTTTTTCGGTGAAGAAATCAAACTCACTTGGTCTTTCATAAACAAGAATACCCATTTTACCGGTAAACTTTGTCCAGTAAATGGTGTTTCCATCCTTAGAGACTTTAAAAGTTCTAACGATATCCGGAGGAGCAGTTACTGCACTACCAAAATAATTAAAGTCTTTATCAAACATTGCAATTTTTGCTGTTGCAGCACCATTACCAACAACCGGACCAAGGAAAACCGTTCCATTTTCTGATACTGCCGGACCTGCTGGAGAAGAACCGATTTCAGAAGCAGTGGTGCTAATAAGATATCTTGCTAAACCCTGGTAGGTTTTATAATCAATTTTTATCATTTTGTTTGGAGTACTTGCACAGAAAATAATATTACCCTTTTCATCTTTAGCAAGTCCTCTTGTACCAGATGTTGTACCGGCTAGTGCTCCAAGTCCAAGAGTATCAGTAACATTTCCAGTTGTTACTGTAAAAATAGTATCGACTTTTGATCCATCAGGGTAAAATACCAGAATTGGTGAAGCAAATTTCCCTCCGTAAGGCATAGTATAATAGCTTGCTGTCCAGATTTTCCCATCCGGGTCTACTTCCAAACCATGAGTTCCCCCTTTGTGAGTATCATTGGGCCATGGGCCATCATAGCGCCATTGAGCTTTACTTAAACTTGCCGTAAGTAAAACGACAACAAATAATAGTGTTAATTTTTTTAACATAATGCCTCCGTTTGTTGATTGAGTGTTTGTTTATTGAATCATTTATTGAGATCAATAAATTACCTAATAAAATTATCTACCATAATAAGGTGCGCCTAACTTCTGCATATCAACACGAATTAATGAGAATGCTTCTGTTGATTCCCTAACATAAAATAAATTTTTATTTGTACCCCAACCCATTGATCTTGCATAAGGACCGATAAGACCGGGATAAAGACTCGAAGCAGAACCATTCCGGAAAAGGATAAATGCATCAGCCAGATCAGTTCCAAGTATAAGATCGCCATCCGAAGAGAATGTCATGGAGCCTACACGTACCATTTGTAAACCGTATGCTGACCCAATATCAAAATATTTTTCTTTATCACCTAATGAAGTGTTAGAATTTATTTTGTATCTGTAGATAGCTTCTTCAGTACTATTTTTCCCGGCAACATAAAGATAACCGTTATATACCCTCATGGCTGAGATGGTATAATCGATCTGGAATTCTGTTTGAACCAGAGCTGGTGTAATGCTATAGAAATATCCACCGCTACCTCCGGTCCATAGATTTAAATTCTCATCGAAATCAAGTGCAATCATTGCGACAGTTGTTCTTGGAATTACGTAATACGTCGCAGTAGGTTTTCCTTCCTCAACTTTAAAAATCGCTCTTAAATTTCTTGTCCCATACAAAATATTATTAGGACCAATTTTCATATCGAAGAAAAATGATTCTGCACCTCTTGGAGCCCATACAGATAGTTTTCCATCTGCATCAATTTTTCTAACTCCCTGATCTTTAATATAAACCAGCACATTTTCATTCTTATCAACTGTAATAGTCATCGGATCATCCACGCCTTTTGTAAAGGCGTAATAAACACCAACGGCTTCCAGCAAGTTATATTTTACAACAGTGCTGAATTTCTCAGCGCCTTTAACAGCTATTTTAAGATCAAGATCATTTTTGATAAGGTTAGGTGCCTTAACCAGAAGTCTTGTTGACGAAGCTTCTAAAACGTTGGCTTGTGCAGTACCGAAATAAACAAGATTGTCTTCCTTAACAGGAGAAAAATTAGAACCGTTTATGGTTATATCGGCAACACCCGCTAATGCTTCATTAGCAGGAAGAACATTGCTGACAACCGGGGTGGCACCTGCATCTTTTTCCTGATAAAGACTGGGGGCAGCCTCCTGGTTACAACCATAAATTATAAAGCCAAGGGTAATTAGCGCAGTTAGGTAAATAACTCGATTATGTTTTTTCATTTTCAATACCAATAAATTTTTTAAATGAATTATCATTTCCAATTAAACTAAAAAGCAAAATTAAATGAGAACCTGTGAACGTTATTAAAAATGCCGAACGGCTGATAAGCGTAATCGATTCCCAAATTCATACTGCCCAAATTTCTCTTGATACCGAAACCGGCTGTAAAGTTACGTTCATCTGCAGGAGATACAAATCCGGCACGGACAGAAAATGTGTTAATAAAAGTATATTCCGCGCCAAGATAAATCTGCTCGCTGAAATCCCTCGGGTGAGCGGCATCAATAGATACAAGCAAAGAGTGAGTATTCTTATCGATATTAAATAAATCCATTGCATCCATCGAAAGTCCGATCCTGAAAGTTAATGGAAGCTGGAATGTCTCCTCCTTATATTTTAATTCTGTAGAGAAGTTTTTAATGCTCATTCCAAAATTCAAACTCTTATAGCCCGTTCTGTAAAGCACACCGAAATCAAACGCAACAGCTCCCAGTCCGTTATCCTCCTGAATAAGATTGCCGTTATCATCTTTATCGATAACACTGCTGCCTAAATTCTGTTTAACAAATCTAATGCTTCCGCCAACTGCAAATTTGAGTGACAGTTCTCTTGCATATGAGAAGCCGAGAGCATAAGCGGTTGGTGAAAATGTACCAACATCAATATAACCCTGTTCATTGCTTGCAACCACAGTGCCCATGAATTCACCATAATCAACAGATACAAAAGAAACACCGAACACACCGTAATCTCCATCCCATGGCGCAAATGCAATGGCGGAATGAAGGTAATTGATATCGGCAATCCAGCTTACATTTCCAACCGTTAAAGAAGTAAATTCTTTTATGGAAGCCATTGTTGCAGGGTTATAAAACATTGCAGATGCAGTAGAAAGGTCAACCGAAGTAACAGCTTCAGAAAAACCTGTTGTCCTTGCATCGGTGGATACACTAAGAAACTTCATACCCGTTTGAGCAAGTTTTTTATCCTGCGCCTGTAAGGTATGAGCCAGTAATCCTAAAATTATTATTGAAATGATCGTATAATTTTTCATTTATCTACCCAAAATTATTTTATCTGATAATAGCAAATTTAGCTATATGATTTTGACCCGTATTCTTATCAGTAATAACTGCAATGTAAATACCGCTCACAATTATTTGATTCGAGGAAGTAACCTGGTACCAGTATTCATCGCCGCTTCCGTTGGTGTGTTCTATCGTTTTTATCAATTCACCAATTTCGGAATAAATTCTAATAGTACATTCACCAGGGATATTGTAGAACGCAATTTTATCTTCATCAATAATGCCCGGGAAACGGACACTGCCTTTGGCAGATGCATTAAACGGATTAGGAACAATACGAATATCACTCAATTTCTCGCCGGCTTGTCTCTGTAGGTTAGCCGGATCGTAAGTTTGAGTATAGTACCTGCTGCTTTCAAGTTTACCAGCGGGTGTTCCGGGTCCGGCTGGCACAGGTGCTCCAACGGCAGTAAGATAATAGTAATAATTAAATCCTCTTGTTACAGATTTATCTGCATAACTTCTTTCACTTGCGCTTGATGTTTCATATATCATTGTGTAATTACTGTCAACATTTCCTAGCGCACGATAAATTCTGAAAGAAGTTGGCGGATTGGGGTCGCTGGCATCAATTTCCCACTTAAGAGAGATTCTATCACCGCCGGAATTAACTTCAAACGAAGTAGGAGGTAAAGGTGCTTGAGGTATATTCCAGTTGGCATTGAATGCTTCAGTAACTCTTTTAAAGGTAAGCATCAATGAGTCTTTTCCCTGCATTACAATTCTGTTTTTTGCATCAGCTGTAATTTGACCATTCTTGAATCGCTTACCAACATCAACCTGCAAATTTCTTCCAATTCCATTTGCGGCTTCGGCCATTACTATTCTTATACTCTGCCCGGGACCAATTGTATAAGGTCCGTATCCATTGTTAAACGAAATACCTCCGGAAGCATTACCAACATTTGGTGCATTCTTTTGAATAGCAAAATCACCGCTTGGTTCAACTGCATCTGCATGTCTTGGTGTTTTATGCCCAACACTCATCAATGCATATTCCTGAGTCATTCTATCAGTATTCAAAGCATTAGCTCCGGCCAGCAGCATTGGATGATCGGAATTAACATAATCTGTTGTACTTGGCTGATTAGGATCGTCAACTTTTTCTGTTGCTGATTTATCGGCATATAATGTGAGTGTTCCAAGAAATTGCGTACCGCCCAATCTACCTACTGTATCTGCAGGATTATTATAAGTTCTTGCTGTAGCGGTAAGAGACCAAATTGGTCCGCCGATATTATCATAAGAGACATCCTTACCGGGGAAATACCCGTGCCATGAGAATTGTGCTCTGTATCTTTCATTAACGGGATCGGGTTTAACACCATCTCCGCGGGCATCATTCATTGTATTAATACCCCAACCGCTTGAGTTACCAATTACATAACGAACCGATTTGTTAACAGAATTCCTGTAAGTCCACCAGAAATAGACATCTTTAAGTGTAGTATTAGGCAATTCTATTTCAGGATCAGCATCAGTATTGCCCGTATTGGTGAAAATGTATTCGTAAACAATATAGTTATCATTATACTGCTGGGAAAACTGAAATATTCGTCTAGTCATTGTTATTCCAAGCTGGGAATTAACCACATTTTCAATCAATCTATCATATTTCATTTTGTCATCAATTTTATCAACCTCAACATTCTTCTGATAAGATAAATTACCATCCACATATACGTTGGTTGGATTAACCTTGGAGATCAATTCCATTTTTACCGGAAAGAAAGAATAGAATTGAGGATTTCTTGGACCTACAGTTACAACCTTATAAGGGAAATTCTGACCTTTTTCATCGGTAAAGTCTTTAGCGCCAATCCACATTCCCCTAGCTGCCTGCATATCCTGGTAAGAATAGATAGCAGGCCATTGCATACCAAATTGCTGTGTTTTGATGAATCCGGCTTCTTCTAACTCAGAACCGATTTCGGAATACCAGTTATGCAAAGAGCCGGCAGACATCCAGACATTTTTAAATTGTCCGCTATTAATCGATTGCATCCCGAGCAATAAACAAATCATGATAGGGATACAACTTTTTATTCTGACAAAAACTGAGTTCATTATTCCCTCAAAATTTTAATTGATGTCGTAATTAATTCTTAATCCCCAGAAAATAGAACGCGGGTTTAAAAATCCTGTATACTCCAGATTCGGCATATCTATGTAAGATTTATTTTTTATCCATTCATCTTTTTGCGATTGGTTTGCATTTTCGTCCCATGGAATATAGGGACCGGTTCTAATATCGCCCGGTTTATCATCGCCGGCAATAAATTTATAGTTTTTACCAAACTCACCATACTTTTCCGGCAAATGAAGAGATCTCATATAATCGTCATAATCATTCAGGTCATAAAAACCGCCTCTGTAATCGAGCTGCTTGAGATTGAATAAATTATAGACATCGGCAAACAATTCAATGCTCAAAGGACCGATAATAAATCCTTTTGAGAATCTTAAGTCAAAACTATAAGAGTCCCTCCACTGTATATTATTATCATAACCGGCACTAACTCCGCCTGGACCTGTCCAGGTGAAATAAGTTCCTGCACGCCAGGCAGCTAACAAATTAATTGTAATATCTTCTAAAGGTTTTATACCAAAAAGTTCAGGACCCCAGCCAATAGGTGTGAAAATATCGATGTTTGCTCTTGCAAATGGGCGGGGTATCGGTTTACTCTGTTCGAAGAATGATTTATTTCTCAGGTACTCTCTTTGAATTGCAGGATTTTCGGAATTACTTCTTAGACCGAAATTACCGCTTGTTGAAACCTGATATGTATAGTTTATGAAACCTCTAATCCATGTTCCCCTGTTCTTGGAAATTGTTAATTCAAATCCTCTTATATCCTCATAACTAACAGGTTCCGGAATAGTATAACTTACCGAATTATCCCTGCTTGTATAAGTTATTAATCTGGGTTGTTCAGAAACATCTTTGTAATAACCTGCTAATCTTAATAAGTATTCATCGAATAAATTGTGTTCATAGCCTAATTCATATGCAATAGTTTTAGGAAGAGGGTTGTTGGGATCAGCAAATCTTGTTATTGCCTGTGTAACAGAACTTCTTCTAATTAAGTAAAGATCTTCCGGTGCAGGCATGGAACGGAAGTGGCCATAATTAAAGAATAATTTACTGTCAACAGAAATCGGGAATGCAATTCCTAATCTTGGGCTTACATTAACAATTGCTTTAGTAGGTTCTTTGGCAAGAATGGTATCAATGCCGAGTGAAAAAGCACCTGATAATGCTTTTGTATATGGATTATCAATTACATACCACTCGCTGTTTGCATTACTGTAATCCAATCTAACACCGATATTAGCAATCATCCCTTCGAATTCTAATTTATCCTGAATATAGAACGCACCTCTAACCGGGAAAGTCTGCCATTTTGATTGAGTATTACTACTGGGAAGTGCCGGTTCAATCAATGCATAGTTGACAGCATTATTTGTATACACAAATTCCAAACCGGCTTTTAAGCTATTGTATTTATCAAGCTGACTTACAAAATCAATTCTTGCTGACCAGGTGCTAACCTTACTGCTATCCCTCGAGTTACTGAATCCGAGACCCATATTCATCGAAGAACCGATTCCTGAACTTGTACCGCTGTAATATCCGAACGGAGCTTCGTCGAAGAACAAACCTCCGAATTCATAGATCTTATCTGTATTTCTGCGGGCACCGGGATTTGTTTCATATTCGGTACCGAACTGGTTTATATATACATCATAAAAAGTACTTGGATTTAAAACATGTGTAAGTTTAATACCAAAACCATTTATATATTTTGTAGTCGGCGCCCAATAATCGGTTGCATAAACTCTGGCATCAAGATAACTTGCGCCAGCTCTTATATCCATCTGACTCACAATTCCAGAAGCAGATCTGAAAATTCCGGGTCCGCCGCCTCTTTGACTTGTAGTTCCCCATTGTTTTCCGAGAATTCCCTCAACTGATAATTTCATTGATGGATTAATATTAGAAGTAAATTTTAACTGGTAGTTATAATCCCTGTAACCATCGGTTGATAATGGAATGACATACATTTCCTGTGTGGTTCTGTAGGAGAGAATGAATCTAAGGTCACCAAGAAATTCACTTACTAATGGAACAGGTCCGCTAAAACTTACATCTGCATCATAATCCGGTTTTACTATATCAAGTTGTCTTCTATGCTGCCATAAAAATAATCGCTGTGCTGCTTCGGGAGTTAAGTCATTATTCGGATCATTATCGGCAAGTAATTGCTGGGATACGGTATTCCATCCGCGGAAGGGTTGATACTGACGTTTTGTATAATTGTCCCAAGCGCCGTTATCGGTTCCTGTCCAAGCAACAGCATCGTCAATATAAGGTCTTATCCAGTATGAATTGGGGGAGTTGACTGCTTCTCCAAAATGTTTACGAGCAGCGCCTTTATATCTGCTCAGCACGGCTACAGAATATTTCTGTTTATCGCCTTCTTTAGTAACAACGTTTACAAGACCCGATCGGATATTACCAGATTCGGCATTGAATCCGCCTGTTTGAATCTGAATTTCTTTAACCGAGGTAAAACTGATTCCAAGATAAGGAGTATTATCGCGCTCATCGCGGAGAGTCATACCATTGACTACGAAAGCTGTTTGATCTGCACCGCCGCCTCTTATTTGAGGACCTGTAGCAGATGCAAGAACACCTGCCTGTAGATTCAGAACACTTTGTACAGAAGCAACGGGAAGATTTTCAAATTCTTCAACGTTAAGATTCACAC
Organism: Ignavibacteriales bacterium; assembly: GCA_020061355.1. Taxonomy (GTDB): domain Bacteria; phylum Bacteroidota; class Ignavibacteria; order Ignavibacteriales; family Melioribacteraceae; genus DSXH01. The sequence continues at coordinate 33,605 of JAGUYK010000039.1, read as the reverse complement.
GGCTTGATGATACGTCTTTTTGAACTATCGGCTGCTGAGCAACAACAATAACTTCACCGGTAAGAAACGCCTGTTCAGTTAAAGCTATATTCAGTTCTGTTGTCTGATCAATATTAACTCTCACATTAGTAATATTTGACGGTGAGTATCCTATGTACGATGCCCTTACTGTATAAGTACCGGGAGGGATATTCAATATTGCAAAGTACCCGTCAACATCTGTAGAAGCCCCTAAATTTGTGCCCATTAAAATTACATTTACACCAATTAGAGGTTCATTTGTCCGAGAGTCGAATACTGTACCAGAGATTTTTCCTGTTGTACCCGCAGCAAAAAGTTGTGAAGCAATTAACAAGGTGAGAATCGTGAGAAGTAAAGATTTTCTCATATTCAAAATCTCCTAAGTTTCGGAATTAATAATCAAATAGAATTAAATAACTAAGAGCTATAATTACTTTACGACATTTTATTTAAAAAAACAATAATCTATTTGAAACCTTAATGTGGAATTTACTTAATCAGTATCATTTTTCTGCTTAATATGTGTGAACCCGATTGTAATACATATATATAAATTCCACTTGGATAATTTTCAGCATTAAATTCAAACGTATAATGACCAGCAGATAATTCTCTATTCATTAATTCTCCCACCTGCTGCCCGAGCAGATTGTAAATTTTTATAGCGGTAAACCCGGATTCAGGTAATGAGAAGGAAATCTTTGTTGTTGGATTAAATGGATTTGGATAATTCTGCCTGAGAACGTATGATGTAGGGATATCGGAACTCTCAAGAATATCTGTTGGTAGTTTTGTTCTAAATCTAAGGTCAACTGCTAATTTACTTGATCCGTAATTATTTAGTGCCATAGCAGACCAGGAATAAATTTTATTCTCTTTTAATTCCCATTTAAGTGTAAACGAAGTATCTGTAACAATAGTATCAAGTATTGTATTGCCGGGTAGAATTCCGATTCCTTCTGCAAGGAAGAACCGGTAGCTTTCAGCTGCCGGAGCTTTTACCCAAACAAATGTTGGAGTTAAACTTACTTCGGTTGATGCATGGGCTGGTGAAATTAAAACAGGAAGCTTTGGAAATCCTGTGGTGAAACTTCGTATGTCAGAATAAACACTTTCACCGGCAAGGTTTGAAGCGGAGATCCGCCAATAATAGGTTGTAAGTCCTGTTAAACCGGTAATAGTTTTGAATGTATCAACAATATTGTTCTGGTTGAAAACGAGACTAGTAAAATTCTGATCGGATGCAATTTGAATCCGGTTATAATTTGAATGCGGTGTATTTTCCCAAACAAATATCATTGTGTCTTTCTGGTTTATAGCCAAATTCACCGGTGAAATTTGCAATGGCTTTCCGGGTATTTGAATTTGAACAGAAATTATATTGCTTACAGTGCTTTCGTTATAATTCTTATCTAATGACGTCACTCCAAAATACATTGTACCGATCGCATTATCTTTTGCTTTTAATGATGCATAAGAAGTGCCGACAATATTATAAAGGTTGGATGAATTTTCAAGATCGGATGGTTGAACCGAAGGAGTACTGAATTTATAGACAGCATACATAAAAGCGGTTTCACCATCAGGGGCTATAGAGGGTGGAGTCCAGATCAATCCGTCGCCCCTTGCATTTGCAAGCTTATCCCATTTCAAACCCGATGGCTCATTTGGTTTTACCTGATCCTTCCAATTCATATTTGGAACAAGTGCGGGATTGGTAAAGTACCTTGCCTTTAATGAATCTGCAAAGCTTAATGAATTGCCCGGAATATGCTTAGCACTGAACAGAACCATTCCGTCTGTCTTACTATTTCCTCTATTAGCTTTTAACTGGTTGGGCAACTCTGCTATTGTAAAACTTCCAAAAATATTTCCTGTGTAATAATGCCTTTCATACTTCTTTGTTGAATCCGCCCACCATGGCATCAACTTTAAATAATCCTGACTACCGCCAATTCTCCAGTATAATTGTGGAATAAGATAATCAACAGATTTTTGTTTAAGCCAGGCCATAGGATCAGCATATATTGCACTGTATGCATCCATTCCGGTAATTCCTGAAGGAACACCATTTTTCCAGATTCCAAAAGGACTGATTCCAAATTTAATTTTCGGATTTAGAGTATGAATCGTGTCGCTTATTGCTTTCATCTGGATATCTACGTTGTCTCTCCGCCAATCATTTTTATTTATGAACCCTCTCGGATCGTCTGCAAAAGCTTTATCATCTAATCCATTATTTGTAACATTTGCAGTCATATGATCCGGCGGGTATGGATAGAAATAATCATCGAAATGTATTCCATCAACATCATATCTGGAAACTATATCGGCAACAACGCTAACATTATAGGATCTTACTTGCGGTAATCCGGGATTTAAGATGTATAGGTTCCCGAACTTTAAAATCCAGTCGGGATGAAGATTTGTAACATGATTTGCTGCTCGGTTGTAAGTTCCGCCTGCATACCGTGCCCTGTACGGGTTTAACCAGGCATGAAGTTCAAGACCTCTTTTATGGGATTCGTCGATTGCGAACTGGAGAGGATCAAATTCCCCGGCAGGTGCTAAGCCCTGCGTCCCGGTTATCCAGTAAGACCAGGGTTCAATATTGGATTTGTAAAGGGCGTCGCATTCAGGTCTTATCTGGAAAAATACGGCGTTTAAGTTTGCATCTTTAATTGCATCAAGTAAATCGGTAAGATTTCTTTTAAGAGTTTCAACGTTCTGACCTGTACCGGAAGGCCAATCGATATTTGCAACACTTGCAATCCATGTTCCTCTAAATTCTCTCTTTGGATTTGATGTCTGTCCATATATTGTCAATGTTTGTAAGAATAGTGATGCGATAACCAGGTAGACAATTTTTCTCATCTTACGATATACCCTAAAGATTGAATTCTATTTTCGACGGAAATGCAGGTATAAATTGTAAACTCTAAAGTTAATTTCAACTACCCTATTGTGTAGTTTTACAGAATTTTGGAATACACATTTTCGAATTCCGCCTCTTTATAAAACTACAAAAATTATGGGAAATTGACTAACCCCTTAAAAATCACCACTTTGTAAGAATTCTAAGTTTTTGCCCTTTATCAACTGCTTCTGCCCTACTATGAACATGTAGTTTTTCATATATACTTCTAATATGATATTTAACCCCATCGACAGAAAGGAAAATTTCATCTGCAATTTTTTTATAAGATTTCCCTTCGGATAAAAGATTTAAAATAGTCGTTTCTTTTTCAGTAAGATTATCTTCTGTATGTGCAGGTTTGTATTTGTGGAATGATTTTAGAACCCTTCTTGCAATTTGAGGGGTCATCGGCGACCCGCCTTTTAATGCCAGGCGGATAGCTTCAATTAATTCTTCAGGAGAGACAGATTTGTGTAAATAGCCGACTGCACCTGATTGAAGAGATCCAAAAATACTCTTATCATCATCCTGAATGGAGATCATAATTATATGAGTCTTATCATTAATTCTGCTGAATATTTCCGCTCCTTCAATACCAGAAATTCCATTCAGCCCGATATCCAGCAAAATCACGTTGCACTTTTTAATCAAATCAGATTCAATGGCTTCTTCGCAGGAACCGAATGAACCCAGAACAACAAAATCTTCTTCCGCGCTAAGTGTTGTTTCCCAGGCGGTTCGTGCAAAATTATTATCCTCTACAATTATAATCTTTATCATAATTTATTTTTGACGGAAAATGAATAATTAAAAAATTTCTTTCACTACCTATAAAGGTAGATAATCAAATCCTGATAGAGAAATACCACTTAGTGCCCTGACCGATACCTGTTGTTAAATTATAATCTGCCTTCAATGCATCAGCACGATTTTTAATATTTGTTAATCCATTATTGTTATACTTTTCTGATTCAACGAATCCTATCCCGTCATCTTCTATCAATAGGTCCAGCACTTTTCCGTTAAAGTGAAATTTAACCACAACATTTTTACATTGAGAATGTTTTATGATATTGGTAATTGTTTCTTTACAAATACACCATAGATGCTGCCTTTTCTCCATCGAAATCGATTTATTAATAATTCCACCGGGTAATTCTATATTATAGTTTATTTCCTTTGAATCGAACAGATCCGATGCATACCTGTTGAATTTAACTAAGAACTTTCCTAGACCGTCCTCAGCCGGATTTACAGTCCATATCAAATCTTTTATTTTTTCCTGAGCGTCTGCCGAACTTTTCATAATCAGGTTTAGGTATTTAGATCTGTTTTCCTGATCATTATTACTGCTCTCCTTTTCAATGGCGCGAACAAAGTATTGAATGCTTGAAAGTGTTCCGCCTACTTCATCATGCAGATTGCGTGCTATCCTCGCTCGCGTATGCTCGATACCGATTAGTTTATTTAATCGCATTTCGTAAAACAAGAAAATCAACAATAAGAATAGGATCAGTAATGTAATTCTGAACCACCATGTTTCCCAGTAAGGGGGTGTAATAATAATTCTTATTGAACGTTCCGTATCACTCCAGATGCCGTCATTATTAGAGGCTTTAACTTTAAGAATATATTCACCAGGATCCAGATTGGTGAATTTGGCAACCCTGTTATTCGCATCAACAAAAACCCATTTATCAATAAACCCTTCAAGTGTGTATGCATATTTATTTTTCATGGGGATAGAATAGTGAAGTGCTGAAAATTCAATTCCAATAATTTTATCCTTGTAAGAGAGTTCCAATTCGTCCAGATTATTAATAGGTTTGGTTAGTGGAGAGTTCTCACCTATACTGACTTCTTCATCCATTATGGTCAGTCTTGTGAAGACAATTCTCGGTTTAAAAGGATTATCTTTTATTTCATCGGGGTAAAAATGAATCAAGCCGTTAGAGAAACCAAAAAACATTTTGCCGTCATTATTAACCAGCGAGATATTCCCGTTTAATTCCATCAATGGCAGACCGTCATTCGCATTATAATTTTTAAATACCCTGTTTACCGGATCGAACTTGCTTATTCCATCATTAGTTCTTAACCACAAATTTCCATTTCCATCCTCCTGAATACTTAAAATTGTATTATCACCTAAACCCTGATCGGTGGTAAATTGCTCAAAATTATCATTGGTTCTGTTATATCTGTTTAATCCTTGATAAGTGCCGATCCAGAGGTCGCCCGATTTTGATTCATAAATACTATTGACCCTATCATTTGAAATACATGTACTGTCGTTTGGAATCACCCGGTAATGTTTGAATGTTCCCTCTTTCTCATTAATAATATCCAAACCGCCATATGTACCAATCCAGATAATCCCATGGCTATCTTCCAAGACAAAACTTACTCTCGAATCACCAAGTGAATTGAGATCAGCTTCATTATGAATAAATTTTTTAAATAAATCTTTACCGGGATCATAAAAATTGAGTCCGCCTGCCATTGTGCCTGCCCAGAATCTATTACGCCGATCAATATAAAACCATCTTACAAAATTGTTTCTCTGCGATGGAGTACCATCATCAACATACTGAACATTATGGAATTCATCCTTAGTAGCATCGTAATAGTGGATTCCATTATAACTCCAGACCCACAAATAATTGCTTTCATCCAGATAAAAACTTGATGAATGCAAAGTATTAAATCCCCTGCTTTCATCCACCTTGCCAAAGAATCTTAATTTTCTGTTATTGCTTTTCAGTATGGTGGATTTGCCGGGCCCGGCCCAGAGTATTTTTTCGGAAATAAATCTCGAAGGAACCAATTTAAGATTATCAAGAAAGCTTTTATAATCGTCATTGAAATTTATTATCTGAAATTTCTTTTTCATCATGTCAAATTTATTTAAGCCGACAATAGTACCGACCCAGACAACACCGGTTTCATCTCTGAATATTGATCTGATTTTATTATCATTAATTGTTTTTTGATCGTTTGCATTGGAATACAGATCTGTTTTTTCAAAAGTTTTTTTATTAAATCTGAATAGCCCATTATAAGTTCCAACCCAGATTGATTCCTGGTCTTCTAACAGTTTTCTAACATTCAGGTTTTCAGGTTTGATCGGGAAATTTGAATTGCTTCTAATGCTGCTGAACTTCTTTTTAGCTATATCGAAAAGGTTAACACCGCCGCCGAATGTAGCAACCCAGAAGCGTCCTTTATCGTCTTCAAGAAACTCCATAACCTGGTTATGGCTTAAACTATTTACATCGAGCGGATTATTTTTAAAGTGCGTGAATTTATTCTCCTGTTCAATAAACAAATTCATCCCGCCGTCAAACGTTCCAATCCAGAAATTCTTTTCTCTGTCTTCATATAAAGCACTTACCATGTTGCTGCTTATTGAATTCGGATTATCCTTAGAATGAGTATATCGCTTGAAAATTCCGTTAACCGGATCGAAGAGATTTAATCCGCCGCCAAGAGTTGAAATCCAGATTCTTTTTTGAGAATCTCTATAAACTTTAAAAATAATATTACTGCTAATCGATCCCGAATCTGCGGGATCATTCATGTACCGCTGAAACTTTCCCGTTCTGCTGTTGAATTTATTTAACCCCCCGCCTAAAGTACCAACCCAGATAATACCGTTTTTATCTTCAAGCAGACTGAAAACATGATTATAACTTAAACTGCTTAGATCATTTACCTGATTCTTAAAGTATATAAAACTATACCCGTCGTATCTGCATAATCCATTTTCTGTTGCAAGCCAGAGGAATCCGGTACTGTCCTGTAGAATATCATTTACATTCCCGGGTATAAGTCCCTGATCCTTTCCGATTCTTTCAAAAGTAATTTGCGGATATTGCGGCAATACACTATTAACAGAAATGATGATAAAAAGGAGAACAAAGTAAGTTTTAGTAGTAAAGTTGTTATGCATATTATTTCAATTATTAGAAAAGCGACTAAAAATATTTCATCAGATTTTCATTCATCAATAGACAAGTTCTATTAAAAATCTTATCAATACTGATTCAATATACTTATCTTTTTTATAAGAGAAAACACCTTCAAAAAACTACCCAATTATGTAGTTGAATTTATTTTGTCTTAATTAATTTCCCCAATAGTTGATAAGGAATACCGAGCTAAATAACGATTAAAACTGATGAACAAAATTCCTTATCTAAAGACAGAATTCTTTGTTAGTTAACTATTCTCCTAATACAAATAATTCGGTGGTATTTTGAAAATAAAAAGAATAATTAAAACAGTTACGATATTATTAGTGTTTTTTTCGGGCTGCAGTTCAGTTAAAGTAGACCAACCTGAAAGTATAATACAGGATATACCAAAAGTAGAGCGGGAATTCCGCGGTGCATGGATTGCAACGGTAGCCAACATTAACTGGCCCAGTAAAAGAGATCTTTCTACTGAAGAACAAAAAAATGAAGCAATCAGTATTCTGGATAAACTTAAGGGAGATAACTTAAATGCTATAATTTTCCAGGCACGACCTCAATGCGATGCCCTCTATAAAAGTGACCTTGAGCCATGGTCATATTATCTTACAGGAATTCAGGGAAAAGCTCCCGATCCTTATTACGACCCGCTTGAATTCTGGATTGATGAAGCTCATAAACGAGGAATGGAATTGCACGTCTGGTTGAATCCCTACAGGGCTCACCATACTCAGGGTGGAGAAATTTCAGAATATTCTGTTGTAAAAAAACATCCGGATTGGGTTGTAAGTTTGAAATCAGGTTACTGGTGGCTCGACCCTAGTAAAGAAGAAGCCCAGAATCACTCTTTCAATGTCGTTATGGATATTACACGAAGATATGATATAGACGGGATTCACTTCGATGATTATTTTTATCCCTACCCTTCTTACAATGATGATGAAGATTTTCCGGATCAACAAAGCTGGAATAATTATTTGGCTAACGGTGGAAGTTTAAGCAAAGCAGATTGGCGGCGTCATAATATTAACGTTTTCATTCAAAGAATTTATACCGGTATTAAGCAGATTAAACCAAATGTAAAATTCGGATTAAGCCCGTTTGGAATCTGGCGGCCTAAAAATCCTGAATCCGTTGAAGGATTTGATCAGTACGATAAATTATTTGCCGATGCAAAATTATGGATTAATGAAGGATGGGTCGATTATTGGTCACCACAGCTTTACTGGAAAATCAGTTCTATTCAGCAAAGCTTTCCGGTGTTATTAGGCTGGTGGAAAAATGAAAATAAAAAAGGGAAACATTTCTGGCCCGGTATTAATATTGTTAGGGAGAACAACGAAATAAATTCTCAAGAGGCAATCAATCAGATTATGATTGTAAGGGGAATGCTGCCGGAATCACCGGGTAATATCTGCTGGAGTGCCGGTCCCTTACTCGATTTTAAAGAATTATCCGATGCAATTGTAAATGGTCCTTACAAAAGACCGGCATTAATCCCAAAAACAAATTGGTTTAATAATTCAATCCCTAAGTCTCCTACAGTAAATATCTCTAATGAAAACGAGAAAATTAGAGTTAGATGGGATATGGAAGATAAGAGCAAAGTATTTCGATGGGTTATTTATTTCAAGTATAATAACAGATGGGATTATACGATTGTAAATAGCGATACTTTTTCTTATGAAATTCCATTAACTTCCGAATATAAATTTATAAACGCAGACGGCGAAGAAATAATCGGAAAGTTTGATCTTAAGGAAATTGCAGTTTCGTCGGTAGATAGAATTAGTAATGAGAGTTTACCAACTTTCCGTAAGGTAAAACAATGAGTGGTAATAATTTATTTTTCTAATTGCAAAAGAATTATTTATTCTGAATTTTCTCAAATCCATTATAAATTTTACGAGTAATAAATTCCCTTTTAGATAGTATCATAATCATCGGGAGTACAAAATGAAAAAGTTTGTTGCTCTTCCATTACTTCTTTTCCTAACTTTTGCCTGTTCTACAGTCTATATACCAAGCCAGAATAAAGTGCCCTCAATAGAAAGACCCGATCATTATAAAGACAGAATTTACTTTCTAAAATTGGAGAAGTCAGATACTTCACAATGGGATAAAATTAAAGATAAAGTCACAGAAGAATTTAACTCGATATCGAAACAAAATTATGATGCTGTAATTTATGGTTTTAATACTTTTCAGTGGATGTCCAGTCCGTCTAGTGACCACTTAACTTATCTTGAACTCGTTTCAATTGCCGGTGAATTGGCTCATCAAAATGGAATACGATTATTGCTTGATATTAATTTGGAAGAGAATAATAAACGTGAAATAAGCCCTTCCGAATTGGTAACCATAAAAAACAACACATATCAGTTAGTAAAAAATTGTAATCTGGATGGCTTCTATTTCTCCGGCATCGATTTCTCGTCGGTAAAAGAAAACGATCTGTTTGAGAATATAGTTGTTGAAAGTATGCTGTTAAAACCTTTCCTAATTATGTCTGCACACCGGAAGTTAAACAATGCAAATAGCGAGATTATCGAAAACTATTTAAAAACCGGAATAGTAGATTTTCTTATTGATGAAAACGCGAATTACTCCATAACCGGCAATACGTACATTAACATCAGCACATCAGAGAAACTTTTGACTCAATATATAAGAAGAATCTCACCGGAACATTTTTTCCGCCTGAATCTTTCCGAGGTAGCTGATAACAATGAAAATATTGTCATTTTGAATGAGAACAGAATAAAACAAATAACTCCCGATAAAAAAGTAAATTTCTGGCTAACGGATAAAAGTGATTCAATTAAAATAAAAATCGGCGGCAATACATTTAATCTTTCTAAAGCCGATTGGGTAATTCCATATAACTATCTTCTGCATCCGGATGATAGAATAAGCCGGTACGGAACGTGGGTAGAGTTCCGCAGGCCATTCGAAAAAATTACGAGCAACAATATTTACAATTTGCTCTGCAGAACAAATTATCCATCAGATGTTTTAATTAATGATGAACCGGTGCACATCTACAAAACCGGTGTTTTCTTTAAGAAAATAAAACTGAACGAAGGATTAAATAAAATAAGAGCAGAAGTAAAAAGCGAAAACGGACAGTCAGCTATTTATGAAGATCGGGTTTTATTCAAAAAGAAAGATCCTTCAATTATTGATACCAATTTGGCAATCCATGAAAACTCAATTCAACCGGTAGAAAATCTGACTTTAATGCCCAAGGATTTTTTAACCGTCTCATTCAACGGTTCAAAATCTCAAAATGGATTCGTTGAAATTAACCCGGGTGCATTTTTATTTGAATGCCGCAGAAAAGATTTTTCTACTTTCAGCCGCTATGAGATTCAGATACCATTAAATAATTTTGTTAAAAATCAGAAGTACAATATTAAGTTAGTCTTAAAACCGAATGATATAGAATCCGATCAAAAACCGGTTGAGAAAAATTCTGGTTACTACTTGCTCATAAAAGACTTTGGCGATTTCCCATTGTTAACTACAACTCAGAATAATTCTATCTTCAATTTTACGCTTGCGCCTATAAGATTAGGAGCACCTATCAGAAATGAATTACCGAAAGATGTGATACTAAAATCAAACGGAATCTTCGGCGACTATTATCGCATCTACCTTAACGACATTGAAGAAGGTTATATAAGTAGGGAGTTTGTAAAAGAAATTCCGGATGGTTCCGTTACCCCATCATATTTTATAAATCCAATTACATGTTACCCCACGGAAACAGCCGATATAATACGAATCCCGTATTTAGAAAACGTTCCGTATGACGTTTTTGCGGATCCCGAACAGAATAGGATTACCATTAATTTATATGGTGTTAAAACAAGCAGCACATGGATTATCCATAGAACTGAACCACGATACATTGAAGAATTAACCTGGCAGCAGGCAACAAAAGAGACATACAAAATTTTCGTCAACTTAAAAACTTCCAAAATATGGGGATACGAACTGAAACCGAACGGAAAGGAATTGATTTTTAAACTCAAGTATCCGCCCAAATATGATTTAGAAAATCCTCTACCTCTGAAAGGAATAAAAATTTCAATTGAAGCGGGACATGGCGGAAGCAACACAGGCGCTATTGGATTATCCGGATTAAAGGAAAAGGAAATAAATTTAGATTTGTCAAAGAAAATGGAAGAACTTTTCAAAACATTTGGTGCGGAAGTTCTGCAGGTGAGGGACTCGGATAAAGACATGACACTTCTCAGTAAAAGAGAGATAGCAACAAACTCCGATGCAAATCTTCATTTAAGTATTCATGCAAATGCAAGCGAGCCGGTCACTGAATTCTTAGGCGCTTCCGGTACATGTACATTTTATCATAATCCGTTTTGGGCACCGCTGGCAGAGAATATTTATAAAAGATTAATTGAATTGGACCTTAAACCATTTGGTACCGTGGGCTCATTTAATTACAGGGTAACGCGAATGTCCGAAATGCCCTCAATCCTGGTCGAGCAGGCTTTTATGTCGCATGCTGAAGATGAGGAAAAACTTGCGGATGATAATTTCCGTACTGATATGGCATATAAAATCTATCTTGGCATTTTAGATTATCTGAAATACATGAACAATTAGTCTCAATTTAACTAAGTTTCTATTACAAATAATTATTTCAAGTCGAACGTGGGAAAAAAATATTTAATCGGTCTGGATGGCGGCGGTACAAAAACAAAATGTGTTGTAACTGATTTTGATTTAATTCCTTTATATGACTGCCAGGGCGGTCCTTCAAATTTTCTGATTATCGGAACCGAACTTGTTTCCGAAAATATTCTTTCACTAATTCTGGAATCAACTTCAAACCTTGGAATTTTACCTGATGACATAGCTTCAATTTTTATCGGAACGACCGGAGCGGGCAGAGAGAGTGACGCATTGAAATTGAAAAACGACTTCATTCAGTTCTCCGGTAAAAAGGGTTATGATTTCAAAACATTCAACGTTGATAGTGATGCCCGTATTGCACTCGAAGGCGCTTTTTCCGGAGGTCCCGGCGCATTGCTGATTGCAGGTACAGGATCAATAATCTTCGGTAAAAATCAATCGAATAATATATTTAGGGTTGGTGGATTTGGCAGGTTATTAGGCGATGAGGGGAGCGGTAATACAATAGGTAGAAAAGGATTGAATGAAGTTGCAAAAGAATTTGACGGAAGAGGTGCAAAAACTCTGATGAGTGAATTATTAAAACGTGATTTCGGAATTAATGATTCATCTCAATTAATTACCGAGGTCTATCGAAATAACTTTGACCTTGCTGCATTTGCTCCGAAAGTTATTGAAGCTGCTCAAAACAATGATGAGGTAGCAATAAAAATTTTAGAAGAGGAATCGGATCAGCTTATTCTACATGTGAAATCTATGATTAACCTAATAGGTGATGAGGCAATGAAATTGTGTCTGGTAGGCGGAACAATTACAATAGATAATTTATATTCTAAAATGTTCAAAGCAAAGATTGAATTGCACACACCCGAAGTAAAAATTACTCAGGCTGAAAATCCGCCAGAAATTGGTGCGGTTTTAATGGCTAAGACAAAGTTATAGGGTATTCTACAAAAAAAAAATTACTAAATTTTTTCCGGAATTATTTTAATGACCAAACAAAAATCTGCTTATAGAAATCCATGGACCTGGGTTCCATCCTTGTATTATGCGGAAGGGATTCCTTATGTGGTTGTAATGACCGTTTCAGTGATTATGTACAAAAGATTGGGAATATCAAACGCTGATATTGCACTCTACACAAGCTGGCTTTATCTGCCGTGGGTTATAAAACCGTTGTGGAGCCCCATTGTTGATCTACTTAAAACAAAAAGACTTTGGATTATTATCATGCAGCTGTTTATAGGCGCAGGACTTGCGGGAGTTGCATTTACCATTCCTATTCCGAATTTTTTCCAGTATACACTTGCATTTTTCTGGCTCCTCGCTTTTAGTTCCGCCACACACGATATTGCTGCTGATGGATTTTACATGCTCGGATTATCCGAACACGACCAGGCATTCTTCGTCGGGATTCGAAGCACTTTTTACAGACTTGCAATGATAACCGGGCAGGGATTGCTCATAATTCTTGCCGGCTTCTTTGAAAGCAATACGGGTCTGCCCCCGGTTGATATTTCAATCAAAGCTATGCCTCAGGCAGGTATTGTTCAAATGGTTCAGCCGGAGTCATTAAAAGTTGTTCCGGCAGCAGGTGATCTTAGAATAATTGTATCCGAACCATTTATTTCTATTGACACGCAAAATCAGCCGAAGGAAAAAATCGATTCGCTTAAGAAATTTGCCAAAGATTGGAATATTGCAAACAAATTTTATGAAGATGAAAAAACAAGAATAGCAGTTCAGGAGAAGAAAGAAACCTCCTGGCTGGAAAAATTTCTTGCCGATACATTCGGACCCGAGAAAAAAGTAATTCCATACAGCGATCTTGCAGGTAATGCAGCTTTAGTTTCGATGCACTTATCCAACAAACCCGCAGCAGGAGAAGAAATAGTAGTCAACTTTGGGATTGAAAGTGGGGACAAAAGCATAGAGATTAAAGAAGGAGTACGTTTTGTTTTCAACGAATTGAATTGGAACAAACCTGCATTAGCTGTTATACAGCTGGACCCGAAACTTAAGCGTGAAGCTTTTGCAGCATTTCAAGCACGTTCGGGCAATATTCCTCTTGCATGGACAATAACATTCATAGTCCTCACAGGAATGTTTGTTCTCTTTTTTATTTATCATAAATTCATTCTTCCGTATCCAAAATCCGATATGCCTGCAGTCCAAAAGGAAAACAAAAGTGTATTCGGAGAATTCTTCAGAACATTTGCATTATTCTTTAAGAAAAAAAGAATCGGAATAATATTAGCATTCCTTCTTCTTTACCGTTTGGGCGAATCACAGCTTGTTAAACTTGCATCCCCGTTTTTATTGGATGTTAGAGAAACCGGAGGGCTCGGACTTACAACCGGTGATGTAGGAATAATTTACGGTACGATCGGGATTATAGGACTTACATTAGGTGGAATACTCGGAGGGTTTCTTGCTTCGCGAAACGGATTAAAATATTGGCTCTGGTGGATGCTTATTGCAATCAATCTTCCTAACACAGTTTATGTATATCTTTCATATGCAATGCCGGACTCGTTCTTTATTATCAGTCTATGTGTTGCCATAGAACAATTCGGATATGGATTTGGTTTTACTGCTTATATGTTATTTATGATCTACGTTTCGGTAGGAATGCATAAAACAGCTCACTTTGCAATTACAACAGGTTTTATGGCGCTTGGTATGATGATACCCGGAATGTTCAGCGGATGGCTGCAGGAAATAATCGGTTACCAGCACTTTTTCGTATGGGTTTGCATTGCAACAATACCGGCATTCATTATTACTAAATTTATTCCGCTGGATTCTGATTTTGGAAAGAAAAAAGAAGTGAAGTAATTTTCAACATCAAATTTTTATTAAAAAATAATTGATGCAGGTTATTCGTTATGAAAAAAATTCTAAGTCTCATAGTATTCTTAATAATTACTTGTCATCTATTTGCTCAGGATGAAAAAATGAATTCTGTTACAAAAGTTATTGAAGAGATTAAGAGTTCCTTTGCCCCGGATAAAAGAGTTGCAATATTTAATGTAACTGCAGAAGACAACTTAGGAATGCTGACATTATCGGGAGAAACAAACATGACCGGAGCTAAAGAGAAGCTATTTGCCGGTATAAAAGCCCTTGGATTAGAATTAAAAGATGAAATAAAAATATTACCGGCAGAAGAATTGGGTGAGAATATTTATGGTATAGTAAACTTATCCGTTGCAAATATAAGATCCAAGCCGGATCATGCTGCAGAACTGGCTACACAAGCATTGATGGGAACTCCGGTAAAAATTTTCAAAAAAAAATCGGGTTTCTTTTTGATCCAAACACCGGATGACTACATTTCATGGGTTGATGACGATGGAATTATGCCGATGTCAAAAAATCAGCTTGACGAATGGCTTACAGCCGATAAAATAATTTATCTGAATGAATATGGTTTTTCATATACCCAACCGGATAATTCATCACCCCGTGTTTCTGATTTAACAGCTGGAAATATTTTAATATTACTTGATGAACAAAACAATTTTTATAAAGTAAAATATCCCGATGGGAGAATTGCATTTATTAACAAGAAAGAGTGTATGAAGTTTTCAGACTGGCTGAAAAGGGATTATCCAACTGGAGAAGATATTTTATCAACCGCTAACTTACTAATGGGTGTACCCTATCTCTGGGGCGGCACTTCAGCAAAGGGTATGGACTGCAGCGGATTCACTAAAACAGTTTTTTTACTAAACGGAATTGTACTTGCCCGTGATGCTTCACAGCAAGCTGAACAGGGCGAGTTAATAGATACACAGAATGGATTTGATAAACTAATTGCTGGCGATCTTCTATTCTTCGGAGCTCCTGCTACAGATTCAACAAAAGAAAGAATTACACACGTCGGAATTTATCTTGGTGATTACAAATATATTCATGCTGCCGGGATGGTGAAGATAAATTCATTCGATAGAAATGCGGATAATTTTAATGAGTACCGATTAAAACACTTTAGAAGAGCAAAAAGAATTCCAAACTCTGTCGATAAAAACGGAATCTCTTCAGTTAAGATGAACAGGTTTTATCGGGGAGAAATGTAATGAAACATAATCGCAGGAAATTTATTTTAACTAGCAGCTTAATTGGCGGAACAATATTAGCAGGTGGATTAAATACCAGCAGTTTTGCAAAAAGCATAAATATCATAAAGAAGAATTCTAATATGAAACTCACATTCAAACCTTACACCTTAGAACTGAAACACGTTTTTACATTAGCTACCAGTTCCAGAACAACAACACCTGTAATGTTAACACAAATTGAATATGATGGAACAATCGGCTACGGTGAAGCATCAATGCCGCCTTACTTAGGCGAATCGCATGAGACTGCATCCAGATTTTTATCCAAAGTTGATTTGTCGCAATTCAAAGATCCATTCGAAGTTGAAAATATACTTGAATATGTTGATAGCATTGACCCGTTGAATCCTGCAGCCAAAGCATCGGTAGACATTGCGCTTCATGATATTGTTGGTAAGTTGATTGGTAAACCCTGGTACAAAATATGGGGTTTTGATAAAGATAAAACACCGTTCACATCATTTACTATTGGTATTGATACAAGTGAAGTTGTTAAGCAGAAAGTAAAAGAGGCTGATGAATATAAAGTCTTGAAAGTAAAACTTGGACGTGATACGGATAAAGAAATGATTGAAACTATCCGTTCGGTTACCGATAAACCTTTAGTAGTTGATGTAAACCAGGGATGGAAAGATAAATTTTTTGCTCTCGATATGATAAACTGGCTGAACGAAAGAAACGTTAAAATGGTTGAACAACCAATGCCGAAAGAGATGATTGAAGATATGGCATGGCTTACAGAAAAAAGTCCGCTTCCGACTTTTGGTGACGAATCTGTTCAACGTATTCCGGATGTAATTAAAGCCTACGGCGTTTACTCAGGAATAAATATAAAACTGATGAAATGTACCGGATTGCGCGAAGCTCATAAAATGATGACCCTTGCCAAATCACTCGGTATGCAGGTGATGCTCGGCTGTATGACGGAAACATCGTGTGGTATTTCCGCTGTATCTCAATTATCTCCCGGCATTCAGTGGGCAGATCTGGATGGTGCTCTCCTAATAAGTAACGATCCGTTTGAAGGGACAAAAGTTATTGACGGTAAGGTCGTATTGACTGATGATCCGGGAATTGGAATTTCGAAAGTATTGTCTCATTAATAAACCAATTGAGACGGAGCGACATCCCCGTCTCAACAATTCCATTAAATAGACTACTCTGTAACCTTCTTTAGCTCTCTTGTATGCTTATAGAATTCATTAAGAGTAAGTTCTCTTAAAAATAATATTCCTTTAGCAGCTCTAATTCTCGGATGTGGATGCTTTAAGAAAAACTCCTTACCTAAACATTCTCTAAGGACATTGTATTGCTCAACCTGAATTTTCTGAACAAGCCGATTAAAAGGTCCATCGTACTCCCAGCTCGGGAAACTGGCACCACGTTGAGAACTAAAACTCTTCATAAATGTGTTTTCTAAAATTGCAAAGGAGTTTAAGCTAACAGGAACATAAATATTAGCTTCGGCGGGATGAAAACGATACCATACATTTCTATAACCCCAGACTTTAATATTTGAGTTGCCCGAATGTTTTTCATAAAGCTGCAGAGCTTCCGAAATTGCCTGCATTACTTTATAATGTGTATCAGGACCGCTTCCTTCCGGGTCAAATGCAAGTGTAACAATTGTCGGTTTAAGTTTTTTCATCAATTCAAAAATCGGAATAACATCCCGGTCAATTTGCGGCACTTCGGTAAATATATCTCCCTGATAAAAACCGAGACGCAAGTGAGAAACATCTTCAACGCTGAAACCGTAATAACCCCAGAAAACTTCACTTTCAAATTCTCTTTGCATCCCTTTCAACTTCTGAACATAAGCAATATCTTTCTTACCCGGGTATTGTGTTTTGAAATAATTTATAAGTTCACTCACTCTATCTTTGATATAAACCAGGCTCTCTTCTTCATAAACTTCCATGATATTCCGTAATAGTCTTCTTGCAAGAGCTTCATTCTGTAATGTGCGGGTGTGCCCTGCAACTCCATCAAGATAATACATAACATCACGATTTTTTCCGTCAATGTTAACTTTGCTAAAATAATTTTCCCCTATTTTCTGCTGGAACATTCCCGAACTTAAAAAGTTCATAAGATTTTCCATTTGGTTGAGCATGAACAAATTTGTCACAGCAGTAAATCCGCTTGTTAAGTATGTAAAATGATGTTTGTTGAGTGGATTTCTCACTAAATGTGTAATGTATGGTAAATATGCTAATTCTATATCATCGTGATGAGGAGCTGTATGTAAAATGGTTTCATGTTCAACATTATTCATCCCTTTTTCAAGCCGGGTTGTTATGTTTTGCACAATTTCTTTAGTAATCTCTTCAACATTCTTACCCAACCTGTTCATAACCAGATCTGTAATATTGTTTTCTTTGAAATCTTCATTGTTAAGCTGAGAAAGTGTTTTTGATTTATCAACAACAAGATTTATTACACTTCGCTCAATTGAATGCTGCGAAATTGGTGACTCCAATTCAACTTCAACAAATCTTCTTTCACTTAATCTAAGCGCAGCACCGTGTGTTAAAAAGAATCTTGCATTTTCAAGTCTTTGTAAAGCAGTAGCCGGGTATTTATTTGATTCCGAATTTTGAATTGAATCTCTTACAATATTTGCCTTCGCCTCACCAGCCGCGATGATAATAGCTGTTGCATTTAAATTATATGTTATAGTATTCAGACCAATAGTTATTACCAGCCGGTTGCGAGCAACTTCAATACCGCCTAAATCAGTAGCCGCAGCAGCTTGCGTTTCATAATTGGTAGTAATTAACCTTGTAGTTGAGAAGTGATCGCTTCCCTGTACATTGAAACCGATATGACCATCGGGACCAATACCGCCAAGGAAAAATCCGATTCCTCCCATATCACGAATTCTTCTTTCATAATCAGTACAGTATTCATCTAAAATCTCAACTGTTTCTTTTTGCAGTCTCTCCTGTCTGGAACCTGCCCAACGTGTTCTTAGAGATAGATCAACTTTCTGATCCGGAAAAATCTCATTAAGCGGTAAGTTCTCTGCAGTGGGTATTTTATTTATATTCATCAATAATGCATATTTGGGATTAAGCCCCCAAAGACGGAAATAGAATTTCTGGATATAATAATAGAAACTGTTATGCTGACTGCTGTCGATTGGATAAAATTCATCAATTTGAACGAACTTAAGATTTTCCAAAGAAGGTTTTTTATCGGTTTTAATTCCAACTTCAGAAATAATTTTTTGTATCGTTTCGGAATCCCACTCTTTAAGAATTCTCGCAACCCATTTAATAAAATGTTCAGGGGTTTTACCGGTTGGTAGTGAAATAACTCCATCAGGATTTTCAATCACCCATTCAATAAAACGCAGTGCTGTAAGTTTACCAAGTTCCGGAAAACTATCGACCTGAATGACGGGTATCTTTTCAACCGGTGAATAAATTAACTGTTTGCCGGATAACTGAAGATAATATTCTTCTACTTTTGATTGTGTTGCTTTGTGCTTCTCTTCGACAATTTTTTCTTCTATCGTATTAGGCATATATTATCCTGAAATTTTTATTAACATCCATTTTCTACTTAATTAATATAAGTTATTTCAACAAAATTAATTTTTTGCTCTGAATAAAAACTTCGCCTGAATGTGAATCACCAGACTGAAGCCTATAAATATAAACTCCACTCGCCAAATTTTTTGCATTAAATTTTACTTCGTAGTTACCAGGAGCCTTCTCTTCATCAATAAGAGTTGATACTTCCCTTCCAAGCATATCATAGATTTTTAAGCTGACATTTTGCAATAAATTACTTTGTCCATTTCTATTATCCGGCAACGAGAACCTGATTGTCGTTGTCGGGTTAAATGGATTCGGAAAGTTCTGTTCAAGTATAAACTCGCCCGGAAGAGAATTATCTGCAAATACATCCGTAACAATGTTTGAAATACATTCATCAAAGAATAAGGTTCCGCTTGTTTCGCCATTAGCTGTTTGAACAATGTTTATACTTTTGAATTCAATTTGACCGGAACCCGGGATTTCATTCAGCCATATTTTCTTTAATTTCCAACCCGTCCAATTCAATGTATCGATAAAAACTTTTTCAATTGTAGAACCTGAACGCAAGAAGCGATATTCCAGAATATTAAAACTATTGTCTCCATAAACCCAGATGCCAAAACCGGCAGATGAACTCTGACCTAAATTAATAGGATTAATAATTGCTAGTTCAACTTCTCCGGAATTACCTGTAAAAGTATAATTAAGCCGACCTGAACTATTCCCGCTTCTTTTCCGTATAGTAGCTATTGTAAAATTAGTTGTTGAAGTATTTACTCCAATAGTATTTGGAGATAACAAAGGAGACTGCCAGAGATTGCCAGATTCAAATCCTTCAATTAAATTCCCATCAAATGTATACCTGCTCTCAGTTTTATATTCTATGGTAACAGTTTCCGTAAACTTAACATACTCAGCATCACTAATTCCTTCCTTAACAGTTATTGTATAGGTTGTATTATTGTTCAATTGAGTCTTTGGTTCAAAATCTATTATACCCTCTCCGTACCGGCTTATATTCGCTTGAAGCAGAATTGGAATTCCAGTACTATCTGCAACCGTTATTTTATTAGCCATGCTTGAGCCATCAATACCTTTATCAAATTTAAGTCTCATTAAAACTGATGTTGAAATATTTGATTCCCCGGATTTAGGATATGTGAAAACGAGATTCAATTTTGACCTCGTAGTGAAGCTGAAAGATTTTTGCTGCTGTAAATAAAATCCGAAATGAGTTTTAGCTGCTGTTGAAATAAGAATAGTGTACTTGGTACCGGGTAAATAACCTTTGGAAGGAGTAAATGTTATTTTTTTGAAATCAGTATCCCACTTATAACTTCCCGCTACTTCCGGTGTAATGGAAAATGCTTTCTGAGTCTCCTCAGCATTCATTCTAATATCGAATTCGATTACAACAGGAGAAACGTTACTCACTTCATTAACACTATCAGCAGGAGAATAACTTAGAATTTGCGGAGGATCCAGAATCGGGTTGAGCGTTAATAATCGATCTTTGAATACAGATAAGTTGGCAACAGAAGTAACTGAAACCGTATCCGGTCTCATTTTGTCCACTTCAAAAATCAACTGGTAATTGCCCGGGGTCACTTCATCAAACATGTAAAAACCATTATTAAATTCATCTCCGTTATATACTTTATCACCGGGTTCTAATCTTACTTTAATTTTGTTAAGAGGTTTTTTAACATCATTTCCAATTGGAAGATAAGATGAAGGGACTGTTTCATTTAGATCTCTTACAATTCCTGCAACAATTCCATTAATGAAAGTACCTGCATTGCAATACTGAAGGAACGAACGTGCAATAGCCCACGCCTCGTGTTTGAGATAACTATTGTTTTTAAGTCTCCAGGCTTCGGGTAAATAATCATGAAAGGAACCTTCGGATAAGGTACCCGGCATGTTTAGTCCGTTAAGAACCCCAAGATTGAATCCTAAAAATGTTCTATCTCCACGATTTTGTGTAGAGGTAGTTCTATTAACCGCAAAAATCTTTTGAGCAAGAATTGCCCCCATTTCCTTAGCTGCTGGATTAGTCGGTGCTGTGTCAGTCCCATTGAAAAGGATCAAAGTATAATTAGCTCTAGCTGATGTCCCGGTTGCATTGCTATGAATCGAATGGAAAAAATCGACGTTATTTGTATTGGCAATAGCAACAATCTGAGAGAGCGGCAAATCGTCCTCGGTTCTATTCTGTGTTCGTGTCATAATAACTGTTGCACCCAAAGCTTCAAGCATATCTCTTAAATAAAGTCCTTTGGTTAAATTGCCTTCCGATTCCCAGAAGTTAATTCCATTTCCCAGTGGAATTTGTCTGTCATTTGAATCATTCCCGCCGTGACCGGGATTTATACAAAATTTATATCCCGCTAATGATTGAGCGTTAGAACTTGATAGGCTCAAAAAGATTAACCCGATTAGAAGTAAAATTATTTTTTTCATTTGTATGATTTACCTACTCAATCTTAAGATTAATTTTTCGGATTTGTCCTTTATCAGTGTTGTAATAAACTTCGCTATTGTCCTTGCCCCATTTAGGGTAAAGTGAAATATCGTTTCTTGTTGATGTTAAATTGAAATACTTACCTGTTATTAAATTAGCGATATGAATATTAGATGATATTATTTTAACTCCGTCATCAATATCTTTCATAAATACAACCCAGCTTCCATCAGGTGACCATGAAGGATAGTTTGCATATCCAACTTTGTTAAGCATTTTTCCTTTAAGATCTGAAACAAAGGTCCCTTTACCTGCGAAAGTAAACATAAGTCTGGTTTTATCGGGTGATAGTGACACCCAGATATAATGACCTTTACCCAAAGGTTCAATCATTCTTTTCTGATTATTTTCGAAAATAACTATCTGTGAGTTTTCCGTGTAAGCAAGAATCTCGTTCGAACTAATTTTAGATAAACTCGGACTGTTTATTTCCCGGATCTCATTATTCTTGAAATAAGTTCCGGTTCTGTTTTCATAACTCCGGTAAATTTTCAAATCCCTAATATCTCTATCAAGTATAGTTGATCTTCTCGTTAAAAGATCAAATGATTTTAGTGATGAAAATCTCCTTCCCTGCACAAAGTTGTCCTCTTTATAAATAACATGATTCTTGCTTTCAAACGCAGCATCTATTCCAGCTCCCAATTGATTAGTTATCCTAACAATATTTCCGGAAGGAAGATTTTTATACCACAATCCTTTCTGATTAGCAGTTGAGAATATTAATACGGTTCCATCCGGGCTTAATGCCGGGTAATAAAAACTTCCCTCTCTTGGATTTGTAACAGCGGCATCCTCAACAACAGTTACCCTTTGCCCGAACATTTCAACAAATATCATTAAAGAAATCAGCAGTACTCTTTTCATTTCATCTCCAAATATCTTCAAGTTTTTCATAAAATTAATTTATTATTTCAGAAAGAAAAAGGGATAAATAGGCATTACTTTTGAAATCAGGTGATTTTTCACAGCAATAATGCAAAATTCCTAATAACAAACCAACTACACAATCGGGTGGTTGTAAATTAAGTGAAAATGATAATTTATACTAAACATAAAGAACAAAAGTGAATAATACTCTCCTTCTTTGCTATATTTTAGGAAGATAATTCAAATATTTATATAAGAATAAATTTGACAATGAGTTTATTTATCCGATCATATAGAGAATCCGACCTGTTCGCACTATACGAAATCTGTTTAAAGACCGGCGACAGTGGTAAAGATGCGAGTGAAGTTTACAAAGATCCAATGTTGCTTGGTAATTTCTACGCTGCACCTTATGCTATAATTCATCCCGAGTTAACTTTCATCCTTGCAAACAATGATATACCGGTTGGATATATTATCGGTACAAATAATTCGGAAGAATTCTTTAATGGAACTGAAAAAGAGTGGTTCCCACATTTAAGAGAAAAATATATCATCCCGAGTGATGATGATAATTCACCCGATGCAAGAATAATTAGATTAATACATAAAGGACATGTCCCAAGACCGGAGCTTCTTTCATATCCGGCGCATTTGCACATAGACATTTTACCTGAAGGACAGGGTAAAGGAATGGGAAGAAAATTAATAGATACATTCATCACTAAGCTTATTGACTTGAAAGTTACGGCGCTTCATTTAGAAGTTGGCAAAAAAAATAATAATGCAATCAAGTTTTATGAGAAAGTCGGTTTTAAGATAGTTAAAGAGTTTGAATACTCTATAGCGTTCGGTATTAAATTATTGAACGAGAATTGAAACATAATTATTAACGGAAAAGAAATTTATGAGTCACAGAAAAAAATTATTCGACGAAATAAGTGCTTTGTCTACCGAGCAGAGAAATAAGAATTCGATGAGCATCGATAATGAGAGTATTGCAGGTATTTTGCGAATTATTAATAATGAAGATAAGGCGGTTCCGTTAGCTGTAGAAAAAGAGTTGCCGTACATCGAGCAAGCGGTTGAAATAATTGTTAATGGATTAAAAAGCGGAGGCAGACTTCTCTATTTTGGCGCCGGTACAAGCGGGCGGCTTGGTGTGGTGGATGCATCCGAATGTCCGCCGACTTTTGGTACTCCTTTCGGCATGATTGAAGGATTTATTGCCGGCGGTAAAGAAGCGATGTTCAGAGCTCAGGAAGGTGCAGAAGATAAAGAAGAAAATGGTGCGAATGACGTGTTGCGCGCAAAAGTTAATAATAAAGATGTTGTTTGCGGAATAGCTGCCAGCAGAAGAACACCATATGTGATCGGCGCAATCAAAAAAGCACATGAACTCGGTGCAAAAACATTATATATAACCTGTACTCCCCGCAACACTTTCAATATTGAAAATGTTGATGTAGCTATGTGTATAGATGTGGGTCCCGAAGTTGTAATGGGCTCTACAAGAATGAAGAGCGGAACAGCCCAAAAATTAGTTCTGAATATGTTAACAACTACGTCGATGATCAGGATGGGAAAAGTATATGAGAATATGATGATCGATCTCCAGATGACCAATAAAAAACTGGAAGAACGATCTAAAAGAATTGTAATGACAATTACCGGCGTATCTTATGAAAAAGCAGAAGAATTTTTAAGTAAATCGAAAGGACATGTAAAGACCGCTCTTGTTATGATAATTGCAAAAGTTGATTACGAAGAAGCACAAGAAAGATTAAAAAAAGCCGACGGATTTGTACGCAAAGCTATCTGGAAAAAGTAATAATCATTTGATAATGATTGTACTGAGAGTAATATGAAAACAATCAAATTTGTATTCGTTGTTTTTTTGCTTCTATCTACTACATTACCCGCACAGGAGAATCTTATCGATAGACTCCTGAACGAGAATAAAAATTTGTTTGATAATGTACTAACCAACATCGACAGTTTCGAAGTACAGATTATTTATACACAGATCAATCGTGATAATAATAATTTTCCCGTTTTCACAACTTACAAATACAGGGTAAATCCCCGTAAGTATTTTTATCCGGCAAGTACGGTAAAATTACCCGTAGCAATTCTTGCTTTTGAAAAACTGAACGATCTTAAAATTGATGGATTAACCAAGTTTACTCCTCTTCGGATCGATAGCATCAGAGAACGTCAATCAAGCGTTGTTTCTGATACGTCTTCAGAGAATGGACTGCCGACAATTGCCAATTACATAAAGAAAATATTTCTTGTAAGCGACAACGATGCCTACAATCGACTTTATGAGTTTGTTGGACAAAAGGGAATAAATGAGCGGCTTCACAATAAGGGATTTAAAGATGTTAAAATTGTTCACAGGT
Organism: Ignavibacteriales bacterium; assembly: GCA_020061355.1. Classification (GTDB taxonomy): domain Bacteria; phylum Bacteroidota; class Ignavibacteria; order Ignavibacteriales; family Melioribacteraceae; genus DSXH01. The sequence goes on along the minus strand of JAGUYK010000039.1, from coordinate 8,560 downwards.
TTGTTGGAGGATTAACTCCTGAGGACAACCGGAATACAAATCCAATTACTTTTTATCAGGAGGATAAAATAATTTATCATCAGTCCGCGCAGTATAACGAAAATACTTATCAGTTTGAACTGAATAATTTATATAAGGGAATCGGATACTTAGATTTGAAAGATAGCCTTGTTAATAAACCATTTGATTTCTCGGGCAGAAATTACATTTCTCTTGAAACACTTCATGGAATTCTGAAAGCCGTTCTATTTCCCGAGGCAAATTCCGGTAATAAAAAGTTTAATCTTACTAATGATAACTACAACTTCTTAAATAAATATATGTCAATGATTCCGCGTGAGAGCCGGCACCCGGGGTATGATTCAACTTATTACGACAGTTATGTTAAATATTTTATGTTCGGAGATACCCGCGAACCGATGGATGGAAATATTAGAATATTTAACAAGGTCGGAATGGCGTACGGCTATCTTACCGATGTTGCTTATATTGTCGACTTCAAGAACAAAGTCGAGTTTATGCTTTCAGCAGTTATTCATGTAAACAAGGATGGAATCTATAACGACGGAATTTACGAATACAACCAGATAGGAATTCCTTTCCTGGCAAATTTGGGAAGAGTGATTTATAATCACGAACTAAATAGAATAAAGAAGAATTTACCTAAACTTGACAAATTTATAATCGATTACAAATAAAGTTAATCTCTTTTCCAAAACTAACCGGAAAAGTTTCCTTATTTCAATAACATGAGTTTTCTTGCTTCCTGAAATCCGGCTCCTTTCAGTCGGTAAAAATAAACTCCACTCGATAAGTCAATTCCATTCAAGATAACCTGATAATAACCAGACAATTGAAATTGATTAACAAGTTCTTTTACTTCTCTACCTAATACGTCAAAGACTTTCAATTCAACAGGTCCTTCTAACGGCAGACCATAACTGATAGTAGTTACCGGATTAAATGGATTCGGATAATTTTGTGAAAGATAAAAACCGGTCGGAAGTTTATTTTCTTTATAATTTACATCAGTAACATTCTGATAAGAAATTATTTTAATTGCATCCGCAGTAACGTAAGTTCCTGAGGTCGCCGCATCACTGATGATCACATAAGCATTTGAATCGGCAGTGAAAGTAAATGAACCTAATTTCTGCCATGATGAACCATTTTTAGTCTGGTCTACACGGACTGTATCAGATTTTTCTTTATGATGAACAATATATGGTGTATCGGTACATCTGTTAGAAGCAGAAACCCACCATGCATAAATCTCATATTTATTATCAGCCGGGAGATTCAAAGAATACTTAATAAAGTTAGCACCGTTTCCTCGTGTTAGTAAAAGTGATTTTGAAGTTCCGTAATAACCGGCATTTGCCGATTCGAACCAACTTCCCACTTTAACAACTGAATTATCCTCTGTGTCAATAATCTTTTCAAAAAGAGGTTTAGAAATACTTTTTACCGAATCAGAGTGAACTACAGAAAGAATGGTGGGAACCGGTCTTATTCCCGCCGGTGAATTCACATAAGATTTACCGATAGCCAATTGAGTGGAGCCGCCTCCGTCAAGGTTGATAGCTTCATAACAGCCAATATCATTCATAATCTGAGCAAGTTCAATTAATGAAACACCTTCACTTGTACTTCCCCTTCCATCTGCCACCAACATAATCACGTGTTTGTTACTTTTATATCCCACAGCAGTTCTCGGATCCCGATTATCATACCCGACTCCGGATCCCCACATTATTTCTTCGTTATAAGAGATATTTATCTTTCCATCCTTAATCAAAACAGGAGCCCCGCCTATTCCCGAAAGAAGGTTGTTTAATTTTTCTCCATTCGATTTAAGCGGAACGGGTTGTGGATTTAGATCATTGTTTGTATATGGCAGCGGAGACGAGAATTTGTAAATGTCTTCAATTGTATTACCGAAATGATATATCCAATCAACAGAAAAAGTGCGATCTGTTTTCATACTAAACATACTTCTTATTACGGGATAGGTTTTGGAATTTCTGCTTACGGAAGAAACATTTGCCGCCTTCACTTCGGATGGATAAACAACTGTTGAGTAAGAAACATTCCCGCCAAAGAACCCGCCGTTAACAGAAGCATATGCACCTACTATATCGTTGAAATTATCAACAGAATAATTTGTACTGCTGATGTAAGGTCTAATACATAAATCGGGATTGTTCAGATCGGCATCCACATAGTAAATCTTGAGCAGCGGTGATTGACGCGACCCTTCATAAATTTCTATCCCGGATGGTAAATTGTAATTTGATGTTTTGTTGGTCCATATAATTTGCTGCGCATTTAATAAGTTTGATAACAACAGAATTACTATCATAATTTTGATCGGTTTCATTTTGATAACTACCTTATAAAAGTCTCAATATGAAATAAAAGCTGTGTTTAAAAGATGCGGAAAAAAGTATGATAAGCAATACACAAACGGGTAGTGAATTAAATCGCTAGACCAAATCTCCTTTTCAATGCTATAATCCGATTGAAAGATTCGTCAATTCTTTCGAGCGTTACTTTTCCTGATTCAATCAACCTTTTGATCGTTTCAAAAGTGTTTGCAACAATATCAGGATTATACTTAGCTGCATTACCCTGAACAATAATATCGATACCTGCATTCAATGCAAGTTCTATTGCCTCTTCATATGTATAATGATCATCTATAGCTTTCATAATAAGATCATCTGTAAAAATTACTCCATCAAATCCCAACTTTTCTCTTAGCAGACCGGTTATTATTTTCTTTGAAAGTGTCGCAGGATATTTATTATCCAAATTGGAATTAAAAATATGTGCTGTCATTATTGAGTCTACGAGATCTTCAGCAATTAAAATTTTATATGGAACAATTTCTGCTTCAGACCAGGTACGGGAAACATCAACAAATCCGTTATGTGTATCCTCCAATGAGCTTCCATGTCCGGGAAAATGTTTAAGACAAGTAGCAATATTTTTTTCATGATGAGCCGAAATAAATTCTTTAGCATGAATAAATACTTTTTCAGGATCAGCGGAAAAGCTGCGACCACGTTTTCCTATCACAGGACATTCTGGATTGGAATTCACATCTACTATCGGAGCAAAATTGATATTAACGCCTGCCTCTTTAAGTAAAGATGCAACCAATTCTGCATTTGTACTAGTAAGCTGAGGATTATCCAAATCACCGAAATACTTTGCTGAAGGTATCTGTGGAAATCCATGTTTCTCTTTCAATCGAATCACCTCGCCTCCTTCGGCATCTATTGCAAGTAGAAGTGAATTATTACCATACGATTGAAGATTATTGGTAAGTGTTTTTAATTGTGCAGGAGACTCAATATTTCCAATAGTTTCCGACATTGGACCATCATTATCAACCAGCCAGAGACTACCTAAATGATACTCCTGGATTGATTTAACAACAACTGATTTTTCATTAATCGTTGTTCCCCGGAAACCGGTTATTATCATCTGCCCGATTTTCTGATCGAGCGAATATTCTGAATTACTATTTAACATTTAAACACGTTTAGAATTGTATGCTACTATTCATAAAATAGAAAAAACTCCCTTATCATTAAAATTATTTGATGACACTGCAATTTATTTCAGCTGATTTAAGTCCTTCAGATTTTGCAACAATTTTAATTTCACCACTATTTTGAGTTGATTGAATTATCACTAATCCCATTCCGTTAAAAACACTTCTTTGGTTCCCTTTATAAGAATCATGGTCGAATGGATTCCCGTTATCTACACCAATTATTTTCCCTTCGCCTTCAAGAGTAAAGTAAACCATGTTATTTGCAGTCGGTACAATATTATCATTTTTATCAACAACGAGGACTTCAACATGTACAACATCTCTGCCGTCAGCTACAATTGTTTTCCTATCTACTTTTAATTTAATTGCATATGGTATATCAGTAGTTCGTATTTCTTTTGTGAATACAATTTTCCCACCTTTTTTACCTACAGCTTTTAAAGTACCCGGAGTATAAGAAACATCCCATTGAAGATGCAGATCCGATGTAGTTGGATGAATTTGCGGTTTGTCATATAAGTTCCATCCCCCTGAATTTCCCTGCCTTGGGAACTCTAATCTTTTTTCACCAAATGATCTTTCGTTTAAGAATAGTTCAACAGCATCGCAGTTTGTATAGCAAAGCACCGGAATTATTTGACCTTCCCGTCCCTGCCAGTTCCAGTGCGGGAAAAGATGAATCATTGGTTCAGAGGTCCACTGACTCTTATAAAAATAATAACCATCTTTTGGAAATCCGCATAAATCCATAACACCAAAATTGTCATTCTTGGCAGGCCAAACAGATTCTCCCAGATAGCCGATACCCGTCCACATAAAATCACCAATTACGTAATCATGTTTGGAAACAAATTTCCATAGCTGCTCGGTATCGATCATTCTGAAATTATAATTAGGATTTACGACATTCGGATTATCACCAAGTGAATATCCTCCGCGAATACCCCCGCTGTTCGATGTGCTTTCTGTTCCGATCATTTTCCAATCGGGATGGGCATGCCTGTCAATACTATAGTACAATTCACGACGTTCGTGCCAGCGGTCTACATAATTATAACCGACGATATCGAGACCTTTAAGAAATTCGAGAGTTGTTGCGCCGCCATCAGCAGCAATATTATCGCATCCTAATGTAACAAGTCGGGCGGGATCTTCTTCATGAAAAACATCAACAAGTAATTTTAGCAGTCCATGACCATCCTCGGTTTTCTGTTCCGGAATTTCGTTGCCTGCACTCCACAACACAATGGAAGGATGATTTCTATCCCTGTGAATCATAGAAACCAAATCTTTTTTCCACCACTCATCAAAATATTGGTAATAGCCATATTTCCGTTTTCCGATTCTCCATTCATCAAAAGGTTCGTCCATTACAAGAAAACCCATTTCATCACAAAGATCTAAAAACTCCGGTGCCGGAGGATTGTGTGAAGTTCTGATTGCATTGCAACCCATCTCTTTTAATATTTTTAATCTTCTTTCCCAAACCTTAATCGGTACAGCGGCTCCTACTGCTCCACCATCGTGATGTAAACAGACTCCGTTCATTTTAACATGCTCACCGTTCAGGAAGAAACCTTTATCTACATCGTACTCGATTTCTCTAATTCCTACTTTTGTTACGACTTCATCAATTCTATTTTTATCTTCAACTAAAATTGTGTGCAGATTATAAAGATTGGGAGAATTAATAGACCACAATTGAGGTGTTTTTACGTTTAGTTTTTGCGAAATAGTTTCCTGGTTTCCCGAATCAATATTAAGTGGTGTTTTGGTCTTTGCTATTATAACACCATCACTATTTTTTAAAATTGCTTCCAGAATAATTCTTTTATTTTTTCCGGATTTATTTTTTATTGATGTTTTAGTAACCACACAGGCAGAGTCTTTTGTGACAATTGGTGTGGTAACATAAACTCCCCAATGTTCAATATGAAGAGGATTCTTCTTTGTAATCCAGACATGTCTATAAATACCGGATCCTGAATACCACCTTGTATTAGGCTGTAAGGAATTATCAACGCGAACGGCAATTATGTTTTGACCGGGAGAGAGGTATGGCGTTAGTTCGTAATAGAAACTGCTGTATCCGAATGGATAATTCCCAAGATGATGTCCATTGATCCAGACATCGCTATTCATATAAATTCCGTCAAACTCAATAAATACTTTCTTCTTAAGATCATTTTTAGATATATCGATAGAACGGCGGTACCATCCTATTCCTGTTGGTAAATAACCTCCGCTGCTTCCGGTCGGTTCGTTCTCATCATATTTGCCTTCAATACTCCAGTCGTGAGGAAGATCCAGAATTCTCCAGTTGCTGTCATCAAAAGAAATTTTTTCCGCACCTTTATGGTCGCCCAACTGAAACTTCCAGTTAAAATCTAATGATAAACGTTCACGTCCCTGGTCCTGAATTTGTGCACTAAACATTGAAGGGATACTTAATATGAAAAAAAATCATAAAAATCAGAAAAGGCTTTATAGAATAACCTGTCAATCGAACCATTTTTTTCTCTTAAATGATATATATAAGATTAGAAAATTAATTACCTCTTTATAAATGGGGACAGATGCAATTACTAATTCAAGATGCAAAAAATTCCTGGTAACAGCAATTTGATTCTGCTGTCAATTGCTGGAGTACTGCTTGTAGCACAAATGAATATCAATAGAATATTTAGATAGAAATTACACTTTTATAAATATTTTTTTCTTATACATGATCCATATTATTAGATACATTACCATTATGAAACTAATGGCAAATCCGAGCGATGCATTTAGAGGAGAAAAATAAGGTTCAAAAATATTCTGCATTATAATATTCTTAATAGAAACATTTGCATAAGTCCCATCGGTTAATTGAACATTAAATTTCCATATTCCGAGAGTTTTTCCAATTACACCAGAAAGGACAAATACAAAAATTGCATTCATTCCATAAACAACGAAGGGATGTGCCCATGCTTTAATACTTTTTGCATCGATCAGAAAATAAAAAATTCCGAAAATGCACAATGCCCATCCGCCCATGAAGATAGAATAAGATACCGTCCATAAACTTTTATTAATCGGCATCCACATATCAAGTATGGCTCCGATTAAAAGAAGAGCAGCGCCTGAAACAAACATCCATGCAGATTTTTCAATCTTGCTATGTTCAGATCTTCGAAGATAATCTCCGGTTAAAGCTCCCATTAGTGTTGTAGCAATAGCAGGGATAGTGCTAATTATTCCTTCTGGGTCCCACGTTTTAGTTGCGCTCCACATGTGTCCGCTTAATATAAGAGAATCGATATATGCGGCGAAGTTTTTCCCTTTTTCAAATAATCCGGCGCTGAACTCCGGAACCGGTATATAGAACATCATAAACCAATATGAAACAAATAGAAGAATGATTAAAATGATTTGTCCGCGTCTTGATGTGTAAAGAAAAACGATCGAGCTGATCAAATAGCAGACTGCGATGCGCTGTAATACACCGGGAATGCGAATTGATCCCAAATTAAAATTGTGATTCCAAAGAAGTCCGAATGGGAATCCGGCAAGAAATAATCCAAGAGCAAAGATTATTGCAGATCGCCGGAAGACATTTAACAATAATTTCGATCTTGAATCTCCTTTGGAAGAACGAGCCGCAAATGAAAATGTCATTGCAACACCGACAATCCAAAGAAAAAATGGAAATATCCAATCTGTAAATGTCCAGCCATTCCATTCGGCGTGTCTTAGTTGGGGATAAATATCTGCCCAAAAACCTGGGTTATTTACCAGAATCATTCCGGCAATTGTGAATCCGCGGAATGCATCGAGTGAGATTAGCCGTTCTGTTTTCATATTTATCCTAAAGCTCTTTTTTCACTTCGATAATTAATTTGGCAAAATTCATCAAAAAATTACATAATTTTTTATCAAAAAAATTATCTGTCCTTATAAATCGAGATCATCATTAAATCTAAGAAAGTCAAAAAAAGATTTAAACCTGTTTTATGATCTGAAAAGAACTTCTTAATTATCTGTTAGAAATTTTCTTAACTGGAATCCGGTAAGTAGAGTAAATTTTATTTAGAAAGATTTTCCTTAACTTTTTTCTGGAAGTAGCCACTTTCCAGGTACCGATAAAGATTTTTTCCAGGGCACACCGTCTGCGCAGAGTAATCCTTATGCCCACAGATTAATTCAACGGGAACATTATATTTAATTGCTAACCAGGTCATTGTTTTTACTACTGCATTGAGCTGCTGAGGGTTTGGTTCAACCTCTTCAAAATTACCGACCACTTCAATTAGTGCGTGTCCCTTAGGATCATATTCGGTATTCGTATCGCCTGCATAAATAATATTTCTCCCTTCATATACCTTCCCTTCCAGATCAATGATATAATGGTAAGGAATATCGATCCAGTGTTTTTCACTTCTTGACCATGATTGAAGATTCCTGAGATACTGAACCGGATTTCTCCCCTTAGGAAAAGGTTCGCCCTGATGATGAAGTGTAATGTGAGTGATAGAATGTTTTTGCCCAAGAGAATCTATAGCAGGTGAACCACCCCATTGCTGAACGGCTATGATTCCGCTTTCAAATTCAGTTAAGAAGCTTTGTCTGGATGCAGTGCATCCGAAAAGCAAAGCAATAAGCAAATATCCGGATAGGAGGTTTTGTGATATTCTCATAAGTTTTTTTTATAGATGAGAATTTTCATGTTTTTAATTTTCTCATCCGTAATGTGCATATAGAATTACTTCCGGTAAAATTTTACAAAATACTAAACCTGATATTCCGGTAATTAACACAATAAAGAGTACATGGAATATCAGGTTAAATATCACATTTCTAATATAATATCAGAATACTATTCCGATTGAAAAATAATGCACACTTTTAAGTCTGCCGAAATCCTGATAGGCATAATCAATTTTTGCTTTCACCAACTCAAATATCCGATAGTTCAAACCAAAACCTAAGGTTAATCCTTTTTCGGAATCCACT
>JAGUYK010000031.1 GCA_020061355.1 Ignavibacteriales bacterium | reverse complement strand
TCATGAATAATTTCCTCAACTCTTTCTTTTCCTTCTACGACGATTATCTCCTTTTCCAGAATATCACCCGATATATTGGCTGTTTTCAACAATCCGCCCGTCAATGGAAATGATTTGCCGAGGAATGCATGAGGGGGGTCTAAATCCGATTCTGGTAATTGATCTATATCAATTTTGTAATACTCAAATATTTGTTTTAACTCTTTGAATGTAAGCACAGCATCAACTGCATCACTAACCGAACTATCTTTACATTCACTTTTTTTGGCAACGCAAGGACCAATGAAAACAACCTTGGTATCCTCACCAAAATTCTTTTTTAAATATCTTCCCATAGCAATCATTGGTGATACAACTTTAGCAATGTTAGGTACAATATCAACAAAGTATTTTTCAATCCAGTTAAAAACAGCCGGGCAAGCACTGCTAATAATGGTATGATCTTCATTTCCCTGTGCATATTCGGAGTAGTGTTTACTTATAAGATCGGCACCGAATGCCGTTTCTGTAACCATTTTAAATCCAATTTGTCGTAAAGCGGAAGAAACTTTGGAATAATTTTCCGGAAACGATGCAGGGAATGAAGGTGCAAGCATCGCTATAGTATTACCGGTCGGGATTAAATCATGAATTACCGTTTCAATATCACTAAGAATTTGTTTTGCATTTTGCGAACAGACCTTAACACAATGACCGCAACTGATGCATCTTTCTTCAATAACTACAGCCTGCCCATTAATAACCATTATTGCTTTGGCAGGGCATTCTCTAATGCAGGAATAACATCTTTTGCATCGCTGAGCTATTGTTGTAACTATTCCATGTGACATATTATTCAACACGATTAATCATTCTTAAGCTTCCTCTAAAATCTTCTTTCTGTTAACGTAAGTTGTATGCAGAATTTCATGAGCTAGATGTCCATTTGGCTCACCGAGAAATTCTTTATAGATTTTTTTAACAGATTCGTTTTCGTGAGATCTTCTGTTTTTCATATTGGAATCGATTTCGTATAAAGCTTGAATCCTTTTTTTTATTTTTTCAGGTTTCTGATGAATCGGCTGTCCACCTCCATTAATACATCCACCCGGACACGCCATTACTTCTATAAAGTGATACTTCGATTCCCCTCTCTCAATTTCATCAAGAATTGGGCTAACATTACCTATTCCATTTACGACGGCAACGTTTACAATTGTATCATTTATTCTTACCGAACTCTCTTTCACACCAATATTTCCACGTATATCATTCAATTCAAGTTTGTCTAATTCCTTGCCGGATAATTTATAATATGCAGTTCTTAATGCAGCTTCCATAACTCCGCCGCTTGTACCGAAAATTGCAGCCGCACCTGTTGATTCGCCCAGAGGATTATCAAATTCATCTTCTGGCAATTCATTAAAATCAATTCCAGCCATCTTAAACAACCGTACTAATTCACGCGTGGTTAATACGGCATCAACATCCGGCATATGGTCTTCGGTTAATTCCGGTCTGTCTGATTCATATTTTTTAACTGTGCATGGCATAATGGAAACCACATAAATATCTTCAGGATTAAGTCCCATTTTCTTCGCATAATAAGTTTTGAGAATAGCACCTTCCATTTCATGTGGTGATTTACATGATGATACGTGATTTAATAATTCCGGTCTGTTCTGTTCAATATATTTAACCCAACCCGGACAACAGCTTGTAAACATAGGTAATGTACCGCTGTTGGAAACACGAGAAATTAATTCTGTCGCTTCTTCGATAATTGTAAGATCGGCAGCAAAATTTGTATCGAATACTTTGTTAAACCCGAGCCTCTTTAAACCCGTGATAATTTGACCGGTCACATTGGCACCAAGCGGCAGATTATATTCTTCACCAAGAGTTGCCCTGACTGCCGGAGCAATTTGAGCAATAGTAAATTTTGATTTATCGCCTATTGCATTCATCACTTCTTTTGAATGGCTCTTTTCTCTTAAAGCTGCAGTGGGACAAACAAGTATACACTGACCGCAAAGTATACAGTCACTTACATTCAGTCCTTTATTGTAAGGCGTTGTTACATTACTCCGGAATCCTCTGTTTGTAAAATCGATCGCACCTATTTTTTGGATCTCAGCGCATGTTCTCACACATCTTCCACACAAAATACATTTTGCCGGATCTCTTTCCATTGATGCACTAGAAATATCAATAGCATGATCTTTTTTCTCTCCTACATACCGATGTTCGCGAATGCTATACTTTTCCGCTAGATCCTGTAATTCACAATTCTTGTTTCTAACACATATCAAACAATCTTGAGGGTGATTTTCAACAAGCAATTCAATAATTGTCTTTCTCGCTAACCTTACACGTGGAGAATTAGTTTGAACTTTCATTCCCCGGGTCACAGGATAGGCACAGCTTGGTGATAATCCACGCATACCATCAACTTCCACAACACAAATCCTGCAAGCACCTGTTGGGAATAGATCTTTCATATGGCATAAAGTCGGGATATATATTCCAACGGATTTAGCAGCGTCGAGAATTGTCATTCCCTCTTCAGCTTTTACTTTAATTTCATTTATGGTTAGTTCTACCATTGATAACTCCAACAAAAATTAATTAACTGTAATTGCTTCGAAGCGGCACGATTCAAAACACATTCCGCATTTTGTACATTTTAATTCTATTATGTGATGTACTTGTTTTTTCTCACCTACAATTGCTTCAACCGGACATTTTCTTAAACAAACACCGCAGCCGTTGCAAATTGAAGGATTGATCTGATAAGTAATCAATTCCTTACAGACTTTTGCTTCACACTTTCTTTCATATAAATGCTCTTCATATTCATCACGGAAATATTTTAGTCCGGAAAGAACCGGGTTTGGAGCGCTCTGTCCCAATCCGCATAACGATGTATCACGAATTACGTCAGCCAATCTTTGTAGATGAATTATTCCTTTAAATCTCTGAAGCTGGTCTAATTTATTTCCATTCGAACCGTAACTAACAGGAATCCTTTCGATAATTTCTAACATTCGTTTTGTACCTTCTCTGCATGGGACACATTTACCGCAAGATTCATTTTGTATGAATGTTAAAAAATATTTTGCAATATCAACCATACATGTGTCTTCATCCATCACAACAAAACCGCCCGAGCCCATCATAGCTCCAACACTTTTTAATGATTCATAATCAACTTGAGTATCCATTACCGAATCGGGCAGACATCCGCCAGAGGGACCGCCGATCTGAACAGCTTTGAATTTTTTATTGTCAGGTATTCCACCGCCAATTTCAAAAACAACCTCTCCAAGAGTTATTCCCATCGGAATCTCAACTAATCCGCTGTTGGCTATTTTACCGCTGAGTGCAAATACTTTTGTACCTTTGCTGTTTTTAGTGCCGAGTGATGTAAACCATAGCGAGCCACGATTAATAATTGAAGTAATATTTGCAAATGTTTCTACATTATTAATTACGGTAGGTTTACCCCATAACCCTGCATCTGTTGGATATGGTGGACGTGGACGCGGCATTCCTCTTTTGCCTTCAATAGAAGCAATTAATGCTGTCTCTTCACCACAAACAAATGCACCGGCACCTTTTTTTATTTTAAGGTCGAAATCGAAATCACTGTTCAAAATATTTTTACCTAGCAGACCATATTCTCTACATTTTTCTATTGTGTTCTGAAGACGCTCTATTGCCAGAGGATACTCAGCACGGCAATAAATGTAACCCAGTGAAGCACCTATTGCATAGCCGCCTATAATCATTCCTTCAACAACTTTGAAAGGATCACTCTCCAGTACTGAGCGATCCATGAAAGCACCGGGGTCACCTTCGTCAGCATTACAGATCAAGTATTTAGTATCGGATTCTTTCTTGTGTATCATCTCCCATTTAAGTCCTGTTGAAAATCCTCCGCCACCTCTTCCGCGTAAACCGCTTTCTTTAATCTCATTGACAACTTTTTCCGGAGTCATTATTCGTAAAGCTTTATCAAGAGCTTTAAATCCACCGTTAGATATATATTCATCAATTGAAGTAGGATTTAGAATTCCGCAATTTTCAAGTACTACCTTTACCTGTCTTTTAAAAAATGTATTATCATTAATACACGGAAGATTCTCACTGCTCTTTCCAAATGAACCAAGCAATTTTTTCTTATAAATACCATTTTCTATGATTGTTGATTTAATTAAATCAGGAATATCTTTTACCAATACTTCACAATAAGAAATGCGGTCCTTACCCGGAATTTTAATATCTACTATCGGCTCTTTTGCACAATAACCAATGCATCCTGTTGGAATAATCCTTGCATTTATTTCAAGTTTGATCAATTCTTCTTCTATTGCTTTTTTTACTTTGTCAGCACCGGATGCCAGACCGCAGGTACCCATTCCAATAAATATAAGCGGCACATCATGACTCAAATATCTTAGTGATTCGTATAATTCCTTAAATCGTTTTTTACAATTTTCATCCTGGTGACACAATGGTCCATCTATACAGCATGCAACGAACTGTTCGCAAGGTGTTTCGTTTGTATGCCAGCAATGTTCGCAACATTTTTCTAAATAACTTTTCATTCTGAACTCACTGTAATTTCAGTTTCTTTTTTCATCGCATCTTCTTTGCGGTACTTATTAATTATTTTGGGTATCTCTTTAATTGTAATTCTTCCATAATATTCATCATTGATATTTAGTACCGGTGCAATACTACATGCACCTATACAGGCAACTGTTTCCAGAGTAAAAAGCTTATCGCGGGTTGTTTTACCGGCACAGACGCCCAATTCATTTTCTAATGCAGTTAAAATATTTGCCGAATTTTTAACATGACAAGCCGTACCACGACAGACACGAATTATATTTTTCCCGAGAGGAGTTAATCTAAATTGGTTATAAAAAGTTGCAACACCATAAACACTGCTCTTTGGAATAGTTATATGTTCGGAAATATCTCTCAATGCTTCTTCTGGTAAATAGCCGTAGATTTCCTGAATATCTTGAAGAATAGGGATAAGGTTACTTCTTTCGTGTTTAGGATATTTTTGAAAAATATGACTGTGCATCTGGTTCTCGTTAATTATTGTTTCTCTATGAAATCACATTACATGCCAAAAAGCTTTTTTTTAAATGGTTGGATTATGACAAAAATCATTCACTTTTCATTTAGTTTTATAAAAAGATTCCTAAGTATGAGAAACAATTTCTTCCATTTTCGAACAAAAATGCAGATTTCATTATCTAATAAATTCTATTTCCTAAAAATTTTGTTTATGTTTAACTCAATAAAAAAAATGTATTAATTGGAAAAATTAGAAGTTTCTAATATCAATCAGAAGAAATGGGCGGCATGGTTATCGCTAATTATAGGCCTAAGTATGTTCGCATCGAAGATTACGGCTTATGTGATAACCGGCTCTACGGCAATTTTCTCTGATGCTGCTGAATCAGTTGTCCATGTCGCAGCAACAACAATGGCACTTTTTAGTATCTACTTAAGTGCTAAGCCTGCCGATGAATCACATTTATACGGTCATGGTAACATTGAATATTTCTCTGCCGGAATTGAAGGGCTTTTAATCATAATAGCTGCACTGACAATCATTTACACATCAATAGTTGATTTGATTTCAGGCGTCACAACCGAAAGTCTGGGGATTGGTACTTCAATAATTGCCGTTGCAGGTGTCGTTAATCTTTTTCTGGGTTTGTACTTAATTAAAAAAGGGAAAGAAACTAATTCGTTTACATTAGTTGCTGACGGAAAACATGTATTAACCGATTCCTACACAAGTATCGGAGTAGTTTTAGGATTAGTTTTGGTTTTGATAACCGGATTATTAATCCTGGACCCAATTATTGCAATATTTGTTGCTATCAACATTTTGTACACCGGGTATAAATTGATTCGTGAATCGATAGGCGGATTAATGAATGAAACAGATTCTAAAATGCTTGATTCGATAGCTCAATTATTTACAAAAATTCGGAAAGATTATTGGATCGATATTCATCATCTACGGTTTCGAAAATCCGGTGAATTTGTCTTTGCAGATTTTCATTTAATACTACCTTATTATTTTACAATTGAACAATCTCATCATGAAGAAACATATATAAGAGATTCCTTGAGAGAAATCATTCCCGGTTCCGGTATTAGAGTGCATATGGATTACTGCAAACCGATTTACTGTAAATATTGCAATTACAACACATGTAATGTTAGAAGCGAGGAGAAAACAATCGGATTCGAATGGGATGCAAAAAAATATATTGGTGACCCGATTTATAAGATGACAGAGAAATAATTCATTTCTTCTTATTCAAGTCAGCATCTTTCTTAAGAACAGCTTTCTCCATTTCTTTTTTATACTTAATTAATTTTCCTGAAAGAGTCTTATCTGAAGTAGCTAAAATCTGAATTGCAAGCAAGGCAGCATTTTTAGCCCCATCAATAGCTACTGTCGCTACTGGAACCCCACCCGGCATTTGAACTATTGATAATAGTGAATCCAATCCATTTAAAGCTCCGTTTTTTAATGGAATACCAATAACAGGTAAGATCGTATAAGCAGCAATAACACCGGGAAGATGTGCAGCAAGCCCTGCACCAGCAATAAAAACTTTTATTCCTTTTCTTTCTGCTTCTTTAATATATTCCTGTAATTTATTTGGTACACGATGAGCAGATAAAATTCTAATTTCATATTCAATACCAAATTCGTTTAGTTGTTCAGCAGCTTTCTGCATAACAGGCAGGTCGGAATCGCTACCCATTAGTATTCCAACGAGAGGTTTTTTCTTTGTTGTCATTTTAAATCTCCATTAGTATTACTGGTAAAGATAATAAAAAAAGCAGAGTCTAAAATAAGCCCTGCTTTCAGAAATAAAAAATTTATAACATTTTATTTTCGTGAAATTGATCCAACACCTGAAACATTTGTCCTGGTATTCTGGGGTTCTCCGTAATAATCAATTGAACCTACTCCGGAAACAGATGCGTCAAGAAATTCTTTAGCATGAACATTAGCACTTGCTGCCCCGCTTACTGAAATGAAAACTTTATTGGCTAATAAATTTCGTGCATTAATACTTCCCGCACCGGATAAATCACCGTAAAACTTATCTGAAACTCCGCTTAATTCGATACTGCCCGCTCCTGACAGTTCAACTTCGAAACGGTCAGAATCAATTCCACTTACTTTGATATCATTGGCCCCTGAACACTCAAGTGCCACTAATTCATTTGTTGTAATTTCAATTAATAATTCCTTACGCGGTGATAGGTTTTTCTTATTATCAATGATAAGAGTATTTCCCTTAACATAGGTTCTAATTAGTGATAACAAATTTTCCTCAGCTTTAATGCTTATCGAAGGTTGTTCACCAACTTTAATTCGTATAGTGTAGGCACCGGATGCATCAATCTTTGTAAATTCTGAGACTTTTCTATTCTCGGACTTCACCCTTCCATTCCCTCTTACTCCCCAAAATGAGCAACTTGAAACCAATAAACCGGCTAAAATGATTAAAGAAATAAAACGAATTTTCATTTCCAACTCCAAACTTTGTTAATTTAGACGCCAAAGTATTATGATTGTTCCAAAAATACAGTAAATATTTTATTTGAGAAATAATTGTCGAGCTTAAGATAATTTGAGAATTTTTTAATTAATTTCTTAGATTACATACCAAATTCTTAATTCTGTTTATGACAAATGAAGAACTAAATAGTCTGCAATCTGAAGCATATGACCATCTATGGCATGGAAGACACCGACTTGCGTTAAACTCTGCTGTAAAACTATGCGAATTCCGTCCTAATGATAGTGAAGCGGTAATCTGTGCAGCATGGGCTTATTTAGAAAATGGAAATCCTTTGAAAGCTTTGGAATTTGCCAATCTTGCTGTTGAACTTAAAGGAGATTCTTCCAGAACTAGATTCTTTAGAGCTTATCTTTTAACAAGGATGAGCATTTATGAAGGTGCTATTGCAGATATTGAAAAAAATATTAATAAAGAAAAAGAATTAATAAGCTGGACTTTATTAACTAAAGCTAGGGCATATGCCGGATTAAAAAAATTCGAAGAAGCACTTAAAGCTTTTGAAGAAGCTCAATTAATTGAAAAAGACAAGGATCCTTCATTAGGTGAACAGAAAAAATGGTTCATTAAAGCGAAAAAAGTCTTTGCAAAGAATTTTCAAATTAGTAATGAAAATATAGACTCATTTTTCAATGATGGTCAGCAAGCATTGAAAGCTAAAGAGTATTGGTTTGCACTATTGACAGCTCAAAAAATCCTTTCTCAGGATAAATTCAAAAAAGAGAAACTAGATGCTCAACTGCTGGAAATTGAAGCAATGTATTACATGTTTCAATATCGACCCGCTTACCAAAAGGCTCTCCCCCTGAAAAATAAATTTAAGAGTAATGAGAAGTTTAACCTCATCTTTAATGCATTGGAAAAATTTGTTCTTGCAGAAGAGGAAGAATTTGAAAAAGAGATTCCAACTATCCGCAGGACAAAAACAGATCTTTCATATGAACATCTTGATTTATCATCTTCAGCAAACCAGGTAATTCATTTTAATTCAGAACAGATATTTTATCCAAATGATTATGCAGATCTCTTTTCAATAAAAATATTCGATTCATTAAAGGACTCCAGAATTCATGTAAGGAATTTTTATAAACACGTAAACAAGAACATGCCTTCGATCGGAGTGGAAGTTATTTTCAACAATCGGTTGTACGGCAGAGTTGATAAGTTATATAATTGTGATGCTGTATGGTATTTAAACGATTTCGAGATCAGCAGGAATAACTTCAAGCTGAATATACCGAAAGATTGGGATTCGGTTATCTTCGCGCAATCAATTGGTTCCGATAAATCCGGCATTTGGAACGCCGGTCAGGCTAAAGTAGAAATTTATATTAATAACTTTAAGATAGGTGAAAGAACATTTGGAATCGGTGATACCAGTCTTCCTGAAGAGGAAATGGTTATTCCTGCTCCCCCTCAAAAGATTAAACATGATACGACAATAGATTCGAGTAAAACAGCTAAAGTTCAAACACGTTCTCTCGATGAATTACTTCATGAATTAGATTCTTACATTGGACTTAATAATATAAAACAAACTGTTCGTGATTTTATTTCCTATCTAAAATTTATTAGCGAACGAAAAAAACACGGTTTAAAAACTGATGATAAAATTTCTATCAATGCTATCTTTTTAGGAAACCCGGGCACAGGAAAAACTACAATTGCCCGACTTCTCGGTGAAATACTAAGAGCTATGGGAATTTTACCATCCGGACATGTGATTGAGGTAGATCGATCAGGTTTAGTAGGACAATATATTGGAGAGACTGCTCAAAAGACTGAAAAAATTATTAACGATTCGGTTGGTGGCGTCTTATTCATTGATGAAGCTTATACCCTCATTAAGAAAGGCGGAACCGGACAGGACTTCGGTCAGGAATCAATAGATATTCTATTGAAGCGAATGGAAGATAAAAAAGGTGAATTTGTTGTTATTGCTGCCGGTTATACTGATGAGATGAATGCCTTCCTAAATTCCAATCCGGGATTAAAATCCAGATTCACACACACATTTATTTTTGAAGATTATATTCCCCAAGAACTTTTTCAAATTCTAAAACTATATTTATTAAAAGAAGAATATATCCTTTCTAATTCAGCTGAAGAATTACTCAAAAAAGAATTTATCAAACTTTACAGGGCACGTGATAAATCTTTTGGAAATGCCCGTTTAGTAAAAAATATATTGGATGAAGCAAAGATAAATCTAAGCAGACGGGTTGTATCACTTACTGAAAATAAGCGAACTAAAGAAATCCTTAATACTATTAATGAAGATGATGTGAAACAAATTCTGCAGAAAACTACTTCAAAAAAATTCATTCTAACTATAAATGAGGAAGGTTTAGCAGAAGCTCTTAATGAATTAGATAATCTTGTTGGTCTTGAGAACGTTAAGAAAGAAATATATGATCTTGTAAAACTTGCCCGTTATTTTGCCGAACAAGGTGAAGACCTCCGCGAGAAATTTGGAAATCATTATTTGTTCTTAGGTAATCCTGGTACCGGAAAAACAACTGTCGCTAGAATATTCAGCAAAATATTCTCTTCACTTGGTGTTTTATCGAAAGGACATTTGGTTGAAACAGACAGGCAGGGATTAGTAGCAGGATTTGTAGGACAGACTGCAGAAAAAACGACTGCATTGATTGACAAAGCGTTTGGTGGAACTCTTTTCATTGATGAAGCTTATGCACTCATTAAAGGGGACAGTTCAAGCAGTGATTTCGGAAAAGAAGCGATTGATATTCTCCTTAAACGGATGGAGGACGAACGTTATAAATTTATTGTTATTGCCGCTGGATACACTGACGAGATGAAAATATTTATTGCCAGTAATCCCGGGATGCAATCCAGATTCAGCAAGTCGATTACATTCGACGATTATTCTCCTAAGGACTTAATGGAAATTGTTTACCGAACTTTAAATAACGATAAGAAAAAAATATCTCAGGACGCTGAAGAAGCTCTATTAAAACATTTTAATGAATTATACAGAAACCGCGACAAAAAATTCGGTAACGCAAGAATCGTTAGGAATATTCTTGAATCTGTAAAACAAAAGATGTTATTAAGAATTGCCGACATTCCTCAATCGGAAAGAAACGGGGATACTTTAAATACCATTGTACTATCTGATATCAAAGACGCCATTGAGATTCGAGCACAGGCTAACGAATACCAAGTTAAAGGCGATCCTCTAAAACTTCAGGAATATATTGATCAACTAAGCTCTTTAGTCGGACATGAAAAAGTTAAAGAGAGTGTATTCAAACTTATAAGCGGTTCAAAAATAGCTCAGTTGAAACGTGAGCGCGGTCTCCTTGTTATTCAAAAGAATTATAATGCCCTGCTTATAGGAAACGATGGAACAGGTAAAACAACGGTTGCCAAATTAATAAGTAAAATTCTCAAAGAACTTGGTGTTCTAGAAAAAGGTCATTTGATTGAAGTTAAACGTGCAGATCTAATTGGTGCATATCCTGAACAAACAATTTTAAAAACAGAAGATATTATTCGTGATGCAGTAGGCGGAACATTATTTATCGAGGATGCTTTTACTTTAATTCAGGAAGAGAACGATAATGGTTTAATTGTTCTCGATACAATCTGTAGAAAAATTGATCTTTACAGAGAGAAGCTGGTTGTATTTCTTGAAGGTCCTGAAGAAAACATAATAAATCTGATAAAAGAATATCCGGCAATTAAAGATAAATTCCCCCATCGATTTGAATTTGAGGATTACAACCCGAGGAATCTACTTTCTATAGCATATGAAATAGCAAAAAACCACGGGTATTTTCTAGACGAAGGTGCTTTGCAAGTACTTTTAGAAATTTTTACTGAACTTGATGAAAAACATAAATTAGAATCATACAATTCAAAAGCTGCAAAGAGTATTCTCTATTCTGCAATAAGTAATCAGGAACAGAGGATTCTTAGTATGCTAAACCCCAGCGATAACGATCTTAAAATAATTACACTCGAAGACGTTGAAGCAGTAAAATTTTGATCACTTACCATTTTACTTATGTTAAAAATTGAAAACCTTTCTAAAAATTTCGGTTCATTCAGAGCCGTTAATCAAATAAACTTGCAGATTGACAAAGGGGAACTCTACGGATTCCTTGGACCAAATGGAGCAGGAAAAACTACAACAATTAAAATGATAACCGGACTCCTTTCCCCCACCGAAGGGAATATTTATCTTAATGGTAACGATGTTTGGTTAAACCCGATTGAATCAAAAATGAACCTCGGTTATATCCCCGATCAACCATTTTTATATGACAAATTAACCGGACGTGAGTTTTTATTTTTCTGCGGTGGTTTATATAATCTCTCCAAAAACCATATAAGAAATAAAATAGATGGTTTGATTGATCTACTAAAAATCGGAAGCTGGATTGATAAAAGAACTGAAGAATACTCTCAAGGAATGAAACAGCGCATTGTAATTGCATCTGCTTTTATCCATGACCCAAAATTAATAATTGTTGATGAACCGATGATAGGTCTCGACCCTCAAAGTGCGTATATCGTAAAAAGGTTTTTTACTGATTCTGTTAAAAATGGTACAACAATATTCATGTCTACACACAGTTTAAATGTAGTTGAAGAAATATGCACCAGGGTTGGAATTATTAATAAAGGCAATATAATCTTTGATGATAAATTAGAAGTATTAAGGAAATTGAAGGACGAGAAGAATAATAATTTTGAAGAGCTTTTCATTAAACTAACTAATGAAGAATGAACCAGATACTTCACATACTAAGGTATAAGCTGATTATTTTCATTCGTCTTAATACTAGGTTTGATCTACCGGGTTTGTTAAAAAATATTGGCAGTTCAATTATTTATATAGTTTTTGCAAGCGGTGCTTTTTTCTTTACAAAAAAATTCGTCTGGTTCCTGATATCTGAAATTAAAATCGGGATGTTTCTTCTTCACGAGTTTATTTCAATAATACTTTTTATTTTCTTCTTGGCAATTAACATCGGTAATATTTTAGTTTCATATTCAACACTTTATAAGTCAAATGAGGTTGGATTTCTAATTACCAAACCATTGAACCCCTCTAAAGTATTTATTCTGAAATTTCTTGATAATTTTTTCTATAGTTCATCTACATTACTGTTCATTCTGCTCGCAGTACTTGCCGGATATGCATCATATTTCGAACTAAAGTTTACTTATTTACTAATTTTAATTTTTCTGAATTTTATTCCATTTATGTTTAGTGCAGGATCATTAGGCGTTATAATTCTTATGCTGCTAATTAAACTTGCATCAAGATTTAATCCTCGTAAAGTGATATATGGATTAGTATTTACTTATTTATCAGTGGTATTTATTTTTTTCAAAATCAACTCCCCTGTTAGTCTCGCTACAACAGTAATGAATTTTTACCCGTTAATTGATAAAGATAAATATCTGAGAGAACTAATCTCCCCTTTGATTAAATTTCTGCCAAATAACTGGCTATCAGAAACTGCATACTGGCTTACGAATAATAATTTAAGTGAAGCTATTCCTTTAATTGTACTGCAAATTGGTTGTTCCATTTTATTATTTTCCATTGCTGTCAGTATTGGTAAACATTGGTACTTCAAAACGTGGTTAATGAATCTAAAATTAACTGCAGACAATATTGCATTGAGAAAGAACAGCAAATCATTCTTTTCATTTTTAAATAATTCTTTATTCTCTCCCAGGACTGAGTCAATTATTAAAAAGGATTTCTGGATGTTTGTAAGGGAGCCAAGTCAATGGCTCCATTTTCTGATCCTTCTATTTATGATTATGATATTCATTCTCAGTGTAGCCGGAATTCGATATGTCGGATTAGGAAATTTCTATTTGCAAACCGGTATTTACCTTTCTGTTTTTCTGTTTAACCTTCTTTTAATTTCCACTATCTCATTAAGATTTGTTTTTCCATTAATCAGCCTTGAGGGTGAATCCTTTTGGAAATTAAAATCTGCTCCGTTAGATAGATATTACATTATAAATAAGAAGCTCACTTCATGGGGAATAATAATACTTTTAATAAGTACAGGACTAAGTTATTTTTCAAATCATCGTTTTGAATTGCAGATTGAATTAATGGCGTTTGTAGTAAACATTATCGCATCTATAACTATAGCTATTATTAACCTGGGGATGGGCGGTTTATTTGCAAATTACAAGGAGAAAAATGCAATCAGACTTTCCTCTTCACAAGGTGCATCAATTACTTTTCTTATAAATATTGTTTATATACTTTTTATTGTTTTGCTTTTATTCAATCCGATGAGCAATTATTTTCTTGCTATAATGCTAACCAGGGGATTCAACATGCTTTCTATCCTTTACCCACTCATCCCGATTACCTTTGTTTCCTTTTTACTGATAGGAGTATTTATCCGGGCAGCATATAATTCTATTCAAAAAGATTTTTGATTATTGCTTTTTCCATCTTCCGAAAAAGTAATTATATAACCGTTTAAATCCTTAACCGAAAATTCATATTGACCGTAAAACATTAATTGTAGTTCCTGTACTATTTCCAGCTCCTCTTTCAATTTATCATACAAGTTTTTTGCATCATCAACATCGATTAATAATGAAAATGAAGGAGAAATTGTCCCGCCGATATATTCCGGTTTCTTTTCTTCAAATACTTTCTTGTCCTGAAACATTACATACTTCTTTTTATGTTCGACTACTGCCAATGTCGCCTTGCCTTCCGTAGGGAATATTCTGTACAATTGGAAACCAAAATACTTCTCATAAAATTCTACCGATTTATCTACATCATCGACGAGTAGAACAGTTGCAACCGATTCAAGCATTCTGTCGAATTCATCATTATTATTTTCATTATCCGTTCCAATTAGAAAATATTTAACCAACATGTAAACACATAATATTATTGCAAGTACTATTAAAGTAACTTTAGTATTTTTTTTCATAGCAGGTTCGATACAATTTAACCCATTATTAAGATGACCATTGTTGCATTTAAAGGACAATATAAAAATAGTTTTATTGAAGAAACTATGCTTTTATATTATTTTGCTCACAAAAATCAAAAGGTTTTGCTATGAAGGTAATAAATATATCTGATGTAAAGAAAAATGTAGTAACAATGCAAGGTGCGCAGAATGTTTCCAAACAGATTCCAATTTCCAAGGATGACGGGACACCGAATCTCTCCCTGCGTGTTTTTACTGTTGAACCTAACGGATACACGCCGTTCCATAACCATAATTATGAGCAATTAAATTATATTATTGAAGGAGAAGGTGTTCTAATTGATTCAAAAGGTGATGAGAAACATTTAAAGAAAGGGGATTTCGCACTCGTGCTTCCAAATGAAATGCATCAATACAAAAATAGATCGGAGATCAATCCGTTTGTTTTTATTTGCGGTGTACCAAAAGAATTTGAATAAAGTTCTATTCATTAATTAAGAAATTATTTCGCCGAGGTTATTATGAAGTCGAAACTTATTATCATCTGCTTATTATCATTATCACTTACAGTTAGTGCACAGAGTAAAATAAAAATTACAAAAACTTACGAGGCACCTGAGGCTATAGGACCATATTCACAAGCATTGGAAGCAAACGGATTTGTGTTTCTATCGGGACAAATAGCAATAAGTCCGTCTAACAATCAAATGGTTGGCGATAATATTGAAAGTCAAACCCGACAGGTTTTCAGAAATATTAAGGCAGTCTTAAAAGCCTCCGGTGCTAAATTAAATAACGTTATTAAATGTACAGTCTTCATGATCGACTTAAATGATTTTGCGATAATGAATAAAATATACGAAGAAGAATTTGGGGGTCATAAACCGGCGCGTTCAACAATTCAGGTCGCACGTCTTCCTAAAGACGCACTAATAGAAATTGAATGTATTGCTGTAAAATGATCCTTTTCTAATATTAAAGGAGTATTTGTTTCCCAACAAAGGACTTTATAAATGTTAGTTAAATATTTTTTGCTCTGGTTTCCAATGGTAATTATCGCAATTATCAACGGTACAATAAGACAATTATTTTTTACAAATTTTTCAGATGAATTAGGCTCTCATCAGTTATCCGTTATATCAGGAATTACATTTTTTGCTATTTATATCTGGTTCATAACCGGTAAATGGGAAATAGAATCTGCACTTATGGCAATAAAAATAGGGTTGATGTGGCTTGTAATGACGGTAATTTTCGAATTTCTTTTCGGACATTATGTTATGGGAAATTCGTGGGAAAAACTTCTGCATGATTACAATCTATTGGAAGGAAGATTATGGGTTGTTATACTAATATGGACGACAATTTCTCCATCTGTTTTTTATTTAATACGAAAGCAAAAATCGAATACTTCAGTTTAACCCATGATAATTTCATTTTATAACTCTATTTTTTTTAATAGATTCAAATTGTAATTACAAAAGGGGATCAAAATGACTAGAATAAATATTTGCGGTATTCTTTTAAGCTTTACTTTCCTCCTATCGTGCGCACCTGCTAAGTTTTATATTGATCCATCAATAAATCACGAGCCATCCAATTCGATATTGGTTGTGACAAAAGTTAATGAAATTGATTTATCGCAGGATTACGAATTATTCAATGAAGAAAATTTAAGAAAATTAAGAACTTCATATCACGAATTGCATTTAGGCAAATTACCCTTCAATTTGCAAAAGGTAAGTAACTTCAAAAATGTAACAATGGTGCCCTATAAAACATCTCCCCAGTTCGAAACAAAAACATTTGTTATTAACCCCGAGGAATCAATTGAATTGTTGGTTCCAAAGTCGGCTTTAGATTATGATTTAGAAGGAATACTATACACATTATTTTTTCAGGATTATAAGATTGCATTTGAACTTGAAGAAACCGATACTTCAGACCCGGCAAAATATTTTTCGGCAGAGAAACTCCCTGGGTTGGATCCGCAATTGAGCCCGCGTAAACTATATCGTTTGAATTTTACAATACGAACAAAATATTTCGTTTATGATAATAACAATACAAAAGTAGTCTTAGCAGGTAATGCGGTAATAAAAGAACGATACAGTCCCGAGATGAATCTTGAGAACAAAATGATGGAAGGACTTAATAGCTTAGCAAAGAGAATTGTTGATAAAACACCGTTTGAAAAATAATTTCAAATCATTTCACTTAATAATTCAGGACGCGGCTGCGGGATAACAATTTTATTGACAAGCAGACCTTTATCTGCAATTAATTTGGCTCCGGAATCAACAGCGCTTTGTACAGCTGCAACTTCACCTGTAATTGTACAAAATGCTTTTCCTCCCAATGCCATTGCCAGCCGGATTTCAATAATCCTGACATTTGCAGCTTTTACGGCTGCATCAGCTCCCTCAATTAATGAAGCAACTGAAAAGGATTCAATTATTCCAAGAGCTTCCAGTAAACTAACATTTGAATGACCCGATAAAGCAGGGAAAATATCTTTATGAACATTTGGAATAACAAATGTATCTATTACAGCAAAATCAATTTGATTGACAGCATTATCAACAGCCGACTGAACTTCTGCAACATCCCCGCCAATCAAAACCATATATTTACCGGAACAAATTGTTCGCGATAGGATTAATTCCACTCTTGATGTTTTCAACATGATATCGCAAGCCTGCATTCCGGCTGCAATACTTGTTAATTCAATTAAACCAAGTGAATTCATTTCCATTTTCTTTCCCTTTCAAAAAGGATACGTTTTAAAGAAGATAAAATTATCAGTTCTATTTACTTATCCTGATATAATCATCACTTACTTGTGTTACTTTCCCACTTATTGAAGCATGAATTTTTGCACCGAGTTTTCCCTGTTCAATGTCAGCTATAAGATCACCTTCCTTTACTACATCACCAATACTTACAACTGCCTTAGCAGGAACGCCTGCATGCTGTTTAAGCAATATTTTTACTTGAGGAGGTGCGGGTGATTTCTTATGAAACGGAGTATGTGAATCATATTTCAACAGGTCCATCTTTTTCATCAACATTTTGAGGGGGACACGTCTTCCCTCTTTAATTGGATGAACCTTCACAGGTTTTGGTTGTTCATATTTAAGACCCAATTTTCTCATATAAACTTTTCCCTGGTCGCATGCCTCTCTAGGATAAAGGTCTTCCGGACAGGCATAGAGAGTGCATAATCCACATGAACAGCAGAGATCAGCGTATTGATTCCAGACAGATTCACCTGTTGTTGTGAATACAAGTGAGCGCATTACTTTATGTGGCTGTACATCATAACCTAATAAGTAACGAGGACAAAATTCTGTACAGTAACTGCATTGATCGCATGCGGATTTTCCAATTCTGTTCATATCCTGAATCGGGCGCTCCTGCCTGTTTACCAGATAATGATCTTTGGGAAGGACAATTATTCCTGCAGTTGTTTTAGTAACAACTTCGGATTTGTCAAAAGTCAGTTTACCCATTAATATTCCGCTGATAAATATTCCATACTCAGGTACTGTAGCACCGCCTGCATGATCCAACAATTCCTTTATACTTGTTCCAATGGGTACAAAAAATGTTTGCGGATTTTTTACTGCACCCGCGATACATACAAATTTATGAGTTAATGGTTTATCTTCGATTGCCCGAGAAATGTTGTAGAAAGTTTCTACATTATTAACAACACAACCTACATCAAGCGGTAAACCGTGAGGCGGAATTAATCGCTTTGTAGCAGCATAGACAAGTTCGTATTCATCACCAGATGGATAAAAATCGCCAAGCTGGCACATTTCGATTTTGCCATTTGAAATATTTTTTTCTACTGCCTCGATTGCAGTTGCATTTTTTGATTTTATCCCGAAGAAAGCTTTTTTTGCAGAAGTCTGCTTAACCATTGCTTCAACGCCTGAGATTATTTCAGGGGCAAAATGAACCATAATTTCATAATCTTTGTGAAGAAGCGGTTCGCATTCCGCACCGTTTACTAGAACATATTCAACTTTCGATTTAGCTTTTATATGCGTTGGAAACCCGGCGCCTCCCGCTCCAACAATTCCGGCATTAAATATTTTCTCTTCAAGATTCATTCATCTATCCGCTTAATAACAACTAATGTTTTATCATCCTGATAGATCGGTTCCTTTGTACCGAACTTTATAACATCATCTAGAATCGTATGGGCTATTTCTTTTGGTGATTTTTCAAAAGAGGATTGAATAATTTTTTTCAATCTGTTCTCTTCATAAAATTCATATTTATCATTAGTTGCTTCAACTATGCCATCAGAATATATTACTAAAACATCACCCGGTTTGAAATTAATACTATCGGTATCATAACGTGAATTTGGAGCCGGTCCTATTAGAGGTCCCGTTGGTTCTAATAATGAAAAGGTTTTATTCTTTTTACTATAGAAAATTGGTGGATTCTGTCCTGCATTAGCATATAAGCATAGCCCTTTTTTGTCGATTGAAAGTTCTGCATAAAAGAGTGAAGAAAATTTATCATCGCTAAATATTCTATTTACCAGCTGATTGATTCTGTTCATCATTGGAGTAATCTTTATTTGAAAAGTACTTGCCATTCTTATAGCACCGGAAATATACATTGCTTCTGCCGACGCAGCCAATCCTTTTGATGCTGCATCACCAACTACAATACCCAGACGTTCTTCATCTTCACCAATCTTCAGGTAATCATAAAAATCTCCGGATACAATTTCTGCCGGAATAGTAACACCAAATAATTCATAAAAGTGAAATTTATATTCATGTTCCGGTAAAATACTTTTTTGCAATTCCTTGGCTTTATCAATGTCCTGAATCAAATTCTTTCTTGACTGAGCTAAAAATCTTTCCTTTAACCGGGATGTTAAAACAGTTGCGACAATATTTAAAGTATATCTTAAATCTTCACCAATATTCTCGCTGTTAACAGCTAAAAGATAATCGTAATATTTTTTCCTTCCGACAATAATTTTTCTGCCAACCCCAGAAGCAGAATACCTAAAGATTCCTTTCGATATAAGAGTTTTGTTCGTTTCATCGGCAAGGACTGTTCTTTGCTTTTCGATAATATCAAATATCTGATATTCCTTTAACGGTAATAAAAATTCATCGGGAATCTTTTGAACGTTTCCCGCCTGGAAAAGAAGTTTATATGCTTTTTTTGAATGACTGAGTTTCCAGATTCTTCCGCCGGTAACGTTAAACTTGCTGCTTTTTACCAATTGTTCAACTACTGACTCTAACAATTCCTCATCGGTTTTATAATACCCGCTTGCAATTGCATCAATGGTTTTTAATAATCTTTTTTGATCCATAATCCTTTTTTCTATTCAGTATAAGATAAAATTATTTTTTCTAAAATTTCTTTAGACACCTGATTAAATTCATTTGAGGAGAAAGCTCTCATAATGCTATTGTGAGTTGAGCGAAAAACACCTTTAGGTACATAACCGGCACCTTCGAAAGCACCAATTTTGCTTTTGTAATGTTCCTCATCCGGTGTTGGAATTGGAGTATCCTTTTCTACTAGATTCTTCCACTTACTTTCAAAATTAACAAGGGTCGTTATATTCGGTTCCCATGGTTCAATTTCCGGTGGATAAAAATCCTGATAAGTCGGATCGTCGCCATATTCATCTGCCAATCCTGCTAATCCATGTCCAAACTCATGTACAAAAACCTGTTTTGACGACTGGTGATCTACGGAGGTAACATTATAGTAGTTGTAAATTCCCCCGCCGCCGTATTTTGGCGTATTTACTAAAATAAATATCTGATCATTGGGTGCATTTGCTGCAAGATCTCTTATTGAATGATAATCAGTTGTCATCAAATATCTTTCGCTATCAAAAGTATAAAAGCGTGAATTTAAAAGTGTCCGAGCCCAAATATTTTTACCCGGAATATCCGTCCCGCTTTCGGGAGAAGGCGCTTCAACACCCCAGATATTAATCTTTTCTGAGTATTCTTTAAATGGTGAGTACTCGAATAAATAGCCGGCAAATCTATTGCAATCATCACGGAATTTATCCATCTCATCTTCCGTATAACCTTCAGGAATAATAACAATATCAAGTTTTTGAGAAGGGGCTCCGGAATAATGTACTTGAAAGTTTGGATATGGTTTAACCGGTTCCTTAATTATAAAATAACTTTGCGGATCAACATTGTATTCGAATTTCTTCTCGAAATTATTTCTTCTATCACGCTTATAAATTTCAACTCTCACCATACTTTTCGGGAAAGGCATAATTACAGCTCCGGACATACTTCTTTGAATGTGCCTGGCTTCTTCGGTTGTTTGCCATTCCTGGTATAAAGTAGAAAATCCTCTTGAATAAATTATAGAATTAGATACTGAATCATAGACACGCAGCATATAATTACCGTACTTAAACTTATCAATTAAATTCTTATGTGAACCACTCCATATCGGCTCTTCAATTAACTTATCGAAAGTTATTATTTCAGTCTCTTTATCGCCGGTATGGTAAAAGTCGAGTCTTAAAGTTTTTTCAATAAAGAAATCTTCGAACTTTGGTTGAGAAAATACTATTTGCGTAAGAAATAGTAATAACAGAGTAGTTTTTTTCATATTTACACCAGACCTATTGTAATTTAACTTTTCTTGAACCCGGTTTTACCAGCGGGATCTTGTTTTCATGGCATAATGGGCACTCATCTGGTTGATAAGAGATGACCTCTAATTGTAGAGTGCTGAATTGAGGGACATCAAATTGTACTTTATTATTACTTCGATCCACAATAAACCCGACACCGGCTACAACTCCGCCACCTTCACGAACTATTTCCATCACCTCAAACACCGACCCGCCGGTTGTAACTACATCTTCGCAGACCAGATATTTTTTACCTTTTTCAATATTAAATCCTCTTCGTAAAACCAGTTTCTTATCCTCTCTTTCTGCAAAGATCGACTTTTTATTTAGTAAACGTGCAACTTCCTGCCCGACAATAATTCCTCCAATAGCAGGTGAAATAACTGTATCAATTTCGAAATCCTTAAAATAATCTGCTATTTTCTGGCAGATTATTTCATTATAATCCGGATATTGAAGAACAAGAGCGCATTGGAAGTATTGATTACTATGCCGTCCGGATGTCAATAAAAAATGCCCATTTAAAAGGGCATTTGTTTTAATAAATAATTTGTAAATATCAGAATGTACCATTAGTTTATTTTTTCTATTTGTTGAGCAAGTTTAATGTCGTTTGCAGTAACTCCGCCCTCACTATGAGTGCTTAAAGTAATCTTAACCTTATTCCATGAATGCAGGAGCAAGTCCGGATGATGATCAGCTTTTTCTGACTCTATCCCGCATTTAATAATAAAAGAAAGTGCGTCTGCAAAATCCTTAAGTATAAACCCCTTTTCAATTGAATTGTTGTTATAAATCCATCCATTTAAGGTAATCAATTCATTATTTATCTCTTCAGGGCTAAGTCTTTTCATATCAAGAATTTATGCCGATTATCAAACTGATTGTTTCTCTTCATTACTCTCTTCCTCTGTCTCTTCTGTTTTTTGAGGGATAAAGTATAATTCTTCAGTGCCTTTCTTATGTTTTACTATTATTTTATCACCTTCTTTGAAATGGTTTAGTAATAGTTCTTCGGCAAGAGGGTCCTCTATATACTTCTGAATTGCCCTCTTAAGCGGTCTTGCTCCGAACTTCGGATCGAATCCTTTATCAGATAGAAATTCCGTAGCCGATTTATGAAGTTCAATGCCCATTTTATTGTCACTAATATTCTTGATGAGGTCTTTCATCTCGATTGCAATAATCTGTTTAATATCTTCTTTATCCAGACTTCTAAATACAATTGCTTCGTCAATTCTATTAAGGAATTCCGGATTGAAGAGACGCTTCATTGCATCTTCAACAGTATTTTTAAGATATGAATATTGATCAACTTCTGAATCACCTGAGAAACCATACCCACCAGTTGTTTTAATGTCTTTAGTGCCAACGTTTGAAGTCATAATTATAATTGTGTTTCTAAAATCGACTCTTCTTCCAAGGCTATCGGTTAATTGTCCGTCATCCAATACTTGAAGCAGTATATTGAAAACATCCGGATGCGCTTTTTCAATTTCGTCAAATAGAACAACCGAATAAGGTTTCCTACGAACTTTTTCAGTAAGCTGACCACCTTCTTCATAGCCGACATATCCCGGAGGAGCTCCAATCAAACGTGATACAGCGAATTTCTCCATATATTCGCTCATATCAATCCTTATAAGAGCTTCTTCGGTATCGAATAAATATCGGGCTAATTCTTTCCCTAATTCTGTTTTTCCAACACCTGTAGGTCCAAGGAATATGAAGGTACCAATTGGTTTATTAGAACGTTTTAAACCTGCACGGGTCCTTCTAATAGCTTTGCTAAGTTTTGATACAGCTTCATCCTGTCCGACAATCTTTTTCTTCAATGCTGTTTCCATTTTCATCAATTTATCGGATTCAGCTTGAACTACTCTTGTAACAGGAATGCCTGTCATCATTGCTACTACAGTCGCAATGTCGTCTTCATTAACATCATAAACTATATCTTTGGTTTTCGAATCCCATTCACGTTTAGCAATTTCAAGATCGGATTGAAATTGTCTTTCCTTATCACGCAGACGAGCTGCCTCTTCATAATCCTGTTGTTTAACAACTTGAATCTTGAGCTGCTTTATTTTTTCAATTTCCTCTTCGAGTTTAAGAACTTCATCGGAAACTGTGAAATTTCCCATATGAACACGCGATCCCGCTTCATCAATAACATCAATTGCTTTGTCCGGCAAATACCGGTCGGTAATGTAACGTTCACTCAACCGGACTGCTGAATTAATTGCTTGATCGGAATATTTTACATGATGATGCTCTTCATACTTGAATTTGATATTCTCTAATATTTTAATTGTCTCATCGGCAGACGGCGGATCAATCATAACTTTCTGAAATCTACGGTCGAGAGCACCGTCGGTTTCAATAAACTTTCTATATTCATCAAGTGTTGTTGCACCTATGCATTGAATATCGCCGCGGGCAAGAGCAGGTTTGAACATATTGGAGGCATCCAATGAACCTGATGCACCACCTGCCCCTACGATTGTGTGCAATTCGTCAATAAATAAAATTACATCGTCAGCTTTCTCTAATTCGGTCATCAATGCTTTCATCCTTTCTTCAAATTGTCCGCGGTATTTAGTTCCTGCAACTAAACCTGCAAGATCCAGAGTAACAACCCTCTTATCCTGAAGTATTCTCGGAACTTTTCTTTGAACAATTCTCAATGCCAGTCCTTCTGCAATTGCTGTTTTACCTACACCGGGTTCTCCAATAAGAACCGGATTATTTTTCTTTCTACGGCTTAATACCTGTGCAACACGTTCAATCTCTTTTTCTCTTCCAATTACAGGATCAAGTTTATCTTCGATAGCAAGTTTTGTAAGATCCCGTCCGAAATTATCAAGTACAGGAGTTTTGGTTTTATCAACTTTTTTTGCTGTGAACGGTTGTGCTATAAAGGCTTTATCAGGATGCTTACTGCTAAGGATACTATTTAACTCAGCACGTGCATTATCATAAGTTACACTAAACTGGTGAAGTATCTGTGT
This sequence comes from Ignavibacteriales bacterium, assembly GCA_020061355.1. Lineage (GTDB taxonomy): Bacteria > Bacteroidota > Ignavibacteria > Ignavibacteriales > Melioribacteraceae > DSXH01. Next base: position 10,400 of record JAGUYK010000031.1, on the reverse strand, counting down.
TGCTATATTATCTTCATCTCTTAGTAAAGATAGAATAATATGCTCTGTGCCAATCACATCCGATTTATAAATTTTTGATTCGATCTGGGTTATTTTTAAAACTTTTTCAGCCTGTTTGGTTAACGGGATGTTTCCGATAGTAAGTGTTCCACCGGATGTTCTAACCGTATCTTCAATCGCTTTCTTTAGCTTTACCAGGTCAACATCAAGATTACGCAGAATTTTAACAGCTACACCCTGTCCTTCTCTTATAATTCCAAGCAGAAGATGCTCTGTTCCTATATAATCGTGACCGAGCCGTAATGCTTCTTCGCGGCTTAACCTAATTACTTCCTGTACTCTTTCCGAAAAATTACCTTCCATGTTATTCCTTTCTAAAATCTTAACTATTTCAACAGAAAATCTCTTCAAATGGTTTCTTAAATATAAAGATTGACCCCTCTCTTAGCAAGGAACATAATTCGTCTGTGTTAGGTTGAATCGTAATTGTAATAGTCTCATTTTATTGATATTTTGTGAACAGTTTAATTAAAAAGGAGTAGTAAATGGAAGCTTTAACCGGATTTTCGCTTTTAATCATCTTTATTGCAGTAATATTTCTAATAATTATTCTTTATTACGTCCCGCTTGGTTTATTCATTACAGCATATTTCTCCGGAGTAAAAGTAAAAATATTCCGCGATCTTATAGGGATGCGTTTAAGAAAAGTATCTCCGCAAATTATTGTTAGAAATTTGATTGCTGCTACAAAAGCCGGATTAGACCTCAATATTTCATTATTGGAAGCACATTACTTAGCCGGTGGAAACGTAACAAATGTTGTTAATGCTCTGATTTCAGCCAATAAAGCAAATCTTGATTTGCAATTTGAAAAAGCTGCCGCAATTGATCTTGCCGGTCGTGATGTATTGGAAGCTGTTAAAATGTCAGTTATTCCTAAAGTTATTGAAACACCTTTAGTTTCTGCAGTTGCCAAGGATGGAATTCAGTTGAAAGCTATAGCTAGAATTACTGTTAGAACAAATTTAGAAAGATTAGTGGGAGGTGCCGGAGAACAGACTATACTTGCCCGTGTTGGTGAAGGTATTGTATCAACAATCGGTTCAAGTATCTCACACAAGGAAGTGTTGGAAAATCCAGATAACATTTCAAAAGTTGTACTATCAAAGGGACTGGATGCCGGAACAGCATTCGAAATTCTTTCAATCGATATTGCGGATGTTGATGTTGGAACAAACATCGGTGCAATTTTGCAGACAGATCAGGCAGAAGCAGATCTTAAAGTTGCACGCGCTAAAGCAGAAGAAAGAAGAGCTGCCGCAGTTGCATCAGAACAGGAAATGAATGCTGAAGTTGCAAAAATGCGTGCAAAAGTTGTTGAAGCCGAAGCTGAAATTCCAAAAGCAATTGCTGAAGCGTTTAGAGAAGGAAACTTTGGGGTAATGGATTATTATAACCTGAGAAATATTCAGGCAGATACTGAAATGCGAAATACAATTGCAAAACCGGACGAGAAAAAAGATAAAGATCAGAACTAATGGATAATATAATTGAAATAATCATTTTCTTTTTTGTTATCTACAGCGTACTCGGATCTTTATTCGGGAAAAAGAAACGACAGAATAAGCAACCACAGCAACAAAAGCGTAAACCTGCTCCTACTTATTCAAGAAGAGTACCTGAAACTTCAGTACCTAAAAAACCTTCTTCGCAGGATATACTGGAAGAATTATTTGGAATGAAATTACCAAGTACTGAAGAAAATTCAGGTTATTCTGATAAACGGCAGGATGATAATTTAGAATATCAATCGTGGGATCCTCAGAAAGATTTTGAGAAAAAAGTTGCGCAGAAGGAAAAATATGGATACCGCAATATCGAGAAGAAGATTCCTGATATAAATTATGATAAGATTACTGCTCTTGAGAACGCACAGAAAAAAATAAATTCAGCAAAATCTGTTATTGCTTATACAGAAAAAAAGAAGATTGATAAGAGAGTTTCAGAGATAAAGAAAAAACTTAGGGACCCAAGGACAATCAGAGATCTCTATTTAATCTCGGAAATTCTTAACAAGCCGAAAGCGCTAAGACAAGCAAGGTAAGAAAATTAGAAGCCCACATTTTATTGTGGGCTTTTTTCATTTCATGAATTTTGTTATTGTATCAACAACAAATTTAATCTGCTCTTCCGATAATTCCGGATAGACCGGTAATGCAAGACTATTAACTGCAGCAAAATTTGAATGAGGGTAATCTGCGTCTTTGCAATCTAAATATTGGAAACACTCCTGACGGTGGAATGGTACCGGGTAATAGACTTCACAACCTATATCTTTCTTCTTCATGTACTCCCACAATTCATCACGCTTTTCAACACGAATTACAAATTGATTATAGATGTGATAATTCTTTAATACACCTTGAGCAATTTGTTCTTCATTCGGTTTATATACGGCTTGCGGAAGCAGAACTTTATTGTTAGAATCAAAAGCTAATCTTCCCCCTTCCTCTGCGAGACCTGCTTCAAAAAAATATTTTGTGTAGAGTGCTGCATTTTGTCTTCTCTTATCCGACCATTTATCCAGATGCGGAAGTTTAACCCGCAGTATTGCTGCCTGAAGTGAATCAAGTCTGAAATTACCACCGATTAATTTATGATAATACTTCGGTTCCATTCCATGAACACGCATAATACGAAGCTTATGTTCGAGATTCGGATTGTTAGTTGTAACGATGCCACCGTCTCCGAATCCGCCGAGGTTTTTACTCGGAAAAAACGAGAAGCATCCGATATCACCAATCGTCCCTACAAATCTTCCATCTTTATATTGTGTCCCTATTGCCTGAGCGGCATCTTCAACAACAAATAAACTATATTTTCTTGCAAGCTGCATAATAGGATTGATGTCTGCACTTTGTCCGTAAAGATGAACCGGAATTATTGCTTTTGTTTTGGAAGTGATCTTCTTTTCTATCAGTTTCGGATCAATATTAAATGTAATCGGATCAATATCAACAAAAACAGGTTTAGCATTCAATCGAGCTACTATTCCGGCAGTTGCAAAGAATGAGTAAGTCGGTACAATGATTTCGTCACCAGGTTCGATATCGAGAGCCATTAGAGCTAATAATAATGCATCTGTTCCCGATGATACACCAACTGAAAATTGACAATTGAGATAGTTGGATATTTCTTCTTCAAGTTTTGCTACATCCGGACCCATTATAAAATATTGCGAGTCAATAACTTTTTGTACTGCTTCATCAATTTCTTTTTTTATTGATTGATACTGCCCTTTCAAATCGAGCAATGGTACTTTCATGTTTATCTCCTTAGGATCAAAAATTTGTTAGTCAAAATTAAGTATTAAATAGAAGTGAACCTAATGGATGATAAAAATAGAACGCAGATCTTTTAAGATTATTATGATAAAAAAGGATTAAGCTGAATAAATATTTATCCTTTCTCCACGTGATTTGTATTTTCATTTGTAAGTGATAGGTATTATATTTTGCCGACTTTTTCATCGATTCACTAACTAACGGAGTTATTGTGAACCTATCTGAACAGATCAAAAAACTTAAAGCAGGATTTCATCCAACATTCTGGGTAGCGAATATTATGGAGTTATTCGAACGGCTCGCCTACTACGGTCAGCAAATTGTTTTTATGATTTACATGAGGAATGATCTCGGTTTTTCCGAAGCCGAAGCCGGACAGTTATCCGGTATGTTCGGAGGATTAATTTATTTACTTCCAATACTTGGCGGTACACTTGCCGACAAATGGGGATTCCGGAAAGCATTCAATGTCGCATTTTCGATTTTAGCTCTCGGATATTTTTTAATCGGCTCCGTCGGTATGAGCATGTTTACTGGTATCTACAGCAGCTTCGATCAATACTGGCTTTTGATGATCTTCCTTATACTCACTGCATTCGGCGGATCGTTCATTAAACCATCTGTACTTGGCACTGTTGCAGTTACATCATCAAAGGAAACAAAATCACTCGGATTTGCAATTTACTACTGGCTTGTTAATGCCGGCGCAATGTTAGGACCGACAATTGCATATTTCACACGCGATAGTTTCGGAAACAAAGCTGTTTATATTGTCTCTTCTGTTGCATGCCTTTTGATGCTGATTGTAAATATTTTATTATATAAGGAAGTTAAAAGCCCGGCAACAGATGTTGTCGAATCGTTCGGTAAGAAACTGAAAAATTTGGTTGTAGTGCTTGCCAATTTTAAGTTCATGATCTTTTTGATGATCTACAGTTTGTACTGGATAATCTTCTGGCAGGAATTTATAATCGTTCCTTATTATATAACCGATTATATAGACGCCAACGCTCCGTATGAAATAATTCAATCGTGGGCAGGAGCCGGTGCAATTATACTTTTTCAGATTCCTCTTAATTTGTTAACGAAAAAGATTAAAACTCGCAGCGCAATACTTTACGGATTTGCAATTTCCAGTTTGATCTGGATTATAATCGGAATCTACCCGAGCATTCCAACGATTGTTGCTGGAATAATTGCATTTGCAATTGGTGAAATGATCCAGGCACCCCGTTATTACGAATATATTTCCGAGATCGCTCCTCCGGGTCAGCAGGGACTTTACCAAGGTTATGCATTCCTTCCGATCGCAATAGCACGATTTGTAGGCGATCCATTTGGGGGATGGTTATACCAATCATCCAAAGAAGCCGGTAAACCCGAAATGATCTGGTTCGTTATGATCGGGATAGGACTTCTTGCAACTGCGTTAATGTGGATCTATAATTATGTAGTAATGAAAGGTGAGAAAGTATAAAAGGAATAGAACACCTTAATTTTTGATTTCATAAGTCATTGCATGTCCCGCTTTTGCAGGATGAAAAAATCTAAATTAGTTATGGATAAAAATTTCTATACCTATATCATGACTAATAAGAGCAATAAAGTTCTTTATACAGGTGTAACAAACAATTTAATGAGAAGAGTTTATGAGCATAAAGAGAAAATAGTTGAGGGATTTACAAAAAAATATAATTGTAACAAATTGGTTTATTACGAAATTTTTGATAATTCCTACACTGCAATTACCAGAGAAAAGCAAATAAAAGCCGGTTCACGAAAAAAGAAAATTGATTTGATACAAAGTATGAACCCGGAATGGAAAGATTTATATGATGATTTCTTATAATATCGAATATTCTTTAAATTAAGCACGTGTCATTGCGAGTCCCGATTTTCGGGACGAAGCAATCTATTTAGCAAGAAGTAATAAGAGATCACTTCTCCCGACTAAAGTCGGGATCGTGATGACAAAAACTGAATTATAAATATCCTCTCCCTTCTTCCCTCTCCTTGATAATGAGAGGGACAGAGGGAGAGGTCAAAAGCACATATGCCAAAGAAATACCAGTTAAAAAGAGTTGGACAAATTCCGGTTAAAGCGCCTCAGGTTGATGAATCCAAATTCATCATCAACTACCGAAATGAGCTTAATCCTTCGCAGTACGAAGCTGCTTCGGCTGTAGAAGGAAACTTTCTTGTAATTGCAGGTGCCGGAAGCGGTAAAACACGTACATTAGTTTACCGTGTGTCCCGGCTCGTAGAACTCGGATATGATCCTCAATCGATACTACTCTTAACCTTCACTCGCAAAGCAGCTAAAGAAATGATGGACCGCGCTGCTATACTACTGGACAACCGATGTACTAAAATTAACGGCGGGACGTTTCATTCTTTTGCAAACATAACACTCCGCAAATATGCTAAGGCTGTTAAACTCGATAACGGTTTTACAATTTTAGACCAGAGCGACAGTGAGGACGTAATAAACCTGATACGCGGACAGTTAAACCAATCGCAGCACAAAAAACGTTTTCCAAACAAAACAACAATCTTTAAAGTCCTCAGCTTAAGCGTTAATACCGGACGACCGGCTGAATTAATTATTGAAGAGGAATATCCTCACTTTTCTGAATACATAGAAAAATTTCTACAGATACAGAAAGTCTATACAGCATACAAACGCCAGAACAATCTTCTCGATTACGATGACCTGCTGGTTTACCTAAGAGATTTCCTGATGGAATTCTCCCCTGCTGCCAAATCATTTCTTAACACAATTAAGTTTACTATGGTTGATGAATACCAGGATACAAATAAACTTCAGTCGGAAGTGATAAAGGGTCTTGCGCAGATTCATCAGAACATAATGGTAGTGGGCGACGATTCTCAATCGATCTATTCATTCCGCGGTGCGAACTTTAAGAACATTATGGAATTCCCGAATCTCTTTAAGGACGTTAAACTTATAACGCTTGAGGAAAATTATAGAAGCACACAGGAGATACTCAACTTCTCTAACCGGATAATCGAATTTGCGGTTGAAAAATATCCGAAGCACCTGTTCACTCGAAAATCCGGCGGAGAATTGCCCGGTATAATTAGCGCTACAAACGATAATATGCAATCGCGGTTCATTGTAGAAAAAATTCTTGAACTGCGTGAAGAAGGTGTCCCGCTGAATGATATAGCGGTGCTCTTCCGGTCATCATTCCATTCGTTCGATCTCGAAATTGAATTGAACAAGGCGAACATTCCGTATGTAAAATTCGGCGGAATGAAGTTCATCGAAACGGCACATGTAAAGGACCTCCTTGCATTCCTCAGGATAGCGCAGAACCCGACTGATTATGTAAGCTGGTACCGCATTCTTCTGCTTCATGAAGGGATAGGTCCGAAGAAAGCACAGATCATAATGGATGAAATTGCAGGCGGCAGACTTTCAATTAAATCGAATCCGGAAAGTGCTGTAAGTAAAAAATATAACGATAAGATTTTCAACCTCTTCTCGCTTCTTCACGAGATTCATACAAAGAACCAGATGCCCGCTGATAAAGCCGAACTGGCATTCAAATATTACGAACCGATCTTCAAAGAGAAGTATGACGATTGGAACAAGCGTAAGAAGGATCTCGATATTTTTATCAACATTAGCGAGAATTACAGATCGATCGATAGCCTCCTTGCAGATATGGCTCTCGATCCACCGCAGGATAGTGTGATCGATATCGATGCTGCAGATAAAGAGCGTGAATTCCTTACACTCTCTACCATTCATTCTGCAAAGGGATTGGAATGGCATTCGGTCTTCATAATTCACGCAGTTGACGGATTCTTCCCTTCAACACAATCGTTTGAGAAACTTGAAAGCTTAGAGGAAGAGCGACGATTAATGTACGTTGCATCAACCCGGGCTAAGCAGAATCTATTCGTTTGCTACCCGATGCATATCTTCGATCGCCATAACGGAATTACGTTTGCTAAGCCGTCACGGTTCATTGAAACAATCTCCGAGGAGCTTGCGGATCAATGGCTTTTAGAAGAATAATTTTTGTTAATTACGATGCTATAATAACATAGTATAAATTTCATAAAGGTATTATGATGAAGCGGACACTCCTCATTTTAGCTGCTGCGGCAATTTTAACAGCAACCGGATGCAGTGCATCAAGAGATTTAACTGTCACTAAAAGTTTATATGAAAAAATTGATGAGCGGTTCAGCGATTCCCTCTTTGCCCATGCATTCTGGGGTGTGAAGATTGAATCTCTTACTTCAGGCAGAGTGATTTATGAGAGGAATGCCGATAAGATGTTTATGCCGGCTAGTAATCAAAAAATCCTTACAACTGCTGCCGCACTTTTAACTCTGGGACCCGAATTCAAATTCGAAACTAACTTATACTATAACGGAGTCATTCAGAATTCTATACTGAACGGCGATCTGATTGTTGCAGGAAACGGCGATCCCACATTCTATACAAGATTCTTTAATGATCCGCGGGATCTCTTCTTCTTCTGGGCGGATACACTTAAAAAGATCGGGATAAAGAAGATAACAGGTAATATCATCGGCGACGATAATGCGTTCGACGATAATCATCTTGGGACCGGATGGGCTTATGATAATCTAGATACATGGTACTCGGCTGAAGTCGGCGCTCTTCAATTTAATGAGAATTATATCGACCTAAAAATAATTCCTCCGGCTGATATATACGGCAACGCTGAAATCATTCCGAATATTCCGAGCAACTATTTTAATATCATTAATGACTTGAAAATTAATTGCGACACTGTTGTTTCGGTTTCGGTAACTCGCCCATTAAATGAAAATAGAATAACCGTTTCGGGAAACCTGTTTGCAGGAGGCAGAGTGATTGAAAACTCCCCCTCTATCCATAATCCAACACTCTTCTTTACGACCGTCCTGAAAGAAACGCTTGATGAAAAAGGGATCGAAATTGAAGGCAGCGCAATTGATTGCGATGAAATTGTTGGCTGGTTCTCTAATCAATCAGGATTTTCTTTAATCCACACACACTATTCTCCCTCGCTGAAAGAGATACTAAAAGGATTGATGAAGCGGAGTCAGAACATGTATGCCGAAACAATGGTGAGAACAATGGGCTGGCAAAGGAGCGGTATCGGTTCTTTCGATGAAGGAAAGAAAGTAGTTGAGGAAGTTCTTGCCGGCTTTGGAATTAAACCCGATACTTATGCTTATGTCGACGGTTCAGGTTTAACGCGTTACGATTATGTTAGCCCAAACCAGGTAATTAAAATTCTGAAGGGAATGAAACAGAGTAAAGAGCGGGATATCTGGCTCGATCTGTTCCCTATTGCAGGTGTGGACGGAACGCTCCGCTTGAGAATGAAAGGAACCAGTGCCGAAGGAAATGTAAGAGCTAAAACAGGAACGATCTCCAATGTTAGAGGACTATCAGGATATTTAACTTCTGAGAACGGTGAAGAAATTGTTTTTTCATTTCTTGTTAACGGACACCTGAGAAGCGGTCTCGATACAGAGAAGATTACGGATAGTGTTTTGGAGATTCTAACAGGCGAGAGGTAGGAAAGGATTAGTTCTTTGTTCTTTGTTCTTTGTTCTTTGTTCGTCGTTTATCCGAAAATGCTTAAACTAAAAAACTAGAAACCAAGTACCGTTTTTCCCGCTATTCTCGATTTAAATAGATTGAATGTTTCCTTTTACAATATTAATTTATGTCCGGACTTAAACGGATTTTGAATGAACGTCAATTTCCTGAACTTCAGACTTGCTACCACCTTTCCCCCACTTTCCAAAACAGATTTATTCCAGTTTCCGTATGCTAAAATTTGATCAATGCTTTATGTATATAGTGAGGACTATTATATTATTAGTTAGGGGCAATTACTTTTGCCAGTGAATATTTGGTTTGAAATTGTTTTGTGCGCATTCCCTTAAATACATATTCATCAGATTTTGATAAGGGATATCAATCTCTGCTGCAAGTTTTTTGAAATATTCAACAGTATCTTTTTCGATACGTATCGAAATCTGTTTTTTTAGTTTCCTTATATAAGGATTCTTAATGGAATTGCTGAAATCATATTCTTTTTTCATTTTATTTCACCTTGTAATAATATTCTGTTTCAGTTTTTGTTGCTTTGCGTGCAGAAATAATTCTAATAATATCATCGTCTTCTTTGTAAGTATGAACAACAACTAGGAGCCTTAATTTGAATGTAATGCCTAAAATTATAAATCGTTCCTCCGATATTGAGTGATCAGGGTCTTAGATTAACCTTGCATTGTCATCAAAAAACACAGTCTTAGCTTCTTCAAAAGAAATCTTATGTTTTTTAATATTGGCAAGGTTTTTATTTTGATCCCAGATGAAACGCATAATTGATATATCTCTATAATAATTATAATATAATGCTAACAGCAAATCTAAAAATAGCTCCTAACCCGCAAACCAAAGCAATCCTTTTTTCCACCAAAAGGATGGCACGTTACTGATGTGTTGATGATTAGGAACAATGGTGCTTCATATCAATAATATATAGGAGAGAACATGAAAACATTTTCATATTTGTTGATATTTATTTTCATTTCGGTTTTTTTAAACTGCACCGAAAAAAACCTTGAAGGTGAAGTTATTAGTGTACCTGCTACCATTTCTTTTAATGATCTTTCAAAAGGTGTAATTAATGATGTTGAATTTAGAGGCGATGTTGTTAAAGTAAAACTTGAGAATGGGGATGTAGTTGATGCAATAGCTACCAAGAAACAAATGGAACAGGTCCTTTATGATTCAATGAGTAAAGCAACATTGGAAAAGGATGACAATGACAACTGGAAAGTTATTAAGTTAGAAAAACCAAAAGAATAAAAAGAAACTACTTTATTTATAAATTATTACAATTGCCGGAGTATTATGAAAGTAAGTGACGAACTTATAATTATAGAAGAAACATATAGTTCATCCATTGAATCTGTCTGGGCTGCGCTTACAGAAATTGAACAGATGCGGCTCTGGTATTTCGATAACATCCCTTCATTCAAACCTGA
>JAGUYK010000047.1 GCA_020061355.1 Ignavibacteriales bacterium | reverse complement strand
GGAAGAGCAACCCGAGCTGGCCGAAGCCATCAATGGGGTGGGGCCGGGTATCTTGGCTGAGGAAGCGTGCAAATTAGGAGCTGCCCTCATCCATTACTCCACCGATTATGTCTTCGATGGCACCAAGGGTGAGCCCTATACCGAAGAGGATGTTCCCAATCCCATCAACCAATATGGGCTGAGCAAACTGCATGGCGAACAGGCTGTTCAAGCCGTTGGCGGAGCCTATCTCATTTTCCGCACCAGTTGGGTCTATTCCCTGCGCCGGCCTTGTTTTGTCACCAAAGTGTTGGAATGGGCTAGGACGAGAGAAGTGCTTCGTATTGTGGATGACCAGATCAGCAGCCCCACCTGGGCACGGATGCTAGCCGAAACCACAGCTCAAGTCATTGCACAAGGTAGAGGAGACTCAGTAGGATACCTCACAGAAAAAGCGGGACTTTATCATTTGGCTGGAGCAGGAGCGACCAGCCGCTTTGAGTGGGCAAAAACGATCCTAGAGCTCGACCCGAAAAAAGAGGAACAAATTGTAAAGGAACTGCAGACTGCCAAAACAGTTGATTTCCCACCAATCGCTCAAAGACCGTCTTTTTCAGCATTATATTGCCAAAAAATTTCACAGTGCTTTAATACATTTACACCAATATATATTTTTCCTTTGAAAATGGCTCTTGTAGGTTGAAACACATGAAAACAGAGGAACAAAATTTTTTCTCCACACCTCCTACCCTCGAAATTACTACTACAATGGGTTGCAAGGTTAATTGTAAATATTGTCCACAATCCTTGTTGTTGCGTCAATATTTTCAATCAAGCAAAATACAAAGTATGAGTTTTGACACCTTTAAAAGATGTATTGATAAATTACCGACCGAAGTTGAAATTCATTTTTCCGGAATGAGTGAACCCTGGCTTAATCCAGAATGCACTGATATGTTGATCTATGCAGCGGAAAAAAAACATTCTATATCAGTTTACACAACACTTGTGGGCATGACCATGAGTGATTTTGAACGTATTAAAGAAATTGAATTTAAAACGTTTGCAGTACATCTACCTGATCAACTCAGTAATTCTAGAATACCTATAAATAATGACTATTTAGAGCTTTTAGGAGATGTATTTAAATATTTTTATAATAAAAAAATCGCTATAGAAACATCATGCCATGGACCATTAAACCCAAAGATAAAAGATATCATTTCTTCAGAATTCCCGAATTATGTTTTTAAAGATTTTGAGAAAAGTTTAATTGATCGGGCTGGAAATCTTAACGAGCTTGATCTTAATCATCAAAATAATTTAGGCGCGATAAAATGCAAGATTAGCGGAAGTCACTTTAATCATAATATTTTACTGCCTGATGGTTCTGTTTTGTTATGTTGTATGGACTACGGAATGGAAATTGTTTTAGGTAATCTTCTAGATGAAGACTACTTTGATCTTTTTAAAAGCGAGGCTTTTTATAATTTACAGGAATTGACAAAAAATGGAAAAGAGATAATTTGTCGGAAATGTAACAATGCAATTCCTTGGGAAGCTCCTTATGAAGTTCTAGATTCTTATTTGATAAAAAATGACAAAACAAATACTGTAATAGAAAAATTTTGTGCGTATTTAAGCGAAAAAAGTGGATTAACAAAAATTACGAGATTTAAACCGAACAAACCAATTTCTTTTTTAATTGAAGACATAAAGAACACTGTTCCATTAATTACAAATATGAATCACCTTGTTAATAATACGAATTTACCATCATGGGGTTCAATATATCAATTGTTGGAGTATGTGCCTTTTGTTGTAATGTTTATGCCTACCCCAAATTCACAGTATCCAGAACAAACAGAGCGACAAGAAATTATTAATAAATTATCTAATAGACTATCCGGTTTAGGATTTGATGTTGATCAGATAGGTTACGCTCCTCGTAATTCAAAAATGCCAGGTGTTGTTTCCATACTAAAAAAATCTCATAATAATAGACAGAATAAAACTCCCTCGGATTTTCGGGTAATTGCAATCATAAGCGCTTACAACGAAGAAGATATTATCATCCCTGTAATAAACTATTTATATATGGAAGGTGTTGATACCTATCTCATAGATAATTGGTCAACAGATAGAACGTATGAGAGAGCAAAATCCCTTTTAGGGCAAGGTCTGATTGGAATAGAAAGATTTCCAAAAGAAAACCCATCCCTAACCTATGATTGGGATGATTTATTAAAACGAAAGGTGGAACTGGCTAATGAATTAGAGGCTGGTTGGTTCATACATTATAATGCCGATGAAATTAGAGAATCGCCATGGCAGGGAACCAGTCTCAGGGATGCAATCTATAAAGTGGAAAGTGATGGTTACAATGCGATCGATTTTACGATCATTGATTTTCCACCCACAGATAATACTTATCAAGACAGCACCTCGCTCAAAGATCATTTTCGTTATTGTGAGTTTGGAAAAAGACCTGGTCATTTTATCAAAATTAGTGCCTGGCAAAAAACTGGGGAAAAGCTTGATCTGAGCACCTCTGGTGGTCATGAGATTAAATTTAATGGGCGTAAAGTATATCCTATTAAGTTCTTAATGCGTCATTACCCGATACGTTCTCAATCTCATGGTGAAAAGAAGGTTTTCGAGGACCGCAAATCAAGATGGAATTCAGAAGAAAAGAAAAAAGGATGGCATAAACAGTATGACGGATTTAATGTTGGACATAATTTCTTGAAAGATCCAAAAACGCTGATTCTGTTTGATGAGAATTTTTATTACGATTATTTAGTTGAACGTTTAACTGGGATAGGAGTTAAAGAATCTACTATGAATAATGATAATTTCTTGGAAGAAGGTGAAAGAAAAGGGTACTACACGGATCCAAACCGATATGCTAGGTCTTTCTCGATGGAAGAAAGTGATGATCACATTGTCTTCCATGGTTATCAAGAATTTAGATTATATGATGACCGCCTTGAAGTACTCGCGATTGATGAGAATTTACACAAGAAATCTAATATTCTGAAACATTTTTTAATAGCTCATAATTTGAAAAATCGTAGTGTTATGGATCTTGGAGCAAATTCGGGGTATTTTTGTTATCTAGTCTTGCAAAATTGTGCTAAGCAAGCAATTGCACTTGAAATGGATGATAAATACATCGCTGGTTTAGTATCAGCAAAGAAGAAATTCTCACTAGACAAATTGGAAATAATTACAGAGAATTTCGAAAATGTCAATTTAAAAACGGATATTGTAATCGCTTTAGCTTTTATTCATTGGGTATATTCCTGTACAGCTAAATATGGTAGCTTGGATAGTGTCATTAAGAGATTGGCGGAATTGACGAATTATGCGCTTATTATTGAATGGATTGCTCCTGAGGACACAGCGATAAAATTTTTTGATCATATTAGTTGGAATCAGGATGTGATAAAGGAAGAATACAACTATGAATTATTTCAAAAAGCGTTAAATAAATATTTTAAAAGAACTAATCTAATCGGAGAAGTTTCTCCAACACGACGTGTTTTTGTTTCGTATAAAACAGAAAATGATATCTATAGCGATTCCCCGTTACCATTGCTTGAAAACAAAGAGTTGATATCTAGCAGAATTCTGACGATTTATGAAGATGTTGAGTATTGGAGTGATGTATATGATGGTGGGAAATTTATCTATAAACGAGCTACTGAAGACTTGGCATTACGAGAAGCTTTTTTTCTTCATAAGTTGGATGGACCATTTTTTCCAAAGGTATTCGATGCACAAAAATTGGAAAAATACTCAGAAATAAAAATAGAGAAAATTAATGGGATGCGGTTAAATGAATTTAAGGATTTAGTTGATAAAGACCGAGATAGATTGTATAAATTTATCGGTGGTTGTTTTGATTTACTTGAACAGTTACAAAAACAGGGTATTAAACATCGAGATATAAGGAATGAAAATCTTTTTGTTCGTGATGATCTACCGGTTTTATTCGATTTTGGTTGGGCAGTTTCTGAAGATTACCCTTATTTTACACCGAATGGGTTAGGTGCTGAATTTCGTTCACCCGATGGTCATTATTGTGATGTGTATTCAATGGGCATGGTATTGACCCAACTTAATAATGACCGATACCCAGAAATAGCAGATTGGTTGAAGTTGATGACAATAGACGATGGACAGTATCGGATAACTGATATTACCTTTCTCCATAATATTTTTAATAATATTATTACAGGCTCAGTCGAAAAAGATGGACTTCAACTTAGTATCCCCTTATTTTCATTTATAAAAAAATATAACCAGATCACAAAACTTTTAACAGAACGTGAGCACAAAGTACAGACGCTAATTTCTCAATTGGCAGAGCGTGAAAGAACAGTCCTGACCTTGACAGCCCAAGTGGCAGAACGCGAGCAG
>JAGUYK010000021.1 GCA_020061355.1 Ignavibacteriales bacterium | reverse complement strand
GAATGACTATGCACGGTGTCATTCTGAATCCGGCAGAGCCGGATGAAGAATCTTGAGCAATAGCAAATCATCAGCAATTAGTTAAAACAGAGATTCTTCGTCTCACTCCGTACGGTTCAGAATGACTATGCACTGTGTCATTCTGAATCCCGCTCTGCAGGATGAAGAATCTTGAGCAATAGCAAATCATCAGCAATTAGTTAAAACAGAGATTCTTCACCTCACTCCGTTCGACTCAGAATGACATATGCATCGTGTTGTGCCCATAGATATCAGAACTTTTACACTGACACATTGTCACCCGGTCATAAGGGGATTGGCATACACATACCTGGAATAGGGAAGCGGATATGAATCATGACCAATTGAGGTATAATAGTGATACAATAGTGGTATAGTGGTGCACAAATTGTGCCGGAATTGTCATCGCTTAGTGCTATAAGAAATTACAGAGGAGAGAATTCTAAATAGAATTAAGAGACCGAACGGCAGTCTAGATCAATCAACCAATCATCCAATCAATTGTTCAGCCGTTCTTTTCAACTAAGTACCAGGAACAAAGAACTAAGAACAGGTCTACCCTCTCACCTCCCCGCAACTTTTCCCTTGCAATTCATAAGTTGAAATTTTAATTTACTCCTGCATTCTAGAGGGGTATTTAATGCCGGACGCTTCCTCCGCTTGTCTGCTTACAGATAAACTTACTTATCAAATCTCCTGTTACACTACATCTCTCTTTACAATTTCCATAAGAACGCAAGAGAAACGACAAATAGATTTTTCTTTGAATATCGATAGCAACAGATTCGGCAATTCATAAAAGTATGTGACTTATTGGATTGATTGTTATACGGAAAATAAATCGTGATAAAAATATTTACGAATGTATGTTATCAGGAAAGTTTTCTTTGTTTTTTCAAGTATTTCAAATAATTAAGTCATGATAAACAACAGAGCGTTTGGAATTTATCACGAAATATTTTCGGCTTTTCATCCAGTTTAGAGAATAAGGGCAATCTTGATAAATATATGTTAGGCGTCATAAAGTATATTCACTATTATTTTTAATACGTGAGGTAATATGAATCGTTCTATGATATTTAAGATGGCAATTGTAACATTTGCTGCTTGGTCAGTATTTATCGCAGTTGACTTTCTGATGCACGCGGTAATATTTGCTCATTGGTGGAAAGCAACTGGAAGTTATTGGCTACCTCCTTTCGAATTATTTAAGTTGATTCCTTATGCTTATGCTTCCTTTTTAATTAATTGCATCGTTCTAGTATGGCTAATTGTCAGAATTTATGGTGACAAGCCAAATCTATTAATAGTAATTCGTTTTGGAGCAATTGCCGGTATATTTTATGGATTTAGCATAACTCTAGCTAACTATTCAGTATTTCCAATGCCCAATTCTTCTTTATTTCTTTGGCCATTATCATTTACAATAGAACTTACTCTAGTTAGCATAACTGCTAGATGGGTGCTTATTGCCAAACAAACTTTGAAAAGAGCTATGATATGTTTTCTGATTGCAATTCTAATTATTGTTATAGGGATTGTAATTCAAAACTTATTTCCCGATTATTTTAACAATGTTTTTCAAAAAGTATAAATATTATTTTTGTTGCAATTTAGATGTAAAAGAAAAATTAATTACGATTAACGCCTAACCCGTGGCTCAAGGCGACAGCGTTTTCGCTTTTTGCATTTGTGAATTTATTGGTTTTGGTCTTCCGTTTAATGTTGCTTGTGTAGTTTAGATTGTAAAAGAAAGTTTGATTCTAAATAGAAATTTATTTAATAAAATAGGCATTGTAGTTATTGGCTGCGCCTTAGCCACAACGTCGTTATACAACTAGAGGTTATAAAATGAGAACGCTTAAATATTATCTAATACTTTATTTGTTTTTTACATCATTCTTATTCTCTCAGTGGCTTGATAAGCAGTCTCTAAAAAATGTTGTCCTGATTGAAACAAAAGTTGACAACGTTTATAAACCATTTGGAACTGGTTTTCTTTTTTGGAATTACAATCAACCTGAATATGCGATTGTAGTAACTTGTGCACATTTACTAAATAAAAAAGAATTATATATTACTTTAAATGCAGATTCTATTCTTCTGAATTATGTTCAAAAATCTTTACCCAAAATTAATACTGTTCAAAGTGAAAAGCATTTATGGTTTATTGACAAGAACAAGCTTAGATGCCGAATACAACTTTCTCAATATTCAAAAGCTATCCATCCAAGTTTAGATATTGGTGCATTTTTATTAGACATTCCGCGCGGAGAGCAGAAAGATGATTCTGGACGAGTGATATTAAAGTTTTCTGATGTAAAAACAGTATCTCGTAGTTTTATAAAAAGTAGAAAAGATATTTCATTAGGTGATGAAGTATATTTTGTTGGTTTCCCTTTTGGAATAGGTAGTCTTTCTGATCAAATAGAACCCCTTGTTCGTTCGGGTTCTGTTGCATGGATGTCAAACACAAGTGATGAGTTTTTATTGGATTCATTTTCATTTGGTGGTAATAGTGGTAGTCCAATTTACTTGAAAAGTATTTTAGGCTCAAAACCTGGAAAACTTGAGTGGGATCAATCCTTTCTCATTGGAATAATTATTGGTCATCATAGTATCTCCCTCGATAATATCCTAACACAACCTAATCCTAATGAATTAAAATTTGAGAAAGGAAGTGTGGATTTAAACATTGGTCTTGCAAGATGCTTGTGGGCAGATGATATTTTAAAAGTTGTTGATATGACTAAGAATTTAAAGTTGCCTGATTAATCTGTTGTATAACAAGTTTTACAAGCCGACCGCTTTAAACTGTTCGGCATTTGTGTTGTTATAATGTTGCGGTGTAAAAGTTAGTTGTTCTTTAAGTGTAGTGAATAAAACAAATTTATAAATAATTATTGGCGTATGTATTAAAAAGTTGCATTGCTGTGTTGGGCGGCGGCTTAAAAACAACGCCGTTAGTTGCTTTCATAAAATAGATGGTGGAAAATGGATAGTTTTTTACAAATGCTTGGTTCGATAGCTTCAATAGGAAGTATACCTTTGGCAATATTTCTTTATGTAAGAAGTCGTGAAGCAAGATTTAATAAAATAAAACAAGAGATTGTAAAAATACTTTCATATCAGATAGGTGAAGGGCGAAATCTATCTGTTTTTGAAATTAATTCTGTTATTTCATCAAAGATTCGTGAAAATGGTATCAAAAATAGTTCTATAGAAGTAGATGATATAATAGAAGATTTGGTTTCAGAAACTATATCGAGTCCGATGCTTGAAAGTGAGAGGAAAAAAGAAATAATCAGCAACCTTGGAGCTATTCATAAAAAAGGAAAATTAGAAAGTATTTTGGAAAGAAATATTCTACAAAAAGTGGACTTATCCGATAAAGTTGGGAAACAAAATACGAAAGACGAATTTGATAAAATTATCACATCTTCAAAACAACATATTGAAGCAATGGAAAGAAATGTTGCAAAATTTAGTTATACATCGAGACTCTCTGAAAGATTTGCAGTTATTGCAAGCATTATTACAATAATCGCATTTATTGTTTCTTCTTTAGGAGAAAAGTCAATACAAGATTCTGTTTCAAAATTCTTTAACGAAAATATTGAGATGGTAAAAATTGGTCTTAGTATTGTTGTTACAATAATAGCTGGTCTTATAACATTCTTTTTTAACGATTATTTTGTTAAAAAACTATATAGAAAGAAAATATTTAAGGATAAAAAAAGCAACTAACAAGTGGCTCAAGGCGACAGCGTTTTCGCTTTCGGCTTTTTAGAAATTTTAATGTTAGTCGTTCCGTTTCGGCTAACTTTTTAAAAGTAGTTCGGTAAAATAAATTTTTCAATAAACAAAAAGTTGTTGGTATTGTTTGGCGTTTCTGTGTTGGGGCGCCGCTTATCGGCAACGTCGTTAGGTAGCAAATAAAAGTGAATACAGATACATTAATGGTAATAAAAGAAATGGAATCAAATAGTGTAAATTGGATTCAAATAGTAATTCAGAGCTCAATTATTTCTATAATATTTGGAATTATTGCTGAAGTAGCTCGCCGTAGATTTCAGAAAAGAATGGAGTCGTTAAAAAACGAATTCGCTATAATCCAAACAACTTTTGAAAAGAATTACTCGTTTATTTTTGATTATTATACAAATTTTCATAAGCATTATCGTGCATGTCAAAAAGTAGTGAATGCTGACGCGATTGAATATCCTGATCAATCTATTAAGGATACGGAAGAACTATTCATAGATAATTTGGACGCTTACGTAAATGATCTCAATGACATAGAGCCCAAAATTAGATTAATATTTCCTGAGCAACTAATTTTAACTCATGAACATTCTGTAAGTGTATTTAACAACTTCCGAGGATTAGTAAAATCTTATTATCAAAAAAGGATCAAACCAAAAGATGATGTAATCTTTGCTTTTAAACGTATTGATGAAGTAAAAAAAGAATTAGAAAGGGGTTTAAAAAAATATTTACGAACAGAAAAATTATTCGCTGAGTAGTTACCTAACCAGCAGATAAACCGGACGCCGTAATGTATGTGGCATTTGTGCTGTTCTTGGGTTTGGTGAAACAAAAAACATTGCTGTTCGGCAGTAGTAGTAAAAACTAAATTATAGCAAACAATACTTACAATGAAAGTTAAGCATTGTTTGCATAAACTTTGGCGTAGTTTGTAAATGCGGCATTCCAGTGTTGGGGTGGCGCTTTAATTGCAACGTCGTTATGCATTTTGAAAAATTACAAATGAAAACAAAATTTAATATTGAACAAATAGTAATAGATTTACTTGGAAGAAAAGAAATACTCTCATCAAGAAAATCTGATTCTTTAAAATATTTAGAAAAAGGTTTTAAAAACTATAGAGAAATCTCTTCAAGAGTTTTTGATAGTTTAGACAAAGCGGTATTGGAAAACCCCCAACTTGTTATTGATATTTTAAATGAAACTTTTACCAGTGATGTTTATACTACTATAATTGCAAACGTTCAAGAGAAAGAAGAAAGTATTTATAAGCAGATATCTATTATTGCAATGCATTGGGAAATTGCAAAATTTTACAAATTTGTTTCATACCTATTATCAAATTTACAAGCACCTATAACAAGGTTAAATGAAAAAACTGCAATTTTCAGCCATTTCAAAGAATTTGGATTGGATTCAAAAATAGCGGATGATATAAGAATAATTAGAAATGGAAAATATCATCGGTTTACTGTTAAAAGTTCAACCATAATTTTGATAAGCGATAATAAACAGTATGAAATGACATTTACCAGAATTCAAGATATTTACACAAAATTAGAATCGTTTTCTTCTTGGTGGCTGACTTTTATTTTAATTCAATTTTTATACTTACCTAAATTTGGAGCCTTGGCGATTTATAGCTTTTTTATGAAAGCAAAAAAGAATTTAGATTTTTTAAAAGAATATGGAGAAGGATTAACAACACTTTTCCCTCAATTACAGAAAACAATTCAGAATAAAAATCAGTTGACCATAAAAGGAAGATTTCAAAATTACGTTCGTAAAATTAAATATAAATTCTTAAATCTATTTAATTCAAAAAAAGATTATCAAAGATTTTTAATAGATAATAAAGATTTTATTTTTTCCAGATTAATATTTCATTCTGAAGGTATAACAAACTATTTACAAAGTGTTATTGATAAATTGGAAAAGGAAGAAGACATTAATAATTTTAAGAAGGTAAAAGACTGGTTTAAAAAGGCTCATACAAGTTTATCAAAAATTAATCTGGAAGATTTAGAAAAATTCTATAAAGAAAAATTGCGTAAAAAAAATGCCTAACAAGCGGTTCAAGCTGACTGCGGCAGCAGCTTAACCGCAATGTCGTTAGGTGTAAGGTAAATATGAGTATTGGAGTAAAAACAAGAAAAATGCTTTGGGGTAGAGCAGCTAATAGATGCTCATTTCCCGATTGCAAAATCGACCTAGTAATGGATGAAACTGAAACTGATGATGAATCTATAATCGGAGATGAAGCTCATATCATCGCGCAAGAGCCAGATGGGCCACGTGGTGATCCAAATTTTCCAAAAGATCAAATCGACAAATACAATAATTTAATCTTACTCTGTAAAATCCATCATAAATTGGTAGATGACCAATTTGTTAATTATTCGGTAGATGTATTATATGATATGAAGAAGAATCATATAACTTGGGTAAAAGATAAATTGGATTATGATGATAGCAAACAAGTAGAAGATGAAATTTATGCTTCTTATTTAGAAATATTTATTAAAATGGCTGATGTGGAGGATTGGGAGGGTTGGATGTCAAACATTTATTGCGGTAGCACTACGAGTATGCGTAAAACACATTATGATAACCTGAAAGAATTAAATACATATCTTCTGAACAGAGTATGGCCTAAACGTTATCTAAAACTCGAAGAATCATTTCTAAATATTCGACTTGTTATTAATGATCTTTTGCGAGTTTTTGACAAATACAAAATAGATACCAACGAAAGCGATACATGGCGAACTGAAAAGTTTTATAAAATTAGAGAGTATGATCAAGAGAGATATCATATGCTTGCGAAGAAGTTTGATTATCATGAGGATTTGGTAAAGGATCTATGTTGTGAATTGACTAAAGCAACTAATCATTTATTCAATAATGTAAGAAAATTTTTATTAAGGAGCTTTCGAATAAATGAAGGAGTGTTATTAATTACGACAGGTCCTCATTTTGATCTCAGTTATAAGACGTATCGACTAGAATATACTGAAGAAGAATTAAATACTTTACCATATAAAGGGCTTAAAGAATTTATGAAGATTAGAGATTCCAGATCATTGAGCTTTGGTGGTGGTATTAGGGAGGATTATTTTCCTCCAGAATTTTAACGCCTAACAAGGTACTGTGTTAAAAATCAAGAGTAGTACTAGATAATTTCAAATTACAAATCCCGACATATCGGGACAGTCAGGTTCTATTGAAAACGAAAAAGCTAATTGTTGCTTAGACGACGAATAACAGGTTGTTACATATTCAAAATAAATAACTGAGTTGAGAACCCAATAGGTGTGTTGTTGATCTTTAACAACTTGTCCCGACTTGACGGGATAACACACCGTTAAGCATTAAGGGAAAGTATGGAAAATTTTATTGTTGCTGTAATTGCTTCTATTCTAGCTACAATTATTGTAATTCTGTCAAGAAAGTTTTGGGTAAATATTTGGTTTAATTATTTCCGAAAAATATATCCAAATATTACTGGTTGTTATGAAATAATATTAGGTGACATTAAAAGACAAAAACCTTGGTTCCCAAATGAACGTGCAATACTTGATTTGAAACAATTCGGTAAATCTATCAGAGGGAAATACAAATTTTATTCTGGTAGTGATTTAAAACTGGTTTTTGATATTAAAGGATTTACAACAACTGATAAAACTGTTGTTCTGAATTATTTTAATTCAGATTCTAGAATAAAGGGAGCGGGTGCATTAGTTATGAAAATAGTTGGTGTAAAGATGGAGTTGGCTGGGAACACTGTATACGTTTGTAGTGATTGTGAGGCTGTTCATATTTATCCATTTAAATTAAAAAAAGTAAATAATGCCTAACCCGCGTCTCAGCCCGACCGTTTCCCTGCCTGTCGGCAGACAGGCAGGTTAGCGGCAACGTTGTTATGTTTCACTAAAGGATAATTGTGATGATTGAGGGTTTTGCAGTATCTGGTTATAGAAGTTTTGGTGAAGAAGTCCAATATCTGGCTCCACTAAGCAAAATAAATTTGTTCATTGGTAAAAATAATTGCGGGAAATCAAATATCTTAAGATTACTTGTAAATCATATGGGTCATTATTTGAATTCATTTAAAGATAATTCTCAAGGTAATGATTTAATATTTTCAAATATTGATCACCATAAAGGAAGAACTGATACTATAATAAAATTGGGCTTTGCAATAAACTTAGGTTCTGAAGTAGCACTTAAAAAACTTGAAGACAGTGAACAAAATATAAAACTACTTCTTCATAAGTTATTTGGATCTGACTTTGTTAGAAATAACAATAATTACTTCTGGTTAATATTTAATGAACAAATTGGACAAAAAAGAGCCGAAATAGCTAAATCAAATATCCAGCATATTATTGATGCTAATATTATGACTCCTGACGAATGGAATAGATTATCATTAAAACTAAATAAATACTCCAGTGGACTTGATGATAATATCCAAAGCATCATCAAAACCCTTTTTAGGGATCTTTTTAATGTTCCCAACATTTATTTTATACCTGCGATACGCAGTATTGACAACTCCAAAACAAATGAATTTGATTTTAGCGGTGTTGGAATCATAGATAAACTAGCAAAGCTTCAGAACCCTGATCATAATGAACAGAAATTAAAAGAAGATTTTCAAATGGTTAACCAATTTCTTCGTTCTGTTATTGGGAATGAAGAAGCAACAATTGAGATCCCCTATACAAGAGATAAGATTATTGTTCATATGGATGGAAAGTCTTTGCCATTAGATTCATTAGGCACTGGCATACACGAAGTTATTATTCTTGCTTCTGCCGCTACACTACTCAAAGATTCAATTGTTTGTATTGAAGAACCAGAAATACATTTACATCCAATTTTACAAAGAAAATTATTGTCATATTTTTATGAAAATACTTCAAATCAATATTTCATAGCCACACATTCGCCTCATTTTCTAGATAACAAAAATTGTAATGTGTTTCATATTAAAAATGACGGTATTTCTTCCTCAATAATTCAAGTAGAAACCAATGATTCAATTTTTGCGATTTGTTCCGACCTGGGATATCGACCATCAGATTTATTGCAAACAAATAGTATAATATGGGTTGAAGGTCCTTCTGACAGAATATTTATAAACTTTTGGCTCCAATCCATTGATAATAATTTAATTGAAGGCATACATTACTCCATAATGTTTTATGGTGGCAAATTATTAAGTCATCTAACAGCAAGTGATGAACAGATTAATGACTTCATTTCTCTTTCACGTCTTAATAGAAATTCAATAATTGTTATTGATAGTGACATTGAGAATGAAGAGGAAAATATTAATGATACAAAGAAAAGAATTGTTAAAGAATTTGAGGAACATAATAAAATCGCTTGGGTTACTAAAGGTCGCGAAATAGAAAATTATATCAACCCAGAATTATATGAAAGATGTGTTTTGAAAATACACTCTTCAGCAGAAAAACTTGAGAACAAATCAATATTTTCAAATTTACCTCGATATAACAAAAAGGGGTCTTCAGAAATATCTATCGCTTCTAAATTAGAAGTTGCTAAGGAAGTAACTAAATATGAAGTAAATCTTTCGATTTTAGACTTACAAGACAGAATAAACTCTGTTTGTGATTTTATTAAAGAAGCTAATGGAATTGAAACATAACCAGCCGCTCAACACGGACAGTCCCGAAACAAGTTCGGGATAAACTATTTGCAGTGCGGCATCCCGATTTCGCTGAAGCTCATCGGGACAGGTTTGGGTAAATAAAAAGTTGCAACTTCTCCGTTAGGTGGCTAAATAAGGAGGTAATATGGAAGCAAGTGTGTCTCAAGAAAAAAAAGAAGAATTAGTAAAAACGTTATCCTGGATTCTACTAATTGTCTCTGTTCTCTTGCTGTTTCTAAATCTATTTTTTTCAAAAGGATATTCTACAATGCTTTCAATGTTAGGAATATCCAAATTGTATAACCCACCATTGGAATTTAACTTTAATCTATATCTCTTTATAATCCAATTTGTAATTGAAATGCTTTTATGTGTTGTTGTCTTTATTTCAGCTGCATACGTATTGAAATACAATAATATGTGGAGGAAAGTCCTGGTTTATGCATTAATTGTTTCAATAGTTTTTTTATTCGTATCCCCAATAATCAATTACTATAATTGGCCGCTCGTAAAAATTGAATACTTCAGCGAGAGTGATCAAGTGATTGTCAATGCTTCTAAAACATCAAGACTTATATGGTCATACATTGGTTCGCTGTTATTGTCTGGCTTTTTCATTTATGTGATCATGAAATTATCTAAAGAAGAAATAAAAAAAATATTTAAATAAAGACACCTAACCGCTTTACAGCCAAAATAAAGGCGGACAAGTTAGAAACTGCATTGTTGTTATGTGACGGACTCTAACGAGCGGCGGGCAAAAC
The DNA here is from genome assembly GCA_020061355.1 of Ignavibacteriales bacterium. Taxonomy (GTDB): domain Bacteria; phylum Bacteroidota; class Ignavibacteria; order Ignavibacteriales; family Melioribacteraceae; genus DSXH01. Next base: position 20,213 of record JAGUYK010000021.1, on the reverse strand, counting down.
GTAAATACGTTACATACTTTATAATTAATTCAAATATGATCGGAAAAGAAAAACTTCGTTATCTATTATTTATTCTCATTGGTGCTCTGGTTCTTCTGTTAAAGCATAATTACAGCGGACCATACACAGAAATGGTAAAGAGCTATTCAGGGAATATAGCAGTCTCATTTGCCGTCTACTTCCTTATCTGCTTCTATTCTGTTAACTGGAAAAAGAACAGACTCATTAATGCAGTCATCGCTCTTTTAATAGTTGAAATATTCGAGATAACGAACGGCTTCGGCATTATGAAAAATGTGTTCGACGCAATTGACTTGCTTGCCAATCTGATAGGCGTCAGTCTGGCTTTTGGATTAGACTTACTTTTAAACAGGAATACTTCAGGTAACACGAAAGTAAAAAATAGAGAGAGCTAGACATATACCGGTATTAACAAAAATCAAAGAGAGAAAAAATGTATAAAGTGAAATATCTTTTTTACGGCACCATATTTATAAGTCTGATTTTTATTTTGTTCACAGCAGGCTGCAGTGATGGCGATCAGTTAGTGGATAATGAGAAGTCCGAGGTGAAAGATGCTGATGGAAATGTTTACCATACAGTGGTTATCGGAACTCAAACATGGATGGTTGAGAATCTGAAAACAACAAAGTATAATGACGGGACACCTATTCCGTTAGTAACCGATAATTCCGCCTGGGGAGCCCTTTCAACACCCGGGTATTGCTGGTACAAAAATGATAAGTCTTCGTATGAAAATCCTTACGGTGCATTATATAACTGGTACGCAGTGGAGACCGGCAAACTTTGTCCTAAGGGCTGGCACGTGGCAACAGATGCCGATTGGACGGCGCTGGCTGATTATCTTGGAGGTAATAATATTGCGGGAGGGAAATTAAAAGAATCCGGTACCTCACATTGGAAAACCCCGAATAACGGTGCGACAAATGAAACAGGATTCACGGCTATCCCAACGCCCGGCAGACAGGCAGGCGGACAGTTCAGCGACGATACAAACTCATATTCATACTGGTGGATAGCCCCTAAAAAAGACGGAACCGACCCATGGTATCTTTCTATTTATCATAACAGCACTTCCATCAGTAAAAGTTCTTACATTCACTGGAAAGTCGGTTTTTCTGTCCGCTGTATTAAAGATTAGGTTAACAGTGTTTTCTAAACGGAGGTTAATAAAAAAATTATACTTGAATAATAATGTAAAGCTAACCCGCGTCTCAGCCCGCTCGCTTCTCCTCCAAAATAAAGGCGGACAATTAAATAAAAAGTGGTGGCAACATTGTTATTAGACTTGAGAGTTGATCCGATGTTGAAATTGATTTAGACTACTTAAAGGGCTATATTGTAGTCGCATTTGAAAGGGAATAAAATGAAATTTAGTGAAGCTGTAAAACCAATTAGTTATCTAAAAACTCATGCCTCCGAGGTTGTTAGGGATGTTGTAGAAAATCGGAAGACATTAATTATTACTCATAATGGTGAAGCAAAGGTTATTCTTCAAGATGTTAAAGTGTATGAGAAGACACAAGAAAGTATTGCTCTGTTAAAGATACTTGCATTGAGTGGAAGAGAAATCAAAAAGGGTAATTATAAAACACTTGAAAAATCGTTTGGAAATGTTCGAAATCGTATAAATGATTTTAAACGGGGACAAAGTGAAGTTCAAAGTTAATATCGTTTTTTCTGCTGAAGAAGATTTATTTGAAATCTATCAATATGTTTTCTTCAATGATTCGGAAGAAAAAGCTGAAAGATTATACTCAAAATTGTATGAAAAATGTTTATCTCTTCAAGAATATCCCGATCGTGGTCATGTCCCTCCAGAATTAAGCCTACTTGGTATAGATGATTTCTTAGAACTAACATATAAACCAAATCGCATTATTTATCAAATTATTGAGAAAGTAGTTTTCATCCATTGTGTTTTAGATGGACGTAGAGATATGCAGAAACTATTACAAGAAAGATTAATGCGGGAGTGAAACGCCTTATTACCTCTTTAATCCGCTAAAAGGAAAGCGGACAGGTAAGTAAAATTTATCTGTCTCAGGCAGAAATCTCCGCAACAAAACTGCGGGAGATAAGAAAGAATAAAGGTATTCCAAACTGACAGAGCAAAAAAAAGTGTTTTTAAATAACTGAGTAATAATTTTATAGCAACAATAAATGCGATAATTATCAAACCACTCAACCCGGATAGCTCCTCGATAGGCTCGGGTTTAACGAATTTAAAGCGACGTATTTACCTAAACACATTTTTAAAAAACTGGAGAAAGAAGATTGAGAATCTCAATGACCAGCATATTCGTAGACGATCCAATAAAGGCACATAAATATTACACAGAGGTACTCGGTTTCCTTTCAAAAGATTTCAATACTGATGCACAGATTGCAGTCGTTGTCTCGCCCGAGGATCCTGATGGAACCTCACTTCTCTTAGAGCCGCGCGGGGATTCATTCGCTAAGGATTACCAGGAGAAGGTTTATAAATCTGGGCTTCCTGTAATGGTATTCGAAGCTAAAAATTTGGTAGAAGAAATTTATAAACTGAAAGCCCACGGTGTTAAATTCAGGGACGATCTTGCCAAACCGGAATGGGGGATTCAAAACTTATTCGAGGATACGTACGGCAATTTGATAATGCTGCAGGAGTCGAACAAGCGGAAATGATTCTGTGATTTGATCTCTGTTCATAAACCGGATTGTGTTTCATGCGGGAAAAAGAAAATACAATTGGGAAATTCCTGATGCTGTTTCATGCCGCAATAGAAAAAGTGGAATCTTATTATTAAATATGGAGTGATTAAAATGGGATCGGACTGGATCGCATATAATGAAATGGCATGGACTGAAGACTGGCTTGCCGATCCGGATGAGTATGAAGAAGAAGTATCAATCTACATCGAGCTTATCAAAAGAAATTCGCAGCACACTCCAAAAACTCTTCTTCATCTGGGAAGCGGGGCGGGGGGTCATGATACGGTATTCAAAAATCATTTCACGGTTACCGGCGTCGATCTGAGTCAGGGTATGTTGAATAAAGCCCGAACCCGGCACACCGATATCGAGTATATTGAAGGTGATATGAGAACCGTACGGCTGAACAGAGTCTTCGATGCAGCTGCAATTCCGGACAGTATCGACTATATGGTTTCGGAAGATGATCTGAATCAGGCTATTACCACCGCGTCACTGCATCTGAAACCGGGCGGCGTACTAATTGTGGTTGCAAAGACAATGGAAACTTTCAGGAACAATAATTTTGCATACACGGGTGATAAAGACGGAATTCATGTAACATTGCTCGAGAACAATTATATTAATCCATTCAAGCCCGGTACATACGAAGCAACTTTGTTTTATCTTATCCGCAAGCAGGGTGAGCTGACCGTTCGTTCAGAAAATCAGGTGCTTGGATTATTTCCTGAAGTCGTATGGGAAAAGGCCTTTGCCGATGCTGGATTAAAATTGAAAAAGAAAACATTGATAGGATTGTATAAAAACAATTTATTGAATGATGGAGAATATCCGCTGACAATTTTCATAGGGATGAAATCGGATTGAATGATTCTTCGTTAAGTGCAAAGCACAAAAAACTAAGAACCAAGAACTAAGAACCAAGCTTGCCCGCCGTCTTCCGCCAGAGGCGGATAAATTTTGGCGGGAACCAAGAACATATGACTTTACGTCTTAGAAAATCTTTCTTATCTAAAGAAGAAGTTTTTTTGTTGAATCATTTTTTTTTGAAATAGGGAATAATATTATGAAAAACTTACTTTATTCAATCTTTTTGATAGTTGTATTTAGTATCCTGAACATTTCTTGTGCTGAAAATGAAAATCCCGTAGCATCCGATGAAAAAGAATTTAAACCGGAACTAATGGCCAAATTGGAAAATGCTTTCAATGAAGCAATGAAAAAGTACGAAATACCCGGAGCTATTGTTGGTATATGGTCCCCCGAAGGAAATTTTATAAGAGCAAAGGGTTTTTCCAATTTAACCACTAATGAACCGATGCGGATTGAAAATCATTTCAGGATGGGAAGCGTAACAAAAACATTTACCGGAACAATTGTTCTAAAATTGGTGGAAGAAGGTAAAATCAATCTGGATTCTTCCCTTGCTTATTATCTGCCTCAGTATCAATTCCCGAAATCAAATAAAATTACAGTTCGTATGCTTGGTAATATGACAAGCGGCATATCCAGTTATTCGAGTGATCAGGATTGGGTTCAATCAAATTTAGCAAACAACTGGGAAACAGTATGGACAGCAGATGATCTTGTAAAAGTGGCATTGAAGCATCCTTTGGATTTTGAACCCGGAACTAAATATAATTATTCAAATACAACACCGGTATTGTTAGGATTAATTTGCGAAAAGGTTACCGGTAAGACTATGAAGGAATTACTGGAAGAAAAAATATTTAGGAAGTATAATCTTAATGATACATTCTGGCCGGAAAACAGATATATGCCGGCACCTTATTCTCATGGTTACAGTAAAATGAACTCTGCAAATGAATTTAAAGATATGACTTTAATAAATCCGAGCTGGGGCGGTACCTCGGGGAATTTAATCTCTAATATATACGATCTTAGCAAATGGATAAAAATGTTAGGAACCGGATCCCTTTATTCTTCTGCGATGCATGCAGAAAGAATAAAATGGGCAACCGGGAGCAATAATATGTATGGATTTGCAATTTTTAATGCGTTAGGTGATTTAAATACTTTGATGTTAGGTCATACTGGTGCAATTTGGGGGTATAATACTTTTGCATTCTACATACCATCAAAAGAACTTGTTATTATTGTAAACGTTAATTACTACATGAGAGGAGAAAATACTCCTGCTGAATCACTGGCAATTGATTTGTTATCAATGTTTGATTAAAGGTTCAGATAGGATTTTTAAGACTCAAAAATTAAATTAGTTTTCCCGGCTTAGATCCGGGAGCAATATTTCTCCGTACACTTATGCCGTTGAATAGGTTGAAATTTCTAATTATCATAGAACCACTACTGCGAATAAATAACCATGCTTAATACGAAACCGATAAAACTATTCCTTCTTTTTTTTATTCTACTATTCATCAGCAAATGCACATCAATCCGGCAGGAAGTTAGTTACACTCCAAAATATCCGGAACACTGGTGGACTCCCGTTTATGATGAAAACAAACCATCGTGGGAAATTCTTCCGCAGGAAGCCGGACCAAACGAAGTAATCCTTTCTAAACGGAATGAACTTGGTATTCTCTCAAATTTTGCTGCAACTCCTTTTATTTATAAAGGAAAGCTTTATGCAAGTCTGGAAGGATTCTGGCAGATGATGAAATACCCCGAAGGTCCCGATGATCCGCGCACGCTTTACAATGGAATCGAATGGAAATATACGCGTGATCAGGTTGCGCAACTTATATCCTTCGAAGCTAAGAGAGCGGGTGATCTTGCTGAAGCAAATATGAGGTTGATGAAAATTACATGGGTAACATTTGAAGGGAAGCAGTTCGAATACAGATCTAAAATTCCTGGTGAGCATTACAGACTAATTGTCGAGGCGATGCATGAAAAAGTTTTGCAGAATCCCGAGGTGAAAAGAATATTATTCTCAACGGGTGATCTGATACTTAAGCCGGACCATCACCAGGACCCCGACTCACCGCCGGAATGGAGATATTATGAAATTCTGATGATGATTAGAAAGGAACTGAACAAACTATAAATCAATAATCCTGATTCATTGCAGTTGGGTGCACCAAATCACATAAACTGAAAGATAAACACAAAATAGTATTTGCCTTTTTTGAGTTAGAATGATAAGTTATAGATGAATAATGAGTTAATTATAGATGCCGTTTATATCCTTTTTCCGTCCTCAAGAAAAATATCTCATCTTTCCCTTCCATAGTATCAATTCGAAAAAATATATAGAGTTAATTGAAGACGACTTATTCTTAAAATCAATTCTCGTGATGTAATCAAATCGATTTTTGAGGATTATTTGGTCGTATTGAAATGCTCTTAAAAAAAGAGTTGAAGTAAATTAATTTATGTTCATCATAATTATTAGGAGGTCATTATGTTTTCTTTAAACAAACCAAGACTACTACTTATCGTTGTTTCCATGTTTTTATTTTCATCTCTGTTATTTGCACAAGTGAATTCCCGCACGTCAGGCGACGGAAAAGCAAATACCGGAAATGGAATGATCGTTGGCAAAGATGGGGCTGCATTCCGGCTTAGTCCCAGAGGGGAGATCCGCCTTACTATACCCGATTGGCTGCTACCAAGAATTAAAGCGAATCCAACCAAATATAAGTTGAAGATTACTGTTTCAAAAATGGATCAGAAATTTTTAGAAACCAAACTTGATGGTAATAAAAAAACTAATCTATCTTTTACGCTATCAGTAAAACATGGAAGTAAAGAATTGGACAAATCTTTTAGCAAAGAAATGAGCAAAGCAAATATTGCGCAGAAGGCAAATGAAGTATTTATTCAATTTTATTTTCCATTAACAAATGGAGATGATTCAAATATCCAGTTGAATTCAATTTATGCTGGTGAACCCGTTCCCGGTGCTGAAATTTATGTGGAACTTGAACCGGATGATGAACCATAATTCAAATCGAGACAAATATATTAATTAAGTATTTTTTATTACTACTAATCATTGGAGGAAAAATTAACTTCATTAAGTCGTTATCACTTTTGCTGTTCTTATTATGTACATCATTTATGTTTGGTCAAAAAGCCAGAATAAACAGTACAGCATTGAATAATCCTAATATAGATTTATCGAAATTGACTGCCTCGGAAAGCCTTACACTTCTTAAAGGAATAACAGTAAGAGTCTCTCTTAATAATAGTAATGAAATAATAGGTACGTTTCCAATTGATGATAAAGGTTGTATCACGTTCAATTTCCCGGATGGAATGCAAGATCCTAGTAATGGGATTTTTATTTTTGAAATTGGACCTGGGCAGACATGGACAAATCCATATCTTGATGGGGTTGATAGAACACTTAGAGCAAAGTTTACTCAAAAAACTATACGTCCTTTTATTTACAAAATTATTTTCATAGTTGGTACTCAAAACAGAGGATCATTCGCTGTTAGCGGAAAGAGTGATGCGTAAATGGAGAGTATTAAACACTTGTGTAATCAATACTTATTATTTGATATAAAGTATAAGAGTTGATGGAAAATAAGTAAATAAATGGAATTGAAAACTAAAAATGATTACTTCTTAAAACATGATGCACAAATAATAAGATAAAAGAAAAACAGATACGATAAGTAGCTACGAAATAATAAGACATAATCTTGTAGGCAAAAATGAAACTACTAATTGGTATTAAACGGAATTATTTACTAATAAGTTTTTTCCTTGTACTTATTTTTTCTTTTTATATTGTTCTCTACGCTGGCGAGCCGGTACCCGGTGCTGAAATTTATGTTGAACTTGAACCAGATGATGAACCCATTGTATGCTGCCCTGGCGGAACTGATCCACACGGAATGTATTTATTAGCTTTACCAAAACCTTTAATTAATAAAATTGCTTTGAGAGCCAATCCTACAAGTAAAGCGCCAGCATATAAACTAAACTTTTATTATAGGGTAAAAGCAAGTACAATTAAAAAAATGATTTCGAATATGCCCGTTTCCAAAAATCAATCCGTTACAATTAATATTGAGTACAAAATTGTTTATGGTGCCAAACAAAAAACTGGTAAGTTTTCTTATACCTTCAATAACGTTTCAGAGATAACAGACGACGCAATAAAAAAGACAGGGCCATTTACTGTGATATTAGATAACCCTAACGAAAAGCAAATTGTTATAAGTTTAACAGAATTACCAGGGGGTTCAAAAACCGGCAAAAATCCATTGTAATTATGGAGATTAAATGAAAAAACCTTTTGCTTTACTTTCAATGTTATTTCTTTTACTGAGCGTCAATCTAAATTATGCTCAAGTCACTTCACCAACAAATCTTAATGCTTTCTTATTTGAAAACATGTCTATAAAAATTTCGTGGGCAGATACTTCATCAACAAAAACTGGTTTTGTGTTGGAATCATCAATCGGTTCAACAGAGAGGTGGAGTGTTTTAGATACATTATCTACCAATGCTAATCAGTATATTTTAACACCAATAATGGATGGCTCGGTTTATTACTTTCGTGTCTCTACTTTATATGATTCCACAAAATCATACTATTCAAATATCGTAAGTGTTGATGTCCCGCTTTTTGCACCAACCGAATTAAGTTCTTCTTTACAAGATTTATTGCAAATCGATTTGCGATGGATTGATAATTCTTCAAATGAAGCCGGATATAAAATTGAAAGAAAAGTTGGCACTAAAGGATTATGGAGCTTGATTGCTAATCTTCCGCCAAATACTTCTTCATTTTCAGATTCTGAACTTAGGGATGGTGAACATTATTATTATCGTACATGTGCATTCTCGTCTGATACTTCTTCTCAATTATCAAATGAGACAAATCTGTTTATTCCAATTTCTGCTCCAAATAATTTAAAATTATTAGTTATTGCGAATGATAAAATAAACCTTAGCTGGGCAGATAATTCAAAAGGAGAGACAAATTATATTCTTCAGCAAAAAATTGGAAACTCGGGAAATTATAATCCAATTGCAGAATTAGGTCCAAATTCAATTACTTATACGGTTGAAAATTTAATACCCGATAGTACTTTCTATTTCAGAACTTACTGTTATAATCCCGTTGATACATCAGATTTTTCAAATGAAATAAAATACACAGTACCAGCTATAGCCGTTATTCCTGAAACAACAGAATCGGCAAGTCCTTTTTCATTTAACATGGAATTGAATTTGGGAATAACTATGACCGCTAGAAGTACACGTAACATCGATAAAGAAAATCTTGAATGGCTGCTTGGAACCCATCTGTACTTTAGTTATTTGGGAGAGAGTTTTCAATTTGATATGGACTTGTTTTTACAATATGGTCAGCTTGTTGCCAAGAGAATCCTGCCGGAAAAAACTCAAGACAATATCATTCTTAATTTGATGCCGTCTATTAAATTAATATCAAGTCCAACTATTAGATTGTTCTTGCAGACAAAAGCGGAGTCGCAAGTATCTAAAGGATTCATTGATGATCAGGAAACGAAATTTGCCGATCCAATGTTCCTTACTCATACATTATTTTTAGGGAATAAAAACCAGATCATTACATTATTAGAAGACCTTAGATTCAAAGCGGTTTATGGACTCGGATATTCATTCCAGCAGATTATTAAAAAGAATTTTCAACTTATAAGTGAAATACAAAGTTCTTCAGAGGTTGAATATCTTGATGGTCCATCGGCTGTTTTCAATATTCTATTTACAAAATCGTTTGGAGAATCAGTGAGCTCCAGTATTTCAATCAGCACTCTTTTAATGGCACGGAAAGATTTTTTTAATGAAGTAAAAAATTCAAGATTCAGTTCACTACTCGTTGCAAGCCTGAGTATTGACCTGTTCACAATTAAGTATACGAACCGTTTGATCTACGATTCCGATATTTCATCCAAGCGGCAGCTCGTTCAATCTCTAGTTTTATCTTTACAGCTTAACCTTTAGTTTGTTTAAAGGTAAATTAAACGTCTTCAATAAGAATCGATATCGGCCGGGTGGAACTCCCACCCTCTTAAAACCGGCTCGACTATATTGGATTGGATAAATGAGGTGAATTTTATGGAACCGCCAGTTTTTTATGATAAGGATCAATTCCCTACCGAAGAAATAATTTTCAAGCATATGGGAAGAAGAAAATCATTATGGCTCTCACTATTTAATTTGATTGAAAAGGACTTTCCGCAGATTTCAAATGAGTGGCGGTATTACAACGACGGCAAGAGCTGGCTGATGAAAGTAACAGCAAAATCGAAGACGATCTTCTGGCTCTCAATTGTGAAAGGTTCATTTAGAATTACATTCTATTTTACAGATAAGGCAGAAAATGCTCTATTAAAAAGTACTCTCTCTGATGAATTGAAAAAGCAATTCAAAGAGGGGAAACGATTTGGGAAAATCCGGGGGATTACGATCCTCTTCAAAAATAAAAAAGATATTGAAGATGCTAAAGAACTGATAAATATTAAACTTTCTCTAAAATAATTTTTGTGAAATAGTTTCCCCTCCTTATCCAAGGAGGGAGAGATGGTGTCAGGTAGTAGTGGTAGTAAAAGTTGTTTTATTTTTATAAAAAAATTATTGTTTCCCCTCCTTAAACAAAAAGGGGAACGGAAGGGGTAGTCGGGGATTTATAATTAAGAATCTTCAATTTGTTCACAATGACTTCTGCAAATTCCCCTTTCGACAAATCTGTTTAATCCGCGAAAATCTAATTAATCCGTGTCATCTGCGTTCTATTTTTTTGACCAAACTCATAACATACAGACCCGTCTTAATTGTTGAAATTTTTAAAATTATTAAGGGATTACTAATGCTTAAGAATATTTCTCAAAACGGATTTGCACTTCTAGGTGCCGGACTTTTGTGCATCACAATAGCTTCAATGCTCGAAAGGTTAACAATTTACGGCTCATTTATCGATTTTACAATTGGACTGCTACACGGAATTGCAGTAGTCGCATTTGGTGCGTCAATCTATATTAACAGTAGAAGAACTGTCCCATTGAAGAATAAAAAAGAGTGAGTTTACTTCTGCAGCAGATTAAGTTCTACCAAATATTGTTCAGCAAATTTCTCAGCATCCTCTTTCAACTTAGCTTCAACGATGCACCTGATAATCGGTTCGGTATTAGATTTGCGCAAGTGAACCCAATGGTCGTCAAGATCAATTCTTAGTCCGTCGTCCTGATTAATTTTAGCTGATTTATACTTTTCAACCATCTTCTTAAGTATCTCATCCGGAGTAGAAGCGCCAATTTCAATCTTCTTTTTCACTATAAAATATTGAGGCAGAGATTTTTTCAATGTGCTCATTTTACATCTTGCTTTTGTAAGATGCTGTAATGTTAATACCGTCCCGACAAGTGCATCCCGTCCAAAATTCACATCGGGTAAAATCACCCCGCCGCTCCCTTCTCCGCCGATTACGGCATTAACCTCTTTCATCTTCTTAACTACATTCGCTTCGCCAACAGGTGCACGGAAAACCTCACATCCAAATTTATTTGCAACGTCATCCACAGCACGCGTAGTTGAGAGATTGACGGCAACATTTCCTTTCTTCTGCGAGAGATAATATTTAACTGCTTGCGTAATAGTATTCTCTTCGCCGAACGGTTCACCCTCCTCGGTGATAAGAACAAGACGGTCGACGTCGGGGTCAACTACAATCCCAATATCAGCTTTATTTTTTTTAACTGCTTCAAATGTTTCGGTTAAATTCTCAGGTATCGGTTCAGGCAGACGCGGGAACACACCGTTCTTTTCGCAATTTAATTCAATTACTTTGCAGCCGAGTTTTTTTAATAACTGCGGCATTGAATAAGCACCGGCACCGTTAACACAATCTAATAACACTTTGAATTTCCGTTGACGGATCTTTGCAACATCAATAAAATCCATATTCAAAACAGCATTGATATGATTCTCCAATCCCTTCTTGTAATCGATCACCTTTCCAAGCTTATCCCAAGATGCAAAATATTTTGTCGCTTCATCCATCTTTCTTAAAAACTCAATATTCTCTTCAGGACTCAAAAATTCTCCTTTACTGTTGAGAAGTTTGAGGGCATTCCATTCATTCGGATTATGACTTGCAGAGATCTGAATCCCCCCGGCGGCATTAAGATGTTTTATATTGAACAATACAGTTGGTGTAGGGCAAATTCCGATATCTATTACATAATTACCTTTTGCAGTGAGTGTTCCTATTACAATGTTACGAACCATCTCGCCGGAAATTCTTCCGTCACTTCCTACTACAATTTTACCCGAACCGCAGAAATCTGCAAATGCAGATGTAGATCGGACTATCACTTCAGGGTCAAGTCCGTCACCAACTATTCCTCTAATTCCCGAGACACTTATCATTAATGTGGGCATAAAACCTCTTTAAGGATAATTCAAAAAGAAATCACGGATAAATTTAATAACTTTGCCCTCAAAAATATCTTAATAAATGACTGAAAAGAAAAAATTTATTAGTGAAGTAAATAAGCTGTTGATAAAACAGTTCGGAGTACCCGAACGCCAAAAACCTTTACCCAAACCGTTAGATACATTAATAGCAACAATCCTTTCTCAAAATACTAATGATAACAATTCCTACAGAGCATACATAAATTTGAAAAGTAAATTTCCAAAATGGGAAGAAGTTCAAAAAGTAAACAGAATTACAATAGAAAAATTAATTCGTTCAGGTGGTCTTGCAAAACAAAAATCCCATGCAATTAAAAACCTGATAAGTGAACTGTATAAACGAAATGATTTCAAACTGGATTTTATATTGAATCTTGATAATAAATCTGCAATTAATGAATTAACGCGTTTCGATGGTATTGGTGTAAAAACTGCATCGTGTGTGTTGCTTTTTTCGCTTGATCGGAATATTTGTCCGGTTGATACGCATGTTCATCGCACCGCAAACCGAATCGGGATAGTGAACAAGAAGACACCTGATAAAACTTTTTATGCTCTGAATAAAACTATGCCGGAAGGAATGGCTCATTCATTTCATACAAACCTTATCCGTTTAGGGCGGGATATTTGCAAGCCCACTAAACCATATTGTTCTATTTGTCCTCTAATAAAGATTTGTAAATATCCCGATAAAAATTCTTTTCTTGTTCTTTATTCAAAGAAAAAATCTTTCATGCTGTTAGATAATGTTTGACAAATTATCCAAAACATTGAAAACTATTGCTTTGAGGATCTATACCTCTGTGGTTCTATGTGACTTCTCCGCGATACTCTGTGAAATTCTTTGAAAGAAAGTTACACAGAGAGAGACTGAGGGGTCACTGAGGTACACGGAGGAGGAAGAAAAACTCATTTATTTTTTTGATTAAACATGAACGAATGAATCGGAATTTATGTTAAATTCAAAAAAGAGCTTATGTTTGTTTTAGGGGCTCATATTCTTATATTTGCAAGCCAATTCTTAAATCTATTCGGTGAAAATAATGGGTAAACAGTATGAAATTGCGGTTTTAGGCGGCGGTCCCGGCGGTTATGTAGCAGCAATTCGCGCGGCGCAGCTCGGCTTCAAAACCGTGGTTATTGATAAAGAAAATCTCGGCGGTATCTGTCTCAACTGGGGATGCATTCCTACAAAATCCCTCCTTAAGAATGCCGAGCTTTACGACCTGATGAAAAATCATTCGACTGATTTCGGAATTACAGTTCAAGGACTCAGTTTTGATTTTGCAAAGATCATAAAACGGAGCCGTGATATTTCCGACCGCATCACAAAAAATGTTGAACTGCTTGTAAAGAAGAATAAAATTGACCGGATCCGCGGATTCGGAAAATTTGTTTCGAAAAATCAAATAGATATTTTTGATAATGATGGGAAGAAAGTCGATTCGATAAATGCCGATAAGATTATTATTGCTACCGGGGCGCGTCCTAAAACATTCCCTTCAATTCCGGTAGATAGAAAAAATATTATTACTTCAACAGAAGCGATGATACTTGAAAAGCAGCCGAAGGATTTAATTGTTATTGGCGCAGGTGCAATAGGAGTTGAGTTCGCTTATTTTTATTCAGTTCTTGGTACAAAAGTTACAATTATTGAAATGATGAATAACATACTGCCGATTGAAGATAAAGAAGTTTCGGAAACACTTGAAAAGAATTTTAAGAAGAGGGGAATTGAAATTTATACCTCAACCAAAGTTGAGAAAGCTGAGGTTGTGAAAGATGGTGTAGTTGTAACAGTTGAGAAAGACGGAAAGAAAATTGAATTGAAAGCAGAAAAAGTTTTAAGCGCTATTGGCGTGACCGGAAATGTTGAAGGATTCGGTCTGGAAGAATTAGGTATCAAATTAGAGAAGTATCATATTAAGGTTGATAAGAATACTTATCAAGCAAACATTCCTAATATCTATGCTATTGGTGATGTAATTGGTGCGCCCTGGCTTGCACACGTTGCAAGTGCAGAAGGAATTCACTGTGTTGAAACAATTAAAGGAATGCATTCAACACCAATTGACTATGAAACTATTCCCGGTTGTACATACTGTATTCCTCAAGTTGCGAGTGTTGGGATGACGGAAGCCAAAGCGCGCGATGCCGGTCATGAAATTAAGATCGGTAAATTTCCGTTCATGGCAAGCGGTAAAGCTTTTGCCGCCGGCGAACGTGAAGGATTTGTAAAACTTATATTCGATTCAAAGTACGGAGAATTATTGGGCGCTCATATTATAGGACCCGAAGCCACAGAATTAATTGCAGAATTAACGCTTGCTAAATCAATGGAAGCTACTTACGAAACTATTGTTAAAACTGTTCATGCTCATCCGACACTATCGGAATCAGTAATGGAAGCAGCAGCAAATGCATATGGCGAATCAATCCACATATAGAATTTTTGACTATTGCGATCTCGGTTTGATTGACTACAAGCAAGCATGGGATCTGCAGAAAGAAGTTTTTAACCTTCGTCTTCATGACGAATTAAACGACACATTATTTTTACTTGAACATCCACATACTTATACACTTGGTAAAGTTGCCGATAAAGAAAATTTGCTGAGCAATGATGATCAGCTTAAAGAACTTGGTGTAAATGTTTATGAAATTGACCGCGGCGGTGATATTACTTATCACGGACCGGGACAAATTGTTGGTTATCCGATTATCAAATTAAGCGGCTGGAAAGAGGATACGCATGAATATCTGCGGGGGTTAGAAGAAGTTATAATGATGACGTGCTCAGATTACGGTTTGACAACCGAACGAAATCCTAAATATACAGGTGTTTGGATCGGTTCAAAGAAAATTGCTGCTATCGGAATTAAGATAAGCCGATGGGTGACGATGCACGGATTTGCATTCAATATAAATACCGATCTTAATTATTTCGGTGGTATTATTCCATGCGGAATTAGAGACAAGGAAGTTACATCACTTAGTAAACAGCTTGGTAAAGAAATTCCAATTCTTGAAGTGAAAGAAAAACTTTTGGGAAATTTTAAGAAAGTATTTAATTATGATCATTTTACAGTTCGTGAAAAAGATGGTTATTTAAAAACATTAATTAGTCTTTCTTAGAGTCTCTGTGACTTAGCGGCAGAATATTTTTTGCCACTAAAACACTAAAGCACAAAATAGAGGGAAATTAGATGGCAAAAGAAAAAGTTGAAGCAACAATAGATAAATCTAACGGTAAAACTCCAACGGGCAAGATCGATTCATTCGGTGGAATGACCAAAGATGAATTGATGAATGTCCTGCGTCTGATGAGTGTTTCAAGATCAATTGATAATAAAGTAATGACACTAATTAAGCAGGGTAAAGCATTCTTTTTAATTTCCGGTGCGGGACACGAAGCAACTCAGGTTGCATTTGGACTTGCAATGCAAAATGGAATTGATTGGGCTTATCCTTATTACCGCGATATGTGCTTCTCAATTACATTAGGTACAAAGTCAGAGGACTTATTCCTTGCTTTTCTTGGAAAAGCCGATGATCCGTTGACCGGCGGCAGACAAATGCCGTGTCATTGGTCATCCAAAGAAGCAAATATTCCAACTCAATCATCTCCAACCGGAACCCAGTTTCTTCAAGCTGTAGGTACTGCGCTTGCAATGAAAAAGAAAGGTATTAACGGTGTCGTTTATGTCAGCGCAGGTGAAGGAACAACTTCACAGGGAGAATTTCACGAGGCTGTTAACTGGGCATCGAGAGAAAAATTGCCGGTCGTGTTTGTTATTCAAAATAACAGATGGGCAATTTCGGTCCCGGTTCAAGATCAAACAGCTGGAAAGAATGCTTCAATTTCTGAAATGATGAAAGGTTATGAAAATCTTTTAAGGTTGGAAGTTGACGGTACTGATTTTCTACAAGTTCATGCAGTAGCTCAATCTGCTTTTAAATATGCGAGACAGGGTAAAGGTCCGGCTCTTGTTGAAACGAATGTTGTAAGGTTGCTTTCTCATTCATCATCAGATGATCAAAAAAAATATCGTCCTGATGAATCATTAAAAGAGGATTTGAAGAGGGACCCGATAAACTTATTTTCCGATCTATTGATAAAAAAGGGTATCCTTACTGAATTAGCTTATGAAGAATTCAAAAAACAAATTAATGATCATATTACCGAAGCAGCAGATTGGGCATTAAAACAATCTGATCCCGATCCTGAGACAGCAACACGCTTTGTACTGGATGAATCAGGTAAACGCGACCGTCTCGAGTATGAAAAATTAACGCATGAAGGGAACCCTATTGTGATGGTTGATGCAATCAATCATGCTTTGCGTGAGGAATTGGATAGGAATGATAAGATTTATGTTTTTGGTGAAGACGTTGCCGATGGAAAAGGAGGAGTATTCACTGCTACGAAAGGACTCTCTACAAAATTCGGAAATGATAGAGTGTTTAATTCACCCCTTGCAGAAGCGAGCATTGTTGGTGTAGCAACTGGTATGGCGCTCGCCGGATTGAAACCTTGTGTCGAGATTCAATTTGGTGATTATATCTGGCCTGCTTTCATGCAGTTCCGTGATGAAATGGTTATGTATAGATATCGTTCTAACAATTTATTTGAGGCACCGGTTGTTACAAGAGCTTCTATTGGCGGTTATATTCATGGCGGATTGTATCATAGTCAAAATATAGAAGGATTTTTTGCTCATATGCCGGGTATCTTAATTGCATATCCATCAAATGCTGCCGATGCAAAAGGATTACTTAAAACAGCATTGCGTTTGAATGATCCGGTTCTATTCCTCGAACATAAAGGATTATACCGGCAAAGTTATTCTACTTCACCTGAACCCGATGCAGATTATTTAGTGCCATTCGGGAAAGCTAAAGTTGTGAAAGAGGGAAAAGATCTTTCAATTATTACTTATGGCGCCATGGTTCATGAATCGAACTTTGCTGCAAAGAAACTTGAAGATGATGGCTATTTAGTAGAGATTATTGATATCAGAACAATCGCACCGCTTGATGTCGATTCGATTTATAAGTCGGTTAAGAAAACGGGAAAAGTTGTTGTAATTCACGAAGATACATTAACTGGTGGATTCGGCGCTGAGATTGCCGCATTGATTACTGAAAATTGTTTTGAATCGCTTGATGGTCCTGTTAGAAGAATTGCCGCTAAGGATACTCCGATTCCTTACGCTCCAACTTTAGAGTATGCAATTTTACCGACAAGAGAAAAAATATATAATGAAGTAAAACATTTATTGGAATACTAAAATCAGAAAAAATATTTTTTGATGATTCAATTGTGAGATTCTTCGTCCCGGTAAACCGGGATTCGGAATGACAAGGGAGAAAATATGAAAGTAGATATTATAATGCCGAAAATGGGAGAGAGTATTAACGAAGGTACTCTTATTAAATGGCACAAGAAAAAAGGGGACAAGGTTAAAAAAGATGAAATCATTTACGAGATAAGCACTGATAAGGTGGATACCGAAATTCCAAGTCCCGAAGACGGAGTTCTTGTTGATATAAAAGTTTTTGAACAGGAGACGGTTGAAGTAGGAACTGTTGTCGCGGTAATAGATACGAATGGTGAAGCTGCTGCTATTCCGGATGAAGAACCAAAAAAAGAAGTACCTTCAACAACCCAGGTTGGCGGAGATTTAATTGATGTACCAATGCCAAAAATGGGTGAATCGGTTATGGAAGGTACAATTATCAAGTGGCATAAAAACACGGGTGACCCGGTAAAACGTGATGAGATTATTTTCGAGATCAGCACTGATAAGGTAGACACTGAAGTTCCATCACCGGTTGACGGCACCCTGTCAGAAATTTTATTTAAAGAAAATGATACTGTACCGGTTGGTGTCGCGGTTGCTAAAATCTTAACTTCAACTGGAATATCAAAACCGAAAGAAGTTAAGAATGGTCAAGATCACGAGAAAGATCATGATCAGGAAAAAATTGAAAAAGTTAAACCTGTTTCAAAAGTGTTGCATTCTCAGCAAACTCAAATCACCAATTATCAATCACCAGGTACTAATCGTTTCTATTCCCCTCTGGTATTAAACATTGCCCGGACAGAAGGAATTTCAATGTCCGAACTGGAAATGATTCAAGGTACAGGAATCGGGGGCAGGGTTTCAAAACTAGATGTTATAAATTATTTGCAAAATAAAAGATCAGGAAAAATTTCTGAGACAATATTCAAAGCCGAACAGATTAAACCGGCTATCGAAGAAAAATCTGAGCAGCTGAGTTTTGAGAAGGGTGAAAGAGTAAAAATTATTCCTATGGATAACATCCGTCAGCGGATAATGTACCACATGGTCAACAGCCGCGATACATCTGTCCATGTTACTGCTATGATAGAAGTTGACATGTCACGCATTCATAATTTCATCGAAAAATACCGGAATGAGTTTTTACAGAAAGAAGGATTGAAATTAACATACATGGCATTCATTACTTATGCCGCGATTAAGGGATTAAAGGAATTTCCTTTGATGAACGCTTCAATCGATGGTAACAATATCGCTGTAAAAAATTATATCAATCTTGGAATTGCAGTTGCAGTTGAACCAAACGGACTGATTGTTCCCAACATTAAAAATGCAGATGAGAAAAATATCCGCGGATTAGCCAGGGCAATAGCTGATCTAGGGAATAGATCGCGTAGTAAAAAACTTGTCCCAGATGACGTTATGGATGGAACATTCTCCATTACAAATTATGGAGTGTTCGGTTCGTTATTCGGGACACCAATAATCAATCAACCCGAAGTTGGAATCCTCGGAATCGGTGCAGTAACTAAAAAACCGGTAGTCGTAGAAAATAATGGAATAGAAAGTATTGCAATCAAACCGATGATGTATCTTTCGCTTAGTCATGATCACCGTTTAGTTGATGGTATGCTGGGCGGAAAATTTTTGAAATTGGTAAAAGATACACTTGAAAGCTTTGACACAAGTATTGTTTAATAAAATCATGATCAAGAACTAGTGAGTAAGTTTATGATTAATCAACATCAGAAAAAGTTTGCAGAGGAAATTGAGAAAGAGCGACCGGAATTAGGGAAGAGACCGGATTGGCTAAAAGTAAGATTACCGAGCGGTGAGAATTATAAACATGTTTATGAACTGATGCGTAAGAGCAAACTCAATACGGTTTGCGAAGAAGCTAAATGCCCTAACCTTGCCGAATGCTGGAATAGAAAAACTGCAACATTTATGATCCTTGGTGATACGTGTACACGCAGCTGTGGATTCTGTAATGTTAAAGTCGGGATGCCGACAGAATTGGATCTTGACGAACCGCGAAGAGTTACTGAATCGGTTGAAGCGATGGGGCTTAAACATACTGTCATTACTTCCGTCAACCGAGATGAACTGAAAGACGGCGGTGCATCAATTTTCTCAGAGACCGTTCGTTTGATACGTGAAAAAATGCCAGAGACTACAATCGAAATTTTAATCCCGGATTTTAAAGGCGACGAAACTTCTTTCGAAATTATAATGCAGAACCCTCCTGATATTCTTAATCATAATCTTGAAACAATAGAGAGACTTTATCACGCTGTCCGTCCGCAGGCAAAGTATGAACGGAGTCTGGAATTGATAAGTTGGTTCAAGCAAAAAGGGATGAGAACCAAGAGTGGAATTATGGTTGGTATTGGCGAAACGAAAGAAGAAGTGATCGAATTGATAAAAGATCTTTACAATCACGGCTGCGAAATAATGACTATAGGGCAATACCTGCAGCCGACAAAAAATCATTTGCCGGTACACCGTTTTGTTACTCTCGATGAATTCAAATTCTATAAGGATTTTGGATTAGAATTAGGATTAAAGGCAGTAGAATCTTCTCCGCTTGTCCGGAGTTCTTATCATGCTGATAAGCATGCGGAATTAGTGTAAAAATTTCATTTTAATTCTCATTAAATAGCACCCTTTCTCATATCTGAAAACCAGATCAACCTTCTTTATACTTATTAAGAATAATTCAAAAAATAGACCTCGTTTTTCAAAAATAATCCTTATTTTACAGCCGTAAACAGTGTAGTAATAATT
>JAGUYK010000012.1 GCA_020061355.1 Ignavibacteriales bacterium | reverse complement strand
TTTGATTGGTGCAAATGTTTTTCTGCTTGGGACCTCATTAGGTAGTGCTACTGATATTGAGGGGACGTATAGAATCACCAAAATTCCTGAAGGTAATTATACACTGAGAGTATCCTACATCGGCTACTTAACCAAAGAACTTTCCATTACAATTCAAGATAATAGAACCTTAGAACTGAATGTAAGTTTAGTTCCCGATGTTTTGGAAGGCGAGACGGTCATTGTTACAGCACAAGCATTAGGGCAGGCAGCAGCAATTAACCAGCAGCTTACTTCCAATACAATTGTAAATATTGTCTCCGAAGAAAAAATTAAGGAACTCCCTGATGTAAATGCTGCAGAAGCGATTGGACGTTTACCAGGGGTTTCTATTATAAGATCCGGTGGGGAAGCTAACAAAATTATTTTACGTGGTTTAAGTGACGCCTATACAAACTTTACTATTGATGGTGTTAAAATTGCTTCTACTGATGCTACTAGCAGGGGTTTGGATCTATCAACAATTTCACAGAGCTCTTTGGCCGGAATTGAATTGTTTAAGGCCTTAACTTCGGACAAGGATGCTGATGCAATTGCCGGACAGGTAAACCTAGTTACCAAAAAAGCTCCGTCTATTAGAGAGTTGACAGTAATTTCAAAGGGTAATTATAATGATTTGATGAAGTCATTCGAGCAATACGATTTTTCACTTAAATACGGGGAAAGATTTTTTGAAAATTTATTTGGTGTTCAGGTTACAGGAAATATTGAGCAGAAGTATAGAAGCAATGAAAGAATTGATCTCGATTATGACCAGACACTTGTCAACCAAACAGATTATGCAATCAATAATTTTATATTAGAGTTTACAGATGAAACCAGAACAAGAAATGGTTTCAGCTTATTATTAGACTATAACACTCCTGACAATGGTAATATCAAGTTAAATACTGTTTATAACAGTACGAAAAGAAATTTCTTGTTACACTCCCGAGATTATCCTGCTGGCGGCGGAACGGGTGGATCTGTAACCTATCTATTCCGTGATAGAGAACAGGAAATAAGTACATTCAATAGTTCTTTAACGGGCGAAAATAATCTGTTGGATTTTAGGATTAACTGGGGTTTGTCATTTGCACAATCGGTTTCGGAATTCCCTTATGATTATTCTATTGACTTTCTTGAGTCGTCAACAAATGTTTCAGGTATGAAATCGAATGTTCCGAATTTAAAAACCAATCCTGAAAGAATAATAGATTATGCCTGGAATAATTTTACAAGTGCAACTTTATATAATGCTTATTATCGCACTCAGAATAATCTTGATAAGGATAAATCAGCATTTCTTCATCTCACAAACAACTATAATCTTAGTAATTCATTATCTGGTGAATTAAAGTTCGGAGCCAGTTATAAAGCAAAAACAAGAACAAATCATAACACTGAACAATATGCGCCTTATTACCTGGGGTACTGGAGAGCTTTTGAGAGGCTCGCAGATGGCACTATTCAACGCAAAAATTTAAGCAATACTTACTTCGACTCATTTTATAAAAAATATCTGGCAAATCCTTTGATAAATACATTGTCCTTAAGTGAGTTTCTGGACGACAGCCCTCAATCACGAGACATGTATGATCTCTATAGATTATATCCTCTAGTTAATAAAGATAAATTACGTCAGTGGTACGATCTTAATAAGAATGGGGTTGACCAAAACGGAGTTGGAAAAGAATATTATGTTGATCCTTCGGTAAATGCAAATTCATATGATATTCATGAATCAGTATCCTCTGCATATATTATGAATACAATAAAGCTTGGTCAGACGATTACTTTTATTTCCGGTTTACGTATTGAATCTGAGAACAATGATTATAAAAACAAATTCTCCCTGGTTGATTTTTCCGGATTCCCTGTTCCAAAGGATGATACTCGGGATACAAGCTCAACCTATTCTGAAACAATTATTCTCCCGAATTTTCATCTCAACATCAAAGCTACAGACTTCTTGAATATACGTCTTGCTGCTTATAAATCATTGGCACGTCCTGATTTTACAATGAGATTGAATTCCTATTTTGCATGGAGACCTTCTTTAGTTGGATCTGATAAGCAACTTATTCTTGGCAATCCGACATTAAAAACTGCCAAAGCATGGAATTTCGAAATCAACACTTCTTTTTATGGTAATGAAATCGGATTAATATCTGTATCTGCATTCTATAAAGAGATAAAAGATATGTATCATATGCTGAATCGATTTAATACGACCGGAAATGTTATGATTGAAAACTTAGGATTAAATTGGAAAACATTGCATACTGGCATTTTTCAATTAACAGTTCCCTATAATTCTCCAGAGCCTACTAAAGTTTATGGTATGGAATTCGAACATCAAATTAATTTTACTTTCCTGCCGGGCTTACTAAAAAACATTGTACTTAGCTATAATGCATCATTTGTTAAATCTGAAACATGGTTAATTGGCTCCAGGACCGATACTACATATGTTATTAAACCACCATTTCCTTTTCCAACTCCTCAGTATGTTGAAGTACCAATCCGGGTTAAACAGAAATTGGAAAGTCAACCCGGATTTTATGGGAATATTGCACTTGGTTATGATATCGGAGGATTCTCGGCAAGAATTTCGATGTTCCATCAATCTGAATATAATAGGTCATACTCTCCAAGCGGCAGAAGCGATAATGTTGTAAGCGGTTATACCAGATTCGATCTTGCACTAAAGCAGGAACTGTTTGGATATTTATCTCTAATTCTTAATGTAAGCAACTTATCAAATATCAAAGAAGATAGGATGATAAATAATCGTGTTAATGGATATCAAATTTTAAATACAAGCGAACTTTATGGTATAACAGCGGATTTTGGCGTTAAGATTACATTATAATTAAATAAATCATAAGTCATTTTAAGAATTAAGAAAGAAGACTATATTACAGATACTACACTAAAAAGGATACTTCTTTATTAAGAAATAACAACTATCACTTTAATTAGGAGGAAGCATGATTAACAAAAAGAACTTTGCATTCTTAATTGTCCTCGTTTTATTTACCGCCTCTTTTGCTCTTGGTCAGGATGTGCTGAGATTAAGACCTTATGATGGTAGCGCGGAATCATTCATAATTGCTCAGATTAGAGCAGATACTGTAGCGAATGCTGGAAATGCTACTTTCTGGCAGAGAAGAATTTACGAACTTGACCGTGGGGGAATTTATCTTAGTACCGAAATCTTAACCCTTAGAGCTGGAAAAACCTTAAGAATTAGAGCGGCACAGGGAACCGGTTCGAAGCCTATTATTTATTTATTCCCAACCGGTACAGGTGCAAATCCAACAAGACCTCCGGGAAATTTTGCGGTTTTACAAGGTGCACACATTGAACTTACAGGTATTGCAATTGCCGGAATCTATGAATGGGATACTGAGGCAATTGGAAATATGCAGGGCGGATTGATTAATACAACCGGTGTTGGGAGCAGAATATCGGTTGATAATTGTGTGCTTTCTAATATCAACGGTCAGCATATTAGAACTGGAAGCGGATCTAACCTTGTTAAAGTTACTAACTCCATATTTGCCAATATGGGTTCTTTAACTACATCAAATTTTGGAGCCGGTAAGGGAATTGATCTCCGCGAAGTTTCCTGCGATTCTTTGATCCTTATAAATAATACCTTCGTTAATTATCAGGATCGCCCGGTTCGTCACTTAAATCTTGCTTCGGGAAATACTGTAACAGGATTGTTAGGATATTGCATTATTGACCATAACACATTTGTAAACGGGATGGGCTTTCATGGAATATTATCGTTAGGTAATGTTGGGAAAAATGTTCGCATAACAAGCAATCTATTCATGGATGCTTATGCATTGGGAGAGGATTCCTTGGATGTTACCCGTTCTGTTGAGTTCAATAATACCGGCGAAAAATATCTTAATGGAAATAATACAATGCCCTGGATTTTTACTGCACCCAATGATACCACAAGTTATGATATTCAGAAAAATTATTTCGGTATTTCAACGGCAGGTCAAAACTGGTTTGCAGCTCATCCACGTCATAAAGAAGGATCTCAGTTATCAAACCATATTAAAACTAAATTAGGTGCTAATGCCGCCCAGGCATTTACAAAGTTGATTAGTTTATCTTTTACCAATGCACCTGCTTTAATGGTTAATCTCATGAATTATTATGTTAGTCCGACTGGTGGAAATTACACAAAGGATAAACCAGGGTACGATTGGAGAGTACATGATATGGACAGACGAACTCTCAATTATTATATCGATACAATGAATTGTGCTTACCCGACTTCATCACCGGCTTATTCTGGAGGATTGAAAGGTTTTCCTGCTGGAGATCTTAATTGGTTCCCATCCAAAAAAGCTGAATGGATTGCTGCTGGCGGAACAAGTGTTAAACAATTGGAAGGTATTCCGGTTGAATATGCACTTGAACAAAATTATCCCAATCCATTTAACCCGACAACTAATATTAGGTACAGCTTGCCAAAAGCTGCCTCGATTTCTCTTGTAATTTATAATACACTCGGGCAGAAAGTTGCTACTTTAATTGATGGTCAGGAACAGGGGGCAGGAAATTATAATTACGTTTGGAACGGAAAAGATGTGAATGGTAATAATCTTGCATCCGGAATCTATTTCTATCAATTGAATGCTAATGACTATACAATTACAAAGAAGATGATGCTATTGAAGTGATGCGTTCTTAACTTTTTATTCCGGTTATGCGGTAGCCTGAAATACGGCTATCGCATTTTTTATCTCAACAATTTTTATAACAATTCTTTATAACAAGATGAAATACTTTAAAATTATTCCTGTATTTATTCTAATTATCTCATCCCTGGGGTGTGCTGGTAAAAATGATTTACAAAAGAGCGGATGGGATAATGTTGAAAACATATTTTCTCAAATAAAAGTACCTCAGTTCTCATCAACCGAATTTAAGATTACAAACTATGGTACTATTGAAGATCTAAGAGCTAATATAAAACCATTTATTGAAAAAGCTATTCAAGAGTGCTCTAGTAAAGGTGGAGGTAAAATAATCATTCCTGCCGGTGAATATTTCTCTAAGGGTCCTATTCATCTTAAAAGTAATGTTAATCTTCACTTTGAAGAGGGTGTAATAGTAAATTTTAGTAATAACCCGGATGATTATTTACCTGTTGTTTTTACACGCTGGGAAGGTGTTGAATGCTACAATTATTCACCGCTGATTTATGCATATGAACAGGAGAATATTGCAATTACAGGAAATGGAGTTCTAAATGGTCAGGCAGATAACAGTAACTGGTGGCCCTGGAAAGGGAAAGCAGAATTCGGCTATGAGAAAGGGATGCCGAGTCAGCTGGATGATTATTCGAGAGCCCGGTTATTGAAACTGGATGAAGATCAGGTAAATGTATCTGAAAGAATTTTCGGAGACGGTTATTATCTTCGGCCGAATTTTGTTCAGTTTTATAAATGTAAAAATATTCTATTAAGTGATGTTGAGATAATTAATTCACCAATGTGGGTTATTCATCCAGTCCTTTGTGAAAATGTTACTATAAAAAATGTTAAGACTATTAGTCATGGTCCTAATTCCGATGGATGTAATCCGGAATCATCCCGGAATGTTTTGATTGAGCATTGTTACTTCGATAATGGTGATGATTGTATAGCGATTAAGTCGGGAAGAAATTATGACGGAAGAAGAATTGCAACACCAAGTGAAAATATAGTTATAAGGAACTGTACGATGAAAGATGGTCATGGTGGCGTAGTAATTGGAAGCGAAGTATCTGGTGGCTGCCGTAATGTCTATGCCGAAAATTGCAAGATGGATAGTCCGCATCTTGATCGCATGCTTAGAATAAAATCCAATGCACTTCGCGGAGGTGTGGTTGAGAATATATTTATAAGAGATATTGAAGTAGGAACCGTTAGCAACGCAGTCTTTTTGATTGAATTGCTTTATGAGATGAAAGATGGCGAGGTAGGTGAATTCCCACCAACGGTTAGAAATATTAGTGTGGAAAGAGTGAAGAGCAATAAAAGTGAATATGCTTTACAATTAATAGGAATTGATAATCCGCAGATTGATGGAATATTTATTTCGGATTGTGAATTCAATAATGTTGAAAAAGATAATTTCATCCAAAATGTTAAATCAATTACACTCAACAATGTTTTCATAAATGGAAAACAAATTGATTATATAAAGTAATTACAAATCTTTTTTGCCGGAGTATAAACAATGAAAAAGCGCTTTATGAATTTTGTTTTGATAATAATATTATCTTCAACCTCTCTGTTTTATTGTCAGGATCGGAAAAATATTATTGTCGATGAAAACTTACCTATGTATGTTCGGCTTGCAGATTCATTTCTTCACCGGCATCCGGGTGCAGTTACTTATGATTCAATATTTACCGAGACTAAGTGGAACTATGAACAGGGATTGATACTGGAAGCTCTCTATCGTGTTTATAAATACACCGGTGAAAAAAAGTATTTTCAATTCATAAAAGAAAATCTCGACCAGTATATTGAGGAAGATGGCAAGATAAAAACATATAAGTTCGAGAACTTTAATATTGATCTGGTAAATCCCGGTAGGGCACTTCTGTATACTTATCAAGAAACAAAGAATGAAAAACTTAAGATAGCAGCCGATACTTTAAGAAAACAATTGAAATATCAACCACGTACTCCAAGTGGAGGATTATGGCATAAGAAAATCTATCCTAACCAGATGTGGCTGGATGGGCTTTATATGGGACAGCCTTTCAATGCCTTATATTCTGTAATTTATAATCAACCTGAAAATTTTGACGACATAATTCACCAGTTCACATTAATTGAAAAAAACACGCGTGATGATAAAACAGGGCTACTCTATCACGCATGGGATGAAAGCAGAGAACAGAAATGGGCTGATCCTGAAACAGGCAGATCCCCTAATTTTTGGGGTAGGGCTATGGGTTGGTATTCGATGGCACTTGTTGACGTTCTAGAAATATTACCCGAATCATATCCTGAAAAAGTTGAATTAAAAAAAATACTGGAACGCCTTGCTGAAGCAATAGTAAAATACAGAGACAAAAAAACAAATATTTGGTACCAGGTAATTGATCAGAGAGATCGTGAAGGAAATTATCTTGAAGCTTCAGCTACCTCTATGTTTGCTTATGCACTTGCAAAGGGATCTAATGAAGGGTACATAGATAAGGAATATTTAAAAATTTCGGAAAAAGTTTTTACAGGATTATTGGAGAATTTAATAAAGATAGAAGAAACAGGTTATATTAATCTTTATAATATTTGCAGAAGTGCCGGGCTTGGAGGTACTCCTTATCGTGACGGTAGTTTTGAATACTATATTAGTGAACCCAAAAGAATGAACGATATCAAAGGTTATGGTCCATTTATTCTTGCAGCACTTGAACTTGACAAGGCCGGGTATAAATTCAATACATTAAAAATTAATAGTGTTAATTAAATTGCATTTAAATATCCTACAATGGAAAATCGTGTATTAATTTTATAATCAGAATTCGAGGTATTCGAAATGAGGATAAATATTTTTTTGATTCTACTTTTTCTTGAATTCTTTTTTTCAGCATCGTCGAATGTTTTTTCTCAGAATATCTATGTTGCACACGATGGAAATGATATAAATCCCGGAACAATTTCGCAACCCCTTTTTTCATTGGCTTCAGCAATTACCAGAGTAAAAGTTGGTGATACAATTTTTGTAAGAGGTGGTACCTTTGTATATAATAGTACTATTACAATTTCCAAAAGCGGAACAAGCACTTTAACCTACTACATTTTTGCTTATAAAAACGAGCGTCCGATTTTAGATTTTTCTGCAATGAGTTTTAGCAGTAGCAATAAAGGAATTAGCTTGAAAGGCAGTTACTGGTATATTAAAGGGTTGAGTATAAAAGGTGCAGGTGATAACGGTATGGAGATTAACGGAGGTTCTAATAATACTGTAGAGTTATGTTCATTTTATGAAAATAGGGATACCGGTTTACAGTTGAGCAACGGGTCTTCAAACAATCGAATAATAAATTGTGATTCATATTTTAATATTGATGAGAAAGAAGGGAACGCTGATGGATTCGCCCCAAAACTTGCCGTCGGGACGGGAAATTATTTTTATGGTTGTCGTGCATGGCAAAATTCCGATGATGGCTGGGATGGTTATATGCGGGGTGCAGATAATGTTTCAACTACACTTGAAAATTGCTGGAGTTTCAAAAACGGATACCGTAAGGATGGGACACAGACCTCGGGAAATGGAAATGGTTTTAAAATGGGCGGAGGAGATAATGGCAATAGTGCCCGTTTGATGCATCATGTTACATTAATAAAATGTGTTGCTTTCAATAATAAAGTTAAAGGATTCGATCAAAATAATAACGATGGTTCAATGACTTTATTAAATTGCACCGGTTTTAGTAATCTTACTGCTGATTATAGAATTACTAGGGAGGTTAATTCAGGTCAAGCTGTTAATATTAAAAATTCAGTTTCTTATCTTGGTTATGTTGAACTTGGCAGTTTTGTAATTCAAGAAAAGAATAGCTGGAGACCGCCGTTCAGTGTTTCAGCTCAAGATTTTGTTGATATCGATCCTTCATCCGCCACAGCATCAAGAAAAGAAGATGGGAGTCTTCCTGATATTACATTTCTGCATTTAGCCCCAGGCAGCTCCTTTATTGATGCAGGAGTTGATGTTGGATTGCCGTACTTAGGATTAGCACCTGACCTCGGTGCATTTGAATATGACGGTCCAACCTCTGTTAGTCCGGAACCTATCATTGGATCTTCGGTTGTCCTGAATCAAAACTTTCCTAATCCATTTAATCCTGAAACTAAAATAACCTACATACTACCTGGGGAGATGAAAATTAAATTAGAAGTCTTTGATATGCTTGGTCGATCAATTAGTGTACTTGCTGATGGCAATCAAACTGCTGGAACTTATACTGTCACATTTAATGGTAGTGGTATTTCTTCGGGGATCTTTTTTTATCGCTTATCCACAAACGTTACATCAATTACGAAACAGTTTGTTCTTATTAAATAAGGAAATGTTAGAAATATCGACGGATTATTAGATTTTTTCGTGGATTTTTTCGACATCTTGTTAAAAAAATATTATAAAATTGACATATTCCGTTTTTTTTAAGATTTTTAGTTAAACGATTAAGTAAACGGTATGAAATTGATATTTTAGCGTTTTTAAAAATTTTGTTTTGATTAAGTTCTTACTAGTTGTTTAAAATTATACGGTTGCTAAATTGAGTAAACACTTATGAAAGTTAAAAATGGAATTGGATTTTTTCTACTTGGCAGTTTATTACTTCTGTCTGGTTGTGCTAAAGAGACTAAAATTACAAGAATTAAAATTGGTCATGGCTTAGACCAATCTCATCCCGTTCATCAGGCAATGTTATTTCTTGCCGAACGCGCTGAAGAAAAATCAAATGGAACGATTCTAATTACAATTTATCCAAGTCAACAACTTGGAACAGAACGTGAATGTCTGGAGCTTCTTCAGATTGGAAGCCTGGGGATGACTAAAGTCTCAGCCTCTGTTCTTGAAGGATTTGTACCTGATTTTAAAGTATTCTCATTACCATTTATTTTTGCAGATGAAAAACAAAAGTTCGATTTTTTTAAAAGTCAAGTCGGCAAAGATCTATTAAAGAGCACAGAAAAATTTTGGCTTAGGGGTTTGTGTTACTATGATGCAGGAAACAGAAGTTTTTACACAAAAAATAAGCCGATTCTTTCTCCAGATGATTTAAAAGGATTGAAGATCCGTACACAGGAAAGCCCAACTTCAGTTAAAATGGTCAAAGCTTTGGGCGGGTCAGCAACTCCAATTTCATGGGGTGAATTATACACTGCACTTCAGCAGGGAGTGGTTGACGGAGCTGAAAACAATCCACCGAGTTTTTATTTATCACGTCATTACGAAGTATGCAAGTATTATTCTCTTAACGAACACACATCTGTGCCTGATGTTCTTCTAATAAGTACTGTAATATGGAATGATCTTTCACCTCAGAAACAACAATGGATTCAGGAAGCAGCTGATGAATCATTTGAGTATCAGAAAAAATTATGGAAAGAGGCAACCGAAGAAGCTTTGCGCGAAGTTCAAAAAGCCGGTGTTACAGTATATTATCCGGATAAAGCTCCTTTCGAAGAAAAAGTTAAACCCCTTTTTGAAGAATACAAAAATGAACCTTCTGTATATAAACTTATTAGACAAATCAAAATGGTAAATAACAATGACTAAGATAAAAACCGCAATTGATATTGTTTTAAAATGGTTTCTAGTGTTTATCCTGGCATTGATGACAATTAATGTTCTTTGGCAAGTATTTTCCCGGTTTGTTCTTCAAAATCCAAGTTCTTTTACAGAAGAATTAGCACGATATACTCTTGTGTGGTTGGGAATTCTCGGTGCAAGTTATGTCGCCGGTCAGAAAATGCATCTTGCTATCGACCTTCTTTCGATGCAGTTAAAAGGGAGACCGAAACTTTATCTTGAAATATTTATTCAGCTATCTATTCTTTTCTTCTCATTAGTCGTTATGCTTATTGGCGGTTTTCGATTGGTTTTAATTACACTAAGTCTCAATCAAATTTCAGCTGCGTTACAGGTACCCCTGGGATATGTTTACCTTGTTGTTCCGATAAGCGGTTTGTTAATAATATTCTATTCAACCTATTTCATTTTAGAAGCAATTAAAAAATTAAAAGAAGTATAGTTCTTATTGTGCCACTTTGATATAAAAATGAATTTACTATGGAATCACTTGAAATAATTGTTTTGGTCTTAACATTTGTTATTCTACTGTCAGTGGGAGTGCCAATATCTTTTAGTATTGGAATCTCAAGTCTTGTTACTATGTTGATGAGTATCTATACTTTACCTTCATTAACAACTGTTGCGCAGAGGATGGCTACTGGAATCGATAGTTTTGCTTTACTTGCAATCCCGTTTTTTATACTTGCCGGACAGTTGATGAATAGCGGAGGAATAGCACGCCGGTTAATTGACTTTGCTAAAATTCTCGTTGGCAAATTACCTGGTGGTCTGGCATTCGTAAATATCATGGCTGCGATGCTCTTTGGTGCTATTTCAGGTTCTGCAGTTGCTGCTGCTTCTGCAATCGGTGGTTTTATGACACCGGTAATGAAAAAAGAGGGGTATGACCCCGGGTTTTCTGCTGCTGTGAATATTACCTCGGCAACTACTGGAATGATAATTCCACCAAGCAATATCTTGATTGTTTATTCATTAGCAAGCGGTGGAGTTTCTATAGCGGCACTATTCCTTGCAGGATACATTCCCGGCCTTTTACTTGGTATTTCATTAATGATTCCAGCCGGTATCTTTGCAAAAAAAAATAAATATAAAGTTACTATGCATTTTACATTTGGTGATGCAGTTAAAAAATTTTTGAATGCAATTCCAAGTCTGCTTCTTATTATAATTGTAATTGGCGGAATTGTTGCAGGATATTTTACTGCAACCGAAGCATCAGCTATTGCAGTTTTATATGCTTTTATACTTTCGGTATTTTTTTATCGTGAAATTAAATTCAAGGACCTTCCTGCAATATTACTTAACTCAGCTTCTACTACGGCAGTCGTTATGATGCTCGTCGGTACTTCTATGGCAATGTCATGGGTTATGGCTTACGAAAATATTCCTCAAAACGTTGCAGCTGCATTGATTTCACTATCGGATAATAAGTTTGTCATTTTAATCATAATAAATCTTATACTTCTTCTAGTCGGAACATTTATGGACATGACGCCGGCAGTATTGATATTCACTTCTATTTTTCTCCCGGTAGCAATTCAGCTTGGAATCGATCCGATTCATTTCGGAATTATTATGGTAATGAATTTAAGCATCGGTTTATGCACTCCTCCGGTTGGCAGCGTTTTATTTGTAGGTTGTTCTGTTGCCGAGCTTCCGATTACTAAAGTTATTAAACCATTGATACCTATGTTTATAGCAATGATAATTACTTTGATGGTTGTTACTTATTTACCTGACTTAAGCATGTTTATACCGAAATTTTTCGGTTATTAATTGAAAGGATTTTGTATTGAATCAGTTTTGTTCGATGAAATGATTTAAGAAACAATAAATAGTTTTTCATGGTGCCTCCCATGAATGGGGATGGTAACCGATTGATGAGTTTAGGTTGCCATCCCAAAATATCTTGTTAAAAAATTAAAAAGGTATATATGATGGTTAAAAAAATTATTGCAGCAATATTGATTATTACAGCTTCAATCGGATGTTCTAATAATACTAAAACAATCAGCATTTTAGTTAGCAATCCAACCTCAATTGAAAGATTAGATGAATTCGTTAGCATTCATATTTCTGAAATATTTAAAAAGTATTCAGGTTTCGACATGAATTCTTTTATTGTCACTTCCGAAGCCGAAGAAATTCCTTTTCAGATCGAAGATGTCAATGGTGAAAAATTGATTAGTTTTATAATATCATTGAATGCCGGCGAAAAAAAAGAAATTAAAATCGAATATGGGAATGGAATTATTCCGTCAAAATATAAAAATGAAACTTATGCAGAGTTATCACCAAAGAAAGGTGGGATTTATTTTGATGGAAAATTTAGAGGGACGGAATTTGAAAGTGTTGCCAGTTATAAAGTGCCGGCAATTCACAAAGATCACGATGCGTTATTTAAGTATGAAGGTCCGGGATGGGAATCCGAAATTGTCGGTTATAGACTCTATCTTGACTGGCGGAATGCTACCGATATATTCGGTAAGAAAATACAAAAAATTCTTTTGAACGAAGTTGGCGTACATGATACAGTTGCAAGTGATGATTCATATCATAAAATGCAGGAATGGGGGATGGATATCTTTAAGGTTGGAAGCACACTTGGTATCGGATCATTCGGTATGTGGAGTAGTGATAAAGTAAATATGGTTTCAAAAACAGATTCGATTGAATATAACCTGATTAAGAATGGTCCCTTGAAATCTGAATTTACAATTGATTACTACGGATGGCTTGTCGATGGTAAGAAGTACAGCCTCTATTCTAATATTTCGATAAATGCGCGAAGCAGATTAACCAAATGCGATCTCAAAATTGAAAATGCCGACAATTTAGTAACGGGTCTGGCAAAATATGACGGAACTAATTTTATTAAGAGTGAATCAACCGGAAAATGGCAATACATAGCTTTATATGGAAAACAATCGTTAGCAGATGATGATCTGGGAATTGCAGTTTTATATAATAATGAAAATTTAATCCAGTTAACCGAAGATAAACTTAGTTATGTTTTAGTTCTTAACCCTCTCGATTCAAAAGTAACGTATTACTTTACTGCTGCCTGGGTTCAGGAACCAGACGGAATAAAAAATGAGAAAGAATTTGTTAAGTACCTGGATAATTCATTAATCAGGTTTAATAATCCGCTTATTATCGAATTTTAATTTTAGGAAAGTAAATGTCACATTTTGAACTTCACCCTGATCGTTTTTTTGATTCAGACTCTTTAATTCGAGGCTACGCTCGTGAAATATTCAGCAGTGTTAAATCATTACCGATAATAAGTCCGCACGGGCATGTGGATCCTAAAATCTTTGTCGATAACAAGCCATTCGAAAATCCAACTCAATTATTTATCACACCAGACCATTATCTTTTCAGGATGCTCTACTCTCAAGGAATTTCTATGGAAGCATTGGGAATTCCTTCAGTCAATGGTACTGAAGTCGAAAAAGATCCGCGGAAAATTTGGAAATTATTTGCAGAGAATTATTTTCTTTTTCAAGGAACTCCGTCTGGTATATGGCTGGATCACGAATTCTCAATAATTTTTGGTATTAGGGAAAAATTAAATGGATCTAATGCAGATAAAATCTATGATGAATTAAATGAGAAATTAATTTCACCTGAATTTTTACCGCGAAGATTATTTGAAAAATTTGACATCGAAGTTTTATCTACTACAGACGGATCAACTGATAGTCTGGAATATCATAAAAGTATCAATGAGTCGGGGTGGAGCGGCAGAGTAATTCCATGTTTCAGACCCGATGCAGTTACGGATTTATCTAATCCAAATTGGAAATCGAATGTTGAATTGCTTGGAAAAGTTTGCGGCTATGAAATTTCATCATTTCAAATATTTATTCAATCTCTTGAAGAACGTAGATCCTTTTTTAAAACGATAGGCTGTACTTCTACTGATCATGGGGTCTTCTCTCCATTCACTCACGAATTATCCGCTTCCGAAGCCGAAAAAATATTTCAAAGAGGATTGAAAGGGAAATCAACTCTTGAAGATGAAAATTTATTTACCGCTCACATGTTAATGGAAATGGCAAGAATGAGCATAGAAGATGGACTAGTAATGCAGATTCATCCCGGCTCATATCGAAATCATAATCCGGTGATCTTTGCGAATTATGGTGCGGATAAAGGTGCTGATATACCGATGCACGAAGAGTTTACATTCAATCTGAAAGAGTTGCTTAACAAATATGGTAACAATCCCAAATTGACTGTAATTGTTTTCACGTTGGATGAAAGTACCTACTCTCGCGAACTCGCACCGCTTTCAGGTCATTATCCATCAATGAAACTTGGTCCGGCATGGTGGTTTCATGATAGTATTGAAGGAATGACGCGATATAGACAAATGGTAACCGAAACAGCAGGGTTTTATAATACAGTTGGTTTTAATGATGACACACGTGCATTTGTCTCAATACCCGCACGTCACGATTTGGCTCGCCGTATTGATTCGAACTTTTTAGCCGGCTTGGTTGCCCGGCATATAATATCGCTCGATGAAGCTTTTAGCGTTGCAAAAGACCTAACATATAACCTGGTAAAAAAAACTTATAAACTATAAAAGAGAATTAAGATGACATTCAGTGAAATCAAAAAAAGTATTAAACAACTTTATAACGATCAAAATACTCCGGCTAATTTTCAATTAACAAAAAAATATTCAATTGATATTTATCCAAAATCTGTAAATGAATATGAAAAAAATCTCTTTTTTATTGGACGGGAAGAAAATAATAAATTTCTTTTTATTGTTGCTGAAAATGAGAATCATTTAAAACAATTTGAAGGTGTTTTATTAGAAAGTGATCAATCGAACCTGTTTATTAAAAAATGTTTCCTAAATACATTTAACAGGAGAAAACTTCAATCCATATTCATGTATACAATTCCCAAAGTTCTTGGGTTGAATAATTCCTTCGGATTTGGTGACAGATTAGGATTAGCAAATGCCGGACATATCCGGTCGTTGAAGGGGAGTGACTTTCAACCGATTCTTGCACAGCAATCGATTCGCGAACTTTCCAGAACAAACAGAAAACCCGAAATGGTTATGGATGCTGCTGTGTGGGCGGTCTTTCAGGAAGGTTACAAAGATGGTTTCGGCTCGGATGCTGATCACTTGAAAAACAACGATGATATCGACCTGATGCTCAATGCCGGGTTCACAATGTTTACATTTGACCCGAGCGAACATGTAGATAATAATGCAGATAATTACAATGAAGAAACGTTGTTTAAGATTGCTTCAGCATTGCCATGGAGCGAATTAAAGGATTCATTCCCGGCTGCAGAGAAAAGATATGCTAATAAAAGTTTTGTCATTTCGGAAGGCTTTAGCATTAGTGTTTCCGTAAATGATTTCTTGCGCGCTTATTCCAAGTACGGTAAAGCGATTGCACATATTAAAAAATTGTTCGATTACATCAGTTCAAAATGCAGTCAGGATAAATTTGAAGTGGAAGTGTCGGTTGATGAAACAGATTCTGTTACAAGTCCATTTGAACACTTTTTCTTTGTGAATGAACTTAACAGGTTAAACGTAAAGTTCATCAGTCTGGCACCGCGATTTATTGGCGACTTCGAAAAAGGAATCGATTATAAAGGGGATCTTTCTTTATTTAAGGCAGAATACCAGAAGCATCTTGCAATCACAAAACATTTTGGTAATTATAAAATAAGTCTCCATTCGGGTAGCGATAAATTCTCTGTCTATAGAGTTATCGGTTCACTTAAAGAAGCTTATACCCATGTTAAAACAGCCGGAACAAGTTATCTGGAAGCTTTAAAAGTTGTGGCTGCAAAAAGTCCGGACATATTTAGAGAAATTCTCGATTTCTCAAGAAACCTTTATGAAACAGAAAGGAAAACCTATCACGTTTCTGCCGATGTTAATAAAGTTCTTGCCGGGAAAGATTATGGTAATGAACAGTTAATTATTTTATTTGATTCAAATGATGTACGTCAGGTTCTTCATGTAACATTCGGCCGTGTATTAACCGACAAAGATCCAACAGGTAATTATCTTTTCAAAGATAAAATTCTTCAATGTCTAATTGAAAACGAAGAAACACATTACGATTTTTTGGTAAAACATTTTCGTAAACATTTAGAGCCATTCAAATAATATGAACAGAGAAAAGATAGTTGATGAAATAGTAAAACGTAAAGCAGTCGCGGTACTTAGAATTAAAGAGCCGGAAAAACTTAAGAAAGTTATTGAAGCACTTTATGAAGGTGGTATTTCAGTTGCTGAAATAACTATGACGGTTCCTAATGCTATTCAGTTGATTGAAAAAATGTCGAATGAGCTTGATAAAAATATAATTATTGGCGTTGGATCGGTACTGAATAAAAATGTTGCAGAAGATGCAATTAAAGCCGGTGCTAAGTATGTTGTTAGCCCGATCTTTAAAAATGAAATAATTGATGCAGCTCATAAATTTGATATACCTGCAATGCCCGGTTGCTTTACTCCAACAGAAATTCAAACAGCTTTTGAAGCAGGGGCAGATATAATTAAAGTTTTCCCGGCTGATGTTTTGGGTATGGATTTCTTCAAAGGAATTCTTGCTCCGATGCCTCACTTAAAATTAATGCCCACCGGCGGAGTAACTTTAATCAATGCAGGTGATTGGTTGAACGCGGGCGCATGCGCTGTGGGTGTAGGTTCGGCACTTCTTGATAAAGAAGCAATTGAAAAGGAAAATTATTCTAAACTTACAGAGAATGCTAGAATTATTATGGATAACATTTTCAATGCTGTTAAAAAATAAGGGAAGAAAAAATGGAAGTATCTTTTGATGATATAAAAGGAAAAGTTTGTGTTGTCACCGGCGGATGCGGTGTATTCGGTAATGTATTTGCACAAACTATGTTGAATGCCGGGGCAAAAGTAGCTATTATGGATTACAAACAGGGCAGATGCGATGATTGTGCTCAGGGACTTGCCAAGAAAAGCGGTGCGCCTGTTTTGTGTGTGGTTGCTAACGTTCTAGATAAGGAGAGTTTAATAAAAGCAAAATCTCAGGTTAATGAAGAACTTGGTAAGATTGATATACTTATTAACGGAGCCGGTGGTAACGCACCAACTGCGACTACTGCAAATGAATTTGTTACAAATGAAAATATTAGTGACTTGTCAAAATCATTTTTCGGATTGGACCTGGAAGGTTTTAGAAGTGTGTTCGACCTTAACTTTCTCGGTACCGTACTTCCCACAATGGTATTTGCGGAAGATATGCTGGTTAGAGGAGGATCGGTGATAAATATTTCTTCGATGAATTCATATAGACCACTAACTAAAATTCCGGCGTATTCTGCCGCAAAAGCGTCAATAAATAATTTGACACAATGGCTTGCAGTTCATTTTGCAAAAGTAAATATCAGGGTTAACGCTATTGCACCGGGATTCTTTCTTACCAACCAAAACAGGTTTTTATTAACCGACGAAAAGACAGGCGGACTTACAGCGCGCGGAAACAAAATAATTTCCAACACTCCAATGGGTAGATTTGGTGAACCTGATGAAGTGTCCGGTACACTTCTTTATCTGGTTTCCGACATTTCAAAGTTTGTTACCGGCATAGTTGTCCCGGTTGATGGCGGATTCAGCGCTTATTCGGGGGTTTGAGAATCCTTTTTGTTCCGGCTATGCAAAAATTATTATCGAAAATAAATTGAGGAAATTAATATGTCATTAACAGACGGATTAAAAATTAATCAAAATGCATCACTTGATTTTGTTTCACTCGGTGCTTTAGTTCATCGTTTAGATACCGGAATCGTTCCATTCAGGAAAGCGACAGAATGCAAAATACATGTTAGTGGCGGGGAATTTAATGTTGCGGCTAATCTTGCTGATTGTTTCAAATTTAATACCGGAGTTGCAACAGCTATGGTTGAATATCCGATTGGTGATTTGATTGCCGAGCGTGTAAAAGCAATGGGTGTTAGACCTTTCTATAAGAAATTCAAACATAATGGTGTGAACGGACCAAACATGGCAACAGTATTTAGTGATAGAGGATTAGGAGTTCGTGCACCTGTGGTTTTTTATAACCGTTCGAATGAAGCTGCAGCATTATTAAAGCCGGGCGATTTTAATTGGAAAGAAATTTTTGCCGGCGGAGTTAAGTGGTTTCATAGCGGTGGAATTTTTTCATCCTTGTCTGAAACTACCGGACAGGTAATTATTGAAGGAATGAAAGCAGCAAAGGAAGCTGGCGCTGTTACAAGTTTTGATCTTAATTTCCGTGCTAAGTTGTGGAATATCTGGGGTGGTGAGCAGAAAGCAGTTGAAGTAATTGATCAAATTGTTAAATATTGTGATGTGCTGGTGGGTAACGAGGAGGATCTTCAAAAAGGTTTGGGAATTCCCGGACCTGAGGTTGCAGCTAAATCTAAACTTGATCCTTCTACATTTTTTGGAATGATTGACAACGTTGTTAAAAAATATCCGCAGGTTAAAGTTGTTGCAACCACACTTCGCGAAGTTCATTCCACAAATCGTCATAGCTGGAGTGCAGTCGCATGGATAAACGGAAAAACTTATTCCGCACCTACTGCGGAACTTGATGTTTATGACCGTGTTGGTGGTGGTGATGGATTTGCTGCCGGTTTTATTTATGGTCTGTTGAATAATGATTCTCCGGAAGAAGCTGTCAAACTTGGTTGGGCTCACGGTGCTCTACTTACAACATATCCCGGTGATACTACTATGGCTACGATTGATGAAGTTAGAGCTTTTGCAAAAGGCGGTTCGGCTCGTATTCAACGATAAAAAGTTTATTGAAAGGGAATTAAATGATTGAAAATCCTCATAAAATATTGGATGACTTAAAACCGGAGAAAGAATTTTTTATCGGCATCGATTCCGATGGTTGTGTTTTCGATACGATGGAAATAAAACAGAAAGAATGTTTCTGTCCGCAATTCATAAAACATTTCAAATTACAGAGAGTCTCTAAGTATGCAAGAGAGACCTGGGAGTTTGTAAATTTATATTCCACAACTCGAGGTGCCAACAGATTTAAAGCGCTTTTACGTACAATGGAATTGCTTAAAGAACGTAAGGAAGTTAAAGATCGTGGTGCTGAAATAATGGATTTAAAACCACTTGCAGAGTGGGTAAAGAAAGAGAATAAACTTGGTAATCCAACCCTTAAATTATATGCGGCAGAAGTAAAAGATCCGGTTATCGACAAAGTTTTAGAATGGTCATTAGAGGTAAATGAAGATATTGAAGAGCTGGTTTTTGATGTCCCGCCGTTTCCTTTTTTCCATGAATCGATCGAAAAGATTTATTCAAAAGCAGATTTGATTGTTGTATCACAAACACCGCTTGAAGCATTGAAAAGAGAATGGGAAGAACATAATATTGACAAGTATGTTAAAATCATTGCCGGACAGGAATACGGCACAAAAGGCGAACACATAAAATTTGCAGCTAAAGGAAAATATCCGGTGGAGAAAATATTGATGATTGGTG
Source organism: Ignavibacteriales bacterium (assembly GCA_020061355.1). Taxonomy (GTDB): domain Bacteria; phylum Bacteroidota; class Ignavibacteria; order Ignavibacteriales; family Melioribacteraceae; genus DSXH01. Next base: position 83,504 of record JAGUYK010000012.1, on the reverse strand, counting down.
ATGCACCCGGTGATCTTCAGGCGGCTAAATCAAATGGGGTTTTGTTCTATCCGGTTAATCCGGGACATGAGGAAGCATCATGGGAGAGATTTGCCAGCGAAGCCGCAGATAAATTTTTTAACGGTACTTTTGCGGGTAGTTATGAGAAGAAATTGATTGAAGAATTCGAAAAATATTTGCCCGAACATCCGAATTGGTGAGAAAGGAGAATTATAATGTTACTTTATGTTAAAGGTGATGAGCATAAATTTTTAACTGAAGATGAAATAAGTGAAGCCATTTTTTCTTCACTTGCTAAGCTCGGTATAAAAAAACGGGTACTGGTCATTCCGCCTGATTTTACGCGATTCCATTCGCAAGCCGGAATCATTACACGATATATTTATTACTATTACAAAGAATACCTTACAGATATACTTCCTGCACTCGGTACTCATTCAAAGATGACCGAACATGAAATCAAAACTATGTATGGCAATATTCCGCTCGATCTCTTCAGAACTCATAACTGGCGGAGTGATCTTCAAACACTTGGTGAAGTACCTGCAGAATTTGTTAATGAAGTTTCTGAAGGTAAACTTAATTATTCCTGGCCTGCTCAGGTAAACAAATTATTGGTTGAAGGTAATCACGATCTTATTATTTCGGTCGGTCAGGTAGTTCCTCATGAAGTGATAGGAATGGCTAATTATAACAAAAATATTTTTGTTGGAACCGGCGGACGAGAAGGAATAAATAAAAGCCATTTCCTCGGTGCGGTTTACGGAATGGAAAGAATAATGGGAAGAGCCGATAACCCGGTAAGAAAAGTTTTGAACTATGCTTCCGAAAACTTTGCCAGACATCTTCCGATTATTTACATATTGACCGTGGTTGACAAAAATGAAATAGGTGAACTTGTTATTAAGGGATTATTTATTGGTGATGACTATGAGTGCTTCAAACTGGCATCCGAACTTTCTTTGAAAGTTAATTTCGTTATGCTCGATAAGCCATTGAAAAAAGTTGTAGTCTACCTGGATCCTGATGAGTTTAAAAGTACCTGGCTTGGAAATAAAAGCATTTACCGTACACGTATGGCAATTGCTGATGGCGGAGAATTAATAGTTCTTGCACCCGGTCTTAAAGAATTCGGTGAGGATAAGGAAATCGATAGACTAATTAGAAAATATGGTTACAAAACAACACCGGAAATATTAAAATTCGTTGAAGAAAATGATGATCTGAAAAATAATCTCAGTGCTGCCGCACACCTTATTCATGGTTCATCAGAGAATAGATTTTCTATAACCTATTGTCCTGGTAATTTATCAAAAGAAGAAATTGAGAGCGTGAACTTTAAATATGCAGACCTGACCACTATGACAAATAAATATGATCCCGGGAAACTGGTTGATGGATATAATACTTTATCTGATGGTGAAGAAGTATTTTACATTTCAAATCCGGCATTAGGATTGTGGGCACACAAAGATCGTTTTAATAACTGAATAAATAAAGGAGTAGTGAAATGCAAAAAGTGGATTTAACTGCAAAGGCAGACATAGGATTGGTCGGATTAGCTGTAATGGGGGAGAACTTAGTACTGAACATGGAAAGTCACGGTTTTACTGTTGCCGTTTATAACCGCACAGTTGAAAAGGTTAACAGTTTTGTAAACGGACGAGGTAAAGGAAAAAAAGTAATCGGTACTTCATCAATAGAAGAGTTAGTTGCTTCTTTGAAAACACCAAGAAAAATTATGCTTATGGTAAAAGCCGGAAAACCAGTTGATGATTTTATTGAACTTTTAATTCCTCATCTTGAAAAAGGTGATATAATAATTGACGGTGGTAATTCTCATTTCCCGGATACAATTAGAAGAACAAAATATGTTGAGGAGAAAGGATTCCTTTACATTGGAACAGGGGTTTCCGGTGGTGAAGAAGGTGCATTGAAAGGACCATCAATTATGCCTGGCGGTTCACCTGCTGCATGGCCATTTGTTAAACCGATCTTTCAATCAATTGCTGCAAAAGTTGAAGACGGCTCACCTTGCTGCGATTGGGTTGGTCAGGATGGTGCCGGTCATTTTGTTAAAATGGTTCACAATGGCATTGAATACGGCGACATGCAATTAATTTGCGAAGCTTATCAAATTATGAAGGACTATGTTGGACTGAATTATGATGAAATGTATAATGTATTTAAGGAATGGAACGAAGGGGAACTCGATAGTTATTTGATTGAAATTACACGTGATATTCTTGCTTACAAAGATGAAGATGGTTCACCGCTTGTCGAAAAAATTCTTGATACTGCCGGACAAAAAGGAACAGGTAAATGGACTGTTTTAGCATCATTGGATGTTGGTGCTCCGTTAACATTAATCGGCGAAGCAGTGTACGGCAGAACTTTATCTGCATTGAAGGATGAAAGGGTTGAAGCATCGAAAGTTTTGAATGGACCGAAGCCAAAATTTGCAGGCGATAAAAAACAATTCATCGAAGATCTTCGTCAAGCTCTTTATGCTTCTAAAATCGTTTCCTATGCCCAGGGATACGTATTGATGAGATACGCGGCAAAAGAATATGAATGGAATTTAAATAACGGCGGAATTGCATTAATGTGGCGCGGTGGTTGTATAATCCGTTCCATATTCCTTGCTAAAATTAAAGAGGCATTCGATAAAATGCCGGATCTATCAAATCTTCTTCTCGATCCTTTCTTTAAAGAAAAAATCGAATCATCACAGGAATCATGGAGAAGAGTTGTTGCCGCTGCAGTTACTAACGGAATCTGGATTCCGGCTCTTTCAACTGCATTAAACTATTTTGACGGTTTTAGAAATGGAAGACTACCTGCTAACCTTTTGCAGGCTCAACGCGATTATTTTGGAGCACATACTTACGAAAGAGTTGATAAACCCCGGGGTCAATTTTTCCATACCAACTGGACCGGAAGAGGAGGATCTACTGCATCAACAACTTATAATGTCTAATTTTATCAAAACAATTTTATGGATTAAAAATGTCGAACAATATTGAATTAAAAAAACTTGCTGCAAACACAATCAGAATTTTAGCTGCCGAAGGTGTTCAAAAAGCGAATAGCGGGCACCCCGGCATGCCGATGGGTATGGCTGACGTTGCTACAATTTTATGGACTGAATTTCTTAAACACAATCCTGATGACCCTAAATGGGTTAACCGTGACCGCTTTGTTCTTTCTGCCGGACACGGTTCAATGCTAATTTATTCCTTACTTCATCTAAGCGGATACGACTGCACAATTGATGATTTGAAATCTTTCAGACAATGGGGAAGTAGGACTGCAGGTCATCCTGAATACGGACATTTACCGGGTGTAGAAACTACTACGGGTCCGTTAGGGCAGGGTTTCGGTAATGGAATCGGTATGGCTATAGCTTCTAAAATGCTTTCAGCACGATTTGGTGAAAATCTTTTTGGAAATAATTATATCTATGCTATTTGCGGTGATGGTGATCTAATGGAAGGCGTTAGTTCCGAAGCGGCATCAATTGCAGGACACTTGAAACTCGGCAATGTAATTTATTTCTATGATGATAATGGAATTACAATAGAAGGGCATACCGATTTGACATTTAGCGAGGATGTTGGAAAACGATTTGAAAGTTATGGCTGGCAGGTATTAAGAGCAGATGCATACAATCATGATGAAATTAGAAAAGCGATTGTTGCCGCACAAAATGAAAAAAATCGTCCTTCAATCATAATTACAAAATCATTGATCGGTTACGGCAGCCCGAATAAATTTAATACTCATGAAGTTCATGGAGCTCCGCTTGGTAAAGATGAATTACTTGCAACAAAGAAAAATCTGAATTGGCCTGAAGATAAAGAATTTTATGTTCCAAAGGAAGTTGCAGGACTCTTTGCTTTCCGTAAAGAAGAGATGAATAAAGTATATTTAAATTGGCAAAAGGAATTTGATGAGTGGAAAAAATCAAATGCCGAAAAAGCCAGTCTGTTTGATAAATTTATTAATCAAACTCTTCCTGAGAATCTTGAAGAAGAACTCTTAGCCGCAGTGCCAAAAGAACCAAATGCAACAAGAACCTTATCAAGTAAAGTGATTCAAAAAATTGCTCAGATTGTTCCAAATTTTATTGGCGGTTCTGCCGATCTTGCACCTTCAACAAATACGATGATGAATGGATTTGATGCTATTTCACCCGGAAAGTTCGAAGGAAGAAATTTTCATTTCGGAATCCGGGAACATGGAATGGGAGCCATACTAAACGGAATTACATTGTACGCAGGATTCAAAGCTTTCGGTGCAACTTTTTTTGTGTTTAGTGATTACATGCGTCCAACAATTCGTCTGGCAGCAATTATGCAAATCCCGGTTATTTATGTTTTTACTCATGATAGTATTTTTGTTGGGGAAGACGGACCGACCCATCAACCGGTTGAACACCTTGCAGTACTAAGAGCAATCCCAAATTCGACTGTTTTCAGACCTGCAGATGGAATTGAAACTGCAATTGCATGGGCTTTCGCACTTCGTCATAAAGACGGACCAATATCCTTAATATTATCAAGACAAAAAATAGAAGCTTTCGAAAGAGAAAAGGATTTCAAACCGGAAGATGTATTGAAAGGTGCTTATATAATATCAAAAGAAAATAAAGAGAAACTAGATCTAGTTATAGCTGCCAGCGGTTCGGAAGTACCTATTGCAGAAGATGCTAAAAAACTATTATCGGAGTTATCAATAAGGGTTGTTTCAATTCCTTCGCGCGAAGTGTTTGATAAACAATCGAATGATTATAAAGAAAAAATATTCCCTGCTGATGTTCCTGTAGTTGTAATTGAAGCTGCCACTATGACCGGCTGGGGCGATCTGTTTAGACAAAAATTGCTGACAATTGGTATGACCGGTTTCGGTGCTTCTGGTCCGTATAAAACTCTTGCAGAGAAATTTGGTTTTACTCCACAACATGTTGCAGAAAAAATTAAACATTGGATTTAGACATAAGAGAGGATAAAATGGAAGTCAGGTATTCACCCGATCAGAATGGTTTTAAGAAATTTACAACCGATGAATTACGTAAATCATTTCTAATTGATAGTCTTTTTGAAAAAAATAAAATCCCGATGATCTATTCAGATGTTGACCGTTCGATTACCGGAAGTGTTGTTCCATCAGGTAAAAAATTGAAACTGGCGGCATCTAAAAAAGAAATGGCTGCAGAATATTTTGCCGAACGCCGTGAGGTAGGTGTTATAAACATTGGCGGGGCAGGTACAATTTATATCGACGGTAAAAAGTATAAAATGGAAAATCGTGACGGTCTCTATATTGGAAGAGGATCAAAAATCATCGAGTTTGAAAGTGCAAGTGCAGCAAAACCGGCAAAGTATTATTTTGTCAGCTATCCGGCTCATAAGGATTACCCAACAACTCATATAAAATTCAGTGAATCAACTCCAAGGAAATTAGGTTCTCAGGAAACTGCAAATAAAAGGACCATATATCAGTACATTCATCCCGGCACAATGCCGACCTGTCAATTAGTTATGGGTTTAACCGAACTGGATGAAGGTAATGTCTGGAACACTATGCCAGCCCATACTCATCAAAGAAGGTCGGAAGTGTATATGTATTTCAATATCAATCCTGATTCAATTGTTGTCCATATGATGGGCGAACCAAGCGAAACAAGACATATAATAATCCGTAATGAGCAAGCAGTGTTATCAACAAGCTGGTCGATGCATGCCGGGTGCGGTACGCAGAATTATTCGTTCATCTGGGCAATGGGCGGCGAAAACCAGGTTTTTGATGACATGGATTGGATTCCGATGGATCAATTAAAATAATGTAAATATGAATCGGAGCTAAAATGGTACTTGAGGATTTCAAACTGGATGGGAAAACGGCTTTAGTAACCGGAGGTAATAGAGGGATCGGTAAGAGCTATGCCTTAGCACTTGCTCAGGCCGGTGCAGATATAGTTACTGTTTCTTATGAAAGCGATTTCTCTGAGACTGAAAAATTGATCTCCAGCACAGGTAGAAAATTTAAATCCTATGTATGCGATTTTTCAAATCGTGAGGATCTTTATCAGTTTATAAAAGGTGTTAAATCTGATTTCGATCGAATTGATATTCTTGTTAATAACGCCGGTACAATTTTACGTAAACCGATTGCAGAACACCCGGACGAATACTGGGATAAGGTAATTGAGATAAATTTAACATCACAGTTTATTCTTACACGGGAGTTTGGAAAAGATATGGCTGAAAGGGGTTATGGAAAAGTCGTATTCATTGCATCTCTTCTTTCGTTTCAGGGTGGAATTCTTGTGCCGGGTTATGCCGCATCCAAAGGCGGTGTTAAACAACTAACAATGGCATTTGCAAATGAATGGGCTTCGAAAGGTGTTACCATAAATGCAATTGCACCAGGTTATATTGCAACAGAAAACACCAGACCTTTACGTGAAGATCCGGTTCGTAATAAATCAATTCTCGATCGCATACCGGCTGGAAGATGGGGTACCCCAGAGGATTTAATGGGCACAGTTGTGTTCCTCTGTTCCGATGCATCTAAATATTTAAATGGCACCGTTGTAACAGTTGACGGTGGTTGGATGGGAAGATGAAATCAAAATTTATTATCACTTCGTTTTTATTTTTTACTTTTGCTTGTTTTTCATTTATTCTTTCGCAAACAGCAAGTAATACCGATAAGAAGGAATATACAATAGAAAATTGTGTTAACGAATTCAATCCGGCGAATACAGAAGAAACTAAAGTGGGATACCAGTACTGGTTTGCAGATAAAAATTTTGCAGAGGGCAAAACAGTTAAGTTAAGTGTTGTTGCTCCTCATTCTGCAACTCACCCGCCTCACAAACACACTGAAGACGAATTCTTTTTTATTCTGCAAGGAACGGCTGAGTTTTACTTAGACGGAAGAACAAAAAATGTCGGACCCATGACCAGTCTTTATTGCCCTTCGGAAGTTGAGCATGCAATTAAAAACGTTGGCGATTCAGAACTAAAATATTTAGTAATCAAAAAATATTTGAAAAAATGATATGATGTTGAAGAAACCCTTTATATTACTTCTTATTTTATGTTCATCTCTTCATTCTCAGCAAACTAAATCTAATAATAATGAGATTAATATCTCAGGTTTTTACGACAGTTCTCACCACTGGTATGATATCAATGATGAAAATAAAATAATCTCTCCTGTGAAAAATCAACCAAGGTTCAAGAAAAACGATATAATCAATATTGCAGAGAACATTCTTCTATTTCAAAAAGAAAACGGTGGTTGGGCAAAGAACTATGATATGCTGGCAATATTAAAAGATGAGCAGAAAGAAATTATAAGGAAGAATAAAACTATACTGAATACGACTTTTGATAACGGAGCCACTTATAGTCATACTGAATATTTAGCTAAAGTATTTTTCGTTACTAATGATAAAAGATATAAAACAGGATTTCTAAATGGATTGGAATTTATTTTGTCAGCACAATATCCTAACGGTGGATGGCCTCAATTCTTTCCAGATACAAGCGGTTATCAGAAGCATATCACTTTTAATGACGGGGCAATGATTGGTATAATGAAACTACTTCAAAAAATTGTCAATAATGATCCGGAATTTTCTTTTATCGAAACAAATGCTCGTGCTAGAATTAAACTCGCATTTAATAAAGGAATTGAGAACATCCTTAATTGTCAAATCAATGATAATGGTAAACTTACAGTATGGTGTCAGCAACATGATCATATTACATTCGAACCGCGCGGTGCACGAACTTTTGAACTGGCTTCGATTTGTAATATGGAAAGTGCCGAGATTGTAGAATTTCTAATGAGCCTTGCTAATCCTGATGAAAGAGTTATTCGTTCAGTAAATTCAGCCGTTGAGTGGTTTGAGCTGAGTAAAATTTCTGGAATAAAAGTTAAAACAATTGAATCCGAACAGACCGACTATAAATATCATTCAACAAATTTGGATAAGGTTGTTGTTGAAGATCCCGATGCTCCTTATATATGGACTCGTTTTACTGAACTTGGAACTCAAAGACAGCTATTCTGCAATAGAGATGGGAAAAAGGTCTATTCAATGTCAGAAGTTGAAAGAGAACGTCGAACCGGTTATGCATGGTATACTTATGCACCTCAAAGTATCTTAAATTTTTATAAGACCTGGCAAGCTGCTAAAAAATAACATTAGATGGTTAACCCTTCCAGATTCTCCATATTTAAATAAATCACTTTTATAAAAGTAAGATTTTCAATAGCATATCACTTTTTTTTTTGGCAATTTATGTTCGGGAATTTCAAATAAATGCAATCTGGCAATCTCATTCTCCGAAGAAATGAAATATGAAGAAAAGATTATTATTGGTTGAAGATGATAAAAACACTCAAAACATATATCGGAAAATGTTCGCATTGCATTTTAAAGTTGAGGTTTGCGATAATGACGAGGAGTTTTATAAACTGTTAAAGAAATTCAAGTTTGATATCATTATAATGGATATTTCTTTAAAGGGTTTTAAAGATGGGCTCCAGTTAACTAAAGAAATTAAGAGCAATCCTGATTATAAAAATATACCAGTTATTTGTTTAACCGCTCATGCATTCCCCCAGGATAGAGAAAACGCATTTGAAGCCGGTGTTGATGAGTTCTTAACTAAACCTGTGGAAGCCTCACGTTTGATTCAAATTTTACTTAATGCAGCTGTAAAGAAAACTTAGCGGTTTCCCCGGCTGTACAATATTTTCTCAATGCTGAATAGTCTTCATGCTCGGAATTATGTAATCTAAAATTATGATGTAGAGTTTACATGTCTCTTTTACTTGTTTGAAGTTTTAGTTTATAGTATTTAATCAAAAAATGAATCGGTATAATATTTGTCTAATGCTCTTGAACAAATTTATCTCTAAAATGGCTTACTCAATTTCCTGTTCTTTAACAAAGGTTTCTAAAATTAGAATCCTGATTGTTCTTTTTCTTTTCTCTCACTTATATGGTTCCGCTCTCTTCGGTATGGGAAATAATTTCAAACAGTTATCAAATAATACTTTACTAACTACAGCGACACATATTATAGGGAATCTATCGGGGGGATATATTTCCTATGAAAATAGATCAAATTACACAAACAAAATCAGTTCTATCCTTCTACCCCCAAATTCCGTGCACTCCAAATTAGCAATCGTTAATCAGGTAACAACACTTCAAATTATTCAATCTTTCTGGTTCAAAATATTTTTAGTTCTATTTATTCTGGCAATTTTGTTTATTCTATTTAAAGTTTATACAAGTGTGATAAAGAGAAGAAACCAATTGTTAGAAGAACAAATTGAGATTAGAACAAGAGAACTAATGAAGATGAATGAGAACTTGTTAGATGAAATCAAAATGCGCAAAGAAGCTGAAATCCGGCTTATTGGACAAACTGAAGAGTTAATAGAAATTAATTTATCAAAGGATAAATTTTTTTCAATAATATCACATGATTTGAAAAGTCCTTTTCAGGGATTACTGGGATTTACTGAAATGCTGAATGAAGATTATGATTCTATGGATAACGAGCAGAGGAAAAATATTATTAAAGAAATCAGATCCTCTTCCACTCATATCTATAATCTATTAATAAATGTTCTCGAATGGTCGAGATTGCAGACCAAAAGGGTTGACTTTAATCCGGAAAAAATCAATCTGAGAAATAAAATTGACGAGATCAAAAACCTTCTTTTCATGAATGCAATAAACAAAGAGATTATAATCCATAACGAAGTTAATTCCGATTGTTTTGTATTTGCCGATGAAAATATGCTTCGCTCTATTCTACACAATTTACTTAGTAATGCACTTAAATTTACCAGGCAGGGAGGATATGTTAAGTTCAGAGCTTCACTTGCGGGAAATTTCTACGTTGTTAATGTAATAGACAACGGCATTGGTATTAGCCAGGATGACATAGGTAAGATTTTTTCGATTGGTATTCAGTATAGTACAAAGGGAACTTCAAATGAAGTGGGAACCGGTTTAGGACTTACACTATGCAAAGAAATGATTGAAAAACATGGTGGAAGCATCTGGGTTGAAAGTAACCTGGGTGTTGGTTCATCCTTTCGTTTTACTCTTCCCAGATTTAGACCTCAAAGTTATGAATCTTCCCGTCCTCTTGATCTATTTCCTACCCAAAATTAGAAACATTTAATTAATTTTATCCTATCAACTATTAAACATCTGGCGAATATATGATTCGAAAGTCATCCATCCTTTTTGTTCTCTTATTTTATTGGTCAATTAATTTATTTGCACAAACCGGTGAACGGATTAATTTAATAATCAGCTATCCTAGTCAACCCGTAAGGGAATTCAAAGGATTTGGTGCCGAATGGGATTCCCGCGCTTACGATCTTAATGGGGTTACAGAAGAGGATTTTAAGTTGATAGGTGAAAGAATTAAGTGGATGAAAATGCCGATAGTAAGAATTATGATGCAGACTAAATGGTGCTACAGTCAATCGCTCGGATATGATTGGGAAAATAGAAACATGCAGCTTCTTTACCGTCATTTAAACTTTTGTCAACAGAACGGTATTGAAGTAATTCTATCGGATTGGGGTATTGAAGTGGATTGGCTTGCAGTTGACGGAATTGAAAAAATGGACAATCCGCTTTATGCAGAGGTGATCGGGACTTACCTGGATTACCTGATCAACAAAAAGGGTTTTTCGTGTATCAAGTATTTCGGACTTGTGAACGAACCGAATTATGAAGTCGGTAATTTTGAAAGATGGCGAATCGGTGCAGAAAATCTTTTCCAGATTTTTAAGGATAAAGAACTTGACAAAAAAATAAAATTTATCGGTCCGGGTCAGAGTAATGATAATGAATGGTTTTATGATACTGTTGATGAAGCCCGTTATATGTTCGATGTTTACGATGTTCACATGTATGCCTGGAAAGACAGAACTGCAAAGGGGAGTGTTCAGACCGACTTGACGCAATTGTGGAATTATGCAAAATCGATTGATCCTAAAGCATCAAAGAAGCTCTACTTTGTAACTGAAGCCGGAATGCGCGATGGGCAATCAGCCGCTATAAGCACTCAAACAGATAATTTCTACTACGGTGTTTTTATGGTAGATTTTGCAATTCAGGCAGTACACAGCGGGGCTAATGCTGTACTGGCATGGATGCTTGACGATAATAGTCACCCGGATTTTACATGGGGATTATGGACAGATAAAAAGAACGGGATGAGGCTACGTCCATGGTTCTATTCATGGTCTCTGCTTGCTAAATTTTTTCCAGCCGGTTCGGATATTTATAGAATTCGTTCCCGTTCAATTAATATTAGAGCATTGGGTTCTAAAACAATTACTAATGGAAAAACAAACTGGTCGTTTTCTATAGTTAATGTTAATTCTACACCAACCAAAATCTTCTTGAAAGTTGATGGTGAAGGGAGATTCGATTTCAAACAATATCTTTACAATGAAAACGAGATGAAAGTTGAATCGAACGGATTTCCGATACCTGTGAAATATATTACTGCCAATTTAAATGATGGAATTGAATTTGAGATTCCTTCTCAATCGGTAATCTTTTTTACAAGTATGTGATAATAATACCCAATATTTATCCAAGAGATGTTGATCAACATGCAAAATGAAAAAAAATTAAGATATTATTTAATTAATAAACCATATGGAGTTCTATCTCAATTCACAGATTCAGATAACCGTAAAACTCTCAAATCACGTTTCAATTTTCCCGAAGATGTTTACCCTGTTGGTCGGCTCGATATGGATAGCGAGGGATTGCTTCTAGTTATTAACGATAAATCGCTAACTGAATATTTGTTAAATCCGAAGAGTAGGCATGAAAAGGAATACTTCGTTCAAGTGGAGGGGATTCCGACCACCGAAGCATTAAACAGACTTTGTGATGGAGTTGTTATTGAAGGGATTAAAACATTACCTGCAAAAGCCAAATTGATTGATGAACCCGGATTCGAAACTCGAACTCCACCGATTAGAGAAAGGAAAACCATACCAACAACATGGATTAGCCTTACAATTACTGAAGGAAGAAACAGGCAGGTTAGAAAAATGACTGCTGCTGTTGGTCATCCCACATTAAGGTTAGTAAGGGTGAGAATCAAAAAATTAACTCTCGGTAAAATGAAAATTGGTGAGGTAAGGGAACTTACAAAACATGAAATCGAAGGATTGAAGAAATAAATGGCTATCTAGAGCATGAGTATGATCAAGATTAGGATCATGAATTTTCATAAATTCTATTATGACCCTAACCTTTATTCTGGTTTATATTAGAGACTGATGTTCAATCCTAAATAAAAAGATCTGCCTAAAGTTCCGTAATACAAGACTTCTTCATACTCTTCATTGAATAAATTTTCCACTCGTCCGGTTAACTGTAAATAGTTAAATAGTTTGTAGGATGCAGAAATGTTTACCAATATATATTCAGTCAAAACTACTCTTTGAGCGGGAAAAGCTGAGAAATCTTTATCTTCTCTTTTCCCGACATATCGCAATCCCGAATTCAAATTCAGATTCTCACTTATCATGTAGTTCATGTTAATTGATGCCTGGTGTTTCGGTCGTCTTAATAGTTGCTGATTGAAATCTGTACTCCCAATGAATGAATCTCTCGTCTCAGTAAAAGTATAGTTTGCATTAACCGAGAATCGGTCAATATTTATTAAGGAGGTGTAAAATTCGATACCCTTTGAAGATGCCTGGGCGATATTCACTGTTCTGAAGTTAGAATCGAACCCGAACATATTTTCCATCTTTAGATTAAAATATGTCAATCCGATTAATATTCTTTTACCTGATAAATATTTTTCAAAACCAATATCCCAACCTTTACTCTTTTCCGGCTTTAGTACCGGATTACCAAACATCGGATCATACAAATAAAAAAGTGACGGAGCTTTAAACCCGGTTCCATAAGTGAATTTGAATTTTAAATCCAGATTACTAAAGTAATAAGCTGGTGCAAACCGGAATGTTGCAACACTTCCAAATTTCTGATGCTTATCGACTCTGAATCCAATGGATGTGAAAAAAGTATTTGATATATTAACCTGATCCTGAATATAAAAACCTGTCGTTACAACTGACTCTTCAGGGAACGTGCTGTTATAAGGTCCCCACTCACTTTCACTTAAATAACTTGTATTTGCTTTCTCACGTTCAGTTTCAATTCCGATAGTGATTAAATTATAATCAATAAATCTCAGATTGTTCTGCCATTCAAATTTTATTCTTGATGATCTGTTGTAGCTGTCGGAATATACGTTCGGACGAATATAATCGAAATTATCGAATGCATTACTAAATCGCCGAAGAATAGATGTGTTAAATCGATTCTCCCATTTACCATTAAATGAACTGTTATTAAAGGTGGCACTTAAAGTTTGTTCTTCCACCCTATAAATATAATTAGGGTCATCACCAAATTTTTCACTCTGGTCTAAATCACTTTCAGCTTTTGTAATTCTGTATTTTAAGTTAAGATTGCCAAGGTCGGCCAGGTCAAATCCAAATCCGGCAGTTAAACCATTATTGGTAAATCCGTCTTTTTCAATGTTTCCGAATTTAGAATTGCTTGCCGACACTCCATCGCTCCCGATACGATTAATTGACAGGAAATAATCGATCAAACCTAATCTGCCGGAAGTGTTAATGTTGGCTCTGAAAAAGTTATTTGACCCGCCTTCAGTTTGAATGTTGTAATTTCTATTCACGCTGCCTCTTTTAGTAAATATATTTATCACCCCGGAAAGTGCTTCGGAACCGTACAATGTACTTTGAGGGCCTCTGACAATTTCAATCCTTTCAATATCATGAGTTGCTAGGAATGAAAAATCGAATGCATTATTCGGTGAAGACGGATCATTCATTTCAGTACCGTCAATAATTACAAGTGTATGATTCGGATTAGCGCCGCGTAAAAATAAATTAGAAAGTTTTCCCGGTCCTCCCTGTTGAATGATTGTTACTCCGGGTATTTCTCTAAGAAGATCAACAACCGAATAATATTGCTTCTTTGCGATATCATCTGCACTTATTATTGATACAGAACTTGCAAGAGTATAATAAGGTGTTTCTGTGCGTGTAGCAGATATTACTACTTCTTGTAATGTTGTTTTAATTGTGTCGCTTTGTGCGAACAACGAATTGTTAATTAATAAAACGAAAGAGATAAAAACAGATTTTAACATAGAAGTTACTCCTTTGATTATGTAACGATAAGAACGTTACTGGGTTAAAAGACGTAACTTCGTGGGTAGAAGACTGATACGATAAATTGATATGTAACTTGTCAACCAAAACCTCACCCGCGAAGGTTAATTAACCGTATTCCGGTTATATGATTTAATTAATTCAATTTTGGGCAGGTCTCCTGGCTCTTCCGATCTTCAATCGTCTTCCCATCCCGAATTATCAGGACAGTGACATAATTGATTGAAGACTTTTACCCCGATATAATCGGGATCGGAATTACAGTTGCGGGGCAGCACCGGATTTTAACCGGTTTCCCTATTAAGTCCAGCTTAAATGGGACACCTAAAATTATTCAAGAACCGAATACAAAATAGAAAAGATATATCTGACCATCAAATTAATTTTTATTATAATTATTCTTCTTTGAAAAAAATACATTTATAACTTATCTTAAGATGTAAATATAAACTTACTGATAAATGATTGTGCATTCATTCAATTCTACTATTCGTCACATAATTCAAATCAAAATTCATTTCACAGAATCAATTAACATAGGAGAAATTTAATGGGCTGGTTCTTTAGAGCATTAAACTCCTCGATCGGTAAAAAGTTTTTAATGGCTGTTACAGGTGTCTGCCTTTTACTCTTCCTTATTATCCATCTTATTAATAATCTTACACTTTATGGCGGACCGGAGTTATTCGATACAGTTGTTAAAAATCTCGAAGGCATAAAACCGCTCGTTAGAGTTGTTGAGTTAGTATTGGTCATTATCTTTATTCTACATATTTTCAACGGTGTAAGACTCTGGATTGAAAATAAGAAAGCCCGTCCGGTGGGTTATAAAATCAATGGAGCTTCGGAAAATTCAGATGTTTTTTCAAGGACAATGTTTGTCACCGGTTCGATCATTTTTATTTTCCTTGTTGTTCATATAAGAACATTCTGGGTATCATTCAATTTGGGTCATCCGCTTGCTGATGAGCATCAATATTATCAAATTGTAGCTGAAGCATTCGGTGATCCTATCTATTCAATTCTATATGTCGTGGCAGTGATTTTACTCGGATTCCATCTAAATCACGGTTTTCAAAGTGCCTTTCAGACTTTCGGATGGAACAACAAAAAGTATTTCCCGATTATTGAAAAGCTTGGGCTCATTTACACAATTATTATGGTAATCGGGTTCGCCTCTATTCCAATTTACTTTTTATTTTTCTACGGAGGTAACCTATGATCAAGTTAAATGCAAAAATTCCAAAAGGAGCAATAGAAGATAAGTGGACCAATCACCGCTTCAATATGAAATTGGTCAATCCGGCAAACAAGAGAAAGTACGACGTTATAGTTATTGGTACCGGATTAGCCGGTGCTTCTGCTGCTGCTTCAATGGCTGAATTAGGGTATAATGTTACGGTGCTTACTTATCATGATTCACCTCGGCGGGCACATAGCATTGCTGCACAGGGTGGAATTAATGCTGCAAAGAATTATCCTACCGATGGGGATAGTATTAAGAGGCTGTTCTATGACACTCTAAAAGGTGGGGATTATAGAGCACGGGAAGGAAATGTCTACCGTTTAGCTGAAGTAAGTAATAGTATTATTGATCAATGCGTTGCACAAGGTGTACCTTTTGCAAGAGAGTACGGAGGTCATCTTGATAACCGTTCATTTGGCGGCGCTCTGGTTTCAAGAACATTTTATTCGAGAAGTATTACCGGTCAGCAATTACTGCTTGGTGCTTACAGTGCTCTTTCCCGTCAGGTTGGTTTAGGAAAAATTAAAATGATCACAAGACGCGAGATGCTCGGTTTAGTAGTAATTGATGGGGCTGCCCGCGGTGTTGTTGCTCGAAATTTAGTAACCGGCGAGATTGAAAATTATGCTGCTCATGCTGTTGTTCTTGCAACCGGTGGTTATTCAAGAGTATTTTTCCTTTCGACCAATGCTATGAATTGTAACACAACAGCAATATGGCGTGCTCACAGAAAAGGAGCTCTGTTTGCTAATCCATGCTTCACCCAAATTCATCCAACATGTATTCCTTTGCACGGTGAACAACAATCAAAATTAACTCTAATGAGTGAAAGTCTCCGTAATGACGGAAGAATATGGGTTAAATTAAAACCTGGTGATAAAAGAAAGCCGGGTGAAATCCCTGAATCAGAAAGAGATTACATACTCGAAAGGAAATATCCTACATACGGTAATTTAGCACCGCGTGATATTTCATCAAGAGCTGCTAAAGAAGCCTGCGATGCCGGCAAAGGCGCTGGTGAAACCGGCCAGGCTGTTTATCTCGATTTTGCAGATGCAATTAAACGTCTCGGCAAAAAAGTGATTGAAGAGCGATATGGAAATCTTTTTGAAATGTATGAATTAATAACTGCTGAAAATCCGTGGGAAGTACCGATGAGAATCTACCCGGCTCCTCATTATACAATGGGCGGCTTGTGGGTCGATTATAACCTGATGAGTAATGTGCCCGGCTTATATGTTCTTGGTGAAGCTAATTTTTCAGACCACGGAGCCAATAGATTAGGTGCAAGTGCTCTTATGCAGGGATTGGCTGACGGATACTTTGTTATTCCATATACCATTGGTGATTATCTTGCCGGAACGAAATTCCAGGCGGTTAAAACTGATCATCCGGAATTTCAAAAAGAAAAAGTCGCTATTGATGAAATGACCAAGAAGCTTCTCTCAATAAAAGGTAAACGTACAACCGATGACATCCACCGACAGCTTGGCAGAATTATGTGGAATAAAGTTGGTATGGCCCGTAACGAGAAAGGATTGAAAGAAGCCATACAGGAGATAAGTGATTTGCGCGAAGAGTTCTGGAAAAATGTAAATGTCCCGGGCTCTGCAGAAGATTTGAATCAGGCATTGGAAAGAGCCGGAAGAGTTGCAGATTTTCTTGAGCTTGGTGAATTAATGGCTGTTGATGCGCTCGACCGTAAAGAATCTTGCGGCGGACATTTCCGCGAAGAATTCCAATACGAAGACGGCGAAGCAAAACGTGACGATGAAAACTATACTTATGTCGCTGCATGGGAATTCAAAAGTCCGGGTGAGTGGGCTTTGCACAAAGAGCAGCTTGAATTTGAGTATCTGAAACCAACAGTAAGGAGTTACAAATGAGCGGAAATATGAATTTAACTCTGAAAATTTGGCGTCAGGCGAACGCCAATGCTGTTGGAGGATTTGTTACCTTCAACGTAAAAAATATTTCTCCCGATAGTTCATTCCTTGAGATGCTCGATATTCTTAATGAGGAACTGGAAGTTAAAGGATTGGATCCCGTAGCATTTGAGCATGACTGCCGCGAGGGAATTTGTGGAGCTTGTAGTTTAGTTATAAACGGAAGACCCCATGGTCCTCTTGATAAGATTACAACTTGTCAGCTTCATATGAGACATTTCAAAGACGGTGATACAATCTGGATTGAACCGTGGCGTGCTAAAGCATTCCCGATTATTAAAGATTTGGTTGTTGATAGAACCTCGTTCGATAAAATTATTCAAGCCGGAGGATTTATTTCTGTCGATACCGGTGGCGTCCCTGATGCCAATGCGATTCTGATTTCTAAGGAGGCAATTGAAACTGCTACAGATGCCGCTGCATGTATCGGCTGCGGCGCTTGTGTTGCTGCTTGTAAGAACGCTTCAGCTATGCTCTTTGTCTCTGCTAAGGTGTCGCAATTTGCTGTTCTGCCGCAAGGACAACCGGAACGCTATCAACGCGTTCAGGCAATGGTTAAAAAGATGGACGAACTCGGTTTCGGAAGCTGTACTAATACTTATGCCTGCGAAGCTGAATGTCCTAAGGGTATTTCAGTACGGAATATTGCCCGACTTAACCGAGAATATTTCAATGCCAAACTAAAATCGGAAAATGTTGAAGCATAACGAATAACCTTGAAGGTCGACAAAGACGGTCAAGGTTAAGTTTACAATCCCGGCAATTATTGTCGGGATTTTTTATTAATAGCATACCATTCTTTTTAGACTTGAACAATTGAAAATAATTCCTTACAATTCTTACGCGATTTAATACTACTATAATTACAAAACAGTGCCCCCCTCCATTGTTATGTGTAATTACTTAATTCTTGTACTGTTCCTTTATTCCCATGCTTTTCGGTTGCTTACTGCTATGACTTGTTAATAACAAACTATTGGAGGGGTTGGAAAAGAATAGAATTAATATCTGAAATCTCATATGACTATTGCACTTCTTTTTCCCGGTTTTACTTACCGAGTAAATTAATTTTTGGCAAAAGGAGTTTTTATGAAGAAAATCTTTGTTCTTATTATTCTGTTAATAGTTTATCAGGCATCAGCAAATGCTCAGTTTATTAGAGGTTATGGTTTTAAGGTAGGAATCTCTGTAACAAAACAAAATCACCAATGGCAACATTTAGAAGAGCTTCAAGGAGACCGACTAACATTCCCCAAGAGTTTGATTGGTCTTAATTTGGGTATTTTTATAGAAATATTAGATTTACCCTATCTAAGTATTCCTATTGAAATGAATTATATTCAGAGAGGGTGGAGCGGAATAAATAATTATTATGCTCATACTTTCAACATTGCTTTACTTGTTAAACCAAGGATACCCGTTAATGGATTTAATCCATATTTATTGATTGGACCCCAATTTGATTTTGTGATTGATCCTACATTTAAATTTTCACAATACCAAAAGGAGAATTATACCGGCTTGATTTTGGGAATAGGAAGCGAGTTTAAGATATGGGAGCTTAAAATACTAACTGAACTTAATTATGATTTTTATTTAGACGTATTATATCAGAGCCGTTTTCTTAAAGTGACATCGCAAACTTTAAGTCTTAGAATTGGTTTGATGTTTTAATAGACGCATAATTAAAAAAATATTGTCTATTAATAAACAAAAGGCATTATAAATCAAAAATTTTATCAGATGAGGAAAATTATATGAAAAGGAAAAAGTATTTTTTAATTATTCTTATTTCCTTGTTCCTTGTAAGTTTTTTAAATCTACCTGGGCAAGAGAATAATTACAATAAAAAAAATCTATCAGCTAATTCAGAAATAAATGAATTTTCAATAATTTCAAAAAGTTTAACTAAACAATTAATAAGTCCCCCGAATGATCCCTTTTTTAACAACCAATGGACATTAGCAAAAATTAATGCACAACAAGCATGGTCAATTAATACTGGAAACTCTAATATTACAATAGCTGTTATTGATAATGGAATTGATATGAACCATGAAGAGTTTATTGGCCAGTTAGTATCCGGGTATGATTATTTTGATAATGATAGTTCTCCGCAAGCATCGGGAGATTATAATCATGGAAATGCATGCGCCGGAATAATTTCTGCTAAAGCAAATAATGGAGTTGGTATTGTAGGTCTTGCATACAATTGTAAAATAATGCCTCTTCGTATAAATAATGTAGAAAGTGGATGGGATGAAAATAAATTAAAAGATGCCATTAATTTTGCCAAAGATAGTGGGGCAGATATTATAAGTATTAGTTTACAAAGCCTTGTAGGATTAGGTGATGGAGTTGTAGAAGCAATAAATAATGCTGTCACATATGGAAGGAATGGCAAGGGTTGTATTGTAGTTGTGTCGGCTGGAAATGCAGGAGATATTGGTCAATTGATGTATCCGGCACAGTATGCAAATTCATTTTCAGTTGGGGCCACAGATCATAATGATTTAAGATGGAACTATAGCTGCAAAGGTAATGCTTTAAGAATAGTAGCTCCAAGCGGAAATTATCCAGTAGGTGGTGATATTTGGACTACAGATATTATGGGTGCACCGGGTCAAAGCCCAACAAATTATGTAAATAATTTTGGAGCAACATCAGCCGCAGCTCCACTTGTAGCTGGTTTAGCAGCATTAATAATTTCAAAGGATCCATGGTTAACAAGAAATGAAGTACAAACAATAATAGAGCAGACAGCAATTGATTTAGGTGCACCTGGGCGTGACAATGATTATGGCTGGGGTAGAATTGATGCTTGGAATGCCCTAAGAATTACTACTTCTGGCACTTTACCAGGACATGAAGTATGGCGAGGTACAATTAATTTAACCGGAAATGTTATAGTTCCCAATAATATAAAGCTTACTGTTTTATCAAATGCAGTGATTAACCTAAATGGATATTCTATAATATCTTCTAGTGGAACAATAGCAATTGAAAATGGAGCAACGATCAACGGTTTACGAGCAAAGTTAGGGCATCAGGGTCAAAACGGCTTATGCAGTACAATTCAAACAGCAATTGATAACTCCAACCTAAATAATAACATTTATATTCCAAGCGGCTATTTTAGTGAGAACATTACAATAGCCAATAAATCAAGTATCATCTATGTTTACGGAGCTGACAAAAACAATACAATAATTAATGGTAATATTACTATAGTAAATTCATACTACCCGCAATTATACTATCTAACAACAAACTACCTAGGTGTAAGTGGATGTACAAATGCAAGAGTAGAAGAAGTAATAATAACACCCTGGTCAGAGGATGCCGAGTGGAGTTTAATGGTTAATAATTGCTCGCCTTTATACTTAGGAGGTGTAACATTGAATTATACACCATATGGATATGGGGCTTATTTTAATAATAGTACCGGCCAAATCTACCAAATAAATCCAACAAGATTCGAGAATCACGAAATTGCAACCTATTTTATAAACTCTTCCAGTTTTACATTGAGCAATGTACGGTTTTGCAATAATGGATATGATATTGTTACGGATGGTGCCTCAGCAGTCTTAGCTCAATATGTAACTTTCAGTGGTAATCCCAATAATAAAACATCGGGTAATGTAAGCTGGGGAACATATTATACCTGTGGATTATTAAAGAATTCTTCTTCTTTTTTAATAAGTGATGATGTAAAAAAAGATTTTGCCTTTGATGAATTCCACAAGCTGAATTTATTATACCAGGACCTTATTGCCAAGATAAACAATGAGCATTCAAAAGATCGTAGTTTTACAAAAGAAAATTACTCTAATGAATTTAATTCGATCATTTCAATATGTAAAACATTTATTAACGGGAAAATATTGTCATTATTTGCACCTACGGCACTAAATATTGCGGCACACATGTATAAACAGTTTGAAAACTATGAAGGGCTTAAAAATCTTATAGGTGACATAAACAGAAATGAAAACCTGAAAAGTTTGTTTAATAATGCAAATAAACTTCTAATCGATTATTACACTTTTAAAAGAGACTATAACAATGCATTATTAACGGCTAATGGGATATTAAATTCAAAATCAGTGAATGAAGATTTAATTTGTGATGTGCTTTTGTCGAAAGGATTGTTGCATGAGTATTCAACCGGACAAAAAGAAGAAGCGATAAAAATATATGAAGAAATGTTAAGCAATTATCCTAAAAATGGAGCAACCAAATTTGCGAAAAAGCAATTGAAACATTTGGGAGTTGTTGTAAAGGACAAAACTCCGAAAATGGTAGACACACCAGAAGAAACAATCGAGTTCGGTAGTAGTAACTTTCCGAATCCCTTCAATCCGGAAACAACAATCAGTTACACAATACCAGAAGATGGTACTGTACAAATAAAAGTATTTGATGTTCTCGGGCGGGAAGTAGCAACGATTGTAGATGGTTTTATCAGTGCAGGCAAGTACACAGTAAAATGGGATGGAAGTAAAGCAGTATCGGGAGTTTACTTATACCAGATTACATATAAAAATCAAATACTCAGCAAGAAAATGCTGTTGATAAAATAGTTCTAAGTAATTATTAAGGATAAGTAATATGCAACCTTGAAGGTCTATAAAGACCTTCATGGCTTAGGCTTGGAATCCCGGCAAATATTGTCGGGATTTTTTTATGTCATTTTGGTATTATCGCTTAGTGCCTTTGTGACTTTGTTGCAGAATAGGGTATCTTTCGTAATCAAAAATCAGGCTAAAGGGATTCATGTTCGAACGTGAAATAAAATTTATATACGATTTCAATCTTAACAAGGTTAACCGTCTCGGTCCGTATTTCACATTCGAGCAGCTTTCAGCAATCGATATTCATCCTGCATTATTGAATTATATATCTGCAGAAATCGATTTCCTGATTTTTGAAGACAGGCAGGCGCTTCTAAAGAACTCGGTTTTCGATTACTCGGGTGAAAAAATTTCTAATTTCTTCTCTTTAATAAGTGAAGAGGTTAAAAAGTCCAAACGTTTTGCACTCGAATATGTTTCTAAATTGATACTTCATGGTTCGTCATTCACTGTAAATTATTTAATGAGACCTAAATGGACTCTCTCAAAATTTGTGTTTGATGAGGGTGATCATAAAACGACTTTAGAGATCAAGCAGATTTTGAAATATATTTATTATTATCAATACCTTAAGAAGATTTTGAATTCCTATATCAACTCGAAAAAAATAATTTCAATGAACTCCGCAGAGTTCGGCGACCTTCTTGATAGAGTGGATAAATTAGGTATTGAAACCTATCTGCCGAGTATACTATCCAATGCTACGAAATCGATGTCGGACTTTTTCAACATTGGGGAGATTCAGAAGAATAAAATTCCTTTTCTGGCAATTGAAAAATTCCTGGAAGAAAAAAAACTGGAAAAACACCTTGCAAAAATCCATTCGGTTTTTGGAGATGATAATTCACAGAAGATCAATGTTATAGATCTTCAAAAATCTCTTGATAGCATTATGATCGAAAAATATGAATCTGCCCCAGTTCAAAAAATTGTTGAGGAAGAAATAAAAGAGGAGATTCAACCGGTTGAAGAACCAGTGTTAGAAACAGAGGGCGAAGACCTAAAAGACGAAGAAGCTTATTTTGAAGATGCGCAACCGTTACATGATGTAGAAGAAGAGGAAGTAATTAAACATACAAAACTTAGGATACGGATTGATAAGGATAATGAAATTGAGCCGGTGGAAGAAGAAGATTTGAGCAGTGAACCAGCTGAAACGATCAATGCAACTGAAGAAGAAATTGAATCGGAAGATGAGCAAGAGGAAACTGAAAATCAAAATATTGAATATGAGCAGGAGCAAGTTGATGACAAAATTGAATTAACCCAGCAAGAGATTAAAGAAGAAAAACTTAATGGAAATAATGATGATGAATCTTCAGCAGATCCAATGCATCCTGATGTAGTGTATGAGCAGATAGTTAAGGAGGAACAGGAACATGAAGAAAGTATGCTTAAAACAATTATTCAAAACAGTGAGGTAAAACCTGAAGATAAAGAAGATGACTCTCAAGAAGACCTCTTTAAAGAGAATGGCAAGCAGAAAATGGATATTGCCGAATTGCTTGAACATAAAGACATGACACGCATAATTGAAGTTATTTTCGATTACGACATAGAAGAATTTGCAAATACTCTCGACGAAATTTCTGGTTGTGTTTCCCTGGAAGATGCTTTAGTTGTATTGAACCAATCATTAAAAAATAGAAATATCAGCCGCAATTCGAAAGAAGCAGAGGCATTTAAATCAATCATTTCTCAATATTTCAACCGATAATGATTCCCAATGTTTATTGATTACGCAAAAATTAATTTGAAAGGCGGAGATGGGGGCGCAGGTGCTGTTGCATTTAGAAGGGAGAAGTATGTTCCAAAAGGCGGACCGGCTGGAGGTAATGGAGGTAATGGAGGAAGTGTAATATTTGTTGCCGATTCAAATTTAAGTACACTTTTAGATTTTCGTTATTTGAAAAAGTATTCGGCAGAGGATGGTGAAAAGGGTGGGTCGTCCTTAAAAGATGGTAAAACAGGAAAAACTATCTACATAAGAGTTCCTATCGGTACGCTAATTAAAGATGCTGAAACTGAAGAATTGTTATGCGATCTGGATTCAAATGGAAAAGAGTTTATTGCAACCAAAGGCGGCAAAGGTGGTAAAGGGAACAGTAATTTTGCAACTCCAACAAATCAAACACCACGATATGCTGAACCCGGTACACCCGGCGAGCAAAAAAATGTAATTTTAGAATTGAAACTAATTGCAGATGTAGGATTGGTCGGATTTCCTAATGCGGGGAAATCAACACTGATTTCAGTTATTTCAGAAGCCAAACCGAAAATTGCGGATTACCCTTTTACCACTTTAGAACCTAATCTTGGAATAGTCCGTTATAAGAATTTTCAAAGTTTTATTGTTGCCGATATCCCCGGAATAATTGAAGGGGCTCACATTGGTAAAGGACTCGGATTAAAATTCTTGCGGCATATTGAAAGAACCAAGATTCTTCTTCTAATGATCGATGTGACTTCAGAAGATTATCAAGCCGATTACAAAACTTTACTAAACGAACTTAACCAGTACTCAAAGGTACTGAGTAAGAAAAAAAAGATTTTAGCTTTTTCAAAAGCTGACCTAACTGATAAAACTTTAATTGAACAAATCCGCAAGAAAAAGATAACCGGCCATAGCGGGCCAAAAGTTATTTTTTCTTCAGCAACTAAATATGGAATTCAAGAACTGCTAGATACAATATGGGATCAACTTCAAGACTAACCCCGGTCGGTTTTGCAATCAGGATTTTGATATTATTTCTTATTGCTGCTACTGCATCCATAACGGCTCTGGTAATTGGTCCGGTCAGTATCAGTTTTTCTGATTTTTTTAATCTGTTTATTACCGGTGAAAGTAATTCTACTATATCACAAATTGTTTTTGATATTCGCTTACCAAGAATTCTGTATGGATTGGCAGTAGGGGGCGGGCTCTCGTTAGCCGGGGCAGTCTTTCAGGCAATGTTAATGAATCCGCTTGCAGAACCTTATATTCTGGGGATCTCGAGTGGAGGAACTTTCGGAGCTGTCCTTTCATTTTTAATTGGAGCTTCGTTTCTGGGGACACAGGCAATGGCGTTCAGTGGTGCTTTAATAGTAATGATAGTTGTTTTTCTTCTTGGAAAAAGATTTGGTGCGATTGAACCTAATGTTCTGCTCTTGTCGGGAGTGATGGTTGGAGCTTTCTTCTCAGCAGCAATATTACTTATGATGAGCTTGCTGAATGACTCTCTGCGTACTGCGGTCTTCTGGTTAATAGGCAATCTTTCATTAGCGGATAAAGATAATGTTTTCTTTGTTCTTTCTATTACTTTGATTGTTTCGACAATTTTAATTTTACTCTCAGATAAATTTAACGTGCTGAGTTTGGGCGCAGATTACGCAAAACAGGTTGGCATTAATACTAATACTCTCAAAAGTGTAACATACTTATTAACTAGTATAATGATTGGTACTCTTGTTTCAGTAAGCGGGATAATTGGTTTTGTTGGGTTACTCGTTCCTCATGTTTGCCGTATGGTTTTGGGTGTTGATAATCGTATCGTTTTTCCTGCATCATTTTTTATTGGCGCTTCATATTTAGTATTAGCCGATACAATTGCACGCACCATTATATCGCCGGCAGAATTACCTGTTGGTGCTATCACTGCACTTATTGGTGCGCCGATATTTATCTATTTACTTAGAAGAAGATTTAAAATCATTTTCTAGGATAAGTCGTTATGAAATTTAATAAGCTAAAATTCTTTATCATTGGATTGATTGTCGTTACGGCATGTTCAACCGGGATAAATATTTTTCCGATAACGATGAAATTTCAATGGGGCAGCAATTCGATCAGGAAATAAGAAAGAACACAAAGGAGTATTCGGTTTATAACGGTGATTCAAGTGTAAAGGAATACATTAACAATAGAATATTTCTGGAAATTGTTAAATCCCCTGAGCTCAAAAATACTTCGGTTTATCCATGCCAAATGTAAATAATCCAGAATGATACAATGTTAAATGCTTTTGATGTACCCGGAGGTTATGTTTATTTATACACAGGTTTATTAAAATAGTAAATCAAGCTCTTTTAAGAGAATTTAAGTGATAACTTGAAGTTTCAAGTCGGTCTCTTTATATTTGATGCCCGGTTTTCAGCAAATTGCTAAAATCGGTTTTACTTTAAAATTCTGGCGAGGTAGCTCAGTAGGTTAGAGCAGTGGAATCATAATCCACGTGTCGGGGGTTCGAATCCCTCCCTCGCTACATTCTTATTGGAGTTAAAAATGTATACATTATTAATCGCGGTTTCGTTAATTATTTCTTTATTCTTAGTTATAGTTGTACTATTACAATCGAGCAAAGGCGGTGGTCTTGCAGGTTCCTTTGGCGGTACGGGTCAATTCGGAACTGTTTTCGGAACAAGAAGAACAGCCGATTTCCTAAGCAAAGCTACATGGTGGCTTGGCGGTTCCCTGTTGGTATTAGCAATAATAATTAATCTTTTCTTTTTACCTGGACAGACATCGGTTGAACAAAGAGAAAGTATTATTCAGAGAGATCGACAGGCAGTACCTACTGCACCGGCTCTGCCACAGCAACAGTCAACTACTCCACCTTCGGAAAAGTAAGTTTTAAAACCTCTTCTTCGGAAGAGGTTTTTTATTGATGACCTACTTTCATTCCATATCACTCTTAAACCTATGGTGAATTTATGAGCAAAGTGAAGAAACCTCAGAAAGCTTATAAGAATTTAGATTTTCTTAGTTCAGCAGATGCAAGAACTCTTAGAATTTTATCCGAGTATTATGAACCTAAGGCAAGATTCCAAAAACATAATATTGTAGATACAATTGTTTTCTTCGGATCGGCTCGAATAATTTCGCGCAAAGAGGCTTTAAAACTTGTTGAAAAAGCGCAAAAGGATAATTCAAAAAATGCAGAGTATAATTTCGACCGAGCTGTTAAGCAATTGGAAATGTCCACGTACTATGAAGATGCTGTAAAACTTTCAAAGAAATTAACTTCATGGTCAAAATCATTAAAAGAAGAAAAGAATCGTTTCATAATTTGCAGTGGTGGCGGTCCGGGTATTATGGAAGCAGCAAATAAAGGGGCAAAACTTGCCGGAGGTCATTCAATCGGATTAAACATAAGTATTCCTTTCGAGCAATTTGTAAATAAATATGTTGATCCTGAACTTGCTTTCGAGTTTCATTACTTCTTCATGCGTAAGTTATGGTTTATCTATCTTGCTAAAGCTCTTATAGTTTTTCCTGGCGGTTTCGGAACAATGGATGAATTAATGGAAGTACTGACACTTGTTCAAACAAAGAAAATCACGAAGAAGATGAAAATTATTATGTATGATGAAAATTACTGGAAGGAAGTAATAAATTTTGAAGCGTTAATTGAACATGGTACTATCAGTCGTGAAGATTTGAAACTGTTTGATTTTGGTAATTCGATTGATGAAGTATTTGAGAAGTTAACTCTACACTTTCAGAAGTATTTTATTAATAAAAATTTGATAAACAAAAAACCCCGTAAATAATACGGGGTTTCCAGATTAAGCTTTTCTGTCTTTGAAAGCTTGTTCTCTTGTAGCTCTACGTTTTGCTTTTATTAAATCCATCCTTTTTTCAATTGACGGCTTAACAAAGAAAGTTCTCTTTTTGAACTCTTTCAAAATTCCTGAACGTTCGTATTTTTTCTTAAAACGTTTGAGAGCTTTGTCAATATTCTCGTTCTCCTGAACGGTAATACCTACCACTTATATCACCTACCTTAATTGTGGATAAAAATTAGCGCACCAAACCTAAGGATTTAAGTGAATATTGTCAAACCTTATTCGTAGTCGCCATTCGGAGAAATAACAAGAACAGGGCATTATGAAAATCGGATCACCTTTTCAACAACACACCCAAACAATGAGTGAAGAACACCTGTCCTACCGTGAGAGGCCATGACAATTAGACCAGCCTTTATTTCCTTTAATTAGCTTACGATCTTTTCATTTTCGTAAACTATCCTGAATATCTCCTCAACCAGAAGTTTAGTATCCTCCCTTAGGTGAGAAACTGTTTCGGATAATTGTTTTCTCCCTTCAATCTCCATTGATTTAAGTATTTCTTCAGATTTCTCTAATAATTTAGCAGCAAAAAAGGGTGGTGTTTTTTCTATTACGTAAATTAGATGAATTGCCGCATTCTTCCTTTACGATAAATCACGGGCGTATTCAAACGCTGAAAAGGAGATCTTACTAAAAATGATAGGTACAACTATGGTCTTTATATCAAACATTTTCCTAATTCATATATGCTAAAAAACTGTTTTCTAAATTATTGGTAAGTGAATTCGAGGCAATTGCAATAAAATTATTCTTACACTTCATCATCAAAATCTGGCAATCCGTTTCATTTATTTTAAGCAGATTACCTTCACTAAGGTATTGTATCAGATCATCGGAAATATTTACAAACAATTTTCGCTTAATTATATTTTCATTCGCCTGATAAAGGTATAAAATTTCATTCTTCTCGTTTCTGAATAATGTATGAGCTAGTTTTTCCCCGTCGGATTCCGAAATTATTGCCCCAATTACTTCCCAGCTGGGACATTCTGGAATAATTGTAGAATAACTTACTCCATTTAATTCGAAGAAATTAGATATACTTTTGGGATTCTTATCAGCAAACTGAACTTTTAATTCTCCTTCCACTATTTTATGAAAATTGGAATGGGCTTGAATAAGCATATTGTTATCACCTTTTTGCTGATGGATTAATGACTCCGGTGATAAATCAGGGGCAAATGGAAGGCTGACTAAAATAAAAAATAATACAAGTACCAAAAGGGCAAAAGCATACTTAGCTTTGAAAAAATTTTGAATGAATTGAAATGGCTCACTTATTTTTCTTGCAGGTAAAGGTTTGAAAATCTGGTTACGGATATTATTGACCAGATATTCAGGTGCTTTTGAATTACTGAATCTTTGATGTAACAGGTTTTTCACTAAGGATTGTCGCAGATATTCTGCACGCACAGAGGAATTTTCTTCAATAAGTTTTTTAATCCTGTTGAAAACATAATTATCTCTTAATTCGTTATCAACGTATGATGTTATTTCTTCTAATATTTCCATTATTTTTTTTGTCCGCTGCTGCTTACAAAACCTTTATCCTTTGCATAATCATATAACAGTGAATAGAGCATTTTACGAGCACGGTGAAGTCGCGATCTTACCGTACCGACCGGAATATCGACAAAATCTGCTATCTCATCGTACGTAAATCCTTCAATGTCGCTTAATATAATAATCGTCCTGAAATCCTCCGGTAAACCGGTAATTGCCTTCGAGATTTCGTCATCCAGTAAATTAGTGAAGACATCCTGCTCATAATGTTTTAATTCAACCTCGTCAGATTTAATATTCTCATAAAAATTTTGGACATCTTCATAATCAACCTTATTCGGTTCCTTTGCCTGTTTACGGTAGTCGTTGATATATGAATTCTTCATTATTCTAAACAACCAGGCCTTGCAATTAGTGCCCTTCTCAAACTTATCGAAAAAACGGAATGCTTTAAGGTAGGTTTCCTGCACCAGATCATCAGCGTCATCTTCATCGCCTGTCATTTTTAAGGCGAAATTATAGAGCGAATCCATGTGAGGGATGGCTTCTTTTTCAAAATCCTGGTAAAGGATCTGCAGTTTAGTATCTGTATTTGAAGCAGATCGTAGTTGCATTGATTCAATTGCTCAATCTTTACTGTTGCGAAATTTGTCGGTTGTAATTTAAGAAATTACAATCCCATTTAATATTGATTTTTTTTGTTCAGAAATATCCTCAATAAAGCCGTTTATGACAATATAATCCACTTGGTTTTCCCAAAATAGGGAAAGGTTTGCATATTCATCTACAGTAATTGAGGGTTCATATTTCAGGTAAGATGGTATTATGTTAATCTTGCATTCTGTATAATCGTTATCAATTGCGAACGGATCAAGTTTTACAAAACCATAACCGTTATAAAGCATTTTTTCATAATCTTTTATTTCATCTATCGATTTTAACTCTTTCTCAAAAATTCTTACCGGTTGAACATGGTACCCGGGCAAATCATATTCTTCAATTCCGTGATGAATTGACAAGTCGCCAATTTCTGCAATTTTACCCTTGTAGTAAAATTGATTATTCTTCAAATTAAATTTCTTTTCACGATTAATTCCGATATCTACTTTGAATTCTTTTCCGTTTTCTGAAATAAAAAGATTCCGAAGCAGAAGATCAAAAAGCAGAGTTTCATTTTCAGGGATCGAGAAGTAGTCCATTTCGTTTATCTTTTTATAATCTTCGGTTGCAATTGAAAGGAACACGGAAAGAAGTGAAATAAAATTCATTTTGCGGATATAGTTCTTATCATTATCGTTTTTAATAAAGCCTGATTCGATTAAGATTGTACTGATATTATTTCCTGTGAATGTATCGCCAAATGACCGTGGTTCATGATCGTCTTTATATCTTCCAATCTGTCCAGGAATAAATTGAGTTAAAGTTTGATAAATAGATGATATAACCTGCATACTCTTTTTCCGGCATTCATTAATGGATTTATCAAAATTAAAAGGTGGCGCCAGCATAGAGATTGCCGCACTATTGCCGGCTCTTCCTGCCGTATAATAACTATTCTGGTCGTGCAGGTTTAATCCAAATTCGGGTTTAAATTTCTCTGCAATTTGCCAGAGCAACTTCGATTCAGGCGAAATACATCTAGAAGCGTCGCGATTGACATCGATATTTATTTTGTTTTCTCGCTGGTGTCTCTCTGCACCATCGGGATTTAACATCGGGATAAATATGATTTGCAATTTTTCCAGGATTTCATTTCTAATAAAAGTATATTCATCGCTTTGTGAAAAGAAATTTAATGTGTCGAATAGAGCAGCAGTAGCCGTTGGTTCATCACCATGCATCTGGGACCATGCCAGAATTTTTTTACTTCCGTTTCCAAGTGCGATGTAAAATATCTCTCTCCCCTCAATCGATTTCCCGGCATTCTCTACCCTGAATAAATTATTTCCTTTTATTTCATTTATTAAAGGAAGAATATCGGAATGTGTAATTCTTGCAGTATTAAGGGAATTTTCATAATACCTGTCATAATCGTTTAGAATTTTTTTGTAGTCGATATTGATTTCCAAATTGAACCTCTCAATTAGCAATTGATTTTCTGAATGAATTGTTCCAAATTTAGTCTGTCTTTATTAATAATTAAAGAGATTAATTAAAATTTATTACGGAGTATAAATGGCTACCGATAAACTAACTCTCGGCTCCAAAGCACCCAATTTTAATTTACCGGCTACTGATGGTAAATCATATTCATTGGATTCGTTCAAAAATAAGCGGTTTCTCATTGTTATTTTTAGCTGTAATCATTGCCCGTATGTTCAGGCGTATGAAGATAGAATAATAGAGATTCAAAAGGATTTCAATGAATTCCTGAATGTTGTAGCGATCAGTTCAAATGAAACAGTTAATTATCCGGAGGACTCATTTGAAAAGATGAAAGAACGGGCGGAACTTAAGAAATTCAACTTTCCGTATTTGTGGGATGAAAGTCAGGATATTGCTACGGCTTTTGGCGCAACTCATACACCGGAAATATTTTTGTTCGATAATGATCGAAAACTGGCCTTTCATGGAAAAATAGATGACAACTGGCAGGATCCGAAAAGTGTTAAATCGAAATATTTGCGTAATGCGTTGGAAGAATTGATAGCCGGGAAAAAAGTATCTGTACCTGAGACTTTTACGATCGGCTGCACGATAAAATGGAAAAGATGATTAAACGGCTTCTCCGAAATCATCTTCAAATTTGTGGATTAATTTCAATGGCTGTGGTGAAATAGCAAAGCAGTAGAGCGGGTAAAGCTGAAGGATCATTTTTATCATCTCTTCAATAATCTTTGTTGAAAATAATACTTTTTCAGAGACTACTTTTTTCCGCTGAATTAATATGTATTCAATTTCGTTGAGTTTATTGAAATGTTTATCTGCGTTAAAATTCTTTTCAACAATATTCATATCGTCATTCAAATCAGAAAGGCTATAATTATTATCAATATCATAAATTTTACAGGTGTTTATAATCTCTTTCTGAAACTTTATAATATTTTGTTTGAAGAAAAGGTTTTTCTCTTTGGAGTTATTGATAAACATGCCAAGTTCGGCACCATCGGGTTCAAAATAGAGATAAAACTCGCTGTCTAGTTTGAATCTTCCAAAATGAATTAGTAAAAACAGTCTGTACGGTTCGCCCTTTGCAAAACGCATATCTTTGTTAAGTCTCATAATCGTTTCGTTAAATTTGGGCTCGGTGCGGATTGCAGGGTTTAACCTATTTAAGAAAGGAGCTAATTCGGTAATAAAACCCCTGGCAGGAATTACTAAATACTTTTGATACCGTTCTTTATTGTTATGAAACCATTCAACCTTGTTATTCTTTTTAAGATCCTTAAGAAACTGAAAAAGTCCGGAATTGAATCCTGTAAAAATTAAATCTTCTTCTTTCAATACATAATTCCGAGAGAAAGCGAAAGATAAAAATGGCCGAAATTTTTCCTGATGTTTGATTGCATACTTTCGACACCATCACCGAAAATGCTGATGTAATAATACCTTGCATTAAGTCCAACAAGATTTGATTTACTTTCTCCAAAATTAGCACCGAATCCAATGTAACCTCCGGCGGCATAATGCATTTTAGCATCTCCGAAAGAGCTGAAGAATTCTTTTTCATATGGAGTTGTAATAACAAATGTTGGACCGAAACCCACGCTTACATAAGGTCTGAGAGTCTCGGTTATGTTATCAGCAAAAAGGCGGTATTGTAATCCAAGATTTACCGGGATTAAAAAAATCCGGTTTACCTTGCCATACACAAATGTATTTCCCCAATAGTCAATGTATTCCATTTCGCGTTCATCCTTGGATTCCGAAATTGAAAAATCAATGACCCCTGTAAGAGTTCTTGAAAAAGATCTTTTGTAAAAAGTGCCTAGTCCAAATCCGCCTTCGCCGAACATTAAATCTGCTCCCCAGCTGTTTGGCGGGAAAAACTCCGGCGCTTTATCCGGTGCAATCTGACCGATTCGTTGCCCTTCTATTGAACTAAAAGCAACAAGTAAAAACAAGAAATATGCTAATACTTTCATATTTGCAATCCTTTTGCTAACCTTCATATGTAAGATATTGATATTATGGAAAAAATCAACGTGATAAAATTAGTACTCTTGCGCAATTAAACAACATCATTATTAAAAAGGTTCTGTATGGCTTTTAATCTTGAACTTAAAATTAAGGTCGATTCCCACCCACAGATTATTAATAAACTTAAGAAAATAAATTCAAAATTTTTGGGCATCTTAAAGCAGAAGGATATTTATTATAAAGTATCCAAGGGTTTATTGAAATTGCGTGTTGAAAATAAAAATTATTGGCTTATTAAATATTTTAGGGATGAAAAAGGAAAGCGCTGGAGCAATTATGAAATATTGAAACTATCCGGCAGGAATCCTGAGAAATATCTTTCGGAAGTTTTTAGTGTCGACCAAGTAGTCCAAAAAGAAAGAAAATTATTCTTATATAAAAATACAAGAATCCATCTCGATAAAGTAAAGGGATTGGGCAATTTCCTTGAACTTGAATCGGTGGTTACCATTAATAAAAGAAGTTCGGAAAAAGAGTTTAATGATGTTGTGAGATTATTAAATCTTGATCTTTCCAAACAGATAAGGGCTTCTTATAAGAGGCTTTTAGAGCAGAATGATACTAAGTAAATTAAAAATCGATAAAGTTGATCTCGATTTGCTTATCAATTCAAAAATTGAATCGAATCGGATTGATGAGTTGTTGTTGATAGTACCAACGAATCGTAAGTCGCGGACACTTAAAAAAGAAATAATCTCGTTGATGCCAAAGAAATCGACGCAGGGGATACATGTTGAAACTCTTGGTACTCTTTCGTCAAAATTGCTGGGTATAATTAAACCCTTTCGGCAATTAAGCGAAGCTGCGGCAACTGTCTTTATAAAGCGGAGTGCATCAGAATTAAAGTTAGAGTATCTCTCCCTCTACAAAAAAGAAATACCATTTGGTACTTTGGACAGGATTAAAAATATTATCTCTGAATATAAGCGTCACGGAATTACACCGGACTCCTTAAGAAAAGAGGCGGAGAAATTAGATAAATCAGAAAAATTGAAAGCTCTGGATATCGCTAACATTTACGAAAAATATTTGTTGAAATGTCTGAAGTTGAATGCGTTTGAAATCGGAGACGTATATAAGGGGCTTAATAGTTTAACAGATATTCAATTCTATGAGTGCTTCAATAAAATTTATCCCGATTCCGATCTAATCATTGTTAATGGTTTTGATGAATTTACTATCCCGGAACAAACCATTTTAAACAGAATGGCGGATATTAAGAACACCAGCTTATTTCTCAATTTCGATTATAACAGGAAAAATGAATTTATTTTTTCCCATCTCGATAAGTGCTTTGATAAATTTGGTGAACTCGGATTCAATATTATTAAAGATATATCAGAAGAACGGCTCACTAAATTCCGTCAATCCGTTCGTGATAAACTCTTTTTGATCGCAGAGAAAAATAAAAAACTTGATTATACTGATCGAATTATAAAGATCCCTGCATTTAGCCGGGAAGAAGAAGTTGAACAGGTTTCCAAAGAGATTAAAAAACTAATTAGTGAAGAGAATGTTGAACCGGCAAATATATGTGTAGTATTTAACCTTGTTCAAAATTACACTTCAATAATACGCGACATATTTACAAAGAATGGACTTCCTTTCAATTTATCAGATAGAATTCCACTTGATAATTCCAACCCGGTCACTGCGGTCGTAAATTTTCTGGAAATTGCAGAAAATGATTTTTATTACAAAAATATTTTCCGTGCACTCAGCAGTGGTTTTATTGATAAATCCGAAATTGATTTTGCAAATCTTGTCAGTTTAGCATCCGAACTTAAGATAGTATCGGGGAAGGAAAACTGGATCTCCACTTTAACCGATTCACTCGAAAATATAAAGTATAATTCCGATGAAGAGGAGGAAGTGAAGAGTAAAAGATCGACGGCATTTAAAAAAGCTCTTGATGATATAAATTCAATTTCACAGTTAACAAAACCCTTTGAAGTAAAACTCACTATACCGGATTTTATGGATAAGTTAATTGAATTTGTTTATAAGAGTAAACTACCCTTCAAACTTCTTTCGGTTTCGCAGGATGCCGAAGAAAACATTCGCGGGTTTGCAGCATTTATTGAAACACTGAATGAAGTATTTGATCTCCTTGCCGAAGAACATGGAAAGGATAAAAAATTTCCGATCAGCTTTTTCATGGAACAGATAAGGACTGCTTGCGGCTGGGCACGATTTAATGTAAAAGAAAAATCGAACTACGGAGTTCAGATTACAACTTTAGAAGAGATTCGCGGGCTTCAGTTTGATTATTTGTTCATTGGAGGATTATGCGATGGTGATTTACCAACACGTTATTCACCCGAGATTTTTTACTCACCCTCTTTTAAGAAACAGGCTTACACTCATCAGACAGAAGAACGGAACCTTTTCTATCAATCCTTGCTGACATGGAATAAAAAGCTATACTTGAGCTATCCTCAGACAGAAGGAGGCAGGGAAACGGTTGTTTCAACATTCTTAAATGACTTTGAAGAACTTTTTG
The DNA here is from genome assembly GCA_020061355.1 of Ignavibacteriales bacterium. Lineage (GTDB taxonomy): Bacteria > Bacteroidota > Ignavibacteria > Ignavibacteriales > Melioribacteraceae > DSXH01. The sequence continues at coordinate 47,624 of JAGUYK010000012.1, read as the reverse complement.
AAATTTCATCTTTAACTGTAAACCATTACAACGAATTGATCTGTTCGAAAGAAGAGATCGAAGTTGAACTTGGAAAAGCGGATATCGAACAAATTGAATCAGAGATTGAAAAATATTGTGGTGAATTGGATCTCAATCTACCTCAAATTAAAAATGCAATTCAAATAGAGAAATTAAGAGAGCTTGACCCGCTTGCCTGCTCACCATTCTCGGGGCATCTATTAACCGATAGTAATTATGCAAGCAGTAAGTCAGCTGATTTTTTACGGTCATTTTCCAACCGGCAGTATTCAATTTCACAGCTTGAAACTTATGCAAAATGTCCTTTCAAATTCTTTGTCGAAAGGGTCTTGAAAATAGATACGATTGAAGAACCGACAGAAGACATAGAAGCAATAGAAATGGGAAGTATCCTTCATAATATTTTATATCACTTTTATTCAAAACTAAGGAAACTCAATATAAAGTTGGATTCGAATGATAAGTCCTCCTTGGAGAAACTTCGCAAACTGATAAATGAAGTCGCTCAGGAACAGATTGCGAAAGCACCGTTTAAGTCACCATTAACATTTTACGAAAAAGAAAAAATATTCGGAATAGGGGGAAATGAAAAAGAATCGATTCTCAACCGGTTTATTGAATATGAATCTGAAAACAATATCGATTTTTTGCCCGGTTATTTTGAAGTACGATTTGGGTCTATAAAAGAGGAAAGTTCCGATGAAATTTTAAGTGATGCCGAACCGGTTAAAGTTGACGGGATAAAACTGAAAGGTAAAATCGACAGGATTGACCTCTCAAAAGAAAATGATTCGTTTAACGTTGTTGACTACAAATTAAGCGGCAAGAAACCTTCATTCCGCGAACTGAAAGAAGGCGTTTCACTTCAACTTCCGGTATATCTATATGCAGTTTCCGAACTCTTAAAGAAAAAATACGGTAAAGTTTTCTCTCCAAATGAAATGATTATTTATTCGCTTAAGTATTCGTCAGATGAATTTGGCAAACTTCGTGTTTCATCAAGCGATAAGGAAATAACAACAATTGAACAATTAATCAATTTAACACTACAGTATATCAGGAAGTATATCTCTCAAATCTCGGAAGGCAGGTTTGGTTTGTCACCGCATGAAGACCGCGAAAAGATTGTCTGCAGATATTGCCAATTCAAATCGGTTTGTAGAATATCGGATGTAGCCGGCTAATTTCTTTGAAGGTCATTTAATTATGGCAATTAATTACAGTAACTAATTTTTATTAGCTATTGTTGAAATAGAGCCATAATCTTCTTATTTTTTCAGTGCCATTGTCAGGCAGTTGCCGGACGATGGCAATTTTTTTTATATCACCAGTAAAAGGAGTTAAATCAGTGACAAATTTTGTATATCTAAGTAAAGAACGAATTCGAGAAATGGAAAAGGAACTAACTGATTTAAAAACCAATGGTAGAAAAGGAATGGCGGAAAGGATTGCAGAAGCCCGCTCTCACGGAGATCTGTCTGAAAATGCCGAATATGATGCAGCGAAAGAAGAACAGGGACTATTTGAGTTGAAAATCAGCAAGCTCGAAGACCTACTTTCCCGAGCACGAGTTATTGATACCTCTAACATGCCCAAGGATCAGGCTCATATTCTTTCTACACTCACTGTAAAAAACCTGAATAACTCAAAAACATACAAATATACTCTTGTATCCAATGAAGAAGCCGATCTTGAAAAAGGAAAAATATCGATCTCATCTCCGGTCGGTCAGGCTTTAATGGGTACAAAAGCCGGACAGAAAGTGCAGGCAAAGGTACCGGCGGGTACAATAAATTTTGAAGTAATTAAAATAGAACAAATTGCTGGATGAATCATACATACAGATTGCGATAGAACTCGCAAAAAAGGGGAAAGGAAAAGCAAGCCCGCAACCATTGGTCGGCGCCATTCTTGTAAAGAATGATAAAATAATCGGAGCGGCTTATCGCAACTCACCTAATGAAGAGAGCCCTGAAATTATAGCTATTAAGGGAACTAAAGAGAATACTGAAGGAGCTACCCTTTATACCAATCTTGAACCTTGTGTTCTTTCATCGAAAGATCCGAATTGTGTAGAAACAATAATTCAATCGAAAATCAAGAAGATTGTTGTCGGCATTATTAATCCAAATCCCAGCTGCGGCGGAAGTTCGATTTCAAAGTTTAAGAAAGCAGGAATAGAAATATTATCCGGTATTCTTGAAAAAGATTGTTATGAGCTCAACAGGTTTTATTTCAAGCATTGCGTTTCTGCAATTCCATATATAACATTAAAAATGTCAACTACAATCGACGGTAAAATTGCAGATGCAAACGGAAACTCAAAATGGATTACTTCTGTTGAAACCAGAAGTATGAGTCATGAATTACGAAGTGAATATGATGCTGTTCTGGTCGGTTATAATACAGTTAAGATTGACAACCCGCACCTCACAGTTAGACTTGTTGAAGGCAGGAATCCCAAAAGAATTGTACTTGATTCCGATTTGAAGCTTAGTCCGCAATCCGACCTTGTAAGGAAAAACTATGACAGGAACCTTGTAATCGTTACAGCAAAGAAAAACCGTGATAAAAAGAAAGTAGTGAAATTAAAGTCGCTTGGTGCCGATTTTGTATTCGCGCCGGTTAGAAAGAATGGAAATCTTGATCTGTCAGTAGTGCTAAAGAAATTGGGAGAGAGACAAATTTCTTCTCTTCTGGTTGAAGGCGGCGGTAAGGTTTTTTCGAATTTTATTTATAATAAGCTCGAAGATGAAGTATTGATTTTTATCGGTCCCAAAATTCTCGGGAGCGGTATTTCGTTAACTGATGGAGTACGGATAAAATCATTACCAAAAGCGTTGAAATATAGTATCAAAGATTATGATAAAGTAGGTGAAGATCTGCTGATTCGTCTTGAAAGGCGTTAGGAAATGTTTTTGAAATGAAAAAAATGGAACAAAAAGTAATCGAATTTATTTCGCAGTATAATCTGCTCGAACATGGCGATAAGTTATTGATTGCCTTCAGCGGCGGACCGGATTCTGTGTTTGCTCTCCACTTTTTATCAAAGTATGCCAGGAAATATAAAATTGAAATTTCTGCAATCCATTTTAACCACGGATTACGTGGGAAAGAAGCGGATCGTGATCAATTATTTTCAAGACGTTTTTGTGATCAGCTTGATATCCGGTTTATGACAAAAAAAATTGATGTGAAGAATTATGCTGAGCAGTATAAAATTTCTATTGAAGAGGCTGCGCGTAAACTTCGCTATGAAAATTTAACGACAGTATCTAAAGAACTAAAATGTGACAAAATTGTAACGGCACATAACCAGAGCGATAATACGGAAACTGTTTTGCTCAATATTCTATCTGGAACTGGATTGTCAGGGATTTCGGGTATCCCGGTCAGGAGAGAAAATATTATCCGTCCGTTTTTATCCCTTACAAAAAAAGAGATAGTAGAATATCTGGATAAATATAAGATCCATTATATAACAGATTCATCCAATCTTAAATCTGATTTCAAACGAAATTTTTTGAGGAATAAAATAATTCCTTTACTTAAGGATAAGATTAATCCGTCACTTGATGAGGCAGTATTTCGTTCTTCAAAAATTCTGGAAAGTACAGTCCCTTTGCTTAATATATATCGAAAAAACAAACTTAAAAAGTTTATTAAAGTTTATAATGACCGGTTACAAATCCAAAATGACTTTTTTATGTCAAATGATGTCGGATTGATAGGGGAGTTATTAAAGAATTTATTAAGAAAGCATTTTAGATACGATTTTGAGTATAGTGATTTCATGAAGTTGAATAAATTATTCAAACTGCAGAAAGGAAAATCGGTACAATTAAATTCGAATTTAATTGCGATTAGAGAATCAGACTTTATACAAATAGAAATAAAAAAAACTGATACTGAGCAGATCGTTCATCTGAATGTGGGGGAGACTGTAAAATTCATTAATAAATCGGTTTCAATTCAAAAGTCAGATAGAATGAAAGTAAAGTATAATCCGAATGGTAATATCGAATTTATTGATGCTGATAAGTTGAACGGGATATTTATATTACGCAGGTGGAAAAACGGCGATAAGTTTGTTCCGCTCGGGATGTCCAATTTTAAAAAGGTATCTGATTTCTTAACTGATATCAAAATACCTTCATCCGATAGAAAAAATCAACTTGTGCTTACAAACCGGAACAATATTGTGTGGGTTGTCGGTTTAAGAATTGACAATCGTTACAGACTAAAGTCAACTACAAAAGAAATTTATAAATTGTGGGTAAAATGAAATCAGAAAATAAAGATGAAATTCTGGTCGGAACCGAAAAATTTGTCCCGATGTTATCTCAAGAAACAATTCAAAAAAGAATTGAAGAATTAGGTAAGGAAATTTCTGAAGAATACAAAACCAAGCTTCCGATTTTCATCGGGATACTTAACGGTTCGTTTATGTTTATGTCCGACTTGATGAAAAATATAAATATAAACTGTGAGATCGATTTCTTTAAGCTATCGAGTTATGGCGACGAAAAAATTTCATCGGGCAGGGTAAAGCTAGTTAAGGACCTTAATGCGGATATTACCGACCGGCATTTGATAATTGTTGAAGATATAGTGGATTCAGGTCTTTCAATAAAATATGTCAGCGAGATGATTTTAGCACATAATCCGGCAAGTGTTAAGGTGGTTACACTGCTGCTAAAACCTGAGAGTTTAAAATATGAGGTCAAAATTGATTATATTGGCTTCCAAATTCCTAATAAATTTGTCATTGGATACGGTTTAGATTACGCTCAAAAGTACAGAAATCTAAGCTCTATCTACGTTTTAAGTGAATAATGGAGAATTAAGAATAATATGTTAAATAGATTTGAAAAATTATTTATGGCTGATTCTGAAAAACCTAATCAGAACAAGCCGAAAAAACCCTTTGGAGGTGGTCCTCTAAAACCGGATGGTGATTTCGATTGGTCGAAAATAATCCGTACAGTTTTCAGCTGGGGCGCTGTGATCATTGCCGCGGTCATTATCATGCAGTTTATGCGGTCCGGTACAACTGGTGTTGTTGATGTTACATTTGATATCTACGAAAAATTTCTTGAAGCTGATAAAATAAAAGAAGTTAGAGTTGTTAAATCCGATATCAACGATTATCGTCTCGAAGGTCAATTAATCGAAAAACAGATTGTATCGATCCGTGGTGCAGATGTTAGCGTAAAAGATTTTACCGTTACGTTTGATCAATCAATCATCGAAGAAAATATTAAATCATGGAAAGCCAAAGAGATCAAATATACATTTGTAAAAGAATCAAATGAGTGGATGACAGTTCTTCTCGGATTCCTTCCATGGGTAATTCTTTTCGCTGTATGGATACTCATTTTCCGTAGGATGCAGGGCGGTGCCGGCGGTACACGGGGTATCTTCAATTTTGGTAAAAGTAAAGCGAAATTGATTTCTGAATCTGCTATCAAAGTTACCTTCAAAGATGTTGCCGGTGCTGATGAAGCCAAATTAGAACTCGAAGAAATTATTGAATTCTTAAAAGAACCGACGAAGTTTCAAAAACTTGGCGGTAAAATTCCGCGAGGAGTGTTGCTGCTGGGACCTCCCGGTACTGGAAAAACTCTATTAGCAAGAGCAGTTGCCGGCGAAGCCGGTGTTCCATTCTTTTCAATTTCAGGTGCTGATTTCGTTGAAATGTTTGTTGGTGTTGGCGCCAGCCGTGTAAGAGATTTATTTGAACAGGGAAAGCGAAACGCTCCATGTATCGTTTTTATTGATGAAATTGATGCTGTAGGACGACATAGGGGCGCGGGTCTTGGCGGCGGACATGATGAACGCGAGCAGACATTGAATCAGTTGTTAGTTGAGATGGATGGCTTCGAGCAAAACAGCGGGGTAATAATTATCGCTGCTACAAACCGTCCCGATGTTCTTGATCCGGCTTTATTAAGACCGGGAAGATTTGATAGACAGGTAGTAGTAGATAGACCTGATGTTAAAGGCAGAGAAGGGATATTTAAGGTTCATACAAGAAAAATTCCACTCGATGTTGATGTAGAACTTGAAACACTGGCTAAAGGTACTCCCGGACTTGCAGGAGCTGATATCGCAAATCTTGTAAACGAAGCAGCTTTACTTGCTGCCCGGAAAAATAAAAAGAAAGTGGCAATGGAGGATTTTGAAGAGGCAAAAGATAAAGTGATGATGGGAATGGAACGTAAGAGTATGATAATTTCAGAAGATGAAAAGAAGATTACAGCCTATCATGAAATTGGACATGTTCTTGTTGCCAAAATGGTTCCTGAAGCCGATCCGGTTCATAAAGTAACAATAATACCAAGAGGACGCGCACTTGGCGTAACGACCTATTTACCGGTCGATGAAAAACATACGTACTCTAAAAATTATCTTGAAGCGATGATAACTTATGCACTTGGCGGACGTGCAGCTGAAAAATTGATATTTAACCGGTTTACTACCGGAGCTGGAAATGATATTGAGAAATCAACGGATATTGCCCGCAAAATGGTTTGCGAATGGGGAATGAGTGAAAAACTTGGTCCTATTGCATATGGAGCAAAAGAAGAAGAGATATTCTTAGGACGTGAAATTACAAAACATAAGGACTATAGCGAACAAACCGCACAGGACATTGATTCGGAACTTAAGAGAATAATAATGAGCGGAATGGAGCGTGCTGAAAAAATTCTCTCTGAAAATGTTGATTTACTTCATAAACTTTCTAAAGAATTATTAGAACGTGAAATTCTTGATTCTGAAGAGATTGAAAAAATTATGCGCGGAGAGGAGCTACCGCCAATTAAGAGAAATGGCACAGATAATTCCAAAGATACTCTACAAAAAGAAATTCCAGATCATGTAAAAGCATTACTGGAAGAGAAACAGAAAAGAGGATCCGATAAGCCCGCTGAAAAGACTGATGGTAGCAACTGATCGCGCAACTATAGATTACCAGAGTGAGGTATTAAGAAAAGCAATTCATCTTTGTTCGCTTTCTATTCCAATAGTTTATTATTTTATTACCCGTGAAGTTGCTCTCTCAATTCTTATTCCTCTTGCTCTGCTTTCCTTAATACTGGATTTAAGCAGATACTACATTAAACCTTTCAGCAATATTTTTTATAAAATTTTCGGATTTATGCTCCGCCGTCATGAAAAAGATGAAAAAAGAAAAAACTTAAATGGTGCAACTTATGTTCTAATCTCTGCGGTTATTGTTATTGCCTTCTTTCCTAAAGTTTTTGCAGTTACTGGTTTCGCTGTACTAATTATTGGTGATATTGCTGCCGCATTAATCGGACGAAAATTTGGCCAGACGCAATTTCTTCTTAAAAGTCTTGAAGGAACCATTGCCTTCTTTATTTTTTCATGTATTGTAATATTATTTACTCCTAAAATTGAAGGAAATATTACAGAGTTTTTGATAGGTATTATTGCCGTCGCAGTTGGCGCTATTGCAGAAAATATATCAACAGGATGGGCGGATGATAATTTAACTATACCGGTTTCCATTAGTGTAACAATGTGGATTTTATACGCCTTGCTGCTTCCAGATTTATCTCTTGTTCTTCCGAATGTTCCAAATTGAATGAAACAAACAAATAATTAGCAAAGTATAAACAGGAAAATTGAAGAAACTATGAAAAAAGCTAAAACAATTTTCAATTATGCACTTCTCCCAATCCTTCTCACTTTTTCATCAGGAATTATATTTATTGCTTGCGATCAAGCTCAAAAACCGGCAACCGGACAGGAAGACGAAATAATTGTATTTGCAGATTCAACTGAGTTTTACCAACTCGAAAACTCTTTGCTTACTGTATTTGGGAAAATTATTTATACTCCTCAACCCGAAAATTTATTCCTTTTAACTCGTAAGAATATTGTTGAGCTTGAAAAGTACCGTAATAGAAAAAATATTATTTTAATCGCACCTCTGAATTCTGAATCGGAGGTTGGTAAGTATATTAACGGGATGTTGAGCTCTGATGTAAAAGAATTAATTAATTCAGATTCAATTTCTGTTATCAATAAATATAATTTATGGGCGAGAAACCAGTTATTAATGGTTCTCACGGCTCCCACAATGGAAAAATTGAATCAGAGTATCTTGAACGAACACGAAAACCTTCTTCATCATTTTCAAAAAATATCCGACAACCGCTTATTTCAAAGTCTGTATAACGAAAGGTTCGAGCGCAAAGACATTGAAGCAAAATTTCTTAAGAATTACGGCTGGATGATTTATGTCCAATCGGATTTTTATCTTGCTCTGGATGAATCCGGTGACAATTTTGTATGGCTCCGCCGTTCACCCGGTACCGATATGGAACGCTGGATATTTGTTCACTGGATTGAAAATGCTTCTCCTGCCATGTTAAATCGTGATACGGTTTATTCCATTCGTGATCGGATTACTGAAAAATTCTATAAGAGTTCCGATGATCAAAGTTATGTAGAAATATCTGATGATTACAAAACTACACTTGAAGTTAATTTTCTAAATCGATATGCACTTATGACGCAGGGATTGTGGCGTATGAATGATGGCTCAATGGGAGGTCCATTCACAAACTATACATTTTATGACCAACCCACAAAACGGCTCTACATGCTTGACGGTTCTATCTATGCACCAAAGTACTACAAGAAAAAATTAATCCAGCAGGTTGATGTAATTCTTCAATCATTCTTAACCGAACGCGAAGTTAAAAATGAAGTGAAGGAAAAATTGATGAAAGAACTTAAATAGACTACTTGATAAGTAGATTTATTTTTTCTGTAATTTGTGTCGGGATTTGAAACTCAGGTAGACCTTCCCTCAACTTTTTGAAATAGCTTATTGCTTTATCAGTCTTATTGTTTTGAAGTTCGTATGCTATCCTGTACGTCAGCATCCTGCCGATTGTATCCTCGATGAATAAAATATATTTATCTTTTCTTTTTGGTAATCGAATTTTGAAATCGGGTTCTGGAGCAGTTACGTATTCCTGACTTTTTGTAGCCTTAAATAAAAATAAATGAGGGATAAGCTGGTAATCCTTGGGCAAACTAAACTCGCCTCTTTGCATCTCGTTTGCATATAATTCTAATCCTACATAAAAATCTTTGTCGGGATTTTCAGATACAAGTTTTGTCATAACATTTCGGTAATTTTTTTCCAGCAGGTTAGGATCAAAACTTTCACTACTTTCAAATGGTCTTAAAGCAACGAGGAATTCCGAAATATCATTTTTAATATTTTTTAGTATAGCTGGATAGCTTCGTTCTAATTGGGTGTAATACCAAGACCGGCGTAATAATTCTTTATCGACAACAGCTACGTCACTTCTAAAATTTTCCACGAACTGGAAGTAATATGAAGCAGAAATAAAATAATCCCATTGATAGGAAAAAATAATAGCATTCTTCTCTACGCTTTCAAGTATCGCTTTAGTATAGTCCTCAAATGCATGTTGTTCACTTTGATCTACACTGTTGAAATTAATTATTGTGGGAAGTAATCCAAATGCAATTAATAGCACAAAAAACTTCTCCTTTAAGCGATATTTTTTTTGAAGCCACAATATCACCCAATAAATTCCAAATGAAATAAATCCGGCTATTAATATGTTATTGAAAAGAAAGTATGAATCAATATCAACGATATCATAGTTGATTGAATAGAGAAGTGCCGTTAAAAATGAAATTGTAAGTATCCAGAATAGTTTTATTGATTGTTTGAAAATATAACCAAGCCCTATCAGTGCAAGTAGTAGTCCAGGAATTGTAAACTCGGTGGGTAGGTTTTCAATGAAATAAACCAATTGTTTTTTTGCCGCATCCATAGATGAAAAAAGCCAGACCTGGTATTGCTTTCCCGATACATGGCGAAAGATATTTTCAAGATTTATTGGATTGCCCCAATTAATAACAGGATTTGATGATGCTCTGATCGGCAGGTAAAGATAAAACAGAATTATAATGGGAAATGATGCAATAAATGTTATTAAAACTTTCTTGAATGCATGCTTTTTAAATCCTTCCTTTAAGAAAAAAAGAATTGCGATAAAAGGAAGTGTTAATAATGTTGTCATGTGGTTGGAAAAACCAAAAGCCAAGGCAATCCCAGCCCAGATCCAATCGGTCAATGATTCCTTTTGTGAAAAAAAAGCATTTAAAGAGGCATAGATGATTAATGTGAAAAGAAAAATTTGTAACGAATAAACCTCTACCGAAGTTGATTGCATCCAGTACGTTTTGCTGAAAGCAAGAAATAGAGCACCCGTAACAGATGATACTAATACATTTAATTTATTATTCTCACCACCGTATTCATCTACTTGCTGCTTTTTGTTTTTAACTTTCTTGTCGGTTCTTTGAAGAATCGTAAAATTTTGAAGAAGCAGAGTAATCGACTTAATAAAAAAAAGTATGCCAAAGAGACACCAAATCGCCGCTAATAAATTAGCTTTATAAATTATTGTGAATGGAAGTGGTAGTTTTAGAAATAGATATCCGATAATTGTAAATAGGGGATAACCCGTTGGATGTGCAATTCCAAGTGTTGCCTGAACCGCCGTTAATTCTCCTGAATCAATCTGAATTACACTTGGTGCAAGAGTCAACAAGTAAATGATGAAGACCAATAAACCTAAAACGGCAGGCAGATATTTTGCGAAAACTAATTTTTTATCCGACATATTTTTCAAATAGTGAATTGTTCTCTTTTATTAACTGCTTCAATAATATTTCCGGCTGATTTTTTTTCTTTACTTTTAACCAGTTTGACACTACTGCTTTCTTATCAGCAAATGTAGGAATAACACTATTATTAACATCAAAAGTGTTCTGAATTGCAAATTCAATCGATTTAAGGATTTTGAAATTTCTTAGGAGAACTTTAACGTCACTTTTTGTTTCACCTTCAGGAAGAAGTTTCAGAATCTCTATTCTATTTTCATTAATGGTTTTTCCTAACAATAAATTGTTTGACAAAATTAATGAATCAATTATAAATTCAATTGTATTTAATCCTCCGCGATCTTTTTTAATGTTGAATGATGATCCGAATAGTTTTATTGATTCCCGGTGGATGTTTTTTTCCATTTGTTTAATCTCTGAATTGATTTTTCCTTTATCCATGGCACCAATGGTTGAAACTACTGTAAAAACCAGGTCATCAAATAATTCCTTTTTTCCATAAATGAATCTTAACTTGCTGAATGCCTGAAATTCCCAGATCCTTGCTCTCGATTTAATATAATCATTGAAGTTATCAATGTCCCAGACAAGCTGTGAACTTTTACCTTCCGGACGCAATTTAAAATCCACCGAGAAAGGTTTCAGATTCTCCTGGATTGAAATAATTAGTTTCTGGAATTCCTGTTGCTTCTCAGATATATCATCTCCGGATTCAACTACGAATACAAGATCGATATCGGAAGAAAAATTCATTGTCTGCACTGCAAAGCTGCCAAGTCCGGCAATAAAGTAAAAGGAATTTATTCCAAATCGTTTTGCAATTGTGAATATTCTATCTTCTAAATAACCGGCAAGTATTTTAGAAAGTGATTCCTGATTTACTAATCCAAATGTAAATCTTACCGAAAGATAAAATAGAATCTGGTTTATAGTTAATTGAAATATCTCCGGAACTGTTAGTTCGATGAAAACTTTACGGGATAGCAAAAGCTCGGAACACGTTTTATCCATCACCATTAGGTTTACAGATTTATCTGAGTATTCGCAAAGTGTTAAAACACTCTTAAGGAATTTCTTATCGCATAATTCATGATACCAGATTGAGGTAATAGAAACAGATCGAATAATTTTAACTAAATTATCCATTACCCGGTCGGCGAATTCTGTTTTAATCAAATATTTGTATAACCCTGGTTTGAATTGCTCGAAAAGTTTTATTGTTCGCAGATCAAATTCTTTCTGCCCGAATACTCCGATGCCTGAAGCTACATAATTCCAATTCTTTAACGCACGGTTTTTATCCTTAAATCCGATTTCTTCAAAAGAAGGCTGATCACTTTTTTCGGCGCTTAGAATTGCATCATAAATATTCCTTACTTCTTTGCGATGCATTAATAATCTTGACCTAAATTCTTTAACTGACTTAAAGCCGAGATAAAGGGATAATTTTTTTAGTATCTCTTCATCTTCCGGGATAAGATGTGTCTGCGTGTCATTCATTAACTGGAGGAAATGCTCAATTCGGCGGTAGAAGATATATGCCCCGGAGAGGGATTTTTTTTCTTTATTACTTAGTAGAATCTTCTCATTTAGTATTGTAATTGCTTTAAGAGTATTTCCGGTTCTTAAATCCAGAAATCTTCCGCCGTTAATTAATTGCAGTGCTTGAATTGAAAACTCAATATCCCGGATTCCTCCTTTAAAAAGTTTTACATTTTCATTTTCCCGGTTATGAGCTTCTATATTTTGTTTCATTTTTCTTATTTGCTCTTTAAGGGAACCGGAAATTGATACCGGGTAAATGTAGGGCAATAAGAATTCGTAAAAACTTTTATAAAGAGATTGGTTCCCTCCAATAAAATCAAGCTTAATAAGCATCTGGCGTTCCCAATCTTCACCGCGCAGTTCATAATACTTTGTATAATCGCCTAATGCCTTACAAAGAGAAGAATATTTACCATCAGGACGTAAACGGAAATCAACCCGGTAGATATAACCTTTATCTGAAATTTCACTTGAAGATTTTATAAAGAGAAGGGCAACTTCTGAAAGTATCTCATGGTAATCTTTATTGATATTATCGTAAAATTCATTCTGGTCATAAAATAAAAGTAAGTCGACATCGGAACTGTAATTTAATTCGTTCCCCCCCAATTTACCGAGCGAGCATAAACAATAATTTGATTGGACTGCTGTAAGTTCGTATTTCGAAATAATTTCATTGTAGCAGATTTCAAATAGTACTGCATTAATTGTTTTAGCGAGTACTGATAGTTGTTCTGTTATTAATGGCAAATCATGGATATTAAGAATATCGGACAAACCGATTTTTAGCGTATACCTTTTTTTCGTCTGGCGGAGGTAATTAAGTTTTGCCGGATGGGATTTGTACCTGTCAGCACCGGTTTTCAGCTCATTCATTAAACTATATTGTTCAATCTCTTTCGAAAGATAATCATGGTCGAAGACCTGGTGAAGAAATCCCGGATTTCCCACAACTATATCTGTCAGGTAATTACTGTTTGAAGTAATAGAGATTATGATTTCGGAATGATGGGGATATTTGATTATCTCATTTATGAATGATGACTTATCATAAATCGAATTTAGCACCCGAAGTAAATTTGCTTCGGAAGAATTATTAAAATAATATTTTGAAACTTCCTTTTCTAAAGAATTAATAAAAGAGTCGAATACACCTGACGGTATTAACCCTTCTGTAAGCTCAATAATTTTTGAAATGAATCCTTTAGAAAAAGAAAATTTGTTCTTCACAATTGAATCTAAAAAGTTTTGCTGACTAAAATAGGGGATAGTAGAATAAATAGCACATTTTTACATTAAGTTGTTTATAAGAGTCCAACTAATCGATTGAAACAAAATGTTTTTTTGAGTTTATAATCCGGTAATTAATTTGTTGGATAGAGAGTGTAACCGCACTTTCATTGCATTTCAGAACCTCTTTATTTAACTTGCTACCCCGAAAATATGGAGAGATTAATGTTTGATTCATTGCTGAAGAAGCTTTTTGGCGATAAAAATGCACGTGTAACCAAAGATTTATGGCCTATTGTTGACACAATAAATGGTCATGTCGAGAAACTCAAGGAATTGACCGATGAGCAATTAAAAACAAAAACCACTGAATTTAAGGATAGATTACTTACCGATACTGCGGATCTAAGAAGCCAGCTTGACGAGTTAAAACGTAAACTTCAAGAGGTTCAAACCGCCGAAGAAAAGCATTTAATGTATGATGAAATAGAGAAAATAAACGACGAACTCGATAACCACTATGAAGAAATTCTTGATGAACTCCTACCGGAAGCATTTGCTGTTGTTAAAGAAACCTGTCGCAGACTTGTCGGAAAATCATGGGAAATTGCAGGTTCGAAAATTATATGGGATATGGTACCATATGATGTTCAGTTGATTGGCGGAGTTGTTCTTCATCATGGTAAAATTGCAGAGATGGCAACAGGAGAAGGTAAAACCCTTGTTGCAACACTTCCTATTTATCTAAATGCTCTTACCGGAAGAGGAGTTCACATAGTAACTGTTAACGATTATCTCGCAAAACGCGACAGCGAGTGGATGGGAGAGATTTTTAAATTTCATGGTATGAGTGTTGGTTGTATTATTAATACAATGGACAGCGAGCAGAGAAAAGAAATTTACGGGTATGATATTACCTACGGTACGAACAATGAATTCGGTTTCGACTACTTACGCGATAATATGGCTGTCGATAAAGAGAATTGTGTTCAACGAAGTCATAACTATGCGATTGTTGACGAAGTTGACTCTGTTTTGATTGATGAAGCTAGAACACCATTGATTATTTCAGGACCTGTTGAGAAGGCGGAACATAAATATGATGAAATGAACCCTCGTGTTGAGAGATTATTCAGGAAGCAGGCAAACCTGGTTGCATCATTAGTTAAAGAAGCCGAAGAACTTTTACAATCCAACGACGAAAAAAATAGGGAAAAAGCCGGTGTGCATCTTTTAAGAGCACACAGGGGTTTTCCAAAAAATAAAGCACTATTGAAACTTTTTGCTGAGCCGGAATACAAAAAACTTATGCAGCAAACCGAACTTGAATTCTTGCGTGAGAATGCCAAACGTATGCCGGAAATTGATGAAGAACTCTATTTTGCTATCGAAGAAAGAAATAATCAAATTGATCTTACAGAAAAGGGAAGAGAAGAACTTGCTTCAGGATCGAGAGAAGGAAAACAATTTTTCGTTCTACCCGATCTCGGTACCGAAATAAGCAAGATTGAAAATGACACATCAATTTCTTTAGAGGATAAACTTAAAAGGAAAGATGAGCTTTATCATACTTATACGGAAAGATCCGATGTTATTCATACTCTCAACCAATTGCTGAAAGCATACAGCTTATTTGAAAAAGATGTTGAATATGTGATTACCGAAGAAGGGAAGATTGCAATAGTCGATGAATTTACAGGTAGAGTTTTGCCCGGTAGAAGATATTCTGACGGCTTGCATCAGGCAATTGAAGCAAAAGAAAATGTAAAAGTTGAACGCGATACTCAAACACTTGCTACTATTACATTACAAAATTATTTCAGGATGTATAAGAAACTTGCCGGTATGACCGGTACCGCTGAGACAGAGGAATCTGAATTTTTTGAGATTTATAAATTGGAAGTTGTTGTAATTCCAACAAATAAACCGATAATCCGCGATGATGAAGATGACGCAATTTTTAGGACAAAGAGAGAAAAGTATAACGCTATATTAGAAAAATTGAAAAGCTTAAAAGAAGAAAGACGTCCGGTTCTAGTAGGTACAACGAGTGTTGAAGTATCGGAGACAATTAGCAGAATGCTTAAGCGGCAGGGTGTTGCACACAATGTATTGAATGCAAAGCAGCATCAGAGAGAAGCAGAGGTTGTTGCATTCGCAGGTCAACCCGGGGCTATTACAATTGCTACAAACATGGCCGGTCGCGGTACCGATATTAAGCTTGGTACGGGTGTAAGAGAAACCGGCGGTTTATACATTCTTGGAACTGAAAGACACGAAGCAAGAAGAATTGATCGTCAGCTCAGAGGGCGGTCGGGCAGGCAGGGTGATCCCGGTACTACTAAATTTTATATTTCACTTGAAGATGATTTGATGCGTTTATTCAGCGGGGACAGGATTACCAATGTTATGGGTAAATTGGGAATGGAAGAGGGTGAAGCAATTCAGCATCCGCTGATTAGTAAATCGGTTGAACGCGCTCAGAAGAAAGTTGAAGAAAATAATTTTGCTATTCGTAAAAGACTTCTTGAGTTCGACAATGTTATGAATCAGCAGCGCGAAGTAATTTATTCAAGAAGAAGACAGGCGCTTGAAGGAGAAAGACTAAAAGGAGAAATCCTTGAATACCTGGATGAATTTGTTGAAACTGTTCTTGACAAATATTATGAAGATGCAAATATTGAAAAAATCCATGAAGAGGTTTTACAATACCTTTTGGTTGATTTTAGAGTTGAATCAGAAGCATTTGAAAAGCTTGGTAAAGATGGACTAAAAGAAAAACTTTTGGAAGCTGCCAAAGATTTTTATAATAAAAAAGAAGAAATGCTCGGACATGAATTAATGTCGAGGCTTGAACGGTTTGCTGTACTTTCGGTAATTGATAATAAGTGGAAAGAACATTTACGGGAAATGGATGATTTGAAAGAAGGGATTGGTTTAAGAGCGTATGGTCAAAAAGATCCGCTGCTTGAGTATAAAGCCGAAGCATATAATTTATTTGTGCAACTCCTTGAACATATTCGAAATGATGTTGTCTCCTTCTGTTTCAAATTCTGGCCTCAGGCACCTGCAGAAGTTCAGGGAAGGCGTCCTGCCCCTGCCCAAAGATTGCGTACAATTAAGGATACTACTGATAATCTTGGACTTAAACCTCAATCATTAGAAGGAGAGGGTTCCAGAAGAGGGAAACAGCAGCCGGTGAAAGTTGAAGAAAAAGTGGGTAGAAATGATCCCTGCCCTTGCGGTAGTGGGAAAAAATACAAAAATTGCCACGGTAAAAATTTGTAATTCCCCGAGGTCTTTATGAAAAAAATTGAAGCTGTTATTCGCCCTTTTAAACTCGATGAAGTAAAAGAAGCTTTGCTGGAAGTCGGTATCAGGGGAATGACTATTACTGAAGTCAGAGGTTATGGAAGACAAAAAGGGCATAAAGAAACTTACCGCGGAAGTGAATATCAAATTGAATTTGTACCCAAAATTAAAATAGAAATTGTTGTTGATGATTCAATTTCCGAAAAAGTTGTCGATTCTATTTTATCAACAGCTAAAACCGGTCAAGTTGGCGATGGTAAAATATTCATTTCAGATATTTCTGATGTTATAAGGATCAGAACAGATGAATCCGGTCCTGAAGCATTATAATCACAAAATAAAGGTGAGCGTATAATTCTTTCTACGATCATTATTAACAAACATCAAGTGTAACATGCCTTCCAATAAAAAGCTTTTTATCCCGGCAATATTGTCAGTTCTATTATTTTTAAATGGCTGCGGAGTGTGGACTGATTTTACAACTTATTTCAATACCTATTATAATGCGCGTACATTGTTTGATCGTACAGAAGCAGATATACTAAAGCTTAAAAAAGATCCGTTTGAATTCAGAGAAGATATAAGACCAATCCAACAGCCTGCAGCAACAATACAGGTTCCTAGACAGGGACAAACGGCTACACAACCGGTCTCTTCTACCCAATTAAAACAGGACCTTACTAAAGTAATTGAAAAGTGTTCGAAGATACTTCAGTTTTATAAAGAATCGTCATATGTTGATGATGCACTTTTTATGACAGGCAAAGCATTCTATTATCAGCAGGAATATGCCAGTGCACAAAGAAAATTTTTAGAGCTTGCAGCCATTCCGGAATCAGAGTATAAACTTGAGAACAAATTATGGCTTGCTAAAACCTATCTTCAGTTAAGAAGTTTTGAAGAAGGACTCGATATAATTGAAGAAGTAAAAAATGAATCAATTAGCGAGAATGAGGAAGATCTTTTAATAGTCGCCGCTATCACGAAAATCAGTTTTTTGATCTTCCGTGAAGAATATAAATCGGCCATTGATGAGTGTAATTGGATCATTGGTAAAATAAAAAATGATGAAACCCAGGCTCTCGTTTCTTATCAACTTGGCAAAACTTATCTCAAAATTGGTGAAGAAGAGAATGCATTAAATTCCTTTGCATCGGTTCTTAAGTACTCACCAACTTTCGAAATAGAATTTGAAAGCCGGCTTGAATATGCAAAATTATTAAAGCAGCTTGGCAGAATTGATGAAAGTGAAGTAGAGTTTTTAGACCTGAGAGATCGCGGTAAGTTTAAAAATCAAATGGATAGAATTCTTATTGAAGTTGGAAAAGTATATTATCAGAAAGAGCAGAATGATAAAGCAATAGAGGTCTTCAAAGAAGTTGATTCAACCTATAAAAATAATCCAACCTCCGGGATCGCCGGATTCATGCTTGGTGAGATCTACGAGAAATATTACAGAGATTATGATAGTTCTCTCAAATACTATAACAAATCCGCCTCTTCCTTTGCTGATCGTGAAATGAAATTAGAAGCAGGAAAACGTGCGAAAAATTTGGATCGGTATTTTAGTTTAAAAAATACCTTGACTGATCTTGATAAACAAATACTATACATTACGAGACCTGAGAAATTTGTGCAGGATTCTATTGATTACGATATAGCATTTAAAGAATATTTGACTGAAAACCAGAAGCGTTCGGATCAATCAGCTCAACCAATACAACAAGTACCGCAACAAAATATTGAAGTAGAAAATCCGCAACAACAGGTTCAGAGGCAGATCCCAAGAACTCAAACGCAAGACACCGGGGAAATTAATCTTGTTACATTGATCGCCCGTGGTAAGGTTCAAAAACCGGTTAGACCCAGAATTTCTGTAGATTCGGTGAATACTTTAATTTCGGAGAATTTTTATGACCTTGGCAGTCATTTTTTCTCGGAGCTCGAAGTTCCTGATTCAGCTTATCATTATTTCAGTGCTTTTCTGGAACTCTTTTCCGATAAACCTAAAAAAGTCCAGACAATATTTGCATTAGGAACTTACTATGAAACAATTGACAAAAATGATTCAGCAGATAGTTTGTATAAAATCATTTATGATGAATTCCCTAATTCTACTCTTCATAAAGAAGCCGGAAAAAAACTTGGCTTGATTAAAGAAGAGGAGAAAAAGGTTATTACAGGAACATCAGATCCGGTAGAAGGTGAGTATGTACAGGCAGAAGGACTTTATTACGACAAAAAATACCGCGATGCAATTAGAGCGTTTAGAGATATTTATTTGAAACATCCTACTTCTTCTTTTTCACCAAAATCTATTTATTATATTGGTCTGATTCATGAAGAATTGGGAGAATATGATTCTTCTGCTTTCTATTACGGAATCCTATCTTCCAAAGAATATGCATCAACTCCTTTGGGCAAAGCCGTGATAGCAAAGTATACAGAATACAAAAATGAGAAAGACCGGATTGCACAAGAGGAACAGATAAAGTTGGAAGCCGAAAAACAAAAAGTTATAATAGAACAAAATAAGGTTATCCCCGATTCAAATGCAGTCAAACTTCCAAATGGTGTCCCTCCTGTTCTTAAAAAGGAAGAGGTAATTGATGATGTAATAAAACCAGATTCCTTGAGGAAAAGAATTAGCGATAAACCTCCTGTTGATGCTGATACCAAGGAAAAGACAGATACTACAAAAAGAAAAATCCCAGATTAGTTGATTAATAATTACTTTCTAAGATGAACCGGAGAAAAGTTCTAGAACTTATTGAACTGGGAGAAGGTCTGCATATCGAATTTAAACAGCGCTTCTCCTCCCACGAAAAAATTGCAAAGAGTATAATTGCTTTTGCAAACACAAGAGGCGGATATCTCCTGCTGGGTATTGATGATGATAAGTCTATTTATGGAATAGAGAGTGAGAAGAGTGATTCAGAGCTTATTAGGGAGACAGCAGAAAAGTATTGCGAGCCGCAAGTCAATTGCACTATTTATTCTTATGAAATTGAGAATAAGGAAGTAATGGTAATTGAAATTCCGGAATCAAAATTAAAACCGCATCGAATACAGGATTATAGATCAATATTAGATTTAAATAGTGCTGTTGTTTATGTGCGTGTTAATGATAAAAGTGTACTGGCAAGCAAAGAAATGATTAAACTTATGCAAACACAGCAATCGGGGAAATCGCTTGTGAATTATACGGTCGGTAAAAATGAAAAAATTGTTTTTGATTTTCTGAATAAAAATGAAAAAATATCTGTAAAGGAATTGAGTAAAATTGCAAATATATCAGACCGCCGGGCTTCACGGACATTAATACAGCTTGTAAGGGCAAATCTTCTTTTTATTCATATCAAGGATAACGGGGAGAGCTACTTTACATTTGCAGGCTGAATATAATTATTCAAACGACAATTCATTCCCATTATAAATCCTTCGTAAATCAAAAATAGAAATACCATAGGCTACTGCAACATTCAGCGATTGTTTAATTCCATATTGAGGGATTTCAATCGAAAAGTCACACATATCAATTAATTCCTGTGATACACCTGTAATTTCATTTCCGACAATTAAGCAGAGCGGGAAATCCTTATTAGAAACCTTATGGTAGGCAAAACTTTTATCTGTCAATTCCAGCGCACAAATTTTAATTCCTCTCTGCTTTAAACCAATAATTACTTCTTTGGGGTCTTTTACATATTCCCAAATAACGCTATCCTGGGATCCGAGTGCAGTCTTGATCACTTCTTTTTTTTCAGGAGTTGGTGTATAACCGCACAGGAATATTTTTTCAATCATTGCACCGTCGGATGTACGGAAAATGGAACCGACATTATAACTGCTCCTTATACTGTTAAGCAGTAGGTAAACAGGCATCTTTTTTACAGCATCGATATTTGCTAGAGTCGCTCTGTTACGGGAAATTTCTTCGTGGGATAGTTTTTTCATTTTAGAAATTATGACGTGGTTTTATAGGTTAGGCGTAATCCGATTATTCCAACAACTATTAAAAAAATAAAAAATATTCTAATTAATTCTTTCGGTTCATTAAAAAACAAAATACCATAAATTGCTGTGCCAACCGCACCTATTCCTGTCCATACTGCATAAGCAGTTCCAATCGGTAAAGTCTTGGTCCCCAAAGCGAGGAAAATATAGCTCAATATCATTGTAATTACTGTGAAGATAGAAGCTTTTAATTGTGTGAATCCCTGGCTGTATTTTAGCCCTACTGCCCAGGATATTTCAAATACCGATGCAATTAAAATATAAATCCACGCCATTGATTTGTCGATGAGTTTATAGAAGGTTAAAAATATGCCCCGGCAACAGATAAATACTTCTCCAGTGTCTGGTCATTGATAAAGAAATTGATTTTTTTATATTCGGTAAATTGATTAACCGTTTCATAAATCTGTTCTTTAATTCTGGGGGCATCGCATGTGCCGAAAATATCAAAATCACCTTTCAGATATACATCTGCGATACCACCTGCAACAGTAACCTGTATTAACATTAATCCTGGTCCCTTAACATAGTTTTGTAGTTTAGCTGTTGATTTGAATGCAATAAGTTCTGTCAGAGCAGCTTCAAGAATTGACCTATCTGCTTTAACGGTTTTCTCTTCATAAACTAATATGTCATTACAGCCAATCATTTTTCCGGGAAGGGAAGAACCTTCGGGGGCAATCAAATAGATTCTAACTTCTTGTTCAATTGGCTTCTGTCCGGAATCATCTTTACAGTAGCTGATTAGTAAGAGTAAAGGGAGCATTATTAAAAATGTATAAACTGATTTTTTTTTCTGAATTTTCATTTCGATTCTCCCCAAAAGACGACGTATTAAAAAAATCCTTTGGAAAGATAAGGAAAGAAATTTATTTAAGCACTTTAAAGTAGGCTGTATCGGCAATCACTGAACCAAATATTCCGATTCCATCTCCTTCAATATTTAATCGAGGTTCATGAAAATTCCCATCAAACTCCTGCACCCTGCGGTAAGTCAACATGAACAATCTGTAATTCTCATCGCCGGCATAAACTATTATACGGTAATTTCCATAAAACCAGGTATCGAGCCATTCAATATTATAATTTACTTTACTTACGTCTGATTTGATATTCTGCAGCCATTTGGATTGATACTTATATCGGTCAAAATCCTTTTTTAAGTCATCCATTTTTATTTGAATAAACGGGTTATCAAACACAAACGATTCAAGGGTTGCTTCAAGTGCAACAATTGAGATTCCGTAAAAGCTATTTCCCGGTGACGGTTCAAAAATAATTTTAAATTGTTTAACGTTTCCATTAAAGTCGCGCTGATAGTATTTCATAGAATCAAGCGATGACTCTTCCTTAATAATTCTAAAACCCCTGTTTGGTACTTTAGTAATTGAAGAAGCATTAAGTGGTTTACCATCCACTTTAGCAGTAACAATTAACTTGTAGGATTTACCATGATCTATTTTCAGATCTGTGCCGCTGTACTCAAATGAAAATTTTTGTGGATTAAATGCTAATGTATAATCCCGGTTATTTTGTAAGTCGGTCAATTTCACATCTGCGTCTGAAAGTATGAGTGATTTCGCATCGGGTCTTGAATTAAGTGGAAAATTTCTTGTGATTTTTATATTCTGAACTTTCTGACCAGGGGATAGATATCCTTCAATAACAATTTTGGGAGAATACGTTTGCTCTCCAATTTCTACTACACTTTCTCCGCATGAATAAAATAGTATCAGTAGCAAAGTGATAATTATTTTTCCGCTGATATTTCTCATTATATGCATATCCCAGAATTAGAATTTAATATTAACACCAATGCTTGGTAAAATAGGAAACATTGTAACATTATTAACTTCCTGAATAACCATTCCATTTTTAATTTCGTTTTTATATTCAATAAACCAAACATTTTTTCTGTTCAAAAGATTAAATACCTGGAGATATGGCGACATAGACCAACCATTATATTGAATTTCGTATGAAAGACTGAAATCAAGCCGCGCATAATAAGGTAGCCGGAACTCATTTATTCCGGATGGATAAATTGCCAGACTGTTTGTGTTTGGTTCCCAATCCGGTAATTGGTTAATTAAATAAACAGATGACGGTAGTGTAATTGGCTGTCCTGAAAAGAAAGTAAAATTCAGGCCCAGAAACCAACGTTTATCGGAATTTATAAATTGTTTTTTATTGATTTCATTCAAAATATTATTTAGATCAAAGTTAACAACAATATTTATGGCATGAGTCCTGTCATGTCTTGGTGAAAAAGGGATCCCTTTATTTACACGGTCAATTGTAAATTCAGTTCGTGCTAATGAATATGAAATCCAGCCTGTTATTGCACCAATATCTTTTCTTAACAGGAATTCTAATCCGAATGATTTCCCGCTTCCACTATTAAATAAACCCTTGCTGGAATTGAATAGAGGTAAATTGTCTTCAGTGTAAGCATCTGCAGAAATATCTGCAAGAAATGTTGGATTGTAGGAATATATGTTACTGTAATCTTTATAGTATCCCTCGATTTCAAGTTCAATGTTTTTTGCAATTTCTTTTTGGTACCCGAGAATAAAATGGCTGGCATAAGAGCCCTTAATAAACTCATCCGCGCTTGTCCAGATGCTTACAAAGAATAACCGGGGAATTCTGTTTGCATATTGATGAAAAATACCGGACGAGAATTTTAGATTACTTGTTTCAGATAAACGATATTTGATTGTAAGACGCGGATCAACATTTTTATAATCTTTATCGGAATCAAAGTATTCTGCGCGCAATCCCGTTTCAATATTCCATAAAGGAGACGGTACCCATATGGATGTAGCATATAGTGAGTATAGTACCCGACTCTTTGCTACATCAACGCGACCGCCGGTAAATTTCTGTTTTAAATTTCCGCTGACATATTTTTGTTGAAAACCGAATTTGAATGTCCAGTGGTCACTGTAAAAATATTCGAGGGCACCTCTTAACGTCACATCACGGATATTGTTTTCTTCTCTGAAATCAACATCATCAAAATCGAAATCCGAAAAGAATCTGCTTCCGGTTATCCAGAAATTACCGAATAATTTTGGCGTTATTACCGAACGCCAATTTATACTTCCGGTTTGATTACCCCAGATATAATTGAATCCAAGCGACTCCTGCCGCTTTTTATCTAAAACAAAATTCAAATCATCAAGTCCGCCGTAATAACTAACGCTAAGTTTATTAGTCTGATCAATGTCGAAAAAGGCTTTCAAGTTACCGTCAATAAAATAATAATCAGGTACATCATCAATTACTTTGGCAAGGGTTTGATCTAAATATGTTCTGCGTAAAGATCCGGATAAGGAACCAATACTTCCAATAGGTGTCTGGAGAGTTGTGCTTAAAGATAATAGACTAAAAGATACCTTTCCTTCAAATTCATTTCTGTTTCCGTCGTTATTAGTAACGTTAATTACAGATGAAAGTCTTCCGCCATATTCTGCACTAAAACCGCCTTTATATACTTCTACTTTCTTTATTGCATCCATGTTAAATGTGGAAAAGAGACCAAATGCATGTTCCGGATTGTAAACATCGGTTCCGTCCAATAAAAATAAATTTTGATCCGGTGTTCCACCTCGAACATAGATAGCTGATGAAAAATCGGATACAGGTACAATTCCCGGTAATGATTGCAACGTCCTTAATAGATCGGATTCAACAACCTGAGGGACTCTACCTAATTGTACTGGAGATAATTCAATTTTTGAAACAGGCTTGTTAAATAATTTTTCAATCGTCCTTACTGAGTCACCTGTAACTACAACCTCTTCACCCAGTATTGCTTCGGGATTTAAATAAATGTCTATTCTCTTAGTTTCGTTTTTATTAAGGGTTACAATTAAAGTCTGGGTTTTATAACCGACATAACTTACAATCAATTCAAATTTCCCGGACATTATTTTGGGAATAACATAAAAACCACTAAGATTTGAACCGGCACCCAAATTCAATTCTCTTATAAATATATTTGCACCGATTAATGCTTCACCATTGGCTGCATCATACACGAAACCATTGATAGTAGCATCATCATTCGCTTGAGAGTTAATTGAGCCGGTTACACTAATTATGTAAATAAATACCCAAATAAACTTAAATGATCGCATAAAGGAATTAAGTAGACCTTTTATTAAACTTCTTATGATTTTATGTTACTTTCAAATGCCTCTTATAAAAAACTAAATAAATATTTCGTTAAATAAGTTCCAAAATGAAAATAAATCCTGTTGATTTACTATATCCAAAATTAGAGTTAACGCCGGATTCTTTGCAAATAAGTAGTTGTTGAGGTTATTGAGTCAATCCGTATACATTTTACAATGTAGGATTCATTAAATAAATTTTCAAATTCAGCATGAATATAGTAATTGCATATGCACCGGCAAAGGTTAGCAGCGGTATCAGCATAGGTAATAATAATTGAATCGGAATAAATCTTGGTAGTGAACAAAAAACGGTTAGAATCCGGGCAGCAATTACCTGAAACGCAGAAATCAATCTTTAATGTTTCGTTAAATGAATAATTGAAACAAGAGTCGACCACGGTGGTCTTTTGTAAATAATTTTTACAACCGGTAATTTGATACAGGTTGCCGGTTTTACCTGATTCAGTAAGAGTTCCTTCACATTTAAGAATTATTAGTAAGAGAGTGATAAAAAGAATAACTCTAACAAACAAAAACTTATTCATAAATTATTTATTTATAGCCCATTGAAACAAGCCGGTTAACAACTCTAAGAGCCATGTCATCATAAGAAAAATTTTTCCACATTAAACCCCACCTTTCGCTAAAATCCATTCTTTCTTTGATGATAAGGTCATTCCTTTTAGTATCATAAATACTAACCGAAATTGGATTTGGCGTATAATAATCGCCCCGCTGTTTTATTAGACTACTGATCTGTCCGTAGACAATGAAATCGACATCAACAGTTTGAGAGACCAGTTGTGCGTCATCTTTTAAGGTTTTGGAAGGATTAAAATCATGATCCAAAATTATTGCCCATGTAGAATCGTCCATTACAACACTAAAACCTTTTTGATAAAATGCTCTTATAAATGATTCCCGGATTCGATCCATATTATAAGGGTAGTTTTGATCGTCAAGAAAGGGCATTATTACAACGGAATATATTTTGGGTGGGGTTTTATCTTGTTGTGCCGAAAGAATCACTATACAGGAGAAATAAAGAAGAAATGATAATTTATTTATCTTTCTCATATTATTGTTCCTTTATTGCGTATACATTATAAGTAACAAAATATTTAAATGAAAGGTTTTAATTTGTCTTAATTGCTAACTGTCCGCATGCTGCCGCAATATCATCACCATGTGTCTCGCGAACCATAACCGTAATATTATTATTTCTAAGTTTTTCAACAAAATGAAGGATATTTTCATTTGAAGTCGGTTCAAGTTCTGCAGAAATTCCACCAGGATTCATATGCTTAATGCTGTTAAATGGGATTACATTTATTTTGGATGGTAAACGATTGCATAACTTTGTAATTGCCTGAATATCTGCATCGCGGTCGTTAATTCCCTTGAGCATAGTATATTCAAATGTTACACGTGTTTTGGTTTTCTTTGTGTAATATTTAAGGGCTTCGATGTTTTCATTAAGAGAATACTTTTTGTTGATGGGCATAATTTTAGTTCGAATCTCTTCAAAACATGAATGAAGTGAAAGTGCAAGTTTAACTCGAAGTCCTAATTCTGATAACTCAATAATCTTATGCGGAATACCGGCAGTTGATATTGTAATTCTCTTTCTGCTCAATCCTTTTGTAAGCTCGTGTGTAAATATTTCAACTGACTTAACAGAGTTATCAAAATTAAGCAATGGTTCACCCATTCCCATGTAAACAATATTTGTAATATTTGCTTTTCCCACTTCTTTAGCTGTTAACAGGTATTGATCAACTATTTCTCCCGGACTTAAATTTCTCTTATAACCCATCAAACCGGTAGCGCAGAATTTACAATCGAGAGGGCACCCTACCTGTGTTGAAATACATAATGTGTTCCTATCACCTTCTGGGATTAAAACCGATTCTATCTTTTTGTTATCATAGGTCGAATAAAGAAATTTTTTAGTTCCGGTTGAAGGGGAATTTTGTTTTGTAATTAACTTTAAGGTTTGTAACTCACTAACAGAAGAAAGTTTGTTTCTAAGTTCCTTCTGGAAATTTTGCATTTCAGAATAATCAAAAGAAATATGATTATAAATCCAGTTAAAAAGCTGTTCACCACGATACCTGGATTCACCAATAGATACAAAGTAATCTTTCAGTTCTAAAAGGGTCATCCCCTTCAAAATTATTTTCTTTTCTTCACTTTTCATCACATCAAATATAATAAATAGTAGTCCTTGCAAAATTATTAACACTTAAAAAGATTGATATTGCGTAACCCTTTCTTTAGTTTTGAGTTATAATTGACCAATCAGTTTAATTCAATTTTGAGGTTTAAAATGAATTTTGAATTCACAGACGAGCAACAGATGATACAACAAACAGCAAGAGAATTTGCTGAAACAGAAATCGCCCCTTCGGCTGTTGAGCGTGATAAGAATGCAGAATTCCCAGGTGAGATTGTAAAAAAACTTGGTGAACTGGGATTTATGGGCATGATGGTTTCACCGGAATATGAAGGTGCCGGTATGGATACTGTTAGCTATGTATTAGCGATGATTGAAATATCGAAAGTTGATGCAAGCTTGGGTGTAATTATGTCTGTTAATAATTCACTTGTTTGTTATGGTCTTGAGAAATGGGGTTCCGATTGTATAAAAGAAACCTATCTTAAACCATTAGCACGTGGCGAGAAATTAGGAGCATTTGCATTATCAGAACCGGAAGCCGGAAGCGATGCTACAAAACAGAATACCTCGGCACATAAAGAAGGGGATTATTGGCAAATTAATGGAATGAAAAATTGGATTACCAATGGTGTTAGTGCAGATTATTTTTTAGTTGTTGCTCAAACTGATAAAGAAAAAGCACATCATGGGATAACTACTTTTATAGTTGAAAAAGGTACCCCGGGTTTTGGTCATGGAGTTAAAGAAGACAAACTTGGAATAAGAAGCAGTGATACCTGTTCCTTAACCTTTGAAAACTGTAAAGTGCCGGATAAAAATATTGTTTGGGAAGTAGGTAAAGGATTTAACTTTGCGATGAATACTTTAAATGGTGGAAGAATTGGTATTGCTGCTCAAGCTTGTGGAATTGCAGAAGGTGCCTTGGATGCGGCAAAGAAATATGCTAAGGTACGTAAAGCATTCGGAACAGAAATAGCTAACCTTCAAGCAATACAATTTAAATTAGCAGATATGGCTGTTAAAGTTGAGGCTGCTAAACTTCTGACATTTGAAGCCGCCGCATTAAAAGATTCCGGGAAAAAATATGTCAAAGAAGCCGCAATGGCAAAATTATATTCATCCAAAATTGCTGTCGAGTGTGCACTTGAAGCCATTCAAATTCACGGTGGTTACGGATATGTTAGAGAATATCTTGTTGAGAGATTTTTACGTGATGCTAAGATAACAGAAATTTATGAAGGCACTTCCGAAATTCAAAGAGTAGTAATAGCCCGTGAACTTTTAAAGGACTGAGGACATTATTGAGAAATCAATCACAAATATTTTTCCTATTTACGATTTTATCTGTTTCAAGTCCGGCTCAAACCGATTGGGTAAAGTGGGAGGGGAAACAGACCTCTTATGAGATTCAGAAAAATATCTTCAGCTTTCCAAAGGTCCATAATGAAAGTTTTGGATTAAAAATAATTTCTTTTTTTAGAGATACTTATTCAACCTTAATCTCGGATCTGGACGGTGATAACTGTCCTTTTTTCCCGTCCTGCTCACATTTTTTTATTGAATCACTAAATGAAGTAGGTATTTTCAAGGGGTCCCTAATGTTCTCGGACCGGTTCATTCGTGATTTAAATTTCTTCAAAGCCAAGAATCTTTATCCAAAACATATTTCGGGAAAGTATTCAGATCCGGTTATTAATTACACGCTTAATTCGGAAAAGATTAAACACTACCCGGGTGGTATTCTTGTTTATTGAACTAAAAGTAGTTGTTCGGTTATTATCCTATGCAAAAAAATTAACATGGAAATTTCTATTCTTATATTTTTTTGTAAATTCATTTTTGATAGCTCAAACCGCCTCAAACGATTTTAATTTTTTTTCACCACTGCATCGACTTTCATTTGGCAATCATCTTTATTTTGAAAGAGATTACTTAAGAGCTTTAAATGAATTCAGGGAGTATCTTAAATATGAAAACCAGGATACTGCCCGTTTTCGGTTTGCCGAATGTTTTTTAAGAATTGGCAGATATCAGGAAGCGGCAGATAATTTTAAAGGATTATTTTATAATTCAACATTACAAAATGAATCGCGACTCGCTTACCTGGAAGCGCAATTTCAATCTGGCGATCTAAATAGTTTTCGTTCAATTGCTAGACAGGATATCTATACTTCTGCAAAATATTCACGGGAAATTGAACGGCTCTATTATATTACCCATTTGATGGATAATTCAACACTTCCAGATACAAACATTTTCTTTTCGGTTTTCCCGGATTCAAACAAAAGTAATGTTAGAAATTTTTATCAAAGGAAAAAACATCCGGAATATAAAAATCCTGTTACAGCGGCAGTACTATCAGGAATTCTGCCCGGACTCGGAAAAATATATGTTGGTGAAATATCTGATGGCTTAACTTCACTTATTGCAACAGGAGTATTAACACTCTTAGCTTTTGATAACTTTAAACAGAGTCACAATTTCCGAGGCTGGTTGTTTACCGGACTGGCTGCTATCTCTTATACTGGAAACATTTACGGATCAGCAGCTGCCGCCCAGATTTATAATGCCGGAATAAAATATAATTTTGATAATGATGTAAAAATTTATTTCGAAAAACGAAACTACTTTTTACCGGAGAAGTATTTTTGATGAAAAACAGGCAACTAAAATATCTGCTAATAATTTTATTATTGTCTCTATCATATCCGGTAAAGGCACAAAGCCAGCATTCAATCCAATTGGATTATGCAAATACTCTATTTAGTACCCGACAATACTTCGATGCAATTACAGAATATAAAAGATTACTTTTTTATGATTCTTCAAATGCCTTTTCATACACAGCAAATTTTCAGATAGGTAAATGCTACAAAGCCGGGGCAAAGTTTGATGATGCTATCAAATACTTCTCTTTGGCTGAATTGAATGCTAATTCCGATGAAGAAATATATTCATCTAAAATTGAAATTGTCCGCTCCAATATCCTGAGGAAAACAACTTCCCGGGCACTTCAAATTCTGGATGAACTGGAAAAAAAGTATTCAGACAAAGAAAAAATTGATTCTCTTAATTACTGGCGTGGTTGGACTTATATATTTACAGATGATTGGAAGAAAGCATCGGAACATTTCGCAAAAATAAATTATTATAACGAACTCAAAATTCTTTGCGACCGCGTAGAAAAAGAGAAAGTTTCCGTTACTTTTGCAACTGTAATTTCTTATATTTTGCCGGGCGCCGGACAAATTTATACCGGCAATATCTTTTCAGGATTTTTATCCTTAGGGTGGAATGTTTTATCTGGGTATCTAACATTAAACGCATTTAATGCAGATCGTGTGTTTGACGGTATGGCAATTTTGACTTTACTTTGGCAGAGATTTTATAGAGGTAATGTACAGAATGCAGAAAGGTTTGCACTTGAAAAAAATATCGATGTGGCTAACAAAACATTAAATTACCTTCAGAAAGAATACAGAGGGACTAAACCGTGAAATTGAATGAAGAGGAAATAAGGAAAATAACTTTTGAAGCTATACAGGAACTCGGTTCCGAAGCTACTCCCGAAAGAATTAAGGAAGCCGTTCGCAAAAAAATTGGAGAAACCGGAGGTGGCGAATACAACTTCAAAAAGGGTGATGTCTCATCTGGTCGTGTTATTCTAACTTCATTCGGATTGAACAAACCCGGTATTGTTGCTGGTGTTACAAAAGCATTGGGTGAAGCCAATTGCGATATTCAGGACTTAACACAAAAACTGATGGGGGATTTTTTCACAATGATTATGATTATTGATATAAGCGCTTCTCAAAAAGACTTAAAACAGATTCAGGAAGAGATATCTAAAATTGCCGATGAATTAAAAATCAAAATCTATCTTCAGCACGAAGATGTATTCAGATATATGCACAGGATATAGCAAAAAATGTGAAACGGAAAACGGAAGAATTCTGTTTTCGGCATTCGTTTCACTTTTCACAATTCACGATTACAAAAAGGATTTTTAGAATATGCCTTATGAATTTGAAGAAATACTTGAAACTATCCGGATGACGGAAATTGAACATTTTGATATCCGAACCGTTACTCTTGGAATTAGTTTAAGAGATTGTCATGATCGTAACATTGAAGTAACAAAACAAAAAATATATGATAAGATTTTACGGTACGGTAAAAATCATGTTAAGAATGCAAGAGATGTCGAATCAAGGTTCGGTATTTCAATTGCAAATAAAAGAATCTCTATGACACCGATTTCAATTCCATTCGATTCATGTACGCTTGAAGAATATTTAGAGATTGCGAAGACATTAGATAAAGCAGCTGAAGAAATTGGTATTGATTATATAGCCGGGTATTCGGCTCTTGTTCAGAAAGGAATGACAAACGGTGAATTAGAATTCATCAAATCGATCCCTTTTGCTCTTTCGCAGACTAAGCGTGTCTGCTCAAGTGTTAACGTCGCTTCAACTAAAGCCGGTATCAATATGGATGCAATTCGTATGATGGCGGATGTGATAAAATCGACTGCGGAAAAAACTAAAGACAGAGATTCAATTGGATGTGCAAAATTGGTTGTCTTTGCAAATGCGGTCGAAGATAATCCATTCGTAGCCGGCGCATTCCACGGGATATCAGAACCCGAAGTTGTTCTAAATGTGGGTATTAGCGGTCCGGGTGTTGTTCTGGAAGCCATTAAAGAAGCCGGACATGTTGATTTACAGCAGCTGGCTGAAGTTATAAAAAAGACAATTTTTAAAATTACACGTGCTGGTGAATTGATCGGTAGAAAAGTGGCTGAACGGAATAATGTACCTTTTGGCATTGTTGATATTTCACTTGCTCCCACTCCTGCTGAGGGAGACAGCATAGCAGACATTCTAAAGAGTATGGGCGTGGAGGATGTTGGTGCACCGGGCACAACCGCAGCTCTGGCAATGTTAAATGATGCAGTTAAAAAAGCCGGATTAATGGCAAGCTCATCAGTCGGTGGAATGAGCGGTGCTTTCATCCCGGTCAGTGAGGATCAAGGAATGATAAGAGCTGTTCAGGTTGGTCATCTATCTTTAGAAAAATTAGAAGCGATGACTGCCGTTTGTTCTGTCGGACTTGATATGATAGCAATACCAGGTGACACACCTGTAACAACAATTGCCGGTATAATTGCAGATGAATGTGCAATTGGAGTTATTAACGATAAAACAACCGCTGTACGAATTATACCTGCATACGGAAAAAATGTAGGTGAGTTTGTTGATTACGGCGGACTGCTTGGTAAAGCCCCGGTTATGGAAGTTAGAAAGTTAAGCTGTGAAAATTTTGTTGGAAGAGGCGGCAGGATACCTGCTCCAATGAGAAGTTTAACAAATTAGAATATTTCATAATATTCGTGGAGGATAAATGAAAAAAGGATGGATTATTGCTCTCGGTACTATTGCCATAGTAGTTTTACTCGTTATAATGATTGTAGGGTGGGGTGTTGGTGTTTATAATAAGCTTGTAGGACTGAATGAAGGTGTAAATCAGTCATGGAGCCAGGTTGAAAATCAATACCAGCGCAGGTACGATCTAATTCCCAATTTAGTTTCAACTGTAAAAGGTGTTGCAGAGTTTGAGAAAGAAACTTTTACGGCTGTAACTGAAGCACGGGCTAAAGTTGGTCAAATAAAACTATCCGCAGATCAGCTTGCCGATCCGCAAGCATTCCAGCAATTCCAGCAGGCTCAGGATGGTTTAAGTAGTGCATTGTCTCGGTTGCTAGTAGTATCGGAAAATTATCCCCAACTTAAAGCAAACGAAAACTTCCTCCAGCTTCAGGCACAATTGGAAGGAACCGAGAATAGGATTTCGGTAGAAAGAATGAAGTACAATCAAGTTGTACAGGATTATAATACACAGATAAAAAGATTCCCTGCAGCACTAATTGCCGGGATTACCGGATTCTCGGAAAAACAATACTTTAGAGCAATTGAAGGTTCACAACAAGCACCCAAAGTTGAATTCTAATTTCCTATTATAATTATGAGTGCAGAAAACCGAGCCAGTGTATGAAATTTTTTTTATTATTATTTCTTATCCCGATATTTATAGTTAATGCTCAAATCGATTTTCCGGTTCTAAAAAACTATGCTAACGATTTCTCATCAACATTAAAAAACTCTGAGCTATACACTCTCAATTCTGCACTCAAAAAATTTGACGATTCCACTTCCAATCAAATTGTATTCTTAATGATTCGATCTTTAGATGGGTACTCTCTCGAAATGTATACTTATGAAGTTGCATCAAAAAACAAAATTGGTTCTGCAAAAAATAATAATGGTGTTCTCTTCTTTGTCGCAAAAGACGATAGGAAAATGAGAATTGAAGTCGGGTACGGATTAGAAGGTACTCTACCCGATGCCCTTGCTAGTTCAATTTTAAGAAATGAAGTAAGGCCCTATTTCAAACGGGGTGATTATTATGCCGGTATAAGCTCAGGATTAAATGCAATTATGGCTGCAACAAAAGGTGAGTATACAAATGATAAAAAAGATGATGAAAAAGGAATTGGTTTTCCAATAATGTATATCATTCTGATTTTACTGTTTATAATTTTCTCCGGAAGTAAGGGAGGCAGGGGTGGCCGCGGAGGAATTTTACCGTGGTTAATTCTTTCTTCTATGGGTAGTGGCAAAAGCAGAGGTGGTTGGGGAAGCAGAGGATTTGGTGGCGGAGGCAGTTTTGGAGGCGGTTTTGGAGGTTTTTCTGGAGGCGGCGGCTCTTTTGGCGGCGGCGGAGCAAGCGGAAGCTGGTAATTTCCAGGATATTTAATCTTCTTTGGCTTGAAGTTATTCACTTCTTTTATTATTATTTCACCAGATTTGAAAGATATTTCACAAGGAATTAATTACTTTAACAATGCCGATTTCTTTTTGGCACATGACTTTTTCGAAGAGTTATGGGTTAATAGTGATCGAGAAGACAGGAAGTTTTTTCAGGGATTGATTCAAGTTTCGGTTGGATGTTATCATTTGATTTGCAATAATTATTCAGGTGCAGTGAATCAGTTTACTAAAGGAATTCAAAAGCTTAATGATTACCTTCCTTCTTATTACAATATAGATTTGGTAGAATTTACTGATAAAATTGATCGATTGATTTTAGATCTGAAGGAGTATTTCTCCAACAATAATTATAAAATAGATTTTGGGTTGATACCAATAATAAAATTTAACTAAACAATTTTTCACTAATCTAGGAGAATTAATTATGGCTATAATGATAACAGATGAATGCATCAACTGCGGTGCCTGCGAACCTGAATGCCCTAATACAGCTATCTATGAAGGTGGTGCTCAGTGGGAGTTAGCCGGTAAACATTATGGTGAAGGCGATGCTACCCCATCAGGTGCCGAAGGATTTTTCTCTAAAGACTTTTTCTTTATCGTTCCAGATAAATGTACTGAATGTGTCGGATTCCATGATGAACCGCAATGTGCGGCAGTTTGCCCCGTTGATTGCTGCGTGCCTGATCCAAAACATGTTGAGGATAAAGATACTTTATTGAAAAGAAAAGAATATCTTGATGGAATTGGAAGATAAGTAAACTAAGTAATATATGGTTTGATAAAGGGCTGGTTTATACAGCCCTTTTCTATTTTAAAAATAGACTCTTAATATCTCCATTCTAAAACTTACTTGAGAATTATAAAAATCTTTATTAGTCTTAAAGTTTAATTCTCTTCCTTCAATAGGAATGAGATTATCTTTTGTTGGATAGTCTTTGGCTATAAAGTTGACATACAATAAAGAACCTATCATGGGCATAAACAAAATGGCTATTCTACTTGGATGACTATCTGTATTCGGAAACGCTAGATAGGAAATTCCTGCTGATAATAAAGTTAAACCACTGCTAAATCCAAGAGTCTCCCAGTAAGACAAATTAGGGTTTTGAATGCTTGCTACTAAATAAACCCCAAATGGGAAACCAAAAAGGTATCCAATAGCTGAACCAAAGATAACTGCGCCAAAACCGGCAAATTCACCATGTTCGGGTTTTATAACTGAATAAGATATACCAGCTGCATAGGCACCAACAATTGTGAATACAGAACCGCTAAATAATTGAAAAGGAATTGAAACATAGAGTGGAGTTTTCTTTTTCTTCTCGAACATTTTCAGTGAATCAGCTGCTATTAGTTTTGATAAACCAATTCCGGTTAAGTCTTCGTCAAGAATATCTTCTTTTTTCGGTGTAAAATATTCCCATAATCCTTTTTTAAATTTCTGTGCATACAATTCTGATTCTTTTAATTCATCAGTATAAAGTCCGTTTACATTATTTATTAATTTTCCGTAACCATACAGTAAAAACTTTTCATTATAATTTACTTTTTCAAATAGATAGTTTATATGAAGGAATACAAGGTTGTAACCTTTAATGGTTGAATCCGGAACAACTTCCATAAAGACTCTTCTATCTAAAATATTTTGTGTGGAATAATAGATGGCATCATTGGATAGGTTTTGTAAATATTGAATTGGATGATTGGTCTTGGGGGCATCAATGCCGGCAAGTTTTATTACTCTACCATCTTCTAACTCAAATAAATTTGAATCAAGGATTTTTGTAACTTTTATATATTGAGCAGAATTTATACTTGCACAAATTAACAAAAGGAGTAATATTCTTTTCGAATACATAGCTATTTTTGAACCCCCCGGCAGAGATAAATTTGCCTATTTATAATTCAAAATTGCCGTAACGGGAAAATGATCTGAAGGATATTTCCCATTACTATTTGTGTAATCAATTCTTGATTCGATAATTTTAAAATTATCGCTCACAAAAATGTAATCGATTTTATCACCGGTTTTGTCACCCTTAAATCCGTTGAAAGTTCCTTCGAAATCATTTTTAGCATTCAGCTTTCTATATGAATCGATTAATCCGTATGAAAGGATTTTTTGAATTGCCGGATTATTTTCACCGCAATTAAAATCTCCGGTTAAAACTATTGGAACATTCTTTTGACCGGATTCAATTTTTTGAATAATCCTTTCTGCACTTTTCTCGCGGGATACCTGTGATTGATGATCAAGATGGACATTATAAACGTATAATGGCGTGTTACAAAACTTATCATATAGCAGTCCCCACGTACAGATTCTTGGTAGCGATCCTTCCCAAGTGATAGAACCTGTAACATAAGGCGTCTCAGAAAACCAGAATGTTTCTGTCGTATCAACTATAAACCGATCTTTAACGTAAAGGATAGCTGTATGCTCGCCTTTGGATTTACCATTGTCCCTTCCCACTCCGATATAAGAATATCCTGGTAGTTCATCTAAAATTTCATTGATCTGGAAGTTGAGAGCCTCCTGTAATCCTAATAGATCCGGATTATTCTTTCTTATCACTTCAAATACTAAACTCTTACGAGCCGGCCAGCTATTTTCGCCGTCATCAGCAGATCCATAGCGGATATTGAACGTCATAACCTTAAGATCTGTTTCAAATGATGACCTGGCAGATTCCTGTTTTATGCATCCTGATGAAAAAAGAAGGGCGCATAGGAGTGTTATAACGGAAATAAATATAATTCTACGTCGCATATGATTTTATTATGTTTGTTTATAAATTTATCAGTATAAAATCTATTAATAATTAATCAAAGAAGCATAATGAAAATTGGAAAATATAATCTTTCTGCAATTGATACTGTGACATTTGGCTTGGACGGCGGGGCAATGTTTGGAATTATTCCTAAACCGCTATGGCAGAAATTCAATCCTGCTGATGAGCAGAATCGGGTAACTCTTGGTGCCCGTTCATTATTGTTGGAAGGGGGTAACCGGAAAATATTGATTGATACAGGAATCGGAGAAAATTGGGATGAGAAGTTTAAATCCATTTACCGGTTCGATCGAATTGAGAATACACTCATAAGCTCACTTCAAAAAAAGAATATTAATCCGGACCAGGTTACAGATGTCATTCTTACTCATCTTCATTTCGATCACACGGGCGGCTCAACATCTTTAGTTAATGGAAAATGGGAACCGACATTCCCTAATGCAAAATATTACGTTCAAAAAGGGCATTATGAATGGGCATTAAATCCTACTGATAGGGACCGTGCAAGCTTTTTTCAAAATAGATTCCTTCCTTTGTATGAACACGGTCTTCTAAACCTTATAAATCAAGATTATAAAATTGATGATGAAATTGATTTTATTATTATCAACGGTCATACAACTGCACAGCAAATAATAAAAATCTCAGACTTATCCAATACATTGCTTTATTGTGGCGACCTATTGCCATTCTCCTCCCATATTCCATTACCTTATATTATGGGATATGATCTTCAACCATTAGTTACACTTCAGGAAAAGAAAAACTTATACCCTAATGCAATTGAAGAAAATTGGTTTTTATTTTTCGAACATGATCCTGAAGTTATAGCTGCAACTATTACTAAGAATG
Organism: Ignavibacteriales bacterium; assembly: GCA_020061355.1. Taxonomy (GTDB): domain Bacteria; phylum Bacteroidota; class Ignavibacteria; order Ignavibacteriales; family Melioribacteraceae; genus DSXH01. The sequence continues at coordinate 9,952 of JAGUYK010000012.1, read as the reverse complement.
ATAAAGGATATTATCTTAAAGATGTATTCACAGAGTTACCGTGATGGAATCAACTGAAGGATTTACAAAGATCTGCAAATATGACGACTTAAAAGAAAAGACCGGAAAACGTTTTTTTGTTGATGACGTTGAAATTGCACTGTTCAAAGTAAACAAAGAATTATTTGCGCTGAGTAATATTTGTCCCCACCAAAAAACTCACCTGATGCACGAAGGATTCATTGAAGAAGGTAAGTTAGTATGTCCTGTGCATGGTTGGAAGTTTGATCTGATTAATGGAAATCTTGCCCCCGGAAGAAAGGGTCTGGATTCTTATGAAGTGAAAATTATAGGTGATGATGTTTTTGTTAAGGTTTTCAAAAAAGAATTAAAGTGGTAAGGGTTGGCATTAACGAATCAAATAGTAATTGAAAAAGCAAAAGAGCTAGGATTTGATCTTGTCGGATTTGCTAAAGCAGAACCATTGATAGACGAGGCTAATCATTTACAGCAATGGCTTAATCTTGGTTATCAAGCTACAATGGATTATATGAATCGTAACCTTGATAAACGGAAAGATGTGAAATCGATTCTTCCGGAAGCTAAAAGTATAATATCGTTAGCAATGAATTATTACACCGACCACAAACACTCCAATCAAAAAGACTATGGAAAGGTTTCAAAATATGCCTGGGGTAAAGACTATCATTTAATCATATGGGAAAAGCTCGAATTACTTGAAGAACAGCTTAAGGAAATTGACAATCAATTTAATAGTATCAGTTATGTTGATACAGGACCGGTAATGGATAAAGCATGGGCAGTTAAAGCCGGAATTGGATGGCTCGGTAAACATACTAATGTAATTACTCGCGAAATTGGAAGCTGGATTTTTCTTGCGACATTAATTACGAATCAAGATTTCGATTATTATGAAACTATAACCGATCATTGCGGTTCGTGCAGAGCATGTATTGATGCCTGTCCCACAAAAGCCATTGTTGATGAGTATGTTGTTGATTCGAATAAATGTATCTCGTTTTTAACAATAGAGAATAAAGGGGAAATCGGATCAGAATTCAAAAATAATTTTGATAACTGGCTCTTCGGCTGCGATATTTGCCAGGATGTTTGCCCCTGGAATAATAAATTTTCTGAGATTTCCCGTGAAAAGGATTTTGAACCGCTCAACGGGACTTCATTTAATCTGAATGAAATAATTGAAATGGATGAACTGGAATTCAAGCGCCGTTATGAAACCAGTCCAATTAAAAGGGCAAAACTTAGCGGACTAAAAAGGAATGCAAATTTCCTAAAGCATAGTGAATCCTGAACGAATAATTCCCATCTAATATTTACTTAAATTTACAATTGAAAAATATATAAATAAAAATTTGGAGAATTCATGCCTGATAATCATCACAAAGTAATAATTATCGGTTCTGGTCCGGCAGGTTTAACTGCTGCACTTTATACTGCCAGAGCAAATTTAAATCCGGTTGTTTTTGAGGGACTTCAACCCGGCGGACAATTAACAATTACAACAGAAGTTGAGAACTTTCCCGGTTTTGAACATGGTATTCAGGGGCCTGAGCTGATGGATGTAATGCGAAAGCAAGCTCAGAGATTCGGCGCTAAATGTTTTTTCAAAATAGTTGATGAAGTTGATATTTCGAAAAGACCTTTTACCATAAAAGTTGGAAACGAAGTTTACACATCGGACTCAATAATCATAGCAACCGGAGCTTCTGCAAAATTACTTAACATTGAGAGTGAAAAAGAATTCATGGGTTACGGTGTTTCGGCTTGTGCAACCTGCGATGGATTTTTCTACAAAGGATTAAAAGTTTTGGTAGTTGGCGGAGGCGATACAGCAATGGAGGAAGCTACATACTTAACACGTTTTGCAGAAGAAGTTTCTATTATTCATAGAAGAGATGAATTCCGTGCTTCTAAAATTATGTATGAACGCGCAAAGAAAAATCCAAAAATTAAATTCATTACAAATGCAGTTATTAAAGAAATCCTTGGTAAAAATGAAAACGGAAGGAAATCTGTTACGGGCGCACTTTTACAAAACACAAAAGATGGTTCAACATACGAAGTTAAAGCCGATGGTGTCTTTATGGCAATCGGACATCAGCCCAACACAAAAATATTTGAAGGTAAACTTGATATGGATGAAACCGGTTACTTAAAAATTAAACCGGGATCAACTTATACAAATGTTGAAGGTGTTTTTGCTGCAGGTGATGTTGCTGATAAAACATATCGACAGGCAATAACCGCTGCAGGTACAGGGTGCATGGCTGCTCTTGATGCTCAAAGATGGCTTGAAGAGTACGAACTTGCTTAAGATAAAAAAGGCTGACGTTTGTCAGCCTTTTTTATTACTGTTTACTTACTTTCCAGTTTTCTTGTTACAAGAAATGCTACCACAAATCCCAGTCCCGTCATTGAAATAATTAGGAATGGTATCCATTCTTCAACATATGTAAATCTTTCAATTAAGAGTCCAACTCCAAGACCCACACCAAAAAACAAAGTAACAATTCCTATTTTCAGCATTAAAAATGGATCCCGTTTTGTCTTAAAGAACTCCATCATCTGGTCATAAGAGAGTCCTTTTTCAATCATTAACTGTTTCTCTTTGGATTTGAAGTAGATAAACGATACCCAGATTACACCAATCACTAGAAACATTATTATCGGAATAAAAAATTCGCCGTGCATTTTATTTCTCCTTATGTTATTTGATACTTTTGACTAATCTTTTTTACAAATGGTTACAGACTATTTCTTTTATTTACTTTTCAATGCTTATTTTTCAAGTGAATTAATTTCCTCACTTGTTTGGACAGGTTTTACATAGCAAAAGGTTACAAGATTTCTCATATTATTTTGTAACCTTCACCAAACTATATATGTCTAAAGTTTTGATGAGACACTTATCAGATATCGAAATTATTGAATCGGTGAATAGAGGGAATACACCTGATTTCTCCTTATTAATCGATCGTTACAAGGATAAAGCCTTTTCATTATTGAAGAGAATGCTTAAGAATGAAATGGATGCAGAAGAAGTTCTTCAGGATAGTTTTTTGAAAGCATATAACTCGCTTAAAGATTTTAGGCAGGATTCTAAATTTTCGACCTGGTTCTATAAAATAGTATTTAACTCTGCTTTAACTGTAATTGTATCTAAGAAGCGGAAGATTGAACATGAGATGACCTCGATCGATGAATCGTTCGAGTTGGGATCTTACGATAACAAGATATATGCTACTACAGAAAATGCAAGAGGTTATGTTTTAAAAATGGTTGATAAGTTACCGTTGCGTAATGCTTTAGTAACTATACTTTTTTATGTAGATGGATTATCATTAAATGAAATTAGCCAGGTAATGGGAACCTCATTAGTAAATACAAAAGTTTTACTTCATAGATCCAGGAATGCTCTGCGAGATCTTCTCATCAAGCATAATTACCAGGAGGAATTATTATGAAAAAAATAACAGATGAAATTTTGAATGATTATATAGATAATCAGCTCGATACCGCTGCGCTAAAGGAAGTTAATGAATTGTTACAGTCTGATGAAGAGGGACTTAAGAAATTAAAATCTCTTAAAGTAGTCGATCAATCATTGACTAATATGGAAGTATATCCGGCTCCCGAGGGATTTACTAAAAGAATGATGAGTAGAATAATTGCCCACTCTAAAACAATGGTGCCGAAGGTCAGTTATTTTTTTATTGTAGTTGTCAGTTTACTTTCCGTTGGCATAATATCTGTTTTAGTTACTGCATACATAACGGCAGAAAAAACAGCAGATGGAGCAAATAAATTATCTGTACTTGACTCGGTTTTGAAGTATATAAAAGATTATGTACCTGCAATTCAAAAATTCTTAAGTAACCAAAATATCTTAACAATTGGAATGGTATTAACCATGATTCTTTTGATCAGCGGATATTTTATGTTGGAATCACACAAGAATTTTAAAAATAAGCTGAATAATTTACCATCAAGGTCATAAACCGGTTGGTTTCATACTTATAAATTGTCGATCTAAAACAATTAATGAGTGCTTCAACGGTTTGTCTTTAGTATCAACCTTCGATATTTTGCACTTCGAAAAAATTAATAAAGGGTATATGAAAATTAAAGCGGGATTCGTAGCCATTGTCGGTTTACCTAATGTTGGTAAATCGACATTGATGAATGCTCTGATCGGGGAGAAACTTTCAATTATTACTAATAAGCCCCAGACAACACGGAAAAAAATTCTTGGTATACTTTCAACCGAGAATTATCAAATAATTTTTCTTGATACACCCGGCATTCTTAATCCAGTATATCTGCTTCAGGAAAAAATGCTCGAGAATGTTGAAACAGCAGTCAGGGATGCAGATTTAGTTCTATTTATTATTGATGTTGATGCTGATCCGCAAGGGGACAAAACTTTATCCGATCCCAAAGTTTTAGAAATAATCAATAATTCTAAAATTAAAAAGCTGCTTCTTCTCAATAAGATCGATCTTTCAAATCAACAGGCTGTAGAAAAAATAATACATGAATACACATCGAAAGAAATGTTTGAAAAAGTCATACCAATTTCCGCTACTGTAAAATATAATTTTGAGTCGGTAATAGATTCAATTCTGGATTATCTGCCAGAGCATCCAAAATATTTTCCGGATGATGAACTTAGCGATGCAAGCGAAAGATTTTTTGTATCAGAAATAATACGGGAAAAAATATTTGAACTCTACCATGATGAAGTCCCATACAGTACCGAGGTGTTAATTGAAGAGTTCAAAGAGCGTTCAAGCGGGAAAGATTTCATAAGAGCCGTAATAATTACGGAGAAAGAATCCCAGAAACCGATTATAATAGGCGATCACGGTGCATCGATAAAAAGACTTGGCAAACTTGCCCGCGAAGCTGTTGAAGATTTTCTCGGCAAGGAAGTTTATCTTGAGCTTTTTGTTAAGGTTCGGGAAAAATGGCGTTCTAATCCCACACTTCTTAGAAGCTACGGTTATTCTACTGAAAATGAGTAAATCAAATACCAATCCTGTGAAAAAATATTTTGGAGAAGGTGCACTTCTTTTAATGACCATAATTTGGGGCGGTACGTTTGTTATTGTTAAAGAATCTTTGAATGATGTTTCACCGTTACTATTTGTTGGGGTTCGTTTCGGGATTGCCGCACTTATTGTTACAATTTATTTTTTAATTAAGAAGATTAAAGTAGAGTTTGAATCTATCAAACCGGGAATATTTTTAGGTCTGTTGCTTTTCCTGGGATTTTTTCTCCAGACAAATGGATTGAAAATCACTACTGCAACAAAATCCGGGTTTATTACCGGCTCACTAGTTGTGATGGTACCATTTTTCCAGACTATTATAGAGAAACGACTTCCCACAAGAGGTGCTCAAATAGGAACTGTACTGGTATTTATCGGTCTTTTATTTTTATCCAGTAGCGGCGGTTCATTATCGGAATTTGTATCCGATCTGGGCACTAACTTTAATTTTGGTGATTGGCTTACATTAATTTGCGCCATGTTTTTTGCGCTGCACGTTGTGTTTATAGATATCATTTCACCTAAGTACAAATTTCTCGACCTGCTTCTATTGCAATTAGTTACTGTTTCTGTGTTAAGTTTTATAATCTCAGGCTTTTTCCAAATCACAAGTATTGAACGGATGCAATTTGATATTACTTTCGATTCACTTAGAGGAATACTTTACACTTCTCTATTGGCAACGCTTGTAAATTTTTCTTTGCAGACCAAATACCAGAAAGTTGTAAGTCCAACGAAAGCCGGAATTATCTATTCATTCGAACCGATATTTGCAGCATTGTTCGCTTTCTTTTTACTAAGTGAAAAAATCACTAATTTTGGCTTCATCGGAAGCGCCTTGATCTTCTTTGGATTAATTGCTGCGGAAGTATTTGATAAGCTGTTTAATCAGAAAGAATAGAGAAATGGAAAGAGCTGAAATTATTGCCAATGGATTGGTTCAAGGAGTTGGTTTCAGGTATTATGTACTTCGTCTTGGAAGAGATTTGGGCTTGAAAGGATATACACAGAATTTATATTCCGGCGAAGTTCTTACAGTTGTTGAAGGTGAAAGATATTTAATTGAAGATATGTACAACAAAATTAAAATTGGTCCTCCTTATGCCGATGTTAAAAATATTGCAATAAAGTGGAGTGAATCTAAAAACGAATTTCATACTTTCGAGATAAGACATTGAATAATCCATTTAGAATCGGTTTTGGATATGACGTACATGAGTTTGCAGAGGATCGTAAACTATTTATTGGCGGCATTGAAATAGAATATCCTAAAGGTCTCACCGGTCATTCTGATGCAGATGTTTTACTTCATGCTGTAAGCGATGCACTGCTTGGTGCACTTGCACTTGGAGATATCGGTAAACATTTCCCGAATAATGACCCCAAATACAAAAATATTGATAGTAAAATTCTACTCGATAAAACCTATGACCTTATAAAAGATAATGGCTATATGTTAGGAAACATTGATTCGACTGTCGTCGTACAGGAACCAAAACTTGCACCATATATTGCTTCAATGCGAAAAGTTATAGCGGAAATCTTAAACATTGGAGTTGAACAGGTTTCTATTAAAGCAACAACCTCCGAAGGACTTGGATTTGAAGGGAGGGGAGAAGGTATTTCAGCTTATGCAATTGTTCTTCTAATCAAGAAAGAAAATTAATGCTCCAGGATATTGTAACTTATATTAGCACACTTGATCCATCCTTGATCTACCTGGTTTTATTTTTCTTTGCATTTATTGAGAATATCTTTCCACCCTCACCGAGTGATATTGTTCTTGTAATAGGTGCTACTTTAATTGCAAACTCGCCAATTGGATTTGTCCCGATACTTTTACTTACAGGTATTGGCAGTGCCTCCGGATTTATCGTAATGTACTTTATTGGGGAATTCCTTGGAGATAAGCTACTCAGAAAGGGAAAACTCAAATTCATTAAAAAGGAATCGCTTGAGAAAGCCGATCTCTGGTTTAATAAATACGGTTATAAACTTATTTTAATTAACAGGTTTATTCCCGGTACACGCGCTGTTATCAGCTTTTTTTGCGGTGTTCATAGACTGAAACCATTACCGACATTTATTTATGCAGCTATCAGTTCTTTTATATGGAACGCATTATTAATTTGGTTTGGTATCCTTTTGGGAAAGAATATATCATTAATAGATCATTACCTAAACACTTATTCAAATATTATACTTGCAATTACGGCAATTGTTGTATTCTATTTTTTAATTAGATTCTGGAAAAGGAAAAAATCAAAGAATTGAAATCCCTTCTTAAAAAATATAGAATGGTAAGAACACCTGATGAAAAACGTCAATTGAGGAGAGATCGATTATTTGCGCTATTAAGCGGAGTTCTATTTGGTTTGGCATTTCCTCCTCTACCTGTGCCTTATTTAATTTTTGTCGCTTTGATACCATATTTTTATTTAATTAGCAAAAGAGAATCCCTGGCTGAAATAAGTAGTATCACTTATTTAACAGCTTTTGTATTCACGCTTATCACACTTTACTGGGTTGGAAGCTGGACCAAGGAAGCTGACCCTTTTTTGATGATATCTGGAGTCCTGTTGATGTTTGTTAACCCGGCAGTCTATTTAATTCCATCAACACTTTATTATTTTTCCAAAAAACTTTTTAGTAAACGAACGGCAATTTTTCTGTTTCCGCTTTTCTGGGTCTCGTTTGAGTATGCCTACAGTTTAACAGATTTAAGGTTTCCGTGGCTTACTCTTGCAAATAGTCTTCCTAAATTCAACTTGTTTATTCAGGTTGCCGATATTATCGGTGCTTATGGAATATCATTACTGGTTTTGTACATCAACCTTTTTTTGTTTTTAACTATTAAGAATTTTTACGAAAATAAAAAGTTTCATTTGAAATACACTTTGGCAGTATTACTTCTTTTCATTATTCCATTGCTGTATGGAGTGATAAGGATCAAACTATTCAAGATGCCTGAAGAAAATATTAAAGTTGGTTTAATTCAGCCAAATTTAAATCCATGGGATAAATGGGAAGCTGGTAATCTTGATGAGCAGCTTGATATGTATCTGGAACTATCCCGGAAAGCAGTTAAGAAAAATGCAAAAATTATTATCTGGCCAGAATCTGCTTTGCCTGTTTATTTGCTGGTTGGTAATTATTTTGTTCAGGCTAATCGCATTCAAAGTTTTGTTGATTCGAATGATGTATTTATAATGACCGGTATGCCCGATGCAAACTTCTTCTTCGATAAGGATGAAGCGCCGCCCGATGCTAAAGTTTCTAAAAATATAGGGATGTATTACGTCTCTTATAATTCCATATTACTGTTTTCGCCACAGTCAGTTCAGGTTCAAAAATATGGCAAAATTAAACTTGTTCCGTTTGGTGAGAAAGTACCTTTTGTAGAATCACTTCCATTTCTTGGCGATCTAATAAAATGGCAGGTTGGAATTTCAAGCTGGAATGAGGGAAGAGAACAGGTTGTGTTTGATTTTGTAGAAGGAGTTCAATTAAAAGTTGGCGGTGTAATTTGTATTGAATCAATCTATCCTGATTTTGTTGCAGGATTTGTTCAGAAGGGTGCTAATATTATTGCAGTCGTTACAAATGACAGCTGGTATGGTTACTCAAGCGGACCTTTTCAGCATAAAGAAATAGCTTCGCTTCGGGCAATTGAAAATAGAAGATTTGTTGTGCGAGCAGCAAATGGCGGTATAAGTGCTATTATCGATCCGCTCGGACGAACTGTACAGCAAACAAAACTATTCGAACGGGATGTTTTAATTGGAAGCGCCGGAATAAATAATTCATTAACAATTTATTCGCGATTCCCGCTGGTTATACCTTTAACATGTTCGCTTGTATCGATAGTCGTCATTTTATTTTTTACTTTGAAGAAAATCATTAACAAAAAAAATAAATAGCCATGAAATTTATTGACCTTAGAAGCGACACTGTAACAAAACCTTCCGAAGCAATGCGTAAAGCGATGTTCAATGCTGAAGTTGGTGACGATGTTTACAAAGAAGACCCTACAGTAAATGAACTTGAGAAGTATGCAGCGGGATTAATTGGTAAGGAAGCGGCTCTGTTTGTCCCTTCCGGAGTGATGGGAAATCAAATTTGCTTGAATGTTCTAACAAATCCGGGTGATGAAATAATTTGCGAAAAGAACGCTCACATATTCCAATACGAATCCGGCTCGCCGGCGAGATTAAGCGGATTGCAGCTAAGTTTGGTTGATGGAGACAAAAAGGGGATCTTTATATCTGAGCAGGTGGAACCGTTAATTCGTCCGACGAGTGCCTATTATATGGCTCGCACAAAAGTTATTGAAATTGAGAATACACATAACAGAGCCGGCGGGACGATTAATCCGATTAATAATATTAAAGCTCTTTCTCAACTTGCAAAAAAGTATAACTTATTCATTCATCTTGACGGTGCACGTATCTGGAATGCATATGTAGAAACGGGAATTAGTCCGGCAGAATATGCTTCTTATTTCGATACTATTTCATGTTGTCTATCAAAAGGTTTAGGCGCACCAATCGGATCAATTATTGCCGGATCAAAGGATTTTATTAAAGAAGCTTTTGCAGTTAGGAAAGCCTGGGGTGGTGGAATGCGGCAGGTTGGAGTTATTGCTGCTGCTGGTTTGTATGCTTTAAAGAATAATATTAATCGGCTCAAAGAAGATCATCAAAAAGCGAAATTACTTGCCGGTAAATTGGCTGAAATAAAAAACATAACAATTGATCTCGATCTGGTGGAAACAAATATTGTAATGTTCACACCTCTTGGAATTACAATCGAGGATTTTCAGAGCAAATGTAAATCCGGAGGCTTGCTTCTTGGTACAGGTAAAGTTGGTGAAATAAGAG
>JAGUYK010000038.1 GCA_020061355.1 Ignavibacteriales bacterium | reverse complement strand
TGATACGAACCAATTCCATGTTTTTGTTCCATCACTATTATTAATGACCGAAATAAATTTACCGCTTGCGACACATTCCAGATTTTGAGGAACAGTTAAATGAAGGGAAACCGAATCCGGCTCGTCACTTGGATGGTCCTTGCAGGGAATCCAGATATCGGCACCACCGCCCTGACATGTTAAGGTAATCCAATCCGTATCGTCCTTAGTTTTGCGCCATAGGAATCCATCATCCCACGGCGGATTTTTTGCAATTCGGGGAGAACCGTTATATGTAATTGATAATTTAATCTCCTCGTTTCTCTTCACTTCGTTGGTAAATTTTATTTGGATTTTTCCGTTTTCATGAAGATATGTGATGTTATTAGAAGAGGGGCTCAATAATTCTATGTTATCAATAATGAAAGTGGTATCGAGATCTAATATCATCCGGGAAAAATTTGTTGTTGCTTCTGCCGTTACGGAGACAACACCGCCAATCGCTTTTTCATTTGGATCAATTCTCAGGCTGATATCATAAAATTTGACATCATAACATGATTGCTCTGGTATAAGTTTCCCTCCAGAATCCTGCGAACCGAATTGTGCCGAAAGCTGCGAGGCTATTAATAGCAACAAAAAGATTTTTTTCATTTTACTCTCATTCCTACTTTTCTCAAATTAGACCTATAAAAATCCTAATAGATGGTGTGAAAAATAGAATTCTACACGATAATTACCAATCTAAATTCTTAAACGACTTATTCAAATAAACAGGGGATGCTATGCTGAACAAAAATTTATTAGCATTACTTACTGCCTTCATATTCTTAGCTTTGTCCTGCACCGATAAATCAACAAACAATTCCAGCCTTGACAAACAAGTATTCCTCAAACATGTCGAAGAAATTTCTTCGGACAAATTTTTAGGAAGAAAGCCGGCAACAAAGGGAGAAGAAGTAACCATTGATTATCTGATAAGCGAATATAAAAAACTCGGGTTAATGCCTCTTAACGGGGAAAGTTATTTGCAGCCGATTCCTGTAGCAGAGATTTCCCCGGAATACCAGAAAACACTTCTGATAAAAGGGAAGAACGGGAAAGTTATTCTTAACCATGGCGATGACTACGTCGCAATAACAAAGAGAATTGAAGATAAAATTGAAGTCGTGAATAAGGATATAATTTTTGCCGGGTACGGAATTGTTGCCCCGGAATATAACTGGAATGATTATGAAGGAATTGATGTAAAAGATAAAATTGTAATTGTAATGGTTAATGATCCGGGCTATGCTACAAAAGATCCCGAACTATTCACCGGAAAGAAAATGACATATTACGGAAGATGGACATATAAATATGAAGAAGCAGCACGGCAGGGCGCTGCGGGAATTCTTATTATTCACGAAGACGGAGCAGCAAGTTATCCGTGGGCAGTTGTTCAAAACGGAAGAATGGGTCCTCAACTAGTAGTTGATGACGGGAATAAAAATAATTCAGCGTGCAAATTTGAAGGATGGATATCGTTGAACAAGGCAAAAGAAATTTTTTCTCTTGCCGGGTTGAACCTTGAAGACGAATTATCTGCCGCTGCAAAAAGGGGTTTCAAGCCGAAATCGATTGGTTTATCTACATCATTAGTCATGAAGAACAAGCTTGCATATCATACAACTAATAATGTGCTTGGATATATTCCCGGTTCGGAAAGACCGGACGAATACATTTTCTATATGGCACACTGGGATCACTTCGGTTTTGATTCCACTTTGGCTGGCGATCAAATCTTTAACGGTGCAGTTGATAATGCAACAGGTGTTGCAGGAATTCTTACAATTGCTAAGGCAATCAAAGATCTTCCGGAAAAACTGAAGAGGTCAGTTGTATTTTTTGCATTGACAATGGAGGAGTTCGGACTGCTGGGATCCGATTATTATGTTAAACATCCTCTTGTTCCCATTGAAAGAACCGTTGTAGCTATTAATCTTGACGGGTTGAATATCTTCGGTCCAACGAAGAATTATTCTGTGATTGGTTATGGTTTATCCGAGCTTGATAATTACATTAAAGATGAAGCAGATAAAATGGGTAAGACGTTAATGCCGGAAACTTTTCCAGAAGCCGGCTCATTTTTTAGATCGGATCATTTTAATTTTGCTAAAGTCGGAGTCCCGTCTGTTTATATGGGTGCCGGCGACGAACACATGACACAGCCAAAAGACTACATGCAAAAAGTTACGAGCGAATGGGTAAAAGAAAATTATCATAAAGTAACAGACAACTATGAACCGGACAAATGGAACACAGAAGGAATGATGGAACTGTTACAGATTGTGTATAATATTGGATCGCGCTTAACTAATGAATCAACATTTCCAAATTGGTACGAAAATTCACCATACAAAAAAATTAGAGATGGTTATCTAAAAAAATAATTATAGATATCAGGAAAAAACGAAATGAAATCAAAAAGAAGCGTTCCGCAACGTTTTAATCCGTGGCATCACGTTGATTATGGTAAGACGGCACCGGAAGTTGTTAATGCAATAATTGAAATACCGTTCGGCTCAAAAACAAAATATGAATTGCATAAGGAGAGCGGACTCTTAAAACTCGATCGCGTTCTCTATTCGGCGGTTCATTATCCGGCAAATTACGGATTTATCCCACAAACGTTCTGCGATGACGAAGATCCGCTCGATATACTTGTTCTTTGTTCTGCCGAGGTTGATCCCCTTTGTCTAATTGAAGCAAACGTAATCGGATTAATGCGGATGGTTGATGATGATGAAGAAGATGACAAAATAATTTCCATTGCCAAAAACGACATCTCCTTAAATTATATAAGCGACTTAAAACATCTTCCGCCTCATACAACGATTCAGCTAAAAAGATTTTTTGAAGATTATAAAAAGCTCGAACACAAACATGTAGTAGTTCAAAAGTTTTTCGGCAAGAAGGAAGCATTTAAGGTTATTAAGAATTCTATTGCGAGATACAAAAAGGAATTTGGTCTTTAATTCTTTTTGAATTTGTCTTTGTATTTCCAGAAGAAATAGATCGGTAATCCAGCACCGATTAAGATAAAGCCCATCATTGCATTGCTGGTGTCGGATATAATCGTGTTCATTAGAAAGAAAAAAGCAAAGATTACAAAAATTGCCGGTGTATAAGGATACCCCCACACCTTATATGGGCGATGTTCATCCGGCATCTTTTTCCTTAAAATAAAAACACCGTAAGCACCAAGCATATAAAACAGCCATGAGGCAAAGATTACATAATCTGTAATTGTATCGAAAGAGCCGGACATAACAAGGATACACGACCAGATTCCCTGAACCATTAAAGATACATGGGGAGTGCTGTATTTTGGATGAACTTTACCGAGACTATGAAAAAATAAATTAGCTCTTGCCATTGCATAAGGGACTCGAGCAGTTGCAAGAATACTTCCGTTGAGTGCACCAAAAGTTGAAATGATCACGGCGATTGAAATTATCATTCCACCATTTGAACCGAATATTTTTTCTGCCGCGCTTGCTGCCACAAGAGGAGATTTCGCCATTTCGTCAATAGGTAACACGTAGAGATATGCTAAATTTATCAAAACATAGACCAGTATTACAATCAATGTTCCGTATATAAGTCCCAGCGGAACATTCCGGCGGGGATTTTTCACTTCACCAGAAACAAATGTAATATTATTCCATGCATCATAAGCCCAGAAGGCACCCGCAAAAGCCAATCCTATTAGGCTGAGTAAATTTTTTGAGGTTGACTCGGGAATAGCAAAGCCGGTGTAAATATTTGATAGACTTCCATTGCCTAAAAGAACAATCAAGAATGTTATAAGTAGTATCGTAACAATCTTTACGTAAGTAACAATTGTTTGAACAAAACCGCCGAATAGAACACCTAGATAGTTTACAGTAGTTAGAAATACAATACACAAAATTGCAACGGATTTCGTACCAAAATCTACGAACGGATAAATATTGCCGACGAGAGGCATGAAGATGGAAAATTCCTGCCACGATTGAGGGAGCTGCGGATACTTAATAAAGTAACCGAGGTACTCGGCAAATACATAAGCAATCGCCGCTTGACTTCCTGTTTGAATAACCGATAGAATAGACCACCCGTAAAGATAGGCGGTGAAGTCGCCGTACATTTTTCTAAAGTAAATATATTGCCCGCCGGTTGAATCGATCATTCCGGAAATTTCTGCATTCACCAAAACGGCAATTAGAGTTATTAATCCCGCGGCAATCCAGACAAAGATTAATAGTTCAGGCGAACCAAGCTGCTCAGCCATAACGGAAGGTTTTCGGAAGATTCCTGAACCGATCATAGAACCCGCAACAATCATTATTGCCGCAGTCAAAGTTAATTTTCTAACAAGATCGCCCTTAGGGTTCTTATCGGTCATTTAATCTCTTTAAAATTCTGCTCAAAATAAGCATCTAATTTCAATTCTCAAACCCATTTTTTAGGGTTTTTTTCAATAAGAATAAAGATTTAACAATTTGTTAACATAAGAATTTGTTAAGACAGCATGAAAAAAGTACAATAATTTCTAAATTAGTCGGCACAGTTTATAATATTATCTACACACCGAATAAATTGAAAATACATAAATACAATTCTTTTGGAGTTTCAGATTGGAAACCTATCTAATATTAGTAATTATTTTATTTGTTCTTGCTGCATCAGATTTGATAATAGGAGTTGCCAACGACGCGGTAAATTTTCTTAATTCCTCTCTCGGATCTAAAGTTGCCCCCCGCCATATAATTCTAATCGTTGCAAGTTTAGGCGTTGTTGTTGGTACACTATTTTCAAGCGGAATGATGGAGGTTGCACGATCAGGTTTTTTTAATCCTCAAATGTTTACTCTAAACGAAGTAATGGTAATTTTTCTTGGAGTGATGTTTACAGATGTTCTGCTGCTCGATCTTTTTAATACTTTTGGATTACCTACATCCACAACCGTATCTCTTGTATCATCGTTGTTCGGTGGAAGCGTTGTAATGGGATTGATGAAGTTGAGTCAAACTGGACGCAGCATTGAATTCCTTGGTGAGTATATAAATACAGGAAGAGCTCTCGGAATCTTTTCTGCAATTCTTATCTCTGTAGTTGTTTCGTTTATTGCAGGTGCTTTAGTACAGTACCTCTCGCGACTTGTGTTTACATATAATTTTGAAAGAACAATTAAGCGTTACGGTGCAATATGGGGCGCATTTGCTTTAACTGCCATTACATATTTTATTTTTATAAAGGGAGCCAAGGGAACAACTTTTCTAACCGAAGATACGATTAACTGGATCTATAGTCATACAATGGCTGTTCTTGGTTTAAGTATTCTAATCTGGTCTATTATACTTCAATTATTTCTCTGGTTTACAAAGATTAATATACTTCGTCCAATAGTTCTAATAGGTACATTCTCTTTAGCACTTGCCTTTGCCGCGAATGATCTTGTAAACTTTATAGGTGTTCCGCTTGCCGGATTAAGTTCATACCAAATAGCATCCCAAAGCTCCGACCCGCTTGGAATTACGATGAATGCATTACTAGAACCGGCCAGAACAAATAATTTTATTTTGATTATTGCCGGATTGGTAATGGTTGGAACGTTATGGTTTAACAAAAAAGCAAGAACTGTAACAAAAACCGAGATTAATTTAGGAAGACAATCCGAAGGATATGAAAAATTTGAATCTTCCGGTTTAGCTAGAAGCATTGTAAGAGGAGCTATTCTTGTCGGTCAATTTGTTAAGCGGATTATCCCTGATAAAATCTATAAAAAAATTGATGATCGATTTGATACTTCTAAGATCGACTATTCAAGGTTTGATAAAAAGAATAAACCCTCATTCGACTTTATCAGGGCAATTGTAAATTTAATGGTTGCCAGCAGTCTTATTTCACTTGGCACTGCATACAAACTTCCTTTATCAACTACTTATGTTACATTCATGGTTGCTATGTCAACATCGTTCTCGGATAGAGCGTGGGGAAGAGAAAGCGCCGTCTACAGGGTAAGTGGTGTCTTAACTGTAGTTGCCGGATGGTTCTTTACTGCTTTTATTGCATTTACATGTACAAGCATTTTAACTTTAGCTATGTATTACGGCGGTCTGCCCGTTACAATTTTAATTGTTCTTATTGGAATGTTTATAATATTCCGGACTAATATTCTTCATGCGAAACGCGAAAAGAAAAATTCGAAACTCGAAGCTGCTGCAACGTCCGATGAAAAAACCAATTTACTCGATAATCTTGCTGGTGATGTAAAACAGTTCCTGTCAACAGCTCATAATATTTATGACGATATCTATTCCGGACTTGTAAATGAAAACCGAAAGAAACTTAAAAGAGCTTTAAAGGAAACAAAAGATCTTGATGAAAACGGTTCAATTATTATGAGTAAAATATTACAGGGCGCAGTTTTTATTGAAGATACATTTTCAAATAACGAATTAAACCTAGGTAAGACAGTTTCATCAATCCGTGATGTATCAGCATCCCTTCATGATATTTCTAAAATATCTTTTGAACACGTCGATAATAATCACTCCGGACTTTCAAAAGAACAGAAAGAAGATTTCAAAGAATTGAAAAATTTGATAACATCGGAATTTGATCTGGTTGCAAGCAAGTTTGCAAAGAAAGATTTGTCCAAGCTTGAGGATTTGCAAGAGAAAATTTACGAAATAAAAAAATCGATTAAAAGATTAGATAAGAACCAGATAAACAGGATTAAAAATGGTTCAACAAAAATCCGGACCAATCTTCTTTTTATGAATATTCTTTCCAAGACAGATAGTATTTCAGATAATGTTTCCGAAATAATTAGTTTTAATAAGGGTTTGTTAAATAATAAAAAGCAATCTATAAATTAAGTATAAACATCGTTAATGAATTACAGTACTTTTATGACGGAAGGTTGAAATTTTAAAAAACTCTGTTTTGAGGATTAAAACAACTTTCAGAGAACTCCTTTAATATTATTCATTTCTTTTCGTTATTTTTAACCGTCACAATTATTGAGAAATAATCAATGGAATCACCAGAGCAAAAAGGTAAAATAAACAATATTTCATTTTATGTACTAATGACGCTTCTCGGTTTGAGTGTTGCATTAAGTCTGGGATATCTTGTCTATGCAATCCTATTCGGTTAATTAATCGATCCCCGTTTATAACTAGAATATATAATTCGCAAGATGACTTCTAAAGATTCTTCACCTACCAACTTTAAAGAAATTATCAAAGCAATGGGACTTGTATTCGGCGATATCGGTACAAGCCCGATTTATACCCTTACGGTAATTTTCTTATTAACGCCCGCAACAAAAGAGAACGTTCTCGGTATTCTATCCCTTGTCTTTTGGACTCTTATAGTTTTAGTAACAATGCAATATGCAATTCTAGCAATGAGCCTTAGTCAGAAAGGTGAAGGGGGAATAATTGTTCTTAAAGAAATTCTCAACAGTTATTTGAAAAAAGGAAAGGCAGTTGCCTTTACAGGATTCTTGGGTTATGTAGGCATAGCCCTCTTGATGGGTGATGGAGTAATTACACCGGCAATTAGTATACTTTCGGCTGTGGAAGGCTTGGAGCTTATCCCCGGAATAGGGCACATTGACCAGAGTACTGTAATATTGATTACCATAATAATTACGATTCTTCTTTTCTCTGTTCAATCCAAAGGTACTGATAAGGTAGCTTCTTCTTTTGGGCCGATAATGATTGTCTGGTTCTCTTCTTTATTTGTATCAGGCATTGTATCATTATTTGGGAATATGGAAATCCTTGCTGCTGTAAGTCCCCACTTTGCCATAAATTTTATGTTTGATAACGGTATAGCTGCTTTTTTTGTTTTATCTGAAGTAATATTGTGTGCAACCGGCGGCGAAGCAATTTACGCCGATATGGGACATCTCGGAAGGAAACCGATAAGACAGGCATGGTATTTTGTATTTTTTGCTCTTGTATTCAACTACTTCGGACAAGGTGCTTTTGCGCTGGGACACGGTTTCAAAGTTAATATTCTTTTCGAAATGGTGAAACATCAAGCAGAGTTTTTATATGCGCCATTTTTGATACTTACTCTTATGGCAACAATTATTGCTTCTCAGGCAATGATAAGCGCCATGTTCTCACTTGTATATCAGGGAATAAGGACACATATTTTCCCATTGATTAAGGTAAAGTACACTTCAACACATTTAAGATCTCAGATTTATATTGGTCTGGTTAACTGGGGTTTGTTAATAGCTGTAATATTTATGATTTTTATTTTTAAGGAATCTCATAACCTCGCCGCAGCATACGGATTGGCAGTAATGGGGACAATGACAATTAGTTCAATATTAATGCTGTCGATATTTACAATACAGAATCATAAAATAAAATCTTTGATGTCTGCATTTAATTTATTGGTTAATTTTTTATTTCTTGCAGCGGTATTCACTAAAATTCCTCATGGCGGTTATTGGTCTATAGTTATTGCGGCTATTCCATTCATAACTATTAAGATATGGACATTGGGGAATAAAGCTGTTTACCGATCATTCCGAGCATTGCCGATTGACACGTATATTGAGAGTTTCAATCAGTTGTATGAGACAGGCAAAGTATTGCCCGGTACTGCATTGTTTTTCACAAAAGATCTTCACATGATTCCGCCTTATATGGTCCACAGTACAATTCGGGGCAACATTATTTACGAACATAATATTTTAGTCTCGATTGCAACAATGGATAAACCATTCGGGCTTCAGAAATTGTTTGTACCGGAAATTACTGAGGGATTATCCGGACTTGAAATTCAATCAGGCTATATGGAAAAAGTAGATTTGATCCGAATACTAAAAGAAGTTGATATAGATTCAAAAGTTATGTTCTACGGCGCAGATGATATTCAAACTAAAAAACCGTGGCTTAAAATATTTGCATTTATTAAACGCATCTCATCTAACTTTGTTCAATTCCTCGAGCTTCCTTATCAGAAGCTTCACGGAGTTATTACAAGGATCGAAATCTAAGTTTACATTGAAAATCTCCTAAATTTATTGTAAGATTAAGCGGATAAAAGCCGGTTCTATTTTCTTCGGCGGAGAAGTGAATGACGCGGCATAATAAAAATAACGCACTATTTTTTCCAAAAGTCTCTTTAAGTATCTTTCAAAAAACTGTATCTGCTCAGGATCAATTTCCTTTATCATTTTATCAGCAAATAATAAAGTAGAATAAATTGGGGAGATAACCATGAAACTAATAACCAAAATTTCAATTGCATTTCTGATTTGCGGGATGACACTTAATAACATTACGGCGCAACAAGTTAAATATTGCCAGATGATTGGAAAAAATGTAAATGATATTATTAAAACTTACGGCAAACCGGTTCACCAGGATTTGAGTGATCCGAATATGAAATGCATTTTTTATCAGACCAAAACAAGCAGAACAACTTTTATTTCAGATAAAGGAGGAGTTTATCAGGTACAAGCGGACTTATCCTACGACACTGAGAAAGAAGCAATGAGATCAATAGATGAATTCCTTTCGGATTGCGGTTCGCAAAGTTATGAAATAGATACTTTGAGTGCGGGCAATTACAATATAAAAGCATCGGGTGTTAGAATGTCTCTCAATCTTTTTCAGAATACATATCTTAAAAAGTACGAGGTGAAGTTTAAAGCTGAAAAAAGCGAAACGAAATAGGTTCGAAGCACACAATTTTTATTTCATTGTTGATTTATTAAGATTGTTTCGTGATATTCCGAAAGCAAAAATTCAAGTTGAAAAGAACTTAATTACTTTATGAATAAGAGGGGATTGCTTATGAAAAAAATAATTTCATTTGCACTATTATTTTTGTTTCTGGGATCGAATTTAATAACTGCACAGGAAAATTCTTCTGCAAACAGTTTGTTAATGCCTCTAAAGGGAAAGCACAGCATTGCCTTTAGTTTTGGAATGCTTAATCAGCAGGAAGCTACAGTTTATACTGTTAACGTCAAGGCAGAATCAAACCTGATCGGCTCATTATATTACAATTACTGGTTTTCCGACGAATGGGTACTTGAACTTAATGTTGGTATCTTAAATGCGGAAGTGTTTTCCGGGGTAAGTTTAACCGGTATGGAGCAGAAGGCGGCTACCGTAATTCCATTGCTTGCCGGCGCCAGATTTTATCCGGAATCAATTGCACTTGCTGAAAATGTTAGACCTTATGTAACAGCATTAGTTGGTGTTCACATGGGGCACTCAAGCTCTAACAAAGTTACGCTGGGACTTACAACCGCAACCGAAACAAAAGTACAATCTGTTTTTGCTTCCAAATTCGGAGTCGGTATTGATGTTTTCATTGGGAACTGGGTTAGATTAGGACTCGGTCTGGGCTATAACTTAGGTTCAGATTTTGAGGTACCAGTAGGCACAAGGGTAAATTACAGCGGTGTAGATCTAGCGCTAAGTTTTGGTGTAATGATTTAACAAATTTTTCAAGTTAAGAAGATGGGCACTATGAATTAAGACCCGTCATCTTAGCACTTACTTCCCAAAATTTTTCTAACACCTCTTTTTCTTTAGATATCGGATGGGGTTTAGATATTTTACAGTCAATAAGGTATTCGCCGTTTATTGATGCTGCGGAGTCAGATGTGGCAAGATAAACAGAAGTTTCCGCACCTTTCTTAACCGAAGCTCCGGACATATTAAATCCGGCTCTTAATAGTTTTGTTGTAATCACACCGGGATGAAGTGAATTGGATTTAACGGTTGTTCCTTTGAGTCTGTCTGAAAGTTCATTGGAGAATAATACGTTTGCAAGTTTTGAAAGTGAATAGGCGGCGTATCCTCCAAAATGTTTCTCGGCATTTAAATTGTCCCAATCATATTTTACATTTTGATGAGCAGCTGAACTTACATTAACAACTCTGCCGTCATCACTTTTCTTCAATAAGTCGAGAAGAAGATTGGTAAGTAGAAAATGTGAAAGGTGATTAACCGCAAATGTCATTTCGTAACCATCTTCGGAAAATTTTAATTCCTTCATGTAAATGCCAGCATTGTTTATCATTACATCTATTACGGGATATTTATTTTTAATTTCACCTGCCAATTGATGAACCGATTTCAGAGAAGCAAGATCTGCATAAACAGTAGAAAGGAATTTGCTCCCTGTTAAATCTGAAATTTCCTTTAATGCATTATTTATGCTGCCTTCTGCTCTTCCGTGAATAATAACCCGGTAACCCTTGGCAGCGAGTTCAATGGCGGTCTGCTTTCCTATTCCGTCTGTAGCTCCGGTTATTAGAACTGTTTTTCTGTTCATTTGAATCCTTAAGAAGAATTGTTGATAGTTATGAACTGAACAAACAAAACATTATTAAAAGTTCATAAAAAAAACTATTCTATTGTGATCTCATCGACAAAAATCCAGCTTTTATACCCGGCACCTTTATGCCAGAGAGGACAGATCTTTATACTTTCGGCAAAAATTTTTATGTAACGTGCGGACACATTTAACTTTTCTGTGTCGAATTTCTTTATCATTAATTGAGTTGTTTCAACCGCGAGATCATTTTCGATCTCGGCAATTTTTATGAAGTCGGTTCCATTTTCAGACACTTCAAAGATTACTTTCCGAGGCATAAAAATCCATACATTCGGATCGTTAAGCGAATTGAGTGATATCCGATTTATTATTTTCTCCTTTTCAAGATCGATAACGGATTCTAGATTAACCCCTTCGAAACCCTGCCATTCTCCATTCTGAAAATTCTCTGTACCGAATCGTCCATCGGTTAAAGCCATTGTTCCGCCTCCGGTGTATCGGTTATCAAACATCTCTTTATATTTTGCCGGGGGATATAACGATTTAATGAATTTTGCCGAAGTAATTGAACTTGAGTTGTCCCGATCGGTATATGCAATACACTTAATTGTTGTTGCATCAGTGAGAAGAATCGGTGAATCATAAAGCGTAGAAGTATGATCAGGATTACTTCCATCAAGTGTATAATGAATTTTTGAGTTGGGAGTAGTACAGTAAAGAATTACCTGTTGTGATTTGTAAAAAATCTCCGACTCTGCTTCTATATTCGGAATCTCAACACCGACTTTTTCCGGTACCATCTCAAACAAACCGGAAAGGTCTGTTCCCCTTTGGTAATTAGGAAGATCACTCATCACAAAATTAATGCTGCCGCCTTCCATAATTTGCTGATGAGAAATATGGGGCGCATTAAAATTGACTCCGTTTAAGGTTGCTGACCGGACATATATATTTTCATCAGATTGATTTTTAGCATTTATAATAAATTTATTTCCATTCTCGAGCCGTATAGTAATTTTTTCAAACAGTGGCGAACCGATCATGTATTTGTTATCACCCGGACAAACAGGATAAAAACCGATTGCGCTGAAAATATACCATGCAGATAACTGACCGCAGTCGTCGTTGCCGCATAATCCGTCAGGCTGATCTGTGTAAAGTGAGTTTATGATGTTGCGAACACGCGACTGTGTTTTCCATGGAGCACCTGCATAATTGTAAAGATAAGCAACGTGATGCGAGGGCTCATTCCCGTGTGCATATTGCCCGATTAATCCGGTTATGTCGGGTTGATGTCTTCCTTCAAGTAGATCCGACTCTTCAAACATTTCATCAAGTTTCTTAATGAAATTGTTATTACCGCCATGCAGATTTATTAAACCTTTTATATCATGAGGTACAAAAAAATTATATTGCCACGCAGACGCTTCTGTATAAATGGCATTTACTTCTTTTGGATTAAATGGTTCAATCCACTTCCCGTTTGAAAGTTTACCCCGGAAAAATCCTGTTGATGTATCAAATAGATTTTTATAGAAAAGGGAGCGGGCATTATATTTTTTGAAATCGTCCTCTTCACCAATCTGTTTTGCAAACTGGGCAATACACCAGTCGTCATAACCATACTCAAGTGTTTTTGAAACTGATTCGTTTTCTTTGTCGGCGGGAATGAATCCGCGCTCACGGTAGAGTTTTAATCCGTGCTGATCCCGGTCGGCACTTTTTCTCATCGCTTTGAGTGCGAGTCCCAAGTCAAAATCGTTAATACCCTTCATGTAAGCATCAAAAATTACAGGCACTGAATGATAACCGATCATTGTCCAGGTTTCATTTGATGCAAGTTCCCATACTGGAAGAAGTCCGCTCTCTTTATACTTTGCAAGTAGAGTTTTTACAAAATCGCGTGTTCGTTTTTGATCAATGATTGTTAAAAGAGGATGAAGTGCCCGGAAAGTATCCCATAGTGAAAAAACCGTGTAATAATCAAAATCATCTTTCTTATGTATTTTTCTATCCATACCCAAATACCTGCCGTCAACATCGGAAAAAATAGTAGGCGTTATTAAAGTGTGGTAGAGAGCAGTATAAAAAATCTTTTTCTGGATTTCGGTACCGCCCTCAACAATAATTTTGCTAAGCTCGTTTTCCCATTTCTCATTTGCTTCGTTAACTATTTTTTCGAAATTAAAATGTGATATTTCCATTTCAAGATTTTTTCTTGCACCTTCAATATCAACTGCGGATATTCCAACTTTGGCATAAATGATTTCAGACTCATCGGTAGAGAACTGAAATGCTGCTTTGATATTTTTTCCGGAAACGTCTTTTGAATTATCTGCTAATCTATTCTCTTTATATAAATTAAATACTTTGAATGGTTTTGAGAATTCGGCATAGAAATAAAAAGTATGATCCTTTGCCCAGCCGCTCGATTTTCTCATTCCCTCAATTCTTCTTGAATCTATTACTCTTATATATCCCTCGTTGTGTGAATCGAGTCCATGGTTCAAATCAATTATTATATTTGATTTATTGGACTTCGGGAAAGCGTATTTATGAAATCCGCATCTTTCTGTCGTCGTAAGTTCAGCTTTAATTTTATAATCGTCGAGATATACAGAATAATAACCGGGAGAGGCTTTTTCATTATTATGACTAAACCGTGATCTGTAACCTTCATCGGGAGATTCTTTGCTACCGGGAAATATTTTAATTTCTCCGACTGTAGGCATAAATAAAATGTCGGCATAATCTGTAGCCCCGGTTCCGCTTAAATGGGTGTGGCTAAAACCCATAATTGAATTATCTGAATAGTGATAACCCGAACACCAGTCCCACCCTTCAGTTCCTGTATCCGGACTCAACTGTACCATTCCGAAAGGAAGAGTTGCACCGGGATATGTGTGCCCATGCCCTCCGGTACCTATAAAGGGATCTACGTATTTCGTTAGAGTTGTTTGTGCAATTAATGAGTTGTAGAAGAGCATAATGAAAAAAAGCATTACGGTCGAATAGAAATTATCTTTATTCATAGTCTCCTGAAATCAGTTTTATTTTGAATCCGATTCTAACGGCGACTTTTAATTTGTTTCAGCGATTATCTTTCCACTTGTTCTTTCAATCAATAAAAGTTTGCTCTGCCCGGCATTAAGATTGACTGTAAATTTAAAATCCAGGATCGTTAATTCTCTTGAAGCATTACTTGAAGACTCATTTAGGCAAACAACTAAAATGTGATTTTTCATATATAGAATATTTGTTGATAGAGGTTCATTATAAAATTGATATTTAACGCCGCTTAAATTTAATGCGTGTTTTAGAAGATCGGTTAATGGCTTCTTTTCTCTTGCCAGCTCAACTGGAAGCGGTTCGTGATAAATATTCCCAGAAGAATAAAACTTTTCAGCACTACACTTTTTAATGAATTCACTTTGCTGGCTATCAAATGTTATTGTCGATTCACTTTTTTCTGAATCCAGTTTAGAGAAGTATTTTTCAAAGAGAGAGACCGGCATAGAATTATTAACTAAGCCGAGATATGAGATGTTTTCCGTAATTTCTCCGTATGCATTTCCTTCAATTGATCCGGTAAACAATATTTTTACACCTCGTCGGCTTGCATTATATAGTTCAACTGCAGAAGAGTCGTCGAGGAATTCTGCTGAAGGAATTATTACAAGTTTCGCTTTAGATAAACGCTCCCAGGTTAATTTGTATTCCGAGATTAAGGAAGGGGTAATTCCCAAATGATCTGTTAATGCTCTTACAATCCTTTTGGTTGAAAGGTCGCCGTTTTTTCTACCGGATAAAATCTTTGAATGTGGAATTACAACCATTACTTCCGACGGTTCAAAATCATCAAATGCATTTTTTGTAGAGGAAAAAAAACTTGAGAATTTTTTCAGCACATCTATTTCCATTTTTGCCGTCCCGTCGGGACGGAAGAAACCGATAACCGCTTCATTATCAATCGGCATATATGGATTTATATTCCATGCCCACTGAACAACACCTGCAGCACGCGATGCAAAACCTACGGCGAATTTTCTATCTAATAATTGATAAGTTTTTTCAGGTGAGCGCCATGGATTTCCGTCAATGTCTTCAAGACGCATTAAACCGGTCTCGGAAATTAAATTTGGCTTCTCCGGTACTTTTGTTATCAATCCGTCCCACAATAAATCGTCGTTATTCCACCAGGTGTGTACGGAAGTATAATCAACTGCAGAGTAATGAAATTGGGGAGAGGGTCGGTTTGATGTTCCGCCTTCATCCTGTCCGAGTGTAACCAGAGTGTTATTAACTGACTTTATCGTTTTATTGAGGGTATCAGCCCAGGCTGTTACAATTTCCTGAGTAAATAAATTAAAGTCGAGTGCTTTGCGCGGTCTTCGATCCTCTTTGTATATTCGATAAGCTAACTCGCTTTCTGAAGGAACGGAATAAATATCACCTTTAGCATCGCGCCAGAGATTCTGTAATTCATAAGAAGCTGAGTCATGTTTTTGTAAGATCCATTTTGCCCAGGCATTTTTTTCATATTGGTCTCCGATAGAAGAATTTTTCCAAATTTCGTTCGGCGGGGAATAAGATGGTTCGTTAATAAGATCGAAATGAATCCAGTTAATATCTTTATATCTGTTTGCTATCAGTGTTATAAAAGTTTTCTGCCATTCAATAGCTCTTGGATCAAGATAAGGATTTGTTCCGCCATACAGCGGTGGTGTAAAAGCAAAGAATGTAAAACAGATAACCACATTATACTTTGCAGCCGTCATTACATAGGCATCAAGTGAGCGTAGTGCTGATTCATCAATTGCCCCCCTGTCGATCATTATGCGTGACCACGAATTCCACAAACCGGTCCTTACATAATTAATTCCGGATTCATTCATTACTTTGAAATCGTTATTCCACACAAAAGGATTCGGTTCAAATAAAAACTTTCTATGCACATCCGAAGCCATATATGTTGTGCCGATTATAGGAAACACCTTCCCATCTTTCCGCAGCCAGTCATTTGATACAGATACTTTAGGTGAACTTAAGGCAAGTTTAGAATCCCAGACCCAAAAACCTGTAAATGTTTTATTCTGCTGCTGCTTTATGGTTGCCGCAACAATTTCAACTGAATAAAATCCTTCGTTCAGAATACTTGGCGTTCGAATTGCGACGGTGGCTGTTTTAAAATCTACTGTTCCGGATAAGTCAACTCTCTTTTTGAATACAATTTTATTTTGTTCGTTTTTTACAATTAAGTCAATAACAACCGGGTAATTTTCTTTATTGTTTGGCTGAAAAAGATTTACTCTTATTAGCGGAACTTCTCCCTTAAATGTTGAAGCAAATATAGGATTGGCTGTAAACTCGACGGCACATTCAAGAGCACGATCAATAAGTTTTTTTATTAAGTTTTCCGAAAGTTCTGAATCATTAGCCGAAATAATCCAACGAGCGCCGGCATTGTTTCCTTGAAGTCGGTCTATTTCAACCAAAGGTGCTGCAAAAGGCAAATTGTCTTTGTTTGTAAGATGAACAAGAGGGCGCATTATGGCGTCCCGCGGTCCGGATGAACCGTCTTCACTTTCAAAATCTTTTTTTGTCGTGAAGCGAACTGTCATTTCATATACCGTCTCTGGAATGCGGAACTCATTTCTGCTTAATTTGAAATTGTTGAGAGGAGTAATGTTTTTTAACGAATAAAATAATTCTGAGTTAACTTTTATTTTATCGGCAGGACCAATTAATAGTTGTCTGGCAAAAGTCTGCTGTGGAATTCCGGGAATCCACGTTGAGTCTTTCCAGAGAATAGGTTGATTGAATGGCGAACCACCAAGATAAACAAGACTACCACCGGAATTAAGATATTTATAAATAGTCTGCCATGCATCAAGAGGGAAAGCCGAACCGTAAGCCAAAACGAATAAATCAAAATTCGAGAGTGTTAGTTTTTCGTTTATAGACCGGACAGAGTTCAAAACTTCCGAGTTATATTCCCCGGCAATTTTCATTTTAACACTATCATCAATTACAGGTGCATCAACAGTAGGAAATCCTTCAGCTATAAAAAAAGCAATTCTCTTTTTTGCAGGCTGCGCATTTGATAGTGTAAGAAGTACAATACATAGCAATAAAAAAATATTTATAGTTCTCATATGATTGTTTGTAAAGTCTATTTTAGTTGTATCAATGATAATTGTTAATTATCAAAGAAAAGTATATTTGCTGGTACAATCGTTCTATTGATACCAGGTCCTGCGTATTCTACTTTCATTTCCTGTACGCCGGACTTTTCAAAGTAGAATATTTTGAAAGGGTACGTTCCCTTTTCCAGAAAAACTTTGCCGGATATTTCCTTGCTGGAATGCTGTCCATCATTATCAATTATCAACTTGTTGTTGATGAAAAGCCGGCTACCATCATCTGATGTTAAATAGAAAGTATAATTGCCGGCTCTTTCAATTTTCATAAAACCGAAAATATCAACGCCGAAGTAGTCTTCACGGGGTTCGATAGCACTCAAACTCAGTTTATGAATTTTACCTTTTTTTACCGGACGTAATTCCCAAAACTTCGGAATACTGTCCCAATCGCCCTCGTAGTATTTGTAAAATAATCCGTTCACACTTGTGTCGATAAAACTGATTTGAACCGACACAGTTGGACTGCTCTTTCCGTTTAATAGAACAGTCTTTGTTTTAAGCAAGACAGGCGAGGTGAATTCGAGAGGGTCGGTATATAAATTTGAATTAGTGTTTGGTTCGGATCCGTCCAGCGTGTAATAAATCTTAGAACTAATAATCGGTGATTCAAGAAAAACTTTCTCCTTTTCTGAAAGCAAAAGCTCACTGCTGATATTTATAGGAGGTGGAATTCTAAAGTTGTAATTCTTATTAGCCAGAATGTCGTAATGAATAATCATTCTACTTAAAAATTCATCAAAATTTTTAGAATCCTTTGGTGACCAGACAACTTCGCTTAAGGCACACAAACGCGGTAGAAGCATATATTCAACATGATCTGTTGTTGGATAATATTCCGCCCACATATTTGCCTGTGCACCCATAATATACTTTGCCTCTTCCACACTAAGTTCGTCCGGGACGGGTTCATATGAATAGATTTTTTCTATTGGTGTATAGCCGCCGATAGCTTTCGGTTCGCCGTTTAATCCCTGGTAATGATCGAAATAGCAATGAGTACCGGGTGACATAACCACGTTATGTTTCATCTTGGCTGCGTCAATCCCCCCCTGGGTTCCACGCCAGCTCATTACGGCTGCGTTCGGTGCTAATCCTCCTTCAAGAATTTCATCCCAGCCTATAATTTTTCTTCCTTTAGAATTTAAAAACTTTTCGATGCGCTGAATAAAATAACTCTGTAATTCATGTTCATCCTTTAAGTTTTCATTTCGCATTCGCGTTTGACACAATCCACATTTTTCCCATCGCACTTTCGGAACTTCATCTCCCCCTATATGAATATACTCACTTGGAAAAAGGTCAATTACCTCGGTTAAAATATTCTCGAGAAATTCAAATGTATTATCGTTGCCTGCACAGTATACATCTTTATACACTCCCCAAATTGTTCCTACTTCAAAAGGACCACCGGTGCATGAGAACTCCGGATAAGCTGCAAGGGCAGCGAGTGCATGTCCGGGCATTTCGATTTCCGGTACAACTGTAATGTATTTTTGTTTTGCGTACTCAACGACTTCTTTAATTTGCTCCTGGGTAAAATATCCGCCATGTGGTTCGCCATCACCCATTGTTTCATTTCGTATTGAACTGATCTGTGTAAGTTTCGGATATTTTTTAATTTCTATTCGCCAGCCCTGGTCTTCGGTCAAATGCCAGTGAAAAGTGTTGATCTTATATGCTGCAAGAATATCGATATATTTTTTTACAAACTCTACCGGAAAAAAATGTCTGCAAACATCAAGATGAACACCGCGCCATTCGAATCGTGGATAATCCACTATTATTGCACAGGGGATAGATATCAAGTCGGTTTTTTCTAAAGGAAATAATTGAAGAAGGGATTGAATTCCGTAGAATAATCCTGCGCCGGATCTACCGCTGATATTAATATGAGTATTCGAAATAGTTAATGAATATCCTTCCTTGTTATTTAATGAAGGATCCAGGCTTAAATCGATTGAATTATTAAGGATCGGACCAGACAATATTTCTGCTTTATGATCAAGAATCAAATGAATGCTACCGGCAAGAAGTTCGGCTAAATCATTAAGTTCAGGAGTTTCATCGGGAGTTGAAATAACAGTACTGCTATTAATAATAAAAGCACCATCCCGGGATTCAACCGACACGGGTTTTGGAATAATAGAAAAAGTCTGGGCAGATAATTGTAAAGGAAGAGTTAACAGTAAAATACATAGTGCGAATAAAAAATGAATTTTTGTTTTCATTGGGATTCCACGGAATTATTTTCTAAATGAGTGAAAAGAATTTATAATATTCACAATTAATTTCGATTATAGAAACCATATAATAATTCAATTATTATCCGGGTTTTAAGCCAAACTGTTCCAGATGATGTGTAAAATGTTTTTTATGAAATAGATCCCATTCTTCTTTGTTCAGATTCCCAAAGGTCGGGTTGGTTGTTAGCGCTTCCGGATTTGTTTCAAAGAAAATATAGTAATCATCAATTTCAGACTTAAGTGCACTGAAGGCACTCTTCAGGTTTTTGTATTCAAGGGGAAGAAGGTCTTCGCCTATTACGGGATTTATAAAATTTTTTGGAAGTGGGCGATCACTCAACAAAAATCTTTTTAGTGCCGGTATCTTTTCTTTCGGATTGAAGCATTCAATTTTCAATTTTCCATTACTCGATCTAACTGCCAGGATTAGATGTTCAATCATGTGTTGCAATGTCATTTTACCCCACAATGGTTTTGCCTCCGGTAATAAGCTCTCTAGTTGGGATATATATAAAAACATGTCGGATTTCACGATGTAATTTTCTAACCTTTTAATTTTCGTTTGAAACCTAATTATTGGAGAAGATTAAATCAACCTGATATGAGATTATTTAGTAAACATTCATCGATAGTGTTTCAATTTTAACTTTTCTCTTGAAGTAAATGCTATTTATGTTTATCATAACAACCAAAGATTTTCTATTAGGTATCTATTCATATTCTTATTGGTAAAACACAAATGATGGTGTATTGATGGGCACACAACAGTTGCTGTTAATACTTGTGGGTGTCATTGTTGTAGGGTTAATGGTCTTTACCGGCTTCTCAATTGCGAAGAATTATTATGAAACCTCAAACAGAGATCAACTAATAACTACGTTGAACGATCTTGCATTATTAGCCCAGCAGCATTATAGAAAACCGGAAGAACAAGGCGGCGGCGGCGGAGTATATACTAGATTCACAATACCCAGACAGCTACACTGGACAGATACGGGCAATTTTAGCGCAACAGTAAGGGCGACGCGCGTTGATTTTACTGCCACGGGTAAGGAAATTGGACGAAACGGCAGAACTGTAGTAAGGGTAACCGCCAGAGTAGACCAGAATAGAATTAGAATAACAATTACAAATTAATCTTATTATACTTTGGAAAACGAAAACACCAACTATGTTGTATATCTAATCGAACTTGCACAGTCCGGAAGAAAGAATGCTTTTTTTGATCTTTGCGGAATCAATTTAAGAAATGTATTTACAACAGCATATAGATTGATTCCCGATATTGAAAGAGCGCAAAAGATTACTCTACAGACATTTTTAATCGCCTGGGAA
The DNA here is from genome assembly GCA_020061355.1 of Ignavibacteriales bacterium. Lineage (GTDB taxonomy): Bacteria > Bacteroidota > Ignavibacteria > Ignavibacteriales > Melioribacteraceae > DSXH01. The sequence continues at coordinate 39,742 of JAGUYK010000038.1, read as the reverse complement.
AACATCTCATCATTCGATACAAAAAACTCATATGCTATCTGGCTTAAAGGGATTACGGTAAAATTCGCAATTCGTGATCTTTTGAAATACGGAGATGTCTCAAATAAAATTACAGATAAAACTTTTTTTGCATATGACTACGAAAAAATTGAGAACCTGATCATTACACTACCCAATGAAGACAGAATAATTTTCGTTCTTCATGACTTAGAGGGCTTTACCTACGAGGAGATAAAAAATTTTTTGGAAGATCAATCGACGGATGAAATAAAATCGAAATTACTTGCGATACGTGAACAATTAATGACAAAGATGAAATTATGAATTGTGTCGAAATCAAAATAAACCTTCATGATTTTGTTGATGAACTTATAGATGAGGAGGGGAAAAAAGAAATTGAGAATCATCTTAAGACCTGTAATAGTTGTTTTGCAGAATATAAAAGAATACGAAAGTTTTTTGATAAGCTTAAAAACATTCCATATACAATTGATCCACCGGCTACAATAATAGAACAACTTTCTGCAGAATTACTTAAGAGAGCTGCCGCTGATGTAAAAGAAGAACTCAGTAAGTCGCAGATCAATATAAAGAAAATTAAACGCGAGCAGATTAAGCAGGAGAAAGAATTACAAAAGGTTCGCGGCGTTATCCGGAAGAGCAACGTTACCCGTTCAATTTTTACTACTAAGCTTACAAGACCACTCCCTTCTCGCTATAGCCTTAGTCTTACAAAAACAATCTGGACTTTGTTGCCAATTGTACTAATAGCAGTCGGCTATTTTATTTATGACTTTATGCTCATTAACTCTCCCTGGAAAGTTAGAACTGTTGCGGGAAGCGTTGCTATTAACGGTCAGATTAGTCTTTCAGAGCGATGGGATGAAGGTGAAAATCTGGCTATAGATGAATTCTCCAAGGTGGTTATTAATATTCCCAAAACAGGAAGGTTAGAGGTTGAACCGAATTCCTTTTTAATACTTCTTAAAGCGAAGGACAAGAGCAACAGGATTAAATTATTAAGAGGCGCCATTCAGGTTGTCAACACTTCTTTGATGCCCTATCTGACAATTGAATTGAACGATGCGGTTATTCACGATAGAGGGGGCACATTTAATTTACTTATTGATGACAATTCCAACGCAAAGGTTTATGTAGAATATGGTTATTTGGAAATTGAACAGAAAGGAAGGGCTTACTTTTTAGATGAAGGATACATCTGCGAATTGCGAACCTCGATGCATCCCGGAACGCCTTACAGGGCAGATGCATCGGAAATATTAAAAAGTGAGGTTGCAAAGTTCGATTATGAAAATGGGGGAGATACCTCTATTGAAAAGATAATTAGTAACGCAAGAGAAAGTGATCTACTTACTTTGTTAGCTTTAATTCCACGCTCTGCCGAATCATACCGATCAATATTGTTCAACAAAATTACTGCGTATTACCCTCTGCCACCGGGTGTAACACAAGAAGGCATTATTAAACTCGATAGAGATATGCTTGAACGCTGGTGGTTCGAAATCGAATGGCAAATTTAACTGCTTTTATTAATTAGCGCCCAGCATTGTTCGATTACTTTCTTCGATTGATAATTCATCTTCATTTAATTTTGATAAAAGTATAATTAAGAGTAAACCAAGCGGACCGGAAATAAAACCGACAAGAAACCAATTCTTCGGAAATCGATCATACTTCTTAGCAATGTAAGAACACAAAGTACCAAAAAATAATCCTGAAAGTGCCAGCCATAATCCTAGCATATTAACCTCCTTTTTTTGCTACTAATATTAAATCATTCTTATTTAACATAGATTAACGAATTGTTAAGTAATTGCTAAGAAATTATTAACAGGAAGAAGATGATTAGATAGTTACTTTTAAATTTTCGGAGGTTTTTAATATCGGATTACCGGTGAATTTATTAATAAAGTTGAAGCAGCGCCAAATGTTTATATAGAAAAATTTTTGGATTTTATTTTTTACCCGGCTTAATAATATTTGGATCGTCACTGCGGGTGATCTCTTTTGGGAGAAGAGATGTTTGTGGTGAAGTTAATTCATAAGAAAGGGTTAATAACCGCAATCTCCGGTGCTTGTACGGAGGCCGCAGTGACATTATAATAAAAGAAGTCCGAACTGTAGCATTTTAATTACAAAATCCGGGATGCCAATTAATTGACCCAGGCTTTTTACTTTGTAGCACCAGTTATCGTCAAATTTTTTCTGTAGTATACTAAAAAGCATCTCTTTGTTTCTCTTGTATGCAATTAATTCGTTTTTGCTCAAACCGCTCTCGAATTCTTCTTTTGTAAAACCTTCATTTTCCGGAACGGGTTTCATTATCATTCTCATCTGATCCAGCTTAAAGTATTCGCTGCTTAATATTGTTTTTAATTCCAATAGAGATTTTTGGAAAATAGTATCGTTTTGTTTATTAATTCTTATCTGTTTGATAGTATCTTTTTCAGAAAAGATTTTTGTTGAATCGTTTTTAGACATTTTATTCTGCGCCGATATCGAAGAAGAGAGTATGAAGATTATTATTAATATGAATTTCACAGGTGAAAGCAGTTTGTGCTTTCTTTATACTTTATGAAAACATGGTGGTTCCTTTGTTAAGCGGGAAAATTATAAAGACCTTGAAGGTTTTGGGTAACCTTCAAGGTCGTGGTAACTACACTTATAATTTATTTCTTAGAATCGATTTGTTTTAATAACTCGTCGCATGCTCTCTTTAGCTGCTCATCAACACCCTTAGCAATCCAATCAATAGAATTTTCAACGATGATATCGGGTACTGCGGGACCAAGTTCCTGATTCTTATCGGTTGCTTTTGTATACCATCCGCGTAATGGCAATCGAACGAATGATCCGTCAATCAATCCCTTCCCTCCTGTTGAGATAACCGAACCGTTAGTAGGATAACCGACAAGTTTTCCTATGCCTAATGTTTTGTACGCATGCGAAAAGATTTCTGCGTTTGAATAACTTCCTTCATTACAAAGAGCGATTGAAGGCTTCGTCCATGCTGCAAAGACAAGCCGTTCACCGGTTGGATAATAATCTCGGAATTTTAACTTATCTTTTTCAAGATCATTGCTTGCACCGCGTGGAATTGTATAAGCATGCTGTTTGTAATTGAGAACAGTCATCAAATAATCCGTTGTTGATCCGCCGCCGTTGTATCGCACGTCGATTAACAATCCATCTTTACCGTATCCCGCTGCAGTTAACTCTCTCTCAAATACTTCGAAGCTTGGGAAATCCATTCCCTGAATATGAATATAACCCAATCTACCGTTGGAATATTTATCAACAAGTTTTTTCCTTTCAGCGACCCACTCGGAATACATAAGCTGCCTTAAAGAAGAAACCGGACGAATTACAACCTCTCTTTCTTTACCATCTTCACTTTTAACCGTTAGTAATGTTTTCTCGTCTGCTTTCGTATTTAGCAACTCATAAAAATTATTACCTGTGTTATAACTGCTTCCGTCAACTGCGGTGATAACATCATCAACGAAAAGTTTGCTGTTAGATTTGTCCGCCGGTGAATCGGGAATTACACGCAACACTTTCATTCCATCTTTGACCGGCATTAAATCTACGCCAAGCAGCCCTGACGCATCTCTTTGAGTTTCTGCTCTGTCCGATGCAGTAAATCCCATGTGACTTGCATTCAGTTCACCAAGCATATTATTGAACATGTCGCGCAAATCATTACTTGTCGATGCAATTAAACAAAGCTCCCGATATTTCTTTTTAAGCGCATTCCAATCATAACCATGAAACTGCGGATCATAGAATCCATCCCGGATTGTTCGCCATGCCTCTTCAAAAATTTGCTGACGTTCCGCCGGATAATCAATCTTCATTTTAGCTGAATAAGGAAGCGGTTCCGGCTTATCCGTTTTTATATCATGACGAGTTATTGAACCACCCTGTTTCATATAGTAAAGATACTTACCTTCTTTATCCATACTGACATTTACCGGATTAGATCCGCCTTTTGTAATTTCTTTAAGATCTTTTCCGTCCCATTTAATGCTGTAAAGGTCACGCCCTTTAGCCGTGCTGCTTTGTGCTGTATAAAAGAAAGTCTCGCCGTCCTTGGAAATTATCAGGTTGCCTTCGTTACCGGGGAAGTTTGTTACCTGAACAACACGTTCGTGAATTTTATCAAAATCAATTTGAATTGGTTTTACTTTTGGTGCTTCCTTTTTAGTTTTATCGTCCTTTGCTTTGTCGTCAGCCGGTTTTGCCGCTACGGGTTTATCAGCTGCGGGTTCTTTTTCATCCCAGTCCTGTTTTGTTTTTTCCCAATCATCTTTTTTAAGCCATACAAACCAGATGTCGGTATTCCTGTTATTTCTTTCGGAAGTAAAACCGAGCTTCGAACCGTCTGCACTCCAGAATGGCGAACCATCTGTTCTCGGATGCATGCTAATATTTACAGGTCCGGATGAATTATCTGCTGCATGAATAAATACTTCCTGATTGAAGTAAAGATCGGTCATTGAATAAGCGAGCCATTTATCATCCGGACTCCAGGAAAGATTTTGCGGAACATTCCACCCTTTATGAAGAATTTTTTCATTTGTGAGCTTTCCATCGGGAGCTATCTCAGCAACGACAAGTTCTTTTATGTCTGAAGCTCTAATGAATGCAATCTTTTTGCCGTCGTTTGAGATTGAAGGAGAAGTTTCGTCCTGATCCGTTTTGGTTAAACGGGTTATGCTATGCTTTAGCGATTTGAAAATATTCGGCTGTTTTGGATCGGCTGACTTAACAATATAGAACTCGTAATTATTGTCTTCGCGGTCAGATGTAAAAATTAAAGTAGTATCGCTAAGCCATTCAAAATCCGTATCACGGTATGGCGAGTTAGTTAGGTTAACACTTCTCGATTTTTCTTTATCTGCTTCCTTAACAAAAATTTCCCCGCGGATGGTAAATGATATAAGTTTTCCATTTGGAGAAACAGCATACCCGGCAGCATTATTATTGAATGTTTTTATTTCTGTAGGATCAAAACGGTCGTCTGCACTGATTGAGACATCAACTTTTTTTGCAGAGCCGCCGGATGTTTTCATTAAGTATATATTCTTTTCCTGTTCATAAACAATTGTAGAACCGTCGGAAGAGAGAGAAAAATAGCGGATTGAATGATCGCTTACATTTGTTAATTGTTCAGGCTTGCCTAAGGTTTTTCCATTATCGTCAATTTTTATTTTATAGATATTATAATTGCCGCTAATAGAACTCATAAAGTAGATTGTTCTGCTATCGCTCCATTGAGGCATAATATCGTTTGTTTCGAAGCTTACAAGCTTGGAATATGTTTTTGATTTTGTATCATATAGCCAGATATCTCTGTTTGAAGGACCTTTATAATCCTCTCTAAATACCGGGTTGATATCGCCGCGTACAAATGCAAGAAATCTGCCGTCGGGTGAATAGACCGGATCGAATCCTACAGCATCGAGAACACGCATCTCAGTTCCACCGTTTGCAGAAACTGAGTAGACTTCCTGCGGACGTTCGATTTGATTGAATTCGCGTGAAGTAGAGAAAATTATATTTCCGTCTGCAGTCCAGCTTGAAATGTTGTCCGGTGCGGAATGATATGTAAGTCGTTTAGGTGTTCCGCCTTCGGTTAACATAACAAAAATATCGTTATTACCGTATCGGTTGCCGGAGAAAGCAATCTGCTTCCCGTCGTACGAGAATTTTGGATTTGCTTCGTACGCTTCGTGTATTGTTAAACGTGTTGCTTTTCCTCCGGCTGATGGGACTGTCCAGATATCACCTTGAAAAGAAAAAGCGATTTTGGAGCCGTCGTTATTTACTGCCGGAAATCGTAATAGTAGATCCTCCTGTGCCTGCAATAGTGTGAATGCAAAAAGGAATAATGGAATGATGGAATAATGGGAAATAGAAAATGGTCGCTTCATTGAAACCCCCTTAGTTAATAGGTGGGGCAAAAATATAATTTATTGGTATTAGGAGCAAAACGAAATAAAAAATACAAGGAACAAAAACCAAGTAACAAACAACAAGAAACAAAAACTAAGTAACAAACAGTAAAACAGGAAATAGACAACCAGAAATAAGAATCGAAGAACAAGTGAAAATGCCGCCGAGTTTAAAAGATGAGAGCACATTGTTGATTGAAAAACTTGTTTTGAGTAAGTTTCTACCGGCTTACAGTTTATATACTTGCCGCTGTTCCAATTTAGATTTTCCTTATAACCCATTTTACAGGGGGGTCATTATGGATATAAATCTATTCACTCACAGTGCTGAAATACTTGAAATCATTGCCCGTTTAAAATCCCAGGGTATTAATAAGAAAATCATCTCCGATGCAATTGATGAAAACAACAATCAGTATGTTGATCTTGTGCAGGAAGGGGGCGGTGTTCTCGGTATAGCTCTTCTTGCTTCTGTCGGAAGTGCTCAAAGCGCAAAGAGCGAGGAGATCCTGAAGATTCTGGCAAGTAAAAACCTGTTTGATTTTGTTGACGGACCTTTCACAATCAGGAAATTATTTAATGCAATACTGAATGATGCATGGATCGGTTCAAAAGTTTTTTGGGAATTATCGGTTCTTCCTCATCTGATTAAGTATAAGGGTTTAAATCCCGGTAATAATTTTCTTGATTGGATCTCCGGGATAATTTCAGAGAATCAGGTCAATACAACACATGATCTGCTCAATAAAAGAATACGACCGCCAACACTTAAGCTCCGTAAAAATGCAGAAGGAAATGTTGACGACCTTATACCAAAGCTGAAAATTATTGCCGCCGATATAACCACCGAATCGAGAGTCATTTTCCCGGAGATGAACAAATTATTCTGGAACAAACCGGATGAAGTAAACCCGGCTTACTTTTTACGCGCATCAATGTCAATCCCGGGATTTTTCCATCCGTTCGAAGTTACGCTTGGCGATAAGGTGAAAAAGAGCGACTGGGAAGAGATTGTGAAGTATAGGGGCGACCTTCCGGAGAAAGTAAGTTTTGTTGACGGCGGCGTAATGTCCAACTTCCCTATAGATGTTTTCCATAACAGAAGCCGTGTGCCGCGTCTTCCTACATTCGGCGTTAAGCTCGGCGACGACCGCGACAAAGCGAATAAATCCGGCAGCATCCCTCAATTCTTAATGTCGATCTTCAACAGCGCCCGTCATGTTCTCGATTTTCAATTTCTGTTGAAGAATGAAGATTATGAAAAGCTGATAGCCAGGATTGATGTCGGCGAGCATAACTGGTTAAACTTTTCAATTAACGACAACGATAAAGTAGATCTTTTCATCCGCGGTGCAAAAGCCGCATCCGACTTCCTTACTAAATTTGATTGGGAAGGATATAAAGAGATTAGAAGAAAGATGATAACAGGAATGTGGCCGGTATAAAAAAGCTTCCTTATTTTAAAACGCTCCTAAATAATAAATGAGGTAGAAAAAAATTTATTGACGTGAAGAGCAGGGTGTGGATTTCAGTAACAAAGCAACAAGGTTGAAAGCAAAGTCACTTCACGTACTTCGCAATAAACTCTTCAACTTCCGGGAGTCCGCCCTGATAGATCAAATACCCGTTGCTCGGTTCGCGTTCGGTTATTTCACCGGCTATTCTTGATTCTAAATAACCGCCCATATATCTTCGTAAAGAAAACTTTATATATGTAAACATTTCCTAACATAAATTATGATAAAAGAAAGTATCATAGACAAGTATTATGTTATATTTTTTATGAAAGTCGTTTTGTAGATTGTGTTGTAAAAAAAATAACCTTTAAAAGTCACTTCACATACTTCGCAATAAACTCTTCTACTTCCGGGAGTCCGCCCTGGTAAATTAAATAACCATTACTCGGTTCGCGTTCGGTTATTTCACCGGCGATTGGCGTAAGCATTATCTCTTTAACTTTTTGAGGATCGTTTGATTGACCTAACGCCCAGCATAATTTCATGTATGCAACTTCAGGCAGCATGTTAGCTGCAGGTATTACTCCAAGTTCCATCATATCCCGTCCGGTATCATAAACATACATCTGCACAAATCCCCAAAGTGTCTGGACTGTCATATAAATTGCAATTCCTTTTTCATGCGCACGTTTAAGTGACGGATACAACGGTTTGTTCACGTGTCCAAGTCCTGTTCCTGCAATAACAATTCCTTTGTAGTCATTATCGATCAATGAATCAATAATATCCGGCATCATGTTTGGATAGTAATATACGATACTTACTTTCTCTTCGAATGCAGTGTTAATTGTTACATTTCGATCTTTGCGTCGGCGTTTATAATCCTGACGGAGCGGAGTGATCTCCTCGCGGCTCACTTTTGCAATCGGGATATCGCCGATAGTTCGGAAAGTCGAACGGTAACTCGAATGCATCTTGCGTACTCGGGTTCCGCGGTGAAGCAATCCGTAATAATCGGAAGTAGGACCGAACATGCAGACCATTACTTCAGCAATATCGCTGTCTGCAGCAGTCTTTACACTATGCATTAAATTAAGAGCTGCATCGGATGAAGGGCGGTCGCTCGATCTCTGCGAACCGACCATTACAATCGGTATTGGTGAATCCTGTACCATGAACGATAGAATTGCCGCCGTGTGATGCATTGTATCTGTGCCATGACCGATTACAATTCCGTCGATTCCTTTTTCTATCTCTCGACCAATCGCTTCTGCTGTACCGACCCATTGTTCGGGACCCATATTTTCGCTGAAGACACCATAGAGTTTTTCAGTATCGAGATTACAGAAGGTTGCAAGTTCGGGAACGGAGCCGTAGAGTTCACCCGGAGAAAATGCCGGAATCACGGCGCCGGTTCGGTAGTCGAGTCGCGATGCAATTGTTCCGCCCGTGCCAAGAAGTTTTACATTCGGTTTCGACGGATCGCGTGGAAAATCTTTTTCCGGTATTTTATAGTGCGCTTCTTTCCGCCCTCTAATTTTTATGTCTGTTACATTTTCAGCAGCTACACCGATGTTGTAGCCGATCGGCATTTTAATTACTATATGAAACTGATCCGCCGTTTCAGAACGGGGCAGAATTATTCCTTTATAATTTCCTTTGGTTGTTTCAATTTCAACATCGCTCCAAACCTGTGCACCGAAATTTTTAAGTGTTGAAAGCGCTTTACCCCGGTAACCTTTGTAATCTTCTGCCATAATATTTCCTCTGCGGGCTTTGCGGAAATCTCTGCGAACTATGCGTGCAAATCTTTAAAGATTATCACGCAAAGAACGCAAAGAAAACGCAGAGTACGCTAAGATTTATTAAATATTTTTTCCTTTACTATTTGTCCTTCAACAGTCATTCTTACTTTATTCATTGTATGTCCTAACAAAATTTCTTTTCGTTTATCCGGATCGAACAGTCGCATCGCAGAAATTTCTTCTTCTGATTTAGAAATTATTACTTCAAGTTCTTTTGATGTAACCGGTTTTGGCAAAAGCTCCGAATAGAATTTCCCTTTTGTAATTGACTTCTGCATAGCGATGAAAATACCATCACGCGTTAGAAGTCCGTCTTTATAAGCACGGAATATTTCTTTCATCATTTCAACCGTGATAAGCGAAGTGTCGAATTTCATTTTCTCCAATCGCTTTGGGAATTGAATAAGCACAACAGCAGCAAGAGTTGGGTCTATCTTTAATTCGCTTAACAAAAACTTAAACAGCTTGTTAAATTTCGAAATTGCTAAGTCATTGATTGTATCTTCGGGGATACCAAGCTTTATATACCATTCATTGCTAATCCAAATTTTTTCCGGCAAGTCTTCTTTTAATTTATTTATCCTCTCGTCTGTAATCCTTGTCGGCGGTAGATCGGTATCGGGATACATTCTATCGGCACCCGGTAAAATTCTTTCAAATCCATTTGTCCCGTCACGCAATGCTTGCCTTGTCTCAGAAGGGACTCCTATAGTTGCTTCTTTTGCACGTATTATAATTTCTTTAACAGCCATGTCGGTATCCTGTTCATTGCCCCATACAATGACAAGGGTATCGCTATCGGTTCCATTAACACTCCGTTTTATGTTTTGCCATTCTGCAGATAATAGGTTGTCGCCCCGGCTGTCGGAATGAATTATGTTCGGAATCGTTGTTAAGCATGCAATTACTCGTACCCGGTCTGAAATCTCTTTTGAGAAATAAGTATCGGTTTGTGTTTGCCAGTTAAGCAATCCGGCAAAACCTTTTAATACAACACATTTAATTTTTAATCCCTGTTCAATTGCATTGCGTACCGGCAGATAATGGGCTTTCTTAACAATTTTTGTTATGTCTTCCGATGAAGCCTGAAAAGTATCTTTTGTAATTCCTCTTTTATGAAGTTCCTCGCGGAGCCTAAGAAGATTCCACTGACGCATTGCTTCGTAATAGGTAAGGAGTGGAATTCTATTTATCTTCGGAACACCTTTGATCTCAATTCTTGTACCGCCTTCAACGCTTACATTTACATCTTCTCTCGCACTGCCGGTACCCCGTCGGACTTTGTTTGTGCTTCTAACAATATTAGCACAAATCTCTGCTACCTCGGCAACTTCGAAAGGAGTGCGCATGTTCGGACCGGTAACAGTTTCAATGAGCGGCATTCCAAGCCGGTCTGTTACATAAACCCGTGTGTGTCCCTGATCCGAAACTTCGCGGCAGGAATCTTCTTCAATAGACATTTGAACAATATCAATAGTACGGTTCTTGTAAGGAATTTTTCCATCGAGTGCAAAAATAGCAGTACGTTGAAATCCTGTTGGTATGCTTCCGTCAAGATATTGTTTACGTGCGATGTGCAACTCATCAACAATCGAACAATCAAATAGTAAACCGCATTGAAGCGCAATATCCAGTGCATCATCATTAATTAAGAAGGGGGGAGTGTCATCCATTTCGTAAGTGCAGACAGTATCACGATTGATTCTGTAAATAATATCTTTCTTAGTTTTGAATTCCATCAGCGCCGTACCATCGTATTCACCGAGTTCTGAAAGTGTAGGACGCATGTGCCGAAGAATCTCTGCATGATATTTTGTGCTGTATCGCCCGGCTGGACAGCGGCAGAACAATTTTTTATCTGTCAATAGTTGCTGATGGATTTCGAGACCGGATTTGAAGCCGATGGTTTCGTAATCCTTTTCAGTCATTTCTTCGAACGGCTTAAATAAAAAGTCTTTCATATTTTTTCTCTGTGAAACTCTGTGGATACTCTGTGTCTCTCTGTGCAATTCTTTCTTTCACAGAGCTCCACCGAGATAGAAAAACACACAAGGAGTAGGATTGATTGAGCAGGTTAAAAGGATTCTGCATAGACATAAAAAAGTTTGATTGCATACGAAAACTTATGCAGAGCCGTCTAAAGAAGCAAACCGCAAAATTGAAGAATTAAGAACGAAGTGTGCAGAGTAACAATTATAAAAGATTGCTTGCCAGCTCTGCTAATTCTGATCTCTCACCCTTCTCAAGATTTACATGCGCGTAGAGTTTCTGACCCATGAAATGATCGATCAAATATGAAAGTCCGTTTGATTGTGAATCAAGGTACGGGTGATCGATCTGATAAATATCTCCCGTTAATACAATCTTTGCACCCTCTCCTGCGCGGGTAATTATGGTTTTGATTTCATGCGGTGTTAGGTTCTGTGCTTCATCAACAATAAAATAAATTCTCTGCAGACTTCTTCCGCGTATATAACTTAAGGGTTCAATTACCAGTTTTTCCTCTTTGATCATATTATTGATAAGCTGATAATTTTTATCTGTCTCCTGAAACTGGTCCTGAATAACTTTGAGATTATCCCAGAGCGGCTGCATATAAGGTGCGAGCTTACTTTCAACATCTCCCGGCAGATAACCGATATCTTTATTGCTTAGAGGAACAACCGGACGCGCAATATAAATCTGTCTATAACTTTTTCTTACCTGAAGAGCGCATGCAAGCGCTAGAAGGGTTTTTCCGGTTCCGGCTTTGCCCGACATAGATACTAGGGGTATTTCCGGATTACAAAGCGCATTTACTGCAAATGTCTGCTCGGCATTACGGGGTTTGATCCCGTATACAATTTCTTTGTCAATCTTCCTGAACTTCTCTAAATCGTGAGTAAGAACAGTTAAAACAGACCGGCTGTTATTACGCATTATATAATATTTATTCGGAACAGCTTCTGTTTTAATTTTCTTAATAATTTGTTTGGCGGGAACTTCAAAAGGTGCTTGATAAAATTTTTGAAGTATATCGTCATCAAAATTTTCAACAACTTCTTTACCGCTGTAAAGTTCTTCGACGTTTGTAACCCGGTCGGTTGTGTAATCTTCTGCGGGAATTCCGAGAGCTTTGGCTTTCATTCGCAGGTTTACATCTTTGCTTATTAGAATTATCTTCAGTTTGTTTTTGTTGTTTTTGGACTCATCTAATGCAGCGCTTAGTACGCGGTGATCGACATTATCATCTCTGAAAACATCGTGAATTTCTTTTGATAATCCTTTTGTAATAACAATCCTGACTTTTCCTCTTCCTTTGCCAAGTGAAACGCCGCCGTTGAAAATTTCATTTCCGGTTATTGAATCGAGCGTCCGGGCAAATTCACGGGCGTTAAGGTTAATCACCTGGTTGCCTCGTTTGAAATGGTCCAGCTCTTCAATTACGGCTAAAGGAATTATAATATTATTTTCCTGGAAGTGATGTATGCATGTTGGGTCATGCAGAATTACGTTTGTATCAATAACGAAAGTTTTCGGATGGATTTTCTTCATAAAGAACGTTTTCGAAAATTTGTGAATAGAAATATGTAATTTCACTTCGAACATAATAAAATTTTTTGGGAAAATCGAAAAGTAATTTCCGTTTGTGATATTAAGCTTTTGTTAAAATAAATTAGAGATAAAAATGCCCATTCAAACAATTAATCCAGCATCCGGGAAAATTGAAAAGACTTATATGGAATTTTCTAAAGATGAAGTAAAAAAATTTATTGACGATGCACACGAGGCATTTCTTATCTGGCGGAATATTGGATTTGCGGAAAGATCCAGATTAATGAAAAATGCAGCGGCTGTAATGAGAAACAAAAGGGAGGAGTATGCTTACATAATTACGACGGAAATGGGAAAACCGATTAAACAATCGATAGCCGAAGTAGAAAAATGTGCATGGGTTTGCGATTACTTTGCAGAGAATGCAGAGGTGATGTTAAAAAATGAATTTATAAAAACGGATGCATCAGATAGTTATGTAGAATTTAATCCGCTTGGAATTATACTTGCAGTGATGCCGTGGAATTTTCCGTTCTGGCAGGTCTTCCGGTTTGCCGCCCCCTCCTTAATGGCGGGAAATGTCGGCTTGCTTAAACATTCCTCCAATGTTCCTATGTGTGCACTTGCGATCGAACAGATATTTCATAATGCGGGTTTCCCCAAAAATGTTTTTAAGACTTTGTTGATTGGCTCGGGACCGATAAAAGAAATAATTAAAGATGTAAGAGTAAAAGCAGCAACCCTGACAGGTAGCGAGCCGGCCGGCAGAAAGATTGGTGAGGCTTGCGGAAAAGAATTGAAAAAGTCTGTTCTGGAATTAGGCGGTAGCGATCCGTTTATTGTTTTCGAAGATGCCAATATTGATGAAGCAGCAAAAACTGCTGTTACTGCAAGATTAATTAATAATGGGCAAAGCTGCATTGCTTCTAAAAGATTTATTGTTGTTGAAAAGATTTATGATGAATTCAAGTTGAAGTTTATTAATGCAATGGAAAAAATAAAAGTCGGAGATCCAATGGATGAATCAACTGAGCTCGGCCCGATAGCCCGTGAGGATTTGCTTTATGAGCTCGATTCGCAGGTAAAAGATTCTGTTGGTAAAGGTGCAAAAATTTTAACAGGCGGAAAAATTTTACCGGGTAGAGGATTCTACTATGCACCAACAATTCTGGATAATTTGAGTAAGGGAATGCCCGCATATGATGACGAAATCTTCGGACCGGTTGCATCATTAATCAAAGCGCAGGATGAAGAGGATGCTATTCGTATTGCGAATGATTCTCCATTTGGTCTCGGTGCATCCTTATGGACAGCTGATATGGAGAAAGCAAAACTATTTGCAACTAAGATTGATGCCGGGGCAATTTTTGTTAATGGTATGGTTAAATCCGATCCGCGGTTACCTTTCGGGGGAATTAAAAATTCCGGATACGGAAGAGAACTTTCACATTACGGTATAAAAGAGTTTGTAAATATAAAATCAGTGTGGATCAAATAAATTATTGATACCTGAAAAAGAATAAGGAAAGAGTTGCTAGTGAAGAAAAAACAAAATCATAACAAAAAAGCTGAAAATACATTAAGAATGGTTCGACCAGCATCAAGTATCAAGCAACAAGTATCCAGATGTGCCTGGGCGGGAAATGATCCTATTTATAGAAAATATCATGATGAGGAATGGGGTGAACCTGTTCATGATGATAGAAAACTTTTTGAAATGCTAATTTTGGAAGGAGTACAAGCCGGTTTAAGCTGGATAATAATTCTCCGTAAACGCGAAAACTATCGCAAGGCATTTGATAATTTTGATGCAGAGAAAATTGCTAAGTATAATTCAAAGAAAGTTATAGAACTATTAAACAATGAAGGAATAGTCCGCAATAGGTTAAAAATAGCAGCGGCAATTCAAAATGCTAAAAGTTTTATGGAAATTAAAAAAACGTTCGGTTCGTTCGATAATTATATATGGCGGTTTGTTGACTATAAGCCAAAAGTTAATAACTGGAAGTCTTTGAAAGACCTACCGGCAAAAACACCGGAATCCGATGCTATGAGCAAAGATTTGAAAAGGCATGGATTTAAATTTGTCGGTTCAACAATCTGTTATGCATTTATGCAAGCTGTGGGGATGGTTAATGATCACACAATAAGTTGTTTCAGGTATAAGAATCTGCAATAGAAATTTTAATTAATTGGCACAACAGGAATTAAAAAACGCTCACTTCTTTCTTTAATAATATTCACAAAATATTTTTTATGTAGACACACTCATTGCTTTCCATTTTAATTAAACTTTTTTACTACTTCAACGATAATTAACTAAATGATGGGGGATCTGATAACCCGCAAGTTGATTTACAAACTTAAAAATTGCGTAAAATGAAAAAGATATTATTAATAGCGTTGCTGATCACTTTAAGCGGATGTAATTATGATAATATTGTTGAAGTAGAAACACAGAGAAATTATTCCGGAGAGTATCAAACCAGTCTTCAAAACATAGAGACAATCATTCTTTATATATCTCATGACGGTAAAATGTCTCTATCGGGAACCGGTAATTGGAATGGATTAGCTTTCAATTTCGCGGGGACAGTTATGAACAAACACGCACTACTCACTTTCTCGCTTAAGAAAACTTCACTAGGGGATCTGGAGGGAACAATTGACTGTTTCTTTGACGATGCAGGAATGTTCCTTGCCGGCGGTTATGTTTTAAGAAACGAATACAATATTGTGCAAAGCGCAATAAATTTTAGATTAGTTTCAAGAGCTATATATAATTAGTATCGTAAATGTATTTTTTGTGGGTAAGAAAATTTATGTACTTAATAAATTTTAATCGACAGACCTTAAATCCTTTCGTCATGTCACTTTCTGTTTTGCACCCCATTGTTTCTGTAATCCTCACGACAGTAAACCAATACTCTAAGTAAAACAACAAAAAATAGTTTGTTTACAATAGTACGGGTTCTTATTAAGTTGCAAACCAAAATATTGATTCACCCGCAATTTTATTAAACTCAATCGATAATAGGGTTTGTTAAATGACTATCGGCTTGCTGCGCCATTTTAAGGTTGATTTCCTACCAAGGAAAAAAATCTACTCCGCTTCGGATTTCTCAAATGCAATGGAAAAGTATGAGAGCTCTCCGGTTATTCGAAAAGATATTAAGCTGAATAGCGATGAATGGGATGTGTGCTATAGCAGTACAATTCCACGCGCAGTTGAAACCGCAAAGAGTATTTATAACAAAGAAATTATCTTTACAAATCACATTATTGAAGTACCGGTCGCCCCATTTACAAACCGGAATATTAAACTCCCATCTTTCATCTGGCATCTAGGCGGAAGAATTGCCTGGCATAAAAATCATCATTCGCAGCCTGAAAAAAGAATTGAAACTTTAGAACGGATAAGTCGTTTCATAGAAGAATTAAAACAGCACAATTTTGAAAGAGTGCTGGTTGTTACACATGGATTTTTTATGAGGGTGTTTGTAGAACAACTTATAAAAATAGGTTACAGAGGAGCGATAGATGTCAGACCGCAGAATGCAAAATTGTATCTCTTCCAGAAAAGAAATGCGGGCGTTTAACAGGTAATAATTTATCGACTTATAATTTTGCGATTATATATTCTACTTTATCAAGCGCTTCATCAATCTTTGAAACATCTTTACCTCCGGCTGATGCAAGATGAGGTTTTCCGCCACCGCTACCGCCGACAATTTTTGCAACATCTTTTACGACATTTCCCGCGCTTATTTTCTTCTCTTTAATTAAATCATCAGAGACCACAACAACTATTCCAACTTTATCTTCTATTTGAGAGATAAGAACACCAATACCGTTTTTCATTTTATCGCGTAGTTCGTCACCAAGTGATTTTAATTCGTCCATATTTGATGCAGATACTTTTCCCTTGAAAACACTTATTCCCTTTACAATAGCCGGAGTAGAAACAATCGAATCTATTCCACCAAGTTTTTCCTGTAATTTAAGTTCAGCTAATTCTTTTTCAAGCTTCCTTTTTTCATCAAGCAGTTCAATAATTCTCAATTCTCCATTCTCAATTTTCAATTGCTGTTCGCGGATGTATTTTTCCACACCTGCGCCGGTAACGGCTTCAATTCTTCTAACACCGCTGGCAATAGATGATTCGGAAACAATTTTTAATAAACCGATTTGCGAAGAATTCTCTACGTGAGTGCCGCCGCAAAACTCCATAGTAAAATCACCGAACTGAACGACATTGACTTTATCACCGTATTTATCACCGAAGAACATTAGAGCGCCCATTTCCTTTGCTTTATCAAACGGCGTATCCCGGTGATGAATCATCGGCAGGTTTTCACGCAGCTTCTCATTGACGAGTGATTCAATCGCTTCAAGTTCTGCTTCTTTCACTTTTTCAAAATGAGTGAAATCAAACCTTAAATGGTCGGGACCGACATAAGAACCGGACTGCTGAACATGCTGACCCAGAATTTCTCTTAGTGCGCGATGCATGAAGTGTGTAACGGAGTGATTACGCATAATATCCCAGCGTCTCTTCTCGTCAACCTGTGCTATCACTTTCATTCCAACCTCCAGCTTGACATTCGTCTCATTCTCTAAAACATGTACAACCTGATTATTAATCTTTGTAAGATCAGTTACTCGAAGGTGAGTATCACCCACAAATAAATTGCCGGTGTCGTCAACCTGTCCGCCGGATTCGACATAAAAAGGAGATTTATCAAGTACAACAAATGATTTACTTCCGGAATTTTCAATTTCTACTATCATCGCGTCAGTTTTCAGTTCATCATAACCAATAAATATAGTTGAATTGATTGTATTAGTTGAATTTATTGTTTTAATGGAAAAGTTTATTGGTAAAGTTAAAGTAGTTGAAACCTCCTTTCCTTTAGTAGCCTTTCTTGCCCTATCTTTTTGCTCATTCATCAATTCATTAAAACGGGTTTCATCAATTTCAAATCCTTGTTCTTTTGCCATAACCGAAGTTAAATCAGTCGGAAAACCGAAGGTGTCGTAGAGTTTAAAGACATCGTCACCCGGAATTGTTTTTTCATTCTTAGCATTAAGTTTTTTAATCAATGTTTCGAATAGTTCTATACCTCGATCAAGAGTTGAATTAAAACTCTCCTCTTCGGCTTTAATAATCTTTTCGATCTGGGATTTATTTGTTTTCACTTCCGGGAAAACATGGGAGAAGTTTTCAACAACCACTCTAACCAATTTGTATAAGAACGGCTCATTAAGATTTAATTTGCGTGCGTATCGTGCAGCACGTCTTAAAAGTCTTCTCAAAACATAACCGCGACCTTCATTACCCGGGGTAGCACCATCGCCAATTGCAAATGTTAATGTTCTTATATGATCAGCAATAACACGCATTGCAACATTTGTCTGTCCTGTTAGTGATTTGTCATCAGCCGGTAGTTTCGATTCATATTTTATATTAGATAGCTTTTCAATTGCTGAAATTATAGGTGTAAAAACATCAGTATCGTAGTTTGAATTTTTATTCTGCAGAACAGCACATACTCTTTCAAAACCCATTCCGGTATCAACATGTTTTGCCGGTAATTCATGCAGAGTGCCGCCTTCATCTCTGTTATATTGTATAAAGACTAAATTCCAGATCTCAATGCACTTTGGATCACCGGAATTTACATATTCAGGATTGTCATAATCGTCACTCAGATTAATATGAATTTCTGAGCACGGACCGCATGGACCTGTTTCGCCCATTTCCCAGAAATTATCTTTTTCATCGAATCGTAAAATGTGATCATGTTTAATATCGGTCTCGCTTTTCCAGTATCCCATTGCTTCTTCGTCTGTTCGGTAAACTGTAGCCCATATTCTTTCTTTAGGTAGTTTCCAAACTTCGGTTAACAGTTCCCATGCCCAGCGGATAGCTTCCTTTTTGTAGTAATCACCAAATGACCAATTACCGAGCATCTCGAAAAAAGTGTGGTGATAGGTATCGTGTCCAACCTCTTCAAGGTCGTTGTGCTTACCGGAAACACGAATGCATTTTTGAGTGTCAACAGCTCGTCTGTAATCACGATTTCCTATGCCAAGAAATACATCTTTAAATTGGTTCATGCCAGCATTTGTGAAAAGGAGAGTAGGATCGCCGTGCGGTACAACAGGTGCACTCGGTACTATTTTATGATCTTTATCTTTGAAGAAATTTAAAAATTGTTCTCTTATTTCATTCGACGTCATTTTTTCATTCTCTACTAAAAAGTGATGCAAATATAATAAAAAGTTGATTGTTTGGTGACAATGACACTGGAGCCAGAGCATTTAGTATATATTAAAAAAGTAATTTTCGGTTCGAGAATTGTTCTTCGGCTATCTCTAAATTGGAAAATCACAAATTGATTTTTAATCACCTTAGTTTTACCTTTGATTGCTATAAATAAATGAAATCTGGTGATAATTGAGCAAATTCAAAGACTTGAGCGATTTAGAATTAATGAATGAAATTGCAAGGTTTGAATCCCGGGCACTTGAAGAGTTATATGACCGTTACTCGGCTCTTCTCTTTACATTGATAAAAAAAATCTCTCCGGATCAGCTATCCGCAGAGCAAATCCTGGCAGAAGTGTTTGTGATTATCTGGCGTAAAATTAACATGTTCAATTTCAAAAGCGGTTCAGTTTATAGCTGGCTCGTTACCCTGGCACGTAATAAAGCGGTTGATACACTACGAAGGGAAAGAGCTTCTTCGAGCACCGTTCAGTTTTATGACGACGAATATGAAAATTATTTTATTCTTGCAACATTTCCCGAACAGATGGACAGTCTTGATTTTAAAACAGCAATAAGCTTAAAGCCAAAAGTCGAAAGAGCCTTAACTAAGTTAACAGACACTCAAAAGTACGTATTACATCTTGCCTATTACGAAGGATATACTATAGACGAAATTGCGGACAAATTAAATGTTCCAATTGATACCGTAAGAAGTAAAGTTCTAACGGCGCTTCACAGTTTAAGAGATTTTTTGGTGAAGGAGTAACTTATGGCACCTGATCCGATTTTGGAAATGATCTCGGCCTTTACTGTCGGATGTATGGATAAAGATAACTTCGTGCAGTTTAAGGATTATATTATTTCTGGCGGTAGCCTCCCCGAAAGTGAATTGGGCGATCTGCAGAATATTGTGTCCATGATTCCTGTAATACTCGATTTAGAACAACCCGACCCGGTAATTAAAGACAGCATTGCCAAGAAATTAATTGCTATGCAGGATGAAATTAAAACCAGGATACGCGAGGAAAGAAAAAAGACAACACAAGTATTGGATAAATCTTCTACATTTTCCGATGTAAAAACTGTTGCCGGTAAAACTTTTCTAAAAGAACCGCCGGTTGAAACTAAACCAACTTTACAATTCATGCAGCCAAAACAGAAAACAAAACTATCACACTCAAAAATATTAAATCCTGAGTTTGAAAAAGAACCGGTTCGCGGTACAACTAAAATTGATAGTATAATACCGGAACAGACCCAAAGACTTTTTACAAGTCAGAATCCGCCCCCGGCATCATCTCCAGAAAGCCAGGATAAGCAACCGGGCAGCCTTGCCGGCTGGCTGGCAGTAATTCTTGTTATTCTTCTATTTACGATATTGGGTTATTATACATACACTTCTTTCGACGAACTGACTGATGAACTTAATGATTTGAAGCGTGATGTAACAGCATTGCGTAGTGAACTAACCACCTCAAATAATTTTATTAGTAATTACATATCATTAATAGAATTCTTTAATAATAGAGATGTTACAATTGTTAACCTGACTTCGCCGGATGTAAATGATAAGGCGTTAGCACGGTTACTTTTTGCATTTGATCAGAAAGAAGGTTTGATACAATTTAGAAATGCACGCCTGCTTCAGGCGAATCAAGGTTACCAGGTGTGGGTGGTTAGTAAAAATCAATCCTATTCAATCGGGGTTTATACACCCAATATGAATGAATATATGAGATTAACTTCATTCCCTTTTTTACCTAAAGATCAAATAGAAAAAATAAGAGTCACAATCGAATCAAATACCGGTTCCCCTACGGCATCAATTCAAACCTACCTCGAAGGCACTTTGACGGGAAGAAAATAATTCGGGGAAATTATTTTCTTCTGTTAATGAATATTGTTAAGCCAGATAGTATGAGCGCTATCGGCCAGAAATCTTCTGCAATGTTGGCAAGTGAGTTTGCAAACCCGATAACACCAAGCTCTCTCAGAAATGTAATTGAAAAATATCCTAAAGCGAAAAAAAGCATTCCCGTATATAAAAAAATTTGCTCTTTCAAATTATCGATATAAAGAATTAAAAATCCGGAACCACTTATAAGAAGTATGGATGAGAATATTAGACCGCGAGATTCAATTATTTCG
Source organism: Ignavibacteriales bacterium (assembly GCA_020061355.1). GTDB lineage: Bacteria > Bacteroidota > Ignavibacteria > Ignavibacteriales > Melioribacteraceae > DSXH01. The sequence goes on along the minus strand of JAGUYK010000038.1, from coordinate 18,547 downwards.
AAATGAGATTTTATTATAAAGATTATTCCAATCATAAATATCACAGTAAATAAAAAGAGCAGATCTTTTCGGTTCCTCATTAATGAAAGAAATACAGAAGGAATTGCCTGTAATATCAAAACTGTTCCGATAATCTCATCATTTCCCATTTTAATGACATTAAAACCGGCAAGTGAAATCAACAATCCGAACAGTGTTAATACCATTCCCCCTATTTTGTTATAGCCGATCATACTGTTTGCCGCTTTTTATAATCTATAAGTAAAGCCATCAAAATGTAACCGACTGCAAGCAAGCCAAGAGTTAAAATCGTTCCGAACAGAAGCAGTACACGTATAGTGGTGGTATCGATATTGTTCAAATACTCAGCTAATCCCCCGCAAACACCAAATATTTTTTTATCTGTATTTGATCGGTAGAATTTTTCTGATGTAATCTTATTCTCTGTGGTGCTATCTTTTTCAAATTTAATTATGAGAAATATTCCAAAACCAATTGCTATTATCGGAATTAGAAATGAATTGCCAAATATGAATACTTCCCAGGGAGCGAAAAATCCAAAGGATCCGAATCCGAAATAAATACCGCCTAAAATCATTGTTCCGCTTAGTACTGTTCTGAAATTTATTTTCTTTTGAATCGCTTTTTCTTCGTCCGATAATTTGTGAGGATTTTGTTCTTTTGTAATAAGATAGGAAGCAATTAAGTAAGCGGCAACACTCCATACACCTAGCAGTAAAGTTAGCATAGCAATAATTCTGATGATAGAAGGTTCGGCATTAAAATATTTTGCTATTCCGGCACAGACACCCGTAATTAATTTATCAGAACCGGACCGCTCTAATTTTTTTAGCTGACTTTGCAGAGGTGGTTCGTTATCAAACTTCTCATCAAATATATTGGGAAAATTATTCTCTTCCATTAAATTAATTATAACAATTCTGATGATCGGTTAATTGGAGGGCGTGTATTTATAATACGCAGCTCGGTTATAATTTTATCGATTCGTATATCATGTGCGTTCGATTCAATATAATCAAACACCTGGAATTCGAATGCAAGAACAATCTTGACAGCGAAAGTTTGCCTTAATAATTTATCATAAAAACCGCCGCCATATCCAACTCGCTGACCCAAAATAGAAACCGCAACCGCAGGAACTATTATTAGATCTATATCGCTCAAGTCTTCATCAATACCAACTTTTGGTTCCAGATACCCATCGTTGTTTTTAACCATATGATCCCAGTTTATAAAATTTGCACGATGGAACGTTTCCGATTTTTTGTTCAGTTTAGGAACGACGATGTGCTTGCCGCATTCATCCATATAATCGACCAATTTTCGTGTATCAATTTCACCAGGGCGTGTTGAAATATAAGTATGAATTCTTCGGGCATTTACAAAATCATCTGTAGCAGTAAAACGGTTGAATATCAGTTTTGTTTTATTCTTTATATCTACTGGAGTTATTGCACTCCTTCGTTGAACGACAATTTTTCTTACTTCGGATTTCGGGATTAAGGTTTTTAATTTCAAAAAGCCACCGCTCATTTGTTTAAAATTTTGTGTTGAATATAAAAATTAATGTCTATGGTAACAACACAAGTTTTCGTATAAGAATGATATTACAATATTCTCAATCCCAGGCTCGAAGCAACAAGTTCGGCTGTAATTTCAGCGCTTTTATTATTGCTATCTAAGATTGGATTGACTTCTGCAACTTCAAGCGAAGACATACATCCGCACTCAGCTATTGTCTCCATCAACAAATGAGCTTCGCGATAACTCAAACCGCCGCTTACCGGCGTGCCAACACCCGGTGCCGTGATAGGATCAATACTGTCCACATCAAAACTTACATGAATGTGCTGAACTCTCGGTTTTAAATCCTTCAATATTTTATCAATAATAAATCCGATCCCTTTTCTATCAATCTCGGTCATTGTATATGCTTTCAGATCCATTTTTTTTATTAAATCCCGTTCGCCCGGATCCACACTTCTTAGCCCGATCAGAACAATATTTTCTGGTTTGATTTTTGGGAAAAATCCGTGAAGCTCAGCTAATTTTTTGTTTCCAAATCCGAGAAGCACAGCAACACTCATCCCATGAATATTCCCCGATGGGGTTGTCTCTTCAGTATTTAAATCAGCATGGGCATCTATCCAGATTAATCCAAGATCCTTTCTATTTTTTTTGCAGTACGAAGAGATTCCGGAGACTGTTCCTATTGCCATTGAATGATCACCGCCAAGGCATAATGGAAAGTGTTCTGCGTTAAGAGATTTTTCCACCTTTCGAGCCAGAATTTCTGTAGTCTTTACAATTTCATCCAGGTATTTGAGCTTAGGATTTTTTACTTTTTGTTTTTCCTGGTTTTGAATTATAATATTGCCGAGGTCGGAAACCGTGTATCCGAGGTTTTCAAGTTTCGGTTGGATACTGGCAATTCTAAGCGCAGAAGGACCCATATCAACGCCGCGATGATCGGCTCCCAGATCCATAGGAAACCCTATTATATCTACATGTCTACCTGCTTGATGTTGTTTCATAATCCTACTTTTTTTTAATGTAATCTAATAAGGTTTACTATTAGATAAAAACTTAATTATGCATCTTCATTTCATTTCTTTTATATTTATTACAAACACTTTTTGTTATGAACGAATTCCAAACCTTAGGTAAATACTTAATTCTAAGCGGGGCTGTTTTATTTATAATCGGTGTTGTGCTTACTTTGGGGGATAAACTTCCTCTTCTTGGTAAATTACCCGGCGATATTAAAATTGAAGGGAAAAATTATACCTTCTATTTTCCGATAGTTACTTCTGTAATCATAAGTCTTCTAATTTCACTGATTTTATATTTATTCAAAAAATAAATCTGCTATGACATTAAAAGTAGATAACATTTACATACTAGATTTATAAAACCAACAATTAGGGGTACATGTTGAAAAAATATTTTGAACTCGATCGGCTTGGCACTTCGGTTAAACAGGAAATAATTGGAGGCGCCACAACATTCGTAACTATGGCATATATAATTATTGTGAATCCCAAAATTCTTGAAGCTGCGGGAATGCCTTTTGGTGCATCAATGGTTGCGACAATATTGAGTGCTTTCTTTGGAACACTGATTATGGGTGTTTATGCAAAACGACCTTTTGCAATTGCTCCTTATATGGGTGAAAATGCTTTCATTGCCTATACGGTTGTGAATGTTCTTGGATATAGCTGGCAGACAGCACTCGGCGCAATTTTTATCGGTGGTGTTTTATTCACATTGTTAACCTTGTTTAAAATAAGGAGCTGGCTTGCAAATTCAATTCCAGAAAGTTTGAAGATTGCATTTGCTGCCGGGATTGGTTTGTTCCTAACATTCATTGGATTAAATGAAACTGGAATAGTTAAGATTGGTGTGCCGGGGGCTCCGGTCCACGTAGGAAATTTTAAAGATCCTTCTGTACTGCTGGGAATTTTTTCTTTCCTGTTGATCGGAATTTTGATGATCAAAAAAATCAACGGTTCGATTCTTATCGGTATAATACTTACTGCAGTTATTGGATTCATATTAAAGATTTCACCGATACCCGATCAAATTGTAAGTTTGCCGCCGGATTTAAGTCCGGTATTCCTTCAGCTCGATATTGTTGGTGTATTCAGTTGGGGATTTATTTCCGTGGTTCTTGTTGTATTTGTAATGGATTTTGTTGACACAATGGGAACGTTACTTGGATTAGGTTATAAAGCAAAGATGCTGGATGCAAACGGAAATATGCCTGATATTGAAAAACCGATGCTTAGCGATGCTCTTGCAACCATCGCAGGCTCACTTTTAGGAACAACTACCACCGGAACTTATATTGAATCTGCAACGGGAATTGAAGCCGGTGGGAAATCGGGTTTGACTTCAGTTGTAACGGCATTCTTGTTTTTAACCGCATTATTTTTTGCTCCTCTATTCTCTGCAATACCGGCTTATGCTTACGGTTCAGCTCTTATAATAGTGGGGCTACTAATGATAAGTCCGGTTTCCAATTTAAAGTTTGATGATCTTGCTGAGTCAATTCCCGTTTTTGTCACAATGACTTTAATGAGTTTTACATTTAATCTTGGTATTGGAATGACTGCCGGATTTGTTTTCTATCCTTTAACTATGCTTGTTGCCGGAAGAATTAAACAAGTTTCAACTGGAATGTGGGTCTTTTTCTGCTTTTCAATTTTATTTTACATTTTTTATCCGTATTGATTAAATCGAGGAAACTATGAAGGATGTGTTTTTAAATGCCGCTATTGAAGAAGCTAAAAAAGGATTGTCCGAAGGGGGAATTCCAATCGGTTCTGTTCTTGTTATTGATGGTAAGATTATCGGACGAGGTCATAACCGCAGAGTACAGAAAGAAAGCGCGATACTTCATGCCGAGATGGATTGCATTGAAAATGCCGGACGATTAACCGCAAAAGATTATCAACGTGCAGTTTTATATTCAACACTCTCGCCTTGTGATATGTGCAGCGGGACAGCTCTTCTCTACAAAATTCCTAAAATTGTAATTGGAGAAAATATAACATATAAAGGACCCGAAGATTATGTAAGATCCTGCGGAGTTGAATTGGAAATTGTAAATGATCCAGAGTGTATTAAACTGATGGAGGACTTCATTAAAAACAATCCTAAACTATGGAAGGAAGATATTGGCGTTTAATAGTTACTGGCTGGATTTTATTTGAAACCTTACTGATGATTGAACATTATATCATCATTAAAAAAATTATTGAACGGAGAAAATTAAATGGCTACAAAAACAGCAGTTGTAAAACAGATTAGCGGTGTTACGTTTATGGGTAAAACCGATTCCAACCATTGGGTTGTAATGGACGGACCGGAAGAATTTGGAGGGAGTAATGCCGGAATAAGACCGAAAGAATTACTACTCCTTTCGTTAGCCGGCTGTAGCGGAAGCGATGTGGCGGTAATTCTGAAAAAGAAGAAAATACAACTCGATGGATTCGAAATGAATATTACTGCAGAGATGCAGGAAACCCATCCCCAGGTTTATACTAAAATAAATCTTGATTATGTTTTTTACGGAAAAGAAATTCCAAAAGAAGCAGTTGAACGTGCAATAGAACTTTCTCTAAAAACTTATTGTAGCGTTACAGCCATGCTTCAAAAATCTGTCGAAATTACCCATACATATAGAATAGAAGAAAAGAAGAACTGATTGAGTAGGTTCTTATTAAGGTTCTTTCCTCCAATAGGATAGAACCTTTTATTTTTTAAAATACCCTTCCGGAATAAGTTTCCTGCCAACATATCCCTCGTTTACACCATGATAAAATTGAATACTTTCTTCATCGCTGCGCCAGCATAAAAGAACTTCCCTGTCATCTATAATTGAAGGAAAATCAACTAAGCCTAACTGGAAGTTCCAATCTTTGAAATAACATCCGACCTCTTCCAATTCCAGAAGATATCCTTTAATATTTTCCGATAAGTGAATAATCTCAGTATTGTTTTCAATGTTGGATGCCAATGCAGAAGAAATAGTGCGGATTTGCGAGGCATCACTTAAAATGTCGCTTACAATTTTCTTAACGAGCGGAAGTGTTTTAACCGCCTCCTCGGGTGTAAAGTATTTTGTCTCTGTCTGCATAAATAGACTCCCTGTACTTATAATAAGAACATTTTTGTAATGAAATTAATTCCCCAAATAATCTGACTTGAAGTGTTACTCCATTTTATCTATTTTTAATTCGTAGTATTCTGATTCGGAGCAAGCCGGATTTAATAATTTGATTATCCGCAACCGATTATAAAAATTAAGGTGGGATTATGAACAATTACAAAGCAGCAAAGATTTATTTTACACTCTTTTTTATTTTATCGTCATTTGTTTTGGCTGGAGAAAAGAATTTTTCGTTCAAACCGGAAAAACCGACTCCGGCAACAAAAATCACTGTAACCTATAATCCTCAAAGTACGGTTCTTGAAAAATCTTCATGGATTAAAGTATATGTTAGTGAATACAGTAAGTCCATAGACCTTACAGAAGAATATGACATGGTTAAGAAAGGCGGTGTATGGACTGGAAGTTTTGTAACAACCGATACAGCTACAGGTCTTGTAATCCGCTTTAAGGGGGAAGAAGGATTTGATGACAACGTCAAAAAATTATACCTGGTTAATCTTTATGATAAGAGCGGAAAATATTTAGCAGGGACTTTTGGCGGTTTAGCAACCGGTTATGCTTCATGGTTTCAAGCATTCGAAATTGATCCCGATCCGGAGACTGCATTCAAATTGTTTAACAAGGAATTTGAATTGAATCCTTCTTTAAAGAAAGATTATATAAGCACCTATTTGTATCTGGTTAGAAATATTAATAAAGAAAATCCGGATGGAATAATTACCAAAGAAATTGAAGAAATTGCAGCTGCAAACTCCGGAAGTCAGGATGACCTGTGGCTTTTGTTAAGTCTATATCGATCCCATAGAATGACAGACAAAGCTGCGTTGATTGAAACAGAATACAAAGAGAAATATCCGGACGGAAAACATATTCCTATTCTTAAATTTGCAGATTATAGACAATTGAAATCGTCTGCCGAAAAAATTGATTTTCTAAAAGAGTATGAATCATCATATCCCGATAATCAATACATAAGCTATATGTATAATGAAATATTCTCTCTGTTGCAGAAAGAGAATAATATTCCGAAAGTGATTGAGCTTCTTTCCTCTTACAAGGATGCAAATGCTATGATATATAATTCCGTAGCCTGGTCCTTGTATGAAAGTGGTAATGATTTAAATCTGGCGGAAGAACTTGCTCTAAAAGGAATTCAATTAGCGAAAGAAGAAATTGAGAAGCCCAAAGGAAAACGTCCTCAACTCTATACGACTCCTGAGTGGAAAGATTCAAGAAAACGGACCGCAGGAATGATAATGGATACTTACGGAGCAATTCTTCTAAAACAAAATAAAAATACCGAAGCAGAAAAAATATTGACTGAAGCTGTTCAACTAATGAATAGAGAAGAGGCTGAAATAAATGGGAGATATGTTTCGTCACTTTTAGCAAATGGAAAATATGAGCTGGCTAAAAAAGAACTCGAAGATTTCTTTTCTAAAGTGGTAAATACATCCGGCATGAAGGAGATGTTGAAAGAATCTTTTATTAAAACCGGCGGAACGGAAAGTGGATTCGATTCATATTTCAGAAAATTTGAAGATGCTGCAAAAGCAAAAATTATTGCAAAGCTTCAGAAAGAAATGATAAACGAACCGGCTCCGCAATTTACACTTACCGATCTTAACGGTAAAAGTGTATCGCTCTCCGATTTCAAAGGTAAAGTTGTTATCGTTGATTTCTGGGCTACCTGGTGCGGACCTTGTTTATCCTCTTTTCCAGGAATGAAGCAAGCTGTTGAAAAATATGAATCGACCGGAAGCGCAAAATTTTTATTCCTCAACACCTGGGAAAATGTCGAGGATAAAAAGCTGAATGCCGCTGATTTTATCAAAAAGAATAATTATCCTTTTCACGTTCTCCTGGATGATAAGAATGAAGTTGTTTCCTCATTTAAGGTAAGAGGTATTCCCACCAAATTCATTTTAGATGGAACTGGAAATATTCGTTTCAAAAGCGTCGGTTTTAGCGGAAATACAGATGAAATGGTTGAGGAAATTGGAATTATGATTTCAATGCTGGAATAAAATTTATTAAATACCTCTGCATTGATTTTATTCAGCGTAGAGGTATTTTCTTAAAAGATCCACCCCGATTCCGGTTTACAATCATATCGTTATATACTAATTTGGCAGAGCAAATTTTACGAATTTTGGAGAGATCATGGCAGTAATTCATCCATTCAAAGCTGTTAGACCGCATGAAAAAGTTGCTCATCTTGTAGCTAGCGTACCCTATGATGTGGTCAATAAAGAAGAAGCCGCCGAACGCGCAAAAGGCAATCCGCTCAGTTTATTAAGAGTTACCCGATCAGAAATTGAAATGAAACCCGATATAGAGGTGTATTCTAAAGAAGTCTATCTTAAGGCAAGAGAAAATTTTTTACGTTTAAAAGAAGAAGCACCATTAATTCAGGATAACGAACCATATCTTTACATTTACAAACTTACTATGGGAAATCATTCTCAAGTTGGAATTGCTGCAACATTTTCGGTTGAAGATTATGATAATGATATAATTAAGAAACACGAAAAGACAAGGAAAGTAAAAGAGGATGATCGAACAAATCATATTTTAACTACCGAAGCACAAACCGGTCCTGTCTTCTTAACCTATAAAGGTGTTGCGGAAATAGATAAAGTTGTGAACGATACAATGAAAAAAAATTCACCGGTTTATGATTTCACAGCTCTCGATGGAATTAAACATCAAGTGTGGATTTTGCATTCGGAAGAGACAGACACAATTGTTAATTTAATTGCAAAAGTAAAAAATCTCTACATTGCCGATGGGCATCACCGCGCAGCCAGTGCTAGTAGGACACAGAAAGCTAAAAAAGAACAGAATCCAGATCATAAAGGAACAGAAGAGTATAATTTTTTTCTTGCCGTTCTTTTTCCGGCCGAACAATTGAGAATTATGTCATATAATCGTGTTGTGCATGATCTGTTGGGAATGAACAAGGATCAATTTATTGAAAAAGTTAAAGCAAATTTCTTTGTTGAAGAAACAGATTCCCCAAATCCACCGTCTGAAAGAACGATTGCTATGTATATAGACAAAAAATGGTACTTGCTTAAACCAAATCAAAATGTAAAGCATGCTGAATCTGTCGGCGATAATCTTGATGTAAGCATTTTGCAGAATTATTTACTCCATCCGGTACTTGGAATTGAAGATCCCCGGACAGACAACAGAATCGATTTTATAGGAGGAATTAGAGGAACAGAAGAATTAGTTCGATTAGTTGATAATGGTGAGGCAGCCGTTGCGTTTTCAATGTATCCTGTTTCGGTTGACGACTTAATAAAAATTTCTGATGCCGGTGAAACAATGCCGCCAAAATCAACATGGTTCGAACCGAAACTTAGAGATGGGTTATTAATACACGTAATTTAATTCTGTGGAGCGTAGGAGATTTTTCACGCATTTTTGGAGTGATCAGGATTTAATATCTAAAATAAACGGAGAACTGAAAGATGGAAAAACGAATTTATAACTTGAGTGCAGGACCGGCTATATTACCGGAAGAAGTATTGCTAGATGCCCAGAAGGAACTTTATTCATATAAAGGAAGCGGTATGAGTATTATGGAGATGAGTCATCGTGGAAAAATATTCGATGGAGTTATTAAAGATGCCGATGCCGATTTAAGAAAACTTTTAAACATCAGCGACAAGTATGCGATATTGTTTTTGCAGGGCGGTGCTACACTTCAATTCTCAATGGTCCCATTGAATTTAATGCCGCCTAAGAATAAAGCAGATTACATCGTAACAGGTTCATGGGCAAAAAAATCTGTTAAGGAAGCTAAGAGAGTAGGAGCGGTTAATATCGCAGCATCTACGGAAAGTGAAAATTTTGTTCGCATACCGAAACAATCTGAATTAAAACTTGACTCCGATGCATCCTATGTTCACTTCACATCAAACAATACAATTTACGGAACGCAGTGGAGAAGTGAACCCGAAGCTGGTAATGTACCGCTGGTTTGCGACGCATCTTCAGATTTTCTTCATAAAATGATCGACATTAATAAGTACGGATTGATTTATGCCGGCGCTCAGAAGAATATTGGACCATCCGGTGTAACAGTAATAATTATTAAGAAAGACCTATTGGAAAGATCATCAGATTCTCTTCATACTTATATGAATTACAAAATTCATGTTGAGAACGACTCGATGTATAACACCCCTACGACATTTGGAATTTATATTTCGGGATTAGTATTCAAGTGGCTTTTAAACATGGGAGGATTGGATGAAATGTATAAACAGAATGTTGAGAAAGGAAAGATTCTTTACGATGCAATCGATGCCAGCGGCGGTTATTATAAGGGAACAACTGCGGTTGAAGATAGATCCTTGATGAATGTGACATACAGATTGCCGAATGAAGAACTTGAAAAGAAATTTATTGATGAAGCAAAGAAAAAAGGATTTGAAGGATTGAAAGGACATAGAAGTGTCGGCGGAATCCGCGCCTCTATTTACAATGCTTTCCCGAAGAAGGGCGTTGAAGATCTTGTTGCATTCATGGAAGATTTCAAAAAGAACAACTGATAAAAAATGGTATACATAAAACTTATTTATAAATATTTCTGTAAGGGTCGAATTTATTCGACCCTATTTTTAATTGTTATTTTTTTATTTGCCTGTTCAAACAAGGAAGAAAAACTCGAACTTTTTTCGCCGGAAGCGTTTACGTATTCGCTTGAAGATGGATGGGAGTTAAACGCATCATGCAGAGTGAAGGGATTTACTCAGAACGAAAATAGCGATGAATACGTGGTTAAACTATCTTATACAGTTGACCTCGCTACACCCGATGGAAATGGGATAGAAGGAATTGTAGAAGGTCTGATTGATGAAAAATCAAAAGAAAGATTTTCAGATTTACATATTGAAACACAGCTTCAGATAGATGAATCATATCCAGCCGGAAAGTATAAGATTATTTTTAATGTCTCTGATGATTTCTCTCAGAAAAAAAAATCAATTGAAAAAGAATTTGAGCTAACCAAAGAATAAAAAAAGGGCTTAATCTTTCAAGCCCTTCCCCCATCATTCATAATTTTGCATTAAGAATTATTATTCAAGCGACCCAATTTCTTTTTCAACCGCTTCCAGTATTTCACAGCTTTTAACAACCTCTTTCATTTTTGTGTGGTCAGGATAGAGGGGTCGGTCAACATCAAGATGTTCAACATGCTTGCGTACAACTTTGTGTGCTGTAGTAACTCCTTTCCCGTTCGTGAAATTTCTAAAATCAAGTGCTTGTGCAGCAGCAATAAATTCAATTCCTAAAACACCATATGCGTTATCAAGAATTTGAGCATTCTTAATAGCCGTATTCATTCCCATTGAAACAAAATCCTCCTGATCTGCTGCCGCCGGGATTGATTGAATTGAAGCCGGCATCGAAAGGATTCTTTGTTCTGCAATTAGTGTGTCTGCAGTGTATTGGCTCAGCATTAGTCCTGAAAACATTCCTGCGCCCTTTGTTAAAAATTCCGGCAAACCTACACTCAGTGCCGGGTTTAGTAATCTGTTCAATCTTCTTTCAGAAAGGACGCTTACCATAGTAACTGCTGCGCCGATCATATCCATTGGCAAACAAACAGGTGACCCCTGGAAATTCGCACCTGTCAAAGTTATTTTGTATTCAGGTATAAAAATAGGATTATCACCAACACCGTTTAATTCAATTTCCACTTGCTCTTTAGCCCATCGAACAGCATCATGCGCTGCTCCGATAACTTGCGGTGTTGACCTCATAGAATATGCATCCTGAACTTTCGTTTTGATTTTACCGGTTTGAAGATCGCTTCCCGTAATACATTTTAAAATTGCTTTAGCACTTCTTACTGAACCCGGAAATCCGCGTACTTGATGAAGACGTGTGTCATACGGTTTTAGATTTGCATAAAGTGCTTCAAGAGTCATTGCGCATACAATCTCTGCCTGCTTAAGCCAGCGGTTAATATCATAAAGATGAATTGCGCTCATAGCTGTTAATAGGTTTGAGCCATTTATTGTACCGAGTCCATCACGTGCTTCCAGGCCGGGTATTTTTATTCCGGCTTTTTCGAATGCTGTTTTACCCGAAAGACGTTCGCCCTTGAAATATGCTTCGCCTTCTCCCATCATTAAAAGAGCAATCTGACTCATTGGTGCAAGATCACCGCATGCACCAACAGATCCTTTTTGACATACAACCGGAGTAACTCCTTTGTTGAGCATTTCGATTAGTGTTAGAGTAATCTCCTGGCGAATTCCGCTCATACCATGAGCATGAACATTGATCCTTCCGGCTATTGCACCGCGGACGTATTCAATTGGCGCCGGATCTCCGATTCCGGCTGCGTGATTGTAAATCAAGTATTTTTGAAAATCTTTAACCTGATCATCATTTAACACAACTTCAGAAAACTCACCAATTCCGGTGTTAACACCATACATTATTTCATGAGCGTTAATTTTTTCTTCGAGCATTGTCCTGCATGTTTTAATTCTTTCAAGTGCTTCTGGGGCTAATTCTACTTTTTCGTTATAACGTGCAATCGCAGTTAATTTTTCTACTGTTAGATTTGAACCGTTGAGGATAATGGACATGATTTTCTCCCTATAGTGAAGAAGACTTTCTGGAAACTTAGTAATTCATAATCAAAAAATTCATAAAAAAATATTACCTTTGAATAACATTTAGTTAAGGTATATCTGTTCATGAGCCTTTATACAATCGTTTTTATTCTTGTTACAATACTAATTCTGGCAGGGCTGGCATTATTCGGACTTTTTATAAGCAAACTGGATAAGTGGATAGACCGCAGTGAACGTCTTGGCAAAGAGAGTGTTTACAAAGGGAAAATAAAAAGTGCGAAAGTTGAAACAGAAAAAGAAACTAATTCAGTTTAACAACCCGTTCAACATTTTGCAAAATCTCACCGCTTAATACAAGTTCCGAAATTTTATCAAGATCATTTTTTAATATGCGGTCACGGCTTAAAGTTGGTATCCTTTTCCTTACTGTTCTGTAGGCTGCGTTGGTTCCTATTCCGCATTTTAATGGTTTCAAGAAATCTATACCCTGACATGCAAGAAGTATTTCAATAGCAATTACGTTTTGAACATTCTTTAAGACCTGAAAACATTTTCGCGCGGAGATTGAACCCATTGAGTTGAGGTCTTCCTTTCCCGCAGAAGTAGGAATTGAATCCACGCTTGCCGGGTGAGATAATATTTTGTTTTCCGAAACCAGCGCTGCTGCAGTATATTGTGCAATCATGTAGCCCGAATTTAGCCCCCCGTCTTTAGCAAGAAATTTTGGCAGCTTTTCTGATGAGCCATTTGTAAGCCGATCAATTCTCCGCTCGGAAATATCTGCTAACTCGGAAAGGGCTATTGCCAGAAAATCCAATGGCAAAGCAAGGGGCTGTCCGTGAAAATTTCCACCGCTTATGTAATCTTTATCTTCAGGGAAAATTATAGGATTGTCATTTACAGAATTTAGCTCAATTTCAATTCGAGAGCATATATAGTCAATCGCATCGCGTGAGGCACCATGAACCTGCGGAATGCAGCGGATTGAATATGAGTCCTGAACCCTTGGATCATCTTGTAAATGCGAATCTCTTATTTCACTTTTGCTAATTAGTGCTAAGATATTTTTTGCCGAAGCGATCTGTCCGGGGTAGGGGCGAAGTTTATGTACACGATGATCAAAAGCTCTGTCTGTAGCCCTTAACGCTTCGTGTGAGAGTGCGCCGGCAATGTCGGCAAGCTTAACAATTTTTTTTGCTTCATTACAAATGTATGCCCCAAATGACGTCATCATTTGTGTCCCGTTAATAAGTGCCAATCCTTCTTTGGCAGCAAGTTTAACGGGGGCTAATCCAAATTTTTTTAAAGCAGCTTTTGACGAAATTATTTTCTTAAGTGATGCTTTATCATTTGTTAAATCACTTATTATTTGCACTTTACCTTTACCGATCATCGCAAGAACAAGATGCGAAAGTGGAGCAAGATCTCCGCTTGCACCAACAGAACCCTGTGCGGGTATAACCGGAATAATATTATGGTTAATCATGTCAATCAATAACTGCAAGGTTTCCAGCCGGATTCCAGAAAAGCCGCTTGAAAGTGCATTAACGCGTAGAAGCATCATTAGTTTGACTATGAAAGGGGGAAGGTTCTCACCGACACCGGCAGTATGACTGATTATCAAGTTTTCCTGAAGCCGCTCAATATCCTTGGCGGGGATGGTAACACTTGAAAATCCTCCGAATCCTGTTGTAACTCCATAAATTGTCTTGCCAGTCTTAACCCAATCATCAATAAGTTTGCGTGCTTTGTTTACACGCTTTTTTGAATCGGCAGACAAAATAACTTTTGGATTTGCTCTTAAAAAATAATCCAGTTTATCTAATGCTAACGATTTCCCATCTATAATAAGCTTCATCAAAAATTTTCCTCACATCCCTCTATTTATAAGGCAATTAATTATTGTTTAAATGCAAGCCACGTTCCTGCTTGGACTTGTGCGTAATATTTTGTTGTTTAAAAACGAAGCATATAAAAACTATAAAATAACCTATTCAAGCTAACCCGCGGATTTATTCTCAATCATTTTTTTAATTAAATTGTGGTTGCTGGAACTGGCCCGATAATTCAATATTACATAATCTTCATCATACTCGGCATTTTGAACCTCTGCAATATCATAAATCTTTGAAATAAATTTTGAATCAGAATGACGGATTTTTACTTTATGCATTACAAAGTTTTGTTCAAAGAAATTTAAGAGGGCATCATTTAACTTGCCAATTCCGATTCCTCTTTCGGCAGAGATAAATAATGAACCGGGGTACTGGTTCGAAAGGGATTCTAACTTATGTCTATCCTTGAAAAGGTCAATTTTATTAAAGACTTTCAATTGTATTTTCTTACTGCAGTCTAATTCTTCGAGTGTTTCATCAACTACTTTAAGATGATCTTCATAAAACTTATGTGAAGCATCAATAATATGCAGAATCAAATCGGCATCTCTAACAACGCTTAGTGTGCTTTTGAACGAAGCTACTAAATTATGAGGAAGCTTGCGGATAAAACCGACCGTATCGCTTAAAAGAATTTTTTTATTCCTCTCTATTTCAAAAGCACGGGTTGTCGAGTCAAGAGTTGCAAACAATTTATCTTCGGCTAAAACACCGGCATTGGTAAGCCGATTTAGTAATGTTGATTTGCCAGCATTTGTATATCCTACTAATGTTGCGTTAATATAATTTTTACGAGATGAGCTTTTAGTTTTCTGCTGGGCTTCAATTTTTTTTAAATTTTCTTTCAACTTGCTAATTCTTGTCCTGATCATTCTTCTATCAGTTTCAATTTGGGTTTCGCCCGGACCCTTGGTACCAATTCCTCCGTATTGTTTTGAAAGGTGAGTCCATGCGCGTGTTAATCTTGGAAGCATGTATTGTAATTGTGCCAACTCAACCTGGGTTTTTGCTTCCCTTGTTTTTGCATGTGAAGCAAAAATGTCTAAAATCAAACCACTTCTGTCCAATACTTTCCGTTCAAAAAGTTTTTCAAGGTTACGTACCTGCGTAGAATTTAAATCGTCATCAAAAATTGCGATCTGTATATCATTCAATTCAATTAACTGAGCAATCTCTTCAGCTTTTCCTTTACCAATAAAAAAAGCAGGATCGGGATTATTTCTGTCCTGTAAGATTTTGAATACTGTATCTGCTCCGGCAGTTGCGGTTAGAAGTTCCAGCTCATCAAGATGCTCTTCAACCTGATCCCTTGAAAAATTTCCGGTCGAAAGTGCAATTAATATTGCACGTTCTTTAGGGCGATTTTTTATTTCTATAATATTTGGTTTCATTCAATTTATGTATAGAATACTAATATAAAGTCAAGGTAGAATCAAGAATTAATCTGTTCAGTATCTTTCTTTGAAATCCTTGCAACAATCATTTCCAATAATGCAAAAAGCAAGGCTGCAATTACAAAATATTTCCATAGCTCAGTGCCGAAGCGAGCATTATAAATTTGATTAGAAAAATTTTGATTTTCCTCTACGGTTATGGCAAAACCTTCAAAACCGATTTTCTCAAGATAGTCTTTGAAATCCAATACGGAATGATAATCGACTATGGATCCCCGTGGGTCCTGATTAACCGGGAAATAGTTTAACAATTTTTCACCAGAATAAAATTTGTAAGTGCCGATTTTATCTGTGTTAACATATCTAAAGTAATTGCTATAAATGGATGGGTCAATGTTGACGTATTCAATAAGATTATCCGGGCTTACTACTTTTAACTGACCGCCACTGGCACTTTCGATATTTATAAACAGCTCATTACCTGCTAGATTAGATCCCCCGTCTTCAATATTAGATGAAAGATAAGAAATGCTTTTATTAATTATTGTCGGGAAGATTGATTTAACCGGAAAGTTACCCCAGCTTAAAACCGGAGAGGTATTGAACGCAAGTAATTTTCCTTTGCCAACTTTATATTCACTTAAAAATGCCGACTTGTCGAACATAGAAATTATATTTGTACCCTGTCCACCGGAATTTATTTTTAAGTATTGATAAATATCGGGTGATTCTATTTCTCCTTTTGATTTTTCTTCAAACAGATTAGAAAATATTGGGTGATTAAAGTTCGCTTTTTCAAATTGTGTAACAGATTTATTTGAGCTGGCTTTTCCAATATATCTTTCCGGTAAGGGTAAATTTAATTTCCCAAATAAATTCTGAACCGCACCGATGTCGCTAACAGATGAAGGAAAAAATAAAACCCGCCCACCATTTTCTAGAAAATTTTTTAGTCTCCCTATACCGTTTTCGTTCGTTGTCCCAATAATAACAACAGCATCATAATTTGATAATGAATAAACCGGCAGCTGGGAGGAATTTGATTCTGTAAGTTGGACCAAATTGGATGTCTGATTTAATGCTAGCCTAACAAACCGGGAATCCTCGCTTATTTCAGAAGCGAGTAATAACTTAATTTTATCAGGGACATAAAAACTCAAGTAAGTTTTGTTGTCATAATTATTATCGTCATCTTCAAGTTCTACAAATGCGTTGACTATACCGGTATCTGTTAGTGTCGTTTCGAAGAATAGTACTTCCGATTCTTTAGGCCCAAGTGAAACGCTCTGCTGTGCGCTTCGTCTATCATTGATAAAAAGCGATGCAATTGAATTAACAATATTATGCTCGGAATAATTTGTTATGGTAGCTCTGAATCCAATTTGCTTATTTTTTTCAAATACCTGATTATTCAAAATAAAATTACTAACACCAATGTTTAATGCGGATTTGCGGTTAATATCAACTATGAATATTCTGGCACCACTAAAAAGCTGTGGAATTTTTGATAACTCCGCCTCGGCATCATAAATACTGCCGGACTGGAGGTCAGTGAAAAGATAAACTTCCTTGTTATAATTTTTTGAATTATATAAAATTTGTCCGGCTTTAATTATTGATTCGTGAATAGTCTTTCTAATGTTTGAAATTTGTATTCCTTCGATTTCCCTTTTAACAACAATGAAGTTTGATTGTATCGAAATATCGTTCTTTGAAACAGATGCGGTTGGAATAACTGCAATTTCATCGCCAGGCTCAAAATTGTCGATTACATCCTTTGATATCTGCTTTATTCTGTTGAAATATGAACCCCCATTCGATACTATAGACATACTAAAAGTATTATCAATAATAAAAACAGCCGTAGTCTTTGTTGTTGATGTACCGAATGTACTGTTTTTAATTGTTGGGCGTGCAAAAGCGAGAACTAAAAATACTATGATCGATACTCTTAGTAGAAGAAGGAGCCATTGTTTCAGTTTTATCCTTCTGATTTTTGTTTTCTGTAATTCTTTTAGAAAGGATAAGGTGCTGAATTCAACTTTCTTCAATTTTCTTAAATTCAGAAAATGAAGAAGTATCGGAATTGAAGCAGCGAATAAACCAAATAGAATTGCAGGATTAAGAAATGTCATTTTATATTTTTCTACTCATGATCTTGAGTGTGTTTATAATCATTTATCTGTTTTTATTGATTAATGTTTTTATAAATACCAATTAACTTTTTTGTAAATAGACTCAGGTCAAACATCTCGACCGCATGTTTGCGCGCTGCTTTTCCGAATTCGTTTCTTAGCTTTTCGTTTACTATCAGCAACTCAATCTTTTTTGCAAGGTCCATCTGGTCCTTCTTTTCGAACAAAAGCGATGTAACATTATTAACAGCTATATCAAGTACGCCATCAGAATTTGAGCACACCGAAGGTTTACCCATACTCATTGCCTCAACCAATGCGAGACCGAATGCTTCTGCATGCGAAGGGAAAACAAAAATATCGAGTGCTGACAATACTTCCGGAGCGTCTTTTCTAAATCCCGTGAAAATTAATCTATCTATTACATCAAGCTCCGAGGCGAGAGTTTTTATTTCTGCCGCATATTTATCCTCTCCTTTACTGGGTTCACCTATAATCATGAATCGTAAATTATCATACTTTTTAATTAGTTCCTTTGCAGAGTAAATAAACTCTTCATGACCTTTTCCCGGGCTGAAACGAGCCATCATACCAATTAATATTTCCCCTTCACTGATTTTAAATTCTTCACGAACCAGGTTATGGTCTACAGTAAAAGGGTCGAAAAAATTAGTATCGATTCCGTTGTGTAAAAGCAAAATTTTTTCTTTTATTAAGGGAGTTGTCTCGGCAAGATTTTTTGCTATGACCGAACTGATTGCCGTTGCAATGTCCACTCTACTGTAAATCCACCTATGAAGGAGATCTTTTTTTATTATAT
>JAGUYK010000001.1 GCA_020061355.1 Ignavibacteriales bacterium | reverse complement strand
GTGGACAATCTAAATGAAAACAGAGGACAATCAATAGTCGCCTGACACTTCACCGTTGAAAGGGTACCTGTCAGATCAAGTCGCGACTAATACAAATAAATTTACGAGTTCAGATGAGTTTCTGCGTATGATTTTATTGTAACTATTACAATCATAAACTATAATCAACTCCAGCCACTTTCTTATAAAAAGCGGGTCAAATTGATTTTATCTGCTCAATAAATTCTTTCACCTTCAATTTACGCCGTCGTGTGTAGTTAAGCAAAGTCCCGATATCCACTAACCTGAGCTGAGTACATTACAAAATATCCGATAATACTCATCTATAAAATTTAATTAAAATTGCAATATAATAACAATAACTCAAAGGAAGAAGCACATCATCATCTTTCCCTCGCAGAAAAAACGATACGAAAGCCGTAAGATCCTTTCGTACTAAATACGAAATCATATCGTCCTCTATAAGCAGAACGACATTTATTTGCAAAGCTACAAAAAGCACCTCCCCTTACTATTTTATTACTACACCATTCCCAGACATTACCATGCATATCATATAAACCAAAAGAATTTGCGTCTGCCGAACCAACAGTATATAATCCGTAATTATCCCAACAAGCAACTTTCCTTAAATCAGATTTGCTATTACCACTATAAAAGCGAGTATTTGTTCCTGCTCTACATGCATATTCCCACTCTTCCTCAGTTGGTAAACGATATATTCTATTATCTATTGTATTTAACTTCTTTAAAAACTCTTGGCAATCAGCATATCTCACTTCTTGCACTGGTAGTTCACTACCTATAAACCAATAATCTTCAAATGATGGGTTATAACCCATTATGTTCTTCCATTGCCTTTGGGTAACTTCATATTTACTCATATAAAACGGATTTCTTATTGTAACTTCATGCAGTGTTTCGTCATCTCTTCTCCCTTCTTCACTTTCAGGGCTTCCCATCATAAACCTACCCGCAGGAATCAATACAAACTCCATTCCTATACTATTTTCCCATTCAATAGGTATTCCTAATTCTTCAGCTGTTTTTCTCTGACGCCGTTTGGCTTCAGTACTATCAAATGGCCATTCATTTTTCTTTCTTTCCTCTTCTTCGCGTTGCCTTGCCAATTCTTCCTGCCTTCGTCTCTCTTCCGCTACTCGTTGCCGTGCAAGCTCTTCCTGTCTTCGCTTTTCTTCCTCAGCCTTTTGTCGTGCTAGTTCATCTCTTTTTCGTTTCTCTTCTTCCTCTCGTTGACGCGCTAATCGCTCCTCCCATTGTTTTCGTAATCGAAATTCTTCTTCCCTTTTCTTCTCTTCCTCTTGAGCTTTTTGCCGTGTTACCCGTTCTTGTCGATAAACTTCCCTTCGCTGTTTCTCGTTTTGAAAAGCAGTATACCAGTTGTAATATATGACTGCTCCAACAATAAATAGAAAAATGAGACCAATGATTTTCAAAATACGTTTATTTTCTTTTGCTTGTATATCCTCATGTCTTTGTCTCTCTAAGCTGTCCACTTTATCAAGAAGCTTATCTATCTCTTTAGAATTAGGACATATTTTTTTAGCTTTTTTATAAATCTCCCGGGCTTCCTCAAATTTGTATACTGATAGAGATTTCTCAGCAACAGAGAGCGCAAACAGATACTCTTTTTTAGTTTTTTCAAGTACCTTCCTAAAATCAATTATCTCCTTTGACTGAGTCCATAATTGTTCAGCCTCATTGAGAGCACGTTCTGATAGATTGAATTCAGCAGAAAGGCAATATTTCTTGGCATTCTCTAAAAGTGGAATAGCTTTATTTTTTATACCAGAGATTATACTGATTAACTCATTTACTTCTCCTGAATTCGGACAAAGTTCTTTAGCATATTTAAGATTTTCAAGAGCTTTTTCAAAATTACCTGATTCTTGAAAAACTCTTGCTTCTTGCATTTTTTGATTATATTCTTCTTTAGTCTTTAGCAACTTATCTTTAAGCACTTCCAACTCAAAAAATGTCGGCCATAATTTTTCGGCATCTCTAAGAAAATCTTCTGCTAAGATAAAATCAGCTGAATTACCATATTTCTTAGCCTTTTCTATTAGAGAATAAACATTACTTTGGGCATCTGAGATTATCTGAATTAGCTCATTCACTTCCTCTGAATTTGGACAAACCTCTTTTGCCAAGTTAAGGTTTTCAATAGCGCTTTTAAGATTGCCTGATTTCTGAAATTCTCTAGCTTCATCTATTTTCTGAATATATTCTTCCTTCGTTTTCTTGAACATATCTTTAAACTGGTTCAGTTCCGGTTTATCTGCCACTATCTTTTCTATTTTCTCAATACATTCCTCAATATCTTTAAATCTGGCATATGAAATCATCTCGGTAGCTTTATTGAAAAGTTTTTCAACAGAATCTAATTTTTCAGAGATATCTTTATTTATTTTTGATATCTCTTTACTCTTCGGCGCATAATTTATGGCGATAGCCGCTTGTTTTTTTGCCTCAAATAATCTCTTGCTTTTTAGGTCAGAGTTTGCCTGATTTAAAGCCAAATAATATTTATGCGATCTTTGGTTTAATTCATTCAATAAATCTTTGATTTCTTTCTGGGCAGGGGTTAATTTCATGCATTCCTGAAGAGATTTTTCTGCTTCTTCAAAATTACCCTCATCCATACAATCTATTGCTTTATGTTTTAAGGCAGTGAAATCTTTTAGTTGATTTTCTAATGCTTCCAGCTGTTGG
>JAGUYK010000035.1 GCA_020061355.1 Ignavibacteriales bacterium | reverse complement strand
AGAAGTGCATTTTGTTGAGAAAGATTTTAATGTCTCCAGAGTTCTTAAAGAAAATATTTTATCCCTTCAGGCAGATGAATTTTGTAAAGTCTTTAAAATGGATGCAGTCATGTTTACAAAATTGGAA
Source organism: Ignavibacteriales bacterium (assembly GCA_020061355.1). Lineage (GTDB taxonomy): Bacteria > Bacteroidota > Ignavibacteria > Ignavibacteriales > Melioribacteraceae > DSXH01. The sequence continues at coordinate 66,374 of JAGUYK010000035.1, read as the reverse complement.
GAGCACGCAAAGTATAATCTTATCTTAGCGGATCCTCCATTCTTTAAAGATGATATTTATAAAGTAGTAGAAAATGTGATTTCTAAGAATTTTTTAGAAGTAAATGGATTAATGCTGGTTGAAAGATCGGTTCAAACAAAAGAAAATGATCTCCAAAACTTTAAATGCGAACCTTTCAAAAAGTTAGGCGATAGTCTTATTTATCAATTCACCTATTAACAAAAACTTAATATTATTAATTAGTATTTTATTATTAAGCAAACTATTTTATAGACAAACGATTTTGGAACCAAGATTATGGTAAAAGTAATTTACCCTGGAACTTTTGATCCTGTTACATATGGGCACATTGACATTATAAAACGTGCTGTTGAATTGTTTGAAGAAGTCATTGTTACGGTTGCAAAAAATCCTTCGAAGACGTGCCTCTTCACAGTTGAAGAAAGGGTTGAAATGTTAAGAGAAAGTTTGAAGGGATTTGAACGGGTGAAAATTGACTGGTTTGATGGTCTTGTCGTTGAACATGCCCGAAGATCAGGCGCGGTGGGGATAATCAGAGGTTTGCGCGCTGTTAGTGATTTTGAATATGAATTCCAGATGGCTCTTATGAACAGGAAACTTGCAGATGATATAACAACAATTCTTTTAATGCCCCATGCACGCTACACATATTTAAATTCAACTATAGTACGTAACCTTGCACAATTTCATGGAAATGTTTCTGAATTTGTTCCCCCAATAGTTAATGAAAAATTAAAAGAAAAATTTAAAACAAAATAAAAACCCCGCTATTGCGGGGCTTAATCTCAACTCTTTATATCAAATTACTCAATAATAAATCACATTTCCTTTTCTGCAGTTAATAATCTGCCTTTTATCAGTAATCCATTCTGAAGGTGTTCTTTTGAAATATATATTATCCCTTCTTCTGCATGGGGTTCACCAATGGTGGAGTGAAATGATTTTAATCCTCCAAGATATTTCCTCGCATCGGAAACATAGATCAGATCACCAACTTCTGCGTTCATTTTATTCATTTCATGTTTTGAAAGGTTAACAAAATCTTCATCATCCTTTCTCACATTCCAGTTAACTTTTACAATTTCACCATCCCTTTCATTTAATTTAGAGCCCTTGAACATTTCCTTTGCCCTATGAAGAGAGCTTACAGTTAATCCTTCGGTTTGTGCTATAGGATCATATTTTATATAATATGATGAAATCATTGAGACGAGAAAAGTCATTATGAGAGATGCAATAAAAAGAAATTGAACACCGCCAATATTTAAAATAACAAGCATAAAAAAGATTGCGCAAACAATGACCATAACACTCATTATCAAATTGCGGTTAGAGTATTTCTTAATTCTATTAACTGTTTTGGTGAATTGTTTATGAAACAGAGTAACGATTACTCCCACAGCAAGACAAACAAATGTATTGTATAGAGCGCCGATGTATGTATAAGGATGAACCGGGTCCATTGGAGTACCATGATCAAAAGGAGCGATTAACACTCCGGGATAGTAAGCGCCTAAAACCATTAACGAAACTCCGCCAATAACTGTTGCAATTACACCGGCAGGAGTAAACTTTTTCCAGAAGACTCCTAAGAATATTGCAATTACTAAAGGAGGAGTTAATGTTGAATGAAAATATCCGTGAGCTTCGTACACAGTCGGATACGAACTAAAGGGAATTACAGCTAATACACCAAGAATTGTAAATGCAACAGTAGCAATGCGTGCAACCAGCAATGCTCTCTTTTCATTGCCCTTATCATTTTTTTTCAATTTTTTTAACCAGATTCTCATCGGGTTGTAAATATCATTGACATAAACTGCAGAAGAAGCATTTAACAATGTATTTACGGTTGACATTAATGCGGCGGCAAGCGCTGCAACGACGAATCCAAATACTCCAGGACCCATTATAATATTTGCAACAACGACAAAGATAAAATCCGGTTCTGTATTTGCCGGTATAGGTGAATTGCTGAGCATCGACATTGCTTTTCCAACCCATCCGCCGCCGCTAACAACAATTGCGGAGACCGGTAGCATAAATAGAATGTTAAAGGTAGCAGCTTTTCTACCTTCGTTAACACTTTTGGCAGACATAAAGCGCATTATCAGGCCCATGTTCATGAAGAGGAATCCAACTGAACCGGCAATTCCATCCTGCCAGAAGATCCCAACAAAATTAAAATCTGATGGTTTATTATAATGTGCTAAAGGCATTTTCCATTCTGTTGGAAGAAGATTCCAGAATGCATGCCATCCTCCTACATAATCAATTCCAATAATGAAGACCATCAAACCGGCTAACAATAGCATAAAGCCCTGAACTAAATCTGTAAAGAGTACAGCTATTTGACCTCCAAACGTTGTGTAGGCGCCGGTAACAAATGCAATGACAATTATTAGCCCCATCAATGTGATGTTAATTTCTAACCCAAATAAACTCATCGTGGGCGGCATTAAGGGTAATATAGCTTTACCCATTGTCAAAAAACCGATACCAATATATCCCACGAGATATAACAACTGAAGTATGGTTACGAAGAACCGGGCTGATGGGCTGAAACGTTTTTCGAAGTACTCAGGAATTGATCTTATCTTTGAATAAACGACAATCGGTAGCCATCCGAACATAAAAAATGGTATGAAGAACCAGTCATTCATATAAGCCATTGATGAAGAAAATCCATACTCCCAGGCTTTTGCGGAGTATTTTACAAAACTATGACTGCTGACCCCGGTTGCAACAATTGACATTGCAATTAACCACCAGGAAAATCTTCTTCCACCGAAAAAGAAATCTGTTGTATTATGATTATACTTACTGAAATAACTCCCGAAAAGTAAAATTGCAACCAGATAAACTATCATTACAACCCAATCGGTTTGGGTACCTATTGTGTGAATTCTATCCATATTATTTTACCAATATAATGCAGCGATTATTAAAAGGGCATGAATTATCATAAAATAGAAATAACCGAAGATCATCACTTTCCACCAAAAGCGGTGTTTCTTCTGGCGCATATCTATTCCTTTTACACGACGAATTAAGACCATCCCTAATAAAAAGAAGATACCGCCTACGACGTAGAGATAAATGAATGGAAGCCAGCTGTTAAAAAATGAGGGCATTGTATTTTAACCGTAATTTATTACAATTTAGTTTAAAAAATCGGAAGAAAATTTACGCGGTGGTAAAATGATTAGCAAATTAAATTATTTTAAAAGTTAAACGAATGATTACAGTTTACATCTCTTTTTCCGCTGATAAGGGTCTTCCTTCAACAAACAATCCGGTCAGCTTTTGTTCCTTATTAATGTATACAATGCCGTTTTCATTATGAGGTGCTCCGTATTCGGCATGAACCGATTTAAGTCCACCTAGATATCCCCTTGCATCGGATATGTAAACAAGATCACCTGATTCAGCGGCCATAGTTCTCATATCGTTTTCGGAAAAATTGATTGTATTATCATCGCCATCTTTTAATTTCCAGTTGACTTTGATTTTTTTGCCTTCTCTATCATTAATTGGTCTTCCCTTGAAAAGTTCTTTTGCTTTGGCAATAGACCAGGCGGTTAGCCCTTCCGTATTGTTTGTTGGGTCATATTTTACAACGTAACTTATAGAAATTGAAGCAAATATTATCAATACTACTGCAAGTGGTAATAAAATAGTCAGCGGAAACAAATTGAACACGATTGAAATAAATATAGCAACACTAACCGAGTTTAGAAGATAGAAAATTTGTAGATGATTTCTCTTACTTCTAAGTATTTCAACAATTCTTTTTTGATATACCGTCGTTACTGTTACAATAACACCAACAAAGGAACAAACAAATAAGTTATATAGCGCCCTTATATATGTATATGGATGTTTTAAGTCCATTTCAGTCCCATGGTCAAACGGTGAAATAAGTGCAGCGGGATAATAATTTCCGAGAATCATTAATGCAACACCGCCAATGAAAGTTGCCATAACCGCAGCCGGAGTAAATTTTTTCCAGAAGATGCCGAGAAATATTGCGACAACTAATGGTGGTGTAAGTGTTGAATGGAAAAATCCGTGCGCTTCATATACCGTCGGAAATTTTTCGAATATCAGAACGGAAAGTACTCCAAGTGTTGTTATTGCAATAGAAGCAATCCTTGCTGCAAATAATTCTTTTCTATCATTTTCCTTTTCTGTAATTGTAACCTTTTTCCCGATATATTTTTTTATAGGTCTATGAATATCATTGATATAAATGGCAGCAGTAGCATTTATCAATGTATCAACAGTTGACATAAGCGCAGCAGTTAATGCGGCCATAATAAACCCGAAGACACCTGGATGTGAAACTAAATTTGCAATCACGACAAATACTTGATCTGGAACGATGCTTGGCGGAACAACTTCGGGCTGTGCAATGGATACTGCTTTTCCAATCCAACCCGCATTAGAAACAACTATTGCCGAGATTGGAAGCATAGCGAGAATATTAAATGTTGCTGCTTTTCTACCTTCGTCTACACTCTTTGTTGCCATAAATCGCATTATCAGGCCCATATTCATAAAAAGGAAACCAACAGAACCGGCAATTCCATCCTGCCAGAAGATCCCAACAAAATTAAAACTCGGCGGCTCATTAAATTGAGCTAATGGAAGTTTCAATTCTACCGGAAGTAAATCCCAAAAAACTTTAAACCCGCCTAAGTAATCTAAACCGAGCACAAAAAGTAAAATACCGGCAAACAGTAAAATGAATCCTTGCAAAAGATCAGTAAAAATAACTGCTGTCTGTCCACCAAAGGTGATATAAAAACCTGTAATTATGGCAATAACAATTATTATTCCCATTAACGTTATATCGAATGTCTGTCCGAATAAAGTAAAATGTTCGGGTAATAAAGGTTGAGCGGCTTTACCGAGTGTAAGGAAACCTATTCCGATATAACCGACCATATATAATACAAGTAGTATAGTAGCTAAGAATCTTGCGGAAGGACTAAATCTTTTTTCAAAGTACTCGGGTATTGATCTGATTTTTGTATAGACGATTATAGGCAACCATCCGAACAAAAAGAAAGGAACAAAAAACCAGTCATTCAAATAAGTCATAGAGGATGATAACCCGTGCTGAAATCCCATGGCCGAATATTTTATAAAACTATGACTTCCAACACCGGTAGCAACAATTGAGAATGCAATTAACCACCATGAAAACCTTCTTCCGCCAAAGAAAAAGTCTTGAGTACTTCGGTTATATCTACCGAAATATGAACCGAAAAGCATAACGAGCAGGAAATAAACTAACATTACTATCCAGTCTGTGGTTGTTCCGATATTATGAAATTTTTCCATATGTCTACCAGTATAATGCTGCAGTTATTAAAAGTGCGTGAAGAATGAAAAAGAAACAATAGCCAAAAATCAATAGCCAGAACCATTTGCGGTGTCGCGGAATTTGTTTATTTAATGAACCGCTCTTAACGGCAATTATTAATCCTGTAATAAAAAACAGACCACCTACGACATAGAGATAAATAAATGGAAGCCAGGTATTAAAAAAGGATGGCATATAAAATCCAATTTTTATTGTTTGGAAAATTATTACCGCTCATTCAGAATTCCAAATAAATTCGGTTCAGATATTTATGACAGATCAAATTGGCTTTTTTAGTAAGAGAACTCCTCTTATTTGCAAATTTGAAGTATACCCGGAACTTAAAAGTAATTATCAAATTGCATTTGAACCCCCGTGTATCTAAATTAAGCGCCTAAATTTTCATTTTTTCTTAATTGGAGGTCGTTTTATATGGCTATGATGGCCAAGATGAGGAGTTTAGCTCCGTGGTTCATTCTGCTTGTTGGTGGATTATTCGTATTGTTTATGGTTATCTCGGATTCCGGCGTGCTCGACTTTGTTCAGCAGCAAAAACAATTTATTGGATCTATTAACGGTGAAGATATAACATATCAGGAATATTCGAATCTTGTTGAACGTGCAAGGCAAAACCAGGAACAGGCAACGGGTCAGAATATTGATGAAACCCAGATGGATTTCTTCCGTGACCAGGTATGGGAAGCATTGGTAGCTCAAAAGTTAATTGATGAGAAAGTAAAGGAATTCGGAATCGTTGTTTCCGATGAGGAGATTACGAATGAATTACTCGGCCCAAATCCCCCGGCTATGTTGAGACAGCAATTTACCGATTCTACAGGAGTCTTTAATAGACAGTTATATGAACAGGCAATGAGAGATCCTCGTAATAAAGAAATTGTAATTTCCGTTGAAGAGCAGATCCGTCAACAGCTGGTTCAGCAGAAATTACAGAATTATCTTTTTGCTTCAATAACGGTAAGCGAAGAAGAAGCTAAGGATCGTTTTATAATGCAGAATATAAAAATGAAAGCTGATTTTATTCAAATCGATCCGAACACAATCCCGCAGACAGAATTTACAGTTACAGATGATGACCTGAAAAAATATTATGATGAAAATCTTGAAAACTATAAAGTAGAACCATCACGGAAAATTAAATATGTTTTATTCCGTCGCCAGGCTTCTCAAGGCGATTCATTAGGTGTAGCAAAGAATTTGGAAGCAATTGTTGCTAAACTTAAGGGCGATACTGCATCATTCAAATCATATGTTGATATTTATTCTGAACAGCCCTACTCAAAGGATACTTTAGCATTATCATTGTTACCCGTTGAAGCCAAGGATGCTATTACTAGAGCCAATAAGGGCGATATCATCGGTCCGGTTTCATCTGCCGAAGGTTATCTTGTATACCGCTTTTTGGATAAAGTAAAATCGAAACAGGAATCAGTTAGAGCCTCTCACATTCTTGTTAAAACTACCGGTGATGATAACGCAGATCTAAAGAAAGCAATGGATATTTATAATGAAGTTACAAAGGGTGCTGATTTTGCCTCCGTTGCTAAAGCGAAATCGGAAGATCCTGGAAGCGGTGCTAACGGTGGTGACTTGGGGTGGTTTAATCGCGGGCAGATGGTTAAAGAATTTGAAGACGCATGTTATAGTGGAAAGATCGGCGTAATTCAGAAACCGGTTAAATCTGTTTTTGGCTATCACATAATTAAGGCTACCGGAAAATCGAATGAAGATTATGTAGTAGAGAAAATTATTAATAAGGTCCAAATCTCTGCAACCACCAATGATAAACTGTTTCAGGATGCATCGGATTTTGCATACGTAGCTGCTGAAAATGGATTTGAATCTGAAGCCAATTTATTAAACCATACTGTAATCGAGACACCACCTTTTACCAGTGAAACGCAGGCAGTTCCCGGTGTCGGTATTAGTGCAGCACTTGTTAAATGGGCATTCGATAATAAAGTTGGCGAAGTAAGCGAAGTATTCCGTGTAACTGCCGGATATGTTGTAGCGACTGTTTCAGAAGTTATTAAACCCGGATTTAAGAATTTTGATGACGTAAAAGCACTTATTAAAAATGATGTGATTCGTGAGAAAGGATTTGAAAGAGCTCTGGAACTGGCGAAACAAATTCGTGGAAATATTGGAGATAATGGTGACAAGCAGGTTGCCAAAGCAATCTGGAACGCTGCAAGAGTCGATTCAACCACTGAATTTACTACCATTGGTAATATACCTGCTCTGGGTCGCGAGTATGCTTTTTCAGAATACGCAAGCAATGCAGATCTGAATAAATGGTCGCAGCCGGTTCGCGGCAACATGGGCGTTTACTTGATTAATTTACGATATCGAACTAAATATGATCCGGCAACATATGAATTCCAGAAGCAGACTATTCGCAAGGATATTCTTCAGCAGAAAAAGAATAACTACTTTAATCTGTGGCTTCAGGACTTAAAGAAAGAAGCTGACATTGTTGACAACAGATATTTTTTCTATCGGTAATTTCAATAGAGCCGTCTTAACTTTAAGACGGCTTTTTTTTGCACTTTGATATTAAATTTGATTTTCTATATTTCTCCCACCGATTATGAAATTAAAGTTCAGTCATATAATTATTTTTTCTGTTATCACATCCATCAACATTCTTCCGCAGTCAACAGATAACAAATTCAGCATCTCTCTTAATTATAATTATACCACAACATCAAAATTATACTTGCAGCCGAATTCCTCCGATCCGTTTTTAAGAAATTTATATAGCGAACTTGAAGATATTTATAGCATTTCAACAGAGTTCCGGTTTGAAATTTATGAGCATTTGTTAATCGGTCTCGGCAGCGAATTTATATCCAAGACTTTTCCTAATCGAAATTTCAATCTTGGCGGTAATAGAATTGAAATAAAAGATGGTTTCAGTGTAATACCAATTGAACTTAGTCTTTATTATTTACTCCCTTTTTCATCGCAGCAATTTAAGTTCTTTATGGGCGGGGGTGGCGGAATTTATTTTGGAAAACATATCCGTGAATTCGGCGATGTCTTTTTTCAGGATAATGAAAGTCAGGTAGGTTATGGAATCCATGTGGGTGTTGGTATGGAATATTTTATCAAGGATTATTTATCCATCCGCGGACAAATGCGTTTCAGGGATCCGGAATTTAAAATGAAAAGCAGATACTCTAACAACATAGTTAACTATAGCGGTAATTCATATCTAATTTCAACCGATAGTTATAATTCAAAAGCTAACATAGACGGTGTAACGTTTACAATTGGAGCAGTTCTCAATTTTTGATTTTCTTCCTCACATTTCTAAACTTCGTTATTTATTAATTATATTTTAAATGCAAATATAGAACTCGATTATTAATGAAAGAGAAAAGAATTTATTTGACCGGATTTATGACAAGTGGAAAAAGTACGCTGGGACCAATTCTGGCGAACGTACTTGGTTTGGAATTCTTTGACCTTGATAGAGAAATTGAAAAACAGGAGAATCTGTCGGTCGTTGAAATATTCGAACAGAAAGGCGAAACCTACTTTCGCGAGATCGAAACCAATCTTCTTAAAAAACTAGCATTAAGGAATGGAATTATAATATCTCTTGGCGGTGGAACAATTATACATAATGATAACTTTGAAACAATGAAAAAATCCGGCAAGATTATTTATCTTAAAGTTTCTCCGGGTAATCTTTATAAACGTCTTAAAAATAAAATTGACCGCCCTTTATTTAGAGATTTAGTTTTGGATGAAAACCCGCAGAAGGATTTTATGGACAGGATCAAGGAATTGCTTGATAACAGAAAAGTTTATTATGAAAAAGCTGATCTGACTATCAATACTGACATGAGCCCTATTGGTATTACAGTAGATAAAATCGCAAAAAAAATATTAGGATTGTTCAATGAAAAAAATTGAAGTAAAAATTCCCGGCAGTTCATATCCGGTGTATATTGGAAACGGAGTCTTTCTCCAGCTTCAAAAACTAATCAGCAAGCACGCGCTTTATAAAAATATTTTTATTATTATCGATGAAAATGTATTCAATCTTCATTCCGATAAAATTGACCGGTTCATATCTAAGTCAAATTCGAAAATATATCTTTACAGTATTAATGCAACGGAGTTAAATAAATCCAGTTCTCAATTATCGGATATTTATTCGGTGTTAATTGAGAATGGATTCGGTAAAGATTCTTTAATTGTTGCAATTGGCGGCGGTATAACCGGTGATATAGCCGGATATGCTGCTTCTACGTTTGCAAGGGGAGTTCAGATTGTTCACGTTCCCACGACCTTGCTTGCAATGGTTGATAGTTCTGTCGGTGGCAAGACCGGTATTAACTTTGAATCAACCAAAAATATCATTGGCACTTTTTACCAACCAAACTTTGTGCTGATCGATTTAGATTTTCTTAAAACACTTCCAGAAGAAGAAGTTTTATGCGGTCTTGGTGAAATATTAAAATATTCGTTTCTAATAGGCGGCGATTTTCTGGAACAGATCAACAAAAAGTATATGAAGATTTTAAGTCTCGACACCAAATTTTTACTGGATGTTGTAGAGAACTGTATTTCATTTAAAACCGGTATTGTTGAAAAGGATGAAAGGGAAGAGAGCGGTCTTAGAAAAATCTTAAACCTCGGTCACACGTTTGCACATGCAATTGAGATTGAACGTAATCACAGTATTAAACATGGGCAGGCTGTAATTACCGGTTTATCCTGTGCATTACATTTATCAAACAGGCTAAATATTCTTAACGATACATTATATAAAGAATATTTATCGATGCTTTTAAAAACCAAAAATCAAATCCAGCTTGGTCTTTTTTATCCGATGAAGATTTATGAAATAATGAAACGCGATAAAAAATCTGCAAACGATAAAATCAGGTTTGTATTAATTATAGAAGCCGGTAACGTAGTTATTGATATTGAAGCCGGCATGGTTGATGTGATGGATTCGATAAATAGAGGACTTCACCATTTTGTTGCAACTGAACACAAGTAAATGATGCAGAGAAAATCTCCAATAAATTCCAGAATATTATTCTTGATCATGTTCGCTATAATGAACGTGATAGCAAATGGAATAAAAGCCCAGGTTGAAAGGGAAACACGTGCCGTTTGGGTTTCTTCAAATTTCCGGCTCGATTGGCCACCGCATACTTTCGACCAGGAAAAACAGAAGCAGGCACTCGTCAAAATATTTGATAACATAAAGGCAAAGAATCTTAACACGGTCTATTTTCAGGTTAGAAGCAACGGTACCGTAATGTTCAGATCTTCTTTTGAAGCTCTCTCGCCATATATCACGGGTAAATTAGGAGGAACTGCTGCCTATGATCCGCTAAAGTTTGCGATTGAAGAGGCACATAAACACGGACTCGAAATTCATGCCTGGGTTAATACCGTGAGATGTTTTACCGGCAACGAGGTAAATATTTTAAATGATCCTAATCATATTGCACAACGAAAACCGGAATGGGTTATAGAAGATTTTCGTGATAGGATAAGATCTTACTGGTTAGATCCCGGACTTCCGGAGGTTAGAGAATACATTTCCGACCTGATTGAAGAAATGGTTGAAAACTATGATGTTGATGGAGTGCATCTCGATTTCATTAGATATCCCGGGAAAAATTTTGATGATGCTTTTTCATACAATATTTATGGCAATGGAACTTCCCTTGATGATTGGCGGAGAAATAATATCACATCACTTGTAGAACTAATTAACAAAAAAGTTAAGGCGAAAAAACCGTTTGTTAAAGTTGGAGCCGCTCCTATTGGCGTGTTTAAAAATCAGAAAGGGATGTACGGATGGGAGGGATTTACAGAGATTTATCAGGATACCCGTGAATGGTTAAAACGCGGACTTCTAGATTATGTGGCACCGCAGATTTATTGGTCATTATCCGATAACACCCGGTTTGACCTCCTGGCAAAAGACTGGGTGGAAAATTCCCTTGGCAGACATGTTGTGCTTGGCATTGGTGCTTATAAAGAAAATATAAAACCGGAAATTGAACAGATGATCAGGTATTCCAGAAGTATAAGTGCTCATGGAGTAGCTTTTTTCAGGTATTCGAATATATCGGAATACAGCTTCGAAAATTTTCATCACAAAGCATTACCGACGTTAATGAAATGGATCGGAGGAATTTATCCGGAACCGCCTTCTAATTTATCGGCTGCTTTTGTGGAATCAGAAAAGAATCAAGTCAGTTTTCAATGGCAGGTTAATCAAAAGCAATCGAGAGATAGTATCAGTTATTTTGCATTGTATAGTTTACCAGATCCAACAGCAGAACTTTTACCCGATTATTTGCTTGATGTAATTCCGGCAAATCAAACGTCATTTACTCTTCCAATTGAGAAACCCGATCGCGTGAATTATTACTTTAGGATTAATTCGATAAGCAAACTCTGGAATGAAAGTATTGAATCATCGAATGTTGTTGAGGTGAAATTCGAACAGTTTGATTCTCTAATTGATTCTGATTTGAAGCAGGTAAAACCTGTACTGATTAAAAACAGTTCGGGTGGTTTTAATCTTCTAATAACATCAAGTAAGGTTGAAAATATAGAGCTGGTCGGTATTATAAAAAACTCTTCCGATAGACTATTGATAAAAGAACTATTTCCAGGGAAGAATGTGATCAGTATTGACGATGATCTTACAAAATATCATTTGTTGAAGATCAGGTTTATAGAAAACAAAAGGGAAGTTGAACTGAAATTCTAATCTGATAAATATTTTTTTAACCACTCTTTCCTTTTCTCATTTATATCTTTTCTATGCGACTTCAAAAAATGATCTCCGTTTTCGTAAAGAACTAATTCATGCGGATGATTTAATTCTTTTAGCTTCTCAGCAAGATCAATTGAATCGTGAACCAGTACACGGTCGTCGGCAGTGCCATGAAGTAAAAGCAACGGAGTACTTTTTGCCAGTTTATCCGGATAGTTAATTATTGATCGGGACTCACACGACTGCTTGAAATTCTCTGTTTCTGATTTTCCCATTGTAATTTCATAGAGCCGTTTCATAAACTTGCTCTCTTCAGAATTGCATCTTAAATTGGCAATTCCACCAATTACAATAGCAGCTTTGAAAATATCAGTCCTGGTTAGGGTAAGATACGTCATCATACCGCCGCGGCTCCATCCTTCAATTCCCCAACAACTTTTATCGGCGCAATCAATTTCATCGGCTAAAGAGATCAAGTTCAGAACGTCATTTACATCAGAACCCCCGAATTCATCTTTACCATCCCCACCGGCATTTCCGCGGTATTGCGAAGCAAACACTACATAACCCCAGCTTGCTATCTGACCGAATATACCGCTCGCATTAAATTCATCAATCGCCCCTGCATTACCGATTCCTCCTCTGCACCAGATAATACATGGATACTTTTTTGATTGATCTTTTGGATAAGCGATGTAACCCTTTACTTTTAATCCATCTGATAAGTAAGTAATGTTTTCAACTATTGTGTTATCAATCGACTCATTGCCCCAACCGCTTTTAATCATCTTTTGCTGAGTTGGATTTAATTCGACAAATCTTATTTCAATTATTTTTGACAGCATTTAATACCCTGAAAAATTCTTAAATTTCATTTGCAACTTTATTTATTTTCTTAGAGTACAAAAGAGTAAACTATACCGACAAATTTAAGGTGGTTCAATGAATAAACAAAAAACGAAAAAGAATAAGAGCAATGAAAGAAAAAAAAATCTCTTTGTACAGATTACTGTAGTGATAGTACTTCTGGGTTTCGTTGTATACTTCGTCCTTTCAAATTTTATACTCAATAAACCAGCGGCAACAAACAGTGATTTAGAGAAAGCAATGAAAAATAAAATGACCTACACATTTCAGAAAGAGGGTGAACTTGTATTCACATCGAACAATGGAGATACAATTTCTAAAATAGAGATAGAGATTGCAGATGACGACCAGCAGAGGGAGCTCGGCTTAATGATGCGCCGTAATATGAAGGAGGATAATGGAATGCTCTTCATTTTCCCCTTCGAAACTTTGCAGGCATTCTGGATGAAGAACACAATCTTACCTCTCGATATCATCTACGTTAATTCACAAAATGAAATTGTGAAGATTTATAAGAATACGGTTCCATATTCGGAAATATCACTCCCGTCAGGTAAGCCGTCTCTATATGTTGTTGAAGTGAGCGCAGGCTACACGGACAAATACGGAATTAAGGAAGGGGATAAGATTGTTTGGAAAAGGGAATGATTGGAGTGATAAACGTGAAAAACGAGAGGCTAGAAGCTAAAAGTAAACCTCTAACCACTCACTAAATTCAAATTATTTTTTCTTGCTGGTTTTTTTCTTAACTATTTTTTTTTGATTTAACACCTTTTTTAATTGCTGATTTTATAGCTACCTTTTTTACAGGCTTGCGGGTTGTTTTCTTTGTCGCTTTCTTCACCGCAACTTTCTTTTTAGGCTTTACAGTTTTCTTTACACTCTTTTTCTTACCGGTCTTTCCTTCATTCCTTCTTTTCTTCTTTCCTTTAACCTCTTTCTTTTTAGCCGGTGGCTTTTTCTTAACAACTTTCTTTTTCATACTTGCAGCTATAAGATTAAGCGCACCGCCTGCTTTGAACCATTCAATTTGTCCGGTATTAAATGAGTGATTGAGCCAAACTTCATCTATAGAACTGTCGCTGTGCTTGACAATCATCTTCAATTGTTTGCCAGGAGCGAATTCTTTCAACCCGACTAAATCGAATGTGTCGTCTTCCTGGATCTTATCATAATCATTTGGGTCGGCAAATGTTAATGGTAACATTCCTTGCTTTTTGAGATTTGTTTCGTGAATACGAGCAAAGGATTTCGTAATTATCGCTTTACCTCCAAGGAAACGTGGTTCCATCGCTGCATGTTCACGCGATGAACCTTCACCATAATTTTCATCCCCTACAACAATCCATCCTATTCCATGTTCCTTATATTCCCTTGCGACTTCATGAACCGACTGGTAATATTCCGTGAATTGGTTCTTTGCTTCGCCGGCATTTCCGTTGAAAGCGTTTATTGCACCGAGGAACATATTCTTTGAAATATTATCCAGATGACCGCGGTATTTTAACCAGCTTCCAGCCGGGGAGATATGGTCTGTTGTACATTTACCTTTTACCTTCAGAAGTAATGCTAGCGAAGTATAATCTTTACCATCCCACGGTTTGAATGGCTCAAGAAACTGAAGCCGTTCACTATCAGGATCAATTTTTACTTCTGTTTTGAATCCATCTTTAACCGGTGCAAGAAATCCCTTTGTATCCTTTTCAAATCCTCTTAATGGAAGTTCATCGCCGTAAGGCGCATCTAACTTAACATATTCGCCGTTTGCATTGGTTAAATAATCTGTTTCAGGATTGAATGATAATGAACCGGAAATGGAAAGTGCAGTTACAATTTCCGGACTCGCAACGAATGATAACGTTTCGGGATTATTATCATTTCTCTTTGCAAAATTTCTGTTGAATGAATTGATGATTGTATTCCGTTCACCGGTTTTAATGTCCATTCGTTTCCACATTCCAATACAAGGGCCGCATGCATTTGCAAGAACCTGTCCGCCGAATTCGGTTAGAGTTTGTAATTGCCCGTCTCTTTGAATAGTAGCACGAACCTGTTCGGAACCCGGAGTAATTGTAAATTGTGCTTTAGCTTTTAATCCCTTTGATAATGCCTGACGTGCAATGTTTGCTGAACGATCAATATCTTCGTAACTGGAATTTGTACAGCTACCGATAAGAGCAACACTAATTTTATCCGGATAATTATTCTGAGCAACCGCTTCTTTCATTTTGGATATCGGGTGAGCAAGATCGGGTGTGAATGGTCCGTTAATATGCGGCTCAAGTTCATTAAGATTAATTTCAATTAACTGATCAAAATATTTTTCGGGTTTGGAATAGACTTCGTCATCAGCTTTCAAAACATCAGCTAATTTTTCTGCGAGTACAGCAACATCAGCCCGGTCAGTTTTTCTTAAGTAACGGGACATACTTTCATCGAATGCAAATATTGAAGTCGTTGCACCTATCTCAGCACCCATATTACAGATTGTTCCTTTACCCGTACATGAAATTGATTTAGCACCCTCGCCGAAATATTCTACAATTGCGCCTGTTCCCCCTTTAACGGTTAGCAAACCGGCAACTTTAAGGATTACATCTTTAGGTGAAGTCCAGCCGGAAAGTTTTCCAGTCAATTTTACTCCGATTAGTTTAGGCCACTTTAATTCCCACTGCATTCCGGCCATAACATCAACAACATCGGCACCACCAACTCCTATTGCAATCATTCCGAGTCCGCCTGCATTTGGAGTGTGCGAATCCGAACCGATCATCATTCCGCCGGGGAATGCATAATTCTCTAAGATCACCTGGTGGATAATACCCGCTCCGGGTTTCCAGAAACCAACGCCATATTTCTTGCAGATACTTTCGAGGAATTCATACACTTCTTTATTATCTTCAATGGCTCTTGCCAAATCTTCTTCGGAACCGCTTTGTGCTACAATCAGGTGATCTGCATGTGCGGTAGCCGGAACTGCAGAAGTTCTTCGTCCGGCGTGCATAAATTGTAAAAGTGCCATTTGAGCAGTTGCGTCCTGCATTGCAACGCGGTCAAGCCTGAAATCAGCGAAATCTTTTCCGCGGTTCAAAGGTTCTTTAGCAGGGGTCCATAGATGTGCATATAAAACCTTTTCTGCGTAAGTCATCGGTCTGCCAACAACCTTGCGAGCATTCTCAACTTTCTTTTTGATCTGAGAGTAAACACCCTTTATCATATCGAAATTTGCTGTCATTGTATTACACCTAAGTTTATTAATAACCGTAGCTAAAATAAAAAAAATAATGAGATTTTATAAGAAAGGAATGTGAAGGATTAATTAGATTAAGAGTATCAGCTAAATTGTAGATTAATGATTCTAATTTATCATTTCTATCGAAGCAAAACTTCTGTTAATCCCTTTTTGGTATTTAACCGCAGGATAACCGATAATTAAAAATAGACCTTCTTTGCTTTTAAATTTTATTCCATGGGTTTCTCTGAATTTTTTAGCTCTTTTCCCGCTTTGAATAAACGGGTGAATCCCGCCAATCATACAAGTGCCAAGTCCGAGGGATTCAGCAGCAATCATAGCATAGGTGGCGGCAATAACAGGGTCGGCCGTATCGGAATATGGTGAGCCATAAAAATACATTGCCAGAGGCGCGTCATAAAGTATGTGATTGTTCCCCTTATCCATTTCATCTATATATGCATAAAAGAGGGGGTCAATAAAATTTCTAAAGAGTTCATCATTCTCTTTTCCCCAGAAAGGACGCATTAATGCTAAAAAGAATTTGTTTGTCATGAATCTTAAACTTTTTAGATAGCCGGAAAAATCTTTTGCAAAAGCTCTTGTCTTTTCTTTTCCATTTAGAACAAGAACATTAACATCGGAAGGAGGTAAACCCATGGGACATGTTTTTGCAGCTGTCAATATTTTCTCTAAAATCTCGGGTTCAACATTCTTATCCTTAAATTCTCTGATACTTCTTCGATGTTGAAATAAAGCCAAAATCTGTTCATAGCTCCCGATACTGTCTTTAGCGGGTATGTCAAATAAGTCGTTGGGAGTAAGAGTTCTTCCATTAATTGTAATAGCACCAGTTGGACAAATAGCCATACAATGACCGCATGCCAAACAACCGAAGAGAGGTTCTGTGGATTTGATTACTTTATCGTTCTCGATGATTAGACTGAAATCTTTACATACGGTGACACAAAGACCGCATCCATTGCATAATTCTTTGTCAATTATAATTTCTGCGACTTCATTTGTTCTTGATGTTGGAATAGCCATTTTATTTATTCAATTGGTTTTGATACCGCTTTTCAATTGCAAATCTATCTATCATACAGAATGGGAGAGAAAAAATTATTGATATAATTCTCTTTCAACCAGCTCGCAGATTATATGCGCAATAGTAATATGTCCTTCCTGAATCCTTTGAATATTAGCTGAAGGAATAATAACCGGCAGGTCAACTTTATCTTTTAGTTTGCCGCCGGTACCGCCTAAAAATGCTATTACAGATATTCTCTTTTCGCGAGCTTTTTCAACCGCCTTAATTATGTTTGGAGAATTTCCGCTTGTAGATATAGCAATCAGAACATCTCCTTCGTTACCGAGTCCTTCAATGCTTCTTGCAAATATATTTTCGAATCCTATATCATTACCACCTGCGGTAAGATTGGATGTATCGGTTGTAAGTGCAATAGCGGGTAGGGCGGGTCGTTTAACATCATGACTTAAACGGATCATCAGTTCTGTTGCAATATGCTGACAATCAGCCGCGCTGCCGCCATTGCCGCAAAGCAATACTTTTTTTCCGTTTTTATAAGCGTTTACAAGGAGATCAACAGTTTTAAAGACCCCCTCCTTACATTTTTTTTCAATCTCTAATTTGACTTCAGAACTTTCTCGCAGCGATTCCGAAAAAAATTTTTCTCTCTCCAAAACTTCACCTTTTTTGATTAGATTTGAACCGTGCCAAAAATAATAAAGTTTGCTATTAAACTCTCATAAGAAATGAAAACCGATCGGGCAAAAAAGGAAAAATTTGATTTTCCGATTTTCTGTGACTATTCATGTAAGTACGCTTCGTTTAGCGACACTTCGTCAATTGGTGCTTGCCGGAAAGAACTTGCGGTTTGGTGTAAACATTTTAGGCGATTTAACAATAAGAATAACAAGTGTTTTCATAAATCATGATCAAGATCAGGATCATGATCAAGAATCGGATTTATCAAGTATCCGGTATCAAGAATCCTTTCTCAAAAGTTCGGCATAATTCGTCTGAAAACCGTTGTTCAAAAGAGTAACATTTCCTAAGTTGCGACATAATTTTGCAACAAATAAGAATTCCATATGAAAAAAATTGTACTCTTCTGGATTATAGCATTCATAATTACAGCCGCTTCCGCAGTATTTCAAAGAATGACGGGTCCTACTTATCCACTCTCCGGTAAAGTTAAATTCGAAGGTAAAGAGTTAAAATACAAGTTCGATAGAAGCCACTCCACCACAGAAGATTGCAAAGTTAGTATTGCCGTAAATGACGAATCGGTTAAAGGGGTTTTGTTCTGGCGAAAGTACAAATTCGACAAAGAATATAACCGGGTGGATATGAAAGGTAGTGATACTTTGACGGCATACCTTCCTAAACAACCTTCTGCAGGTAAGCTTGAATATTATGTGGAATTATATAAATACGGTAAAATGATTGATGCACCTAAGGATAGGGCAGTAGTTATCAGGTTTAAGGATGATGTTCCAATCTGGTTATTAATCCCGCATGTAATATTTATGTTTGCTGCAATGCTTATTTCAACTAGAACAGGTCTGGAATATTTTAACAAAGAACCAAATTTTAAAAAATTGACTGCATGGACGGTAGGAATACTTGTAATTGGAGGTTTCATTTTAGGTCCACTCGTTCAGCAATATGCATTCGGAGCATTATGGACAGGATTTCCATTCGGTTACGATTTAACAGACAATAAAACTTTGATTGCAGGGATTGCCTGGTTATTCGCATGGTACAAAGTAAAAAAATCACCGAATCCAAAGATCTGGGTTTTAATAGCAGCAGTTGTTATGCTGATTGTATTCTTAATTCCTCATAGTGTTCTTGGAAGTGAATTGGATTACAGTAAAATAGAAAATCAATAAATCTAAGTAGAATTCTAATCCTATTAATTCAGGAGTAAAAATGAGTTCACACGAAAAACCAACAACTACCGGATTACCGCACAATGCTTATGCGGAATTAAAACCGGGCGAAGAGTATATCCCTGTAATGTCGCCTAATAAGGATTACCCCGAAGTAACTCCTTACTCGGTTATCACGGGTATTATAATGGCAATTATTTTTACTGCAGCGGCAGCTTATCTCGGCTTAAAGATCGGACAGGTCTTCGAAGCTGCAATTCCAATTGCAATACTTGCAGTAGGATTATCGGCTGCATTCAAGAAGAAAGGAGCGCTTGGTCAGAATGTAATTATTCAATCGATCGGTGCGACATCAGGTACAATCGTAGCCGGTGCAATTTTTACCATCCCGGCTCTTTACATATTAAATCTTGAAGCTGATTTCTACCAGATCTTTTTTGCATCGCTGCTTGGCGGATTTCTTGGAATTCTATTTTTAGTTCCGTTCAGAAAATATTTTGTTTCTGAAATGCACGGCAAATTTCCGTTCCCAGAAGCTACTGCAACCACAGAAGTTCTTGTTGCTGGAGAGAAGGGAGGAGGTCAGGCATTCGTACTGGTTGTTGCCGGATTGATTGGTGGTATATATGATTTTATAGTTGCTGCATTCGGATGGTGGAGCGAAGTCATAACAACTAAAGTTGTCGGAATCGGACAAACCCTTGCAGAAAAAATCAAATTAGAATTCCGCGTTAGTTCAAGCACTGCAATACTAGGACTCGGTTACATTATCGGTCTGAAATATTCTGCAATAATTGCTGCAGGTTCATTTCTATCATGGTTTGTTCTCGTTCCGGTTGTTGCTTACTTCGGTCAGTATATAATTGAACCTGTTGGAAGTAATATTACATTGCTGATTAAAGATATGTCAGCAGAACAGATCTTCAGATCGTATGTGCGTCACATTGGTATTGGTGGAATTGCAATGGCTGGTTTGATTGGAATTATTAGGTCATCGGGAATAATTAAAAAAGCATTCACACTCGGATTCCATGAATTATTCGGTAAAAAAATTCATGAGGATAATATCCGTACTCAAAAAGATCTTCCGATGAAAATTATTTTTATTGGATTGTTAGTTGTTGCAGTACTGGTATTTGTATTCTTCCTGTTTGGTGTTGTTGATAATTTAGTCCAGGCACTTGTCGGTTTATTAATTGTACTTATCATTTCGTTTTTGTTTACAACTGTTGCTGCAACTGCAATCGCAATTGTCGGTACCAATCCGGTAAGCGGTATGACATTGATGACTTTGATCCTTTCGTCAGCAGTTTTGGTCTCAGTCGGATTAAGCGGACCGGCAGGAATGGTCTCGGCATTGATAATCGGTGGTGTTGTGTGTACTGCTCTTTCGCAAGCCGGTGCATTCATAACTGATCTGAAGATCGGATATTGGCTAGGTTCGTCACCTTATAAGCAGGAGAGATGGAAGTTCGTCGGGACAATTTTTTCCGCTGCAACAGTAGCTTGGATAATTATGGTATTGAATGAAACATACGGATTCACAGGCGACAATGCATTGGTTGCACCACAGGCAAACGCTATGGCTGCCGTAATCCAGCCGTTGATGTCCAACCAGCCTGCACCATGGATACTCTATCTTGGCGGCGCCTTCCTGGCGTTAATCCTTACAATACTTAAAGTTCCGGCTCTCGCATTCGCTTTAGGAATGTACATTCCTATGGAATTAAATATGCCTCTATTATTCGGCGGATTGATTGCACACTTTGTTTCCACTCGCAGCAAGGATGATAAACTAAACACTGCAAGAAGGGAAAGAGGAACACTTATAGCTTCCGGATTTATTGCCGGCGGTGCTCTCTTTGGAGTTCTTAGTGCCATATTACGTTATGCAGGTTATAACTGGGTGCAAACTGAATGGCAGGAGACTCACTCAGCAGAATTAGTTGCATTAATAATGCTCAGCTTTATTGCAGTCTATATGATCTGGGATTCGATGAGAGCAAAGAAAGAAGAATAAATGTGATTTTTTGAATTTGTTTTATAAATTAATTAACCCCCGCCATCCGCGGGGGTATTTTTTTTGTACCGGTTTTTGAAAGAGCGATTTAATTGATTCAATCTTTTTAACTAATTTTTGACCCGTTATTGAAACTATGGGGGTAAAATGATTCATAAGAAATTTCTAAATTTAATTTTAACGGTGATAATGATGTCAACAACATTTGCACAGAACCTGGAACGGAAAGACGTTCCGGAAAAATATAAGTGGGATAATTCAACTCTATATAAAAATCATGACGAATGGAACAATGATAAAACAGCAATTGAAAATCAAATTGAAAAGCTGAAAGCATTTAGAGGCAAGCTGGAAGAAAATGCGGAAAGTTTTTATCAAGCTTTAAGGCTCTACTTCGATACATATAAACTTTATTACAAATTTTCAGATTATGCTTTCAGACTTGCTGATGAAGATCTAAGGATAGGAGCCAATCAATCCTTGAATCAGCAGGCAACTACACTTGGAACTCAATTAAGTGAAGCGGCTTCGTTTATCAATCCGGAAATTTTAAAGATTGATCAAAACAAAGTAAAATCATTCTTTGATCAGAAAAAGGAATTATCTGAATTTCAATTTTATGTAAATGACATTTTACGGTTGAAAGAACATACATTAAGTGAA
Organism: Ignavibacteriales bacterium; assembly: GCA_020061355.1. Taxonomy (GTDB): domain Bacteria; phylum Bacteroidota; class Ignavibacteria; order Ignavibacteriales; family Melioribacteraceae; genus DSXH01. The sequence goes on along the minus strand of JAGUYK010000035.1, from coordinate 44,500 downwards.
AGGGAAGAGGAGATTCTTGCAAGTGCCGGATTAATTACCTCTACTATGAATGAAGTCCATTCCGTTTTTGACAATGCAGAAAAACCGAATCCGAAGGTAAAGCTTTCAACTGGCGAGGAGGTTGGATTATCATCTGCCGCATATTATAAATACCGCGCTGTAAGTAATAGAAGCGACCGTGAAAAAGTTATGGAGAGCATGTTTAATGAAGGATATAAAAAGTTTCAGAATACATTTGGGGCAAACCTTTCCGGTAAAGTAAGAGCAGATTATTTCTTCGCAAAGAACAGAAAATACAATTCGGTTCTTGAGCAATCTCTTGATGCCAATAAAATTCCCATTAGTGTTTATGAAAATCTGATAAGCGAGATAAATAAAAATCTCCCTACGCTTCACCGGTTTCTTAAACTGAAAGCACGAATGCTTGGCGTTGAACAGCTTTATTATTATGATCTCTATGCTTCAATGGTAAAAGATGTTGAATTCAATTTCACAATTGACGAGGGACAGAAACTTCTTCTCGATGTGTTTAAACCGTTGGGTGAAGAATACGTTAAGACAGTTGAAAAATCTTTCACTAAAAGATGGATTGACTATGTGCCAACAACAGGAAAACGGAGCGGGGCATATTCCTCCGGCGCAGCTTATGATTATCACCCTTATATTTTAATGAACTGGACAGACGATTTTGAATCGGTCTCTACACTTGCTCATGAGCTCGGTCATACAATGCACAGCTATTATTCGAACAAGCATCAGCCATTTGTAAACGCTCAGTATGCTACTTTTGTTGCCGAAATTGCCTCTACTATCAACGAAACGCTGTTGAATGATTATATGGTCGGCAAAGCAAAAACCGAAGACGAAAAATTATATCTCCTTGGTACATCTTTAGACTTGATGCGCTCAACAATATTCAGACAGGTTTCATTTGCAGAGTTTGAATGGGAGATTCATAAGAGAGTTGAGAAAGGCGAACCTTTAACAGGCGAAGAGATGAGCAAAATTTATTATGAGATTGTGAAGAAATATTACGGACACGAGCAGGGTGTTTGTAATGTACCTGATTATGTTGCTTACGAGTGGGCATATATTCATCATTTTGTCGGTTACACTTATTACGTTTATCAGTATTCCACTTCACTTATTTACGCTACGGCACTTGCAGAAAAAATTGTAAAAGAAGGTCAACCGGCAGTGGATAAGTTTTATAATATCTTAAACGGCGGAAGCTCAGATTATCCGATAGAGCTGATTAAAAAAGCCGGGATGGATCCGTTAAGTCCTGAAGCGTTTGATCTTACAATTGCTAAGATGAATAGTGTGATGGATCAGATAGAAGAGATTTTGAATTCTAAAAAGTAAATTGCTGCTTCAACCTTGAAGGTTGTTTGTAACCTACAAGGTTGAGGATTTATCTCCTCGTCCAGATTACTTTTACACCGCCCAGCGCTTTCCTAAATCCTTTTAAAATATTGAAGACCGGTAGTATTGTACCGGTCGGGGATGCCGGAGCTGAACGGGGTTAATTCAGCCCCGGCTCTATTGCTTGCAAGCAAAGTACTAATTTAAGTGAAGTTTTCTCAATGCCATACCGATGGCTGTTTCAATAGAGTATCTTTCGTTCAGGTAACAAACAACCTCGTTAATGAAAGACTTTTGGTCTTTCTTCGGTATGAAAACTCCGTAGAATGCTGATGCTATTTCAAATATCTTATTCATGTTATGGTTTATTTGTTTCTCATTATATTATCGAAGTAAATCATAAATTATTTAGTGCAGGAAGACAAAAATGAGAATTGAAGAGATTCGGAATTTATTCCCTCATATTAAAACCGGGCAAATCTATTTTAATAATGCCGCTACCGGTCCCTGGTCAACTTTAGTTTTTGACCGGATTCAGGAATATTATAAGCAGAGAAGTGAGAAACTGATTGAAAATGATAAGTTTTATTTCATGTGGAGTACCAGCGCTAAAACAAAATTAGGAAAAATGATTGGAGCTTCTCCCGAGAGGATTGCATGGGTTGATAATGTTTCTAACGGATTAAATATTATAGCACAGGGACTTAGCTGGCAAACAGGCGACAGGGTAGTTATAAATGATATAGAATTTCCTTCAAACGTTTATCCTTTTCTGAATTTGAAGCAGTATGGTGTTGAGATTGATATTGTTAAATCCAGAAACGGAATTGTTGATGCAGAAGATATTGAACGGTTAATAACTCCCACGACAAAATTGGTAACTATAAGTCAGGTTCAATTTTTATCGGGCTACCGTGCAGACCTTGATAAAATTGGCGAGCTATGTAAAAAGCATGGTATAATCTTTTGCGTGGATTCAATTCAGGGAGCCGGCGCAGTAAAGTTCGATGTTATCAAATCGCAGATCGACTTTCTATGCGGCGGAACTCAGAAGTGGTTAATGTCATCACAAGGTTTATCGTACATATATATCACCGAGGAGCTTCAGAATAGAATTATTCAGAAGAATGTCGGCTGGTTATCTGTTGAAAATGAATGGGATCTTCTTAATTACGATCTCTCCTTTAAGAGTACAGCCGAACGATTTCAAAACGGAACCGTGAATGTTCTCGGCGTTTCAATTTTTGATGCTGTACTGGATCTGTTCATTGAATTTGGAATTGAGAATTGTGAATTGAGAGTTATTGATAATTCAAATTATCTTATGAATGAACTGAACAAGCTTGACATTGTACCGGTATTAAATGGTCTTCCGGATAAAAATCTTTCAGGAATTGTTTCATTCAAGCATTCTAAAGCCAGGGAAATTTTTGAAGAGCTTGAAAAAAGAAAGATTAATTGTGCTGTAAGAGAAGGAATGGTCAGATTTGCACCGCATTTCTTTAATACGAAGGAAGATATAGATCAGGTAATTGATGAATTAAAACGGCTAATATAAGAATTGGGGATCGCTATGGTTACGATCCCCGTATGAAGTTCTATTTTTCCGGACTATAGGAAAGTTCTACTTTAATATGGAAATCAGCCCCGCTAAACAGAGTGTATTTTACTTCGCCGATTGTACACTTATAATCCTCACCCAGTAAACCGCTTATTACTTTGCCAATTGAAGCTTCGAGTGTACCGATACTGACTGATTTCAGTTTGTTCTTTAATAATTTTTCAACGTCAATTGCTTTTTCCTGTTCTGCCATTTTATTTCTCCTGATTATAAATTTTTTTTCACGTTAAGTTAGACGACCCGTCAATTTTTTGGTTCTCTTTAAAAACTCAATCAGAAATTCGCTTAATTCCTAATCAATTTCAATAATTCTTCGGTTTTTTCATTCATCAGATTTTCATCCCGCCGTGATTCTACATTTAATCTTACTAACGGCTCTGTATTGCTCATCCTGATATTAAAACGCCATTCGGGATATTCAACGCTTAAGCCGTCAAGTTCATCGATCATTCCATCCTTATATTTTTCTTTGATTATTTCTATTTTTTCGGCGGCGTTGGTAACTGTAGAATTAATCTCACCAGAGCATGGATATGCTTTTATCATTTCACCAACAAGTTCGGAAAGTTTTGCGTTCTCATCCGACATTAATTGCAATATTAGTAAGAATGGAATAAGTCCGCTGTCAGAATAGAAATTGTCCCGGAAGTAATGATGTGCTGACATTTCGCCGCCGTAGATCGAATTTACTTCACGCATCTTCTGCTTAATAAATGCATGGCCGCTTTTTGATACAATAGCCTCACCGCCCGCTTTATTAACAACCTCAATCGTATTCCATGTCAATCGCGGATCGTGGACTATTTTCTCTCCCGGGTTTGTCTTTAGAATTGATTTAGCAAGCAATCCAACAATATAATATCCTTCAATAAAATTTCCTTGCTCATCGAAAAAGAAGCATCGGTCGTAATCTCCATCCCACGCAACACCTAAGTCCGCATTTTGTTTTTTAATAGCATCGATTGTCGGCTGTCTGTTTTCGGGCAGTAAGGGATTTGGAACGCCGTTGGGAAATTTCGAGTCTGGTTCATGAAACATTTTTATCATTTCTATCGGGAGTAATTTTTCCAAACGATCCAGGGCGGGACCTACACAACCGTTACCCGCATTTACAACTACTTTGTACGGCTTAATTTTATCTTTATCAAAAAATTTATGTAAACTTGCAATAAACTCGTTCATTATATCTTTGTTAATTACTTTTCCTTTAGCAGAAGTGTTTTCAGGGATTTCATTATTGATAATCATTCTTTCTATTTCATTCAATCCAGAGTCATAACCGAATGGGATAGAACCTTTTTTAACGAACTTCAATCCATTATATTCGGGTGGATTGTGGCTTGCCGTTATCATAACACCTACATCAGCATTCAGGAATGGTGTTCCGAAGTAGATCATTTCTGTACCGCATAGACCCAGATCAAAAACATCACTTCCGGCATCTGTAATTCCATTAGAAAGAGCATTAGCTAATTCCGGTGAGGATTCTCTTACATCTCTTCCGATTACAACAGATTTGCAGTTTAAATACTTGACAATAGTTTTTCCAACTTTATAAGCCAAATCAGAATTTAGATCCGAAGGGACTTTTCCTCTAATATCGTAGGCTTTGAACGAAGAAAGCTTCTCCATTAATTCTCCTAATTATTTAATGTAAAAATAATGAATATTCAGTTCCCGAGTATATGGAATTGATGATTTTGAGAGATGCTATTTTGATAATTTATAAATGAGCTAAAGCCCGTGGATAGAGATTCTCATTATAGCCCCGACCTTCCTTTAGGATGGGGCTATTTGGAAAATTGAAATCAGCTTGGCTTTAGCCGCAGTTCCATATCATCTTAATAGAGAGAAATATTTTTAGCGGATGAATTTTTGCATGGACATATAACTTAACATCAACTATTTTGCGGGTGCTTTTCTAAGAGGAGGTTGTTATCGAATCCAGTTCTACTGCTACGTCCAAATTTGCCCAGTGCAGCAATTCCAAATGCCGTTTCATCTTTCCATATGAAACCATTAATGAATTTGTAGAGGCAAACTTTCTATGTCCTGTTTGTAGACATAAGATCACAACACACCATGTAGTTCAATGCAGAAATTGCCAAACCATTGTTAATTTGTTTTCAATTGAATTTGGTGAAGAGCCGGTTATTTTTTATGTGAACAAATGTCATCACTGCCATGGTTCTTTAGAAGATGAGAGACGGATTCAGCCCTTTATGTATCCTGAACTATTTATGTAATAAGTGCTTGTAAACATCATTTCGTCGACAATTTTTTGTTATCTGTCGATTTCTCTTCTCCGGATTAGATAATTAAGCTAACCTGATATATTTTTACTCTCGATAATTATTTCTTTTCAATCATCGGGGGTTCGTATGAACAAGCCTATTAGATTCTCGATTTATTTCTTAATCCTATTCCTTTTTATTTCACTACCATTCATTGCACAGCAGAAATTTGATCCCGACACAGTTAAAGCTAAGAATTTCGATATCGGTAAGATGTGGACTTTTGAACATGCGCCGGTCGATTATTTCGAAAAGACATACGGTTTCCGTCCAACCCAGGAATGGCTGGAGGATATTCGTCTCTCAACTCTTCGATTCGGCGGTGGGTGCTCTTCCGGATTTATCTCGGAAGATGGACTCCTGTTAACAAATCATCACTGTGTCGATTTCATAATGCAGAGAGTTCAGAAAGAAGGGGAAAACATTCCCCGCGACGGATTCTATGCAGCTACAATAGCAGATGAAAGAAGAGTTCCTAACCTTGCAGTTACTCAGCTCGCGTTAATAGTTGATGTTACAGATGAAATTGTTAATGCAATTAAGAACGGTAAAACCGATAATGAAAAAGTTGAGCTCAAGAATGCAAAGATTAGAGAACTTCAGGATAAGTATTCGAAAGAGACCGGCTTTGTATGTAATGTTACTTCTCTTTATCATGGGGGTAAGTATTCTCTATACGGATTTAAAAGGTATACTGATGTTCGCGCTGTAATTTTTGTTGAACGGATTGTTGGATTGTACGGCGGAGATCCCGATAATTATACGTACCCGCGTTACAATTCCGATTTTGCCGTACTACGCGTTTATGATGATAACGGCAAACCGCTTAAGACCGATAATTTCTTTAAGCTGAAGATCGATGGTCCGGAGATTGGTGAAGTTTTATTTGCCCTTGGATATCCGGGTACAACGAACAGACTGAAAACAATTGCACAGCTTGAGTATAACCGGGATATCGTATACAGGAATAACACGTTCCAGAGTAACGGAATGGTAAAGATTTACGAAGAGATGATGAAACTTTATCCGGAGCATGCTGATATTTACAGGGGATTGATGTTTGGTCCCGCGAATATTGCAAAGAGGCAGAACGGTTTTATCACAAATCTTTTTGATCCTTACTTAATGGCTCGTAAAAAAGCTTTCGAAGATGACCTTAAAAAAATTGTGATGAGTGATCCGGTCAAAAAACAGAAGTACGGACATATCTGGGATGCAATTAAAAACACAAGAAAAGAACTTGCAGCTCATGCCGGCGAAAGAGCGGCTTTTGCCAGACTGAACAACTCGATCTTTTTTGCCAGGGCATTTGATCTGGTTGAATTTGCTTATGCTTTAAGTATACCGGAGGATAAGAGACCCGCAGAAATGAGAGGCGAAAGATTGACACAGGCATTGAATAATTTGCCGGACAACATTGACCTGCCGCTTGAAAAGAAAAAACTTGAACTGATTGCAGATTTTATTACAATGAATCTTGGTGAGAATAATCCGGTTGTTAAAAAATATTTCAAAGGTTTGAAAGGAAAAACATTAGTTGAGATGCTCCTTAAGAACACAAAAGTTGGGGATAAAAATTATATACTTTCTCTTGCAAAAGGGACTGCAGATGAAATACTGAAAAGCGATGATCCTTTCATCAAGTATTATGTTGAAACTAGAGATGCAAGATTGAAATACCAGGCGGAAGCTCAGGAAATTATGAATACCGAAAGTGTTCTTGAAGATCAGCTTGGTTTGGTAATTTTTGAAATTTTTGGTACAAGTATCGCTCCCGATGCAACAGGCACTTTCAGAATAAGCGATGGAGTTATTGCTGGTTATGAGTATAACGGAACGATTGCACCGCCACTTACAACCTTTCATGGGTTATACGATCGTTACTATTCTCATCAGAAGAAATGGCCATGGGATCTGCCGGCTCGCTGGTTGAATTATGGTAATCTTGACCTAACAGCACAGAACAATTTTGTTGGAACATTCGATACAGTTGGCGGCAGCTCGGGTAGCCCGATTATTAACAAGGATGCTGAATATATCGGTATTCTGCATGATGGTAACATGGAAGGACTCTCTAACGATTTTATTTACACTACCGAAAAGAACCGATCCATTGCACTTTCTTCGCAAGCGATTTATCAGATTGTAAAACATATTGTAAAAGCCGATAGAATTGCCAAAGAAATGGAAACCGGAAAAATTGCAGAATAACACTTAATAATTCTTGACCTTGAAGGTTTACACAACCTTCAAGGTCTTCTTTAAATTCATTTTATTTCTGTTATTATTCAATTCTTTTTCACCCCCGTAAACTTGGTATTAAGATAAGTCTGTTATATTTTTTGGGTATAATTATTCAACAACAACTAATTTAGGTGTAGATATGAGACTTTTTGCGCAGCGTTTAAGATTTTTTCAAATAATAATTTTAGTTCTTGTTCTTGCAATTCCGTTTCAAGCTCAAGTAAAATTTGACCCCGATACAGTTAAAGCGCAAAAGTTCGATACAGGAAAGATGTGGTCATTCGACTATCCTCCTTACGAACATTTTGAAAAGACATACAGTTTTTCCCCAACTCAGGATTGGTTCGATGATGTAAGGTTATCAGCTCTCCGCATACCGGGCTGTACTTCTTCATTTGTTTCGGAGGACGGACTTATGATGACCAACTACCATTGCGCAGAAGGATTGGTCAGAAGAGTTCAGAAGGAAGGGGAAGATTTAGTTAATAACGGATTTTTTGCAATAACTTTAACAGAAGAAAGAAAAATTCCAAACTACTGGACTGAACAGTTGGTATTCACTAAAGATGTAACTGAAGAAGTTCAGAAAGCTATAGCCGCTGGTAAAACAAACGAAGAAAAATCAAAAATAAAAGATGAAATTTCGAAAAAGTTAATTGATCAGTATAAAGAAGAAACAGGTTTGAATTGCCAGTTTATTTCATTATTCAATGGTGGCAAATACTCTATTTACGGTTACAAACGTTTTGATGATATCCGACTTGTATTTGCACCCGATTATCAGGCAGCATTTTTCGGGGGCGACTATGATAATTTCACTTATCCTCGCTACAACCTGGATTGTACTTTCCTTCGTGCTTATGAAGATGGTAAACCGGTTAAAGCCGAAAACTTTTTTAAATTCTCAACTGAAGGAATCAAACCTGGCGAACCAATATTTACTGTCGGAAATCCTGGAACTACTCAAAGACTTAAAGCAGTATCATTCCTTGAATATGCGAGAGACATATCATATCGTAACAGCTCATTCCTTAGCGATAATTATTTCAATTCTCTTGAGACACTGAAATCTCTTAACCCGGCAAACAAAGATGTTTACGAAGGAATAAGAAGAAGGATAGGAAACGGACAGAAAGTATTTCATCAGACATATAAAGGTTTGAATGATCCTTACCTGTTTGCAAGGAAAGTTGCATTTGAAAAATCAATAAAAGAAAAGGTATGGGCTGATAAAGAGTTAAAAGAAAAATATAGCGGAATATGGGATAACCTTGCTCAAACAAGAGCCGAAATGAGAAAGATAGGACCTAAAGTTGCCGCATATTCATTGAACCAAGTCTTCAGTTCCAAATATTTTTTGATTGCACGGGATTTAATTGAGCTTGCAAAACAGCTCAAGAAATCCGAAGATGAAAGGGATTCGAAGTATAAAGCTGCAAAACTTGATTCAACAATAAATGCTATCTACCCTGAAAACATGGATAAGCTTTTAGAATATACAAAACTACAGATACAGGCAGATTATATAAGAATGAACCTTGGTGATGATGATGCTTATGTAAAAAAACTATTTGATAATAAAAAGGGGAAAGAAGCTGCTGATTATATTCTGGCTAATTCAAAATTGACTGACAGGAAAAATTATCTTGCACTTATAAAAGAAGGTGCTGATAAAATCTTAAACTGCAATGACTCCTTCATTTACTATGTTAGAGAAACACAGGATAGAATTCCGGAACTTCAGAAACTTCAGAAAGAAATTACCGACACCGAACAGATTTATGATGATATGCTCGGACAGGTTGTGTTTCATCTTTACGGAACCTCAATTCCGCCGGATGCAAACTTCACACTTCGTATAAGCGATGGTGTTCTTCAGAGTTTTGATTATAATGGAACAATAGCTCCAACCGTTACAACATATTATGGTATGTATGACCGTCATTATTCATTCAATAAAGAATATCCATGGAATGTTCATCCAATGTGGGATGATCCTTCAGCAATAAATCTTACAACCCCTCTTAACTTTACATCGACGCACGATATAGTTGGCGGAAACTCAGGCAGTGCGGTAATTAACAAGAATGCTGAGGTTGTCGGACTCGCTTTCGATGGTAACATGGAAAGTATCTATGGCAATTTTATTTTCATGCCCCATGAAAACCGCTGCGTGTCTGTTGATGCACGCGGTATGATGGAAGCATTCGAAAAAATATATAAGGCGGATCGTTTTGTAAAGGAATTGAAAGAAGGAAAATTACCTCAATAAGGGTTTATTCCATTTAACGTGTCTTGGTGGCTTGATTGATATTGGTTTCAATCGGGTCATCAAGACACAAATTTTTTAAATCTGTTTACAATCGGATTATTAGTGATTCATACCGAGGTTAAAATGAAAAAAATAAAAAACATCCTACTCATCCCAATTTTTCTTTTTATAAGCATATTACTTAATGCTCAAACAATTTACGAGCCGGTTGATATTTCAAAAGTTAAGTTCGACTTAAAAGAAATGGGAACAATGTGGACGTTTGATGCCGTCCCGCTCGATTATTTTGAAAAGGAATATGGTTTCCGTCCAACTCAGGAATGGCTTGATTATGTTATGAAAGCGGCTCTCCAATTTACTAACGGTTGCTCTGCTGCATTTGTTTCGGCGGATGGATTGATAATGACAAATCATCATTGCGCAAGAAATTTACTGCTGCCTCTTTCTCCAAAAGGAGAAAATTATTTGCGTGACGGGTATTATGCCGGAACAATTGCTGAAGAGATTAAAGTGCCGGAAGTTTTTGTTGACCAGCTTACAATGATTGTTGATGTGACAGATGAAGTTCTTCAATCATTCAGAAGCGGTACTACCGACGCTGAAAAAGTAAAGAACAGAAGCACCAAAATTTCTGAGATCGAAAATAAATTTTCTGAGGAAACTGGACTTGTTTGTAAAGTAATAGAACTTTATAAAGGTGGCAAGTATTCCTTGTATGGATATAAACGCTATCGCGATATCCGGCTTGTTATGGCTCCCGATTTCCAGATTGCAGCTACGGGCTGGGACTGGGATAATTTCACTTACCCTCGTTATGAACTCGATTTTATGTTCTTCCGAGCTTATGAAGATAATAAACCGGTTAAGACAGAGTATTATTTTAAGTTCAGCGATAAAGGCGCAGAAGAGGACGAACCAATATTTGTTATAGGGCGTCCGGGCAGCACTCAAAGGTTATTATCCGTTGCTCAATTGGAATTCTTCCGGGATAAACAGTACAAATACACGTTAGGAATGTTTAATGAGCTTTATAATGTTTCATTCGAACTTTTCCAGGCGCATCCGGATAAATTAGATGAAATGTTAAACTCGGTTCTTGGAGTCGGTAATGGTAGAAAATCTTTTGCAGGTCGCTATATGGGCTTACGAGATGAATTGATAATGGCTAAGAAAAGAGATTTTGAAATAAATCTGATTGAAAAAGTAAATAGTGTTCCGGAATTAAAATCTAAGTATGGACATATCTGGGAATCAATTAAAAACGCTATCAACGAAACCAACGATTATATTGATGAATACATGGCTCTATCAATGGCTCAGCGTTTCAGAAACTCATATTCACTTGCAGCACAAAACGCGATAACATTCGCTAACCAGATGAAACTTCCTGAAGATAAACGGGAAAAAAGATTTAGCAAAGATTCTTTGAAGGTTACTATTGAAAAACTATTCCCGCGAAATATTGATCACGAAAGAGATAATAAAACAATTCGCGCAATGGTTAACTTTTTGAATTCAGTATTAGGAACCGAACACTATGTTACTAAAGACCTGTTTGGCGGAAATAAGAGTGAAGATGCCGTCAAATATTTCCTGTCTAATTCTAATTTATCATCAAAGGAGAAATTTGTTAAATTTTTAAAAGAGAGCAAACCAGATCAAATTCTTAATTCGAAAGACCCTATGATCGGTATTGTTAATTATGCCACGAAGAAGTTGAATGAACTTGAACCTAAGTACCGTGAAGTTCAGGCTACACTTTCTGTTCTGAATCAGTTGCTTGGCGAAGTTGTATTCTCTGTTTATGGCGATCAGATTCCGCCGGATGCTACATCATCACTAAGAATTTCTGATGGAAGGATCGCAGGTTATGAATATAACGGCACATTAGCGCCGGGTAAAACTACATATTTCGGGTTGTGGGATAGATGGTATTCGTTTGGTAAGAAAGCCTATCCATGGGGATTACACCCCAAATGGCAGACAATTCCTGAGGGGTTTGATCTCTCAGTTCCGATTGGTTTTGCTTCAACAAATGATATTGTTGGTGGAAACTCCGGAAGCTCAGTAATTAATAAGAATAAAGAGGTTGTTGGGCTGGTTCACGATGGCAATCTTGAAAGTCTTGCTGGTGATTTTATTTTTCTCGAATCGAACAACAGAACAGTTGCAACGGATTCATGGGGATTGATGGAAGCGCTTAAGTTTATCTATAAAACCGAGCGTTTGGTAAATGAATTAGAGCAAGGAAAAATTTATTAATGTAGGGATCGGTCATCGACCGATCCTTTTTTTATTTAATAGTTTTCAGAATATCCGAAACTAATACTGCTGCCGTTGCCTTTGCTCCTCCGCTCTGACCCTTAATTATCAACGGATGCTTTTTATAAAACTTAGTATAGAATAGGACTACTTTTTCTTTTGAAGAAGAGAAGTAAAATGGGTGTGATGTATCAACCATCTCAATCTTTACAGATGCACTATTCTTTCTATAATTTGCTGAGTAAACAAGTTTACAATTCTTTCTGAGCGCTTCTTTTTTTAACTCATCAAATTTTTTGTCATAAATTTTTAAGCTCTCGTAAAACCTATCGAGTGATTTAATATTTCTCAGAATTACTGGCACAAGGTTTTCAATTTTAACATCAGAGAGTTCTAATTTTACACCGGAATCTCTTACAAGAATCAGAATCTTTCTAGCAGTATCAATTCCATTAAGATCATTACGGGGATCAGGTTCGGTTAATCCTTTCTGTTCTGCTTCTTTTAGGAGGTCGCTGAATTTTTTATTGGTGGTCATTAACTTATCGAGTAAATAATTCATTGTGCTGGAGAATAATCCTTCTATAGCTACAATTTTGTCACCTCCCGATAAAATTGATTTTATTACATCAAGTGAAGGTACACCTACACCCACATTTGCAGAGTAACGGAAATCCGTTCCGTTCTTTCTAACTATATCTTTAAGAACGTTATATTGTTTGTAACTTCCTGCATTAGCAGATTTGTTAGGCGTTACGATTGGAGTTGTTTTAAGAATAGTATTATAAAGCGTAACAATGTCGTTACCATCCGTGCAATCAACAAAAATTGAATTGGGAAGTTTCATCCTTTTCATTAATTCAATGAAAGACTTAATGTTTGTTTGGCCGCCGTTGTTATTCAGTTCGGATTTCCATTTTACCGGATCAATCCCTCTTTTTCCTAATAACATATTCGAACGATTTGCAATACCAGCTACCTTTATTGTTATTGAACGATTTTCTGATTGGACCGTCGGATTAATCTTTATAGACTTCAATAATGCTTTGCCCACTAAACCTGTTCCAACCAAAAATAAATTGATCTGTTTTTTCATAGTATTTTATTATTAGTTACATGCAAAATACAATACAAACCGCAAATTGGTAAAAGAAAAAAAGTATCTATTTTTTATTTGCTTTGAAACTTTTCAGACAAAATTTATATTTATATAAGCAAAGTGAATCAGCAATGAAAGGAAGGATAAATGGAAGACACGGTTCATTCACCTTGCACGAACCAGTGTTTCGTACCTCCGGGTACAAATCTCTGCACGGGCTGCTATAGGACAATTCAGGAAATTATAGATTGGCTGAATCTTACTGATGATGGTAAAATTGAGATTCTCAAAAGAATTGATTATAGGAAAAAAGTGAATGAAAAAATTGGATAAAGGCTACATTCAGATTTATACAGGTAATGGAAAAGGAAAAACTACTGCTGCAATCGGACAGGCAATTAGAGCCGCCGGATTTGGATTAAGGACCTACATTATACAGTTCATGAAGGAATATCCTTATAGTGAAATAGAAAGTCTTGGAAAGCTGAATAATTGGATAGAGATTGAACAGTGCGGTAAAGATGATTTCGTTTATAAAAAAGAACTTCCACCGGTGGAAGAAATTGAAAAGGGAAAAAACGGACTGCAGCGTGCAAGAGAAAGGATGCTAAGCGGCAATTATGATCTTATCATTCTGGATGAAATTTGTGTTGCAATCTACTTTAAACTTTTCAATACAAAAGACGTTTTGAGCTTTATTAAATCGAAACCAGAAAATGTTGAGTTGATTCTTACCGGCAGATATTGTCCACAGGAATTAATTGATATAGCCGATCTGGTAACTGAAATGAAAGAATTTAAACACTATTACCAGAAAGGTGTTTTAGCGAGAAAGGGAATAGAATCTTAAACTGATTTTACCTTTGATCCGATTCAACCGATTTATCAATATGCCTCCGCTCATATGCAAAATCAACAATCATTTTTAGTGTAGTGGCGTAATCGTATCCCGCATGACTTGCAGACCGCATAAATCCGGCATCCTCTGTTAAGTCCGGATTCGGATTAACTTCCAAAACGTATAGTTTATTATCTGCTTTAGAGAGCCTCATATCAACCCGTGAATAGTCCCTCACGCCCATTGTTTTAAAACAGATTAACGCCATCTTCTCTGCCTGCTTTTGAATTCTTCTGGGCAACTGTGCCGGACAGATCGGAATAGTCTTATGATAAGCTTCATGCATCGGGTCCCATTTTGCCTGAAAACTTACTATCGGGTGAAGATGATCCGGTAATTCTGAAAAATCAATCTCACTTATAGGGAGTACAACCGGATTTTTATCTCCAAACACTGCAACATTTAATTCACGTCCAAGAATAAATTCTTCTATCAATGCCGGCTGCTTAAATGAGCTGATCACATAGTCAACACGTTTTTTTAATTCATCCAGATTGTTTACAATCGAGTTATTATCAATTCCAACGCTTGCATCTTCCCATGCCGGTTTGACAATTAATGGGTACTTTAACCCGGTCCGGAAAGATTCTGTCATGTGTTTTATAATTTTGAATCTTGGGGTTCTAATACCGGCAGCACGTAGAATTCTTTTTGTAAGTGTTTTATTCTGACAGGTCCCTAATGCCAGCGGTGTAGCACCGGTGTATGGGATTTTAGTTAATTCCAGGAGTCCGGTAAAATTCATTTCCAACCTGGGTTGATCATGAAATAACTCAACAAAATTGAATATTACATCCGGTTCGTTCTTTTCTAAATCCTTGAAAAAAAGCTGCAGGTCATCCCTGATATTAAGTGTATATGCATCATAATCGAACCTTCTCAAAGATTTGGCAATTTCTTCAAATTCCTCAATAGGGTTAATCTCCTGTAGACTAAAAACGGGGTCGAAATCGACGTCGCTTTCCTTCGGTTTCTTTATTTTTTTAGATTTATCCGGGATCGGCTCGTTATAAAGAACAACTACTTTCACATTAATCCCAATTTTTTTTACAAAGGTAAACAATTATGTTTTGCATTTCAAAAGATTTACTATTTTTGCACTCAACCTGATTGGATAAGTTGTAATGAGTTTCTATCCTCAACCTAACAAATATCAATGCGGTCCATTTGCATTGAAACATGCTCTCGTGATGCTTGGTATTTTCAAAGACGAAGATCAAATAGGAATTATTGCCGGAAGTACCTGGTGGTCCGGTACTGATGAATTTGGTTTGGCAAGAGCCGCACGACGATTTGAATGCAAGATGAAACATTTTCAATCGAGCAATCCGGATGATGCTAGACGAATGCTTATCAACGAATTGAAGAAAGGTCACCCGTGTATACTAAGCGTTAAAAATTGGGAACACTGGACAACGGTTGTAAGTTATCAGAAAGGAAAGTTTGTTGTTATTGATAGCGAGCTCGATAAGGTTGTTTCAGTTCAGACTTCAACACAACTTTTAAGAAGCTGGAAGTATATTGAAAAAGGAACCGGAATAAGAAGTTTCGATGGCTATGCTTTGATACCTAAATTTAAAGTTACCACAAGAGCAAAGTTTACACCTGAGAAAGCAAAGTATCTGATGTATGATAAGAATGGAGATCTTGCAAATAAATTCGATCAGTATACCAATGACCTTATTAACATTTGTAATCCCCGAACAAAGCTTAGTTTTAATTTCATTACTTTTTCGGAATTTTTAAGACGTAACGAAAAGAATCTTATTAAGCGCGTGGCACAATGGCACGGCGAACCGACATATTCGGAATTGAAAAAAATATTAACCAATATGAAATTTGTTGCCGATGTTTATGATTTGATTGTACACGAGGGCGACGAGAAACGTGCTGCAATTGATGTTGCTTCTATTTTAATGATGTATTCTTGCGGCAAATACGGAATGAACCCGATCTATTGATAGCAGAATGATGAATGAAGAGATAAGAGTTAAATGGAAAATTGAGAATTTAGAATGAAAAAGCATGAAAGAGTTTTGAGAAGAGAAAAATCAGCACTGCTTGTAATTGATATTCAGGAGAGAATCCTTCCGGTTATTTTTGAATTTGAAAGGGTAGTGCAAAATTCTATTAAGCTTATTAAGGGTTTTAAGACTCTTGGATTACCGGTTTATTTTACAGAACAATATCCCAAGGGATTAGGTCCTACGTCTTCTGCGTTAAAAGAAGCTTTGGAAGATTCAAAGGCTGTTGAAAAAATGAGTTTCAGTTGTTCGGGAGCTCCTGGACTTTTTGAGGAATTGAAACAAAAGAAAATTGACCAGATTGTATTGTGTGGTGTAGAATCTCATGTATGTGTAATGCAAACCGCATTGGATCTTATTGCAAATGATTTCCAGGTTCACATTGCTTCAGATGCCGTTTCATCAAGAAGACAATTTGATTACAATTTAGCTCTTCAACGAATGAATTCAAACGGGGCTGAAATCACCTTAACAGAATCTATACTTTTTGAATTGCTTGAGATTTGCGGAACCGATCAATTCAAAGCAATTTCTAAACTTGTTAAATGATGAAGATTTAAAAGTCCTTCACTTCGGGAATGGTTTGAGATAGGCTTTTATTGAAAATATTTTTTTGGGTACTCAAATAAATAAGTTTTTCCTTTCCCTCTCTCAACTTCACACCAGTTTTTAACATTCAATTCTATACCCACTATTCCACATGTAGGTATATTGGTTATAAATTTATCACCCAAATGATTTGCATAAAATGTAAGAGTCGGATTGTGTCCAAATAGCAGAACGGTTTTATTATCATCCGGTATGCTTTGAACGATTGTTTCAAGCCCTTTTATTCCACTCTCATAAATAGAATTATCGATTATAATTTTTTTAACGGGATAATCCAGTTCTTCTGCAAACGCTTCGGCAGTTGTAATAGCTCGTTTTGCGGGACTCGAAATGATAATATCGGGTTTTACTTTTTCTTTTTTTAGAAGTGCACCCATGAAAGGTGCATCCCTTTTGCCTCGTTTATTTAATGCTCTTTCAAAGTCAGTTATGCTTGATTCGTCCCAGCTCGATTTTGCATGCCGTATTAAAAAAAGTTTTTTCATTGTTTAATATAAAGCAAATTAATCAACCCTTTTTTGCTTTTATGTCGGCAAGCATTTTTTTTAACTTTTCAAGATTTTTTAGTTTTAACGGATCAAGTTCCTGTTTTGCAAAAAATGTGAAGAAATGATGAGATGAAATAAATTCAATGCTCTTTTCCAGCCATTCTAATTCGGTCAGAGACCTGCCGAAATGATATTCAAACTCTACCCTGAACAGGTCATTGCGGTTAACAAAATTTTTTTTACCGAGATGCGATAGATCGGCATCACATACAACTTCTTCCAGGATATTCTGAGGATTCTGAGGCACTCTTGTAGCAAGAATACAATTTGTTACTCTATCAATCTTATCTGCTGGATAACCTTCACTCATTAAAAATTCCCTGGCATATTGAACACTTAATTCTTCATGTCCTTCAGAAATTTCAACATATCCTGTATCATGAAAACATGCAGCAAGCTGAACGATTTCCAGTTCGGAATCAGAAAGCTGAACTGCTTCACCGATTTTTCTGGCTGAAGCAATTACTTCCTGTGTATGATTTACATCATGATAAACATGCTCCTGAGGAGTTTTTTCATAAAGAATTGAAAGAACATATTCTTCAGCTTTTTTAAGAAGAGAGTTATTCATTTATAAGTCCTTATTCTGTTGAATATCCACCGAGTAAATTTAACAAATTTCAAACTAGAGTCTAATTGGTTTTATCACGTTGTGATCTGGAAGAAATTGACTTTATGATAAATCCTCCCATGCAAAACTTGCCTCGTTTTATATAGGAGAAAGAAATTTTTATCTTTGCTGAACAAAATTACAAAGTATGTTTAATTACCCATCAAATATTTACGATCAATCGGCTGTAATTCCTTTCAAGGTTGAAAATAAGCATGTAAAAATAATGTTGATAAAATCAAGAAAAGGGAAATGGATCATACCTAAAGGAATAATTGAAGACGGATTGTCACCACAAGAATCTGCTTTAAAGGAAGCTGTTGAAGAAGCTGGAGTTGCTGGAATAGTTAATGAGCAAATCATAGGTGAATACAAATATGAAAAGTGGGGCGGTACCTGTAATGTAAAAGTTTACTCAATGTTTGTAAATAAAGAATATGAAAAATGGGAGGAAGACTTTTTCAGAATTAGAAGATGGTTCAACCTAGACGAAGCAATCATTAAAATTAAAAATCAAAAAATAGCAAAAATGTTAAATCAAATTCCTGATATAGTTTCCTTATATGTCAATGACAGCTCTCGGACTGTTCAATACTAATTGATTTAGAATATTTCGGACTTAAGTAGGGTATACCGAGATTTAATCCCCTTAGAATAAAAAGAAGTGCAAGAACAACTGCAAAAACCGGTATTAATTTACTCACTCTTCGTTTTAAATTTACATTTATTATTTTTCCAAAA
Source organism: Ignavibacteriales bacterium (assembly GCA_020061355.1). Taxonomy (GTDB): domain Bacteria; phylum Bacteroidota; class Ignavibacteria; order Ignavibacteriales; family Melioribacteraceae; genus DSXH01. Next base: position 25,913 of record JAGUYK010000035.1, on the reverse strand, counting down.
ACCGCAGTTGCAAACATAACCGGGAATGTTCCGAGTCCGAACATGGTCATATAAAGAGCACCTGTCAACCAGTTAACAGTTGAAACTGCCCCGGCTATTCCGACATAAACAAATCCGCATGGTAATAATCCGTTTAACACACCAATTGTAAATAGAGATGAATTGGTTTTTTTTGTAATCATTGAGGCAAATCGTGATTTGATGAAATTGGTAACGTCTCTGTAAATAAATGTGTTTGCCAGTTTTGATTTAAAGCTTCGTGGTGTGAAAACATAAATCAAGATAATAATTCCAAATGCAATAGAGAGATCCTGTTGTAATCCGAATAGAACAAGTCGGCTTCCAAATAATCCGAATAACGCTCCCATAACAGTATATGTTAGTATTCGTCCGAGGTTATATAAAATTCTTCCGGTAAGAATTTTTAGTTGTGATTCGCCAATGACAGGCAATGCTAATACAATCGGTCCGCACATCCCGATGCAGTGTAAACTGCCGAACAATCCAACCACAAAACCAGTCCAAATTTCCATTAATTCACCAATAATATTTTTTCATTGTAATAATGATTCTCTTTTACGCTCCAATCCACTTTAACTTTCCATACACCTTTAACAAATATATCTGTGAAAACAATTTGTGAGTTTGAAGTATCTGTTGCTACATCAATTGCAATATCTTTTGATTGATCCGATGGCCTGTAAAAATTAATCTTACCTGTAATTTCCTCTGGTTTGAATTGCACTGGAAAAATAAATTGTACAAAAGATTGCTGATTAATAATCTGAAGCTGCTCTTCAAGTTGATTGGTTCTATTGATTTTATCGATCTGTTTTTGATACTCTAATTCTTTGGCGTAGTAATTATCAGTAACCAGGTGAACATCCTGATTCATAAATATAAATACCATAACAAGAACACCAATTACAAAAATAATGTATGTCGCAGCTATTTTAACACCCCATGAAATTTTCATTTAACTTTTCCCAGGAATGAAGTTTGGATAACATCAAGTACCTTATCTTCAGATTTAACCGCAATCTGTAAAGATGTCTTCATACTTTTTAACTCACTTTTAGGAAGGATTACCAAGAATTTTGCTTCTGTAACTCCTTGCGGGTTCACTAATAAATCGTTGCCGATTAGCTTGATATCACCTTTAATATTCTGCAGTTCCAAAGATGCCGGCAGCTTATCAAAAGTTTTGTTCACAATTTTCAAATCATAAATGTTGCTTATCCTGTCATCCGGCTGTTCCTGGAATAATAATCCCGGTGTTCTTAATATACTTAATTCAACCGGAGAACGATTAATAAGCAAAAATAAAATCAGGACAGTCAATACAAAAAGAATAAATGTATAACCAACAGCCCGGGGCGTAAACCATGCATATGTCCCGGTTTCTATTTGATTTTTAGAGGTATAACGAATCAATCCTCGCGGACGTTTGACCTTATCCATAATATTATTGCATGCATCAATGCAAGCAGTACAGTTTACACATTCAAGCTGTGTTCCGTTACGAATGTCGATACCTGTGGGACAGACATCCACACAAAGATTACAATCAATACAATCACCGAGATTTTGTGCTTCATTCTTTTTAATCTTGCCTCTCGGTTCACCGCGCTTATTATCGTAATGAATGACAACCGAATTCTTATCTAGCATTACACCCTGCAATCTTCCGTATGGACAGACAAGTGTACATGCCTGTTCGCGGAAATAAGCGAAGACAAAGTAGAATAAACCGGAAAAGGTTAAAACAGCCAGGAATATTCCTAAATGTTCAGAGGGGGAATTGGAAATGTATTTTTGTAACTGATCTATTCCGATTATGTAGGCAAGGAAAAAGTTTGCGATTAAAAATGAGATTATAAAAAAAATAATTTGTTTTAAAACCTTCTTAAGAATTTTCTCGCCATTCCAATTCGATATTTTTAAAGCCCGCTGTCTGTTCGAATCTCCTTCAATCCAATATTCGATTTTTCTGAATACCATTTCCATAAATATTGTTTGTGGACAAATCCAGCCGCAGAACAGTCTTCCAAATATTACTGTAAATAGAAAAATCGAGACGATAAAAGCAATCATTGTTAATGCAAATAAATGTAGATCGTGCGGTCCGAATGGAATTCCGAATAAAATGAATTTCCGTTCGATAACATTTAGTATTATGAAAGGATGTCCGTCGATTTTTATGAAAGGTGCACCAAAAAGAAAAACAAGAAGTATTATACTTACGATTGTTCGTGCATTATAGAATTTACCAGATGGTTTTTTAGGATAGATCCAAACTCTTTTGCCCTCTTTAGTTACAGTAGCAATCGAGTCGCGGAATGATTCTTCGGTTTTAATCTCTTGTTCCATTTCAAAATAATTCTTTGTGTCTTAGTGACTCAGTGGCAAAGAATAATTTGAAGAATAGCCACAAAAACTCTAAGGCACCAAGGGGATAATTAACTTCCTTTGGTTGAAGATATTTTATTATCATCCGGTTCAATCCATTTCTCGCCTTCCGCGGCTTTACCGTTTGGCGGATTGGTGCCATGCATTGTCAAAATGTAACTTGCAGCAGCTTGCATTTTTTTAGGATCGAGCTGGGTCTCCCAGCTTATCATTCCTTTTGCCGGAACACCGTACTTAATTACTTTAAAAATATTTTTGATTCCACCGCCGTGAATCCAATAGTCATCTGTTAAATTTGGTCCTACAAGTCCTCCACCGTTTTGTCCATGGCAGGTTGCACAATTTTTAAAATAGATTTCTTTTCCCTCAGAGAGCTCAGCCGGATCATTAACGAATACTACCGTCTCTTCATTTATAAATGCACCGGTACGGATTAAGAAATCTCTTTCAAGTTTGGCTTTCTCAATCTCAACTTTGTATTCTTTTGATTGAACTTGTCCATCATCTAATACATGATAGGCAAGCATGTAAATAGCCGCCCAAATTATAGTTCCATAAAAGAGCATTTTAAACCATGGTGGTATCCTGTTGTCCAGCTCACGAATGCCATCGTAGTTATGTGAAAGCAAAATCTCCTGCTCCTTTTCAATTGGTGTTGAATATGTCAGATATTTTCGAAGTGCAATTAAAGGAGCTTTGAAGGTTTTTCCCTCTGAATCCTCTTTTTCCGAATAGACAATAATCAGCCATAAGACAAATGCAATCATTACAATTGTAACGACCAGCATAAATTTCATTACTTTATCCAGAGTAGCTTCGCCTTCAGCAGCAAACATTGTTGAGTACCCAAAGAGCATGGATACCAGGGTTGTTAACAGTATAAAAGTTCTATTGTTTAGTTTCATACTTGGTCTCAATCTTGTTTTTAATTTCATCGTTATTTTCAAAAGGCAAATTGCCCATTTGTGCAAGATATTTTTTGTCCAATCGTACAATCCATACAATTAAAAAAAGAAATAATCCGAAGAACAAAATCAATCCAATAACCGGGAAAATGGAAATTCCTTCTATTGAGCTTAAATACTTGGATATCATTTTGCTTGATTCCCCTTTATATCTGTTCCAAGCCTTTGTATATAAGCAATTAAAGCGATTACTTCTTTATCCCAGTCAGCTGGTATTCCATTGTTTATTAAATCATCCGCAATTTGATTTGCCTGTTTCTCCAGATCTTGATTTGCAAACTTTTCGTAACCTTCTTCGTATGGAACACCGATTGATCTTAATGCATTAATTTTGGTTGCTGTTGATGAAGTATCCAAAGTATGAGTTAATAACCAAGGATAAGGTGGCATAATTGAACCTGGGGACATTTGGAGCGGATCTTCAAAATGTAAGTAGTGCCAAAGGTTAGAATATTTTCCACCTTCACGATGCAGGTCGGGTCCTGTACGTTTAGATCCCCAGAGGAATGGATGATCATAAACATATTCTCCGGCTTTGGAATATTCACCGTAGCGTTCAGTTTCCGATCTGAATGGACGAACAAGCTGCGAGTGACAGGTATTACAACCCTCTCTTATATAAATATCTCTTCCTTGAAGTTCAAGCGGTGTATATGGTTTAACACTTGCAATTGTGGGTATGTTGGATTTTACAACAAAAGTAGGTATGAATTCCACAACTCCACCAATTAATATTGCAACAGTTGCAAGAAGAGAAAACTGAACGGGTCTCTTTTCTAACCATCTATGGATCATCCCCCTTTTCATTTTATCATCTTCTTTAATTAATGGCGGTGCTTCTGCATCTTCGTTCTTAACAAACTTTCCCTGTTTAACAGTTTTTAGCAAATTATGTCCCATCAGGAACATGCCTGATAAGAATAGCAATCCGCCGAATGATCTAATGATATGAAATGGAATTATCTGAAGCGTTGTTTCAAGAAAGTTTGGGTATTGCAAAATTCCAAGCGGAGTGAATTGTTTCCACATTAATGATTGTGCAATGCCTGACCAATACATCGGTATCGCATAAAAAACTATTCCAAGTGTAGCAATCCAGAAATGAGCATTAGCCATTTTTTTCGAGTAGAGTTCTGTGTTCCACATCTTAGGAACCATCCAGTATAAAACTCCGAATGAAAGCATTCCATTCCATCCAAGAGCACCAACATGAACATGTGCAATAATCCAATCTGTGAAATGAGCAATTGCATTTACATTTTTAAGTGAAAGCATCGGACCTTCAAATGTTGCCATGCCATAAGCAGTAACTGCAACCACCATAAATTTCAAAATCGGATTATCGCGGACTCTATCCCATGCACCGCGAAGCGTTAGCAATCCGTTGAGCATTCCTCCCCATGATGGTGCAATTAACATAATAGAAAATACTGTTCCTAATGATTGAGCCCAATCCGGTAGTGCTGAGTAGAGAAGATGATGAGGTCCCGCCCAAATGTATAAAAATATTAATGCCCAGAAATGTAGTATTGATAATCGGTAAGAATAAACAGGTCTGTTTGCTGCCTTGGGAAGAAAATAGTACATCAATCCTAAAAACGGCGTAGTAAGGAAAAATGCAACTGCGTTATGTCCGTACCACCACTGAACTAAAGCATCCTGAACGCCGGCATAAATCGGATAACTTTTCATAAGTCCGGCTGGTATTTCAAGAGAGTTTACAACATGAAGAACAGTTACGGTTACAAATGTAGCTATGTAAAACCAGATGGCAACGTACATATGCTTTTCGCGCCGCTTAATAATTGTGCCGAGCATATTTGCGCCAAATGCGAGCCAAACCAGTGCAATTAAAATATCAATAGGCCATTCAAGCTCTGCATACTCCTTACTTGTTGTAAAACCCATCGGAAGAGTTATTGTTGCAAGGACAATTATTGTTTGCCATCCCCAGAAATGAAATTGACTTAAGGAATCATTCCACATCCTGGCTTTGCATAATCTTTGAAGCGAGTAATAAATTCCCGCAAATATCAGATTGCCAACGAATGCAAATATTACTGCGTTTGTATGCAATGGACGGATGCGCCCGAATGTTAAGTATGGGATTCCAAAATTTAATTCGGGTAGATAGAGCTGTATCGCAATAATTAAACCGACTAGCATTCCAACTATACCCCAAACCACTGTGGCAATAGTAAATAGCTTTACTACTTGATTATCGTAGCTGAATTTGTCAACATTCATTAAAACAGTTCCTGATTTTTTGAAATAATTTTTTGAAATAAGAATTCAGAATTAAGATTCATTAGGAGAATTTTTCTCTAATTCTTCACTCTGCACTCTACTCTCTATACTCTGCTCTTTCTTCGAGTTCTCAAATAAAATTCTAATTGAGGGTGTATGCTTGTCATCGTACTGACCGTTTTTAACCGCCCATAAATAAGCTATTAAAAAACCTCCTGCGACTAATAAACTGGCACCGATCAAAACAAATACAACCGACATTAAATAAATCTCGCTTTTCTTGCTATAAAATTAATTGAAAAAGTTGTAAAGACAACAACAGAAATTGAACTTATCGGCATTAATATAGCTGCTACAATTGGCGATAATGAACCTGTTACAGCAAATGACAAACCGACGATATTATAAATGAATGATAATATGAAACTTGCAATAATTACTTTTTTACTTTTTATTGAGAATAAAATAAAATCGGCAAGACGGTTAAACGAACTTGAATCTAAAATTCCGTCGCAAGCCGGAGAAAAATTATTAATATTATCAGAAATTGATATGCCGACCTCACTTTGTTTTAATGCACCGGCGTCGTTTAATCCATCACCAACCATTAGAACTTTTTTACCCGATTTTTGAAGATCATTTATATATTCGAGCTTATCGTGTGGCGATTGGCGGAAATGAAGTTCATTCTCATCTGCAAAAAATTGAGTTAAGTTTTCTTTTTCGCTACTGTTATCACCTGATAATAGTGAAAGTTCATATCCTTCTTCAAGTGAAGAAATTATTTCTTTTAGACCATTTCTGTATTTATTGGAAACAGTAAAATATCCTTTGAGCTGATCGTTAATCGATACAAATACTTTTGTGTAATCTCCGCTATTAACATTCGTTCCGGATATAAATGATTCCGATCCGACTTTGACTTTAATTCCATCAATAGAAGAGATTATGCCTTCACCGGAAATTTCATCAAAAGATTCAACTTGTAATACACTTGCGATGTTTAAGTAGTTATAAATTGCACGGCTAAGAGGATGCGAAGAATTTCGAACTGCAGATTTTATCAATGTTTTTTCCTGATTATCCAACTCACCCACAAATTCTACTTCGGAAGTTCCACTTTCGGTAATTGTTCCAGTTTTATCGAATACTATGTGATTAACACTTGCAAGTTTTTCTATTACGTGTGTGTTCTTTAAGTAAAACTTATTCCGTCCGAAAATTCTGAGAGTGTTACCCAGGGTAAATGGAGTAGATAGCGCAAGTGCACATGGACATGCGACAATCAATACTGCAGTAAAAGCATTAAAAGCAAGAGTAACATCAACCGGCAGCCAATAGATTGCACCGACAGCGGCAATGAACAAGACTATAAATGTAAAGTGTTTGCTTATAGCATTTGCAAGTGATACGATTTTCGATTCATCCTCTTTTTCGAATGTTTTACTGTTCCAGAGCTGGGTAAGATAGCTCTGAGATACTTCTTTAATCGTTTCAAGTTCGATCACACCACCGACCTGTCTGCCGCCTGCATAAATCATTTCTCCATTCATTTTTACAATGGGAATTGATTCGCCGGTAACAAAGCTGTAATCAATATTTGCATTCCCTTTTATCAAAATTGAATCAGCCGGTATCAATTCGTTATTTCGAATAATAAAACGTTTACCGACTTCAAGTTTCTCGACCGGAATTGTTGTCTCAATATTTCCTTTTCTAACAGTTATTGAAATCGGGAAGTATGATTTGTAATTCCTTTCGAAGTTCAATGTCTCATAGGTTTTATTTTGAAATAACTTTCCGATCAGAAGGAAAAATACCAAGCCGCTTAATGAATCTAAATAGCCTGCACCTCCCCAAAATATTATATCTATAGCACTTCGTAAAAAAAGGACAAGAATTCCAAGTGCAATCGGTACATCAATATTTACTATTTTTTTCTTAATTCCTCTCCAGGCTGATAAAAAATAATCTGTACTGCTGTAGAAAAAAACCGGAAGTGACAGAAAAATATTCAGATAAGCAAAAATCCTTTTCATTTCAGGAAGCTCTTCTGTTCCGATCGATAAATATTCGGGAAAACTTAGAAGCATTATATTGCCGAAACAGAAACCGGCAATCCCGATTTTATAATAAAGGTTTTTGTTCTCGGATCTTATTTTTTCTTCCTGTTTATCTTCAAGGTTTAGTAGAGGTTCATAACCGATGGAATCTAGAAGCTCAACAATTTCTTTTAAACTGGTTTTATCTTCTGAAAAACTTATGAATATTTTCTTTTGAAGAAAATTTACTTCAGATGAAATTATTCCCGGATTAAGTTTGTAAAGATTTTCCAATATCCAGATGCACGAGCTGCAATGCATCTGAGTAATTGTTAATGTTACTTTTGAAATTTTTCCGTCGGAAAAATCAATCAGTTTTTGCTTTAAGTCCGAATCGTTCAGAAAATCATAGTTTCGCTTTACGCTGTGTTTCCTTGAAACTCCGGGGGATTGTTCAATTGAATAGTAATTGCAAAGATTATGCTGATTGAGAATTTCAAAAACCGTTTTGCAACCGTTACAGCAGAAGGTTTTTTCATTTATGCGGATGGAATTGTCGGGACATTCATCACTGCAATGGTAACAGAATATCTTTGAATCGGGATTCTGCTCTGTGATTCTTATTTCCTGGCTAAGTTCAGTCCTTTCCAAATAAATTTTATTAATTAGTGGGTATGATATTAAATTACGGATTGTCAGACAACCCTATCACCAAAATAAAAAATTTTGGATGTTTTGTCTAATAAAGATTTTTAGTTGAAAATATTTGATGAAGAAAAAATTATTTTGCAGAGAACATGTTTAAAAGAACTTTATTACCTAAGTTAGAATTTGAGAATTCGGTTTTTGAAATTAACTTTACATGTTAAAAAAATAAGGATTAATAATGGAATCGCTAAAGGGGAAAAAAGTTTTTATTACCGGGGTTACATCAGGAATTGGCAGATCATGTGTGTATGCTTTTGCAAAAGAAGGCGCCGATCTTCTGATAAGCGCTCGCAGAAAAAGTTTAGTTGATGAAATTGCAGATGATATCAGGAAAAAATTCAATATAAATGTCTATTCTTTTCAATTAGATGTAATCAAACGAAAAGATGTTGATAATGCAGTTAAATCATTACCGGCAGAATGGAAGAGGATTGACATACTTATCAATAATGCCGGAATGGGTAGGGGGATGGTTAAATTTTACGAGGATAATCCCGATGGCTGGGAAGAAATGATTGATACTAATATTAAAGGGTTGTTGAACGTTACAAACGCAATAATCCACCAAATGATTGAAAGGAAAGATGGTCATATAATTAATATCGGTTCAATCGCAGGACATGAAGCATACCCTCGCGGGGCGGTCTATTGTGCAACTAAACATGCAGTAGCAGCAATTACGAAATCATTGCGAATGGATGTGATGGATAAAAATATCCGTATCAGCACAATTGACCCGGGTTTGGTTCAAACCGGTTTTAGCAAAGTGAGATTTTATGGAGACGAGGAGAAAGCAAATGCAGTTTATAAAGGTTACACTCCTCTTTCTCCCGACGATATTGCAGATGCCGTGATCTATATTGCAACACGTCCTAAACATGTGAATATTGCCCAGATGGTAGTTTTCCCGACTGCCCAGGCATCATCTATTCACGTGCACAAGGAAAGTTAGATTAGATTTTATTAAATAATTGTACTGCGAATTCCCCTGACTCTTATTACGGGTTTTCTTATTTTTACATGCAGTTATATCCTCGTATTGACCTATTCATCATTCTAATCTGGAAAAAATCGGAGGTTCTTATGAACGGAAAACGTATTAACGATTCGAAAACACCGCTAAAGTGGGTTGGTCTACCTAACAAAAATCGGAGTGTAAGAAGATCTATAACTGTTAGCGAAGAGATTGCCAAGACGTACGTACCCGAAAATCCGTCGCCAATCGATGAATCAAAAATGAAAACTGGTTCGAAAGAGAAGATGACTAACATGACAGAAAGTAGGAAACGGCTTTCATTCACTTCAGAAAATTGGATCGGATAGACGAACGGATGAATTCCTTGTACGGACTCTTAACTATTGGAACATTACTTCCCTGCATAAAGGAAATCGAAAACTCATGTCCCTTTGATAAAAATAATTCAATGATGTGGAATAGGTTTCAACAAATTTTAATAAGTATAAAACATACTTACATCACCTGCACCTTCGCGTATTACCTCGGGATTCTCTTTACTTAAATCAACAATACTGGATGGTTTTCCTTCTAATGGACCGCTGGATAACATCAAATCCACTTGAGAGTTAAAGATTGCTTTTATTTCTTCCGGGTTAAATAACAATTCACCTTTTCTTTTTGTTACTGAGGTACTTATAATCGGGTTGCCCATTTCTTTAGCCAGTAATAATGCAATTTTATGATCCGGTACTCTAATACCAACGGTTTTTCTTTTCGACCATAATTTTTTAGGTACTTCTTTTGCCGCTGGTAATACAAAAGTATAAGGACCCGGTAAAAGTTTTTTCATGGTTTTATATGCGTAGTCAGAAACCTTGGCATACTTTGAAATATCCTTAAGATCTGGACAGATAAAACTAAACAGTTTTGTCCCTGCTTCATGTTTAATTTGATAAACACGATCGAGCGCTTCCTTATTATAAATGTCACAACCGATTCCGTAAATAGTATCTGTCGGGTAAATAATTACCCCGCCGTTTCTCAACACTTCAACAGCCATGTTAATGTAACGCAATTGCGGTGTAACCGGATGAAGTTCAAAAAATTCCATATTTACTCCTCCTTAAAAAAATTAAACTGCCCGTTGACAGTTCATTGAAAGTTACAATCTGGCGTGGACTTTTGCCAGTTATTGAAATGACTACTACTAATGTTAAAACTTGTATTCAAATTGTCAACTAAAATCTATTAAATTGTACCGTAAAAATTTTTTTCCACGGATTGTATGATGAAAAATCGCAAAATTCCAAAGACCGTTTGGATTTTAGGATTTGTAAGTTTGTTCACAGATTTTGCAAGTGAAATGCTATACCCGGTGACGCCTCTTTTTCTCTCTGCCACTCTCGGTGCTTCAATGTCTCTTATCGGTTTAATTGAAGGAATTGCAGAGATAACTGCCGGTTTGTTAAAAGGGTACTTCGGATTTCTATCAGATAAAATTCATAGGAGATCGCTATTTGTAAAAACCGGTTATACACTTTCCGCCATCGCAAAACCGCTTCCCGGATTCCTGCCGTTTATACCGACAGTTATTTCATCCCGTGTAATTGATAGAATAGGAAAAGGAGTTAGAACCGCTCCGCGAGACGCTCTGCTTGCCGAATCATCAAATGACAACTCAGGCGCAATTTTCGGATTTCATCGCGGAATGGATACACTCGGCGCTGTCTTAGGACCTATAACCGCTCTAATTCTTCTGAATTACTTTACAGGAAATTATATCCTGATTTATTTCGTTGCAATCATACCTTCATTCTTTGCTCTACTCTTTGCCTTTATTGTTAAAGATTTGGAGAGGGTAACTCCTGATATAAAGAGTCGTGTCGGTATAAAAATTTTTTGGAAGGAAGCATCAAAAGAATACAAATTGCTATTAATAATTCTGACCGCTTTTTCATTTGTAAACAGCAGCGATGTTTTTTTGATACTAAAAACACAAAATGTATCGGGCTCGGATACAACAGCATTATTAGGATATATTTTCTTCAACATTATTTATTCAGCGTCATCATACCCGATTGGAATTATTTCGGATAAATTCGGCAAGCCCGAAGTCTTTATTTCGGGTCTGGTAGTTTTTTCGTTAGTCTATTTAGGTTTTGGGATTAGCACAAATTATTTTATCAACATTATTCTATTCGGTATATATGGAATTTATGCCGCCTCAACAGAAGGAATTTCTAAAGCATGGATCTCCGATATAATCCCGTCCCATTTCAGGGGAACGGCAATAGGAATGGTTACAACTTTCGGTAGTTTCGGAATTATGCTCGGTTCAATTTTTGCCGGATTCCTGTGGGATAATTTCGGCTCTACCGTTCCTTTTATTCTCTCTTCCGCTGTCAGCCTCTTGCTTGCAATTATTCTCATTTTTATTAGAAAAAGTAGCCTATCCGGGCACTCGGGACAATAGGATTCTTTTTATTTTAAGACTAGGCTTGATTTTAGTATTTTTGGCTTGTATTTACTGAAAAAAATATGTTAAATAAAAAATTAGCAGTTGTTGCAGTAAGCGGCGGAATGGATAGCTGTGTTACAGCGGCAATTGCCAGCGAAAAATATAACCTCGCATTTATTCATGTTAACTACGGTCAAAGAACCGAGACGCGTGAATTAAAAGCTTTCCACGACATTGCAGATTTTTATAATGCGGAAAGAAAAATGGTTATTGATCTCGGGCATCTTGCTAAGATCGGCGGTTCGTCATTAACAGATAAAACAATTGAGATTACTAAAGCTGATTTACTGAGTCATGAAGTTCCGACATCGTATGTGCCGTTTAGAAATGCAAATATTTTAAGTGCATGCGTAAGCTGGGCTGAAGTTATTGGTGCCGAAGCAATTTTTATCGGTGCCGTTTTTGAAGATGCTTCCGGATATCCCGACTGCCGTCCGCAGTTTTATGAAGCGTTTGAAAAGATGGTTGATCTCGGTACCAGGCCTGAAACAAAAATTAAAATTGTAACACCCATAATAAATTTTTCAAAAGCGGATATAGTTAAAAAAGGAATTATACTAAGAGCGCCGCTTCAATTAACATGGTCATGTTATCAGAGCGAAGACGAAGCTTGCGGAGTTTGCGATAGCTGCGCTTTCCGTCTGCGCGGATTTCAGCAAGCAGGTGTTGAAGATCCAATTCCGTATAAAACGAAACCAATTTACGATTAATTGAGAATTTAGAATTCATAATAAAAGTGATAAAGACAGTTTAAAAAATTTTGAGTTAGATATGAAAGACAAAACCAAACTCCTCGTAACATTCCCTAATCCAAATCCGGAAAGGGATTACACAATAATTCATACCGCACCTGAATTTACATCGCTCTGCCCGGTTACCGGTCAGCCCGATTTTGCTACAATTATTCTTGAATACATTCCGGACAAAATTTGTGTTGAGTTAAAGAGCTACAAGTTTTATCTCCAATCGTTTCGCAACGATGGTATCTATTTCGAAGCGGTAACAAACAGAATATTAAACGATCTTGTCAAAACATGTAAACCGCGCTTCATGAAAATAACCGCTAAGTTTAACACGCGCGGTGGAATTCACTCCGAAATAATTGCTGAACAGAGAAGAAAAAAATTGAAAAAGAAATTTGTTTGACTCAATATGAATTGATTATATCGCAATTTATTAAGAGAAAGCAATTCATAAAAAATTGGAGAAGAAATGGCAAAGAAAATAATTAAAAGAAGCTGGGCCGAACCATTCAAAATAAAAATGGTTGAGCCGATTAAAATGACAACAAAAGAACATCGTGAAAAAGTTGCTAAAATAGCAGGTTACAACACATTCTTATTGAAATCGGAAGATGTTTATATTGACTTATTGACCGACAGCGGTACAAACGCAATGAGCGATTATCAATGGGCAGGAATGATGCTCGGCGATGAAGCATATGCAGGTAGCAGAAACTTCTACTATCTATGGGATAACGTAAAAAAATATTATGGAATGCCTTACCTCGTTCCTACTCATCAGGGACGCGGAGCTGAGCACCTCGTATCGAAAGCAATGATAAAACCCGGCGATTACATTCCGGGTAATATGTACTTCACTACCACACGCCTTCACCAGGAATTAGCCGGCGGTACTTTCGTTGATGTGATAATTGACGAAGCACACGATTCGCAAAACAGGCATCCATTTAAAGGTAATATTGATTTACAAAAACTCGAAGACCTTTTCGAAAAAGTTGGTGGAAAGAAAGTCCCTTATGTAAGCATGGCGGGTCCTGTTAATATGGCTGGCGGTCAGCCGTTCTCAATGGAAAATTTACGCGCTGTAAAAAAACTTACCGATAAATACGGCGTTAAACTCTGGTTCGATGCAACACGAGCCACCGAAAATGCTTACTACATTAAAACACGTGAAAAAGGATTTGAGGAGAAAACAATTGCATATATACTAAAAGAAATGTGTTCTTATTTTGATGGACTCTGGGTTAGTGCAAAGAAGGATCTTATGGTTAACATCGGCGGATTCCTTGCTACACGAAATAAAAAAGTGTTTGAAGAAACCCGTAATACAGTTGTTATCTATGAAGGACTGCATACGTACGGCGGACTTGCCGGACGTGATATGGAAGCAATGGCTCGCGGTATAGAAGAGATGGTTCAGTATGATAACATCAGAGCAAGAATCGGGCAGATTGAATATTGCGGAAATCAATTGGAGAAATACGGAATACCAATGGTTTATCCTTTCGGCGGACATGCAATATTCCTTGATGCAAAAAGATTCCTACCGCATTTGAAACAGGATCTATTCCCGGCTCAGACACTCGCAGCAGAAATTTATGTGGATAGCGGAGTTCGCGGAATGGAAAGAGGGATTGTATCTGCCGGACGCAATCCTGAAACTGGAAAGCATCGTTATCCGAAACTTGAATTGGTTCGTTTAACATTCCCGAGAAGAGTTTACACTCAGGCTCATATTGATGTTATGGTCGAATCGATTGCGCAGGTATTTGAAGATAGAAAGAAGATCAAAGGATTAAAAATGGCTTATGAACCAAAATACTTGCGGTTCTTCCAGGCAAAGTTTGCAAAATTATAAAATAGAAAAATCAAAATGACGCGTAGGTTGTCTTAAAAGTAATTGTTCAATAAAATAATCTGCGAAAACTTGTCCGCCTCTGGAGGATCAGTTAAATCTGTGTTATCCGTGGGCTATTCTATAACAATATATTGCTTTTAAGACAACCTCGTTTATAAAAAGTAAAACATGATGGATCCAATCAAATTAAAAGAAAAATATTTTCTGGATAGAGATCGGGTTTTCAACGATCCCGAATTGCTGAAGGATCCGTTCAGGTTCTGCATCACTTATTCAATCCTTGTTGAAGAATATATAATAAAAGTACTCAAAGGAATAAAACTCAATTGTGCTATCGCTTCTGTTGGAAGTTTCAGTAGAAGGGAATTATCTCCTTACTCGGATATCGATATTATGTTCATCTTCGATATTGTTGAAGGTAACGAGGAATTGATTAAGGATTGTGTAACAAGGTTATGGGATGCGGGAATTGAAGTTTCGCACACAGTAAGAGAATATTCGGATATCGAAAAGTTTTTGCATTCCGACCTTCATGCATTTACACAGTTTGTTGAGACCAGGTTCATTCAAGGCAGCGCAAAAATTTATAATGAGTGGAATAAAAAAATTTTTAAACCCCTCAATGAGGAACACAAAAAAGAATTGATCCTGGAATTTTTTGAAGATGTAAGGATGCGTTATCAAAAGTTTGGTGATTCTGCCAAGGCTCTTGAACCGAATGTTAAATATACCGCCGGAGCTCTTAGAGATTTACAGGTAATTGAGTGGATCTACTCGATTAAGAATAATCTGTTTTTATCGTGTCAGGAAGAAATTACCCAGACCGAAGTATTTCTGAATGAGATGAAGAATAACAAAATATTAGTTCCGCGTGCCGTAGCCCGCCTTCAGGAAAGTTATAAGTTTATTCTAAGTACCAGAAATCATCTTCATCTATTGTCCGGACATAAAAACGACCGTCTGGAATTTGTATATCAGGAAAAGATTGCAAATGTAATCGGTTTCTCCAGCAATGGCTGGCATCAATATATGCATAAGTATTTTGAATCCTCGAACATTATTAAGCGATTTTGCGGAACTATGATGAAGCGATTCGAAGATGAAATTTCTGAACCCGTTTCAGATTATCTTGCTATTGAACTCGATGACGACTTTACTCTTAAGAAAGGAGTAATATCACTTACATCAAAGACTAAACTTAATTTATCGTCAATATTAAGAGCTTTTTATTATCGGTGTATCAACGATGCCCGCTTTGATGAATATCTTCGTGCAAATATTATAGAAACAATAATTGATCATGAAGAGACGCAAAGCCTGGAACATCAATCGTCTGTATTTTTCAGGGAAATATTAAATCTGCCAAAGAATGTTGGTAAAACATTAGAGGTAATGAATGAGCTTGGTGTTCTAAGTGCATTCATGCCTGAGTTTAAAGACTTAGTAGGATTTTTCCAGCCGGGTGTCTATCACTGCTATACTGCAGATGAACATACGTTGATTGCGCTTAAAAATTTGGAAAACCTCTCATTTGAAAATTCTCAACTCGGTAAAATGTTCCGCAGTCTTAATCGCAAAGACATTTTATATCTCGCTGTTTTATTTCATGATATTGCCAAACCGATTACTATTTCCGGTCACGAAATTATCGGAGCAGAAATTGCCAATTCTGTAATGGAACGACTTGGTTATGATCAAAAAGAAATTCAGACTGTCCAATTTCTAGTTCGAATGCATTTAGTTATGGAACAGGTCGCCTTCCGTCGTAATCTTAACGATCCTACAACACTTAACAATTTTGCAACTCAGTTTTCAAATTCCGAATGGCTCGATTTATTATATCTTTTAACATATGCAGATCTTTCAGCGGTTTCACAGGTAGTATGGACACAATGGAAGAGTGATTTATTGAATGAACTTTATAGAAAGACCAAAACAATGATTGATGAAAGAATCAGCGGTCAGGATCTTTTATCATCAACCATTCAGGATATAATTAAAGATTCGGAATATTCGGATGACGAAAGTTTTAAAAGTCATATTGAGTCAATTGATGACCTCGGTTATCTGCAGCAGTTTTCACAGGAAGAAATTAATAAACATATAGAGGAAATTGAAAAAGGTTCTCCCATTTCGGTCTTTTTCAAAGAAGAGGGAGGATTTACAGCTGTAACAATTATCACGCGAGATTCAGTAGCGCTACTTTCTAGACTGTGCGGAACATTGGCAATTAACGATCTTAATATTCATGATGCTAAAATCTTTACAAGAAAAGACGGAATTGTTATAGACAGCTTCAATGTTACAGATTTTAGAACCGGTTCGGTTGTGACTGAATCGCGTTACGAAAAAATCACAAACGATTTATTACTGACAATTGATAATCAATTACAGATAACGAAAGAGTTCAGCAAGATTAAATCCAAGTGGTGGCGGATTGAAAATAAACTCTTCAAAAGAAAAGGAAAGATTAAAATTGCTTATGAAAAGCATGATAAATACACAATCATTGATATTTACTCTCCGGATAGACTCGGACTTCTTTACCAGATAACAAAAAAAATGAATGAGCTTGGTCTTTCTATTTACTTTGCAAAAATTAATACTAAGGAAGACGGCATTGTAGATTCATTCTATATTCTTGACAGGAACAGAAAGAAAATATCTCCGAATGATTATCAATTAATTACACTTGAATTAACTGAAACAATTAACGAAATGTTATAGGTGAAAAATTGAATTTTATGGATAGAACAAATCCGATCGGATTTTTTGATTCGGGAATAGGCGGCTTAACCGTTGTTAAAGCGGTTTCGCAATTACTTCCTAATGAGAATATTGTTTATTTCGGTGATACTGCGCGTGTACCGTACGGATCAAAATCGAACGATACTGTTGTTGAATACTCGATCCAGGCTGCAAATTTTTTACTCCGCAAAAATATTAAATTGCTTGTCGTTGCTTGCAATACAGCTTCTTCGGTTGCACTCAAAGACTTGAAAAGATTTCTTACAATCCCTGTTATCGGTATGATTGAACCGGGTTCCAAGATGGCTCTTCGTGAATCTAGAAACGGAAAGGTCGGTGTTATCGGAACAAATGCTACGATCAATAATAAAGCGTATTCACAGGAGTTGAAAAAATTGAATCCGAAATTAAAAGTATATGAAAAAGCCTGTCCGCTTTTTGTACCAATAGCAGAAGAAGGATGGATTGATCATAAAGCTACTGAATTGATTGCAAAAGAATATTTGACAGAACTTAAATCGAAGAAAATTGACAGTCTTGTTCTCGGGTGTACTCATTACCCCATTCTAAAAAATGTAATTCAAAATATTATGGGAAAAAGTGTTAAGCTGGTCGATTCCGGAACGCCCGCCGCAAGATTAGTCGAAGAGTATTTGAATGGAAGGGGATTGAGAAATATTTCCAACCAGATTGGTAAAAAGGAATTTTATGTTAGTGATATCCCGACAAAGTTCAGAGAGATTGCTGAGAGGTTTTTAGGAAAGAAAATTACTCATTTGCACAAAGTGGAACTCGATGAACTTGTAAACGAGTGAAGAGTGTAGAATGCAGAGTAATTCTACATTCTGCTTTCTGAATTCAAACGGTACATGGTAATGCCGCTTATCGTCTTGCCATCAACGATCTCACCATTTTTAATTTTCTCATCTATTTCATTAAGCGTTAATTCAATTAATTGAATATCCTCTTCACCTTCTTCTCTTGCATGATTGCCGGATATTAATTCTTCAGCAAGATAAATATGAAGAGTCTCGTTACAGAAACCGGGTGTCGTATATATCTTACCAAGTTTTTTAATTTTATTAGATCGATAGCCCGTTTCTTCTATTAATTCTCTTTTTGCACATTCTAACGGGTCTTCACTCTTTTCTAATTTCCCGGCGGGTAATTCTATAACTATTTCATTATGCGGATAACGGTACTGACTAATTAGGATAATTCTCCCATCATCTTTAACCGGAACAATAACCGCACCGCCCGGATGGACTGCAACCTGTCGAAAGCTCTTATTACCTGTTTCATTATACTCAATCTCATCAACTCGTACATCAAAAACTTTTCCGTGAAAAACGGTTTCGGATTTTGTCACTTTGAAATTCATTTAATCCTCAAAAAAATTTTTGCAAAGATATGAAATTACTTTTAGTGATTTAATGAAAATAGGTTGAAATAAGAATTTGTTTTAATATTTTTAGGTAAGCCTAAAAGGTTATTATGAAAATATTAATTTCGATTTTAGTTGCGAGCTTCACAATTATTTCTGCCCAACACAAATCCAATACGTCAAATTCACACTTCGCAATAATAAGCAAATCAGAATCAGCAGATGAAATTATTCGTACCGCAGCTACAATAGTTCCCACACAACAGCAGTATGAATGGCAAAAACTCGGGTTCATCGCATTCGTTCACTTTGGTATTAACACATTTACAGATAGAGAATGGGGCGAGGGGAACGAAGATCCGAAATTATTCAATCCGACTGAACTCGATGCAGAACAATGGGTGCGAACTTTTAAAAAAGCTGGAATGAAATTAGCAATTCTAACCGCTAAACATCATGACGGATTTTGTTTATGGCCAAGTAAATATACATATCACAGTGTTAAAAACAGTCCTTGGAAAAATGGTAAGGGCGATGTTGTTAGAGAATTTGTTGATGCATGTAGAAAGCATGATTTGAAAGTTGGACTTTATTTATCGCCATGGGACAGGAATAATCCTGATTACGGAGACTCACCTAAATACAACGAGTATTTTTTAAATCAATTAACAGAACTGCTTACAAATTATGGTGAGATAACCGAAGTCTGGTTTGATGGTGCGTGCGGCGAAGGTCCCAATGGTAAAAGACAAGTTTACGATTGGCAATCATACTATCGGTTAATTAGAAATCTTCAACCCAATGCCGTTATATTTGGAATGAGTCCCGATATACGCTGGGTTGGCACTGAAACAGGCTACGGACGTGATACTGAATGGAGTGTTATTCCTCTGAAATTAGATCCTACTGATAAACAAAAACTAACAAGCGAGAGAAATTCCATCGATGAAATCTATAAGCCGGGCGATATGACAGATTATGATTTAGGGAGCAGAGAAAAAATTATTGATGCAGATCTCCTCTTCTGGTATCCGGCGGAAACAGATGTTTCAATTCGTCCGGGATGGTTTTATCATCCTTCTCAGGATTCACAGGTTAAATCCATTGATAAGCTTGTTGATATCTATTTCAACTCTATCGGGAAGAACGGAGTATTTCTTCTCAATGTTCCACCCGATAAAAGAGGATTGATAAATGATATTGATGTTAAAAACCTGCTCGGTCTAAAAGAAGTTATCGATATAATTTTCTCTATAGATTTTTCTGATAATTCATCAGTAACCGTTAATAGTGGAAAAGTTGAGTCGAAAGAAAAATTGTTTGTGAAGGGAAAATATTGGATTGCGGATGAAAAAGAAAATTCAGCTGTAATCGAATTTACCCTTTCTGAAGAATCAACCTTTGATGTTGTAATGCTTCAGGAAGAGGTGCAGGTTGGGCAGCGAATTGAAAAGTTTCATCTCAATTTTTGGAATGGGGTCGATTGGCAGAAATTCGCTGAAGGAACTACTGTTGGATATAAACGATTATTGAAATTTAATCCGGTAAAAACAAATCGGATCCGATTGGTGATTGAAGAATCGAGATTAAATCCAACCCTTTCTAATTTCGGTTTGTTTAAACTTAGCATGTAACTAATCCTATTCATATACATCGGTGTGAAATGAAAATTAAATCAAAAATAGTTTGCGTCTTTTTACTCATCAGTTCCTTTTTAGCTGCGAAAGAAATCAACGTAGAATCACCAAACAAAAAACTGCAATTAAAAATCAATGTTGGTAATAGTATAAGTTATTCTGTATTAAAAAACGACAAAGTACTGATCGAACCCTCGGAAATATCGTTAGGACTTAATGCTGGAATAATTTTAGGGAGAAATCCGGTTTTAAGAAACAGCAAAACAAAAACTGTTAACGAAGTATTAACTCCCATTGTAAAACAGAAATACGAATCCATAAAAGATAATTATGAAGAACTTGTTTTAATTTTTACAGACAATTATGAGATTGTCTTTCGTGTTTATGATGACGCTATAGCATACAGGTTTAGTACATCTTTCCCAGGTAAAATGAAAGTGATGCATGAACATTCAGAATTTAATTTCGGAAAGGATTATCAAATTCTTTTTCCTGAAGAAAGTAGTTTTATGTCCCATTCCGAACGAAATTATTCACCGATTAAACTTAGTGAAGTAACTCCTAAAAGGTTTTGCTCTTTACCAGCACTTGTTCAGCTTGATAACGGAATAAATGCGGTAATAACAGAAGCGGATCTTGAAGACTATCCCGGTATGTATTTAACAGGTTCAGAAGAAAGTACTTATGATCTGAAAGGACTATTTCCTTATTACCCGTCAAAGGATACGGTTAGAAACGATCGAAATGTTTATGTAACCGAACGGAAAGATTATTTAGCGGAGATAAACGGGACAAGAAGTCTCCCCTGGCGTGTTATTGCATTTTCGGAAAAGGACGGCGACATGATTGAAAATACAATTATCTATAAACTTGCCAAACCTTCCGATAAAGATTTGGATTTTAATTGGGTTAAACCGGGTAAAGTCGCGTGGGACTGGTGGAATTTCAATAACATTTATGGAGTTGATTTCAGAGCCGGTGTTAACAACAATACTTATAAATATTTTATCGACTTTGCTTCGAAATATGGGATTGAATATATAATCCTTGATGAAGGCTGGTATAAACTTGGAAATCTTCTCGAGCAGAATCCTGATATAAATGTTGAAGAACTCGTTGCATATGGTAAAGAAAAGAATGTCGGGATAATCTTATGGATGAGCTGGAAAACTCTTGATGATCAATTTGATGAAGCAATGGAACAGTTTTCAAATTGGGGTATCAAAGGAATAAAAGTTGATTTCATGCAGCGCGACGATCAGTGGATGGTTAATTACTACTATAAAGTTGCACACGAAGCGGCAAAGAGAAAACTGCTAGTGGATTTTCATGGTGCGTATAAACCGACCGGGCTTTACAGAACATATCCAAATGTAATAACAAGCGAAGGCGTGCTCGGACTTGAACAGAGTAAGTGGAGTGAATCTGCAAATCCCTGGATGGCAGTAACTATACCTTTCATACGTATGTTCGCCGGACCGATAGATTATACACCAGGCGCAATGGTAAATGCTACGAAGCAAAGTTTCAAACCGGTTTATCAAGTGCCGATGAGTCAAGGTACACGTGCCCATCAGCTTGCAATGTACGTAATATACGAAAGTCCGCTTCAGATGCTGGCAGATAATCCAACTCACTATTACAAAGAACCCGAATGCATGGAGTTCCTTTCAAAAGTTCCTACCGTCTGGGATGACACAAAAGTATTAGATGCCAAATTAAGTGAGTACGTTTTAATTGCAAGAAGGAATGGCAATGAATGGTATGTTGGTGCAATGACTAACTGGACAGCTAGAGATTTAACGGTTGACTTTTCTTTTTTACCAGATGGTGATTGCAAAATTAAAATCTGGCAGGATGGAATTAATGCAGATAGAAACGCAAATGATTTTAATATGCTATCGCAAACGGTAAATAAGAATTCAAAACTGAATATTCATCTTGCGCCCGGTGGTGGATGGGCTGCGATTATAAGTAAATGATCATTTGACCTCCCCCTTTATTCCCCCTCCTCAATTAAGGAGGGGGACACAGGGGTGGTCTAAAAATATATGATTATCTCGGCCAGAGCCAACCAAATACTCCTGCAGTAAATAATGCGAAGATTAATCCATCAGTAGTTGCGGTTATAGTTGTCTTCCATGATCGGTTATACCAGATTGACATCTGCCAGAGAGCAAATGAATATCCCATAAATGCTGTAGCGCCGACAAAACGGAAAACTTGTAAGTAATGTGCACCTTCGGGTAATGCGCGACCGGCAACATAAGCTGCAAAAAACCCAACGACAATTGAATAGAGAAACCAGAGTATAAAACTCTTTCCCATGCTTACAGGTCCATTTGGTAGTACGGTAACGATCATAACGGGACCTTTGTTTAACTTTTCCTTAAACTCGGGTGATTTCATCTCTTCCATGCTGGAGGTACGCGGAACCATGTATTCACCGGGAGGAATGCTGAATGGGCGTAGTGCGTCCATTACCTTATCCTCATTTGGTATTTGAGGATATTCTCCTTTATGCCATGGTAAGAACATATGTATTATTGAACTAACAATGAAAACAACAACAGCCGATAGTAAAATCGGAAGCCATAAGGATGACAGTTCTGTCATGATACTTCTCCTTTTTTAAGCCGAGAGTGTATTTCTCAGCCTGTATTTATGAAATTAATTGTGCCGGATATGGAAGTGCGTATAACTTAACGAATAAAAGAATAGCCCTCAATAAAAATTTTAATTACTGATTGCAATCCTGTTGAGTCTTGATAAGCTTGCTTACGTCAAATCCTTTCGCTTTGGATTTTTCTATAAGAGTGTTGTATATCTGACCATCCATTTTAGGAGAGCGGGAAAGTATCCACATATATTTCCGGCTTGGTGTTCCAACTACGGCGTATTGATAATTTTCTTCATCCAGTTCAATTACCCAGTAATCGCCTCGGAAAGGCCAGAAGAACTGAACGCGCAATTTTGCATTGTTACTTCCTTCAACTACAAATGCTTTCCCATTCGCGTCATCAAGTTCACCTTCTTTAATACACTTATTTATGACACGCAGAGTTGTTAAATCAATTATTTCATACTCCGCTGTTGTACATGAACACCCTTCCTGCTGACTGAATGGAAGCCGAGCAATCTCGTACCACTTGCCGATATATTTCTGGATATCAACTTTGTCAACTACATCCAATGGAGGGTAACTACTGGCAGAACATCCGATAATTAAAAATATAATTGGGATTGATACTTTTAATAAACTTTTCAAAACGGTACCATTGCTAAATTGAAAATGGAAAATTGCGAATGGAGAATTAATAATTCTCAATTCTCCATTCTAAATTATTCGTAGTAAGGTATTAACTCGCTTCCCATAAATTTAAGCACAACAGTAATTACACCAAGATCATCAAGATAACCGACAAGAGGAGCCAGGTCAGGTACAGCATCAATTGGACTGATAAAATAGATTAATGCACCGATAACAATTGACTTCCGGTACCACGGAACATACTTATCGCGCATGTAACGGTAGAGTGCTTTTATGTCTTTTGCAAAACTAATTTTTTTACCTACCCGCTCTAATTTCTCCCACAACCTTTCTTCAACTTCCTGTTCACCTTTTTCAACTTTGGAAGGGGAGTCGTAGTTTAGATCAAGATCATCAAGTTCGTAATTCATTTTTTATCCTTTAATTTTTTTTGTATTGATCGAACCAATCAAAAACTGTATTCCACCAGAGACTTGAATTCTGGGGTTTGGTTACAAAGTGAGATTCATCCGGGAAGTATAAAAATTTACTCGGCACACCTTTCCTTTGTAATGAGGAAAATAATTCCATTGCCTGTCCTTCCGGTACTCTGAAATCGAAGCCGCCATGTATTACCAATGTAGGTGTTTTAAAATTATCAGCTTTACGATGCGGTGACCATCTTTCATACATTCCTCTGTTTTCCCAGGGAGTACCCTTAAATTCCCATTCAGGGAACCACAATTCTTCTGTCGTTCCCCACATGCTTTCCAAATTATAAACGCCAGCATGCGATACAAGGGCGTTAAAACGGTCTGAACTTCCTAAGATCCAATTAATCATATAACCACCGTAAGAAGCACCGGCCGCAAATGTATTCTTAGAATCAATGAATTTGAAGTTTTCAAGAGCATAGTCGCATGCGTTCATAAGATCGGTATAAACTTTACCGCCCCAATCTCCTGAAATTTCATCAGTGAATCTTTGCCCGTATCCGGTAGAGCCGCGCGGATTAGGTGCAACAATAACATATCCTTTCGATGCGAACAATTGCGAGTTCCACCTGTAATGGAAATCGTCATTCCAGTGTCCCTGCGGTCCGCCATGAATCAAAAATAGCAATGGATACTTTTTATTCGAATTAAAGAAAGGAGGTTTAACAATTATTGATTGAACTTTAGCTCCATCAGAACCCTCGCTCCAGAATGTATCAAACTCGCCGAATTGTATTTGACTTAATAAATCTTTATTAACACTTGTAATTTGTTCTATACCGCCGCCGTTGGTCTTAAGCGAGAAAATTTCATACGGCATGTTATTACGCTGACGTTTGAAATAAATCAGCTGACCGTCAGCAGTAATGTTCATATCATTGTTTATTCCTTCACTGAGGAATAAAAGATTTTCACCGGCACCAACATCGAAACGGTAAACTGAATTATAAATCTTGTTAGCAGCATCGTAATAAATATATTTTCCATCGGGCGACCAAACAATTTGTCCGATTGAAATATCGAGCTTTTCAGTTATGTTTCTTAATTCACCGCTGCTCCGGTTGTAAAGCATTAGCGAATATTTATCAGCTTCAAAACCGGCTCGTGCCATCGATTTGAATGCAATATTCCTTCCATCGGGCGAATAGACCGGATGGTTATCATTACCCGGACTTTTGGAAATTTTCTTGATTGTAGATGGTGAATCTTTCTTAATGTCGGCAACATTTATGATGTAAACTTCATTATTGGTGCTTGTTGCGAGCACTTTATCCGGATTCATCACAAAAGCAATTTCTTTTCCATCGGGTGAAATTGAATAATCCTGACTGCTTCCAAGATCAACCGGCGGACAATCGGATTTACTTCCTAACATTAAGTCATAGTATTCTTTTGTCTGAAGATCATATAGAAATAAATGACTTCTTTTATCACCGCGCCAATCGTTAAATGTTCTATACATAAGTTCTGTAAATATTTTCGCTTTTACTTTGCTCTCTTCTTCGGCTTTATCTTTTTGTTCATTGCATTCCTGTGTTGTACAATCCGGGTAAACAGAAGAAACAAACAGAATTTTCTTTCCGTCCTTTGACCAAACCATTCCTGATGCGCCGGTGTAAATGTTTGTTAATTGAGAATCGTTTTTACCTTCGTAATCGCTTGTCCAGATTTGACCTTTCAATTGATAAGCGATCGTTTTACCGTCGGGTGAGAATTTGGGAGCGCTTTCATTTGCTTCGGAATTCTTTAGCGGACGTAAATTTTTTCCGTTAGAATCAATTAGCCATATATCTGAATTACCTTTGTTAGCATCCATGTTGTAAGTTGTAACTGTGAACGCAATAGTTTTACCGTCAGGTGAAACATCATACGCACCTATTCTTTTCATGTTCCATAAATCTTCAACCGTCAGTGCCCGCTTCTGTGCCTGGATCGAAATAGCTGAAATTATT
>JAGUYK010000010.1 GCA_020061355.1 Ignavibacteriales bacterium | reverse complement strand
TCTTAAAGTAATAATTAATTACAAGAAGGAAGTAAACAATTAATTATGAAGAAAAATTTAAGAGGAAAATAAAATGGGAAAAATTGGTGCAACAATATTTGTTTTTGTAATGATAGCGGTAATAGGTTTAGCCCTATACGCCTGTCATCAAGCATATTTTGCTTAGCAAAAAATAATTTCAGGAATGAAGGTCTTAACGGACCTTCATTCTTTTTCATAGATTTCAAGAAAGGTCATTCAATAATTTTTGGATGACCTTTCTTCTTTTATAGTGAATTCTTTGGAATGACAAATTGTTCTATTGGAAGTTTCAGAAAACTATTTAGGCAATGAAATGTTTGGTTATGATTATCATAGATATTCTTCAAATTAAACTTTTTCGTTATAAAGTCGATGTTAAGATTAGTCAACAATATAAAATCAATTGTTTCTTTAAAAAAATCTTAAGTAATTAGCAATAACTAATTCTACATCTTTTTTTGTATTTTTACTTCCACATATTTAATTCTATTTGTATTGAGGTTAAATGTCTATTAAAAAGATTTTTATAATTTGTTCACTCGCTTTAATATTTTTTCCTAACTGTTCTGTAAATATGATGGTTGATTCTGAAATTTATTTCAGAATTAATCAGGTCGGATTTTTACCTGATGAATATAAATCGGCTATAATACTTGCAAATACAAATTTGGACGGTACCAAGGCAGAGTTAAGGAATACCAAGACAAATAAAACAGTTTTTTCAACGATTTTAATAAATAGTCTTGGTCAATATGGAAATTTCAAGTATACCTATTCAGTTAATTTTACTAGTATCATTGAAACCGGGGAATATATATTAGAAGCAGGTAATCGTAAATCTTTTCCTTTCCAGATAAGTATAAACGCAAACAATGGAATTGCAGAATCGCTACTGGAATTTTTCCAGGTTCAACGTTGCGGTTACACTGAACCCAAAGAGCATAATGTTTGTCATATTGTAGATGCAACAAGCATAATTGAAGGTAACAGAGTTATCTCTCAAAGAATTGATCTAACCGGCGGTTGGCATGATGCTGGCGATTATGTTAAATTCCTAAACACTACAGCTTATTCAACTTATATTCTTTTATTCGCTTATGAATTTAATCCTTCAAAATTTAGTTTCGATAAAAATAACAATGGCATCCCCGATATTTTAGAAGAAGCAAAGATTGGTTTGGACTGGATGCACCGCGCTGTTTATAATGATAAATTTATAACCCAGGTTCAGGATTTACGTGATCATAATGTTGGTTGGAGAATGCCAGAAGATGATCCATTAGCTTTCGACAGACCAGCATTTGTCGGTATTGGAAAAAATCTAATTGGAATCTATTCGGCAACTATGGCTTTAGCCTCGAGAATCTGGCGTGAAAAAATGAAATACCCGGAATACGCAGATAAGTGTTTAAATACTGCGGAAAAATTTTATTCAATTAGAAATCGTGTACCAGATGTTGACCGAAGCGGAACAGGAATGTACATAGATAATGTATTCGAAGGTAAAATGGCATTGGGTGCTATTGAATTATATTTAACAACAAACAAAACTTCCTATTTAAATGAGGCAAAAGTTTTTGCAGATTCTGCCGGTTCCGATTATTGGTGGAGTTGGGGGAATATTAATTCGATTGCACATTATAAAATTGCGAAGTTTGATGATAAGCATAAAAGTTTTATCAAAAATAATCTTGCTCATTTTACCACTAATATGCATAATAATTTGTTCGGTTTAGGAACCGCACTTTCCTGGGGGACTAATCATACAATACTTGGTATTACGTTTCAAAATATTTTATGGAAACGATTGACGAACGATAATTCATTTGACATGTTATCAGTTATTCAGAAAGATTATCTGCTTGGCAGGAATCCGTGGGGCATTTGTTTCATTTATGGATTCGGAAATAATTACACAAAAAATTTTCACCATCAAATTTCCTTTTTAAAAGGTAAACTACCCGGAGGATTTGCTGCCGGACCGGCAACAAAAGAGTTTATTAAGAGTTATAAAATTCCGTACGATAATACTGATAGCTATGCAAAGTTTCAGACAAATGAAATTTATTACAGGGACGATAGGATGGACTACATTACTAATGAACCTACAATTACAGCCAATGCTACAGCAATTTTTGTCTTCGGTAACTTAAAATAATTTGTGTATTATTTTGAAGCATCTTATCAGAATTAGATTTATTAAGAGGGATATTATTCCATTTTCAGTCATTTTTAAGGATTTTGATGGCATATAAATTGGCTTTATGCATATTAGTAAAAGTAAATATTAGGTATTGTAATGGCTAATTCAGTAAGTAAAATACCATCTGGTTTCTCTTTTATTGATAAGAACTGGGGTGGCATTTATAGAGGCGGAAGCTATTTAATTGTGGGTCCCAGGAAATCAGGGCGAACATTAATTGGTTTGCAGTGTGCATTAGAAGCGGCTAAGAATGCTGAGATCTGCCTGTTTTTTACAATTATGCGTCCGAAAGATTTAATGATTCAAGCAGCGTCGTTAAATTTTGATATTCAATCCTACATGAATCAGAATCTTATTATTGTTGTACGTGTTGCTCCCCCGAATGATATTTACGAGATGTATAATCCCGATGATTATTTAGTTGAATATTTCAATGACATAATTACGGTTGTCAATCAATATAATCCATCAAGAATCATATTTGATGAACTAACTCCTTTTGTAGGTTTTAAAAACTTAGATTATTTACGGGACACATTTCTTCATACTTTAGAGACAATTGAAGAGAGAGATATAACAAGTTTGTTTATAATTAGCGAACCGGCGACTCAAAAAGCACAATCGATTATCGAGGGTCTAAATCAATTTGTTACAGGAAGTGTAATACTAAAAAAAGAATTAGGAAAAGGTGAAAGAGCTCATGGTGGTAATGTAACAATATTACCAAATGTTGGGCATACTGAAGGAGAGTTTACAGCAGAATATCGAATTGAACCATATAAAGGTGTTACAACAGAATTTTCAAGAGAACCGATTCGTTCTACCGAGGATGAAACTGCATCAATACCTAAACCAAGAATGATAAATCGCCCCACTAGAATTGATACACCAAGTGAACCGTATGCTTTCTCAAACATTTATAATTACAATGATTTCCTACTTATATTAAATAATCAGATTGCATTATATAAAAGTACAGGGCAAACTTTTAATATTGTCTCTTTTAAATTAGATCCGGCCGGTCAAATAAAAGGAATATTGTCAATCAATCAATTACAAAATGCAATTCGTCAGGCAACAAATAAGAAAGACAAGATTTGCATTATCGAAAATAAAGTTATAGTATTGTTAGTAAGAGGAAATCTGAAAACTGTAGTTGATTTAATGACAAATGTCCAGAACAATTTACCAAGTAACGATCCAACTTATATTAATGCGGCATTGGAATATATATCTATTTTTAATGTTGAAGTTGATGAACGAGTTGAGAACGCTGAATCGATGATGGAATTTGTTTTAACGGCCGAGACTTCGTCAACAAATTCATACCAGCCCTTGAATAAATACATAGGATAATGAGGCATTGTGTTAAAATAATATTAACATTAATTCTACTTACACAAGTTGTATCGGGTCAGGCAAGTTCCGAAAGATTTAGATATCAGGCAGACCTTCTAATTAAAGATGGTAGATACAGAGAAGCCATCGACCAGCTTAACAAATACATTTCCGCAAATCCCCAATCAGCCGACGGTTATTATATACGGGGACTTTGTTATGAAAAAACCACAGAGTACCAATATGCAGTTTTAGATTTACGGCGCGCAATCCGTCTCGATCCTGCAAATACTAAATTTCAGCAAGATTTGAATAGGATCATCTCAGTCTGGCATTCTCAGTTATATAGAAAAATTGAAGGTCATAATCGAGATATTGCTATTGATCCAACTAATCCTTACAATTATTTGGAAATAGGTAAAAGTTATCGCTGGCTTGAAGAATGGGAGAGGTCAGAATTATGGTATGATGAATATTTGAAACGTGATGATACTACCTCACCGGATGAAATAATCCGTTATACTGAAATTCTTGCAAGAAATGGTAGTATTGCTAAAGGGGAAAGGATACTTAATAAATATGTAGAAAGATATCCTGATGATTGGAGGCTATGGAGCCGTTACGGATATTTTTCATTATGGCTTAACAATTCCAAAACAGCAGAAGATGCTTTCAATAAAGCTCTCACTATTAAACCATTTTTCAAAGAAGCTGAAGATGGCTTGGACCTGGTAAAAAACCAGGCTTACCTTTTCCAATATCAGCAGAAATCCTACGAGAAAGTTCATGAGAAGATTTACTCTATTGATAACTATTACGAAATATTAAATAAAAAACCTGAAAATATTAAAATACGGTTTGAACTTGTAAATGAATTAATTAAAGCCAACAGGTATGAAGAAGCATACCAACAATTGCAGATTCTGCAACTCACGCAGAGAGAGAATGAGGAATTCATTAGACTATGGAGAACCGTTGTTGAATATCGCGACAATAAGTTTAACGATGAAGTTGCATTCTATACTTCACTGCTTAAAAATGATCCTACGGATAAAAATGCTGTTATCAAGTTAGCAGAAGCATATTCAAATTTATTGCTTTTTGATAGTGCAATAGAAGTAATTAGCGAATATTTAGAGTTTATTCCTGAAGATCAGGATCTAGATATAAGGTTTCTATTTGCAAAATATTGCGCCTGGAATTACGAATGGGAAAAAGCAATTTCGCAATTAAACAAGCTACTTAAATATGACCCGGATAATCTGGATTACCAGCTTTTGTATGGACAAATTGGTGTATGGACGGTTCTTGATCTCGAAAAAGCTGAAGAGTATCTTTTGAATGTTGCTGCATTCAGACCCAATGATATTCATGCTTATATTACATTAGCTTCTATGTATTTATGGAAAAAAGATTTTTTTGAAGCTCGAATGTATATTGAAATTGCAAAAAGCATTGCTCCAAATGATCCGGAAATGGTTTTAGCCGAAAATAATTATAACAAGCATCTTTCTGTTTACGAAAAGCAATTGACACTTGCTATTAAGACCGAAGCTGGTAGACTTGCTACCATTGGCGATTGTAGGGGTGCACGAGAAAAATACGAATTATACTTTTCAAAAATTGTTGCACCAACTTATGTCGAATTAATGGAATATGCTGACATTGTTTCCTGTGCTCAAGATTATGAGAAAGCTATTGAGATATATGATAACATTTTAAATGAAGAATTTAATTTTCGTGCTGCATTATTAAAAGCAAGAAATCATTATTATAATAAAAGTTTTGATATTGCAGTTAACGAACTGGGAAAATTATTTGAAATTAATCCGGAAGACAGAACTTTAAGATTATTTCTTGCAGATGCCTATTTGGTTACCGGGCAGCCGGCAAAAGCAGAGAATTTTTATAGAGAATTGTTGTCTTCGGCTCTGGTTCGTGAGGAAATTCAGGAGTTAAATAAAAGATTGGCACTTTTAGGAGAATATTATGTCGGGAATAGAAATTTAGGACAAGCAGATGATCTTTATTCAGAACTTCTTGCATTAAGGAATAATGATTACTTAAAGAGAGATGTCGAAAATAAACAAATCTATTTAGCTGATGCATATGTTCTGGAAGAGAATTATGGTAGGGCAAGAGATATTTATGAAGAATTACTTTTTAGTTCACAGGACACATCTCAAATTAGGATATTAAAGCAGCGTATCAGCTGGTTGCCCCCTACAGGTTTTATGAAATTTTTATATAATATAAGGGATTTTGTATCTGCAGTAATTCCGACTAATTACGGATTAGCACCTTTTACAAACTACTATGCAGATAATCAAAATTTTAAATTATGGAGTTACGGTTCACGTATAGATGGTAATGTTCTAGGTTTTATTGGACTGGGAGTTTCCTGGGAAAATACTGAGATCAATTCACAACCTATCCGAAGAAGTTTTAATAGTCTAAAAGGAACAGCAACAATTAATTTCTCTCAGTATACTAATCTATCGGCAAGTTTTGGTTTATTAAATATTCAACGGGAATCAAATAAAACAATAGGGGATTTATCATTTCGCTTTGAAATGCCCGATCTTTTTTCAATTGTTGCTTATTATAATAATAATGATGCAAGGTTGTTATTGTATTCTCCTTCATTGATAACTATCAGACTTAAATCGGAAATATATCGGTTAGCAGCATATTACGATTTCAGGGAATTTATTAGGATATCCGGATTTTATAGTTTCAACAATATTTCCGATGGTAATGATGGAAATGACTTACAATTGAGATTAGGAAAAAGATTCTTAACTAATTCAGTTTTCGGTTATGAATATTATTTCTCCGACTTTTCGTTTATCTCGCCAAATTACTATTCACCCCAAAATTTTTATTCTCATAGTTTATGGGGAGAATATTCTTGGCAAATAGAATCAAAGATCAAAGGAAAGGTTGGTGGTAAAATTGGATATGTCCCTGTTGTAGATTTTACCGTTAGTGAAATCTTTAGTGAAGCAATTTATAATCCATTTCAAAAATTGATTATTAGTGCTAGACTAGGTTTCTCAAACAGTTCTAGATATGATTCCGGTTATAGAACATTTTCCGCTTCTATTTCAGCATACTGGAATCTATTTTAAGATTTAGTAATTTACTACAATAGAATAAAACCAATTATTTAATCAAATACTCTTTTCATCAATAAACTCGTTCCCTTGCTGTAAGTTAACTTTGAAAATGTTCTTTGCAAAGTTAAATTATTCTCAAAATTCAATCGTAGATTATAATGGAGTATTGAATATTTTAACAGCAAAAACCATATTGTAAAACAAGTGGTAAATCATAAAGTACTTATCTAATTAAAAGAATATTTACATTTAAAAGAATGATAGGTCTTTTAGAACTTATATTTTATCATATGGTATTGTGATAAGAATTTCAAAGATTTTGTATTTGATGCAGTCATTATAAAAAAATAAGTTAATTAGTTTTTCTACACCAAACTGTTAAGTACTTCTATTAACTTATTCACTTGCAATAATTTAGAGAATAAGTTATATTTCTATAAATTCTGTTTAAGAATGAGGCATTTATTCAATATCTATGAAGATATTTGTCATATATTTTCGTTTTTATCGTCTTTTCGAAGATAAAATATAAAATGCTATGGCACCTTATTTGTTTATTATATTTGATCAAAAAATTATAACCTGATGGATACCAAACATAATAAATACCAGATTGCTTTAGACAACAGAGAAGTAAAGCCCCCGGCACGTAATTTAATGCGTGAAAAGAAACGGTCGATTATGATTTCAGGATTACTCTCTGCTCTATTATTTATTACAATTCTTATTACAATGCCTTTAACCATTCTAAGTTGGAGTGGTCTATTTGTATACTCATCAATAGTATCGTTAGTTATTTTCCTTTTTATTCTTCTAATACGGTATTTTGGAATTTTATTCACTGCATATTTCTATAACACAAAATACACAATTCAAAAAAAAGCCGATTTCCATCCTTTCGTCTCCATAATTGTCCCTGTGTTTAATGAAGGTAAAATATTAAATTCTTCTATCGAATCTTTGCTTGATATCGATTATCCCAACTACGAAATACTCATAGTGAATGACGGTTCAACTGATGATACCGCCACAGTAGGGGAATCATTAGTCGGCTTTCATAAAGGAAGTAATGGATTAGTTAAAGTCTCTCTCATCAACAAACCGAATGGTGGTAAATCAAAAGCATTGAATGCCGGTATACAATATTCAGAAGCACAGTTTGTTCTTTGTATGGATGGCGATTCTCAATTAACTCCCAATACACTTAAACTGGCTATGCGACATTTTGATGACCCTGCAGTTGGTGCTGTTGCAGGAAATGTGAAAGTACAGAATAGAAAAAAAATGTTGACTGATTTACAGGCTCTTGAATATTTGGAAGGATTAAATTTAGCACGTAGTGCTCAGGGTTTCTTAAAAATGGTTAACATAATTCCCGGTCCCATTGGTGTTTTCAGGAAGGTTACTCTTAGAGATGCCGGATTTTATTCGAGCGATACTTTTGCTGAAGATGCAGACGTAACTTTAAAAATCCTTTCTAAAGGTTGGAAAATTATTTATGAGCCTAATGCAGTTGCTTATACAGAAGCACCTGCCTCTATTTATCAATTATTAAAACAAAGGTATCGTTGGACAAGGGGAATTCTTCAAGCTATTAGAAAGCATAAAAGATATCTTTATAACCCTACAGTTAATTTTAATAATAGCTTTATTATGTGGTCAATGTTTTATGAAGCCCTTATCTGGCCGGCGATGAACATTTTTGTAAATGTGTATTTTATAATTGTGGCTCTTGTCTATGGGATTCATATAACTCTATTTCTATGGTGGGTTGGTATTGCAGTACTAGATATAATGTCCGCAGTTTATTGTATAGCTGCGGAAAAGGAAGAATTCAGATTAGTCCCATATGCTATTGTTTACAGGTTAGTTTTCATCTTGTTGATAGATGTTACTAAAGCAATGGCAACAATAGAAGAATTTTTAGGTTTCAGAATGACCTGGGGTAAACTCGAAAGAACTGGATTGGGAAGTTCTTCGCTTGGAGTGAAGCCAGTTCCGAATGCTGCTGTATCAAAATAAAGAATTTTTAAAGAGGTTAAAATGGAATTAATTCCTATACTTTCACTAATAATACTTGTAGCTACTATATCAACTTTTATTCTTGCCGTTGGTGCTTATATTCTATATAAGGTTAGAGAACGCAAGGGAATTCTTGCTCAAGCACCTCAACCTTCTGCAATACCGGCAGAGTTAATTGCACCTTTACCGATCGCTTATGAGCAGAAGGAATTAACTCCTGTGAGAAGGACTTTCGAAGTCGCAACCCCGCAGCAAGAATATGGTTATGAATATCAACGCAAACCAACTTTTGCCGGAAAGCAGGAAACTGCAAAAGGACCTGAACTAAAACCTACATACGTTGGTGCCGCACCTACTAACTATGAGGGGACTAGATATCAAAAACCTACTGGTGAAAATGTGAGAAGCACAGCTTCAGATAAGGCTGAAGCTAAAAAGAAATTTGTGCGTTACACCAATGAGGGTTATATCGCACCTGGCGGTAAAGAGAAAAAACAAGAGGATAATCTCAAGTGGCGGTAAAAGAATTCAAAGGACTGAGAGTAAATTATTTAATAATTATTGTCAGTGGTCTTGTATTATTAATTACTGGTATTCTTGTTTTTTTACTTATCGTCCGAAATATTTATGGAAGTTATGAAATTAAAGATGTTTTACCTTCTAAGGAAAATCTAAAATTTATATCTGGTGACGAAAAATCTGGAAAGGTTGCAATTCTCTATTCAAAGTACACAGAAAATATGCTGCCTTCTGGTAGTACATGGTTAAGAGACAATATTGATACTTGGAAAAAATTTATTAAAAATGCCCGATTTAATTATGACATTATCACAGATAGGAATATAGAATTAGGGGAACACCTTAGCTATAAAGTAATTGTTCTTCCAGGCTCTAAATCATTAAGCGATAAGCAACTTGTTCAATTGAAAAAATATCTTGAAAATGGAGGAAGTATATTTGTCTCCGGAGGTCCAGCAACATATTCTGATGAAGGGAAATGGCGTGGATGGGATTTCTTTTCAGAAGTATTTGGTATGAAATTTAACCGTGAGATAAAACCGGAGGAATTTTATAAGGTTCATACATTAAGAGGAAATCTTCCAATTACGGCAGGTGTTCCAACCGGTTATGCACTCAAAATTGCAACTTGGGATAGGCCTCTTTACGCAGAGGTTTTAGAGTCAAGAACAACACAGGTAAGTTTTTGGTACGATTTCAGAAGAGAAGCCGGTTTAGTCCGCGAAGAAATTTCTAGAAGTGCTGGAATCTCTTATGGAAGTTATGGTAAAGGGAGATTTGTCTGGTATGGTTTTGAATTAAATTCTGTACTTGGAGTCCAAAAAGATTACATTTTTTTCGAAAAGCTATTTAATAATTCACTTAATTGGCTAACATACCAACCTACAGCATCTATAAGGGATTGGCCGACTTCTTATGAGGGAGCATTAATTCTGTTGCCGACGTTAGATCAGAATATAAGTAACGTTTACAACTTAGGAAATGTTCTGGATCTAAACCAATTACCAGCAACATATTTTATAGACCCTTATATAGGAATTAATTATCCAGGTTTAATAAAATCTATTTCAGAAAAAGGTGAAATTGGTGCAATCATTGATATCGGGTTTTTAGAATCACCTGAAGACACAGTAAATAAATTGGATAACAAAGAAGCACAAAATTCAAGTTTTAAGTTTGCTAAAGATACTCTTAGTAAAATATCGGGTAAGCGTTTAAGATCAATGATGCCATTAAATGGATTCTATGATGATAACACTTTACAAACAATGGCTGAACAAAATTATGATTTCCTAGTTACCGATTCACTTACAGATAGATCGGTTCCGGAAATTACTGTAAGGAATAATAAATCAATTATGATTATTACAAAAACCGCAAGAGATGATCTTGAGGTAGTCAGAAATTATGGGTTAACAAATACTGATTTTCAAAGGTATACATACGAAGAGGATATTGATAGAATTTTATTCGAAGGTGGTTTATATGTTTTTAAGGTTCATTCCCAATACCAACTTAGGTCTGAATATGTAAGTATAGTGAATGATGTTATTAGATATGCGCGAAATAAAAATATGTGGATTACTTCCTTGAAGCAACTCAAGGAATGGTGGAGTAGAAGACAGGGTGTTCAAATCAGATATGAAACAAGAAGTACAAGGAGAATTGCAATAGAATTTACCAATCCTAGTGAAAATCTTACTGAAGAGTTAGTTGTTCAGGTAAATTTGAATAAACGAGTTAAAAATATTAATGTTTCTTCGGATATTATTAATACAAAAATTCCTCGTTACGAATTTCGGGAAGACGGACAGACAATTTACTTTCATATTGAGAGAATGAATCCACATGAAACGCGTTCATTATTAATTGATTTTGACAACATCGATACATAATGAGTTAACTCTAGAAGAGTCATTTTTTGAATTTGAGTGAATATATCTTGGTCCGATTAAGATCCAGCCGATAGAAACCTTTCGATGATATATATTTATAAAATATTCCATTGTTTTTTCTATTTGGAATTACATTACTCGAAAGTATTTCTTAAATTATAAACATAAAAAGAAAGAATATTAGCTAAATCTGTGAGAAAATATTTCTACCTATAAAAAATGTCAAAAATAATTGTACTATCAATCTTAATATTTGCGTTTAATAGTTGTGTGGAATCATTAAACGATGCACAGCAAAGTGTAAGCCCTACAATTGAAATCACTCAACCGGTTACCGGGGATTCCGTTATGTTCGGTGCAACTGAAATTGATTATAAAGCAGTAGATGGTACAGGCGGAGGTGGACTTTCTTTTTATGAGGTTTATTTAAATAAAAAATTTGTAAAAAAAATTGAACAAAATACCGATGGCACTAATCCTAAATTAACCTTAAGTGTAGATTCAACATTTCTCGGCTCAAGAATCAATTATAGTGTAAAGGTATATAATAAAAACAATAGATCTAAAGAGAGTTCACTTCAAGAAAATATTTACGTAAAAGATAAAAAACCAAATGCACCTGCAAATTTATTCTTGTCAAAGATAAATGAATTTTCTGTGAGTTTACTATGGGATGACCTCTCACATAACGAATCAGGATTTGAACTTTGGCGAAAGGATGAAGGAGGAGGGGCTTATAGAAGAATTAAAACATTACCTTCAAATACTATTAGTACTACTGACGGTGGACTTTCTGCTTTTGCTTCCTATTTCTATAAAGTCCGCGCCTATAACAACTCAGGATTCTCCGATTTCAGTAATGAGGTAAGCACTACAAGTGTACCTGGTGGTCCATGGAACTTAGTGGGCGAAGCAATTGGTGCAAGTCAGGTTAACTTAAAATGGGTTGATTTTGCAATTAATGAAAATGGATTTGTCATTGAGAGGACAGATCCTGCAACAACAGAATATAAACGTCTTACTACAGTACCACCCAATACAATTGAATATCAGGATAACTCGGTTGCACCGAGTACAGGATATAAGTATAGGGTTGCTTATTTCACAAACACTTCTATTAGCGGATTCTCAAATGAAGCAACAGTTGCAACATTTTATGTTGATGTACCCGGTCCCTCTAACTTAAGAGTCTCCTTAGGAATTAACATTGTTAATCTTACCTGGGATGATAATACATCGCTTGAAAATCAAGTTATAATTGAAAGGAAAACTGGCGATGGGAATTTCGTTGAATTTTTGAAATTAGCTGCTGATTCTAAATCAGCAATTGATGGATCAGTGCAACGCGGTTTTACATATCAATATAGGGTCAGACAATCCCTGGCTATTAGAACCTACACGCCTTATTCGAATACTGTTACAATATTGGTTCAATAAGAACAATCACTTTATAATGGATGATATTTCTAAAATAAAAACCGAAATCAGGGCTTCCTTCGAAATACCGTGTATTATTATCGATAAGTCGGGTCGTATTATTGCGCAGAATTTGGAAATAAAAAAAATAATACCGGCGTCGGCACCGCAATTAAATTTTTTCGATTTATTTGATGAGCAAAACCTTTTAACTCTTCAGCGATTATTCATTGATGCCCGTAAATACGATATTGCTGTAAAAGATTTGTTACAATTAAAAATTAGCGGTGAGATTAAAAATTATGAATTCATTTTTACACCGCTGAAAAGTGAAAATAATGTCTATTTCATTATTAATTTATCTTCTATTTCAGATATAAAAACAGATCATGAATCCAAAAGATTTATAATTGCAACATCTGAGATCGAAAAATTAACTAATGACAAAAGAATATTATCAATTATTAACAAAATTAAACTTACTTATCCATTCACGTTTATTGAAAAAGCAAAACTTCAAAAAGAAATTAACGAATTTGATCAATATTTTTGGATTAAAGACACAACTGGCAAATTTATATTAATCAATGACGCTTATGCTAAAATATTAGGCTTCACTTCAAATCAGATTGAAAATAAAAATGAACAGGATTACCTTCCTAAGTATCTAAGCACTTTATATAAGACTGTTGATCAATATATTATCGACACTACAAATGCTTTAATACTTGACAGCTCTTCTTCGCCAATTACACCGGATTTAAAGAAAGATGTTCAAATAATTCAGTTTCCTATATGCGATCTGGATAACAAAACGGTTGCAATTATTGGTTTCTCACAGCACACTAGTAAAAATATCATACGAGAGTCGGATGATGTAAACAAATCATTCGTTAAAAATCTTCCCATCGCTGTATTGCTTACGGATAATGAGAACCGGATTCTTTCTTACAGCGCAGAACTGTTAAAGTTAATGCTCGTTTCTGAAAAACCTGATTTGGTTAAAAGTGAATTAAGCAGGGTGTTCGATAAAACTTTTATAAAAATCATTGAAGAATATGTGAATAATTCAGCTAGGTTAGATGAGTATAGTTTTACTCATACTTTTGAGGGAAAAAATAATTTAAAAGCTGAAATAAATATTCAAAAAATATTTGATAGTGACCGCGGTTATGTTGGAACAAAAATAATTCTTAAACCCAAAAATGAAATCCAATTATTAAATGAAACTAAAGCACATTTATATGATTTAGTACTTCAAAATATTCCGGAAGCGATGTTCATTTATGATCTAGAAAATCTGAAATTTTTGGAAGTGAACGATGCAGCCTTAAAACTATATGGTTATAAGAGAGCAGATTTTCTAAATATGGATCTTACAGATCTTTATGCGCCTGAAGATATCCAGACTTTGATACAATCATCGGATGGGAAAACTTTAAGTGCCGGACCCTGGCGTCATAAAAAAAGTGATGGTTCCGCAATTCTGGTTGAACTCACCCGTTCTAATATTGAGTTCAAAGGAAAGAAGGGTCATTTAAATATAATAAAAAATGTAAGTGATCTATTAGAAGAGAGAAAGAAAAATCAAATTTTACAATCTGTCTATGACCATACGAGCGACCTCATAATCAATACCGATAAGGATGGTTTTATTACAGGTATAAACGAGCAAGTATCAAAAAAAATGGGATATCCTAAAAAGGAACTTGAATCACGCCCATTTATTAGCCTTGTATCCGATAATGATAGAGCAAAGGTGAATAAAAATATTTTTCATTCCGGTTTACTTAAAACAACCTCGCTTGAATTAGAATTTAAAAAACCTTCCGGACCTGGAATCAAAGCCATAGTTATTGCAACTCCGATTAAGAATTATAACGGGGAAATTGAGAATTATTCTATAGTAGTAAAGCCCGAAGAAGAGAAAACCGAAGCTACAGATATTAAAACTGTTAATGGTGAAAGTAATGAAAAGATTGATGCTCCGTTTCTGTCACATATGTTTCACGAATTGCTTACACCAATTAATGTTATTTTAGGTTTTGCTCAGGAATTATGGGAAAGTATAAATCAACCATCAGAAGAACAAAAAGAAGCTGTTGATATTATAAAAGAAAATCAAAAACTGCTCTTGCAAATTATGGACAATGCTGTTGAATACTCGGCACTTCAGCAAAAAGTTGTTAAGTTCAAACCGGAATTGTTAAAAATCACAGACCTTCTCGATTCATTAAAAGAGAACACAAAAAAATTATGTGAGTCTAAAAAAATAACATTGGAGTACGGTCAAATATCCTCTTCAATTACTTTCGAAAGTGATAAGCAGAAGGTCGTTTCCTTGATAAGCCTGTTTATTAAAATTGCTGTTCAGATAACAAAGGAGAGCGCAGTTTATTTATCTACATTTAATCTGGATGAAAATAATATTGTGGTTTCAGTTAAAGATACAAAAAATGTTATTAGTCCATATTTGCTGAAAGGTTTCAATGATATTTTTGCTGATGAGGAATCTGTTATAAGAAGAAACTACGGATTTTCCAGATTTTCATTAAGGTTAGCGAATAAACTTATCGAACTTCTTTCCGCAAAAAAATATGTTGTAATGAAAGATAATGAAGCAGTAGAAGTTGGGCTTACTTTTCCGGTTAAGTTTACTATAAGTGAAAAAACAAATTATGAGTTAGAAAGT
Organism: Ignavibacteriales bacterium; assembly: GCA_020061355.1. GTDB lineage: Bacteria > Bacteroidota > Ignavibacteria > Ignavibacteriales > Melioribacteraceae > DSXH01. Next base: position 57,967 of record JAGUYK010000010.1, on the reverse strand, counting down.
ATAAAACCACCGGTTTCCGAACCTAAACAGTTTGGTAAACAACAGGCTCCGCTTGTTTCCGAGAAGCAACCCATTGCACTAAAGTACCAAGAACTTGATCTGACACAGCTAAGTGTTTTGTATTTTGAAGACCAGCTTGATTCTCAAATATTGTTTAAAAACCAAATGAGAGATTTGAAAAGTATTGAATTCGCTCCCAGTTTTGAAGCTGGAGTTCCTTTATTAAAAACCAAACGTTTCGACTTTATAATTATGGATATCAACCTGCAGGGTGAATATAATGGATTGGATGCACTTCGAATAATTCAAAAAATGCCCGGACATAAGGATGTACCTATCATTGCTTCAACCGCATATACACAATCGGATGCAAGAGAGAATTTTATTGCAGCTGGATTTAATGACTTTATTCCCAAACCTCTTTTAAGAGATAAAATAATCGAAACACTAAAAAGATTGCTGGTTAAGTAGTAATTCATCTCACAAAAAATATGCTATACTCGTATACTGATTATTATCGATCGCCAATTGGAACTATTTGTTTAAGAGCTTCGGAGAGGGGAATTACCGACCTTTTTTTTGTTGAAGAGGAAGTCGAAGAATCACTTACAAAAAATCCATTCTTTAAAAAATGTAGAGTTCAGTTGCAGGAATATTTTAATGGAACCAGAAAATGTTTTGAAGTTGAGATTGATTTATATGGAACAAAGTTTCAAAAATCAGTCTGGTACGAGTTAGTAAAAATCCCATTCGGTAATTCTATTTCATATCTTTCGCTAGCTTCAAAGTTGGGTAACAAGAATAAAATAAGAGCTGTTGCTAAAGCAAACGCACAGAATAAAATTAGTATTTTAGTCCCGTGTCATCGTGTGATAGGTTCTAATGGAGATTTGATAGGATACTCAGGGGGTTTGTGGAGGAAGAAATGGCTTCTTGAACATGAGGAAAAGATAGAGTATAATAGAAAACAACTCTCCTTTTTTGATTCATAAAACAAGGTGGTTGATATTTTGATTTTTAATTCATTTTATATAAATTTGTCCCACTAAAAAATGATGGGCAGATAGCTCAGTCGGTAGAGCAAAGGACTGAAAATCCTTGTGTCGGCGGTTCAATTCCGTCTCTGCCCACCAAAAAGCGAGAGAAGACTCTCGCTTTTTCATTTTTAAATACTATCGATTTTTTTATTTTGTTATTAATAATGATTATTTTAATTCTGTTGTTTCCATAACTCTGCTTGTCCGTCTTTCTATTGTAGTGTATAATATAAATTATATTAATTCTTAAGATTGAGAATGTCTTTTGATTATGTGGCAGTGAAAGAACTCATTTTATATCCTTCTTTTTATTTATTAAGTGTAACACTATGAAAAACTTTATCGAAAGACATCCCCTTTTAGCTTATTACCTTCTAGTATTTGCTATTTCATGGGGTGGTATACTCATACTTATTGGTGGACCTGGCAACATACCGGGCACCAATGAACAAGCTGAAAAGTTATTTGTGCCCGCACTCCTTATCATGTTTGCCGGTCCATTCATATCCGGTATTCTTATGAATTTCCTTATCGATGGCAAGGAAGGTCTTCGTAAGCTAATATCACGGTTATTGCAGTGGCGGGCTGAAGGACGCTGGTACGCGATTGCGGTTTTTACAGGTCCACTTCTTGTGGCTGTAGTACTCTTCGGACTTTCACTTTTCAATCAAGAATTTCTTCCGGGAATAATCACAACGAAAGACAAAATTGATTTGATGATATTTGGTGTTGCCTGGGGGTTGATCGGTGGAGGGTTATTGGAGGAAACCGGTTGGACCGGTTTTGCGGTACCGCAACTGCGAAAGCAGTATAGCATTTTATCTACAGGACTCATTGTTGGACTTCTTTGGGGCATATGGCATATTATGATAGCTTTTTGGGCAAGTAATTATTTGGGTGGTGCAGATTCATGGACAATGTTTGTGGCAGGATTCCTAGCTTTTTATTTGATGGCGCTTCCGGCATACAGGGTACTTCTGGTATTCGTTTATGACCGGACGGGGAGCTTACCAATCATAATGCTTATGCACGCTTTTCTTTCCGCCAGCACTCTAATTTTCCAGCCATCAGCAACTGGTGAAATTGCTTTTATTTGGAATTTAGTGCTTGGAATAATGATGTGGATAATTGTTGCAATTGTTTTTGTAACCAACCGTCAATATTTCTTACAAAAACCAATTAATTAATTGAATTATAAAATGCATCCTGTCCCTGTTTTATTTTTCACCCGTAAACCTTATCTCCATCTCATACAGCGTTTTGTCACGCTGAACAGTCTCCTCAATAACACTCTCTTTCTTCGTCAGCTTTATTCTCGGAACCATATCTAATCCATTGTTTATCCACAAATAATAATTGGAAAAATAATTTCCATTATCTCAAACAACACATAACCATAAAAGCAGTATTTTCTGATCAGTATATCTGACTTTAATAGAACGGACTATCTCGAAGAGTAGTAATTTTCATATATTTCCGGAACAAAATCTCACCGAAACTATTAAATATGCATCAATAAAGGAGTTATTATGAAAAAACTAACTTTAGGATTTTTTATGATTCTTTTCTCATCTGTTATATTTGCACAACTTCCACCGATAATCGACCGTGAAATTTTCTTTGGAGATCCTGAAATTGCCGGTGCCCAATTATCTCCAAATGGAAAGTATATTACATTTCTTAAACCTTTTAACGGAGTTAGAAATATCTGGGTTAAAGAAAGAAATCAAAAGTTCGATGATGCCCGTCCGCTGACTGCAGATACAAAACGTCCAATCGGCAATTACTTCTGGTCGCATGACAGTAAATATATTCTATATGTGCAGGATCAGGGTGGAAATGAAAATTTTAGAGTATATGCTGTTGATCCTTCACAGAAAGGAGACCCGGTACCACCAGCAAGGGATTTAACACCTCTCGAAAATGTCCGAGCTATGATAATTGACGTTCCTAAGAATAACCCTGACGAAATGATGATTGGACTAAATGACAGAAATCCACAGCTCCATGACGTCTATAAACTTAAAATCTCAACAGGTGAGAGAACTCTTTTACGTAAGAATGATGATAATATTGCCGGCTGGATGACTGATCTTGATGGAAACTTAAAGTTAGGTATTAGACAAACTGAAGACGGCGGAACTGAAATTCTAAAAATTAACGGTGACAACCTTGAAACGATCTACAAAGTTACAAACGAGGAGTCAGCCGGTCCTTTAAGATTTACACCTGATGGAAATAGTTTTTATATGGTTTCCAACAAAGGTGAAAATATTGATAAATCCGAATTATTGCTTTTTGATCTTAAGAACGGAACAACAAAGTTCATTGAGAAAGATCCTTTAAATGAAGTAGATATTGCCACAGCAGTGTTTTCGGACAAAACAAACGAAATGATTGCAACAGTTTATGTCGGTGCTAAAAGAAGGATTTATCCAAAAACAAAAGATTTTGAAAATGTTTTAAACACATTAAAAAAATTATTACCTGAAGGTGACATTAATTTAACTTCATCAACAGTAGATGAAAATTTATGGATGGTATCAGTTTCCCGTGATGTAGATCCGGGCTCAGTTTATTTATTTGATAAGAAAGCAGGTACCGTTGAATTGCTTTACAAATCGAGACCAACTTTGCCGACAGAATACCTGGCGCCGATGGAACCGGTTAATTTAACCGCAAGAGACGGTATGATAATTCCAGGTTATTTAACATTGCCCAAAGGTGTGGAGCCTAAAAATCTTCCGGTTGTTATGTTTATTCATGGTGGCCCATGGGCTCGGGATTTCTGGGGATATAATCCTTATGCACAATTTCTTGCTAACAGGGGATACGCCGTGTTTCAACCTAACTTCAGAGGATCAACCGGATATGGCAAGAAGTTTTTGAATGCCGGTAATAAGCAGTGGGGAACAGGTTCTATGCAGCATGATATTTCCGATGCAGTTAAGTATCTAATTGAAAAAGGAATTGCTGATCCGAAACGTGTTGCGATATCAGGTGGCTCTTACGGAGGTTATGCAACATTAGCCGGTCTTGCTTTCACACCTGATATTTATGCTTGCGGTTTTAGTATTGTCGGCCCATCAAACATTATAACATTACTAAATTCTATACCTCCTTATTGGGCTCCGATAAAGAAAACATTTGCAATTCGAGTAGGTGATATGGAAAAACCGGATGAGTTTGAAATGCTAATGCAGCAATCGCCTCTGAACTCCGCTCAGAATATTAAAGCACCATTGTATGTTGTGCAAGGTGCAAATGATCCGCGGGTTAAAAAAGCTGAATCAGATCAAATTGTTGTTTCTATGAGGGAATTAGGAAGACAGGTAGAATACATGGTAGCGCCGGATGAAGGACATGGTTTTGCCGGACTCGAAAATCGTCTAGCCATGGTCGTTGCAATGGAACAATTCTTTTCTAAACATTTGAACGGCAGAGTGCAGGAAGATGTACGCGATGCAATTAAGAAAAAATTGAATGATATCACTGTTGATATTAATTCAGTCACAATGCCTAAAAAAGTTGATACAGGTTCTGTAAATGAATATAAGAGCTTTGACGGAAGCAAAATCAAACTAGGCCAGGCAAAATATTTAATGACTATTGAAACACGAGGACAAATATTTAATATGGATGTTACCCGTGAGATTACTAAAGCAACACTTAATGGTAAAGAAGTATTAAGATCAATTGATGTAACTTTTGGTATGATGGGAGGAAATGATACTTTGTTAGTTGATGCTAATACATTATTACCCCTAGAAAGACATATTAAACAAGGGATGGCCACTGTTCAGGTTAAATTTTTGGATGGTAAAATTGAGGGTAGTATGGAAGCCGGTTCTCAAAAGATGCCAATTAATGCAAAAGTTGATGTCCCCGTTATTACTGATGGCTCAGGAGTTGGATTGATGATCGAGTCGCTTCCTTTAAGTGAAAATTTATCTGTGAAGTTTAACGAATTCGATCTAATGGGAGCAAAAGCCAAGGAAAATATTTTAAAGGTTCTTGGAAGTGAAAAATTATCTGTTCCAGCCGGTGAGTTTGATGTTTATAAGATTGAGATTAAAGAAACAAGTGGTGAGGGTGAGGCAATAAATATCTGGGTTAATAAATCAAATCAAAAAATGGTTAAACTTTCCAGTAAGCTCGGTCCGCAAATGGGTGGCGGAACTTTAATAATCGAATTAATTAATTAGTAATTGCAGTTGTAATAAAAGTAAAAAAGCCCGCACATAATAAGCGGGCTTTTTTTGTATATCAAATTAGTTTTACAGGAAGTTTGTGTACTCTTTTTCCGGAAGCAGCAAATATTGCATTGCATAATGCCGGTGCACAGGCTCCAATACCAACCTCACCAACACCTCCTACTTTTTCGAAGTTGCTTATTATATGACATTCAATTACTGGTGTTTCTGAATAAGTAAGTAACTGGTAGTCATCATAATTCTTTTCAACAACTCCGCCGTCTCTGATAGTAATTTCACCTTTTAGTGCTGCAGTTAATGCGAATACAATTGCACCTTCCAGCTGTGCTTCTACTGTATCAGGATTTATAACAGTTCCGCAATCGATAACCGCAGTAACTTTTTCTATAATAATTTCATTAGTTTGTATGACTGATACTTCAATTACCTCCGCACAAAAACTTCCGTAACCTTCAAAACATGCAATCCCTCTTCCTTTACCTTCAGGTAACTTACTAAACCAATTGGATTTGTTTGCGGCTTCAATTAAAACATTCCTTAATCTGGAATCTTCAGGTAATAGATCTCTTCTGAATTCAAAAGGATCTCTCTTAGCCTCGTATGCTAATTCGTCTATAAATGACTCGACAACAAACGGATTCTGAGTATTGTAAACCGATCTGTACCAGGAGACCGGAACATGGGTCGGGACAATTGTTCCTGTTATTTTCAGATTCGGGAATTGGTATGCTAATCTTCTGGTCCCTTCACCAATATCTGCATCCTTAACCGGAATGTTTCTATTAAAACGTTGTGCTGTTATCGACTCGGCGATAACATGATGATAGAAATTTACTAACTTTCCCGATTTATCAACAGAACCTTTTACTTTGTGCATACTTGCAGGACGGAAAGTGCTATGTTTCATATCGTCTTCACGTGTCCATGTTAGCTTAATAGATTTGCCTGTTGCTTTAGAAATAAGTGCGGCTTCAACTGCCCAATCGGATATAAGTCTTCGTCCAAAAGCACCTCCAATTAAAGTAACATGAATTACAACATCTTCTTCTTTGAAACCAAGAGCTTTAGCCACTTCCGTTCTTGCACCCTGCGGATTTTGTGAAGGTGCCCATAGTTCTGCTTTTCCGTTTTTAACAGTTGCGATACAATTCATCGGTTCCAAAGGTGCATGTGCTAAAAACGGTACTTCATAAATAGCATCGATTGTAATCAAATCAGGAGCATCAAAATTTAGATTTCCTCTATTTTCAATTTCGGAACCGTCTTCTTCTAAATGAAGCACCATATTTTTTCGAATCGCATCCGTATCAATATCCACGTTTGGTCCAAAATCCCACTCTATTGATAAAGCATTCTTACCTTTAAATGAATTCCAGGTCGTATCTGCAATGACAGCAACTCCCTGAGGAATTTCAACGACATCTATTACACCTTTTATTTCTTTAGCTTTATCACCATTAAAAGTTTTTACTTTACCTCCTATAGTAGGGCACCTTGAAACTGAAGCATATAGCATACCGGGCAATACAACATCAATGCCGAATTTGGCAGCTCCATAAATTTTAGGCTTTGTATCTAGACGGTGAACTCGCTTGCCAATTATTTTATAATCCTTTGGGTCCTTTAATTTGACATTAGCAGGAACAGGAAGTTTAGCCGCTTCTTCAACCAGCTCGCCGTAGGAAATTTTTTTATCATTTAGTTTATTAAACACAAATCCATTTTCGGCTTTGCAATCTTTGATTTCAATACCCCACTTAATTGCCGCAGCACTTAATAGCATTTCTTTAGCAGTGGCACCTGCAATTCTAAACGGCTCAAATGTTCTTCTGATACTTTGACTTCCGCCAGTTGATTGATGCCCGAACCTTGGATCTCCATCAGCCTGCTCTATACGAATATCTTCCCATCTGCATTCTAATTCTTCGGCCACCATCATCGGTAATGAAGTCTGAACTCCTTGACCCATTTCAGATCTATGTACTGTAATGGTTACAATTCCATTTGAATCAATTTTCAGGTAAACGCTAGGTGCAAATATCTTGGGCTCATCACCGGGCTTAGTTAAAAATCCATGAGCGGGGACATAAGCTGCTAAGAATAAACCGCTACCGCTAATCCCGACTACCTTAACAAATTCCCGTCTTGTATATTTTTTCATCTTATTTGCCCTCCTCAACTATTTTCTCAATTGCCTTTCTGATCCTATGATAAGTTCCGCACCTGCATAAAATGCCCGACATTGCATCATTGATCTCTGTTTCTGTTGGTTTAGGTTTTTCTTTCAATAAAGCTGCAAGCGACATGATTTGTCCCGGTTGGCAATATCCGCACTGCGAAACTTCGAGTTCAATCCATGATCTGAAAATCGGATTATCAGGATTCTCAGCAAGTCCTTCAATGGTTGTGATTGATTTTCCTGCAGCATCTTTTATCATAATCGAACAGGATCTCTCGGCTTTCCCGTTGATATGAACAGTACAGGAACCGCAGATCCCTTCACCGCAACCATACTTTGTTCCGGTTAATCCAAGAGTATCGCGTAATACCCAGAGTAAAGGAGTATCACTTTCTACATCAACCTTAACTTGTCTGTTATTAACTTTTAATTTGAATTCAGGCATAACTCTTCCTACTTTTAAGTGGAAATTCTAACAACAATTTAAAATATAGTTTCTCGTTACTCAAGCAAAATATCATAATAGATTTTACTTAACGCTTTCATATTTAAATTATGATTAAGAATTTTGATCCAGATTGTTATATTCATAATGAAATTTCAAAAAATTATTGGTGGGTATAATGAAGTTTAGACAAGCTCTTATCGTCGTGATATATTCAATCCTTTTCACTTCCATTTTTTACGCACAAAAATTAGACATGGAATTATTTAAAGGATTAAAACCAAGAAGCATTGGTCCGGCAGGAATGAGCGGAAGAGTAACTTCGATCGATGTTGTTCAGAAAAATCCAGAGATTATTTATGTCGGAACTGCAAGTGGAGGATTATGGTGCTCAACAAGCGGTGGTATTGCCTGGGAGCCAATATTCGATGATCAGCCGGCTGCATCAATTGGTGCCGTTGCTGTTGACCAGAATATTCCTGATATAATATGGGTCGGAACCGGTGAAGGAAATCCTCGTAATAGTCAAAACAGCGGTAATGGAATTTATAAGAGTATTGATGGAGGAAGATCCTGGAAGTTTTTTGGACTGGAAAAAACATTTAATATCCATCGTATAATAATTGATCCTACGAATTCTAGTGTAGTATATGTTGCCGCTCAGGGCTCTGCATGGGGAGAAGGGTCCGAACGTGGAATATTCAAATCAACCGATGCTGGTAAATCATGGAAAAAGATTTTGTTTGTCGATGAAAAGACAGGTGCGGCAGATCTCATTATGGATCCATCCAATCCCAATAAGTTATTTGCTGCAATGTGGCAGTATCGACGCTGGCCATGGTTCTTTAAATCGGGCGGTCCCTCATCGGGATTGTATATTACATTTGATGGTGGCGAAACGTGGCAGAGACGATCCGATGACGATGGGCTTCCTAAAGGTGAGTTGGGAAGAATAGGTTTAGCAATCGCCAAAAATAATCCGAAAGTTGTTTATGCTCTAATAGAAGCAAAGAAGAATGCACTTTACAGATCTGATGATGGTGGTTTTAAATGGAGGATGACTGCTGATGAAAATATCGGGAATAGGCCTTTTTATTATAATGAATTATATGTTGATCCAGAAAATGAGAATAGGATTTATAACCTTTATTCAATTGTTACTATGAGTGAAGATGGGGGAAGAACATTTCAAACATTAATTCCCGGTAATGAAGTTCATCCAGATCATCATGCATGGTGGATAAATCCTAAAAATGGAAACCATATAATTGATGGCAACGACGGTGGATTAGCAATTTCACATGACCGGGGTAAGACATGGAGATTTATCGGTAATTTACCTTTAGGGCAATTTTATCATATTAACGTAGATATGGAAACACCTTACAATGTGTATGGCGGACTGCAGGATAATGGTTCGTGGAAAGGACCTAGCCGGGTTAATGCCGCAGGTGGAATTAGAAATTCATATTGGGAGGAAGTAGGTTTTGGTGATGGATTTGATGTCGCGGCTGACTTTGCTGATTCTCGATATATCTATTATATGTCGCAAGGTGGTAATCTTGGAAGATATGATCACATTACTGGTGATAGAAAATTAATTCGTCCGGTTCATCCTAATGGCGAGAAATTAAGATTTAACTGGAATGCCGGTTTTGCTCAGGATCTATTTAATAAAACAACAATTTATTACGGCTCTCAGTATTTACATAAGAGTACTGATAGGGGAAATAACTGGGCAATAATTTCACCCGATCTTACAACTAATGATACAACAAAACAAAAACAGATTGATAGCGGTGGACTCACTTACGATGTAACAAACGCTGAAAATTTTACTACAATTCTCGCAATTGCTCCAAGTCCTCTCAAGGAAGGAATTATTTGGATTGGCTCAGATGATGGAAATGTGCAATTAACAAAGGATGGGGGCAAAACTTGGGAAAATCTTACGAAGAATATCAAAGGAGTTCCTGAAGGTTCATGGATTCCGCAAATACGAGCGTCATCATTTAAGACAGAAGAGGCATTTGTAGTAATCAATAATTATAGAAGAGATGATTGGAAACCTTATGTATTGCATACTAATGATTTCGGTAAAACCTGGATGCCGGTTGTTAAAGAAAATGACGTTTCAGGTTACGCCCTTTCGTTTATCCAGGATCCGGTAGAAAAAAATCTCTATTTCTTGGGTACCGAATTTGGTCTTTATTTTAGTCTAGATGCCGGTAGAACATGGACTAAATGGACTGCCGGTTATCCTACCGTGTCAACTTATGATCTGGCAATTCACCCTCTTGAACATGATCTTGTAATCGGGACTTTTGGTCGTTCTGTTTACATCTTTGATGATATCCGTCCTTTAAGAAGAATGGCAAAAGAAGGCATAAAACTGTTAGATAAGAAATTAATCTCTTTTGAGATTTCCGATGCATATCGTTATTCTCAAAAACAGGCACCGGGAACACGGTTTGCTGCAGCAGCTGAATTTAAAGGTGAGAATCTTCAACAGGGGGCAATGATAACCTACTATCTTGCACCGGATACTTCCCAGATATCTGAAAAAGTAAAAATCGAAATATTTGATGAAAATAATAATTTACTAAGAAATCTTTTCAACAATTACGGGAAAGGATTCAATAGAATCTTTTGGGAATTTGAAAGAAAAGGAGTAAGATTCCCGGGTATGCCTAAGCCAAAAGATAATGAAGAATTATCAGGACCCCCAGTCTTGCCGGGTAATTATAAAGTTAAGATTACATTTGGCAAAAATTCAGATTCAACCTATGTAAATGTCCATTATGATCCCCGGCTCGATATTAATTTGACTGATCTTAAAGAACGTGACAGAATACTGACTGAGTTATCAAGAAAAATTGAAATTATAACTCTTGCCTCTGATAAACTGGATGATGCAGTCAAAACTATAAGTCTAATAGAAGATAAATTGAAAGGTAGTAGAAATGCCGAGGTTGTTAAAGTAATAACTAGTGTAAGATCACTTAAGGATACAATAAAAAATCTAAACGAATTAATTAATCAACCGAGAATGCAGGGTATTAGGACAGATGACCAAAAGCTTGGTGTAAAATTAAGAAGAGCATATTCCTCTGTTACAGGATATTGGGATAAACCGGGCGAAAGTGAAAGAGTGAACCTAAAAGTAGTGGATGATTCGATTTTTGAAATCATTAATAAAATAAACTTGTTCTTTGAACAGAATTGGAAAGGATTTATTAAATCTGTAGAAGAATTAAAAATTGGTTTGTTTGAAGAATATGTACCACTGAAACTTTAGTATTCATAATGATTTTTTGATTAATTTTGAATCCAGAAAGAGGTACACAAGTGTACCTCTTTTTATAATATTCAAATTATTTCTTATTTCTTATTAATTTCAAAGTTGAATCACTATTAACCACTCTTTATATTTCATTATCAAATAAGAGGAAAAGTATGGTAAACAATTCTTTGACGTCAACAAATTTTGAAGGATTAACTCTTTTCAAACGCGGTAAAGTAAGAGATGTTTATGATTTGGGAGAATATTACCTGATAGTATCTACGGATCGACTTTCAGCCTTTGATGTTATTATGAATGAAGGAATCCCTTTAAAAGGTAAAATACTTAACAGAATCTCCGCATTCTGGTTTGAATATACGAAGGATGTAATCGAAAACCACATAATCAGTATGAATGTTGACGAATATCCTGAAGTTTGTAAACCTTTTAAGGCTGATTTAATAAACCGTTCAATGCTTGTAAAGAAGGCTGAACTTATCCCTATTGAATGTATAGTACGGGGTTATATTACAGGTTCCGGATGGAATGATTACAAAAAGACCGGACAGATATGCGGTATTAAATTACCTGATGGACTTGTTGAATCGGAAAAACTGGACGAACCGATTTTCACACCTTCGACAAAAGCTGAAATTGGTCTTCACGATGAGAATATTACTGAAGAACAGGCAATATCTATTATCGGAAGCGAAGCATATAATATTCTGAAGGATACTACGATTAATGTTTATAAAAAAGCATCAGACTATGCTTTAAGCAAGGGAATTATAATTGCTGACACAAAAATGGAGTTTGGTTATTACAATGGTAAAGTAATTCTGATCGATGAATTATTGACACCTGATTCATCACGTTTCTGGCCATTGAATGAGTATAAAAAAGGGATATCACAAAACAGTTTTGATAAGCAGTATGTTAGAGATTATTTACTTTCAATAAATTTCAATAAGCAACCGCCTCCGCCTGATTTGCCGGAAGATGTAATATTAAACACTAGCAAGAAGTATCAGGAATCATTGTTTATGCTTACCGGAGAAAAAATTTCTTAATGCTACCTTCAGGCTTAAAAATTGTTGATAAGGAATTTCTTACGATTGATTGGAATGATAGCACTAAGAGTAAAATAAAACTGTCGAACCTAAGACTTAACTGTCCCTGCGCCCTTTGTGCCACTGATAGAGAGAATAGAAGTGACAGGTATTTTCCAATTTTCGGTAATGATGAATTAACCGTATCAAATCTTAAAATGATAGGGAATTATGCTATCGGCATCTCCTGGAAAGATGGTCATAATACCGGTATATATGAATTTGGCTACTTAAAAAAATTGTCAATCATCTAAAGTTTCTATTTAATGATACTTCCAAATCAGTTAACAGTTTTAAGGATTATACTTACTCCGATATTTCTCGTCTTATTTTTATCGGATGATCCTTTATTAATACAAATATCCCTGGGGGTATTTATTATAGCTGCGATTACAGATTGGTATGATGGTTGGCTTGCAAGAAAATTTAACTACATAACCGAATGGGGGAAATTTTTAGACCCTCTTGCTGATAAGATATTAACCTCAACGGCATTTATAGCTTTGGTCGTTTTGGGTATCCTGGAATTATGGATGGTTATACTTATCATATTAAGAGATATAATTGTTACCTTATTAAGGTTATTGGCGGATCATAGGAAAATTTCATTCTCTACTAGTCGTTCTGCCCAATGGAAGACTTTCTTTCAAATGTTTTTTTTGTATTACTTGCTGTTGGTATATACAGCTCAAACAGTTCATTGGATAACAAACATCAACCCGGGTTTATTTGAAAATCTGCTTAATCCGGTTCTGATTTATTTTGTGATGTTGTTTATTACACTGTTTACTCTATTTACAGGATTTACTTATCTATTCTCTAATCGAATATTAATAAAACAACTTTTGCATTTTGAAACTAAATCTAATTGAGAAATTAATCGGTTCCGGTTTGTTTACCGGATTTATTCCAAAAGCGAGCGGCACCTTTGCCAGTTTTATAGCTCTACTTATTTTTTTAATACCCGGATTTGAAAACCCTACTATTTTAATGATTGTTATCTCTTTCTCCATTGTAATTGGTGTAGGAATAGCCGATAAGTTCGAGTCCATTTATGGTAAAGATCCAAAACAATTTACATTAGATGAATTTATTGGAATGTGGATTACATTATTATTTATTCCAAAAAAGATTTGGTTTCTTATTCCGGCTTTCTTAGTTTGGAGACTCCTGGATATTATAAAATTATTTCCCGCTAAAAAAATTGAAACTATCAAAGGCGGCTGGGGTGTTATACTGGATGATGTAATTCTTGGAATTTATTCATTTATAATTATTCAAACGACAATTCACATAATTAATAGAATAACTTAACCGGGCAATAATTTATGAAAGCAGGAATAATCACCATTGGGGATGAAATATTAATCGGTCAAACGATTAATACTAATGCAGCTTTTATCGGTGAACAGTTAACAGCACTTCAAATCGAAATCTCGCATTCAAGTGTAGTTCATGATAACATAAAAGATATAATTGATGAGTTTAAAGGAGCATTCGAAAATAACGACCTTGTGATTGTTACAGGCGGGCTTGGACCTACTCATGATGATGTTACGCGAAAATGCATTGTTCAATTTTTCCATACTGAATTAGTTACAGATGACGAGGTACTTTCCGATATTAAAAAATTCTTTGAAGTCAGGGGAAGACAATTAACAAAGACTAACGAGGAACAATCACTTATCCCTAAAATCGCGGTGCCGATAAGGAATAGCAGGGGAACTGCACCCGGATTTTGGATAGAAAAGGGGAACAAAGTGTTTATCGCAATGCCCGGAGTTCCTTATGAAATGAAAGGTATGATGGAAGGTTTTGTTATTCCAAGTTTGTATGAAATGATCGGGAAAACAAAAATCTACAGAAGAATGGTTAATATTTTGACGACCGGAATTCCTGAGTCGATACTCTTTGATAAATTGGGAAACCTTGAGGAGTTATTAAGTGGAGCAAGCTTAGCATTTCTACCAAGCCAATTTGGTGTAAAAATGCGAGTAACTGCTCAAGGTGCATCTGAGGAATTTGTAAAAAATAAACTCGATGAAATTGAACAAAAAATGAGAAGTGTTGTCGGACGATTTATTTATGGAAAAGGTGATGATTCTTTGGAAGGTGTTATCTCTAAGTTATTAATAGATAGGAATTTAAAGCTGGCAGTTGCAGAATCTTGTACGGGTGGTCTGATAGCGCATCGTATTACAAATATTCCTGGTAGTAGTAAATTTTTAGAACGTGGAATAGTAGCTTATAGTAATGCCTCAAAAGTTGAGCTTTTAAAAGTAAATGAGGATTCAATTGCTAAATACGGTTCCGTAAGTTTAGAGGTGGCAAGACAAATGGCGGAAGGGATAAAAGCCGTTAGTGGTTCGGATATCGGGTTAGCTATTACGGGAATAATGGGTCCAACCGGAGCAACTCCAAATAAACCGGTAGGGTTAGTATACATCGGTGTCTGCGATGATAAGATTTGCACAGCAAAAGAATTCCGCTTCGGTGATGATAGAATATTAAACAAGGATAGAGCATCACAGGCGGCTCTTGAAATGCTTCGAAGAAATCTTCTAGGTATTACTTATGACGATTAGAACATTTATTGCACTTGAAATCCCTGATTTCATTTTGGATGAAATATTAAAAATCAGGGATAGTGTGATAATGCATAATGAAAAATATAGCTGGGAATCTAAAGATAAGCTTCATGTAACTATTAAATTTTTAGGTGATACCGAAGAGAATCAGGTTAAAAAAATATTATTAGGACTTAGTGAACTGGTACCGGTTTATCAAAAATTTTATCTGGAATTGAGCTATTGCGGTTTTTTTAAATCAAATGGAATTCCTCGAATACTTTGGGCAGGATTAAAAGAAAATTTAGAACTTGAAAAATTTGTAAATGAAATTGATATATTGTGCAGCGGATTTGGATTGGAAAGAGAAAAAAGAAGGTTCTATCCGCATATTACTTTGTTGCGTATTAAAAATGAAAATATGATTCCAAATCTAAAACCACTTGAAAATTATAAACTGCCGGATATTACATTTACTGGAGAAAAAATAACAATATTTCAAAGTATGCTGACAAAAACCGGTTCAATCTATAAACCGATAGAAAGTTTTTTAATTTAAAAATAATCGGAGGGAAAATGACTGTAGATAAAGATGCCAGATTAAAAATTTTAGAAGATACTATTGCCAATATTGAGAAACAGTACGGCAAAGGCACTATTATGAAATTGGGCGATGGTGTGATTGCAGAGGTTGAATCGATCTCAACCGGTTCACTTTCGCTTGATTTTGCTCTTGGTATTGGAGGAGTCCCTCGCGGCAGAATTGTTGAAATTTACGGACCCGAGTCATCTGGTAAGACAACATTATGCCTTCACATAATTGCAGAAGCTCAGAAGAAAGGCGGACTTGCAGCTTTTATAGATGCAGAGCATGCTATGGATCTAAATTACGCTAAACGCTTAAATGTAGATACAACTAACATATTATTATCGCAACCGGATTTTGGTGAACAAGCTCTCGAAATTGTAGATACACTAATTCGTAGCAACGCTCTTGATGTGATTGTTATAGATTCTGTCGCTGCGCTCGTTCCTCGTTCTGAAATTGAGGGTGATATGGGTGATCCGCAAATGGGCATGCAGGCACGTTTAATGTCTCAGGCACTGCGCAAAATTACCGGAGCTATTAGTAAATCAAAAACATGCGTTATCTTCACGAACCAGTTGAGAAGTAAAATCGGAATTATGTTTGGTAATCCCGAAACTACAACCGGTGGTAATGCGTTGAAGTTTTATGCATCTGTAAGACTTGATATCAGAAGGGTCGCTGCAATTAAGGACGGGAATAATGTTATCGGTAACAGAACTAAAGTTAAAGTTGTAAAGAGTAAAATTGCCCCGCCATTTAAGGAAGTTGAATTTGATATTCTCTATAATGAAGGCATAAGTAAAGCCGGAGACATCATCGATTTAGCAACGGAGCGTAATATTCTTAAAAAGAGCGGTGCATGGTTTACTTATAAAGAAGATCGTTTCCAGGGAAGAGAACAGCTTAAACAAAAAATGCTGGAAGATCCTCAATTATTTGCTTCACTTGAGAAAGAAGTGAAAACATTGTTGGGGATCCTTAAGGAAGATGCAAAGCAAGTTAAAGAAGAACAACCGGAAGCTAAATCGAAAAAAAAGTGATAAATGATTATTTCTTCGCTTCAAAAGAAAAGAAATGATGTTGAAATATTTTTTGAAGATGGTTCAAAAATCTCCCTGGATTACCATGTAGTTGTTGATAATGGTATTCACAAAAATGATTTCTTAAGCGAAGATAAAATTAAATACCTTATCAACCGGAGCGAATTGAATAAAATCAAAAACCAGGCGTTCCGGTTTTTAAGTTTAAGGAATCATTCTTCTCATGAATTGAAATTAAAACTGATAAAGAAAAAATACCCTAGAGAATTAATTGATGATGCGATTAATCAACTAAGAGAAAAAGATTTTATAAATGACAGGGAATTTGCCAAACAGTATATAGAAGAGAAGGTCAATAAAAAAAGGTCGGGCTTTTACAAGTTAAAAGCTGAATTAAATAAAAAGGGGATTGAGCGGGAATTAATTGAAGAATTATTAAGCGGATTAGATTCAAAAATATCTCTTGATAACGCCTTTAATTTGGCAAAGAAAAAGTATGATCAGCTCATTCAAAAAAAAAATGATCATAGAAAACTGAAGCAAAAAATATTTTCCTTCCTTGCTTCAAAAGGATTTGAAACAGATATTATTTTATCTGTACTCGACCAGCTTAAATTTCACCCGGAAGAAGAAAGTTAATATTTATTACACTATTTGGTAGGTAATACCTATTTAAGTATTTTTGTTACCAAAATTTCCAAACTCATATGCAAAAATTCACCGGTCTCGATTATTTCAACATAGAAAGTCTTCTCTCTGAAGATGAGAAGCTGGTGCGCAATTCAGTCCGTGCGTTTGTTGACGATAAAATTATTCCTGTTATCGAAAAGCATTATAGAGAAGGTACTTTCCCGATGGAAATTGTACCCCAGTTAGGGGAACTTGGACTTTTTGGAATTACTCTACCTCAAGAGTATGGCTGTGCAGAAATGAATAATGTTGCTTATGGATTAGTGATGCAGGAATTGGAAAGGGGAGATAGCGGTTTGAGAAGTTTTATCTCTGTCCAAAGTTCATTAGTTATGTATCCTATATTTACTTTTGGTAGCAATGAACAGAAAAAATATTGGCTTCCAAAATTAGCTTCTGGTGAAAAAATTGGCTGCTTTGGCTTGACCGAACCCGATTATGGTTCGAATCCGGGCGGAATGGTAACGCGGGCAGAAAAGATAAAAGATGGCTACCGAATTAACGGCGCAAAAATGTGGATCACTAATGGATCAATCGCAGATGTCGCAGTTGTTTGGGCAAAACTTGATGATGAGGTTCGTGGTTTCCTTGTTGAAAAAGGTACTAATGGATTTTCAGCACCGGAAATGAAAGGTAAACATTCCCTCCGAGCATCAGTAACATCCGAATTAATTTTCCAGGATGTAATTGTTCCCGAAAAAAATATCTTACCTGGAAGCAAGGGATTAAAATCACCTTTGATGTGTCTAAATCAAGCCAGATATAGCATTGCATGGGGAGTTGTAGGTTCAATGCTCAGTTGTTTCGACACTGCATTGAATTATGCAAATTCAAGGATTCAATTTGGAAAACCGATCTCTTCTTTTCAGTTAACTCAGCAGAAACTTGTTTTTATAGCAACTGAAATAACTAAAGCCCAATTATTGAATTTACAACTGGGCCGATTGAAGGACAAAGGTGAAGTTAAACACACACAGATTTCGATGGCAAAAAGGAATAATTGTGAGATGGCTCTTGAAATTGCTAGAACAGCTAGAGAAATTTTAGGTGCTAATGGAATATTAGATGAATATCCTGTAATGCGTCATGCTGCAAATCTTGAATCTGTTAAAACTTATGAAGGTACGCACGAAATGCATACTCTAATAATTGGTGAGGATCTCACCGGCATTTCTGCCTTTGAATAAATTTGAGACCACCCTGTGTGGTCTTTTTTGTAATTAAATGAGGATGTTATGAAAAATAATAAAATTGATTTCGAAGGATTAACCTTTGATGACATACTTCTACTTCCAGCCCGTTCAAAAGTTCTACCACGACAGGTTGATTTAAAAGCAAGCCTTACCAGAGATATTAAGTTAAACATCCCTTTTTTATCAGCCGCAATGGATACGGTAACCGAATCTCAAATGGCAATTGCTATGGCAGCTCAGGGTGGAATTGGAATCATTCATAAAAATATGTCTATTGAAAAACAAGCCGACGAAGTTGATAAAGTTAAACGGTCAGAGAGTGGGATGATTGTAAAACCTATTACTCTTACTCCAAATCATTCAATTCATGAAGCCGAAGAATTGATGAGTAAATATCACATCTCAGGAATCCCAATTGTGGATGAAACCGGAAAGTTTATCGGAATACTTACAAATCGTGATCTCCGTTTCGAACCGAATAGAAAATTGATGGTCCAACAATTAATGACTAAAGAAAATTTAATTACGGCACCCATCGGAACAACTTTAGATGAAGCTGAAAAGATTCTACATAGACATCGAATTGAAAAACTACCTGTTGTAGATAAGAAAGGTACCTTGAAGGGATTGATTACTTATAAAGACATTATGAAGAAAAAGAAATTTCCGGATGCATGTAAGGATGAATTTGGCAGATTACGTGTTGGTGCTGCTGTTGGTGTCTCTAAAGATACATTTGAAAGAGTTGAAGCATTGGTCCATTCACACGTTGATGTTATAATTGTCGATACCGCTCACGGACATTCGATTGGTGTACTAAATACTCTAAAACAAATTAGGAAGAAATATAAAGATGTTAAGTTAATTGCCGGTAATATCGTTACCAAGCAGGCTGCATTGGAATTAGTTGAATGTGGTGTTGATGCGGTTAAGGTAGGTATCGGTGCCGGTTCGATATGTACTACCAGAGTAATTGCAGGAGTCGGTGTTCCACAGATTACTTCAATCATGAATGTTGCCTCTGCATTAAAAGGTAAACGAATTCCTGTAATTGCGGACGGAGGAATTAAGCAAACCGGTGATGTTGCCAAAGCTATTGCAGCAGGTGCAGATACTGTTATGATGGGCGGAATGTTCGCAGGTTGTGATGAAGCTCCAGGTGAAAAAGTTTTGTTCGAAGGGAGAAGTTTTAAAGTTTATCGCGGTATGGGTTCTTTAGGTGCGATGAAGCATGGAAGCAGCGATCGATACTTCCAGGATATGGAAGAAGATATTAAAAAACTTGTCCCGGAAGGTGTTGAAGGAAGAGTGCCTTATAAAGGTCCGCTTTCGGAAACGATCTATCAATTTGTCGGCGGATTACGAGCAGCCATGGGTTACTGCGGTGCAAAGAATATTAATGAGTTGAAAACAAAAACTAAATTTGTAAAAGTATCTTCTGCCGGATTGCGTGAAAGTCACCCTCACGATATTATGCTTACGGAAGAAGCGCCTAACTATCAAATAGTTCAAAAATTATAATTAGTATATTCCCGTTTATAGAAAATGAGTCACACAATGTTTAAAGTTCTCGTTTTAGCTTATTACTACCCGCCAATGGGATTAAGTGGTGTCCAGCGGACTCTAAAATTTACAAAGTACATGCCGCAGTTCAATTGGGAGCCTACTGTAATAACAGCCGGTGATATTGCTTATTATGCACATGATTTCGGATTGCTTAAAGAAGCAGAGGAAGCTGGAGTAAAAATAATTAGAACAGAATCATACGATCCAAATGCTATAATTGGTAAAAAATACGGTACTATCAATATGCCGAAAGAGTTTATCAGGAAGGCTTATTCCAATTTTTCAAAAACCTTTTTCATACCTGATAATAAAAATTCATGGGCTAAACGTGCATATCTAAAAGCAAAAGAGATACTTAAGAACGGGCATTTCGATATTATCTATGTTACAATTCCGCCTTATTCTAGTTTTGTCTATGCAGCCAAGCTGAAAAGTGAATTTAATATTCCACTTTTTGTGGATTACAGAGATCTCTGGTTGGGTAATCATTTTGCATTTTATCCCACTCCTTTACATCGCATTAGGCATAAAAAACTTGAATATAATGCATTGCGTTCATCAGATAAAATAATTGTAATAAATAGACGAATAAAAGAAAATCTTTTAACCACATATAACTTTCTTAATTTTAATGAAATTGTAATTATACCCCATGGGTATGATCCGGCTGACTTTGACGGCAAAGATATTAAACAAAATTTAAGTGGTAAATTGAAATTAACTTATGCCGGAATATTTTATGAAACTATTACGCCTGTTTATTTATTGAAAGCATTCAAACAATTGTCTATTGAACGTCCTGATATTTCCGCAAAATATGAATTAGAATTTGTTGGTCTCTTACGAAAAGAAAATAAAAAATTAATAATTGAAATGGGTCTTAATGATTTTGTAACTGAAGTGGGGTATTTGGAACACAATGAAACAGTAAAGAGGATAAAGCAGAGTGATGTCTTATGGATGATGATCGGAAATTCTAAAAATTCAGACACCATTTCTACCAGCAAATTATTTGAATACTTTGGTTCAAGAAAACCGATACTTGGATGCGTACCTGATGGTGTCGCAAAAAACGCTCTTAGCGAGTATGGTGCATCATTTGTCACTTCTCCTGATGATATAAACGAGATTAAGAATATGTTGATCAAAATTCATGATCTTTATACAGGGAATAACCTGCCAAAACCGAATGAGGAGTTCATAAACAAGCATAACAGAATAAATCTTACTGAACAACTCACAACTCAATTCCAATTTTTCCTGAGAACATAATATGAATGTAGCGATTATCGGATCGGGTGGAAGAGAACATGCTCTTGCATTAGCTATTTCGAAAAGTAAACAACTGGAAAAATTATTTATTTTGCCCGGTAATCCCGGTACTGGAAAAATTGGAAAGAATGTTCATATTGATTTTAAATATCATGAATTAATAATTAAATTTTGTTTAGATGAGAAAGTAGATCTGGTAGTGGTAGGACCGGAAATTCCATTAATCGATGGTCTGACAGATAAACTTGTTAGTCAAAAATTAAAGGTTTTTGGCCCCAGTAAAAATGCCGCGAGACTGGAAGGGGAAAAATCCTTTGCAAAAAATTTAATGAAGGAATATGGAATTCCCACTGCCGCTTATGAGATATTCGATAAAGAAGATCATCAGAAAGCATTAACTTATTTAAGTAAAATCAAATATCCTACCGTGATTAAAGCAGATGGTATTGCAGCCGGTAAGGGAGTTGTGATTGCAGAAAACTTTGAGAGTGCATCATCAGCAATTGATGATTGTTTTATAAATTCTTCATTCGGAAATGCCGGGGATAAAGTGGTTATCGAAGAATTTATGACAGGTCTTGAAGCATCAATCTTTGCAATTACTGACGGAACAGATTTTATTTTACTCCCTGCTGCTCAGGATCATAAGAGAATTTTTGACGGAGATAAAGGAAAGAATACGGGTGGAATGGGCGCTTATGCACCTACTCCATTTGTAGATGAAAAGATTTTACATGATGTGTCTGAAAAGATAGTTAAACCTACATTGCGGGCTATGCAGGAAAAAGGTGCAACTTACTCAGGATGTCTTTACTGCGGGTTAATGTTGACCGATGAAGGTCCAAAGGTTGTTGAATTTAATTGCCGTTTTGGAGATCCCGAAACACAGGTTGTCCTTCCGCTATTGGATGGAGATTTTTTAGAATTATTGTACAGTGTTGCATCAGGGAATCTAAGCAACAATGCTGTTAGATATAATGGCGGCTCTTCAGTTTGTGTTGTCGCTGCATCCAGTGGTTATCCGGATAGCTATAAAATCGGTAAGAATATTACCGGAATTGAGAAGGTCGAAAGTAAGAGTCTTCTGGTCTATCATGCCGGTACAAAAGAAGTAGCTGGAGAAATATTGACGAATGGAGGAAGGGTGCTGGGTGTTACTTCGGTGATTGAAGAGAATAATCTAACTAAAGCAAAACAAACTGTTTACGATGCTATATCGCAAATTAATTTTGATGGAATCTACTATAGAAAAGATATATCCGATAAAGCACAAATTAAAATTTAATTCTCAATTATCAATTCTAAATTCTCAATTGCTTTTTTAGTTCATCCCGGAGGCCAGTTCATTTTTCTTCCGCCTAATAAATGCATATGGATATGAGGAACTTCCTGCCCTGAGTCCGGTCCTGAATTGAGTACAAGTCTAAATCCGCTTTCAAATACCCCGAGTTGTTTTGCAATATGGTTTGCCGCTTCATATAATTGACCTAAAAGCTCAGAATGCTTATGCTTATCAAGCTCTCTTGCAGAATCAATATCTGTAACTTTAGGAATAATCAATACATGAACCGGGGCTTGAGGACGAATATCCTTAAAAGCAATGACCGAGTCGGTTTCGTAAACAATATCAGCCGGAATTTCTTTACGAATTATTTTTGCAAATATTGTCTCTCCCATAGCTAACCTTTTTCTATTTCATATTTTTTTAGTTTATTATAAAGGTGACTTCTCTGCATGCCTAATATTTCTGCTGTTTTACTAACATTCCAGTTATTCAAAGAGAGCTGTTTAAGTATAAATGCCTTTTCAGCTTTTTCTTTAAACTCCTGAAAAGTATTTGATGTGCTTAGCAGTTCGTCCACACCAGCAGTTGATGCCGGTAAATAAGAATTGATTTCTTTTTCACCTATTGTGTTTGTCTGGACCATAATAACAATTCTTTCAACAAAATTTCTTAATTCTCTAATATTTCCTTTCCACGAAAATCCCTGCAAAGTTCTTATTGCTGAATCGGTCCAGGCTTTCTGGGCGAATTTATTTTTTTCACAAATTATTTTAGAGAAATGCTCTATCAGCAGTGGTATATCTTCCTTTCGCTCCCTTAGTGGAGGAACGATTATGGGTATAACATTAAGCCGGTGAAACAGGTCTTCTCTAAAATTTCCTTTTTGAATTTCTGAATTTAGATCTTTGTTTGTTGCTGAGATAATTCTGACATCAACGTTAATTTTAGATGATCCACCAACCCGTTCGATTTTTCCTTCCTCTATTGCACGCAAAACTTTTGATTGAGCTTGAAGACTCATATCGCCAATCTCGTCTAAAAATAGATTACCGCTGTCCGCCAATTCAAATTTGCCGATTCTTTGTCTAACTGCGCCTGTGAAAGATCCTTTTTCATGTCCGAATAATTCAGATTAAATCAACTCATGAGGAATAGCAGCACAATTCACTTCAATCAGTTCTTTATTGTTTCGTAAACTTTGCTTATGAATTTCCTGAGCAACCAATTCTTTACCTGTACCATTCTCACCGGTAATGAAAATACGTGCGTCGGTTTTTGCTACGCGTGATATTGTCTCCAAAATATTTTTAATAGAAGGACTGTTTCCGATAATTACATCGGTGGTAGAGAGTTCTTTTTTTAATTTTTTATTTTCTTTAAGAAGAGTGGATTGGTCAGAAGCATTACGAACCGAAATTAAAAGTTTATCTCTATCAATTGGTTTCTCCAGGAAATCGAAAGCACCTAGTTTGGTTGCAGTAACTGCATTTTGAACACTTGCGTGCGCTGATATCATTATTACTTTGATATCGCTAACTTTCTCCTTTAACCAGCTTAGAATTTCAAAACCGTTTTTACCCGGCATTTGAATATCCAACAACAATACATCGTAATTACCGAAATCCAATTTTTGTATCCCTTTGGAAGAGTCGGTTGTGTAGTCAACTGAATAGTCTTCGTATTCGAGAATCATCTTTATACTTTCGCATATCTCACGCTCGTCATCAATAACTAAAATCGATTTCATAATTTTATCCTGATAAAAAGTAATTGATAAACTTTTAATATATCGGATGGAAGAATAGAACTATTTTTTTTTATTGATTCTGCAAACAATTCACCGAGATGATTAACTATTAAATCCCGGTTACTATAACCGCCTTCAACAAATAATCCTTCTTCCACAGTCTCTACAAAAATACCCATAAATTTAGATAAATTAAAAAAACCGAAATTATATCTTAGAAATGCATTCCCGAAAAAATGAGCCAACTTATCTTTATCCCCAAAATTATTTAATGGGGAATCAAAAAAAAGGATTTTAGGAAGGTTCTTAACTTTGTCATCAAAAACTTTTTTTGGTGGAGAGGGGAGTGGGAAATTCAATTGGGTACCGAATAGGAATCTGACTTTGATATGATCGAAAGGTAAACAGGTAAATGTTAAAGCCAGCAATGCTTCCGAAATATCTCCATTATAAAAATCGACTGCTTTCCGATAAATCATATCAACCTGAACTAAATCATCATAATCATTTTTGTAAGTCTTAAATTCATCTGCTGCGATAAATTCGGATAAATAATTTATACCGCCGTAAAATGCTCTATCGTAATTACTTTGTGCGAAGAAAAGATTATGAAAAAGAAAAATTGATATTGCAGTTGTAGTCAGTAAGGTTTTCAAAATCAAAATAAGCTATGTTTGGATTACACCGGTTGAGAATTTTTTCATTTCCGGATTATTATTGGCGCATTCAATAGAAAATGATATGTATTCACTAGTCTTTGCCGGATCAATTATTTCATCAATCCATAACCTAGCTGCAGCATATAACGGTGAATTCTTTTCTTCATAAGATTGAATCACTTCATTCAGCATTTTCTCTTTTTGTTCTTTAGTGAATTCTTTTCCCAATTTTTCCATTTGCTTAACACGGATATCCAGTAGGACACTGCTTGCCTGTGCACCTCCCATCACAGCTATCTTTGCGTTTGGAAAAGCGTAAATAAATCTAGGATCATAAGCTTTTCCGCACATTGCATAATTACCCGCTCCATAACTGTTCCCAACGATTACTGTAATTTTCGGTACAACAGAATTTGCAACAGCATTAACCATCTTAGCACCGTCTTTTATAATTCCCCCATGTTCAGCTTTACTGCCTACCATAAATCCAGTAACGTCCTGAAGAAATACCAGAGGAATTTTTTTCTGGTTACAGTTCATTATAAATCGTGTTGCTTTATCAGCACTATCAGAGTATATAACTCCGCCAATCTGCATTTCACCTTTTTCAGTTTTTACAATACTTCTTTGATTTGCTACAATTCCAACAGCCCATCCGTCAATTCTTGCATATGCAGTAATTAGAGTTTTACCGTATCCGGCTTTGTACTCATCAATTTCTGAGTTGTCCACAATTCGTGCAATCAACTCATAAGTATCGTACGGTTTAGTTGTATCTTCCGGAAGTAAGCTGTAAATCTCTTTAGGTGAAAACTTAGGAGGGATTGGAGCTATTCGATTGAAGCCTGCTGTTTCTGTTGAGCCATATTTACCAACTAAACTTCTAATTTGCAGTAAACATTCCTGATCATTTTTCATAATGTAATCGGTAACGCCGGAAATATTTGATTGAACCCGGGCACCGCCGAGATTTTCGTTATTAATCTCTTCACCGATAGCAGCTTTTACAAGGTGAGCGCCGGCTAAAAAAACAGAGCCTTCACCCTCGACAATTAACGCTTCATCACTCATAATAGGGAGGTAGGCGCCTCCCGCAACACAAGGACCCATTATAGCTGATATTTGTGGAATTCCCATTGATGACATTAAAGCATTATTGCGGAATATTCTTCCGAAATGTTCTTTATCAGGGAAAATATCCTCTTGCAATGGAAGAAAAACTCCAGCACTATCTACCAGGTAAATAATTGGCAAACGGTTTTCCATTGCAATTTCCTGAGCACGTAAATTTTTCTTTGCGGTTATAGGAAACCAAGCACCGGCTTTAACCGTTGCATCATTAGCAACAATTACAAAATTCCTTCCGTTAATTTTCCCAATTCCATAAATAGTCCCGGATGAAGGGGCGCCACCGGAATCTTCATACATACCATAAGCTGCAAGCGTGCTTAGTTCAAAGAATTTTGAATCTTTGTCGATTAAAAGTTCTATTCGCTCGTGAGCCGTCAGTTTACCTTTCTCATGATGTTTGGCTATTGCATTCTTACCGCCGCCAAGTTTAACCGTGTCTTTGACCGCATTTATTTTTCGTATCAAATTCTTTTGATAATCCTCTTTTCGAAGAGAAGATTCATTCTGGATTAATTCTATTCCGATTGATTTCATATTAATTTCTCAATCCTGTAAGAGGTCTTTCGCCAATACAATTCTTTGAACTTCCGATGTGCCTTCACCTATTGTAAGAAGTTTAACATCTCTATAGAATTTTTCGACCGGATAATCTTTCACAAATCCGTATCCGCCGAAAATCTGGACTGCTTCATTAGCAGCTTTAGTTGCAATCTCGCTTGCAAATAACTTGGCTTTGGCTGCAGCTGAAAATATATTTTTACCAGTATCTTTAATCGTTGCGGCTTTGTATGTAAGAAGTCTGGCAGCTTCAATGTCAGTTGCCATATCAGCTAATTTGAATTGTATTCCCTGGAACTCGGATATTGATTTATTAAATTGTTTACGCTCCTTCGAATAAGAAATAGATGCTTCCAGGCAGCCCTGTGCCAATCCTACGCTTAAAGCAGCAATTGAAATTCTTCCGCCTTCCAATATTTTCATTGCCTGGATAAAACCCTCTCCTTCATTACCAATCAAATTCTCTTTAGGAACAATACAATTATCAAAAAGTAATTGAGTCGTTTCACTTGCGCGCATTCCAAGTTTATTCTCTTTTTTACCTGCACTGAATCCGGGAAATCCTTTTTCTAAAATAAATGACGAAATTCCTTTTTTACCTTTTGATTTGTCAGTTATAGCCATTACTACTGCCGTATTACCGGATTTTCCATGAGTAATAAAATTTTTAGTCCCGTTCAAAACATAATTCTTACCATCCAATACAGCAGTAGTCTGCATTGCAGCTGCATCGCTACCTGATGATGGCTCAGTCAACCCCCATGCACCGATAACCTTTCCGCTTGCAAGATCTGGAAGATATTTTTTCTTTAGTCCTTCGTTAGCATGAACCAAAATATGATTTGTGCATAATCCATTGTGGGCTGCTACTGAAAGGGCAATTGAAGGATCTATTCGTGCTAATTCTTCAACAACAATTGAATACTCAATGTAACCTAATCCGGCCCCGCCATATTCTTCGGGCACAAGTATTCCAAGAAAACCCAACTCACCAAGTTGATGTAATATATCTATCGGGAATTTTTGAGATTCATCATATTCCATAACAACTGGTTTGATAACCTTTTCCGCAAAATCACGAATTGTATCACGGATCGTCTTACGGTTTTCATCAAGTTCCATAATAAACTGATTTTTATTTTCTTCCATCCTGCTCTCTTAAGATTGCTTTTTGTTTGAAATCGTTAAATAAAGTTTCAGCAACTTGATATGGAGAAGTAGTACCATCAGCTACTTTTTGAAGAGACTCATTTAAGAACGACTCACGTTCCTGCATCCACAATTCATTTTTTAATAAAGTCTCTGCAATCTCTTTTATTCTGATCTTATAATTTTCTTCCCGCTTCTCTTTTAATAAATTATTTATGATTATAAAATCACGGTGGCGCTGAATCTCATCAGCAATTTCTTTAGTTCCGATATTCTCAGAAGCAATACATTTGATAATGCCCGGTAACCAATCCTTTTCAGTATGGTCTCTTAGCATCAGTATTGTTTTCAAAGAGGTTTGTGCCGTATCGGAACCTGGGCGGTCGCTCTTATTTAGGACAAAGAAATCAGCAATTTCCATTAATCCTGCTTTCATTGCCTGGATTGAATCACCGGATTCGGGCACAAGCATAACAACTGTTGTATCTGCTGTCTTGGCAATATCCAGTTCAGATTGTCCCACACCAACTGTTTCAAAAATTATAAAATCATAGCCGGCTGCATCGAGAACATCGGCAGCGTCAATTGTTTTTTTACTTAAGCCACCAAGACTTCCACGAGTTGCCATACTTCTGATAAAAATTCCCGGATCGTTTCCAATGTCGTTCATTCTAACGCGATCACCTAATAAAGCTCCACCGGTAAAAGGACTGGTTGGGTCAACAGCAATTATTCCAACAGTTTTTTGCTGTAACCGATAATACTTTGCAAGTTGATTTGTTAAAGTCGATTTACCTGAACCTGGAGGACCGGTTATTCCTATCCGGTATGCTTTGCCCGTTTTTTTATGAAGTTCTTTTAAAAGTTCTGCCGAGTTTGAATTGTTCGATTCAACTATACTTATTGCACGGGAAACAAAACGTTTATCATTCTCAAATATTTTTTCAACTAATTCTTTTACTTTCATATGCTATTATTACTGATCAAAAGGTATCTAATTTACACAGTGAATTTAATATAATATTTATGAGCTATACAATCTGTTTTTATAAATATAACTTTTAACAGGTTCAGGTACTAAAAAATCGATTGGTTGATTATTACGAACCCGGTTTCTTATATCTGTCGACGAAATTTCAATAGTTGGTGTATCAAGCAAAATAGCATTATCAAAAAATCGGTTCCTTTTTTCATCAATATCCGTTTTCCTTTTCATTACAATTAATGAAACCAGTTTTACAATTTCGTCCGGGTAATTCCATTTATCAAACACGAGCAGATTATCGTAACCTATAATCAACTCTATCTGCTCATTATATTTTTTTAGGTGTTTTATAGTATCTAATGAATAAGAAATATTGCCTTTATTTAATTCGTAATCAGAATAATCGAAGTAGTGCAAATTTTCTATAGAGAGTTTAACCATATTTAACCTGTGATCTGGATGAGAGGATAACTGTTCTGTTTTATGAGGCGATATATTGCAAGGGATGAAAATTATTTTATCAAGATTCCTTTCTTCCAATACGAAACGGGCAGTGATTAGATGTCCGTTATGTATCGGATCGAAGGTCCCTCCGAGTATACCAATCCTTCTTATCATTTCAGGCAATTTGGTCAACCGTTAAATAATTCTTAATTAAATTTCTAAGTTGCTCAACTTCATAGTCATATGATACCTTTAAATAACCTGTACTATTTTTACTTTGCATCTTTTTGAATGCAAGTCGTATTGCTGCTCTAAAATAGTTTTTCCGTATCCTTTCTTCAATCCATCCCTTCTTAAATCTAAGGGGGGAACTTAAAATTAATATATGCTCCTTTGGTAAATTAATTAAATCACTCTCCTCAAGCAATTCATGTTCAATGACCTTTTTCTCCTGCTTTAATACATAACGGAAAAGCTGAAAGAAGTAAGCGATCAAAAATAGCATGAAGATAAATCCAAGTAGAAAGGTAGAGCTGAAACTCACCGATAAATTCCACATTAAATGGAAAAATATTGCAAGTGATATTCCAATAAAGGGTAATATTCTTTTATAAGAACTTAGATTGAATTTTGACATTCCAAGGAATGCACCGAATGTTGCCGTGGAGATACAATGCATAACAGCCGAAAAACCCGATCTAACAAATACCAAAAAGATCCAAGAAGAAAATGAATCGCCGTATGTAATATAGTAAGTAAAGTTTTCCGTCATACCGAAACCCAATCCAATTGCGCCTCCATATACTAAACCATCCGTAATATTGTCAAACTTTCTTGAATTAACGGTCCATAAGAGAAAAACTCCTTTTGCAATTTCTTCTGAAACAGGAGCGAAAAGTATTGTTTGAATTAAAGAATCTCTTGATTCACCATCATTATTATATCCCGTGAAACTTTCTAATGCTAAACTTCCAATTAAACCAAGTACAATAGCGCCGAAAGCACCCCAGAGAAAGTGAAGTAGTAAGAATTGAAATGGTTCTCGATCATACTTATCCATTCTCCATATTATCAATAAATAGAGTAGCATCGGTATGATTGCAGCAAATAATGAGGCATTGATAGGCATTTTTTGAACTCAGATTATTAATTTAGAATCAGATAAAACAACTTTCTGAGGTAATCTCTCATATTATCACCTTAAAGCATTTCTTGATTATAAACGAATAGGTGACTATATTTTGACCCAATTTTTTGCTCTTTGTTAAAATGATAATAAAATATACAAATTTTTCAGACGGCATCCATCTTATTAACTTTGAAGAACCCGTCGAAAAGTTGGGTCTTGAGAATTTGTTCTTTGGGAATGTAGTTGTTGACTGTAGGATGGATAAATCACAGCATCAGATTGTGCTGAATTGTGAAGCAACTGTTAATTTTAAGATGATTTGCGATAGATGCAACTCTGAGTCCGATACTAAATTGAAGTCCAATTTCTTGTTAAGTTACTTATTTTCGAAAGGGCCTCAGGAATCGGACGATTATAACGTTAAATTCCTGACTGCAGATGAAGACAAAATAAATATTAGTAAAGATGTATATGAGTATACCGAACTTACAATTCCAATGAAAAAATTGTGTAGAGAGGATTGTAAGGGATTATGCCCGGTTTGCGGGAAAAACTTAAACCAGATAACTTGTGAATGTCATATTGAAAAACATTCAGATATCTGGGAACCATTAAAAAAATTGAAATCCAATAACTAAACAAAGGTTAAACGATGCCTAATCCGAAACGTAAGATGTCTAAGAGTAGAAGGGATAAGCGCAGAACACATTATAAGGCAACTGTTCCTACCTTAAGCCGCTGCTCTAATTGCGGTGAATTGAAACTGAGCCATAGAGCATGTCCGAACTGCGGTTATTATGCCGGCAGATCAATGTTCGTTCCTGAGTCCTAACATTCTTATTTGTAAATGACAAAAAATCAAAATGACATTAAATGCATAATTGCAGTTGATGCTATGGGGGGCGATTATGCCCCTAAGAATGTTTTGATCGGCGCACTTGAGGCGTACAACGAAAGAAAAGATTTTGAATTGATTCTTATCGGTGATAAGCAGAAACTTCTTCAAGTTGCCAGGGAGGAAAATATTTTACTCGGCGAGAATATGATTCTCCATTCTTCCCAGATAATTGAAATGGGTGACACTCCTACTTCAGCATTAAAGACCAAACCCGATTCTTCAATTGTTGTTGGTGCTAAACTGGTTAAAGAGAAAAAGGCACATGCTTTTGTAAGCGCCGGGAATACAGGTGCTATGATGGCGGCTTCAACATTAATTATGGGCAGGATAGAAGGTGTAAGCAGACCAACTATAGGAGCATCATTCCCGACATCGCAAAACAAATTCTGTCTTCTTTTTGATGTTGGTGCAAGTGTAGATAGTAAGCCTCAGCATTTGTTTGAATATGCAATCCTTGGTTCAATCTTTGCAAAAGAAATTTTTAATAGTACGTCACCTTCGGTTGGGGTTTTGAGTGTTGGTGAAGAAGAAGCAAAAGGGAATGAATTATCTCTGGCTGCTCATAAACTCCTAAAAGCTTCAAAACTTAATTTTGTTGGAAATGTTGAAGGAAGAGATATATTAAAAGGTAATGTTGATGTAATTGTATGTGACGGTTTTCTCGGTAATGTTATATTAAAATTCGGAGAGAGTATATTAGCACTTCTTAAATCCAGAATAAAAGACTATTCTACAAAAGGATTATTGAACAAAATTTATGCTCTTATCGTTAAAAAAGTACTAAAAGTTTCTTTAAGTGATATGGATTATCAAACACATGGCGGAGTTCCATTACTCGGTGTAAACGGTATAAGTATTATCGGACACGGTTCCAGTACTCCGCTTGCAATAAAAAATATGGTTCTAAGAGCAAAAGAAATGTACGATAAAAATTTAATTCAGAAATTTCAGGAAGCATTGAAAGAATATGCCGTCTAAAAATAAAAAGTTTAATGCAGCTATTACTGC
Source organism: Ignavibacteriales bacterium (assembly GCA_020061355.1). Taxonomy (GTDB): domain Bacteria; phylum Bacteroidota; class Ignavibacteria; order Ignavibacteriales; family Melioribacteraceae; genus DSXH01. The sequence continues at coordinate 25,790 of JAGUYK010000010.1, read as the reverse complement.
CGTTGGAATGTATGTTCCCGATAAAGTTCTGGACAATAAATATTTCGAATCAATTGTCGATACAAGCGAAGAATGGATTATTACTCGAACCGGTATTAAAGAGCGACGTAAGATGGAAAACGGTGCAACAAGTGATATGGCTGCGTTTGCAATCTTAGATCTTATGAAAAACTCCAGTCTGAAGCCGGAGGAAATTGAGGTAATTATAGTTGCAACAGTAACACCTGATATGTTTTTTCCAGCATGCGCATGCCTGGTACAGGATAAAATTGGTGCAAGAAACGCTTGGGGTTTCGATTTATCTGCAGCTTGTTCGGGATTTTTATTTGCATTGGAAACCGGTTCCAGATTAATTGAAAGCGGTGCTTATAAAAAAGTTGTTATTGTTGGCTCGGATAAAATGAGTGCCATCACTGATTATACTGACAGAAACACATGTATACTCTTCGGTGATCTTGCATCTGCGGTTTTGCTTGAACCAACGGAAGATCTCAATTATGGTATTAAAGATTCACTACTATATGTTGATGGAACCGGTAAAGATAGTTTATACATGAAAGCCGGAGGTAGTTTAAGACCAGCATCACATGAAACAGTTGATAATAAATGGCATTACATGTATCAGGATGGTAAAGCTGTTTTTAAAGTTGCCGTTAAAGGTATGGCAGATGTTTCATACGACATTATGAAGAAAAATAATCTTACCGGTGATGATGTTGCATATCTTGTTCCTCACCAAGCTAATATGAGGATTATTGATGCTACCGCTGAAAGAATGGGAATTTCCAAAGATAAAGTTATGATCAATATTGATCATTTCGGTAATACTACTGCGGCTACAATTCCATCCTGTATTACCGAGTATTACCGTAACGGGAAATTGAAAAAAGGTGATAACTTAATTCTTTCTGCATTTGGTGCCGGCTATACATGGGGTGCAATTTACATTACATGGAGTCTTGATTAGTGGGAAAGAAAGCATTTATATTTCCCGGGCAGGGTTCTCAATATGTCGGAATGGCAAAAGACCTCTTCGAGAATTCCGTTGAAGCCAAAGAAATGATTAAAACAGCAGAAGAAGCTATCGGAGTTTCTCTTTCACATTTAATGTTTAATGGTCCAGAAGAATTTTTAAAGCAGACCGACATAACACAGCCCGCAATTTTTGTCCATAGTGTTGTGTTAGCTAGTTTAATTAGAACTATTGAACCTGATATGGCTGCCGGTCATTCACTTGGAGAATATTCGGCGCTCGTCTCTGCCAAATCACTACAGTTTTATGAAGCTGTTAAACTTGTCCATACCCGCGGTAAAGCTATGCTTAATGCCGGAATTGAACAACCGGGGACAATGGCTGCAATAGTTGGACTTATGCCTGAAAAACTCGAGGGAATCTGTAATGAAGCTTCCTTTAAAGGGATAGTGCAGTGTGCAAATTTTAATTCACCGGGACAAATTGTAATATCCGGTTCTATTGATGGAGTTAGAGCAGCAATGGAAATTTGTAAAAGGGAAGGTGCAAAGCTTGTTAAAGAATTAGTTGTGAGCGGAGCTTTCCATTCTCCTTTAATGTCGTCTGCGAAAGAAACATTAAAAATAAAACTTGATGCAACCCCGTTCTATGATGGGAAAATTCCGGTTTACACAAATGTAACTGCTCAGCCTGTAAAAGATAAAAATCAAATAAAAGAATTTTTGTTTGAACAACTTTCAAAACCGGTTAGATGGGAAGAGACAATTATTAATATGATAAATGATGGTGCAGATGAATTTTATGAAATTGGTCCCGGTAAAGTATTGCAAGGGCTTGGTAAACGAATTAATCCCGATGTAAAAATATTCGGTATTGATAAATACAGTGATGTTGAAAGGTTTCTCTAATGGAAAATAAATTTGAGAAGAAGATCAATGGCATTTATATTGATCCTCAAATCTTCACTACAAAATTTGTTAAAGCATGTGATGCATGTATTTGTAGTGGTGAATGCTGCTATTACGGTGTTTATACCGATAAAAAAGAACATGAAAAGATTCTTAGTGTAAAAAACCGTATCATTAAGTCAATGGATGATTCACAGATAAAGGATGTGGATAAATGGTTTGAAGAACCTGAACCGGATCCGGACTTTGAATCGGGAATTGCTGTTGGTACCGAAGTCTATAACGGGAAATGTGTCTTTTTGGATAAACAGGGTTTTTGCACACTGCAAAAAATGGCTGTTGAAGATGGAGAATTCAAGTGGAAATATAAACCTTTGTATTGTATATTATTCCCGCTTGTTATTTTTGAGGGTGCACTTACCGTTGATGATGAACATATTGACAGGATGCATTATTGCAGTTTAAAACAGAATCAAACAGTTACAATTTTTGAACACAGTAAGGATGAAATAAGATATCTATTAGGTGAAAAAGGATTCGAAGAGTTAATTCAATATAAAGATGAGTATTTAAATTCAATAAAGGAAGAAAAAATTGCAGTCGAAAAATAAGAGAGCAATAGTAACCGGTGGAACGAGAGGTATTGGAAAGGCGATTGTTAAGGAATTAGCATCTAAAAGCTGTTGCGGTGTTTTATTCTCTGATGTAGCATTCATTTACAATAGTTGTGATGAATGTGCAGCAGAAATTGAAAAGGAAATCGGCAGTCTTGATACTAAGATTATCGGATTCAAAGCTGATGCGACATCCCTGGAAGATGCACAGGAAACAGTTAATGCTGCAATAGAAAAATTGGGCGGTGTTGATATACTAATCAACAATGCCGGTATTACTCGTGATAATTTACTTCTTCGAATGTCTGAGAAAGAGTGGGACGACGTAATTAATGTTAATCTTAAGAGTGTTTTCAATTACACAAAAGCAGTTATTAAACATATGGTAAGTCAGCGATACGGCAGAATAGTAAATATTGCATCGGTTGTTGGATTGATTGGTAATGCAGGCCAGGCGAATTATGCAGCTTCCAAAGCCGGGATAATCGGTTTTACAAAATCGGTTGCAAGAGAAGTTGCTTCAAGAAATATTACTGTTAATTGTGTTGCACCGGGTTTTATAGAAACAGATATGACAAGAAATTTAAACGATAAACAAAGAGAACTTTTATTGCAAAATATTCCAATGAAGAGAATGGGGAATCCCGAAGATATTGCACGTGTTGTCGGATTCCTTTGCAGTCCGGACGCTGATTATATTACCGGACAGGTAATTGCCGTTGACGGCGGAATGACAATGTAAATTATTTAATTCATATTTATCAACATCAAAGGAGTAATAAATGGACGTTGAAGCAAAAGTAAAAGAAATCATTATGGATAAACTCGGTGTAGAAGAATCACAAATTACACCGCAAGCTTCATTCACAAACGACCTTGGCGCAGATTCTTTAGATATAGTTGAACTTGTTATGGGTTTTGAATCTACTTTCAACATTTCTATTCCTGATGAAGACGCTGAAAAAATCGCAACTGTCGGGGATGCGACAAAATACTTGAAAGAAAAATTAGGTTAATTTAGTTTCGAGACAGTTTTACCGGTTATCTTCTATTACTCTGCGTACAAAACTGTCTCCTTTTCTTTCCTTAATAATCAACTTTATGGAGAAATAATGAGTAAAAAGAGAGTTGTAATTACCGGACTGGGTGCGGTTACTCCTATCGGAAATAATATTCAGGAGTTCTGGGATAGTCTGGTGGCTGGGAAAAGTGGTGCTGGTTTAATAACTCGTTTTGATGCATCATCTTTTCCAACACAATTCGCTTGTGAAGTTAAGAACTTTGATCCATTGATATACATTGATAAAAAAGAAGCTAAAAGGATGGATCCTTATACTCATTATGCTATTGCAACTTCTGCTATGGCATTAGAGGACTCAAAGCTTGATCTTTCAAAAATTAATTTAGAGAGAGCCGGAGTCATCTTTGGAAGCGGTATTGGCGGTATATTAACATTGACAGAGGCACATGCAGCTTACCTGGCAGGCGGTCATAAAAGAGTTTCTCCATTTTTTGTCCCTATGATGATTCCTGATATTGCAGCAGGACAGATTTCAATAAAGTTTGGTTTGAAAGGTCCAAACTATGCAACAGTATCAGCTTGTTCAACCTCGTCTCATGCAATTGCCGATGCATTTATGCTTATCCAGCGCGGTTCTGCAGATATTATTTTTAGCGGCGGATCGGAATATTCCCTTATTCCTCTATCGGTAGCCGGTTTCTGTTCAGCAAGGGCACTTTCCAATTGGAATGACAGATATCTTGAAGCCTCGCGTCCTTTTGATAAGGATAGAAACGGTTTCGTTATGGGCGACGGTGGCGGTACTCTTATTCTTGAGGAGCTTGAACATGCACTTAATAGAGGTGCTTTCATTCATGCCGAAATTGCCGGTATCGGTTTAACAGGTGACGCATTCCATGTTACTGCACCACCTCCCGGCGGTGAAGGTGCATATAGATCTATGAGAGAGGCGTTGCGTGATGGCGGAATTAATCCCGAAGATGTTGATTATATTAACGCTCATGGAACATCTACTGAGTTAAATGACCTTAACGAAACAAAAGCTATTAAAACTCTATTTGGTGAACATGCATATAAACTTGCTATAAGTTCAATAAAATCTATGACAGGACATCTGCTTGGAGCTGCAGGTGCTATTGAAGCAATTGCAACTGTACTTGCTATTCAAAACTCGTTAATTCCTCCAACAATAAACCTCGACACACCAGATCCGGAATGCGACCTTAATTATACACCAAAGGTTCCGGTAAAGCGTGAAATAAATTATGCTATAAGTAATACTTTCGGTTTTGGCGGACATAACGCTAGTATTCTTTTTAAGAAGTATACGGGATAAGATTGTTTAAGTATTTTTTTGAAAATCTAAAAAAGATTTTCAAACCTAAGAGACATAAGAATTCATTCCAAAAGGAGGTTCTGGAAAAAGTTGAATCTCTTCAAAAACAAATCGGCTTTAAAACCGAAAATACCGATTATTATATCAAAGCTATAACTCACCGTTCTTTTCTTGAATTAAATCCCGACCTTGAAAAATCAAATGAACGTCTTGAATTCCTGGGCGATTCGGTTTTAAATATGATTATTGCCACTTACCTTTTTGAGAATTATACCGAAGAAGAAGAAGGATTCCTAACTAAAGCGCGTTCAGCTTTGGTAAACCGTGAAAGACTTTACCAGACCGCCGATAAACTCCACTTGAATGATTATATTATGTATAATCACAAATATCTTAGTGATTCGGTTGAAGGGCTTCATACTATTATGGCTGATACTTTGGAAGCTGTTATTGGTGCAATATTTCTGGACAAAGGTTTGACAAAAGCAGAAGAATTTGTTTTAGAGAATATTGTTTATCTATATGAAGATGATGAAAGTTTTCTGATTGATAAAAATTATAAAGGACAACTTCTTGAATATACACATGCCAAGAGGTTAGAACAGCCGAGTTATATTGTAACAAAAATTGAAGGTCCGGAACATAAAAGAGAATTTACGATTGAAGTATATATCGGTAGTACTTTGTATGGAGTCGGAAAAGGAAGGAGTAAGAAATCTGCCGAACAGGATGCTTCGCGTCTTGCAATTTCAAGAATCAGATCAAAGAAATAAAATAAAAATCCCCATTCGAATTATCACCTTTTCTTTATATTTAAGAACAAAATTAACTCAATTTATGAAAAACCTTTCCATAGTGAGATTATCATGAACAACTTTGAATTCTTCGACAAATTTGTTGACCGCCATATTGGTCCAAGTGAAAATGATATCCAAAAAATGCTGAACGTAATTGGTCTTAAATCTTTAGATGAATTGATGGAAAAGACTCTTCCTAAATCAATCCGGCTTAAAGATAAATTAGAACTTAGCGAACCATTGACAGAGCATGAATTACTTTCGTATCTGAAAAATCTTGCATCTAAAAACAAAGTATTTAAAAACTATATTGGTCTGGGATATTATCCTACAATTACACCGGGGGTTATAAGAAGAAATATTTTAGAAAATCCGGGTTGGTATACTCAATACACTCCATATCAAGCTGAGATATCTCAAGGAAGATTAGAAGCACTTCTTAATTTTCAGACGATGATAATTGACCTAACCGGTATGCCAATAGCAAATGCGTCGTTATTAGATGAAGCTACAGCAGCTGCAGAGGCAATGGGAATGCTTTATTCTATAAGAAAATCGAACAAGAAAAATGCAAATGTCTTCTTTGTCAGTAATGAAGTATTCCCTCAGACTATTGATGTACTTAAAACCCGTTCAGCTCCGCTTGGAATAGAGTTAAAAATCGGCGCTCATAAAACTTTAGAATTAACAGATGACATATTTGGTATTCTTGTACAATATCCGGCGTGTGACGGAGAAATTTACGAATACACAAATTTATTTAAGGAAGCCGAATCAAAAGGAATTTATAAAGCTGTTGCGGCTGACCTGTTAAGTTTAGCTCTACTTACTCCTCCGGGTGAATTCGGTGCTGATGTTGTTGTAGGTTCTTCTCAAAGATTTGGTGTACCAATGGGTTACGGCGGTCCTCACGCTGCATTTTTTGCAACTAGAGACGAGTTTAAAAGACAAATTCCGGGAAGAATTATCGGCGTCTCGATTGATGTTCATGGAAACAGGGCATTAAGAATGGCTCTTCAAACACGCGAACAGCATATCAAACGTGAACATGCGACAAGTAATATTTGTACTGCACAGGTTCTACTAGCAATTATGTCCGGCATGTATGGAGTGTATCATGGACCTAAAGGAATTAAAGCAATTGCCGAAAGGGTGAATAAACTTACAGAATTACTTAACGGCAATCTTCAAGAATTAGGGATAATACAAACGAACAAAAATTATTTCGATACCATTAAAGTAGTGATGAAATCTTCCAAAGAAGCGGATGCTGTTAAGAAATACGCATTAGAAAAACAGATTAATCTTAGAATTATTGACGAAACAACTTTTGGGATATCCGTTGCTGAACCAAATACAGTCAAGGATATTATTGAGTTGACAGAAGTCTTTGCAAATGCATTGAATAAGAAGTTTATAAGTGACTTATCGATGACTAAAAAACTTGTGAATAGTATCCCTAAAAACTTACAGCGTAAATCCAAATATCTTACGCATCCCGTATTCAATTCGTACTATTGCGAAACAGAAATGTTACGCTACATAAAAGGACTTGAAAGGAAAGACCTTTCATTAACACAATCCATGATACCGCTTGGATCCTGCACTATGAAACTGAATGCATCTGCCGAAATGTTTGCTGTTACATGGAGTGAATTTTCAGAACTTCACCCGTTTGCTCCTATTGATCAAGCCCAAGGATACGCTGAATTGATAAATGAACTTGAATCTGACTTAGCAATAATAACCGGATTCAAAGCTGTTTCTATGCAGCCGAATTCAGGTGCACAGGGTGAATACACAGGATTAATGGTTATCCGCGCTTATCATCATAACAGAGGAGACGATCATCGTAATGTAGTACTTATACCATCATCGGCACATGGGACAAATCCGGCAAGTGCTGTTATGGCAGGTAGTAAGGTTGTTGTAGTTAAATGCGATGAAAAAGGGAACATTGATCTTAACGATATAAGAACAAAAGCCGAACAGTATAAGGAAACTCTTTCTGCACTTATGGTTACGTATCCATCAACACACGGAGTGTTTGAAGAAGAAATAATAGAAATTTGCCAAATCATTCATAAGAACGGGGGACAGGTTTATATGGATGGTGCTAATCTTAATGCACAAGTAGGTTTAACAAGTCCCGGTTTAATTGGTGCAGATGTATGTCATCTGAATCTTCACAAAACTTTCACTATTCCGCATGGCGGTGGAGGTCCCGGCATGGGCCCAATTGCTGTAGCAGAGCATCTCGAACCGTTTTTACCCGGTCATGCGATAATAAAGGTTGGTGGTTCTAAAAGTATCAACGCTGTTGCTGCAGCACCCTGGGGAAGTGCAGGAATTTTAGTTATACCTTATGCTTACAATAAAATGATGGGCGGAACCGGACTTACTTATGCTACTAAAATTGCTATACTCAACGCAAATTATATCAAAGCAAAATTAGCTAACGAATATTCAACTTTATATTCAGGCAAGAATGGATGTGTTGCACATGAACTTATTTTTGATACACGCAGTTTTAAACTTTCTGCTAATATTGAAGTAGAAGACATTGCAAAACGCTTAATGGATTATGGATTCCATGCTCCGACAGTTTCATTCCCGGTTCCTGGAACTTTAATGGTTGAACCAACGGAAAGTGAAACACTCTATGAACTTGACCGTTTTTGTAGTGCTATGAAAGCTATCAGAAAAGAAATTGACGACGTAGAAAAAGGAATACTTGATAAAGAAGATAATCCGTTAAAGAATTCTCCGCATACTGTAAATGTTGTATTGGCAGATGAATGGAATCATCAATACTCAAGAGAAGTGGCTGCTTTTCCTGCACAATATGTTAAAGAAAATAAATTCTGGCCGTCAGTTGGACGAATCAACAATGCATACGGAGACAGAAACCTTGTCTGTAGTTGCCTGCCTATAAGTGAATATGAAACAAGGGAAGTTAATGGATGAATGAAATTGAATTAAAGGAGATTTGCAAATTACTTTCGGATGCCCAAACAATTGCAGTAGTTGGAATATCACGCGAAGCTTATAGAACAAGCAGAAGGATTGCTTCCTTTCTGGTTGATCAGGGTTATAATGTTGTTGGTGTCAATCCTGTATTTGGAGAAGGTAATGCCGGCGGAATACCTGTATATATGACACTTGCTGATATTCCTCATGAAGTAGATATTATAGACGTTTTCAGAAGGTCGGAAGATATTCCTGAACTTATTGATTCAGTTCTTGCAAAGAATCCAAAAGCACTGTGGCTTCAGGAAGGGATTAGAAATGATCTGGCGGTAAAACCAGTAATTGACAGCGGGATCTTAACTATACAGGATAAATGTATTTTCGTTTATTATAATCGCTGTAAATCAGCTAATAAAAATTAATTAAGAGCCGGTTGTAATGAAATCGTTTAATAAAAATTTTCTTTTCATTGCAATCGGTTTTTATATTTTACTTTCCACTCAGTCCTATGCTGAGCCCGATTCTTTATTTGTCCCGGATCAAAATTTCATAGTCGATTCAATTAAAATTACAGGGAATGATTTTACCGAAGAATTTATTATTCTAAGAGAATTAACTTTTCAAATTGGCGATACTGTCACATCTTCGCAGCTTATATTCAATAGGGAAAGGATAATTAGTTTAAGACTCTTCACCAAAGTAGATGTTTCTCCTGTTGTTATAAATAATAAAACTATTATTTCCATCGATCTGCATGAGGGATGGTACCTGTACCCGATACCTTTCATTAGAAGGCAGAATAATAACTCGGGTTATTCCTATGGGATTAGTATTTCATATAAAAATTTTAGAGGGCGGAATGAGCGCTTTAGGACTATTATCAGTTTAGGATACGATCCTTTCTTTTCACTTCTATACCAGAATCCTGCATTCGATTATGAGAATAATCTTGGGCTCAGTTTTGCCTTATCATTATTGAATATGAATAACAAAAGTGTTTCTGCTAAAAGACTTTACGGGGATAATTTCGATTATAAATTCTACTCAATTGGTTTTGCGCTCGGCAAAAGATTCGATCAATTTAACGATCTGTATGGCGGTATCGGTTTTGCTTATATCACTGCTCCGGAAAATTCAATCGGAAGGATGACTGCATCGGGAAAACCAATCGATAGGGTCTTGTCGTTAACTGCCGGTTATACATATGATTCCAGGGATCTAAAGCAGTATTCACAGGACGGGATCTATGCGTTAGCTCAATTGCAGTATAAAGGATTGGGAATCTCTAACATCAATTATAATATTTTCCTTTTTGATTTCAGAGAATATAGGGGCATTGTAGAGAATTTATCGGCAAGATGGAGATTTGCCTTACGCCATACATTCGGCAAATCAATTCCATATTACGACTATTCATACCTTGGTTACGAAGAATATGTACGCGGATATAGTAACGAAAATATTGAAGGAAATAATTTTATATTGACCTCGATTGAGGTGAGTTATCCAATCATAAAAGATTTCGATTTCAGCATTAAACTTCCTCTTATACCAAGACAAATTACTTCTGCACGGATTGGTATCTATTTGTCGTTCTTTACGGATGCCGGACAGGTATTTAACAACCATCAAAGATTCCATTTTAGTGATTTCAGAACCGGCTACGGTTTCGGATTAACAATTTTAGCATTACCTTACGATGCAATTCGTTTCGAATATGCATTTAATAAATATGGAATCGGAGAATTTCTAATTGGAAGCGACTTTTCTTTCTAATATAGAATTATACTACACAACTGGACCAAACAATTCTGATGACTTGATTATTTCCGGTGAGGAAGTTCATCATATAAAAGATGTGATGAGACATAAGATCGGAGATGAAATTTACGTTTCAGACGGGAAGGGAAGTATCTACAAATCCTTAATCGAAACTATTAATAAGAAAAATATTCAATGCTCTACAATTAAAGCATGGCATTACTCAAATTCGCTCTCAAATTTTACTTTCTGCTTACCCCGGCTGAGGACACAAGATCGATTTGAATTCGCATTAGAAAAATGCGTTGAACTGGGGATTACTAATTTTATTATTTTCGATTCGATACGGACAGTAGCAAAAGGGGCAAAACTTGACCGCTGGAATAAAATCCTTCTAGCTGCAATGAAGCAATCTCTTAGAGCATGGCTTCCTCAAATAAAACATGTTAACAGTATTTCTGAAATTGCTTCGTATGAAGGAAAACGAGTGATGTTTGAACAAAATTCAAAAATGTCATTCAATGAATTTCTTAAGTCAACCGATTTATCAGAAAGACATAGTAAATTATATTTTGTGTTTGGACCGGAAGGCGGTTTTGCCGATGAAGAAATTGCAATGACCAAACATTGCTCGTTTGTAAAACTGACCGATAATAGACTCAGGACTGAAACAGCAGTAGTGACAGCGGCAAGCCTTCTATCTATGGAGTATGGAGAGTAGTTAAATCAATTCTATTATTTTTTTTACCAGCCGTTCGAAATCAAACTTAACATGTTTTGCTGTTTCCATCACTTCCGAATGGGATAATTTAGTAGAGGAAAGACCCGCTGCAAAATTTGTTATGCAAGAAATTGCGCCGACCTTTAATCCGAGGTAGGAGGCATAGACCGCTTCGTGAAAAGTTGACATACCGACAGCATCACCGCCGAACTTCTGCATCATTTTAATTTCTGCTTTGGTCTCATAGCTTGGTCCCTTGGTGAACCAGTAGACACCTTCGCGCAAGGCTATTCCTTCTTTAAGTGCAGCAAGTTTAATTTTTTCGTTCAACTCAGTAGAAGGGAAGTCGAGGAAGTCATTACGCTTATCAATTGTTGTTAATCCTAATACTTCGGTTAACTCTTTTTTAATCGATAGTCCGTTAAAAGAAAAGATTAACATCAGGTCGCCCGGTTTAAAGTTTGTGTTAATGCCTCCGGCTGCATTTGTAAGGATTATGTTCTTACAATTCAATTTAGCTGCTAAATGGATCGGTATTAAACATTCAGATAATTTATATCCTTCATAAAAATGAATTCTGCCCTGGACAATTAATAATTTTTTACCGGCATATTTCGAGAAATGTAAGAAGCCTTGGTGCCCTTCAACAGTTGATTTTGGATATCCGGGTAATTCAGAAGTTGAAAATGATTTTACTGTTTCAACTTTTTCTGCAAAGTCACCGAGTCCGCTCCCGAGGACAATACAAATTTCCGGTTCAAACGGAATTTGATTTTTAATGCTCTCCACAATCTCTCTGTATTTTGCGTTTAGATTGACCATCAGAATAATATTCCCGCTAATGTTGCAGTTAAGAGTGTAGCTAAGGTTCCGCCAATTACCGCACGAATACCGAGCTTTGCAAGGTCTGCTCTTCTATTAGGCGCTAATGGCGAAATTCCGCCAATCTGGATTGCAATCGAACTGAAATTTGCAAATCCGCATAATGCATATGTAGCCATTAAAATTGCTTTTTCGTTCATCAATGATTTCATTTCAACTAACTTACCCATATCGAGGTAGGCAACGAATTCGTTCAATACTACTTTGGTCCCTATCAAACTCCCGAAGTGGTATGCGCTTTCCCATGGAACTCCTATTCCGAAAGCCAGGAATTGAAGGACCGAGCCGAATATCAATTGAAGACTGAATTTATGACCGAACTGTGCGACCAGGGTCTGGTTGAAACCGAAAATATCTCCGACCCATCCAAGGAAATAATTTATTAGAGCAATCAAGGCGATAAATGCTATTAACATTGCTGCAACATTTATAGCTAAAGTCATTCCTTCGCTTGCACCTACGGCAGCGGCTTCAATTACATTCGATGCATTTTTTTCAACAGATACTTTTACTATCCCTTTGGTTTCCGGTTCACTGGTTTCAGGAAACATGATCTTGGAAATCAATAATGCAGCAGGTGCTGCCATTACACTTGCACCAAGCAGGTGAGTAGCAAAGAGTAATTGTGCTTCCTGTATCGGAATATTATTTGCCTGTGCAAAAGAAGTTCCGAGAATTTGAATATAAGCCGCCATCACTCCGCCGGCAATTGTTGCCATTCCACCGACCATGATAGTTAACAGCTCGCTCTGCGTCATACCTTTCAGGTATGGTTTGATCATAAGAGGTGCTTCAGTCTGTCCGACGAATATATTTGCAGTACATGAAAGCGATTCAGCGCCGCTGGTTCCCATTACTCTTGCCATGAACCATGCCATTCCCTGTACAATCTTCTGCATTACACCCAGATAGTAGAGGAGCGACATTAAACTTGCAAAGAAAATTATTGTCGGTAATACCTGGAATGCAAAGAAAACACCGATACTTCCTTCACTGCCAGGACCCAATCCCAAACTTCCAAAAACAAATTTTGCTCCTTCGGTTGTGAAGTTAAGTATCAATACGAAGAATGAACTTACAAACCTGAAAAATTCTTTAATCCATCCAAGCGGTGCAAAGAAACTCCCTAACTGATCACCTTTGATTATAAATATTGCAAGCGTAATTTGAATTGCAAGTCCGCTTAGAACTAATCTCCAATTTATTCTCTTCTTGTTATTGGAAATGAGGAACGCTATACCGAGTAAAAGTACTATCCCGATAATACCCCGAAATAAAGAATTGAAATCCATTTGTCACCAGAAGTTATTAAAAAGTTTTATGCTGATTTAAATATGCTTATAACCGTCATTCCGAATTTGGTTCGGAATCTCTCATTCAAATCTTTCTTATTACACAGATGCTGAAACAAGTTCAGCATGACAGTATTCAACTACTCGGGTATATAATGGCATTTTCTGCATCGTGCTTCATAACTATCGGCAGCGCCTACCAGGACCCGTTCCGAAGAAACAATCTTACGTTGAGTTTTATCAGCCGGGTTACCGCAATTTACACAGATAGCAAGTGTTTTTGTAATATATTCAGCAACAGCCAGTAGTTGTGGCATCGGTTCAAACGGAATTCCGCGGTAATCCATATCGAGTCCGGCTACAATTACACGTTTGCCGTCGTTTGCAAGCTTATTGCATATCTCAATCAATTCCGAATTAAAGAATTGAGCTTCATCAATACCAATTACCTGGGCATTTTCAACATAATCTAAAATCTCTTTAGCGTTTTCCACAAGTATCGAAGGCATCGATTGTTCGCTGTGAGAAACAATGTCTCCTACCGAATAACGGATATCAATTTTCGGTTTGAAAATTTTCACATTCTGTTTGGCAATTTTAGCTCTGCGCAAACGGCGGATTAACTCTTCAGTTTTACCGCTGAACATACAGCCTGCAATAACTTCAATCCAGCCGGTATTATTAGGCATTGCATGGGGTTGAAATTCCATCATTTTTTTAAAAACTCCTCACCGAATGAATAGGGAAGCAACTCACCTAATTTTACTGTTTTAGTTTCGTCTTTACCGTTTACAAGAATTACATCAATCTCTTTACCGCAAAGATCTGAAAGAACCTGGCGGCATGCACCGCATGGTGGAAGATAATCATCGGTATCTCCGACAAGTGCAATTGCCTTGAATTTTCTCTTACCGTCAAGAATTGCCGCGAATGCAGCAGTCCTTTCTGCACAAATTGTTAAACTGTAAGATGAGTTTTCAATATTCGCACCCTGATAGATCTTTCCGTCATCTGATAAAAGTGCTGCGCCTACATGAAAGTTTGAATAGATTGGAAGGGCTTTGGATTTTGCTTCGATGGCCTTTTGGATTAGCTCTTTAACGTTGTACATGCAATCTCAATTTTGTTTTGTGCAAAGATATGAGATTATAGAATTAAATGGAATTGGAAAGTGTTCCTGATGTCGGATGCTGGATACTAGATGCTTGATACTGGATTCCCGATACCTGGCTTCAGATACCGGATATTTCCACACTTGCAAACTGCAGACTGTATACTGTATACAATTGACTGATTACTCTTCACTGGTTATTTGTTTCCAAAGAAAGCATACAAAGGTTTTATTGCGGCAACTATCCATAAAATAAAATACCAGTACCATTCAAGACTTAATATGGGATTCCATAGTTTGGCTACTAAAAGGGTTGCAGCGAAGACGGCTACTTTTAATAATGCTACATCAGTCCAATCCATACTGATGTTTTTAATTTTAGATGAAAGGTTCATTTGGTTCACCTCTTTTATAAATCTATTTTTTCTAGAAATTGAGTTTTTAAGTTGCTGAACTGAATTTTCAAGTTATATAACTTTTTCATTTGTATACTACCTTTAACGCCCTGCAGATTCCTGAGGGATAACAGGAAGCGTGAGTTTCTCCTTCAAAAACGTGTGTTTCTATACTAAGATTCGGGAAATGATAAGAATAAAGGCGGCTTACCATTTGGTTCATTTTCTCAATGCTGGATTTGCTTTCTAAGCTGCCGAAACTAATAAATAAATTTATAGGCAAATCCTTTTCTGCTTTTGAAAATGCAATTTCGTGTTGAAGAATAACATCGTTATCCCAGCTTATTGATGGACTGCCAGCGTAGTATCGCTGGAATAAATCTGTTTTATTAAATAATGTGTAGAGAGTAAATAACCCGCCAAGTGAATAACCAAATAATGCCCTGTCATTTTTATTTACACGATAATTAGATTCTATAAAAGGAATTAGTTCGCTCGAAATAAATTCTAAAAAATTGAATGCGCCGCCGGATTCAACTACAAGATCATTACGTCCCGACATTCTTATTAAAGTCTCCTTCCATCTTTTATCTGCTTCCGGGATTTTAGTAGGTGTTAGATCGTAATGTCGAAAAGCTCCCCACTCTTCCAATCCATTCATTTTATATCCGATTCCTACAACTAAAATTTTAGGAATTTCGTTACCAGGGAAACTTAAGATGTTCACAATATCACTTAACATATTAAAATTACGATTACCATCAGTACAATATAATACGGGATAAAATATTGTGTCGTTCTGAAAGTAGTCGACCGGAAAGGATATATAAATTTCAAAATCTCTTTCAATGATATTGGAGTGAAGTATTTTAGTTTCGGTTCTGAATAAAAGAGTATTTGAATTAGTTTGTGAAAAATTAATTGTTGAACACAGTATAATTATAGTTAATGTAAACCGGTTAAGTAAAATTACTTCTCCCATCTGGTTTCTCATTTCATCACCTTCAATACTTAAGTATTATGGACTATGACTAATATAAAGTGTAGAGCTGCATAACATGTAATCAGCTTAGCCAGAGTAAATAGACATATGAAAGCTTCAAGTACAACTGATGCAACAGGTGCGTTGTGTAATCACTAATTATGCGGATAAACTATTAGACCACAAAATAATTGTCCACGATTAAATTTTTATTTTGAAACCGGATACAATCGAACCAGGCGGATATGCCATCCCAAATCTGTAAGAATCCCAATACTCAATCCATAATAGTGGAAGAGAGTCTGAATTGTGCCCGTCTTCGGATCTTTATTCTTAATGTAGACCTGAATGTCGACTGCTAAAATTCCGGGACCGATAACGTTTATGTCGCCGGTAGTTGTCACATGACGCAAGGGTAGAAGGGTTGCAAATTGCCTGGCAAAATATTGCCTAATTTCATTGCGTCCATTCATTGCGATTCCTTCAATCGGGAACTGGAAATTACCATCATCTGTGAAAACAGAACTAAACCGACTATAATCTTGTGCGTTATAAGCTGAGTCAATTTCTTGTACAATAGTTTCGATCGCTTCACGATAAATTAACATTTTACTAGAATCCTGTGCGATACAATAACTTGGAGAGACCAGATCGAATGTGAATATGAGCAAAACCAAAAAAAAGATACGTATTTTCATAATTTTTCCTTATCAACACTGGTTGAAATATTTTTATCATAAAACTGCTAACCATATTAATTTATTTATCTATTTTCCCGGAGCAATTCCATAATCATTTGAGAAGCCTTTTTTGCACCATCAGAAGGAATTTTAGGATAGGAAACATGAGAACCAAGTGCACCTGATATTTTTTCAGCGAGCAATGCTGGAGTTGTTTCCGAAAATTTCATTTGTATCCCTGCACCTCTTCTTGAAAGATTCCTAGCAACATCAGCCTGTTCACTGTGTCCCTCAAGAGGAAAATAAATAAAAGGTTTCTGTAAAGCAGTCAATTCCAGTGTGGAAGTTGCACCACCCTGGACAATAGCAAGATTGCATGCAGCAAAGTGTTCATATAGCTTTGGAATAAATTGTTTGATCTCAACTCCGGTTGGGACTTTAACTGAATTTGTTTCAATACGCGGACCTGTAACAAGTATCATGCGAAGCAAAGGAATTGTTTTTTTAAGTATCGGGAATGCCGCACCGCAAACCTCTAAAAGCTCTTTCCCAATCGATGTTCCACCTATTGAAGCAATGATTAGTGGTTCGGAACCGTATTCCAGTTTTTTTCTGATGGCAGTTTGGTCAGTAAAGTCAGCCGGATCAAATGGGAAAATGTAGCCGACAAATTTATACATAGCATTTGCAAATACACGCCGGTTTGGAAGCTTAAAGCCAAATGAATTATCCGGTATATCTTCAGGTTCTCCCACAAATAATCCTAAATCATATGAAGGTTTTTGATTCTTGATGTAAGAATATGCCCATTTATTATTATAGATATATACACCTAACTTTTCGAGCGGATTGTTCGTCATTGAATTGAGTCCTACAAAATCGAAAATCATTACAAACGGAAATTTCTTGAGCTCGGGGTGTTCTCTTAATGCAAGACTTATTTCATAGGTTTCATCTCCAATAACAAGATCATATTGACGGGAAGTAACAATTTTAGCAAAGACCTTTGTATTTTTTTCCCAGGCTGACTTAGATTTTAATAAATAGCTTAACAGATTGAGGTAAGTGCCTTTAGCACTTTTTTCTGCATAGAAATTTTCATTTTCATAATCCGAAGCTTCCGGCACAATTGTCTCTCCTGATTTCTCAAGCAATTCACTTGCTGGATGAACGGCCAGCCAGTCAATTTTAATATCTGGTATTCGGCGTCGTAGTTCATTTGCAATAGCTATGTCTCTGGTTACATGTCCTAAACCAAGAGAACCACTGATGTAAAGTACTTTTAACGGATTCATATTTTATTTCTCGGTAAATATATTTTATGCGACAATTAATTTGTTAAAGATGAGGGTTTGAGTAACTGATCAAATGTAAGCTTTCTAAACCTATGTATAATTCTTACGATCAGGTATACAACTATGAGGTGAATAGTTATATCGGAAACTATAATAATAGCATCAGGCAGATAAATACCTTCCTCGTGAGATAAAGCTATTGCAGCAATGATTGAGAAGAAACTTATTCCGATTAAAATAGAAATGGAAAGGAAATCGGGATATTTTATTGTTTTCTCTTTTTCACGTATGAATGACTCCCAGTTCAGAATGTTTTCTTTCAATATTTCATTAATCTGCTTCTCCAATTTTAGTAAATATAGTCCGGCTCTTACCATTCTATGGACTTCACCGATCCAGATAAATAAGATGGTTAGAGTTACAATCGGAAGGATAAATAGAAAGATTCCCAAAACAACTGAAAGATATTTGCCGGAATTTAATAATATAATATTACCCGCTAAAACTGCACCGATTATTCCAAAACCATAGGTAAGAATATTATTCTTTATTGAGTTAGCAGTATTAATTGAGTAATCACCAATCCGTTTATACTGTTCAAATAATATTGTTAATTTATCATTCATAATACTTAAGAAAGAGTGACTTTGAATTAACCCGTTAAGGGATAACTGATCTTAAGAATGATATCTCGCCAGACTACGGCGGGCAAGTATTTAGTCTATTTTTTGAATTAGTGCTTATAAGAAAGGAAGAAGAATATTAAATCGAATTCAACCATATATCAATCACAAATAGTAATTATATTCGCTGGAATAATAAGTCAAATTCGCATGTGAGGAAAGAATTTATTCTATGCGAACAGTTGCAAACTAATTTAATAAAGTAAAAAACACAAGAAAAAAGTGTGAGAATATTTTATTTATCCGATCTGCGGTATTCTCCAGTTTTTATTTCTATTACTTCAACAACTGTAAGATCAAGTTTTTTTGTTGTAATACCTGTAAAGCAGTCGTATAGTTTTGTTACTATTGTATCTTTTCCGCTTGTCTCCGTTATTGTACTGCCTGTTGCTTGATAACCTCCTCCCTGTGTCTGCCGGTGCTCTACCAGAGTCCTGACAATTTGTTCAATATTTCCTTCTCCTTTTCCGTACGTAACAAGTACATCCTCTTTCAACCAGACATGGTCATTTTCAATTTTTTCAATTCCAATGCCAGGAACTACCCAATAAAAACCTTCCTGTTCTTTAAAGATTGCCAGGGTATTCGGTTTACCGGCTATCGATTTCATCTCACCGGTTTTACTGCATGCTATTACGAGTAAAAAAATCCCGCTGAATAGAAATAAGAGAAATAATATTCTATGAATTCTGACCTGAAAAGGAGAGTTGCTTTTTACCTGATAGCCGTTCATTGTTTGCTCCTTTAGTTATTATAAATATTGATGAGAACAAGTGATATCAAATTATTTTTATTTTTCAGTTAATTTCTCTTTTATAAATTTCAGTTCCAGTTCCATAATCCATATTGCCCAACGTCATCCCGTCAGCTTGAGAAGGCAATTCTATTTCCATCAGGCGAACAGTAGGGATAACCGTTGTGTGTTGAATCGCTGAATATAATCTGCATGATTGATAACTGCTGTACGTTTAATACTGGATTGACAAGAAGGGAAGCAAAGATTAAAAGAGTAAAGCTAGCTAAAACCTGTTGTAATAGTTTCATACACACTCCAGCTAAATTCATTAAATCAAATAAACGAACAAAACCGGACGGATATATAATAACATATTTTTCAACTGTTGTCGAGAGTAAATTATCTGAAGCAGGAAATCCTTTGAAGAGAATTGTACAACCGGACAAGATACAATTACTTACTTTTCTCAAACTCCAGGAATTCTACAGGCGCACCATTCTCAAGTATCATTGCAGTTCTAACTCCTTTGGAAGGAGAGGATATCGCCCCAATTAATTTTCTGCCTATTATAGCTGATTCGAGATCTTCCACTTCAAATGCTATATGAGGAATCTTTTGAATGATGGGGGAGATTGGGCTATCTTTTTCAAACCGCATCCATTCAATTCCGAATTCACTTGTATCAAAACCTGACACATAAAACTTATACTCTTCCAGATATTTCTCACCGGGCTTTGGTTCATCAGTCGGAATTCCGATATGATGAAACCGCATTCCCTTTCTGGAAATTGCCGGAGGAGGTTCGTGATCTTTTCTTATTCTTTTCATAAAGATTTTTTCCTGACTAAACTACTCTATATGCATAGCTTTGAATCTAAGGAAAAGTTAGTTCAGATTTTTTTATCGAGCCAGTGAATTATATTAAGCAGCAGCTGGAGATTATATTTTGCAAACAGCGAATTCATTCCGAACTTTTTTCCATTGGCTGTCTGAGCACTGAACATTGCAGCTTCACCCCAAACAACAATTCTTCCTTTGCCAAAATTCTTTACTGCTCCCTGACTCCAGCCGGCAACTGACATGACGGGCGTTGAATCCTTAAATACCAATGCAGTGTCGGGCATTAATGTAATAAAATTCTGATTGAATATTAGAACAGGTTCTGCATCCTCAGGTATTTCGAATGCCTGTCCTGTAAATGAGTAGATTGAATCGACCGATTCAAGATTATTGCGGCCGGAAGTTATAATATTATTTTTCAAAGTATGGTCGCCCTTTGTGAATAGTGCAGGCTGGGCTTGCTTCAGTGTATCAATTGCAAATCCGTTATTCATTTTAAAGCCGAATTTTAACGCGAGTGGTCCGGCAGCACCGGGAAAAGGCATATGATCTGCTATGAAAAACAAGCTGCCGCCATTTTTAATCCATTCTGCCACTGCATCTATCTCTTCAATTGTGAATGCCGAAGGGGTTGGTAGTGTCCACTCCTCTCTATTTCTCTCATTCAAAGCATTCGAAATTACAAGTATCTTAGCTTTTGAAAGACTTTCAAAAGAAAATTTTTCTGAGTTGGGCCTTACCTTGTAACCATCCTTTTCAAGTATTTCGGCAAAGGGTCTGTACCTTCCTGAAAGTGTATGGAAATTATTATGTGCCTCATCGATGAAAATTACCGGTCCTTCACCGGTCTTGTAGTATGGATTTTTTAATTGAGGATTGAAATCAGCATCGCCTATCTGCTGGGCAGATAGAATATTTGTGGCAAGTAGCAGGAAAAAAATCTTTTTCATTTTGCATACCCATTAAAATTGTCTGCAACATAAGACGCTTTAAAGTGGCAACTGTTGCCCGATGAGTCAATTAATATTGATTAACAAAATAAGGTTAAAAAACATTTATTTAATTAATAACATCTTCTTTGTTAAAGTACCGGATAAAGATTTTAATTGATAGAAATAGACTCCGCTGCTTAATCCGGATCCATCGAAATCAACTGAATAACTTCCGGGAAAATATTCCCCTTTAATTAATGTCCGGATCATGTTTCCTTGTATATCATATATTGACAAATTAATAAATGATTTATCAGGAATCTTAAAGCTGATTTTTGTCTGCGGATTGAATGGATTCGGATAATTCTGTTCTAAGAAAAACTCAGAAGGTAAGGGGTCTTCATCCTCTACTGAAGTTAGTAATTCACTTAATGGTCTTTTCCAGACTCCAAAAGTTGAAGTTCCTGCATATAAATAATTATCCATTACCTCTAATGAGTAAGCATCAAAGGGTAATCCTTCATTTTTAAGATTCCAATTAACCCCACCATCCATACTGGAATATACATTAGCACCTGAAGAAGCATAGATATTGTTATTATTATCGAAAGTAATTGCATAAATAAATAAATTGGTCATACCATTCTTTAATTGTGTCCAGGCAGTACCATTGTCCGCGGATACATAAACACCATCACCCCAAGTTCCGGCGTATAGTTTATTATTGTTTTCTTTTAAAGTAATTACATTTTTCCCGGTCAATCCTGCCGGAGCCCAGCTTATTCCATTATTGGTGGAAATAAATACACCACCGGTAGTTGCTGCGCAAAGATTATTTCCAGCCAGTGTTAGCATATTAATATTCTTATTTGTCAACCCTGTGTTTATCTCCTGCCAGGATAAGCCATTATTTTCTGAAATAAAAACACCGCTAGTATTGGTACCTGCAAAAATCCTTGATCCGTTAATTGCAACAGAAAACACATTTAAATTAGGGAGACCGGAATTCAATTGAGCCCAGGTTTGACCATTATCGGTGGTCTTGAATATTCCTCCACCCCATGTAGCTGCATAAATTGCGTTCTCATTATTAATTAATTGAACAATATAATTCATTGTAGGATAACTGGCGTTCCAGTTTGACCCGCCGTTATTTGTAAAATGAACTCCGCCAGAATAATAGGCGCCAGCAATCAAAAATGAACCTGATTTAACAAATGTTTTGATTGTAGAATTTGTAATTCCATTATTAGCAGACGTCCAGAGATCTCCATTATTTGTGGTTTTATAAATGCCCCTGCCTGAAACCGCAACAAATAAGTTACTACCGCTGCTTATGAAATTATTTGAGTAAAGTGCATTTATGCCATTATTCGTATAAACCCAGTTCCCGGCATTATCAGTTGATTTAAAGATACCACCATCTACACTAACATACAGGTTCGACCCGTGCGCATATATTTTTCTTGCATTATTGCTTGATAGCCCGTTATTAACTGCAACCCAGGTTACACCATTATCAACAGATTTATAAATTCCGCTTCCATATGAACATGTATAAATATCCGTTCCTATCGTCGTAAAACTTCTAAATGAATTTTTATTTGTGATACCGATATTTGCCTCTTGCCAGTTTACTCCTCTATCTGATGATGCAAGTATTCCGGAGGTATTTGTTGCAATAAAAATTTTATTATTGGCAGCAAGCATTGCAAATATTGTTTTGTCTGTTATACCGGTATTGATTGACCATATAGCACCTTGATTGCTTGAACGTGCAACTCCAACTCCATTCAAGGCTGCATAAAGATATGTGCCGTCATATGCAAGTGCTTTTACATCTGCAGAATTATTTGCAGGTGTAATATTCTGCCACAGAGCTCCATTGTTAGAGGAGAGATAGATTTCATTACTTGTTCCAGCTATAATATTTGATCCAAGCATGCAAAAACTAAAAACTGAATATTTTTTCTCCAACCCGGTATTAGATAGTACCCAGTTCAAACCGCTGTCGGTAGATTTATAAATTCCGCCATTACCATTAGTACCCGCAAATATAGTAGTACCGTTTGCTATAAATGATTCAATAGCAGCTTCATTAGGTCCCGGCGTTTGAATCCATTGTGCTGATACTCTAATCGAAATTAATATGGTAATGATAAATAACAGGCTTTTCATTTTGATACTCCATTTATATTGTTGTTGATATTGTAATAATCACAAAGAAAAGAAGAATAAGTATAAAAGCAGCCTTCAAGTAAGAAATTTTTCCCTCTAATCCTTTTTTCATTAATATGTATGCTGCAGCCTGCGGCAATGGAATTGTTATTAGTAAAAGTGGCCTGGTATTGATAAAGAATAGAAAAATGGTTGCAAGTAGGATTGAAAAAAATCCGCCTATTAGAAGTATCGTTGTCTCGGATGAAAACTTTATTTTTGCGAACACTTTTTAAAATTTTTATGCAAATTTAACTTTTGAAGGCAGGGATGTTCTATAAGAAAAGTGACAAATTATGTTGAGAAAACGTCTTTTATCAACTTTGGAGCGGATTTTAATCTATTGGCTTTAATAAACTCTTTTGGAGAAATATTAAAGTATTTCTTAAAAACCTGAGCAAAATAGGATGAGTCGCTGAATCCGACTTCATATGCTACCTGGGTAATATTCTTATCGGTTTTAATAAGCAGTTCAGCTGCTTTTTCTAATTTAATAAGTGCTATAAAACCGCCCGGGGTCGTGTTCAATTCATCCTTAAATATTCTTTGAATCTGACGAAGACTCATATTTGCCTTATCGGCTAATTGTTCAGGACGGGTATTGTATTGCAGGTTATCGAGAACAAATAGCTTAAGCTCATTAAAAAGATTATCATGAGGAGATCTTTGCTTTGTTACAGGTTTATCCTGCAGAATTTCAGTTAGTAAAGAATGTCGCAATTCTTCTTTTGTCGGGATTTGCTTTTGTTTTTTTATTCTTATCAGTAAATGACTTACAATTCCCATAGAAACTACTATCGAAACAAAAAACATAAAAAGCCATGTCTTTGAATATTTCCTGGAGAGAATTGTAACAAAATCCGGTGATCCGGTTAAAATAACTTCCTGCCAGATTGCAGGATGTCCGAAATCATTTGAGCCTTGCCAGCTCGAAAAAAAGAATTTTGGAACAGGTTTGTTTTCAGGTATCTCACTCAAATTTACAAGAGAATCTAAATCGTTTACACACGCATCCACCTTAAATTTATATCCAACATTAGGAATTATACCAATGCTTTCCCATGCAACAGATAATTCGGCAATAAACATAGAGTCATTATCAGAAAACTTGTTTACTGTACCGATCATCATTGATTTGCAATTGAGCAAAATATTTGCTGTACCAAACTCTTTGGGAACAGAATCCATACCAGTTATTCTTTGTTTATCACCTTTGAAAATTGTCTGTTCTCCTTCTAAATCAACTAAAAACTGGTAATCGTCTACATCCATTCTGGATGAGCTGTTGTTTTTTGAATCAATATAAAGTTCAATTCCATCATTAAAGTATAAACGCGGATTGTTGTTGCCCCTTTCATGTTTGACAAAGGTTTTATCATTAATTATGAAAAGAGCGAAGAAATGAATTTCGTCCCAGGCAAATTTTACTTTTGCAATAATATCCTTTGGTGCGTTGTGCTTATGAAGTTTGAAGGTTGTTATTCCGGTTGTATCCCAATCTGAAATATCACCATCAATTATTTTTGTTGTACCGGAATATTCAATGCCGTAAACTTTCGTTTGGGAAAAAAGAATTGAACCGTTAATGAAGAGTAGAAAAAGAAATAATATCTGCTTTGTAGTAAAAATTATTCGATTGTTAATTATCAAACTAGTACCAGGTGGAATGTAAATGCAGCTTTTAGTTCTCAACTTACTTTATTCCGTATCTAGTCTGGGTTCATTATTTTTATTGGGTTAAAAATTAAAATATCGCTATAATTATTTGGTTGTAACTCCGCCCAATTTTGTCAGAACGCTATCGACCGGTTCCCACAGTTCAATTTTATTTCCTTCAAGATCCATGATATGAACAAACTTTCCATATTCATAATTTGCAATACTGTCAAGTACTGTAACGCTGTTGGCTTTAAGTATTTTTACAAGTCCTTCTAAATTCTGTACCCTGTAATTAATCATAAATTCTTTTTTTGACGGGTCGAAGTAATCGGTCTTTTCTTCGAAGAGAGACCATCTAAGGTAATTTTCCTGTTCCGGATTCTTGGCATTTCTAAATTCAAAAACCGAACCGTAATTATCTGTTGAGAGTCTGAGGTTCTTACCGTACCACTCTTTTAATGCAGCGGTATTTTTTGATTTGAAAAAGATCCCGCCGATACCTGTAACCTTTGGAATAGTATCATCTTCAACTGTCTGCTTGTGTGTTTCTGAGTCAGGTTTTGATTTCTGATCCTCGTTTGAACTGCATCCGGAGAGTAATAGAACTGCCAAAAGAAATGTGATTAATCTATTCATTTCGCTTTCCTTTCTGATTATTGCTTAAATATTCTTTAAGTCTGTTATTAATAAAATAATTCCATCCGCCTATGCAGCTCTCTCTTTTGAATTCGGGAATATCATCCGGAAAGTCTTCAAGCACCTCTACGGTGAGTATCAGCTTTGTTGAATTATCCTGACCGAACAATTCAAACAAAGTAGTGGATCTGCCTGTATATCCTTCAAACGTCCACTCATATTTTATTTTTTTTGGGGGAATAACTTTAGTTACTTTCCATTTATGAAGGAAAATTCTTGTTTCGCTCCGGATATTAAATTGAGTTTCGAAACCCTCTTCAGGTTTGAATGAAGATCGGAAGAGCACAAC
>JAGUYK010000034.1 GCA_020061355.1 Ignavibacteriales bacterium | reverse complement strand
TAATTTTCTAACCAAAATTATTGATTATCAACAATTGCATCAAGGATTCTATTTGAACTGAAATCGTAAATAATATTGACTTCCGGTTTGTTTTACTTTTTTGTAATGCATGTGTATTTTGCATCCCAATAATTAATTCCTCTTAATATTATTGATAAATCTAATTGAAATAAGATCTATTTGGCGGGAAAAATTACTCAATCGTTCTTTTAGATACCGGTTTTTAGTAACAGTAATTGTGCTGGTTGTAGTATTACTTTCGCTTGCCCGCTTTCTAGATTACAACGAGGAACTTACCGGCTTCGCATTCAACGACCCGTTATTAATCCTGTTCAGCCCAGTTGATGTAACGTGGTTTACATTCGGATTGATTTACATTTCCATATTGGTTGCTTTGGTTTCCTTGTCATTTTATCCGGAAGATCTTCTCATAGCACTTCAATCATACAGTCTTATTTTCTTTTTCAGGTTCTGCACAATTTTCTTTTTACCATTAGATGCGCCTCCCACAACCATTTCTTTAACAGATCCTTTTGTTGAATTTTTTGGCGGCGGAGAAACATTACACCGCGATCTTTTCTTTTCTGGTCACGTCGCTACAATGTTTATATTTTATTTAACCAGCAGGAATATGATTCTTAAAAAAATTTTTCTGGTAAATACTTTTCTTATTGCCGCTGCGATTTTAATTCAACATGTTCATTATACAGTAGATATAATTGCCGCCCCGTTCTTTACTTATACTTCCTATAGAATGGTTCTTTTTGTAAACAATAAAAAATAATTTCTTTGGGAATTATTTTTATCCTGTTTGCGTTTAGAAGATTAGTCATTTTATTCAATAAATCATGATATCAGAAGCAGTTTATTTGCATTATTTAGACTCCTTGCTAAAAGGCGATAAAAAACAGTGTGCTCAAATTGTTATAAATTTAGTTGAAAGCAGTATACCGCTAAAAGAGATTTATGTTCAGCTTTTCCAGCGCTCGATGTATAGAATTGGTCAGATGTGGGAAAAAGAAAGATGCAGCATAGCATCTGAACATATAGCAACAAAAATTACCGAGTCCCTTATCGAATCTACAAGCAGATATTTTTTAAACGGGCGTTATTCAAGTAAACTTGCTGTTATTACATGCATCGATAAAGAGTATCACGAGCTTGGCGCTCGAATGGTAGCCGGTTTTTTTGAAGTTAGCGGCTGGAATACTTTATACCTTGGATCAAATACTCCTCAAGCATCTCTAATTGAACTGATTAAAGAAAAGAAACCGGATGTAGTCGGTATTTCAAATAATTTTTATATAAATATTTGCCGACTTCTAAAATTAATAGATCAAATTCATCTCAGTACGCCGGATCAGCAAATAATTGTGGGCGGACAGGCATTATCTGGCGGACAATCGGAAATATTAAGCAAGTATCCGAATGTAAAATATATTTCCTGTCTTGATGAACTCGAAAAGTTTATTTCTGCCAGTAGTCCGGCTAACTAACCTCGGTTTTCCGCTTCGAATTTTATTTCTGTATTTTAACCTACAATTTTTTATAGGAATAGTACACAATGAAAAAAACGTTCCTTGTTTTCACCTTGGTAATTTTATCTTTTCTTTCTTCTTGCACCTCAAATAAAAATCTAATTACAGATATAATAAGCCCAATAAACTTAACTGCAGGAAAGATCGATTCTGTTCTTATCTCGGATCTCTTTTATTCTGAAGATTACGATGTGCATTTTATGAACAACAAAAATATTTCGGTTAATTACAATAAAAATTCTGGAATGATTTACTTTCAACCGGATGAAAAATTTGCCGGAATTACTTTAGTCGATTTTATAATTGATGGCGCAGCTTATTCAATCCCCGTCCGCTCCCAAATTCTACGTAAGTTTAATTTCACTTTTAAGCCGGATAAAAATTATAAAGTGCTTAACCTCTTCGGCAGCTTTAACGGTTGGGATAGAACTAATTTACCTATGACAGATAAAAATAACGACGGAGTTTTCGAAATTGAAATACCGCTTGAACCGGGAAGATATCAATACAAATTTTTTGGCGACGGAACAGAACTGATTGATCCATTAAACAACATAAAAGTTCCTAATGGCATGGGCGATTTTAATTCTGTCTTTGAAGTTAAGGAAGATAGCAGCAGCAAAAACTTTTTGCATTTTCTTAATTACGAAGAGAAAAAGAGTAAACTGCAATTTGAATTTTATTACGAAAATAATTTTTACACTCCGCCAATTACAAATGATAATGTAATTGCTCTTATTGATAATCAAAAAATAAGCATAGATCAAATTGAAACAGTAGGAAGAAATATCAAATTGTTTATTAACGATAACGATCTGGTGAATAAACAGGTTATTCGTATAGCCGTTAATGCGAACAATAATTCATCGAATCTTCAGTCAATATTTTTAGTTAATGGAAAACCAGCGGCTTTAGCCAAAAAGTTTTTATGGAATGATGCAATTATTTACTCTCTTATGATTGACCGATTTAACGACGGCGATAAATCTATTAACAATGCAATTCTTCACGATTCTCTCTTTTCCAAAGCAAACTATATGGGCGGAGATTTTCAGGGCGTCATTAATAAAATTAACGAAGGATATTTCGATTCGCTCGGTATCAATACAATCTGGCTCTCGCCCGTTTATGATAATCCTAATAACGCTTTCAAAGAAGCCCCTGCGCCGCACAGATGGTTTTCGGGATATCATGGTTACTGGCCTATCAGCTCAACAAATACAGAAGAAAAATTCGGGTCGCTTGAACAGTTAAAGGAATTAGTGTCTGCAGCTCATAAACGCGGTATTAAAATTCTTCTTGATATTGTAGCTAATCATATTCACCAGGGTCATCCTCTCTTTAAAGAAAAGCCCGAATGGTTCGGTGAGCTTAAATTACCCGATGGAAGGTTGAACCTCCGGCTTTGGGATGAACACCGCTTAACTACTTGGTTCGAACCTTACCTCCCTAAATTTAATTATGTTGGATCTAAGGACGCAATTGATTTTATGACAAAGAATGCGATCTGGTGGATGAAAGAAACCGGTGCGGATGGTTTCCGTCAGGATGCAGTAAAGCATATACCGAATGAATTCTGGCGCGCACTAACAAAAAGAATTAAATCCGAAGTTGAAATTCCACTCAATAAAAAAGTTTATCAGATAGGCGAAACATTTGGCAGTTATCAATTGATAAGTTCGTATGTTAATAATGGTCAGCTCTCCGCCCAATTCAACTTTAATGTTTATGATGTTGCGCTT
>JAGUYK010000045.1 GCA_020061355.1 Ignavibacteriales bacterium | reverse complement strand
GAAACAATTCGGTTTTTGGTCCAGGTTTTTGGTACTTATATGCAGTTGGTAATGAACTCGTGTTATTATAGCACAAATATTCTATATTTATATGGATTAAGATTAAAATCGTGATTAATGGTGATGAAATGCATAAAATGAATAAAAACCGAACCGCGAAGGCGCAAAGACACGAAGAAATGGCGAAGAAAAAATTAAGGTTAAAAGATTAAGACAATCATTTTTATAATTAATAATGTTTAATAAATGAAAAACATCAAATCTTTTCTTTCTTTTAACTTAAAAACCTTTGCGCCTTTCTTTTCTTCTTTGCGGTTCAATCTTTAATCTCTGATATAAGTACACCCCGAGGAGCGAACCCAGCAGGTCTATGAACAGATCAATCACCTGGAAGGTGCGGCCGGGGACGAAGAGCTGGTGGATTTCGTCGCTGAGGGCATACGACATTGATAAAATGAGCACTACAAGGACGATTTTTGGAAGAGGGTTTTTTCGGTGAAGTGCTCTGTAAACCAGGAATGCCAGTACACCATACTCGAGAAGATGCATGAGCTGGCCGAGGAGTTCTGCGGCGGAGGAGTTGGTGAGAGTTGGGAGGGGGACGGCGCTGCGCCACGATGCCGGTAGAAAGCGGTAGGGATCGGGGTTGGCGGAGAAGAAGAAAATGATAGCTGCCCAGAGAAGTACAGGCAGCCAGTTTTTGATGATATTTTTCATTTATGGGTTCTGGGAGGATAATTCTGCTTCAATTTTATCAGCTAATACCCAGGATGGAGGAAAGAATGATTTGCGAAAGTAAAATAATGCTTTTTCTAGATCACCTAACGAATGATACGAAATAGCAACATAAAAGCAACCATTACTATCTATATCATTTATTTCACACGCATTCAGATAAGCATTCAAACCATCTTCTAATTCTCCATTGTTCCAAAGAATTTTGCCTAACCTTCTCCATGCGACAACATCATTTGGTGAGATAGCAAGTATTTCATGAAGGATTATTTTAGACAATTCAATATCAGACTCAGAACTATCTAGAAGCCAATATAGATAACTTTTATTATTTGGATAAATCTGATAAGCTTCAGTTGCTAATTCTAAATCCTTAGGATAAAAAGCTCTTGTCATACTTGCATGCAAATTTGAGTATTTGATTGCGTTTAAAAAATCATTTTTATAAGATTGATTATCAGATCGTTGCATTAAAACCATCATTTCCAACCACTCGTGATGGATATTTAAATCTTTATAATTTAGGAATTCATAATTATTATCAGAGCTTTTAATCTTACCTTTTATTACATCGAGTGCATAAATATTTAAATTTACGGAGTTTTGAATCATTAATAGAGAAAGAAAGAATATTAATATTAATGGAATAAATAGAAAATGAAGAGTTTTTGACATTTAACTGTTTTTATTTTTTAATCAAATTTTAAAATATACTCATTCATTAATCGTTTTTCTGGTGTTAAGAATGACCGATAAAGAGAAAAACCTAATCTTTCATAAAATTTGTTTATCCCATCATTATTAACTGCATCAGTAGTTAAATTTACTGAGAAACAACCACTTTTCTTTGCCTCATCTAAAAAGGCTAAAACTAACAACTTTCCAATACCGATACCTTGACAATCTGGATCGACTGCTAAAGACATCAATGTTGCACATTTTTCTGTAGGTAGAGGCTGCCCAGGCATAGTAAAGGACCGTAACAGACGTGGAAGAATGGCAGGATTGCGGAGAAACCCCTGCAATGATGCCCAAAAGAAACCAAATAAATGTTCCTTCACTAGTCGTTTATAAAAACTAAATGGTTGCGTTGTTCCGGTTACAAAACCACAGACCTTATTTCGTTGTTCAGCTACGAGAGCAACCCCACCTATATCTTTAATAGTCGCACAATAAAGAAGAGAAATAAAAGATGGACCTAAAAAGGTGAGAAAAAAACCTTGAAAGGAACGCAAATGAATGTCCACAACTCTAGCACAATCCATTTTACCCATGGAACGGATTATCATCTTTTTTTTTCTCGATTTCCATTTTCGATAATTTCAATTACTCTAGATAACGATGTACCTGCCGTGAAGTTATTCTTCGCATATCTGTGCCCAGAAAGCCCCATATCCTCAAGTACTCTTGATGGAATTCTAGTCAACTCTATAATTTTCTCAGCAAGAAGGTTTACATTATCTGGAGGAATAACCCAACCACAGCCGCATCCAATAATTACTTTTGCTGTATCACTCTCGGGAAGCACCATCGCTAGCACTGGCTTGGAAGCAAGCATATATGAGAGAAGCTTGGAGGGGACAGAAGCCAATGATTGTTCTCCCTGGGTAGACAGAATCAGTACGTCTGCAGCAGCCAGGACTTTTGAGACCTCATCTTGTTTCCATGGAGTATGGAACAAGATGTTTGAATTGCCAATATTAGAAGCAATTTTTTGACACTCCAACAACTCACTGCCGGATCCAGCTACCACCAAAGCGATTTCTTTTTCAATATTAAGTTTACCCATAGCTTGTATTATATTGATCACACCTGCAGCTTTGCCAATATTGCCGCCATAAACAATAACAAAGGCATCTGACGAGATCCCCACTTCTTTTCTATAATTATCTTTATCCATCAGGATAATGGTATCTTGATCGATCCAATTACTTATAATATTCACTTTAGTGAGGTTGATTTGGCGAGTACGTGGATAATCTCTTGCAAAACTTTCTGAAAGGAGGATGAGATGGGTTGCCTGATTCGCAATCCACCGGTCAATTGAGAATAGGAACTTATAAAGCCAATGATTTGAATTAAGCCTTCCCTGGACCACAAGGGATTCAGGGTACAGATCCTGAACACTAATGACAATTGGAATTTTGCGAATCTTACAAACGAGGCAAATCAACCCCGTAGCAAAAATTGGCCAGCTATTCGAATAGACTACATCTGGTTTTAAAGTTAATAATAATGATAAGCTAGATGTCAGACCGAAGGAGATATTTTCCATCCAGCGGCTTATAATGGAGGATTCTTTTGATATGAATGAGAAACAACGTGTTAGGAAAAAACCTTTAGGATCAATATTCGCTAAAAACAATGATCGTGTATAACCATTATATAATTTACCTTCTGGGCGGTTAGGAAAATTAGTGATCACCCGAACATTATGATTACGGTTAACCAACCTCAAAGCAAGACTATAACTTGTTTTTGCCGACACTATGGGCTCCGGAGGAAATACTGCAGAAATAATAATGATATACATAATTTTAGCGGTTATTATTTTACACCTATTTTAATTGATGATTATTGCAGGTTATATTGATATTTTTTAATATCGGAAAAATTTATTTTTATGTTTTAGGATATTTCATTTATGAAGAACATGTTTTAAATTTGTCAAAATGAATTGAAAGCAAGACCTTTAATCATTATTACACTGGTAACGTTGGAATTAATTAATTAATTGCCTATTATGGATAGATAATAGGTAATTACATTCATGCTGATTGTGAAGCATTTCAATCTGCAAATATTGAGTAGATTGTACAAATATACTCGTTCTAATAAATAAATTCAAATCCTGTAGTGGTTTTTGAAAAAGGATTTAAGGCTGTATGTTTCATAGTATTTTTAGTTGAAACGTATGTTTTTGAAGAAATAGTTAACTGAACATAAATCATTTTCTATTAATTACTACCTTTTCTTGAGTCATATTGATCTATAACTTTATTTAACACTAATGCAAACTTTTCTGCAGTCTCGTTATAATCTTTCGGAAATTCTGCCAAGTACTTCTGTGTTGCAGATCGATACTCATTTATTCGTAGCAAATAATTTGGGAGATCCTTGATACAATTTACAATTGATTCCACTGAAAATGGATCAAAATATAACGCTAAATCATTGGTAATCCAGTGGGCAAAATCACGATCAGAAGTCAAAATTGGCAAACCGAAAGACATAGCTTCAAGATATATATTTCCATACGACTCCAGTAAAGTAGGTAAAAACAGCGCAGTAGAAGATTTTAATGCAGGAACTACACATTCCCGTGGCAAATGTCCAAGATTGGTAATTACATCAGGATAATTACTCATTAGTTTCCTAATTTCTAATGATGATTCTTGCTCAATATCCAGAGTTGTGAAGATTTGAACTTGGGAAGTAAGTTGCTGTTGCCGTAATTCTTCTGCTACAGCTATTAAAATTGCATGATTTTTGTGAAGATAATATGCAGAAAGGAATAGTAACCGAAGTTGTTTTTTGCAATCAGTAATTATTGACAACTTTTCTTGTTTATCTCTATTACTAGAGACATGTATTGGTACGGCTTGAGTGACAACATCTATTCGACCACGATCAACTTTATAGCGATTTGCTAAATGCTCTTTCATTATTGGAGTTTGAACTATAAAATTTTGATGATGCGAAATGAAAGCAAAGTATTTAGTTAGAAAGAATCTTTTTCTCTTTGACCAAGTTCTTATTCTTGCTAATTCGTGTTCTTCATAAACCAACAAAGCATTTTGTACAAAAGCGATTCTTGGACACGCCGAAAAGGCTGGAGATAAATCACCTAACGAAAAAAGTAGATCGGGTTTTACACGCCTTGTAATCAAAGGCACAACCACAAATAATTGCCAAACTCGATCGAAGCTATTTACCCAACCTTTTTGCCTCTTAATGAATATTACATTTGCATTTTTTGGATAGGTGATTCTAGTGAATGGCTCTTCATCAGGTAACAAAATAAAAAAATCAAAGTTCTGCATTTTAACAGGTAGAACAGGGATTAAACCAACTCCAATGGCCTTTGCACCGTCGCCTGTAATATTTCCTGCATTTAATAATATGCGTTTAGTCAACAACCCTCTATTTACTAGATTTCATTGCCTTATAAAAGTAGATGATACAAATATGTTGTTATTACTATGGAAAATTTGTAAGATTATGAAACATTTAAATAAATTTGAAAAAAGAGATTCAATGGTCTACCTAAAAAGGATACATTTAAAAAATGATTTTCTGATCTTGAAGAGATATTATTAATATTTAGATTTTATTATCACATGTGATAAGCGATGATAAACATAGTATCTGACATTAATTTTAATTTTTCTGGGTGGTAACCTCTTCAATGGCATTTAAAATAACTTGGGTTTCAATTAGACCATTATTAATATACTCTTCTACGATTATTTTAGATTTTTTTCCCATTTTGTTACGTAAAAAAGGATTTGACAATTTCTCAATAGCATGCATAAGATCCGTCTCATTATCAACTCCAATTACAAAACCATTTTCGTTGTGTTTTACAATAAACCCAGCTCCTCCACAAATGGAGGTTGTTACGATTGGGAGGCTAGCCATAGCTGCTTCAACAAGCACTTTTGGCCAAATATCTTTCCTTGTCGGCAGAATAAATACATCGGAACACAAATACATTTGAGCAATAACCTCTCTTTCAAGGTTTCCAAAAAACCTAACAGATGTTCCTAAATTATGATTTGTTACATATGTTTGAAGTTGATCCAAAACTCCATTTTGACCACCAGCACCATCTGGACCTACTATTGCTAGAAAAGCATCTGGATTTCCCTCGTGAAATTTTCTAAAAGTATCAAGAAGAAAGTCAACACCTTTTAAGTAAAAAAGAGAACCACAAAAAAGTAATATATATTTTTTCTCAGGTAAGTCGAATTTCCGCCTCAGAGCCATTTTATCTATATTAACATATTGTTGTAATTTTTCAGTGAAGTCATTTGCTGCACCATCCCAAGGAGCAACATCTATCTCTTCTTCCCTTATACCATATACATCGTGTAATGTAGCTATGGTAGGTTTTGTTTGAGCAATATTTTTTTTTGCATGTCTAAAAATCCATCTTTTGGCTATTCTTATCAGCCCATTGCGCTGCTTTTCAGCTATAGGACCCATTGTCTGATTAATCGTAATAACTGGTTTCCTTTTCACCCATGCCCATAATGCCACAAACAATGCTGGTTGTCCTTGCAAACCCAGAAGACAAATGACATCGGATTCAGTAACTATTTTGGATATTGTTCTCCAAGGAAAACCAAACCACATTATTTCAGGTGCTGTGCCTTTCGAATTATTAAATTCGACAGTATTTCCTCTTGATTCAGCTGGATGATAATCGAATTTGATCGGGTATGTTGGCATCCCCATTAACAAGGGATATGCTTTAATTAAATACTTATCTCCTTGTTTTTCAGCTAATCGATTCAATGTACTCGATGATGCCTCAGATAAATCATAACAAAAAAAACCCGCTATTGTTTTTTTGGCCTTATTCATGATTTGGCCTCCTCCAAATTTTTTTTTGGTTTTTTTTATTCTGTAATACATCTTGATATATTTTCATATAGTTTTCAGCCATTACATTTATATTAAATCTTTCTTCCCATGATTTTCGTGCATTAAAACCCAACTTATAGTGCAAATCAGGATTTTCAATCAATCTATAAATTAGTTCTGCCACTTCTTTTGGAGTTGATGTTTCTAATAAGAATCCTGTTACCCCATGTTCTATTGTTTCTGGAATGGAACCTACTTTCGATGCAATAATTGGAACACCTGCTGCCAGAGCTTCAAGTATCACCATTGGCTGTCCTTCATGTAAAGATGGAAGAACTAATACATCTAACTTAGGAATAATAGTAGTACCAGCGTTCTTTACTTCACCAATATAATTTATTATGTCTGGGTAATCTTTTGATAATGCCAATGCTTTTTCAGCACCTTTGCCAGCCCCTGCAAGGATTAATCTAATTGGAAAATATTGACTTAACATAATAACTGCTTCAGCGACTATATTCCACCTCTTATTTTGATCAAGGTGTCCAACGAATCCAACTGTAAATATTGTGTTTTTTGTTTTTTTGCCCTGACTCTTCACAAAACTACACATATTTACACCATTTTGTACAATGGAGATATTCTCCTTTGGAATATTATAACAATTAGAAATATCATTACGTGATCCCTCTCCCAAGGTTACTAGCCTGACCCCTTGTTTGACCATCTGTCGGGAAAGAAAAGCTAGAACTTTTGTTTGAATAAATCCAAATTTGCCACGAAGTTCTTCAGTCACATCTTCAGGAGGAATTCCATGAACTGTATTTATGGATGGTTTTTGATAATTGGTAAAAGGAAACATTCGGGGCCAAAATGCAAATCCAATACCGCCAGTGTTATGGAAATGAGTAATCCATTGGGTGTTTGGGTATTCAGTTTGTAATGCATTAAACCATCGATTTATTGGAGGTAACAAAATACCTGATGCATTAGGAAACTCTATTGGGACAATATAAGTAAAGAGTCTTGCGTCTAAATTATACACTTCTTGTAACATTGAAGATGATGGAATCGATTTCCGTAGACTAATTCCTAATGCAGTAGCCATATAGCGTGATTGATATGCAATTAACTCATTTATCACACTCCATACCCCACCACCAGGATTAAGGATAACATGCATAACTCCAATGTCATTTTGTAGCTTCATTTTTAATGCCAGCCTATAAGTTTAGCCTTTATCAAATAACGTTTTTTATAAATAGAAAAAGCAAAAATTGTGAAAGAATCAGGTTATATTTGTAGATGTGAGCTATTTCATCTTGTTAATAAGTTTTCTTATCCCCAATTCATCAATTTCATGCAAGTAGCATCCAAGAATTTAAAATTTAATTATCCAATAACACTATTTAGATTTCTTGAAAATTTAAATATGAGAATCAGATATTAATTTTACCTGATCTAAGATTAAAGTAATATTTTGTTCCAAGCTATAATTATCTTCAGCAAATTTTCTAGCTTTTTCACCCATATAGTTTCGAAGACAGACATCATGGTTTAATTTATTTATAGCCTCAATGAATTCTTGAGGTGACTGACATACAATTGCAAATTGTTCTGGATCTTTAATCCCATTATATGTTAATGGATAACCTATTATTGGTTTACCCATAGCCATTGCTTCAAGAATCTTGGTTTTCATACCTAGTCCAGTTTGCATGGGAGCGACATAAATCAAAGCATCATTCATGAGAGGACGAAGATCCGGTAAGTCCTCGAATATTTCTACCCCATTAAATCTGGCCAAATCTTTTACGGCCTGTGTTATCCTTCGACCTGCAATCCGACAATTAATCCCTTTGTTGTAGAATTCTCCTTTATCGAATATATCATTAACCAAATGAATTGCTGCATCTATGTTAGGTTGAAAATTTAAATTTCCAGTAAAAAGAATATTCTTTGTTTGTGCCTTAATTTTCCATGGAAAAAATTCAGTTGTATCGACACTTAATGGATTTATAATTATCGGGGTAGTTACACCTGCTTTAATAAGAATTTCTTTATCTTTGCTAGAAACGACAAGCACACTATCAGTACAATTATAAGATCGTTCACTTTGTTTAATAACTAACTTGTTCAAGAATGTAGACAAATCCCATGATGTACTGGTAGGACCTATAACACCGGATGGCGCATCTAAGAGTGCTGCCATAACATGTTTCCCTTTTATATATGGAACATAGACATGAGTGCCATGGCCAACAAGAAAAATTAGATCATAGAAATTTTCAATGCACAAGTATTTAAGTAATTTTATAATCCCAGGGTTATAGGCTCGAATTCTTCCGGAATCCCAACCTTGTAATATCTTATATCGGTATTTACCATGATTAATAGGGGGAACGATAAAGATTTGATCACAGTATTTGCTCAGATCAGAAAATATCTCTTTTGGTTCATTTGATTGCCCAGCAACATGTATTTGTTTAACTAGAGGGTGTATTGCTTTAATAGTATTATAAAACCAACGTGCGCCTCCATCCAAAAAGGGTTTTGTTGGAATTTGACCTAAAACGAATAAAATTTTCATTTAATGACTCTTTTATATAGGTTAATTTATTGAATTCGAGGATGAATATAATTGATATAAAGATAGCAACATTTATCCTGGATTAATGGTTTTTTTTAGTAAAAAATCAATATTATATGTGGAATTGCGTATATTTCTGAAAAGTTTTATCAATAGATTTTATTCCAATATACTTTATATAATTATGGCCCTTTTCTAGCGTAAACCATAATCCAATAATTCCTATAAAGAAACCCAATTATCTTTGTTGCAAAAAGATAAGAATCATATCCAAATATTTTATAAATTGGAATTAAGGCTTTAAAACCTAGGACAGGTCTATATCGTTGTTTTTCAACTATAAATCCTGCTCGGTTCAATAAATTAGATAATGTCTTAAAATTCCAACTGTAAAGATGTTGATTTATATCAAAATGAGAGGATATTTTTGGCTTTGAATGATATTCTTTAGGTAAAATTATAATTAACAACCCATTGATTTTTAGAAAATTGTAAAATAGCTTCAAGTGAGCGAGCGGTTCCTCCAAATGCTCAAGCACATGACTACATAGGATAATATCCCAAGCGTTTTCATTAATTTCAGAAACTTCATTAAATACATTGATTCGTCGTTTTTTACATGAATCACGAGCCACTTTACTTATATCAAATCCCCATGCGTTATTAATAAGGGAAATATTATGGCCAATTCCACATCCATATTCAAGAATCTGTTTACCAGACAATTCAATATTTTTAAAAATAATATCTTTACTTGCCCGAGCTCGTAATTCAAAATATTTATTATCTTCAATAAGATTTTTGTGTAAAGTTTCGTGATAATTATGATTGTAATAATCTTCACCAGAGTCAATTTTTTTCATTTAAAATAAATCCTTTTTTTTACTGATAAGTTAGTTAATTATGAACTTAGTTAGGATGATAGAAGTTCCTTATACTCATTTAATATTGAATTGTATCTAATCAATGGTGAAAAATTATGAGTTGCAAATACTTTAGCATTAGATGCAATTTCCTCAGTTCGAGATGGATCAGATAATGCAATGCAAATTGCTTCTGCTAGAGCAATGGGGTTTTGGGGAGGTATAAGAATTCCCGTTAATTGGTCCTGTATGATTTCTGATGGTCCACCACAAGAGGTTGCAATAACCAGTTTTCCTACCGCCATTGCCTCCACGGTTACCAAGGAAAAAGTTTCATAGTCAGAAGGTGTTATTACAATATCGGCAGCTTGCATTAACTTTGGAATATCTTCTTGCCAACCAAGAAAACGGACATTTCCACGTAAATCATCTTTCAGTGCTCTTTTTTCGACAGTTTGTTTGTATAGAACTGCTTCATCCGTTTGGGTGTCAAGAATGCCACCTACATAAACAACTAAAGGTATAGAGCATTTCTTTGATCGAATTATTTCAGCTAAAGCTTCTAAAAGGATCATCTGCCCTTTGATTGGTTGAAATCGCCCAATCTGCATAATGATTGGCTTGTTCAAAGGTAATCCATAAGTAATTCTGCACTCGGTTTTTGATGGCAATTTGTCAAAAAAATGTAGATTTATACCCAGGGGAATTAAGCGAATTTTAAAATCTGGAACTATACCATCTAAATCTATAGCTGTCGTTTTTGAAACTGGGTACAACCTTTGGCAGAGTTTCAACAAAGCTCTGTTGGGTCTTTGATTTAATAACCAAAAACCATGATATGTTGCAACACAGGGAACATTGGCAATCAATGCTGCTGATCCACAATAAAATAAGGAAAGAAGAGATTCTACATGCACTATATCAATTTTATATTTCTTTATAAGAAGAATAATTTTAAATATTGTTAAGGGAGAAAAAAGTGGTATAAACCCTGCATATAAACGAATTGGGGGAAATTCTAAACTTATAGTGGTAATTCCCAATCGGGATGCACGATTTTCTAATTTTCCAGGAGGACAAACAAGAATGGGATTGAAATTATGGTTTTGCAAAGAAGAGAGCAGATTTACAAGACTTGTCTCTCCACCTCCTAGACCAGCAATATTTGTTGAATACAAAATTTTTGGTTGATAGTTTTTGTTTTCTTTATTCATGATTGATATCACTCAGATGGTTCCGCCGATCCAAGTCACCATAGTTATATGTTAAACATCCCATAAACGTCATAATCACGATTAAAGCTGGTGCAGTCAAATAATCTGTTTTTACAGCAATAAGATGACCACCAGATGTTGAAACAACGACAATATAGGATACAATGGTTGTTATAAGTGAATATCTAAGCCAATGATCTGAATCATCGCGCTGAATTTGAAATAATTGAATACCTTTGATAATACGACTAATAAAAATATATCCAAAAGCTAATGCACCAACCAAACCAATTTCTGGTATAAGAGTTAGAAAAAGATTATGGGCAAACCATAAATGTTCCATTTTAGCTGCTAGTGTATGAGGCAACTCCCTATAAATCTCTAAATAATTACCAAGTCCTAGACCAATGAATGGATGGATAAATGAGGATTGTAGTGCTAATTGATAGTTAGCTAAGCGTATAGATAAGGTATCAATTTGAGTGCTTAAGCGGATATTTAGAGCTTGAAGAAAGAAATCAAAAAAACCAGATATATTTAAACCGATTGTTAAGCATATTAATAAAATAATTGCTTTAATTTGAAAAGTTTTAAAGTAAAACGGAAGGGTTGCTATTAATGCGACCAAAACACCTAACCAGGAACCTCTACTCAAACTCATTAACGCCACCCATATTGTGAACCCAGTTACAACAAGCCAAATCACAACATTATTCTTTTGGCCATATACTCGATACCAAGCTGCAAAAGGTATTGAACCAACAATGGTCGCTATAGTTACTGATGGTGAAGGTAAGATTGTAACCGGGCTTGAATATATACCACCAACTTGATATTGCCAAGAAGCAAAATATGAAATCTCTTGAAAAATTCCTTGACGATTCTTCAATACAATCAAAGTATAAATTCCAGCCTGAATCACTAGACCAAAATAACCAAATAACACCAATTTGAAGTCTTCTTTGGATCTAATATGACGTCTGGCAATATTTAAACATAGCAAAGGGGAAAATGCACCTACAAGCAATATTTTGAACGCTAATTCTGAATCTTTTGCAAAAAACGCCGAAAACAATCCAGCAAACAAAAAAATGAAGGTTGCTATCACTAACCCCCTATCTTTTTCAACTTGTCTTCTCAAACGAATATTATGAAATTGGGCAAATACCCATAGCACAAAAACAGCCATAGTTTCAAAAGAAATGAAAGGATATTGACCCCCAAGATACAACCGAAATCCTTGGCTAAGGAGCGGAAGTGCGAATATCAAAATCGCCAAACCAAAAGCAGGTTTTATTATCGTTCCAAAAGCAATAGTAGTAAAAACTAAGAACAAACCAATCAGTAAAAAAGAATTATTCATTTTCGAATTTGCCAACTATGTTTCAGGTTATAAATTTCCTTATTCTTTCTGTTGTCTTGTAAATTTCGTTTACCTGCGAGGGAATAGTCTTATTTAAGTACATACGTATTTGTTTGCTAGAATTCAATAATTTTTTTACTTGTGCTGTAAGCTCATTTGCATCAAGATTTTCTGATGAATATACCCAATCTCGGTGACCAAATATCATTTCATTGATGCCCCAGGCTTTACGGCTATACGCAATTGAAATGCAAGGAACATAAGATGAAAGTGCAGCTATAGTTGCATGAGTCCTTGCACCAATGAAAAGTGAGGTCTGACTGATAATCCATTTCAAGTTTTGACTGCTTAGGTTTCTTGGTAATAGTGCAACCTTTTTTCTCTCGGATTCCGTTAACATATTATAAACACCACGCAAGAAATATTCATCATCCATCAATGGTGATAAATTTGCAAATGTTGCATGTGGTATAAGTAAAATCGAAAGATCGATTTCTGCGAGCAATCGTCTTACTATTTTGACGGATAAATTTGTCCAATTTTCTAAAGATCCATTTGTTGCATATTTAGCCAGTAAGGGGCTTAAGTTCAACCCTATGCATTGATCCCTTAGCATTTGTTCGATTTTTTCGTTTAATTGGCAGGGTTTTGGTTCTAACACAAATGCTGGATCACAAGCCAAACATACATTATCCCGTATTCCTAATTGATGAAGATATTCCA
Organism: Ignavibacteriales bacterium; assembly: GCA_020061355.1. GTDB lineage: Bacteria > Bacteroidota > Ignavibacteria > Ignavibacteriales > Melioribacteraceae > DSXH01. The sequence continues at coordinate 6,126 of JAGUYK010000045.1, read as the reverse complement.
ATGATATGGATTCACGAACAACAATTAAATCAATTTTTGATAAATGGAGGGCAATTTTTTGCTCAAATTCTGGTTCTTTTCCAAATGGACCAATTGAAGCCCCCCAAATAATTATCGGAATTCCATTTGAATGAAAAAAATCATTCATAATTATTAAACGATCAATTATGGTATGCCCATAATCTATAGAGTAACCATCTCCGCCAATTGAAAATACAGCGGAAATATCTGATATTCTTCCTTGAAATTTTCTTAAAAAGTATGACAAATCTTCGGATAGGCCTAACAACTTTCTGAATCTATACTGCCACCAAAGACTACTCCACCTATCTAACCTGAATGGTAGTTCTATTGATGTAATTTCATTAGGTAATTTTTCAGATGAATCATTTGCGAAACTTGCTAATAAAAATTCAGAATCTCCAAATTCATTTTTTATTATATCTATTGAACTATAAACTATCGCTTCACAACCACGGTTTGAAAGGGGTCCATTTCCTACCAAAGCAAATTTTGACATATCAATTCACCATAAACCTTATCACTTTACCGATGACTTGCTGATTTTTGCACAATTTTCTAATCCCATTTACTCGTTAATCTATTTTCTTGCTTATAGAAATCAAACTATATCCTAACCAATCATCCAGAGGTAGAGCCGGGTCTCGATATTTCCATCTACGCTCAATTGAAAGATCTAGTTCTTTAATGCCTATTTTTTTAAGTGCTGGTCCAATCATTAATCTCCACAAAAATTCCCTGGAAGAGTCAATCACACTCTCGCCAACAATTGTTAGTAATTTCCCGCCAGATTGCTTAACTTTTTGTGCCAGTTCAGCACGACTAAATGGAAATTCGTCCGGCATAGTCATTATTTTTCGCAAACGGATTACGTTTAGCCATATATTATAGGGTACACAATATTTGTTAGGGACGGAAATGATAGCGATACCTCCAGGCTTTAGCAAATCATGATGGAGTTTTATCATTTTAAACCTTTCATCACTAACATAGTGTTCTACAGTCCCAAATGAAAAGCTTACGTCAAATTTTCCCAATAGATTTTCTGGCAGGTGCTGAAAATCAACTTGTAGAAAATTACCATCGAGTTCTAATAGCTTAAAAATATTTTGGGCTCGTGAAAGAGCTGCATTGGAGTAATCAATTGCTAACGTATTTGCACCAAATCTTGCAAACTGAGCAGAATAAGCTGCCTCCCCACAACCTAATTCAATTGTTGATGTATTAGCCAAGGGAATATCAAGATATTCATTTAGGTATTTTATTATTTTTGTAAATTTTGAAGTGGATTTAGCCCAATCAAAGTATTTAGTTAATTCTTCTTGGGATCGCAAGGGTCTGTTTTCCCAATAAGAATCCCATTCGTTAAGTTGGTAAGTAGGTGAGGTAGATTTTTCTATCATGAAATCCTCGTAATTGAATGAATTTTGGATTTAAGAAAATATACTTCGTAATCGATTTATTTGCCTTCGTATGTAGGAAACTGATAATCTATTTCGAATTCCACCGATAAGTGCCAAGACAAATAAAGAGAATGAAGTTTCGTTTTCCACATTGGTAATGGTCTCATTAATACCAAATCTTGACATGACCTGTTTGCTTGAATTAACTACCCGTCGTTCTAAAAAACGCTCAAATAATATAATTGGACAAAAAACCGACGGTTTGATTCTTTTTTGTGGGAAATATTTTTGATCTACCATTTTTGAAAGCCGTAATCTTTGCGCTAATTGTTTACGTTTGATATCTATCACTGCTTGTTGACTTTTAATGACTTTCTCAATAGGTAAATCGTCAAAATGAATATTTCCGTTTGTTTTTCCACTCGAGAAGATTTCGCTTAGGTTTTTATTTCTACATAGAACTATATTTGTTCCCTTAGAGTCATAAATATAAGGATCAATCCATGCATCCATAAAAACAACATCAGCCAGTTCTGCAAATATATCATCGCAAAAATTACAAGCGTTTAACTTAAAAAATCCATTGGTCCAAACCTCTCTCATCCCCTCTTTCCAAAATACCGTTCCAGATTTAATGTTACCTTTTGTACAGTTAAATGAAAAACCAAAATCATTTGCCTCACGTTCAGAATCTTTTATCCTGAATTGACAATAATCCATCGATTTTGGATCACCACCCCTTAATGCACAAAGATATTGAGAAAAAAAGGTGCTTTTCAGTTGACCGCACACTAAACCGAGTAAATATGTGATACGACGTTTTAGTTTTACCGAAGTTCTTGAAGCAAGACGTATTCCTTTTAAAAAACAGGGTAAGCCAATAATTGCATATTGTCCCTCATGGGTTAAAATGTAATCAATAACTGCAGATAACTCCACGGGATAGTAACAGGAGCGAGAAGCACTTCGAATTTCTTCTATTGAATTTATTACAGAAAATTTGTATAACTTCCCGGGTTCTGGATTATGGGTCACACAAATTATATGATCCACAAACCCTTCTGTAAATAAGGTCTCAAGTAGCCATGTTGCCATTCCTCCTGAAGCCCCATTAGCTCGGTGTCCATCAACTTTTGAATAACCCACAAAACTATCTATGTAATAACCGGTTTCATTTCTGTGCTTTATTACAGATTCGTTACCAAACGCACCTTTTGCCAACGAATCTTCGTTATCTACTTGATTCCAAAAGGGGCAACCTCGAAAGCACAAATCACATTTTGGTAAACAGCCCTTTTTTATTTCAACCGGTTGATATTCGCCATATTTATTCAACTTCATTTCCAAGACATGGACTGGGCATATGCCAGCACAAATTCCACAGCCTACGCAAAAGTCATTTTTTACAATCACCTCACAAACATTTCGATAGTTCTTCTCCATTACGATCTCCTAAAAGAAGGAACAAAACCTAAAATCAAGTCTTTATCCTCCCTTTTTAATCCAAAGAGGAATAAACCACCAATGACGAACATTGCAATAATAATCCCAGTGAATATCAATCTTACCCAGCTATCAATTTGTATCAGGACCGTACTTCCATAGGATAATAACAAAACCAGTGAGGTCATTATTAGTCCTGGAACAACCGCACCAATATAAGTATACCAGGGTAGTTTTTGGATGTGAGCTCCATAGATTGGAGTAAAGATAACATTCTTAAGAGTAAGAACAATTGCCCCAGCAGCTGCAAGGCCAAAAGATCCCCATTTAAAAACGAGAGTAAATAAAAGGGCAAGAAGCAAGTTACCGATTCCTAAAACCAGTGTTAGTATTCCAGGAATTTTTACTTTGTTAAGAGCTTGTTGGATCCCAAACAATGGCATAACAGCCAGGTTAATCGGTAAGTGGAATATAATTAAAATCAATAATAACCATAAACTGTCAAAATCATTACCTAGCCATAGCTTTAAAAACGGCCCACCCAGCCCACAGAGTAGTCCAACAGCTAATCCGATTGCTAATCCCATTAAACGTACGGATTGCTTTGACAATCTTGTGATACTGGGAAAATCTTTGATCGCATATTTAGCAACCACTATGGGATTTAGAATACCGCTTACAGTCCCTGATAAACTTCGAAGTAATGTAGAAAATAGTAATATTGTTCCATACTCACCAGCAATTTTAGTTCCGAGGGCTAAATTAGCAACGATTAGGTCAATATTTAAGAATAGCAAGGAACCAATCTGATTAGTGGTTATCCAACCACCCATACTAAAAAGCTCCCTGATTTTTGTGAGATTAAAATGACTTTTACTGATTCGAAGTTCTGGTGTTAATTGTTTCCAAATAAAAATATCTCCAGCCAATCCAATTAATCCTGCTAGTAGTATTCCTAATCCTACCTGCCAAACAGATGGCTGAGTAAGTTTGAAAAGAACAACAACAATTGATATTCGTGCTAAATTTGAAAATACAACGACGATGTTTCTTAAATCAAAACGGTTTTTTGCCCATGATGAAACCGAAAAACAACTTTCGACAGTTGTGACTAGAAAAGAAAACATCACAAAGAAAAAAAGAAGTTTTGCTGCGTTTTCAGTACCCGTCGGAATATTGAAAACTAATGGGATCAAATAAACAAAACCAAGCAAGAATGGTAAAGAACCGATTGTTAATAGTAGACTTCCAAAAAAAGAAGTATTAAATGTTTGATTTGCCCCTTCAATATCATCTTTCTGCAAATCTATTGTAAGAAACCTTCCTACAGCTCCATTTAAAGATAGAGGAATAATGATTAAATAGGTTGTTACTGAATTGGCGAGAGGGATTAATCCATAAGAATCTACACCAAGATTCTTGATGAGGAACGGCGTAAACCACATTCCGATGCCAAGATTAATTACGTAAACAGCAATATTGGAAAAAGCATTAATTCCAAATTGCTGGTGAGGTTTCGAATTTCTAAATGCAATTTTCATATCTATTTAGAATCAATATTCCCGATAATTTCATCTTATGCCCAAGTCGAAACTGCTTCAATACTTATCGAATCTATCAATTATTAGGGATATCACCTATAGTCAGATCTAGATCGAAGTGCTGGGTACATTAGCGGACAGATGAAACAGATGGTAATAATTCGAATAATAGAATCACCTACGTTTTCGTATCGCCACCCGTTAACTGCCTTTTTCTAAGCGAGTTAAATCTGCCCTGATCATACGGCTTACAAGACCATTAAAATCTTCATTCGGAGCCCATTTTAGAATGGAATATGCTTTACTAGCGTCACCAGTAAGGATTTGATTCTCAGTAAGCCGGAAAAACCGGGGGTCAATAATCACATATTTTTCCCAATCCAAACCAACTTCATGGAATGCATGCGCAACAAACTCTTTTACAGAATGTGGTTTTCCCGTTGCGATAACGTAGTCATCTGGTTCCGATTGTTGTAGCATCGACCACATAGCTTGAACATAATCTGGTGCATACCCCCAGTCTCTCATTGCTTCCAAATTACCAAGCCTTAATTCAGCAGCTAATCCTAATTTTATCTTAGCTACAGTGCTTGTAATCTTTCGTGTTACATATTCAAAACCCCTTCGTTCTGATTCATGATTGTATAGAATTCCACTGCAAGTAAATAAATTGTAACTTTGGCGATAATTTTTCGTAAGGTGAAATCCAGTGACCTTGGTTATTCCATAGGCCGAACGAGGATTAAATGGAGTTGACTCATTCTGAGGAGAGATATTTGCATTCCCAAACATCTCACTTGAACCAGCAAAATAGAACCGGCAGTTTGGTGCGGATTCTTTGATTACTGAAAGTACATAATGGGTGCCGTTGACATTTGCATTAAATATAGCAAATTCATCATCAAATGAATAACTTACAAATGAGGCAGCAGCAAGGTGATAGCATTCATCTGGTTGAACCTTCTCAAAAATCCGAAATAAACTCGGAAAACTTTCAATTGATCCAGGGTGTAAAGTAATGTTATCTAGTAAGTGTGAAATTCTCCACAAATTTCTTTCTGGATCTTCCAGTTCCAATCGTTGAACCAGACCATGAACTTCATATCCTTTCGATAACAAAAATTCAGCAAGGTATGACCCGTCTTGTCCTGAAATTCCTGTGATGAATGCTTTTTTCATGATAAACCTTCTTTTTAAATTTATTTAATTACAATCGGACGTTGAGTATTCTGTACGAAGGTGTTGGAAGTCTTGGTGAGACAGTCCGCGAAGTACGTCCAGATGACGGTGCCGGACATATAGAAGAGGAACTGCGGCAGTCCGTCCGTGGGGAGCTGGGCGATGTTGCCGAAGATGACCGTGAAGGTGATGGTGGTGAGGAGGGGTTGGATGAGGTACCAGAGCGGTCCGAGGATGGTTTGTTTGTAGACGGCGACGAAATCGCGGCGGACGAAGAGCATCACTAAATCGCGATATCTCCATAAATCCTTTAAATGAAGATCCAATAGACCACGTTTTGGTTCGATGATGAGATCCCAGGTTTCTGGCTGGTAGCTGGTACCCGAAGGGCATGATATAGCTGGTAGCTGGTAGGAGGGGTTAGGTGATGTCATGGTGTATGATTAATGGGGTTTAAAGATTGAACCGCTAAGAAGAAAAGAAAGGCACGAAGAAAAGACGCGAAGGTTTTTAAGGTTGGGTTTGTGGTTTTTGGCATG
>JAGUYK010000011.1 GCA_020061355.1 Ignavibacteriales bacterium | reverse complement strand
GCCATTTACTTTTTTTTACCGTCGTTTAACGTGTCTACGGAGAACACGGTGTGCAATTCAAAGAACTAATAACCCCGTCGAAACCAATGTCACCCCCGTATTAAATAATAATTGAGAATGGAGAATTGAAAATTGAGAATTATTTCTTCCATTCTATATCCGGGTGTTTGGATATATGGTTATTATAACGAGCAAGAACAAATAAAAGATCAGAGAGACGGTTCAAATAAATTCCTATTTCAGGATTAATCTCTTCAACTTTTGCTAAAGCAATAACTTCCCTTTCGGCTCGGCGGCCTACAGTTCGAGCAAGATGAAGATGACTTGCTCCTTTTGTACCACCGGGTAAAATAAAACTTTTCAATTCGGGCAATCGGATATCGAACGAGTCAATAGATTTTTCCAATTTTTCAACGAACTTGTTGTCAACTCTCGGAATTACAAATCCTTTATTGCCTTTTTCCTTGGGAGTTGCGAGATCCGAACCGAGTGTAAATAAATCGTTCTGTATACTTTCAATTAATCCTTTTAGTTCCTTATCATTCAATTCATTAACAGCTAACCCAAGTATAGCATTTAACTCATCCACAGTTCCATAGGCACAAATTCTCAAGTTATCTTTCCAGACTCTCTCGCCACCAAATAGAGAAGTTTCACCTTTATCCCCCGTCTTAGTATAGATCTTCATTTAATAAAGGGTAATTCAACAACTGATAAATTAACCCGATTCGATTCTAATTTCACGAACAAATTAGCCTCATCGGAAATACTTTTTTTCCTGATCATTCCTAATCCAATCTTTTTATCCAGCATTATTGAATTCACAACACTTGTTACTTCACCAACCACTTCATTTCCATCAGAATAAATTGCTATAGGTAGATTTGAATCAAATGTATCCTCGAATATAAGTCCGGTTATTTTACGTTGAACCTTGTCATAAGTATCCAACCGTGCAATTACTTCCTGACCGATGTAGCAACCCTTCGTAAAACTGATCTCATTTATTAAACCATTTTCATGAGGATTATAATTATCATTTATTTCCGAAGGATATTCCGACATACCCATTTCCAATCTAAAAATTTCAAAAGCATCGGAACCAACAAAGCTCAAATCAAAAACACTTTTATTCTCGGCAATATAATCTGCAAAATTTAATGCCTGCTCTGAAGTAATTAATATACGGTAATACTTTAATCCATTATTTTCATGTAATGAGAATACGTTAAAATTAAATTCGTCAATAGAAATAACTAAAATGTTTTCTCCATTTAAGGATTTTATTTCGTCGCCAATCAATAAAGTTAAATAAGACTCTGCCTGAGGACCAATTAAATCGAACACACAATAATTTGAAGAGATATCGCTTGTTTGAATATCTTCCATTATGATATACTTATTCACCCAATTGAGCAAACGTCCTGTTTTATTATTTCCTAAAAGAATAAAGTGATTCTCTAAATTTAACAATATTGTCCTATCAATAAATCTTCCTTTTTCATTTAAGAACAGTGTAGGCACTTTATAGAATGGTTTTAAATCCTTAATGGAATTTGTTGATACTCTATGTAAAAAATCGAGAGTGTCCTTGCCGGTAAGTTTAATAATAGTTTTATTAAAGAATATTAAAACACCGACACCCTGCTTAAGGGCTGCATATTCTTCCTTAACATTGCTGAATATTTTAATATTAGTTTCAGTAGATGAAGAATCGGGAAATTTTTTTACAAGCTGATCAATCATAGGGTTAGCATTATAATTTTCGATAAACATTGAGTCTCTGTAATAATTAATATTTTCTAAACCATCGTGGATTTCGATCATTAACGTATAATTTCCTTTTATCATTCCAATAAAAAGGGATGGAATCAATTACCTGAATTCTCATTCCGCCTTCAGAAAAGAGGTATTCGTAATAATCAGGATATTTATCATTATTGACCATGGCTAATACTCTTTTGAGAACAAGCCCGACATAAGTTTCAAGCAAATGCGGCGGTTTACGCCATCCATCAACCAAAAAGAAATTAAAGTTACGATGACCTGAAATTATTCCGTCCTGATAGTTCAGTTCTACATATTTTATATTCTTGGGCGACCAGGTCTTGATTGTCATACGGCTAAATCCACCATGAATAGGAACCTCGGATTCCCACAATCTAATAAACTGCCCATCCTTACATTCGAATAACGTTAAAAAGAAAAATGCGGTTCCAAGTTTTGTACTATCCAGATTAATGAAACTTGATGAATAACCGGTGATGTTTTTTGCTTCAATATTTCTTTCACCGGGTTTGGACTTTGCAATTACACCAAGTATGTAATTACTTAAACTATCCCTGAAATAAATAACAGCTGCTTTGGGGATATTATACGTATATGTTCTGTCGAAAAGAACCGGGTAAGTTCCGGGTTCATAATTTGCTAGAACATATTCCTGCAATGAAATTGTATCACATGGGAACCGGTTCTTTGTTTGTTCTTTCTGGAGTTCAATATTGTATTCACGGATCGATTCATCTTTAGAGGTAGATGTAGCAGCATCGCCATCTCCCATATCTTTTTCAGCGCATGAACCAAGAATTAATACCAAAATAAACAATAAAGCAAATCTGTTTAACAGCGTTTTCATATAACTACCCATACAAATTAAACTTTTGAAAACTCGTCTAGAAAATAAGCTGAACTTAGGATCCCCAATTCAAAATTTTCTATCCTAAAATGTTCATTGGGAGAATGAATATTATCACTGTCTAATCCAAGTCCCATAAGCACCGCAGGTGCATTTAGTTTCTTCATAAAATCGACCACGACCGGAATTGAACCACCTTCGCGTGTATAAACCGTCTTTTTACCAAATGCTTTTGAGGTGGCAACTGCAGCAGCTTTTATTGCATCACTATTTAACGGCGCAACAACTGGATAACCGTAATGTAGTGTTCTGACATCTACTTTAATACTTTTAGAAGCCAATGCTCTAACATGTTTTTCAAATTCTTTAGCTATCTTTTTAGGATCCTGGTTTGGTACAAGTCTCATACTTATTTTTGCGGAAGCTTTTGAAGGTAATACTGTCTTAGCTCCTTTTTCTGTAAATCCACCAATAATTCCATTACAATCTAATGTTGGGCGGGTCCAAATTCTTTCAAGTGTCGTAAAACCTTTTTCACCCTGCAATTCTTTTACATCTAATACCTTTGCAAAATTTTTATCCGAGTGTTTCAATCTCTTAAAATTATCCCTCTCTGTTTTAGTAAGTTTTAATACATCTTTATAAAAATTCGGAATTGTTGCTTTACCATTTTTATCATGAAGTTTGTAAATGATCTTCGCAAGTTCATTTATAGGATTGGCTACAGCACCGCCAAAACTTCCCGAGTGTAAATCTCTATTTGGTCCAGTAACCTCAACTTCCATATATAACAGACCTCGCAATCCGTAAGTAATTGTCGGCACTCCCGGTTGATACATATTTGTATCGGAGATCAATATTGCATCACATCTTAGAAGTTCCTGGTGTGTAGAGAGGAATTTTGTAAGATTTTCACTGCCTATTTCCTCTTCTCCTTCTAAAATAAATTTTACGTTTAAGGGTAATTTACCTTTAGTTTTGAAAAACGCTTCAACACTTTTAACATGAACAAATGCCTGACCTTTATCATCATTTGCACCGCGAGCCCAGATTTTACCGTCTTTAATCACCGGTTCAAACGGAGGATTATTCCAAAGTTCAAGCGGATCTACAGGCTGAACATCATAGTGCCCATAAATCAAAACAGTAGGTTTACCGGGTGCTTCGAGCCATTCGCCATAAACGATTGGATGACCTTCAGTCTGGAATATTTCTACACTATTCATTCCGGCATTTTTTATTTTATTACTTATAAATTCTGCGCATCTTTGCATCTCATTTTTATGCGATTCAAGCGTGCTTATGCTAGGTATTCTTATATAATCCAGTAATTCGTTTACATAACTATTAATGTTAGACTTGATATAATTTATTACGGAATCCAAAACGCCCTCCAGAAATTTAAGTAGAGAATTAATCAGTGTTTTTTTGATCTTAGCACGAGTCAATCATTTATGAGAACAAATATACACCTAACTAATACTTGCTTCAAGTCCAATAAATTAATATAAAACTCTATCCATATAAATATCACACACTTTTTATAGTAAAAGATCGGAGAATTGTACTTGAAATTGAGCTTGCTATTCATAATAAATTGCCATAGTTATCGAGCCGATTACATATTACAGCTTTTTATTCTAAAGAGAATATTGGTAAATTTATATGGTAGGTTTACGGTCGAATAAATGATAATAATAAAATATATACTTAAGAATCACTTAGCCCCATTTCTATTCTCAATTTTCACACTTATTGCGGTGTTTCTACTTCAATTCATGATGAAATTTGCTGATAGACTTGTCGGTAAAGGTCTAGACACGTGGATAATAATACAGCTTATTATCTATAATCTGGCATGGATGGTTGTATTAGTAGTACCAATGGCAGTTCTGGTTGCAACACTTATGGCATTCGGCAGTATGTCCCAGAATAATGAAATTGCAATCCTTAAATCATCCGGTGTAAGTTTATATAAAATGATGATACCGCCAATTGTAGCAAGCGTAGTTATAGCATTGCTGCTTGTTTATTTTAATAATAACATTTACCCTGATGCTAATCATGCTGCAAGACTTTTGATGGAGGACATTTCAAGAAAGAAACCGACGTTATCTCTTGTACCAGGCTTATTTTCACAAGAAGTGCCGAACTATTCAATTCTGGTAAGAGAGATCGATCAAAATAGCAATGAGTTAAAAGAAGTACTGATTTATGATTATACAAATCCCCCTAAAGTGAACATTGTTACGGCAACCGAGGGCAAAATCTACTTATCGAAGAATCAAAAAAAATTGATAATGGACCTTGTGAACGGTGAGATACACGAATCGGATAATACAAAAGAATCTATTTACCGCAAGTTAAGATTCGAACGGCATAAAATTGCTTTACCGGCTGAGCAATTCACATTTGAACAGACAGCACCCGGAGGGCCTAGAGGAGACCGAGAATTAGGTACACCGGAAATGTTGAAAATTGTAGATAGCTTAACAATTATTTACAATAAAAATTTAGCGGATTTTAATTTACGTACTATGCAAGTAACATTTGAAAGTTTAGAAAAGCCTATTATAAATATCATACCTGATTCAAGTAAGATGTATATTTATACTAAAGTCCAACAGAGAATAAAGACGGATGAAAATTCCACATTTAGTTTCCTTAATCGAATTGATTATGGTAAAAAAGAGATTAACCGTTACTGGGTAGAAATTCACAAAAAATATTCTTTACCTTTTGCATGTATAGTATTTGTTCTTATCGGTGCGCCTCTTGGAACAATGATGAAAAGAGGCGGATTCGGAATGGCTGCCGGCATCAGCTTACTATTTTTTCTAGCTTACTGGTCATTTTTAATTGGGGGAGAAAAATTTGCAGATAGAGGTTTACTGTCTCCTTTTTGGGGAATGTGGAGTGCCAACGTTTTGCTGACAATAGTCGGTATATGGCTGATGATAAAAAGTGCACGTGAAAAAATTACCATAAGTTTTGATTTCCTTTCCAAGTTAATTCCGGAATCCTGGCGTACAACAGAAAACTCTAATCCCAATAACGAAGACTGAAATGAAAATTCTTGACCGCTATCTCATAAAGCAATTCATTCAGACAATTCTATTTGGTTTACTTGCCTTCACTTTAATGTTTGTTGTTATTGATATGATGGAGAATCTGGATGATTTTATAGATCAGAATGTTTCTTCCTCTATGATTTTTCAATATTATCTGGTTTTTATGCCGGAGATAATACGCTTAGTCACGCCTGTATCAGTACTATTATCGGGATTGTTTACAGCCGGAAAGATGTCCAACTTGAATGAATTAACTGCAATGAAAGCCGGAGGAGTTAGCTTGTACCGGTTTATGGCACCTTTTCTAATTGCATCACTGTTTATAAGTATTTTAAGCGTTTACGTAGGTGGATATCTTGTACCTATGGCAAATAAGCACAAAGTCTTTATCGAACAGACATATATGAAAAAAGGGATTGTCTATTTTGGCAGTAATATTTTTTTCCAGGATACAAAATCTAGAATTGTAACGATCAATTATTATGACCTTGCCAACGAACAGGCACATCAAGTAAGTATTCAGGAATTCAATCCACTAGATAAAACCAGTTTGATAAAAAGAACCGATGCATTCCGTATGAAATATGATTCTTCAAAAAGCAGCTGGACACTTATGAACGGTTCTACAAGAATTATTTCGGATTCAACCGAGACGATGGAAAAATTTGTTCAGTACGATTTTAAGGGATTGAATTTCAAACCCCAAGACGTAATTATGAAACAGAGGAAGCCCGAAGAAATGTCTCTTGCAGAACTTTCAAATTTTGCCAATGAGCAAAAAAGAACCGGGAACGACCCAACCTCAATTTTGATAGAATACCAGTCAAGAATTGCTTATGCATTTGCGAGTTTAGTCGTAGTAATGTTTGGATTACCAATCTCTGCAAACCGAAGACGGGGCGGTTTGGCTATCCAGTTTGGAATTAATCTGCTTATTACTTTTATCTATCTCGTATTTATGAAGGTCAGTCAGGCATTCGGCAAGAATGGTGTTCTCGACCCGACGATTACTGCCTGGATGGCAAATTTTATTTTCTTAATTGCAGCAATTGTTAACATCAAAAGATCGTTGAAATAATTACTTAGTCTTAAACTCAAACACTCCGTCCCAATCCGCAGCTGGTGCGTTCTGCAAATAATACTCGCATCGTTTCATATAAACTTTGGAAGGATAATCGCCTAATTTATCATAGCATCTCTTAAAATAATCCATTGCAGCATCAAAACTTTTATGACGATACAATTCCACTCCCTGAAAATATTCATGCATTTCATCAATTGCCTTAATAGCTTTTAGATCGCTGCTTAAACTGATCAATTCGTATATTGTTGTTGGTTCTGTTTTACCTTTAACACGAATTACATCCAATTCCCTCACCAGCACTTTTTCTTTAACAAATTCATAAGTAGTACCGCTAATCATAATATTTGTACCATATTCTTTGTTCGCTCCTTCAAGACGTGATGCAAGATTTACATCATCACCAAGTACGGTATAATCGAATCGATTCTCACCACCGATATTACCAACAATCACTTCACCAGAATTAATACCAATCCTGATGTGAATAGGGGTTTCGCCTGTCAATGACCACCTATCCCTCAATTCTGCCAGCTTATCCTGCATTTGAAGAGCAGTCAGGCATGCTTTATATGCATGGTCTTCTACTGCAATAGGAGCGCCCCAGAACGCCATAACCGCATCGCCAAGGTATTTATCAAGTGTTCCGCCGTTTGATAAGATTATCTCTGTCATCTCATTCAGAAACTCATTAATAAAGCTTACCAGTTCTTCTGGTTCTTTTTTCTCCGCGAAAGTTGTAAATCCGGCAATGTCGCTGAATAATATTGTTAATGTTTTTCTTTCACCGCCAAGTTTTAATTTGTCCGGATTAGCTAATAATTCGTTAACAACAGATTTGCTAACATACTGACTAAACATTCCCTTGATTAAAACATTTTGTTGACGTTCCATAATGAAATGATATGCTGTACTGCTCAAGTATGCCATAGCTATTGCCAAGGCAGGGCTAACGACAGTAATTACTAGCTTATTATTAATAAATAGATAGACACTAATCATGTATACAGAATAAATAAGAAGAGCGATTATAATGAGGTTTATAATCTCTATAATTATTCCAATCCTTATCTTAAATTTTCTAATGTATGAAGTAAATGCAAATATGAAAATTGTAAGTAAAACTATTATTACTATTTCACTTTCCCCGGATTGAGTGGATAGATAATCGTCCCATAAAATATTTTGAATTATGTTGGCATGAAATTCAACACCATAAATTAGATTATCACCTTTCCTGGTTCCCACAGCAAATGAGATCGGTAGAATATCACGGTCCTCGGGCACTGTAGAACCGATAAGAACAATTTTATTTTCAAGTTTAACCCGAAACTCCGGATCAGAGAGGTATTCATCCCATACATTGATTTCAGATTGATATTCAACTTCATCCTTGGTGATTAGACTATCATCATCAATAAGATCTATAAGCTTTATATGATTGAATGTGCGGCTCGGTCCATAAAAATTAATAAGGACAGAATTCCTGTCGTATTTAGGAATTTTTTTATTCCCCAATTCAAAAAAATCCTCTTCAACAGAAGCGGTATAAAATGGAGACAGGTTCAAGACTTTATTTATAATTGCAAAACCAAAACTTGGAACCCTTGAATCTGTGATGTCGGTTTTACGGAATGGAAGATATCTTCTAAATACAAAATCGAAGTCTGCCGGAGGTTGCACTATGCCGATTGAACTATCGGCAGAGAAAAAAATATTTTCGTAATTATAAAACTTTTTAACATAGCTTGTATCGGTCATTGCATAGCCGAGATTTTCCATCCTGAAATCTTCTGATTCATCAATCTTCCCAGCAACAACAACATTGCCGGCAGATTTAATTGTATTAAAAAGGATCGAATCTTCATCCGGAGACAATGGATCGGTATTAGACATTATTACATCAATACCTATTGCACGAACTCCAATTTGATTTAAATGTTCAATCAACTTTGTATAAATTGATCTAGGTAGAGGAACTCTATTATAGGGAGGTGTAAGCTGATTTATTGATTCCTGATCTAATTCTACAATTACTACATCAGCGGAATCTTTAATTTCAATTTTACCTCTTTCAAGAAAGCGGCTATCGATTAACTTTAACTCTAATTCCTTAAGTGGTGCAAATGTGAAGAAAATTTCCTGAGTTAAAATTATTGTAAGAAATGCGGCGGCAATGATGAAAAGAGAACTTTTCCATAACAAATTAAATTTTCCTTTGCCGCCGGACATAATTACTTATTCAATCTAAAAGTTAAATCTTGATACCAATCCAATAATTGAATTAGTAGATTTACCGGGAATGCTGAAAACTCTTGCCTGGAATGCAAGATTGAAGTTTTGTAGCACATTATAATCTGCCATTAATTCCAATGCCTGTCTCTTAAAATCACCGAAACTTGGACTCAGCATTGCAGATAGTTGTAATTTATTTTCAAGTAATCTATATCTGCCGCCAAGAGTTAATGTTACATATTCAAACGGAACATTTTTAATCTCACTCGAACTGAAAAGAACCTGGAAAATGGAAGAAAGTTGAGAAGTCCAATAACTATTTACTGTAAGACCGGTTGCATTATATTTAGCATCAACATTGGACAGACTGTTATCTTCTCTGTTTTGTGTTGTAAATGATAACGAAGTGTTATGCTTAACAAGCGCTACAAAATCATATGAGAGTTGGAGAATAATTCTATTCGTGATATCATCCACTACATAATCCTTCATTGTTGGATTGGTAATGCTCAACCCGTTCTTATTTTCCGATTTATTATATCCAATAGTGATATTCGGGAAATTTACTCTCGGGAATATTGAGATTGACGCACTCAGTGTATTGTATTTTGTTGTTGCCGGTTTTGTTTTCTGTAAATTGTCTTCCAGACTTTCATATCCGAAGGATAGGAATACTTTGTTATCGAACATTCTAATTCTATCTACAATGTTAAATCCCTTTACGTCAGTACGAATAAACGATTGACCGAATGACAAATAGTCGTTGCCTCGATAAATATAAGATCCTCTTAAAGAATTATTAAGATAATTAAGACTTAACGCAGCTTCACCGGCAACCGATGCAAATTCCTGGGGATTAAGCGGACCAATGTATTGATTGACCGTAATAAAATTTCCGAGGATATCCCTTATAGTTTTTACCTGATCCGGATCTATATCATATAATCCATTTGGACCAAAAATAGAATCAATTTGTGTATCTGTAAGGTTTCCTGAAGCAATATCTTTGTTAAACATACTGAATGCAACCTGGGTTGTAAACAAAATATTCTGATTATCCATAGCAAATTTAATATCACTTCCAACAACAATGTTTTCCTGTGGACGAGCACCAAATTCAATTGAACCCGTATTATCTTTAGAATGAAGGTATGTGAATCCAAGCTGGAAATTTTCACCGCTGCCGAAAGAAGGTCTTAACGCAAATAAATCTCTTGTGTAAGTACCCAACGAAACACGTCCGAACGGATCACCGTATTTTGTTTCATTAATTGAAATTATATCCGATCCAAGCGGAACCTGACCCTGAGCAAATGTTTCAATCAATGCACCTTCTATTTTTCTATCTGATTCACCGATCGCAGCCGCAACATTTAGGAAGCCCAGATTTAAAAAACCACTTATGCCCCGGATTCTTTTGCCGTCCATAATTAAACTTGGAAAACGCGGATATGTATCACCAAGTCTAAGTTCAAGCCAGTCTCCACCCTGTATGAGTGCCGAATAACGGTTATACGGCTGTAAGTTATTCTTATCTTCGGAAGTGAAATATACATTAGCGCTAAACCGCCAATTATCAGTAGAGGCATTTGCCTCTGCGTTTACATTATTATACCAGGTTGAAGCTGAATTGTAAGTTTCGCTTCTGGATTCAGCTCTGATATTTCCGGCAGTCCGCCAGCGCGAACTTATTTCTGCCGCGACTTCAGCCGATACTAATTGAAAAGTCCTTGAAATTGAATGATATAAATTTCCCTGCTTATCATAGATTTCCACCTTCAATAATCTTGAACCGCTTGAAAGTGTCCCTTCAAAATTTTCACCGCTAAGAATTATTAAATCTCCTGCAATTAAAACACGCGAGCTAACATTCTCATTATTCAAATATATTCTGGTTTTATTTATGTCGATATTATCGGGTGCTTTAAAGAAAGAAATAGAAACAAGCATATTTTCCTGCGAGAGTATTTCGCCGTCAAAGGGACTTAAAATTATTATTTCTTTATCTTTTTCACTCACTCCGGAAATTGGAATTTGAAGTGGGGTTCTCCCCTGTTCAATTCCTAACGGATATGTTTCCGCATTACCATCTTTCAAATAAACTAACAGGTAATAATCTAAATACGGAGGGATTATATATTCAGCAGGAATTGAAACCGAGGCAGTATTACCGGCAATCATCATTTCTAAATTACGGTATTCATTCTCACCAAACTTTTTGAAAAATATACTGATACTGGAAAGATTTTCTGCTGCCATTAGGTCCGCAGAAACAGTTACCGGTGTTCTTTCCTTTGCATCTCCAATTCTAACGGCTGAAATGTAGTTACTCGCCTGAGCTTGAAGCAGAGAGGTTGAAAAAATTAATGCTAAAAAAGTAGAAACAAACTTTTTCATCTTTACCTCAATTTTCAAATTTCTATTGATTTTATTTCATTAAAGATGCTACTTATCGTCTATATATTCAATCCTAATATCACCATTCGGTGTTCTAAGTATAACCTGTTTTGTGTTAGTCCGTGTTGATGATTGATATCGAACCGAATCTTCGGGTGTAGAGGCAGTAAGTGAATAGGTCCCGTCTCTTTTAACAGTAAGTGTTCTTCCATTCACAATGGTTCCTTCTTCACCTGTCAATGTTTGAAATTGAGCAGAACCTGTATTCAGATAAATTCGAGATAATGAATCAATATCATTAAACTCAATATATCCATCGGTACCTCGAATTGATGCCACAACAGTAGGAGTAGTGAATTTAAATTCTTCATCTTCCGCCTGCTTATTAACTTCGAATCCAATTAAACCTTTCTGAATAATTGTATTCTTATTCATTTTCCGGTTTTCAGATTTACCATAAATATGAAGAATTGCATTTTCTCTAACTCTTAATAGACCAGAGCCGTCAGTAAACAATACCAGTGCAAGTGAATTAGATCCGGTTTTAACTTCTCCCCCGTCATTTAAAGGCGTTCCAACTTTTGCTTTCTCCCAATCCGACTGATCGGATACTTTACGAAAAGTGACATCTTTAATTATTTTCTTAACCAATGCTATCGGTGTATCGGGAGGTGTGGGTCCGTTTTTTTCGGTTGAGAAACCGACTAACAAAAAAACGCTAAGTGATATTAAAAGATATTTTGGATTTATCATTTCAAAACCCCGTTGATTTCATTTTGGAGAAAAAATTACTGAAATTATTGCCTGATTATTCTGCTCAAGAAAATTAAGGATAGAAACAAAATCTGAGAAACTCATCATTCTGCCTTCTTCATCCGAAATCTGTATCTGTTCGGGAGTTATCTCCCCATTAATCAGCTTATCCCGGAATTCTTTACTTAGCTGTGACGGCAATAAATTGGCTAACCGGACAAGATCAGGATTGCCAAATCTCATTGATGTTTGTGAAGTCCCTGTTGAATTTGTTTTAAACATTACAAGCGGACTGCTTAATACATCTCCACCACCCGGACCCCTTACAATGGCTTTTACGACAATAACAATATTAGTATCGGAACGCAGCTCTCTGCTCAGAATATCATTCAATCTAATTGAAGTTACAGTTCCCACATCATAATCATCAATAATAGGATTTCCTGAATTAAGAGCTTGCTCAGGATTTACAGTATTATCAGGAGCATAGTTTGCTTTTATTTTATAGCTTGTAACACCTATTGATGCTGTCCACTGCACCATTATTGAACCTATATCATATGAACTACCTTCAACAGGTAAAATAATTGTAGGAGCCGTTGGATTTAAAAAAGATATTTCTTCGTAGTCATTGGCAAGAAAGTTACCGGAAGCATCTAAAAGACGAAGATTAACACCTAATAATCCGCTCGGTTTACCTCTGCTGAGAATTTGTGAGGTTAGGTTGGAATTGAAATTTGTATTATCAATTTCAATGTCAGAATTATTGATTTCGTCATTAGAGAAATTTCTGGCGAAGAATTTTTTAGTTCTGAACCTGAATAATTCCTCGAAGCCCGATCTTTCATCTTTCTTCCAATCAACTCTTCCTTCAACAATAACTTCCCTGCCAGCCGGTGTAATAATTACTTGAATAAGTCTCTGAGATACATTTCTGCTGCTTGTAAAATCGAAAGCTGCAAAATCAACAGAACTCAATTCAGGAAAAACAATCAGGTCGATGGAAGCTTGTGCATCCAGCCGGTCAGATGAAATTACCAGCAGGATTGCAATTACGGAAAGCTTTATAACCTTTCGCATAATTTATCTCCAGGTTTAATACGTCAAATAAGATTATTGAATTGCCCGCAGGAAAAGTAGTTATTTATTCTTTCTTACTCAAGATAAGTTTTAATAATACCGGAGGTGTTTGATCTACTTCATAGTACCGGGAGATTGATTGGGACAATCTCCCGATTAAATTTAATTGATCGGTTCCCCTTTTTGTGCATTCACAAAACCAAACTGATGTGCAGGTTGAGAATCAATCTTTATCTCACCGAATCTTGATTCAAACTTCTCAATATTTTCCTTCAACGCTCTTAAAAGCATTTTGGCATGCTGGGGTGTTGTGATAATCCTTGATAATACACGTGCTTTTGGAACACCCGGAACAACACGTGTAAAATCAATTACAAACTCTGCAGGTGAATGGGTAATTATCGCTAAGTTAGAATAGATCCCTTCGGCTTCCTTTTCACCAAGCTCAATATTTATCTGCTGCGGAATTGCATCTTTATTTTGATTCATTTTATCATCCATTTTATTCTATCCGTTTTAAGAAGAAAGGTAATTAAAAAAACAACCCACAATCTAATGAAAAGACTGTGGGTTAAAATTAAAAATAAATCGAAATGTTATCTGTACTTATCAGCATTTTCGAAAGCTTCTTTAGATTTTTCCGGCATTCCCAAATTGGCATAAATCTTACCAAGAAGTTCCCAGATCACTCCTTCCTGAGGATTGAATTCAAGATATTTCTCCATTAAAGGTAATGCAGCTTTGAATTTTTCCTGGTATGCAAGATCTTCTTTTCCTTCAGCTTCTGATTTTTCTCTGATCTCTGTTCCCTGTCTTACATAAACTACACCGAGGTTATAAATTGCATTTATATATTCAGGATCAATCTCAATTGCTTTCTTAAACTCAACTTCAGCAAGATCATATTTTTCTGCATTTAAAAGAAGAACGCCGTAATTATAATGATAGTATTGGTTACCGGGTTCACGTTCAACACCTTCTTTAAAAGCTGTCATAGCAACATCAAGTTTGTTGGCTGCTATATATGCATTAGAAACTCTTAATAGAATTTCACCGTCATTCGGATACTTTGTTTTGCCGGTTTCAAGTACTTTAATAGCTTTTCCAAACCATTCAAATGCTTTGGTACTATCCGAAACAACTTTATTTTCCTTGTAATTATCCATTAGTTCATTACCTTTCTCAGTATAGATCTGACCAAGCATAGAGAAAGCTTCGGGTGATGTTCCAATTTTCACTAATTGTTCAAGCGGCACAATTGCATCATCGATACGATTTTGATTAAGATATGCATAAGCTAAATTCTGGTACGATACTACAGAATCGGGTTCACACAGTATAGCATTATTGAACTGTTCAACAGCTTTATCAAAAAACATTTTTGTGCTGTCTTCAGAACCGGCTTTAGTAGCATTATTAAAATAATTTACACCTCTGTTAAAACTTGTTGCCCAATAATACTGTTTGGAAGTTTGAATATCGAGTAGAAATTTTTTGCTGGCTTTTAAAGAATTATCGAAAGCATCCAGCATCTTTGGAACATTACCTTCTTCACCGTACACATATCCTAAAAGATACCACCCTTCATCACTTGCCGGATTCTTCTCTACATCTTTCAGCAAGGACTCTTTAGCTCTATCATACTGTTTCTGGTTGATATACAATTTAGCACCGGTTAATTCTGCTGAAGCACATTGAAAGGCAGTGAATCCTAATACCATTCCAATTATACTAAAATAAATAAGTGCTCTTTTCATTGATTCTCCTGATTTTAATATTAATTCTGATTTAAATTCTACGAAAAATAACCATTTTGAGATAGGCAAGTCAAGATTTATTTATTTCTCTAAATCATTTACGAACACTTTCCCTTTAAATTGATTTTAGGACACTAAAAGAATATTTTTGAAATTAAAAGGGGAAAAAAAGTTGAAAACTGAAGATATAATTCGAAATGTTCCAAAAGTTTTACTCCACGATCATTTAGACGGCGGATTAAGACCGGAAACAATTATTGAACTTGCAAAGGAAATGAAGTATAACAAGCTCCCCACATCCGATCCCGGAGAATTAGCCGAATGGTTCTACCGGGGTGCAAACAAAGGAAATCTTGTTGAGTACCTGCAAGGTTTTGAACACACATGCGCTGTAATGCAAACAAAAGAAGCACTATTCCGAATTGCTTATGAAATGATTGAGGATATGAGTAAAGATGGCGTTTGCTATGTAGAAACCCGATTTGCACCGGTTTTCCATACAGATAAAGGATTATATCATGAAGACATAATTCAATCCGTACTTGAAGGATTAGAAAAAGGAAAAAAAGATTTTGGTGTTGGATATGGATTGATACTGTGCGGTATGAGAAATATGAAAAACACTTTAGAGATTGCAGAACTTGCCGTTAACTTTAGAAACCAGGGAGTTGTGGGATTTGACCTTGCCGGTGAAGAAGGCGGATATCCCCCGAAGAAACATCTGGATGCATTTCAGTATATCAAACAGAAAAATTTCAATATTACAATTCATGCCGGTGAAGCATTCGGAAAGGATTCCATCTGGCAGGCAATACAAATCTGCGGAGCTTTACGTATCGGGCATGCCACCAGACTGGTAGAAGATATGGTATTCGATAAAGAGGGCAACATTGTAGCACTTGGTGAATTAGCTCAATACGTACTTGATACACGACTACCGATGGAACTCTGTTTACTTAGTAATGTACATACCGGCGCGGTTGATAAACTTGAGAATCATCCGTTCATCAGATATTATAAAGAGAAATTCAGAGTTTTCCTGAATACCGACGATAGGTTAATGAGTGATACTACACTAACTAAAGAATATTTAACTGCTATTGAAATGTTCGGGCTTAACCTGGATGACGTAGAAAAACTTAATATCAATGCAATGAAATCCTCCTTCATTCCATATAAAGAGAGACTTCATTATATCTATAATGTAATTAAACCCGGTTATCAAAAAATGAGGGAAAAACTACTTTCACTAAAGGTCTGATACTATTATGGCAAAACCATTATTTAAAAACTATACATTCGAACTCGATAAGAATGAAAAAAAGATTTTATTGAATTTCTGTAAAACAATTTTAAAACAGATCTCGGCTGATGAAAAATTTTATGCCGATGTCCGTTCATTTACTTCAATTATTGAGAAACTAAATTCTTCAGACACTGAAATTAAGTTGACAAAAGAAGAAAAGACAAAACTTGCATTCAGACTTAAAGAAAATGTTGATCATATGGCAAAGCAGATAAAGAGCAGCGGATTTTTTAAACGCTGGCTCTATAAATCCGCTTATAAACAGTATAAAGTTCTACTGGACAATCATTTTAGCAATTAATAACCTCTCCCATTCGCTGCCTCAATAAGGAAAATTACTAATGGGAGTAGCCACAAATTATAGAGAGAAATAATGTCAAAGCAAATCAAAGCGCCAACAGGAAATAAAATTTCCTGCAAAGGATGGATTCAGGAAGCTGCATTAAGAATGCTGATGAACAACCTCGATCCCGATGTTGCAGAACGCCCGGATGATTTAATTGTTTACGGCGGCTCGGGTAAAGCAGCGCGCAACTGGGAATCTTTTCAGGCAATTATAGATTCATTAAAAAATCTAGAGAATGATGAAACACTCGTAGTTCAATCGGGCAAACCGGTTGCCATTTTCAAAACACACACAAATGCACCAAGAGTTATTATTTCTAATGCTATGCTTGTGCCTGATTGGGCTACCTGGGATGAATTCAGACGATTAGATCAGCTTGGATTAACAATGTACGGACAGATGACAGCAGGAAGCTGGATCTACATCGGTACACAGGGAATTCTGCAAGGCACTTACGAAACATTTGCAGAGTGCGCTCGCAAGTATTTTAGCGGAACATTGAGCGGAAGACTTTTATTAACCGCCGGATTAGGTGGGATGGGCGGGGCTCAACCTCTTGCCGCCACCATGAATGGCGCTGCTTTCCTTGGAATTGATGTTGACCGTTCAAGGATTCAGAAAAGAATTGATACCGGGTACATCGATATGATAACTGAAAACCTGGATGAGGCTCTTAAATTAGTTTTAGAAGCTAAGGAAAATAAGCAAGCATTATCGGTTGGACTTGTAGGAAATGCAGGAGAAGTATTACCTGAAATTCTTAAAAGAAATATCACTCCTGATATTATAACAGATCAGACTTCTGCTCATGATACTTTGAACGGTTATGTACCAATGGGAATCAGTTTTGAAGAGGCTGTTAAGTTAAGAAAAGATAATCCGCAGAAATATATAGAAATGTCTAAGCAGACAATCGTAGCACATGTAAAAGCAATGCTCGAATTCCAGGAACGCGGTTCGGTTGCTTTCGATTACGGAAATAATATACGCGGTGAAGCAAAAGAGAATGGAGTTGCAAATGCGTTCGATATACCCGGATTCGTTCCTGAATATATTCGTCCCCTCTTCTGCGACGGTAAAGGTCCATTCAGATGGGCTGTTCTTTCAGGTGATCCAAAAGATATTTACACAACAGATCAGGCAGTAATTGAAACATTCCCTGAAAATAAGGCATTGATAAGATGGATTGAACTTGCACAGAAGAAGGTTCACTTCCAGGGATTACCGGCACGTATCTGCTGGCTTGGATATGGTGAACGGGCAAGGATGGGGAAAATATTCAATCAATTAGTTGCTGATGGAAAAGTGAGTGCGCCTATTGTAATTGGCAGAGATCATCTGGACTGCGGCTCCGTTGCATCCCCTAACCGTGAGACTGAAGGAATGATAGACGGAAGTGATGCAATTGCAGATTGGCCGATACTAAATGCTCTGCTTAATGCAATTGGCGGTGCAAGCTGGGTATCGGTTCATCACGGCGGTGGTGTCGGAATTGGAAAATCAATTCATGCAGGAATGGTTGTGGTCGCCGATGGAACTAAAGAAGCAGAAGAACGCCTCGAAAGAGTTTTAACGTACGACCCGGGAATGGGCATTGCCCGTCATACAGATGCCGGGTATGATAAGGCGGTTGAGAATGCCAGAAAGTTTGGAATTAAAATTCCAATGATAAAGTAATGATAATTCATCGATTTCAATGAAATCAGTTAAGATCATTTTGTAAAATAACAGAAGGTGAAAAAATGAAAATGAAAGTATTAATCGCAGACAAATTTCCGGAACAGTACATCCAGAGATTAAAAGATTCAGAGATTGATGTAGTTTATAACCCTAAGCTTGGAGAGAATGATCTACCCGAAGCAGTAAAAGATGTTGATTGCATAGTTGTCCGTTCAACCGTTGTAAATGAAAAGACTATTAACGCATCCAACCAGTTAAATCTTATTGTACGTGCCGGAGCCGGTGTAAACAATATCGATATTAAAGCTGCAAACAGAAAAGGGATCTATGTTTCAAACTGTCCCGGCAAGAATTCAATTGCAGTTGCTGAATTAGCCATTGGATTAATGATTGCCCTCGATAGAAGAATTCCGCACAACGTTGCTGACTTCAAAGCGGGCAAATGGAATAAAGCAGAATACTCCAAATCAGAAGGATTATTCGGAAAGACATTGGCAATTGTTGGTTACGGAAACATCGGCAAAGAAGTTGCAAAACGTGCCCAGGCATTCGGCATGAACATTTATGCCAAGGATATTACGCGGATTGAAGGATACGGCGCAAAAGATTTTTCGGAATTCGACCAGATCCTTCCGATTGCTGATATCGTTACAATACATCTACCATCATCGCCACAGACGAAAGGATTATTCAACGAATCAATGTTCAAAATGATGAAGCCCGGCGCCATGTTGATTAACACTTCGCGTCAGGATGTAATTGATGAAGAAGCATTAATTAAAGCCGTTAAGGAGAAAAAGTTAAAAGTCGGTCTGGATGTATTCAAAGGTGAACCGGAATCAAAGGATGGAGCCGTTTCATCTAAGCTTCAGGAACTTGATAATGTATATGTAACGCATCATATAGGAGCGTCAACAGAGCAGGCACAGAATGCAGTTGCGGAAGAAACTGTAAATATTATTCTCCGGTATATCCACAGCGGTATAATTGATCACTGGGTAAATAGAGCAAAAATAACCGATGCTCATTATCAACTTATCGTTAAGCATTATGATAAGCCCGGCGTGCTTGCTTCAATTCTTGATGTGTTAAGACAGGGTAACATAAATATAGAAGAAGTGGAAAATATTATTTTTGACGGCGGGTTGGTTGCCTGCTGCACATTGAAGCTTCAAACTTCTGCAACGGGTGAAATGCTCGAAGCTATTAGAAATAATCCTAATGTTATCACCTACTCACACGTTTCGTTGGATTAAAAGTCCCCTCTTCAAACCTCTCTCCAACGGGGAGAGGCTATTATATAAATTTTATATCAAATAACTCTTCAATAACACCATGGTAGTAGACAAGTTTGATCAATTCATTAAGTGCTTCGGTTTCATTGGGTGTCATCTCATAATAAACAGCGCCCAGATTTTCCTGTACCAAAAGCTTTACTTCTTCAGGATAATTGAGATCTTTGAGATAGGATGAAATGTTTTCTTCAATATTGGAATCAATATTTTCAATTATCGTTTCCAACTTTGAAAGCTGATTTTTATCATTCGATGCAAAAATAAAATTGACATAAGGGAAATCAAGAAGATCCGCCATGAGATCGGCAAAACTGATACTGTTATTGTAATCCCACAATTTAAAATTTTCTGTACCAACCACTAATGTGTTCTGATCTTTTACCGGTTCTTTATGCGTATCAAGTGCGATTTCAACTTCGGAAGAGAAGCGTTCTTCGAATAAGATTTTTGTAAAAATAATCTCGTTTAATGAAACGTCGCCGCGGATCGCTACAGTGCCGAGCGTCCTCTGCTCATTTTTTGTTAAATAAAAATATGAGTTGGCAAGTGTTCCATCAAATGAAATTCCGGCTTTACCTGATATGAATAAATTTTTATGATTAATTATATCTAAACTCGGAATAAGTCCGATTGCCATCGTATCTTTTTCCAGTTCTTTAGTGATTAGCGATGATTCTTTAAAATTTATTTCAAGGTCATCATTTTTTTTAAGTACCGCAGCAAGAATTTCTGAAAAAATATTTGAAGGTAAAAACAGCTTCATCTTATCTCCCATATCATAAATAAAAAACCCCGACGAATCGGGGCTTTGCATAAGAAAATTACTTAACCCTCTTATCTTTAATACGTGCCGCCTTACCAGAAAGCTCGCGTAGATAAAACAGTTTTGCTCTTCTAACTTTACCTTCGCGAAGCATTTCTACCTTAGAGATTTTAGGAGAGTTAAATGAGAAAATCCTTTCAACACCAACTCCGCTTGCAATCTTTCTAACAGTGAAAGTTTTATTCAAACCACCGCCTCTGATATTGATAACGTCGCCTTCGTAAGGTTGAATTCTTTCTTTATCGCCTTCTATAACTCGAACGTGAACACGAACATGGTCGCCGGCTCTAAAAACCGGGAAATCCGATCTCACCTGATCAGCTACTATTTCTTTTAGTTTATCCATTTGTTACTCCAGATTATTTATTTTTTTCCACTTTTCTGTTAATAATTTTGATTGTTCTTCTTTCCAATCTTTAACTTTTTTTTCATGACCCGAAAGTAAGACTTCCGGTACTTTCAATTCTTTGTATTCAGCCGGTCGTGTATAATACGGCGCTTCAATTATATCACCATCCATCAAGGAATCATTAAGTGCAGATTCGCTGTCGTTAAGAACGCCGGGCAAAAGACGCACAACAGAATCAATTATCACTAATACGGCAATTTCACCGCCGGTTAATACATATCTGCCGATTGAAATTTCATCGGTTGCGAACTTCTGACGCACCCTGTCGTCAATACCTTTATAATGACCGGCAATGATCATTATATTTTCAGCGAGCGAAAATCTGTTTGCCAACTGCTGATTATAAAATTTACCTCCGGGAGAGGGATAAAGAATATGATCATACTTCCGTTCGCTAATAAGTTTTTCAATACATTCAAAGAACGGTTCGGGTTTAAGAAGCATTCCCGGTCCGCCGCCAAAGGGCTTATCATCAATTTGTTTATGCTTATCGTATGCATAATCACGCAGATTATGCACAATAATATCAACCTTCTTTCTCTCCTGTGCTCTCTTAATTATGCTTGTGTTGAGAGGACTAATAAGAGAATCCGGTACAGCAGAAATTACATCAATTCTCATCGTCATAAAGCAGATCGCAATCGGGTACTAAATCAATTCTTTTCTTAACCGGATCTATTTTTTTATATAGTCTTTGATCGCGGGTATTAAAATTTTTCTTTTGTCCGGACATTTAACAACATAGACATCATTTGCCGGTAGAATCAGAACATCTTCAACAGAACCTAAAAGAACTTTGCCATTATAAACTTCACACTCCATTAAATCATGAATGAAGTAAGAGTCATCATTCAGTTCAACGGAATTTTTTTCATCAACAAAAATCTTTTTGCCGATAAAAATCTTTGCATCATCTGCAGAGTTAAAACCCCGAAGTTTCAGCAAAAATTTTCCTCTTATTTTATTTACTTCTTCAACAGAAAATTCTTTTTTATTGCCGAAGAATTCAATAAAAACCGTATTCAGATCGTAAAACCTCTCACTGTAATCGGAATAAGAATCAATCACCACAAAACCATCAGAGCCGTGCAGAGCAACAATTTTAGCAACTAAAATAAATTGATCCACAAAATATTCAACCTATCCGCAAAGGAAGAGGATTAGTCTAATATTTTTAAAATTGCCCGTTTTCCGTCTTTCGCGGCAATAGCAGTTAGCAACGTCCTCATAGCTTGGGCAGTTTTACCCTGTTTGCCTATGACTTTGCCTACATCATCGGCACCGACTTTAAGAGTAAGCTCGACAGTTTTTTCATCAGGCGCAACTTCTTCGAGCGAGACACTGTCGGGACTATCAACAAGATGCTTTGCTATAAATTCAATAAATTCCTTCATGAGAGTACCTATAATTAAGTGAATAAGGGTACAAATTTAATGGTGCCGGCTGAACCATTAACAGGAACAGCTTACTCGGAAGCAGTACCCTTTGCTTCCGCTGTGCTATCAGACTTTTCTTCAGCTTTTTCAGCGGATGCTTTTTTAGACTTCGCTTTCTCTGCATGCTTTTTCATTTTAGCCGCAAGAGTCGCTTCTTTTAATTTTTTCCACTCATCAAGTTTAACAGAAATTTGCTCTTCGGACAAACCTTTTTTCACCAACTCCTGTTTAAGGATAATTCCTTGATTTGTCAAGATATTTTTAACAGTGTCTGTCGGCTGGGCACCAACGCCAAGCCAGTATAATGCACGATCCTCTCTTATGTCGACTGTAGCAGGATCAGTTTTAGGATTATATAATCCTATCGATTCAATAAACTTACCGTCTCTCGGTGAACGCGAATCAGCCGCGACAACTTTATATACCGGTTGCCTCTTTTTCCCCATTCTTTTCAATCTTAGCTTAACTGCCAATTTACTTTTTCCTCCATTTGATTTTAAGTTTTTAATTGTTTCTAAAATTTTTGAGATTCATCATACCGGATTTACCGGATTTTGAACTTAACATTTTCACCATACGCTGCATTTCTTCAAATTGCTTAATAAGGCGGTTAACATCCTGAATTGAATTTCCGCTTCCGCGTGCAATTCTTTTTCTTCTGCTTCCATTCAATATCTTGTGATTAATCCGTTCTTTATTTGTCATAGATTGAATAATTGACTCAACCTTTACAATCTGCCTGTCGTCAATATCGGCATTTTTAACCGCAGAACCAACACCAGGAACCATTGAAAGCAAAGATTTTAATGAACCCATTTTCTTAATCATTTTAATCTGTTTCAAGAAATCATCAAAATCGAACTTGTTAGAAAGTAATTTCTTTTCAAGGTCTTCGGCTTCTTTCTCATCAATCTGTAATTGAGCTTTTTCAACAAGAGAAACAACATCGCCTTTGCCTAAGATTCTTGAAGCCAGCCGATCGGGAAAAAATAGTTCGATCGAATCTAATTTTTCGCCAAGGCTTGTAAACTTTACCGGACGATCGACAACTGCACGGATAGAGAGGACACACCCGCCACGTGAATCGCCATCAAGTTTTGTGATAACAACACCGTCAAAGTCAACTTTGTCATGAAACGCTTTGGCGGAATTAACAGCATCCTGTCCGGTCATCGAATCTACAACAAATAAAGTTTCAGTTGGATTGACCTTGGCTTTAATTGCAGCAGCTTCATTCATCATGTCGTTATCAACATGTAATCTGCCGGCAGTATCAATTATAACCGTGTTGAAACCGTTTTCTTTGGCATAGATAATTGCATCGGAAGCAATCTTTACCGGATCTTTGCTTTCATTGATACTGAAAACCGGAACATTAATTTGAGAACCGAGAATTTTCAATTGATCAATGGCAGCAGGCCGGTAAACGTCAGCAGCTACTAAAAGAACATTTCTTTTTTTATTCTTTAAATACTTAGCAAGCTTGGCACTGAAAGTTGTTTTACCGCATCCCTGCAATCCGATCAGCATTATTGTTGTAATGCCCGAGGGATTGAGTGAAAGTTCGGATCCGGTACTTCCAAGCAGTTTGGTCAATTCATCATAAATTATTTTCGTTATCAACTGACCGGGAGTAACGGAAGTTAAAACTTCTTTACCGATAGCTTTTTCTTTAACGTCGTCAATAAATTGTTTGGCGACTTTATAATTTACATCAGCATCTAAAAGAACACGCCTTATTTCACGCAGTGTATCCGAAATATTTGTTTCAGATATTCGTCCCTGCCCTGTAATTTTTTTTAATGCACGTTCCAGCTTTTCTGATAAATCTTCGAGCATCGCCTATCAACTCAATTAAAAGATAATAAAAAGGGAATTCATTTCAAAAGTTAATTATTTAACTTCCTCTTAAGGCATTGGCTCCGGAGACAATTTCAATTATTTCTCTTGTAATAGAAGCTTGACGTTCTTTATTATAAGTCAAGTTCAATGAACGAATTAACTCTTTTGCATTCTCCGTTGCCATATCCATTGCTGTCATACGTGCGCCGAGCTCCGCTGCATAAGATTCTAATAAGTATCTCCACATTTGAGCGTTTAAGTGTTTTGGCAACATTGAGTTAATAATTCCTGCTTTATCAGGTTCATAAATGTAATCCGGATAATTTGATTCAACATAAACTTCTTCAAAAGGTTTAATAGGTAAAAATTGTTCAATAACAGTTTTTTGTTGAATTACGGATTTAAATTCATTGAACACAACTAAAACTTTATCAATTTCGCCGGATAAATATTTATGAGTTAATTCTCTAACAAGTCCGGATGCAAATTCAAATTTTAAGCTGGAAAATATTCCGGGGAAGGAACCGGTGACATTGTAATGCCTCCGTGTAAAATAGTCGTTCCCTTTTTTACCGAGACAGTACAAATGAACCTTGCTATTCTTATTCAATTCATCCAATTCATTATTAACAAATTCTTCAGCAAATCTGATAGCATTGATATTGAAGCTGCCGCACAATCCCCTATCGGATGTTATTACAATTAAAGCGACGTTTTCATTATTACGTTCGGTAATTAAGGGGTTAATAATATTCTTTTCAATTCTCAAAAGATGACTTAATACTTCGGAAATTTTTCTTGAATATGGTCTGGAATTAATAATGTTTTCCTGGGCACGGCGCAACCGTGCAGCAGCAACCATTTTCATTGCTTTAGTAATCTGCTGGGTGTTTTTTACACCTTTAATTCTTCTCTTTATATCCCGAAGTGTTGCCATATAATTTTCAAACTCTTAGCGAGTCTATTTTTATCCTTTGCTCTGTTTTTCAACAAACTCTTCAATAGCTTTCTTAAGAAGTTGAACAGTATCATCTTTCAATTCTTTTGCTACCCTTATATTTTCATAAATTGCAGGGTACTTCAATTCAGCATATTCATGAAATTCTTTTTCAAATCTTTTTACATCTTTAACATCAATAGAATCCAAGTAATTATTTGTCCCGATAAATACACTTACAAGCTGTTTCTCAACAGGAATCGGAACGTATTGCCCCTGTTTAAGGAGTTCAACCAAACGTACTCCCTTTGCAAGAATTCTTTGTGTGGCTTTATCAAGGTCGGAACCAAATTTTGAAAATGCTTCCAACTCGCGGTATTGAGCAAGATCGATTTTAAGTGAACCGGCAACTTTTTTCATCCCTTTTATTTGTGCATTACCGCCCACACGGGAAACAGAAATACCAACGTTGATAGCAGGACGAACACCGGCATTGAATAAATTCGGTTCAAGATAAATTTGTCCGTCTGTAATTGAAATAACGTTAGTAGGAATATATGCAGAAACGTCGCCCTGTTGTGTTTCGATTATAGGAAGTGCAGTTAAACTTCCGCCGCCAAGATCATCGTTTAATTTAGATGCACGTTCTAATAAGCGGGAGTGGAGATAAAATACGTCGCCGGGATAAGCTTCGCGTCCGGGAGGTCTTCTCAACAATAATGAAAGCTCGCGATAAGCAACAGCCTGTTTTGATAAATCATCATAGATAACAAGTGAATGCCTTCCTGTATCCCGGAAATGTTCTCCAAGTGTCGCACCGGAATATGGTGCAATATACTGAAGAGGTGCAGGTGATGAAGCCGGTGCAGAGACAATAGTTGTATAATCCATTGCGCCCTGCTCTTCAAGTTTTGCAACTACCTGTGCAACTGTTGAATTCTTCTGTCCAATTGCAACATAAACACAATAGACGGGTTTCACCCCATTTTTTTTCGCTTCTTCTGTATGAGTATATTTTTGATTAATAATCGTATCAATTGCTATGGCAGTTTTACCGGTCTGACGGTCACCGATAATCAACTCACGCTGACCACGTCCGATTGGAATCATTGCATCAATAGCTGTAATACCTGTCTGCAGAGGCTCCTTAACGGGTTGACGTGCAATAACACCAAGTGCTTTTCTTTCGATCGGCATATACTTATCAAACTGAATTGTTCCCTTACCATCTAACGGTTCACCAAGCGGATCAACAACTCTGCCTAATAATTTATCACCCACCGGGAATGAAGCAACGCGCTTGGTCCTTTTAACAGTGTCTCCCTCTTTAATCAAACTTGTTTCACCAAATAGTACGCATCCAACATTATCTTCTTCAAGATTAAGGACCATACCTGCTACATTATTCGGGAATTCCACCAATTCACTTGCCATTACATTAGATAAGCCGTAAACACGTGCAATTCCATCGCCCACTTGCAGAACAGTGCCTACTTCATAAATATCAACTTCGTTATCGAAACCGGCAAGTTGTTTTCTAAGTATCGCAGTTACTTCGTCAGGTCTAATTTCAGCCATATTTTTTTCCTAATTGTTCGAAATGCTGATCTCTTCCGAGAATTTTTTTCTTAATAAATCGAGCTGATGTTTTACCGATGCATCTAGAACAGTATCTTGAATTTTTACGATAAAACCCCCGATTAAATTATGATCTACAGAATATTCAGGTTTTACTCTATTATTTATACGTTTTTCAAGTTTTGAAACAATCTCTTTTTTAATAGAATCAGTCAATTCAACAGAAGAAGTAATCCTTGTTCTTACAATTCCTTCTTTCTGATCCTTAAGGATCAGGAATTCGCTCATTATCTCTGTCAGAATATCTTCACGGTTTTTTTCGATAATGAATTCCAAAAAATCGGATGTAGCCTTTTGAATTTTGGAACCGAAAATTTTTGATAGAAGTTTTTTCTTTTCATTCTGTTTAATAACCGGGTTCCGTAATACAACTCTCAATTCTTTTGAATGAGCAAGAGTATTGAAAACCAATTCAACATCATCGGCAAATTTGTTTAATGATTTTCTTTCTTCAGCAATCTGAAAAAAAGAATTAGCATAACGGTATGAAATTCTAAAAACACTCATAATCAGTTTTTAGAAAGGTCATCCATATATTTTTTAACTAATTTCACTTGTTTATCCTTATCAAGATTCTCTCTCAATATTTTTTCTGCAGACTGAATTGCGATATCCGCTACCTGTTCTTTCAATTTGTTGAAAGCTTCGGCGTTTTTTCTTTCTATTTCGTTAGTCGCGTCCTCAACCATCTTTTTAGCATGTGTTTTGCTCTCATCCAGAATTTGAGATTTCAGCTTCTCTGCAAACTCTCTGCTCTGGTCAATAATTTTCTTTGCTTCTTCTTCGGCTTTTAACATGCTCTGCTTATTATCAGCAATCATTTTTTCGGCATCTTTTTTTGCAGTTTCTGCTTTTTCAAGAGATTCCTTAATAAAATTTTCTCTTTCCTTCAATGAAATAAGAATCGGTTTCCATGCAATCTTTTTAAGGATAAGCAGTAGAAAGACAAATGTAACAACCGTCCATAAAATTACACCGGGGTTAACGTCTAAAGGACCGCCGCTTTCTCCGCCGCCGGAAAGAGCTAACATTAATAAATTAGCTGATATCATTTTAAAGTCTTCCTAAAAATTTTTGAAAGAGAAAAACCAAATTTTACTTTAAAGCAAGAAGAATACAGATAACCAATGCAAAAAGAGAAATACCTTCAATGAGAGCTGCAGCAATAATCATTGATGTTCTAATTTCACCGGCAGCTTCGGGCTGACGACCGCTTGCTTCCATTGCTGCACTTGCCAATTTACCGATACCGAAGGCACCGCCAATAACGGTTAATGCCGCACTAAAACCAGCTGCTAAATATGCGTATTCCATTTAACTTCCTCCTATTATGTACTGTTATTAAATAATTAATGCTCTTGATGATATGCCATCCCGATAAAGAGTGAAGACAGCATTGTAAAAATATATGCTTGAATAAGTGCTACCAATATTTCCAATAAGAATATGAATAATGCAAATGCAATTGAAACCGGTACAACAAAATATGTTCGTAAAATAATAATCAATCCAAGTAATGCCATAATAACAATATGCCCGGCTGTCATGTTCGCAAAGAGACGAATTGCCAAGGCAAATGGTTTTGTAAAGAGCCCGAGTAATTCAACGACAAACATAATCGGGAGAAGCCACATTGGTATTCCGTGAGGGATCAGTCCTTTGAAATATCCAAAGAAACCATTCTTCATTATTCCGCCAATTTGTATAACCAGAAACGAAATAGTCGCTAAAGTGGCGGTTACAGAGATATTACTTGTTGCTGTTGAACCGTAAGGGACCAATCCTAAGAAATTACATGTCAGGATAAAGAAAAAGATTGTTAGAAGATACGGCAAG
This sequence comes from Ignavibacteriales bacterium, assembly GCA_020061355.1. Classification (GTDB taxonomy): domain Bacteria; phylum Bacteroidota; class Ignavibacteria; order Ignavibacteriales; family Melioribacteraceae; genus DSXH01. The sequence continues at coordinate 23,261 of JAGUYK010000011.1, read as the reverse complement.
AACTTTTCGAATCCATGTCCGATCGTTGGTTTTGCTATTTCATCACGTACAAATACAATAAGGACTTCCAGCATATTTGCAACACCGCGCGGGATAAGTGATTTTCGATATGATTTTCGTGCAGCAATAAATGCAAGAACAAGGAGCAATACAGCAATCCACATAAATACAACATGTTTGGTAATGGAAATATCCAATCCAAAAAGGTGAATTTCGGGGAGATGAATAATACCGAATGGGGTAAAATCAAGCTCACGTGCATCGAGCACATGGTGCATAATCCACCCGGTATCCTGCGCCCCGGAAGCTTTTAATGTATCTGCTACAACAGTCGAATCAGTTGTCCACATTCAATTAGTTTTTTGAGGATTTTAACGGTTTTTCAGCCTTTTTCTTAAATAAATTAACTTCATATGTAATGAACAATAGATACCATATGAAGAGTGCAAATATAAAGCCATATTTGTCAATATTCAAGAATTTTATAACTACATAAACTCCTATTAATGTAATTATAATGCGAAAAGCCATTCCGCCAAGGTTAAAGATCAGGAAGGTCTTGTTTGATTTATTGTGCGAATATTCCCAGAAGGCAAAGAATAACACAAAATTTAAAACTACTAAACAGGTAGCATATAAGATTGAGATTGCCAGAATATCGGATAAGAATTGAAAATAATTGAGGAAGAGAACTATCAGCAGGAAGAACGAAAAAATTATTATCGGGTATTTATTTTTTTTGATCAATCTTTTTTTTATTCAGATTCAATGTTGTTTTAATAAAATTGTAAATGCCCGCAAAGCCGCCCAACAGCGAGCCAATTATCATTAAAAATGGTTCGGAATTAAATTGACCATCCAACCACCGCCCAAAAAAGAACATTAATATTATTGTAGCAGCTAATTGTGTCCCTAAACCAAGATATGGCCCAACTTTTCTATAACTATCAGAAAATTTTGAAGTATATTCTTTTTTATCTATTCTATCATTCACCGGAATTGGATGGAGTTTGGTTTCGATTCATACTACTGTGCCCGTCGAAAAGAGCACCTTCATCAATGATTAAGGTTTTGGTGATTAGATCACCTTTTAAAACCGATTTGGCTTCAAGCCTTAATTTTTCATCTGCAAAAACTTTTCCTTCAACATGCCCACTCATTGTAATATTACGTGCTTTTAATTCACCTTTAATAATTGATAAATCACCCACAGTGAGGTTTCCGCTAACAGAAACATTACCATTTACCTTACCATCAATACGAACGTTCCCTTCACTTAGCAAATTACCTTCGATTGTAACACCGTTGCTAATAATACTTACATCTTCGGTATGTGTTTCTTTTCTGGCTGCCATTTATATCTCCTTATTTAATAATTATATCAACTGGATTGACCGGTTTACCCCGATGCCATATTTCAAAATGAAGATGCGGTCCTGTAGTGTTCTTTCCTGAGTTACCACTTAGAGCTATCAGTTCACCCTGGCGGACAAATTCACGGGATTTTTTGAGCAATGATAAGCAATGTTTGTATACTGTTATATATTCATTATCATGATTTATCATAATCATGAAACCATCTTCATAAGTATAATCGGAAAAAACAACCATCCCTCCTGCAGAGGCAAAAACCGGTGATCCTGTTCGGACACCAAAATCAACTCCAAGATGACCGAGCTCCGGATTAAAATTTTGTATAACTATTCCGCTTACCGGTTCTATAAATATCTGATTTGGATTCGATTGAAATAACATATTATACAAATCCGAAAACACACGAAGGATATTACCTTCAATCTGGAATTTCTTATTTATCCTTGTTTTAAGCGTGTCATAAATTGGGTTATCAGCGCTTATAGAGTCACTCTTCGCAAGTTTAAGAGCGTATTTCATTCTCTCGTTAGTACTGGCAAATGTTTGTAATTGATTTGTCAGCATTTCAACTTTCGTTTGCAACTCGTTTATTTTTTCTCTCTGGGCAATCAATTCCTGATTATCAAGAACAAAAATAAAATCTTTTATAGGTGTAACTGCGAGAATGAAAATCAATACCAACCATGCAACCAGCGTATAAAGGAAAACATAGACCGCCGATTTTCTTAAACTGAATTTATAACTCTTGGTAGAAGCATCGGGATAATTAGGAGTAATGTAGAATGAAGTTTTCTTAAGAAAATCCCACTTAAACCATTTCATAGTAATTCCTTGAAAAGGGATTCAAATATAAAAATTTGATCTCTATTTTTCTTGTTATTTCAGAATTTGTTCAATTTTCTCAATAACTTTCTGAGGGTGTAAATTCAATCCGCAATCGAATGTCTTGATAGGGCAACTTTTTCGGCCATGTATTCCGCATGGTTTGCATTCAAGATCGTCATAGGATAAGTAAGCACTTTTGTTATTGTAGGGATAAAAACCAAAATCGGGTACCGTTGAACAATAGAGAGTTAGAACCGGAATATCGGCTGCCATTCCCATATGAGTTGGAGCACTGTCGTTACTTATTAAAAGAGAACAATGTTTTAGTAAGGCTATCGTTTCTGTGACTGATAGTTTACCGGCTAAATTGATAGAATTGTTTGGTGCCTGAAATTGATCGCATAATAAAAAATCATTTTCCCCGCCAACATAAATCACATTATATTTTTTATTGATAAAGTACTCACCCAGTTTTGAATAATATTCCTGAGGATACTTTTTCGTTTCCCAAACTGAACCCGGTGCTATCGCAATTAATGGTTTTCCTATTTTGTAAATAAGCTCTGATACTTTTGCTGTAACTGAGTTTGAGATACTAATCCCTGGAAGAACCTTCCAATTATCACCTGTAGTGTCTGCTCCGATTAATTCTAAATTCCTGGCGACCTCGTGATGCTCTTTGTAATACTTAATTCTTCTTTTATAGACATAGCTGAACGAAGAGGTATCAAAACCGAAAGACTCATTTATATTAAGTAATAAGACTAATAATGATGTTCTTAGTGAACGATGCGGCGAGAATAATTTTGTATAATTATTTTTTTTTAGAAGACTTGCAAAATTTAATAATTGCAAGATAGTTTTTTGCGTTCCCCTTTTATCAAAAGCATAGACTTCATTAACGAATGGTGAATTTTCGAATACTTCTTTTGTACCCGGAATTGCAACCACATCAATGATAGATTCAGAATATAACTCATTTAATTTCTGAATCATTGGTAATGTAAGAATTGCATCGCCGAGAAAAGCAGTCTGGACAACTAAAATTTTTTCAGTACCCATTAATACTTCCAGAGTTTATGCATCCAGAAATACTGTTCCGGAGAATTTGCAACATGTATTTCCAGAAAACTTACATAACGTTTTGTTAACTCGTAAATCCTTTCGTCATAATTATCGGGTAAGTTTGAAAAATCCAACTCCCGAATATGAAGTTTATATTTTAAATCCGGTTGTCTTTCAATTATACTCATTAAAACAGAGCACTTAGTTCTGTCAGCGATTGCTGCTGCTCCGATATATAATGCCGTTGGTTGATTAAAAAACATAAAACGCACACTATCTCTATGTCCTCTCTGGTCACCTGCAATAAGCACAACCTCACCCATATTTAATGCTTTATAAACCGACTTTACCGAAACACCTAAAGGGATCACTTTAGTATTGGCAATATGCCGCGTCTTTTCAAGCCAATCGGTTATATATGGATTGCGCTGAGGTTTAACAAGAACATTATAACTCCCTGTAACTTTTGCAGCCACTGAAGAAACTATAAACTCCCAATTCCCGAAGTGAGCAGTCAATAAAATCACTCCTTTACCTTCTTCAATCTTTTCTTTTATTAAATCGAGACTGTCACATTCCACCTGATCCTTAATAACATTTAAAGAGAGATGCGGCATTAGCATCAATTCAAAAAAGGTAATAGTGATACTCTGATAATTTTTTCTGGCAATAGAACGGATTTCTGATTTTTGCTTTTGCGGAAAAGCCCTTCTAAGATTTGAAATTGCAGTGCTTCTTCTTACCGGTATAAAATAATAAATGAAGATGCCGAATAGTCTGCCCAGACGTCGGGTTTTTTCTAATCCGATTCTTTTAAGTAACCGGGCGACAGTACTGAAAAGAAAAAACTCGATTTTATTTTTATCAATTTTCAATTCTAAAATTGAGAACTAATTCTCATTTCCCAGTTATCGTCTCTTACTTCTCCCCTTTTATTTGAGTGGAGCAATTCGTAGTTGCCGAAACCTGTAACATCACCGAATATAAAACTGACACCGCCTTCAATATCGTTATAGAACCAGATCTCATAAGGTTTTCTATTAATTTCACTCGGGTAGAAATCGCGCTGATCCGGTTCACCATAAGTTAAATAGACTCTTCCTCTTTCTGTCTGATATCCTTTTCTTACAGAAATGGTAAAGTTCCTGTTTACAAATTCAATCCTTCTTAAATATTCATTCTTAAATTCATTTTGAGGTGTTTCCGGATTTGAATCGCGGTTCTTCCAGAAGTTAAAAAGAAATTCGCGCTTGCCCTCAACTGTATTCAATGTTTTGAACTGATCTATTTCTTTCTGCATAGCAATATATTTGGACTGGTTGAACATTAAATCGCATTCTTCCAACGTAAAAACTGCGAATTCGCTCCCAATTAAACCTGCATCAAGACGTTTCATTGAACTCGAATCCACAACACTCGGATTATAAAAATAAAATCTTTTTGCTGAGACGAATGCCTGCTTAGATTCATTTTCAATTAGACTTAAAACCAGATTATAAGAATCCGTTGGATACTTTACAAGATTAAGCAATCCGTATTCTACAATTGATTTTGCACCCTGTTTAATCTGCTTTTCATTTTTATAAACCGGCATCCCGGCACTGTTGTAAAGTAGTTTTTGTAATGTAAAACTTGAATTAGGATCCTCCAATATCATATCGTATAACTCGGAATAGTAAAATGCTACGGGTGATTTTTCAGAATAAACCATAGAAGGATTCGGAATTACCTCAAGTGTGTTTTTATAAAATAACGAAAGAGGATCTGCATTATCCTTTTTTATATTCGATGCAAGCTGGATATCGCTCACAGAAAATTTATTTTCATGAAAAGGTGAGATTTTAAGTTTTTCATTAATGGTTTTAGCTAAAACCGAATTTTTAGCATCATAAGCTTTTACCATTAAAGAATATTCTCCTTGGGGAATGACGAAGCCGAAAACCCCTGTCAAACTTTTTGCGTATGATCCGTTCAAAGAATCAATTACAATACTTTCTATCCTCCAATTCTTGTTAATGTAAAAGGTATCTGCGCTCAGATCTTTCATTTCAACATGAACAATGGCTTCAACCATGTGCCCGTTCGGAATCGGTTTAGCAATCATATTGAGCGGATTAAGATCATAATAAAACTCCATATAAACCGAAGTGGTATCGTACTTAAACCTTGCATAATCAAATTCGAATTTCAAATCGTTCTGAGGAAAACTAATAGTTGAGAATAGGATTAAAACGGATAATGCCCTTGTAAAATGTTTCATATAAACTAACTCCCGATAATTTCTCTGATAATTAAGGAGACGATATTTAAACATTTGCGGTCATAGAATCAACACAGATATTATAACTCAATTCAACCGCAATTTAAAATAAAAATACCTAAGCCCCCTTACGGAAGCTTAGGTATCTTATTAACTCTTTGTAACTAATTAGAATCCAAGAGTAACAGAAAAAATATGATTGTTATCAAAGAATTTTGACTCTCTGAATGCATAATCGATTTTAACGTTCGCGCCGCCTAAATTATAGTTTAGACCGACACCGGCAGTTAAACCGAATACGTTGTTATCAGATTCCAACTCAGGCATGAACAAATAACCGCCTCTTACGAAGAATGTATTATCGTATGAGTATTCGGCACCGAATTTATATTCATCGCCGTAGAAGTTGCTGTTCTGGAAAACACCGTTAAGAATAAGCGCATTTTCTGCATTGAAGTTAAGATTGTATCCCATTCCGAGTTCCAGTGTAGATGGAAGTTCGAATTCAGCAGCATCTAACTTATAATACTGATTTGGACGGGAAAGATCATCGGAGATTGCATATACATTAAGACCGGTTCCGTCGTATTTCATCTGCGGACCTAAGTTCTTAAGTACAACTGCGAAGCTCAATCCGTCTACGTTAGCCAGGTTTCTATATGAGATACCGATATTGAATCCGACACCCATAGTAGAAACGAGAGCCATCTGTTCAGAGATTAGATTAGCAGTAATACCAACAGAAATTCTATCGCTTAACATTCTTGCATAAGTCAATCCTACGGTCATAAAAGAAGGTGTAAAGGTTTGACCTGTCCCGTCGGGATTGGTTACAGTAGTAACGGGGATCTCACCGATTGAAAGTGATTTTAAGCTGAAAGCAAGAGCACCGAATCCTTCGATGTTCGTTGAGACAGCGCCATATGACACATTAATATCTGCAAGGTAGTTCATATTTGAAAACATCACGTTTGTACTGAGATCGCCTCTAACTAAGTTAGCGGGGTTCCAGAACAAAGCTTCTACTCCAGTTGCACCGACCAGTGTGGATCCAGCCATAGAAATACCGCGTGCGCCTACAGGTATAAGCAGTTGGGCAGCACCGGCAGTTCCATTTCTGCTACCGCCACCAGCATAAACGCTGCTGGAGATAAACAGCGCTACTAATAGCAGGGAACTAATAAATTTTATTTTCTTCATTTTTTTTTCTCCTTCAATTTTTAGAATCGATCCAAGACTTGCTTCTCTTGGATGATTGCTGCTTTGATAATTTTTACTTTTCCTAAATCCGGCATATCAACATGAACAATGTATAAACCGCTTGCTACCGGCAGATCATCCTGATTCATTAAATCCCATCTGAGGAATTGATCTGCATTATCCTTGTTTATGGTTCTAACTAACTGACCGGCTAAGTTGAAGATCCTGATTGTAGCCTTATTCGGTAAATGAGTGAAGGTTACAAATCTCTGGTATTTATTCAACTCCTGAGGATTAACACCATAATATGGATTCGGGAATACATTGATTTCTTCAACATCCTGTTTTGCCAGCTCTAGATCGGATGCAACTGAAGGAGCTGTAAATTGAAATACATCTGCACTTGTTATGGCTTTATTCGGGTAGATAGCCAATTGATCCTGTCCAGTTCCGCCGGGCGAATAAGGAACTGATCCTCTTCTCGCCATAGAAGTGAAAAACATTACTCTGTGATCCGGTGCTGCAGACAAAGCATCTGTCTGATATTTGGGATCTGGAGTTGCGCCAGTATAAGGTTCATCAATTATCCACATCCATTCACGCGGACCGGCCACAGCAACGTTATCTGCAATATTTAAATAACTACCCGGCCAATATTTACCGTCAATTAAACCGCCTGCTGCATTATTTTCCAAAAATCCAACAGCCAATCTTTTGGGTTGTGATGGGTTATCAATATCCCAAACTGATAAAGGCACATTCTTTTCGTATGCCTGGAATGGATAAACACCGGTTTTATTTATAAAATGAGGCGCAAATTCCGGTTTAGCAGGAGCACCACTGGCACCTCTCATGTACCTGTAACCATATGACATATTTTCATCATTAAGATCGAAAGGAGGATCGTAATCACCTGTAAAGTCGACTTTAGCAAATTTCAATAAAATATTTTTAACTTCACCGGCTCCAACTAACATTACACCGTCTCTGAATATTGATCTTGGACTTGCCCAACCCCATGCACCACGGAATCCTTCTAAATGGAATCCGTCACCGCCTGCCCAGGTATGTCTCCTTGTTCCTGATGGAATATCCCATCCCCACTGACTTTTATCATCAACAGAGAACATATCATCAGGTTTTATTCCAGGAGGAGGACCAGCAACTTTTATCTGTAAACCGTCAACAAACAGGTAATCATCGTCACCGCTCAGGTTCGTCTGATTTGCCTGGATGACTGTGGTTCCCTTTGTTAAAGTCCAGAGAACCGAACCGGCGTGATCCGGATCGTCTTTAAAAGTAACCTTATAAGTTCCACCTGATAATTTTGCAGGATCAACTACTTTAGCAATAACGGAACCGTCACTCTTCCCGGCAGTCCTTGTAGCAACTATTTGATCGCCGGGTTTCGCAGGATAACGGACACCCGGAGCAGGACTTTGGGGGATAACTGTAATAATATTAATCGCATTTTCAAGCTGTCTTGGCACTGCATTAGGATCTGCATTATATGCATAGGATGTTACTGCAAAGTAATATCTGCTTCCGTTATTAAGAGGCAGACCGCCCTTGAATGCATCTGTAGTGATACTGATAGATCTTTTTACCCCTGCATCTGAACCGAATTGAACTACTTTAGATTGAACAACACCGCTTATAGCGTCAAATTCGAGATCGGATACTTTAAGAACTTCATTTTTAAGATCGTATGTAGCCAGTCGTCTTGCTTCTGAAACTGTTGCATTAGCATTAGGAAGCTGGTAAACAACATATCCTTCGAAATCAAAACCGCCTTTACTATATAGCTCGGTTGCTTCAACTTTTGCCGGATCATTGCCCCAGGTTAATATAACTTCTCTATCATACCCAGAGGCTGTAACAACAGGTGCCGGAGGAGCAGTTGGAACATTAAAGAAGTTATCGTAAGCCAACTGTGCCTGAAGGTCGTAGAATTTAAGCAACTGAACTGCACCTAATCTATCAACACCGGGTGTTGCACCTGCGCATATCTGAGCAACAACTATTTCCTGTGTATCACCGTAAGCCATATTGAATGTACCGGAAACCAGAGTCATACGGCGGTCTGCCGGCGGATGCAACTGACCATCAACCCATCCTAATCCTGTTAAAGGATCGCCGGCTAATGTTTTCATCGTTGCTATGCCTGTGTGAGGATCTGTAAATGGCTGACCGCTGGATGAAATCCTTCCCTGGAATAAATTCCACCATCCAAGAGTTCCTCTTTCGTAGTTACCCTGTGTAGGATCTGAATAGACTGCATCGGGATTAATAAAGAATACGAAAGCTGTCATAGGAAGATTTTTCTTTCCCTGAACATATTTACCTTTGAAAATACCAACATCATCAGCATCGCCAGGTACAAGAGGACCCTGGAAGAAGTCGAATCCGGTTGCAGGAGGGGGAAGCGGATTATATACAGCATCAGTTGCTGATGCATTATAGCAGTATCCTAAAGATAAAACAGTATCGCAGCCTACATAGTCGTCACCAGCATCGCCGAGATCGGGATCCGACCACATACCTACATACATATCAGTAAAAGCTTTCTGCTGTGGGCTTTTGTTAATCATAAGAAATTTTCTAAAGATCATATTTCCAAGTGCACCGGTAGCTTTATAACCCCATACGGTTACCTGCTCTTCGATACCCATTGGTAATGAACCGTACATAAAGTCTGTTTGAGCTGCATTTAAATCGTTGGCAACGAACCAGACTGTCTGATCTGCACCGGGAACACCGGGTATATCTATGTTCGGTTGATAAGTTCCGTTTCCATTAACATCTTCGAAAGGTGCGCCTTGAGAAGCCGGCCATTCAGTCCAGTCCTTAGCATATTGAGCACGGATAGCTTCAATTGAAGCACCGTCGCCATCTGCTAATTCGGCACCTAAATCGCCGTCAACATAGTCTCTTCTAACTCTATAAATTCTTACATCAGGATCAGTCGTATTTGCTGCCTGTCCGCTTGGTAGAATTCTACCCGGAACAGTACCCTGGCGGTAAACAGAACCGCCGACTCTAACCTGACCATCCACCTTACCGCCCCAAAGGAATCCGGATTGGAATACAGCAGGTTTATTGCTGCCTTTTGGAAACACTAATCCGGAATTGCCGTTTTGGTTTATATCAGTTTCGCCATCATTTTTAATCCATGTAGAGACATTGTTGATGTTAATCTTGGTATAAACCGGCGCTCCTAATGTTTTGTTAAGAGTGGGGCTTCTTCTTTCCCCGGTACCCTTAGCAAGCACCATTGAAGAGAACGCTAACAAGATAAGCGTTACACTTAAATATCTAATTAATTTTATGTTCATGTTTTACTCCTGTCTTTTTTCAAACTTGAAAATTAGTATTCCAACCGGATTCCGAGACGGATCTGACGAACCGGTCCAAATAGATTTCCGGCTCCGCCATAACCACCTTGATAATCAATATTACGAGATTTGTACATTTCAAGGTATTGTTCGCCGTAAGTTGCTGCCAACTGAGCCGACAATTCAGGACTGCTTAATACACCATCATCATCAGCCGATCCGGTCTTCAAGAATACGTTTTGAACGTTTTTAGAATCGAATAAATTAATTACGAACAGATAAACATTAAGGGAGAATTTGTCGAAAAGATTAAATGTTTTGTCAATTCGTAGATCAACCTGGAACTCACCAGGAGTAGTTGATGAATTCAATGGTTCAAGTGCCTGTCTGAATCGAGCATCGGTTTCAGCGTTTTGAGCACCAGTTCCTCTTGTGTACGGATGTCCATCATTGAATGTTGCTAACAATGAAACACCAAAATTATTCAATACAGCTGGGCCATCATTAGGACCAAATCTATAATCAACATTCAGATTTCCTCTTAATGCCTGGTTGAAAGTAAGCAGACTTATATACTGAGGTCTGAATATTGTAACACCATCGAGAGGAGCACCAACAATACCGGTATTGGAGAATTGATTTGAACCGGTTCCTCTTGCATCCTGGAATGCAATCATAGCATTCATAGAAATTCTTTGGTAACGGCGCATATTAAGAGAAAGTTCTATCCCTTTTGTGGTAGCAAAATCGCCGTTAACAAGCGTATTGTAATTTTGGAATGAAGATGTTCTATCAACATCTACGTTCGTATAAACAACCTGATCTTTAATATCTCTGTAGTAACCTGTTATATCGAAAGACATAAAGTCGGTCAATTGCTGTGTGAAACCAAGTTCATATTGTGTGGTCCTTGTCGGACGAATATTAGCACCGGCAGGCTGAGGAATAAAGAATCCACCTTTAATCTGGAATCCTAAGTTCAGATATCCAACATAAGCAGTTGATAATTGAGGCTGCTGAATAAATTTACCAAACTGAGCATGGAATACTGTCTTATCTGTTACAGGGAATGAGAAACCAAGGCGAGGACTAATTGAACTGAATGTTGGAACATCTGTCCACCCTGCTTCAATTAATTCACCTGAAGTACTATTGATTCCAAGATCCGGTTTAGAAGGATCAACAAACATCTTGTTATCAATATCTATGTAATCATATCTTAAACCGGCATTAATGATAAGATCTTCATATTCAATTCTATCCTGAATATAAGCAGATGCAAATACAGGCTTATGCGGAGCGTCAAATCCTTCCCCGTCATATTCGTTACCGAATACGTCATAACCGTAATTATTAACACCGCGTGTTACTAATAATTGTCTTTGATAAGCCTCGATAGCTGCATCAGTTGCATTTGGATTTGCAACTTTATAAGTATTTACTGCCGCTGCCAGACCTAACTGCGAGCCAACACCCCAGTTTCTTAGTACGTACTGCTGATACTCGCCGCCAACTTTAAATGAATGACTCTTTCCGATTAAGAACGATAAAGCACCATTTACGGAAATATTATCTCTTTTAAGAATTCCATAAGTAGCCGGCTGAGCTCCATCTCTACCAAAAGTAAAGCCCATTACGTTAATTGTATTAGGAGTTAAGTATCTTCCAACTCTTCCGTTTGCAATATCCTGAGCCGATCTTGGGATTGTCCAGCCAACATCAGCATTAGCAACGCTATCGCCATAAGCCCAATAGTTGCTTCCTAATCCGGGTAAGAAATTTTCACTTCTCTGAAGATAATAACCGGCAGAAAGTTCATAATACATTGTTGGACTTAATACGTGTGTTAACTTAAGGGAGAAAGCGCCGTTGGAGTTTTCATTTATACCACGGCGTGTCTGCAGGAAGTTTGCAACTCCGCCACCGCCATTATCCTGGTTACCCGCTGTATATGTTCCGGATACCCTGAGTAAAATCGGTTTGAAATCCATATTCAATGTACCGATGTATGTATAGGACTGTGATTGTACACCCTGTCTTGGACCAGCCGGGTAAACAAAATTGATTGTATCCTGTGATGTTGCATCACCGACTAAACCAATGTTAACACCTGGCCAAGGCTGGTAACTTCCATCTTTATTATAAACATAATTAAAGTTACCAAAGAATTTAAATCTGTTATCGAAAAGAGGTCCGCTAACAACAGCACTCATTTCGTTATATCCCCACCAGTAAGCGCCAAGACGCTTTTCGCCTGTGAAAGCTTTGTCTTTGCTCTGGAAGGTTACGTTATCTGTAATATATTCAAAGCTTGCTTTGAATTGAGTTCCGCCTGATCTTAACTGCTGACGGATAATACCTGCATTAGCACCGCCGAATTCTGCAGTGTAACCGCCGGACTGTACCTGAATTTCTTCAATTGCATCTTGCGAAACTCTAACAGCATTTCCGCCTGCAATTGGATTTGTTACAGAAACACCTTCAAGGTAATATCCAACTTCATCAGAACGACCGCCGCGGATATAAACAGTATTATTCTGTAATACAACACCGGCTGTTAAACCGATGATACCCTGAACTCCGCGAACAGGAAGCGCATCAATGTCTTCGCTGGTTGTAATTCTAACGGCATTTGTGTTGTCTTTCTGAATAAGAGGTCTTTGTGCAACAATTTCTACTGTACCTACTTGAATGTCTTCGCTTGGAAGTTCAAAATCAATATAGGTTGTGAGGTCAGCATTAACTCTCACATTCGACATTGTAACGGTTTGATATCCTAAATAGGAAGCTCTAACCGTGTAAACACCAGCTTCCAGGTTTTGTAAGAGAAATTCGCCGCTTGCGTCGGTTGCAGCACCGGTGGTCGTTCCCATAACGATCACGTTGGCGCCGATTAATGCCTCACCTGTTTGCAAGTCAACTACTTTTCCCTTAACTCTTCCCTTTGTACTTGCAGAAAGTAAGACTGGACAAAGGGCAAGAAGAAGCAAAAAGTAAAAAATCCTTCGATGCATACTATACTCCTTAATTTGTTGATTTAATTAAGAAAGGGTTTGTTGAAGTGAAAACTTGTAAAGAAATTGACAATAAATACCTCCTTTACTTTTAGATTTTCATTCAGATTTAGTTAATTAAATAAAACTCATTTTGTAGGTACTGATAATTTACCCGAAATTTTGAGGAACCTAATTCCTCTTAGTTAAGTCTAAAGCCCCAAAGAGAATATTTAATTTTTCTAGATTGTAGCGGGCTCAAAATAATGCTATGTGTCCTCTAAGTCAAGGAAATTTTACGTTTTTTCGGGCTTTTTACCGAGAAGCCCTTAATTTTTAGCTGAAAATAACATATGACGTTCCATTTGTCAAGCATATAATCCGGTTCTATATTTCAAATTCAAATAAAAAAAATTCTACCCCGCAAAAATAAATTTATTGTTAGATCAAATTTCTTTTCTTGTCATTTTTCTATTTTAAACTTTTTTATTCTTCACTGCATAACTGATAAATAATTTTCAATTCAATTTTTAGTTTTGATAAAAAACTAAATCCCGAAATAATATTTCATCAAAAAATAATTTTATCTTCATTAAAAACAGAAATACCTCCTCTGTAAGTTGAGAACCACTTATTTCTTTTTCTATCGATATATATATTGAATATCATATCATCGGAGAGTTCAGAATTCTTTGATCTGATCGGTTCCCATTTGCCATTGGAAAATTTTAGAATACCCTGACCGAATGTGCCTGCCCAGATAACTCCATTATCATCGCCGGCTATTCCATAGAAACCCTGATAAGGCATTTCCGAATTACTCTCATTATAGATCGTGAACTTATCATTTTCATAAACAACTATGCTGCCGAATTTGTAACTGAAAATAATTCTACCTTTCTTATCCGAAGTTATCCAGTAACATGCATCGTCAACGGAATTGTAATTCATTTCTTTTTCATTTATCCAGAGAGTATCCTTAATCCAGAACATTCTTTCTGCAGTTCCAACCCAAAGCAAATTATTATTATCAATGAAAAATGAAGTAACTTTATTCTGAGTAAGAGGTGAATTAAACTTATTGTAAACAATCCAGTTCTTACCGTCGAACTTAACAAGTCCGCCCGTAAATGTTCCAATCCAAATAGTTGATTGTTTGTCAATTACAAGCGAGTAGATCCAATTGTCGGAAAGTCCTGAGTTTTTCTGATCAAAAACTTCCCATTTATTTTTGCGGTCGAATTTTGCGAGACCACCGCCGTATGTACCGATCCACAGATTATCTTCCTTATCAAAAACAATAGCATAGACATAGTTATGAGGTAAACCGGAATTCCGTTTGTTAAATACTTCCCAATTTTTTCCATCGAATTTAACAAGTCCGCTGTCTGTTGTTGCGATCCAGTAAATACCACATCGATCTTGAACAACTAAACGAATAGAGTTTGAAGGAAGACCGGAATTTTCTTTATTAAAAACCTTCCATTCTCCCTGTGCGGATAACTTAATAGTAATAAAAAAAAGTAAGACGAAAATATTTAAAGAAAATTTACTAATAATAAAAACCTCTAAATAATTTAGATAAGCTTTGTAAGTTTTTCGGTGAACATGGCTTTAGGAACAGCGCCAATGACAGTATCTTTTAATTCACCGCCTTTGAAGAATAGAACCGTTGGAATACTTCTTACGCCATATTTAATTGCAGTTTGCTGATTATCATCAACATCAAGTTTACCAACTTTAACTTTACCCTGATATTCATCTGTTAATTCTTCAATAATTGGAGCAATCATTCTGCAAGGACCGCACCAGGCAGCCCAGAAATCAACAACCACGGGTAGATCGGATTTTAATGCTTCGGCATCAAAGTTATCATCAGTAAAAGTAAAAGGTTTCATTATAATTATTCTCCTATCGATTTTAATAGATTAAACAACCCCATTTCTTTTTAAAACTTCACGTGCAATAATACCTTTTTGAATTTCATTTGTACCCTCAAAAATCTTGTTTATCCTTGAGTCCCTATAATATCTTTCAACAGGAAGTTCTCTTGAATAACCCATTCCTCCATGAATCTGCACTGCATGATCTGCAATTTTATCTAATGATTCGGAGCAGAAAAGTTTTACGATTGCAGATTGTTTGGATATATCTTTTTTATTGTCGTAATCAACAGCCGTTCTGTATACCATCGATTCCATTGCATAGATCATTGTTGCCATTTCAGCTAACATAAATTGAATTGCCTGAAAATGAGAAATTGCCTGCTCGAATTGCTTTCGCTGCTTGGAGTATTGCGCGGACATTTCCAATAATACTTTTGAAGCGCCGAGACATGCGGCGCCTAAACCCAACCTTCCGGCATCAAGAGTTTTCATAGCAAGAATAAAACCCCGGCCGTCTGTTCCAATAATATTTTCTTTAGGAATTCTTACATTATCAAATGTAATAGGATTGGTTGTGCTTCCTCTAATTCCCATTTTCTTTTCAGCGGGACCGGCATGAAATCCTTCCCTGTCTGTCTCTACAATGAAAGCGGTTACACCTTTATCGGTACGGGCAAAAACAGAAACGATATCTGCAATACCTCCGTTAGTGATCCATAGTTTTTCGCCATTGATTACCCATTCATTCCCATCCAATTTTGCACGGGTTTTAACATTGAATGAATCTGAGCCGGCTTGAGCTTCAGTAAGGCAAAATGCACCTATCTTTTCTCCTTTTGCTAATGGAGTTAAATATTTTTTTTTCTGATCTTCAGTCCCGCCAATGTAAATAGCGTTTGCGCCAATTGATTGATGAGCACCAATAAATGTTGCAGTTGACATACATCCCCGTGCAATTTCTTCCTGCATCAGGCAGTATCCAACTTCACCGAATCCGCCGCCGCCGTATTCCTCGGGGAATGATACGCCCAGGAATCCTAGTTCACCCATTTTTTTTATCAGATCATCGGGGATTTTTTCTTCGGCATCTATTTGGGAAGCAATCGGTTTAATTTCCTTGTTAACAAAATCGCGGGTCATATCGCGAAGCATTTTCTGTTCTTCAGTTAAAATAAATTGCATATAATAAACTCGAGATAGTTATTTAATAATGCTGCTTGTACTTTCACCAATATAATTTACAATATACTCGGCACCGTCGACACCAATAACATTACCTGAAATCCATCCGGCTCTTTCATCACACAAAAGTACAATTGCTTTAGCAACGTCTTCGGGTGTCGTTAATCTATTGTGAGGATTTTTCATTTTAGCAGCATGCATCATTTTACCGAACATCGGGATTTTATTTCCAGCCGGTGTATCGGTAACCCCTGCCATAATTGAATTGCATGTGATTTCCATTGAACCAAGTTCAACAGAAAGCTGACGGATATGTGCTTCGAGAGAGGCCTTAGCTGCTGACACAGCGCCATAGTTAGGAATGACTGAATGAGATCCGGCGCTTGTTAAAGCAAAAATTCTACCGCCGTGTGCAAACAGATTTCTGAAGACCAGGCCCTGAGTCCAGTAAACTAGTGAATGCGCCATTACATCAAGAGTCATGTTCATTTGTGAGGGTGAAAGGCAGTCATTCGGATTTTTTGCAATGTAAGGTTTAAGTGTTCCGAATGCCAGGGAATGAATTAAAACATTGATCTGGTGATGCTCTTTGGTTGCAAATCTCTCTTTAATTTCATCGAGTGTATCATTTATTTTAATTTGATCAGCAGCATTTATATTAAAGTAAACAGCTTTCTGACCGGATCGTTCAATTTTTTTTATTATTTGCTGAACTTGAGGCATGGTAGCCTGTCTATCGAGATGAATTCCAAAAATGCTATATCCGTTTTTGGATAACTCGACAGCAGAAGCACCGCCGAACCCGCTAGAAGCACCTAAAATTAATGCCCACTTCTGTTCCATTTACTCCTCTTTGTTAATTGTGGCACAAACTTAAGAAAACGAAAAATCAAATCAAATGTTAGATCTGTTTTAGATGAGAATTAATTATTTTGTAAAATAAATTAACGATTCATCACCAAGCAATTTTTTTATACTTTCTATAAAACTGTCCGTTAGATTTACTTTACTATCAATTGCAAATTCTCTTACCGATCCGTTATCTTTAACACAAATAAGCACAGGAACACTTCCTTCATTCTCTTCTATTAATATTTTAATAAGATTGACTACGTATTCATCGTGCAATGAAGAATCCAGAATTACCCCGATTCGTTTTGTCAATTTCGATTTAACAGAATCAAGCGAAATCGCTTCATCAACATGAAGTTTAATTGCGTCACCGCTGCTTTCTAGTTTTCCTTTGATAAGAATAGTAGATTCCGGTCTAATCAACTCACTGTATTCGGAAAACGGTTTGGAGAACATCAAACAATCGCATGAACCGCTGAAGTCATCCAGTTTAAAGAATGCCATTTGTCTTCCCTGCTTATCTGTCTTTGGAGAAACATCGGTTATTACACCACAGGCACGGACAGTTTCACCAAACTGAAAAGTGGATGGTTCGCCTAAATGAACTGTTGCAAACGAATTGTATTCTGTTTCATATTTCCTTAACGGGTGATCACTCAAATAAAATCCAAGTACCTGCCTCTCTTTTGCAAGCCGCTCCTTGTTATCCCAGGCGCGAACATCCGGAAGTGAAGGTATGTTAAAATCAATTTCCTCCGATGATCCGCCGAACAGACTATCTGTGTGAGATACCTTTGCCGATTTAATTTTACTTCCAATGGAAAGGGCTTCTTCAATTACATAAAAATTCTGAGCACGTGAACCTCCGCAAGAATCGAATGCACCTGCGAGAACTAAACCCTCCAATGCTCTTTTATTTACAACTCGTGTATCTATATGCGAACAGAAATCATATATACTTGTAAAATCTCTCCCTAGATTTTGATGAGCATCGTGAATAGCTTGAACTGCCTGGATGCCGACATTCTTAATTGCCGACATTCCGAAAATTATTTCTCCTTTAACAACCTTAAAGTAAACAGTCGGGTGATTGATATCCGGCGGTGTAACTTTTACTCCGAGCTTCCGGCAATCCTCCAATAAAATTGTAACCTTATCTGTATTGTCATATTTATTAGTGAGATTGGCTGCAAGGAATTCTTCAAGGTAATGAGTTTTAAGATATGCTGTTTGATAAGCAACTATACTGTAAGCGACCGCATGTGATTTATTAAAACCATAATTAGCAAATTTATCAATAGCCTCAAATATTTCTTCGGCAATTTTTTTACTAATACTATTTTTCTCTGCACCGGCAACAAATTTCTGACGCTGCTCCTGCATAGCTTTTAAATCTTTTTTCCCCATCGCTCTTCTAAGAAGATCAGCTTCGGCAAGACTCATTCCTGCAACTTTATTGGCAATCTGGATTACCTGTTCCTGGTAAACTATAATTCCGTAGGTCTCATTCAGAATTGTCTCAAGCACCTGATGCAAATAGGTCATCTTCTTTCTACCATGCTTGCGTGCAATGAAATCATCAATAAAATCCATCGGTCCGGGGCGGTACAGGGCATTCATCGCAGCAAGATCGGTAATGCTTGAGGGTTTCAATTTCTTTAAATATTCGCGCATAGGTGCAGACTCAAACTGGAAGACAGCAGTTGTCTGTCCCCGTCCAAATAATTCGTATGTTCTTTTATCATCGGTAGGAATTTCATCGATATTAATTTCAATTCCCCGGTTCTGTTTAACCAGTTCTATTGTATCACGTATTATCGAAAGTGTATCCAGTCCAAGAAAGTCCATTTTAAGCAGTCCGGCATCTTCCAAATCTTTCATATTAAACTGAGTAACAATTACACCCTCATCTCCGTAAGTTGCAAGCGGAACGAATTCACTTACATCACCGGGAGTAATAACAACACCAGCAGCATGTTTAGAAGCATTACGGTTCATTCCTTCAAGTATTCGCGCATACTTCAGAAGTTCCTGGATCGTTGGATCATCAGATTTTTTAAGCCATGATAATTCGGATACTTCTTCAAGCGCCTGATCAATTGTAAAAACTCTTCCAAACTTCGAAGGGATCCATTTAGTAATATTATCAACCTGGGGTATCGGGATTTTTAGAACGCGTGCTACATCACGAATTACCTGTTTTGATGAGAGGCGGTTAAAAGTAATAATCTGGGCGACAGAGTTTTCGCCGTACTTCTCCTTAACATAAGTAATAACTTCTTCACGCTTATCATCTGCAAAATCAACATCGATATCGGGCATCGATTTACGAGCCGGATTAAGGAAGCGTTCAAATAGTAAATTATATTGAAGCGGATTTACATTTGTAATTCCGAGAGCATAAGCAACTAAACTACCGGCAGCGCTTCCGCGTCCGGGTCCTACCGGAATTCCTCTTTTTTTAGAGGCATTTATAAAATCCTGAACAATTAAAAAGTAGCCGGCATAACCCATCTGATTGATTACCTCGAGTTCATATTTAAATCTTTCTTCGATTTCCGGAGTGATGGTTTTAAATTTTTTATCAAGCTGTTCGTAAGAAAGCTGAACCAGGTATTCGTCTAAATCTTTTGCTTTTGAATTTTCTGGAATTGGAAAGATCGGGAAATGATAATCACCGGAATCCAATTTGAGATCTATTTTTTCATCTATTTCAAGTGTGCTCTCAATTGCTCCTTTATAGTTTTTGAAAATCTTTTTCATCTCATCAGAAGTCTTAAAATAAATTTGATCTGTACCATACCGAAGTTCCCTATAATCTGCTGTTCCGGACTTATCACCAAGCATAATCAAAATATTATGAGCGATTGCATGCTCTTTGTCTATGTAATGTATATCATTCGTAGCAACGAGTTTTGCTCCAATATCCTGTGCAAGTTTTGGCATTCCGTTCAATACTGGTCTCTCAATTTCAAGACCATGATCCTGAATCTCGAGATAAAAATCATCACCGAAAATTTCTTTTAGTTTTATTGCAGTAGAACGGGCTTTTGCATAATCATCATTAATCAGAGGAGATGCGATAGGACCGGCAGGGCATGCAGAAGTGCAAATCAATCCTTCACTGTATTGCTTTAATACTTCGAGATCTATTCTTGGTCGATAGTAAAATCCTTCAAGATGACCGATAGTGGTTAGCTTAATTAAATTCTTATAGCCTATTTTATTTTTTGCGAGCAATAGCAGATGATTATAATGCTTCGATTTCTTTCTACCGTTTTCCATTTCGCCGGATTTATCGAAGCGTGATTTATCAATCACTATATATGCTTCCATACCGACAATTGGTTTGATTCCGTGTTTAGTTGCTTTCTTGTAAAACTCGGATACGCCAAACATTACACCATGATCTGTAAGAGCAACTGCATGCATATTATTTTTCTTCGCAGCTAAAATAAGATCTTCAACCGTGCATGCACCATCCTGTAAACTGTAATGTGAGTGATTATGTAAATGTATAAAATCTGACATGTTTTTTTTGTTCTTTGTTCTTGGTTTTTTGTTCTTGGTTCTTCGTACTAGTTTCTGATTTAAAACTTACTTGGTACCGGTATGACCGAAACCGCCTTCACCACGTTTGCTGTTATTTAAGTCATGAGTTTCTTCAAGTGCCGCTTTATAAACTTTTGATAAAACCATCTGAGCGATTCTATCACCCCGCTTTATTGCAAAGTCCTGATCACCAAAGTTGAATAGGATTACTTTTACTTCACCCCTGTAATCTGAATCGATAGTACCGGGTGAATTTAAAACGCCGATGTAATGTTTAGCCGCCAATCCGCTGCGCGGTCTTACCTGAATTTCATAACCAACCGGGATCTCGACACGAAGATTTGTCGGGACGAGAGCAACTTTTCCTTTTTCAATTGTCAATTCATTTTCAACCGCTGCACGCAGATCCAGCCCGCTGCTTCCTTCAGTTGCATATTCCGGTAACGGAATGTCGTCAAATTTATTTTCGATCCTTTGAATTTTTATTCTGATATTTTCCATGAAAAAAATTTCTCTTACTATTTTTTTAATTTTTCCTTCGCTTATTAAAGTGAAATTTCACTTAATATGAAGTAAAGTCTTTCCCAATCTAATTATTTCTTCTTTGCTTATTATTCTTAAACCGATTACGGCTGATGAAAATCCTAATAGAATTAAAAACTTAATTGAAAGAGTCAATTCATAATTAAAATAAAGAAAGTAATATAAACAGCATGTAAAAATCAGTAATAAAAGAATCTTGGCGATTCTTCCATATTCATAATTAATTTCATAAAATCTTTGTGAAATAATAAATAACCCGGCAGACATAGCAACGTAAGAAAAGAGAGTTGCTAATGCTGCGCCTAAAATTCCAATTAGAGGAATAAGAATAATGTTTGATAAAATATTTACTGCAGCACCTATTCCCGTCACAAGCGGAAAATATTTTGTTTTTTCCTCGATATAAATTCCGGCAGTAAAATTGACGTACAAACCGTGAAATAGATATGCAAGCAGAACTGCAGGAACGATATACAATCCGCTCAGATATTTTTTACCAATTATAGTTTTACCGTTAATAATTTCCCAGCTGGCAAAGTCGCTAACGAATAGAGTAAGTACTATCCAGATAATACTTGCGGCAAGTAAAAATAGTGTTAGAATTTTCGAAAAGAGTTCCTTTGCATTTTCTTCTTTTGCGTTGTTTAGGAAAAAAGGCTGCCACGCATAATGGAACATGGAAACAAAAAGCATCATGAATATTCCAAGCTTATAATTTGCCTGATATATTCCTAACGTTTTAGCATCGGTCATAGCTAGAACGATCGGACGATCGATAACCTGTACAAACATAGCTGCGAGCGAACCCGGCAAATAAGGCAATCCGAACTTCAGCATTGTTTTGATGATTGAGATATCAATCCTAAATTTTAAGTTGCTCAATATTTCCGGAACCACTGCAACAGCTGAAAAAACAGATGCGATTAGATTACTTATAAATATTGCTTCAATTCCCATTTTGTAATTTAGAATCAGGACCAGGTTCAATGTAAGATTCAGAATTATATTAACCATTTTAATCGAAGTAAATTTCACTGCTTTTCTCTTAAGTCGAAGACTGGCAAAAGGAATTAATGCAATTGAATCGAAAATAAGGATAAGGATGAAGTAATAGTAAATCCGTGAATATGTTTCCGTAATTTCCATCAACGGTATAAAGAAATCTTTACCTA
This sequence comes from Ignavibacteriales bacterium, assembly GCA_020061355.1. GTDB lineage: Bacteria > Bacteroidota > Ignavibacteria > Ignavibacteriales > Melioribacteraceae > DSXH01. The sequence goes on along the minus strand of JAGUYK010000011.1, from coordinate 1,022 downwards.
GAAATAATATTACACTAAGTAAAAGTGATGTGAGAGAAACAAATAAAAAGGGAGAGGAAAAGGTATCTTTCTTTTTATCTTCTTCAGCAACAGAAGTATACTTCATGAAAGCAGCATCCATTCCGTATATGAAAATTATTGTAAACAACGCCAGGTAAGCATAAATATTTGAATAGATGCCGAAGTCACTTTGTGTAATTGATGGGACATTAGTATAGAATGGAATAAGTAAAAAACCCAGAAACCTTCCAACGATTGTACTTATACCGTAAATGAAAGTGTCTTTGGTAAGCTCTTTTATCTTTTCGATCATTATTATTCGCAAGACGGCGGATATTCAGCCGCAAACTTTTTATTTCTGTTTTTGAAAATAGGGAGCTAATATATCAACATAAATTTTAGGAGGTCTTACAGCTTTTTTTGTTTCCGCTTTCATAAAAATGTGCGTTGTAAAACCTTTTGCAATAACCTCTTCAGTCCCTTTTCTTTTAATCTCATAGTCAATATGAACTTTAGGAGAATACAACTCCTTTAGAATTGCATTGACCAGGAGCAGATCGTCGTATTTTGCCGGTTGTATAAATTTAAGTCCGGCTTCCAGTAAAGGTAATTGGTAACCCGATTTTTCAACTTCGCTGTAGGGCAGTCCGAGCGATCGTAATAATTCAGTTCTTCCTACTTCAAAATATTCCAGATATTTTCCATTATAAACGAACTGCATTTTATCGGTGTCTGCATAACGAACACGAATTTCCGTAGTATTAGAAATCATTAAAGATCTCCGTAGAGGTTACTCAACAAAAACACCTATCTTGCCAAATTTCTCTAATCTGTTTTGAACAAGTTTATCGGGTTTGATCTTAAGAAGTGCTGCTAATTCTTCTTTTAATACCGCTTTTAATGTCGCAGCCATCAATTCATGATTTTTATGTGCGCCTCCTAAGGGTTCGGGAATTATACGGTCAATAATCCCTTGCTGGAGGAGATCTTCTGCAGTTAATTTTAAAGCTTCGGCTGCCTGT
>JAGUYK010000005.1 GCA_020061355.1 Ignavibacteriales bacterium | reverse complement strand
TGCAGAGCCGGAAAAGAATGGAAAAGAAAGAATAACCCTCTGTTTTCTCTTTACACCTTCCAGTGTGCATGATAGAATATTTTTCACAGTTGGCGAGGTAGCTCAGTGGTAGAGCAGGGGACTCATAAGCCCTTGCACCCAAACCGCCATTCCCAGCGTCAAAACTATCGATTTTTACCTCCTTTTTCAATTAATCCCCTGGTCTTCGCTCTTTTCTATATTACCGAGATTGTCGCTTAGCCAATAAAGTTTTGTCCATTCTTTCATGCTTGATAAATATGCGTGATATTCGTTTACTAAAGACTCCCTTTCTTTATCAAATCCACACGCTGCCGCAAATCTTTTAGAGGTGTCTTTATCATTTGAATCTGCAAATAGTAAAGGTAATAAAGCACATAATTCATATAACTTTAAAAACGTATAATTCATGCTGACTAAGCATTCTTCAATTTTTAATATAGTCTCTCCACTCGGAGTAGTTTTTGCATTTGCATAAAAATTTGTTTCTTTGAATGTTCTTAAAAGATTTGTTTCTATTGTTTTATTTCTTGTACAAAGTTCGTTCCATATTTTATAAAATTTTAGAAAATAATCAGCAGCCGTTATCTCTTGTTCTGTCATTATTTTTTCCTCTTTCGCTTTAATAAATTCCATTTTTAGGGTTCAGTCCTGCATTTGCTGTATAACATCAGGATAAACAACAGTAGATATTGTCTCTTTCGTGTTTCCATTGCGGATTGTTATTTCGCAGTGGAGATCCATTCCAGCAATCGATTGATAGAACATGGAATCTATTCCAATTGTGAAAGCAGAAAAATCAAAAGCTGATTCATAACCTACTCGATTAACATCAATAATTATTGAAGTGAAATCAGAATTACTTGTTATACCAGTTATATACGGAGTATCTTCGCCGCCAATCATTTCATTAAAGGTTTTGTTGAGTTGAGCAGCATATTCTTCCAGCATTTCCTTATGCCTTGCTTTGGATACCGTTATCGTAATGGAACCATCTTCATTGACTACAGCTTTTTTGAATCCATTCTCAGCAGCATAAGTATCAGCATTAAACGTTGCCATGTAATCATCTGAAAATAACGATGCCGGCAATGTGATATCAACATCAAAAAGATCAGAATCAACAGAAATTTCCCCGGACATGGTTGGCGTTATTGTGGGTTCTTCTATGGCAACTTCGGCATACATGGTAGCTGCAACATTTGTTGAAATTGCATCAATATCTTGAGTTGCTTGTATCTTACTTTCGTTAGTCCTACAACCAACCATCAATAAGCTTCCCAATAAAACCAAAAATAAGCAAACCTTTTTCACGCTATCACCTTTATTCTAGTTTGATAGAAAATATTTAATGACCCTTCCAGCAAAATCGGGATCATTTTCGATTGTAAAAAATGCGTTTTTCCCTGAATCTTTTATTATTTCAATCCCATTTCTTTGTACATTGCAATCAAGAATGTTTTTATATTTAATAGATTTATTATTCTTTGAACCAGTAAATAATAATCTTGAACTAGTAATATACAAAATTCCAGAATCAATCTTTGAAAGTTTAATCTTTGTATCCTTCTTGGTTTTTATTTTCCCAGTTCGATAATAAATTCCAGGAACTAGTTTTACTTTTACGGAAGGACCTCGAAACGATACGGATTTTGTACTTTCTACCATTTCATATAAATCAGAATTGCTTCGAAGATAGCAAAACTCTCCATCTTGAAGATTAATCTCTATTTGGATCGGATGGATAGTTTGTTTTCCGTCGGAATTACATTTATTTTTAGATTCATTGACATTGTTCATTCTTCCCCTCCTCTTTTTTAAGTTGAATTATTAGAACAAATTATCTATAATAATAATTACTGGTTTATTATTGGGGCGCTCATGAAATCTATTTCTTGTAAAAAATATTCTGGCATGAAGGTGATCGTTGTTCGGTTGTTTAGTTTTATACTGGAAATCATCATCAAGCCTTCTTAGCCTCCTCCTCAGCCATCATCAGTTTGATCCTGGTATATTTCAGAAGATCTTCTTTTTCTTTTTCCGGTAGCTTATCGAACAAGAAAAGTAGTTCTTCTTTTTGTTCTGATTGCTCTGATTTTATTGGCAGTATTCCAGCCCTTCGCATTACATATTCTGCTGGATAATCTAGCGCATTCGCAATCGCAATAATTAAATCTGTTCCCGGATTCCTTACTTCGTTTAATAGATTGCTTATTGTGGCCCTTGCAACCCCGGATTTTTTAGCCAGGTCTGCTTGAGACCACTTTCTGTTATTCATTTCGTCAATTAACCAATCTTTAAACATCATGTTTTCTTTTGTAAACATTATTACATTGCTCCTGTATTCTATGGATAACATTAAGTATTCTACTCTTGACAAACATTTACATTTGTGCAATAATGTTAGCTAAGGAAAACAAAATGCAAGCTAACAAAAACAAGATCGCATATATCAGACTGGACAAGGAAGCGGAGGAAATAATCGCTACAAAAATATCTGAGACCGGTCTAAGCCAGTCTGGGGTCATTCGTATGATCATCCACGAATGGGCAAAGATGAAGAAACAATTTATAACAATTCCAATCAAAG
>JAGUYK010000027.1 GCA_020061355.1 Ignavibacteriales bacterium | reverse complement strand
TATCAACCGAGGAAAACGAATTATCATTCACAGTGTTACTAAAACTAATCCTATAAATTTATGAAGACAAAGTGTATAATAGTTGAAGATGAGCCGATTGCCGCTGATATTTTAGAAATGTACATCAAAAAAATGCCAGACCTTCAACTTACTGCTAAATGCAAAAATGCAGTTGAAGCTTTCCATCTGCTGCAGAGTGAAAATGTGGATCTTATTTTTTTAGATATCCAAATGCCACAAGTTAGCGGACTGGACTTTTTAAAATCTCTTAATAATCCGCCTAAAGTTATATTGACCACTGCGTTTAGAAAATATGCCATAGAAGGCTTCGAACTTAATGTTGTAGACTATCTTCTTAAACCAATATCATTCGAAAGATTCCTGAAGGCAGTAGATAAATATTATCAGCTTGTTAAAAGTCCGGCTCCTATTAAATATGAAGGAAATACCCTTTCTCTCGATAAGCTGTTTATATATGTTAAAGCTAATAGAAAAGTGCAGAAAGTACATCTCGATGAGATTTTGTATATAGAAAGTCTTAAGGATTATGTTATTATTTACCTTAAGGATCAAAAAATTATTACAAAACAATTAATTAGTTATTTTGAAGACCAGCTTCCGAAAAAATCATTTTTAAGAATTCACCGTTCGTATATTGTTTCAATTAATAGAATTGATGCGGTCAGTAAATCCACGATTGAGATTGGGAAAAAAGAGCTACCCATTAGCAGGAATTATAAGAATGAAGTTCTCAAATCGCTACATCTGGATAAAGCATGAAAGAGATGGTACGTGTTTTTACAGATAATTTTATAAATATTTGATTGAATTCTTGTGAGTTATTTCTTGTAAATAATCATTTTACATTATAATTAGTTGGTTCATAATTCTGTTGCAGATTCTATGAAAGCGGAGAAAATAATGCATTTGAATTAACTATCCGCGCAGAAGTAAGTATTCAATGAAGCAAAGCCGCTTGCAAAAATAGTTTTATTGATTTTAGAACACCTTGTATCGTTTTAGCAGATTAGTTTTACTTTCCGATATAACATAAAAAATTCTTTTCTTTATTAATATTTGTCCAGATATTATCTTAAATAAAAGATTATCGGTTCTTTCCTATAAACCTTTATAAAAAGAACTGATCATTCTTAAGAAATATTAACCGGAGATAAAAAGTGATCCAGATATTCGAAAAAGAAAGTCTCGAACACATTTCACTTGAAAATGATTTTTTGAAAGTGGTATTCCTTCCGCAGATAGGCGGAAAGATGATCAAATTTATTAATAAAAAAACGGGGACAAATTTTCTTCTTGAGCCCCAAAACAAAAATAAAAATTACAAGCAGGCTTATCACGGAGCACCATTCCAGAATTATGACGTAAGCGGATTTGATGAGTGTTTCCCCACCGTTGAAGCATGTACGATAAAAACAAAACTTGGATCCGAAATTCTATTTCCAGATCATGGACAACTATGGTCAAGATCATGGCAGTATCATATAACCGAGGATGAAAAATTCATTCGTACAGCTAAAGGGATAAACTGGAATTACGCGTTTTCCAAAAAAGTACATCTCGAAGAAAACAGATTTATTATTGATTATCTTATCCAAAATAACGAAGACGAACCCTTGCCTTACATTTGGGCGGCACATCCTCTCTTGAACGTTGAAACCGGTGATGAAATATATTTAACGGATGAAATACAAAATGTCCTGTTGTACTGGTCCAGCGATCCAAATCTTGGTTCAAAAGGAGAAGAACTTGAGTGGCCGCTAATTGATAATGAAAACGATTATTCAATAGTTCCTAATAGTGATTTTAGAAAAGCTGCAAAATTATTTTCTGGTAAATTAAATGAATCTGTCTGGGCGACTTTTCACAAACCTAAAAGCAAAGAGTCTTTTCTGATCACTTTTGACAGTTCAGAAATTCCATTTCTTGGAATCTGGCTTTGTTATGGAGGATGGCCCGAGGATATAAAAGAAAAACATTTTACAATTGCTTTAGAACCAACAAATGCACCCTACGATTCTCTGGCAGATGCAATGAAGGTAAATAAATGTGGAATTTTATTACCTCAGCAAATATCCGAGTGGCGGGTAGAATTTTCAATTGTTAATGAGGCGTGATTTGTAAAACTTTTTTGAAATAAAGCAAGAAAAAAAACTTTTTTTATTTTTTTAATTCTATTAGGAAAACAATATATGATTTTATAATTTGCCCGTGCCTAAGAAGTAATTTCCAATTATCACTTAAAGAATTTCATGTTACGAATAACTCTTGAATCACAAAACCAATTCAATAATATCACACCACAGAATAAAGATGAATTATCATTCGAATTGAAAGTCGTTACAGAAGGACTTTTTCCTGAAGTCCGACTAAGCTACACGTCTAATGATTCGAAAAAAAGATTTAAGGCACCACAACCTAAAAATCTTTCAGAACACAAAGAAAATATATTCCGATAATTTCAAGAGGAAAGCTTCATGGAAGCAATTGGACTTACTTTCATTGACTGGATAATAATTCTAATTTACTTTGCTTTCATTCTTGGTATCGGCTGGTATCTAAAAAAATTTACAAAGAGCGAAGAGGATTTTTTTCTTGCCGGAAGAAGAAATTCTTCATGGGTAGCTGGTCTGGCTTTTTTGTCTGCAAATCTAGGCGCACTTGAACTTCTTGGTATGACAGGAAATACCTTCAAGTATGGAATGTACGTTGCACATTTTTACTGGATAGGCGCAATCCCGGCAATGGTTTTCCTGGGAATTTATATGATGCCTTTCTATTACAGCAGCAAGATCAAATCAATTCCCGGTTACCTTAAACTTCGCTTTGATGAAAAAACAAGAGTGTTAAATGGAATTGCATTTGCGATTATGACACTTCTTGTCTCAGGTATAAACCTGTATGCTATGGCTCTTGTACTTCACACATTCCTCGGGTGGAATTGGGATATAAGTATGTGGGTCTCTGCGTTAACTGTAATGGGTTATGTTACACTTAGCGGTCTAATGTCGGCAATCTTTACAGAGATAATTCAGTTCTTTTTAATCTGGTTTGGACTATTTCTGGTTTCAATTTTAGGAATTATTGAAATTGGCAGCTTCGATCAGATCCTTAATCGTTTACCCGAGTCAATGAATACGCTCTGGTCAACATCCGGCGATCCTACACAGAACGGAATGCTGGTCCATTGGGGTGGAATAGTATTGGGACTCGGGTTTGTTCTATCATTCGGTTACTGGACAACAGATTTTCTTGTAGTTCAGCGTGCATTCTCGGCTAAAAATTTACATGCTGCACGAATGACTCCATTGCTCGCATCATTTTTTAAAATGGCATTACCATTTATTGTTATTCTCGCCGGCTTAATCGCAATTGCACTTTCAGGTGATCCGAATAGCGGATTTAAACTTTTAGAGGATGGCGGTCAGGTAAATTATGATTCGGCTCTTCCACTTTTGATTGCACGGTATTATCCAAGCGGATTAGTTGGATTGGGTGTAACAGCTCTGCTTGCCGGATTCATGGCAGGTCAAGCTGGAAATATTAGCGCTTTCAATACAGTGTGGACTTACGATATATACAAATCAGTTCTTAATAAAAAAGCTACTGATGCACATCTACTTAGGATGGGACGTGTTTCCACAGTTGTTGGTGTTATACTTTCATTAGGTACTGCCTACTGGGCGAAAAGTTTTCCAAGCATTATGGATTATATGCAGGCGATCTTTTCGTGGGTTAACGCTCCTCTCTTTGCAACAATGCTTCTTGGAATGTTTCTCTGGTGGATTACTCCTAATGGCGCTTTTTGGGGATTGGTTGTTGGAATGCTGTCATCATTCTTTATGTGGCTGGCTGTAAAGTTTCACTGGTTCAGTGAAAGTATTATAACAATGTCATCGGTTCAGAGTGATATGGCTGCAAATTTCTGGCGCGCCTGGTGGGCATGGTTGATTTGTTTTGCTCTAACAATAATTATAAGCCTTTTTACAAAGAAGAAACCAAAAGAGGAATTGATAGGACTGGTAAAAGGACTAACTGAAGAGAAACATGATTCTCATTTACCATTTATTAAACGTCCGGAATTTGTTGCTATAATTTCCATAATCATTCTGGTAGTGCTAAACATTTTGTTTTGGTAAATTAAAAACCCAAACTCCACTTTTCTCCTAAATAGAGAAAATGCAGATCAGGGTTTAAATAATATCCGTCTTCCTTTGGAAGAGGGTCGGGAGATGTCAATGAAACCTATCTGGTACTTTGTAGGATTAATTCTGTTTGTAATAGGCGGGATCATTTTTCTAACCGGTATTTATCAGTTGATTAATCCTCCTGAAACAAATAAAATTCTTTCTGAATTACATCCAAATATTTGGTGGGGTGTAATTATGGCTCTGTTTGGTGGTTTTATGTTTCTGAAAACAAGAAAACAAACGGCATAGACTATTCATTCTTTGAAAAAAATAATTTAGTTTTACTGTGGAAATTGTACTAAACACACATTAGTACAATAGTGTTAACATGGAAAAACTAATTACATTTCTTTGCAATAATGAGCTGGTCTCGGTTCAGATAAATCCTTCCTTAACGGTTTTAGATTTCCTGCGTAACCATAGAAAACTTACGGGCACAAAAGAGGGGTGCCGCGAAGGTGATTGCGGTGCATGCACCATTATGCTTGGCTCGTTGATAAAAGGAAAAGTAAAATACAAGTCGATTAATTCCTGCTTGCTGCCAATTGCGGACATTGATAGAAAACATGTCGTATCAATTGAAGGTTTGAACAATAGCGAACTTAATTATATCCAATTACAGATGATTGATGAAGGTGGAACACAATGCGGTTTCTGTACACCGGGATTTGTTGTTTCGCTTACGAATTATTTTATTAATCACAGCAATTATTGTATTGAAGATGCTGTGAGTGCTCTCGATGGGAATATTTGCAGATGTACCGGTTATGCTGGAATAAAACGTGCTATAGAAAACATAATAACCTTTACGGGCAGCAATGATGTTTCAAAAGCCGGTCCAATAAATCTTCTCGTTCAGAAAAATCTTCTTCCTAAATACTTTCTAGATATACCCAAACGATTGAAAAATATAAGAACACAAATTGATAAAAAGAAAAAAGGGAAGGTTACTAAAACAAATATTGTATCGGGCGGAACCGATCTTTATGTTCAGAAATGGGAATCATTACTTGAAACGGATATTGATTTTGTTTCCGATTATGGAGAATTAAAAAATATCTCGAAGAGAAAAAACAGAATAGATGTTGGAGGAGCGGTAACTATCGAGGAATTTTTAGAATCTCATCTAATAATTAAATATTTTCCGAACTTGAAGGAACACCTAAAACTTTTTGGTTCGCTCCCAATTCGAAATAGGGCGACTATTGCCGGCAATATTGTTAATGCATCACCAATAGGTGATATGACGAATATTTTGATAGCTCTAAATGCGAATATCCATCTTCGCCTTAAAGGTAGAATTAAGATTATACCGCTAAAAGAATTTTACTTAGGTTATAAATCCTTAAATAAAAAAACTAATGAGATTGTCCTGGAAATCTCGATACCAATTCCTTCAAAACGCGCCTTGTTCAATTATGAAAAAGTATCAAGAAGAACATATTTAGATATTGCAAGTGTAAACTCCTCGATACTACTCGAAATTTATAAAGGAAAAATTAAACAGCTTAGTCTTTCTGCGGGAGGTGTTTCACCAATCCCGCTCTTCCTGAAATCGACTTGTGAATTTTTGACCGGCAAGGAAGTTACCCCTTCAACAATCAATGATGCTATTGTTATTGTTAAGTCAGAAATTTCACCAATTACGGATGCTCGCGGAACAAAAGAATATAAAACTTTGCTTCTTTGTCAGCTGATCAAAGCACATTTTATTAAACTGTTCCCTGAATCAATTGATGCAGAGGTGCTGGTATGAGAAGTTACGATTCAATTCAGCATGTACGCGGTGAATCCAAATTTGTTGACGATTTAACTGCTCCGGAAGGAACTTTGTTCGGATATGTATATTATTCCCCGATTGCACACGGTAAAATACTTAAACTTAGTTTCGAGAGTGCTCTTAAAGTAAATGGAGTACATTCTGTAGTTACTGCAGCTGACATACCCGGGGAAAATCAAATTGGCGGTATAATTTTAGACGAAGAACTTTTTGCAAGTAAAGAGGTTCATTTTGCCGGTCAACCGATTGCAATTGTTGTTGCTGAAGATAGAGTCTCTGGACACAAAGGGGCTAAGGCAATAAAATGTGAATTCGAAAAACTAAAACCAATTCTTGATCCTCGTGAAGCATTCGAAAAAGGGGAATTGATTATACCCCCTAAAATATTTTCAATTGGAAATATTGATTCTGCCTGGCATCAATGCGATTATATTATAGATGGTAAAGTTGAATCCGGCGCACAGGAACATCTATATCTTGAAACGCAGGGAGCTTTAGCTATTCCATTGGAAGGGGAAGGAATAAGAATCATTTCTTCAACACAAGGACCAACCGCAGTTCAAAAAACAGCTGCACGCGTTTTGAATATACCAATGAATAAAGTTGAGGTTGATGTTCCGCGTCTCGGCGGCGGTTTTGGAGGTAAGGAAGATCAGGCAACAGCATGGGCAGTGATGGCTGCACTTGCTGCGAAGAAATTAAACAGACCTGTTAAAATTATTTTACCTCGCCAGGAAGATATGCGAATGACAGGCAAGCGCCATCCGTATTCATCCGATTTCAAAATAGGTTTGAGCAAAGATGGAAAAATCCTCGCTTATCAAGTATGGTATTATCAGAACGCAGGTGCATCCGCCGATCTTTCAACCGCAATTCTTGAACGGACTCTTTTTCATTCTACAAATAGTTATTTCATTCCTAATGTAAAAGCAACTGCGTATTGCTGCAGAACAAATCTTCCTCCGTTTACGGCATTCCGCGGATTTGGCGGACCGCAGGCAATGTTTGTAATTGAATCTGCAATTCATAAAGCAGCGGAAGTAATGGGTGTTGAGCCCTCATTTATTCAGAAAAAAAATTTATTGAAAGAGGGAGATGAATTTCCTTTCGGTCAAAAAACCGAGAACTGCCGCGCAGTAAAATGTTTTGAAGAAGCAGAAAAAAGATTTGATTTCTCTTCACAGAATTTAAGAGTGAAAAAGTTTAACGAAGAGAATAAACTTGTAAAGAAAGGACTTGCTGTAATGCCGGTCTGTTTCGGTATTTCTTTCACAACTACTTTTTTGAATCAGGCGAGTGCACTCGTACATGTTTATACAGATGGAAGCCTAAGAATAAGCACTGCCGCTGTTGAAATGGGTCAGGGTGTTAATGCAAAAATAATGTCAATTGCATCTCAAATTTTTTCGATTAGACCGGAAAGAATTCTTATAGATACGACGAACACATCCCGTGTTGCAAATACTTCTCCTACAGCAGCAAGCAAAGGGACTGATCTTAACGGATTTGCGGCTATGGATGCATGCAATTTGATTTTAGAACGACTTATAAAAGTCGCTGCTGAAGTTCTGCACACTGATAACTCTTCACAGATCAAGATAAAAGATGAACTTGTTTATCTCAATAATTCGAAAACAGAGTTCGACTGGATTAAACTAATTAACATTGCATATATAAAGCGCGTTAGTCTTTCTGCCCAAGCACATCATGCAACACCCAATATATTTTTTGACAGAGAAAAAATGAAAGGTAATGCTTTCGCATATCACGTTTTCGGCACTGCATTGGTTGAGGCTACTGTTGATTGTCTAAGAGGAACTTACGTAATTGACTCTGTTAAAGCAGTTCATGATTTCGGAAAAAGTATTCATCCTGTTACAGATCGCGGACAGGCTGAGGGTGGGATTGTCCAAGGACTGGGATGGATGACACTTGAAGAAGTTATTTATAATGATGAAGGAAAACTTTTAACCGACGCGCTATCAACATACAAAGTTCCAGATATACATTTCGCGCCAAAAGAATTAGTCGTTCATTTTCTGGAAGACGTTCCAAATCCATACGGACCATTTCAATCAAAAGCGATTGGAGAGCCGCCATTCATGTACGGCATAGGTGCATATTTTGCAATCATAAATGCAATGAAGTCCTTTAGACCAGCTAAATCAATTATATACAATGCACCGGTAACGAACGAAAAAGTTCTGATGTGGCTCCATTCAAACGACTGATTTTCTCTAAAGAAGTTTCAACTCTTAATCGTTTTAGGTAAATTTGTTATGTATTACTGAATTTCTTATGAGGAATTTTAATGAATGTTTGGAAATGGGAAGTTGAAAATAGCAACTATCTGAAAAAAACTATTAGCCGCTGTAAAGAAAAAAAAATTATTTTACCAACCTTTGAGCAATTAAAAAAGCCTGAAACAATCCCTGATAAGATTCAAGAGAAATTAAAAACGATCGATTTGCAAGAGACAAATCCATTAAACCTTTTCCGCATCAACTGGTGTAATGATCCCGGTAGTGGAGGTATTGGCGGAATTAATTATTTAGAAATACCAAACGAAATTACAGGCGTAAAAGCTCGTATTATTGGACTTGTAGGAAGATATTTTCCTACGGGTACGCACAAAGTCGGTGCAACTTATGGATGTTTAGCACCATATCTTATTACCGGTAGATTTAATCCTGAGTATCACAAAGCCGTTTGGCCTTCAACCGGAAATTATTGTCGCGGCGGTGCTTTTAATTCAGTTTTACTCGCTGTTCATGCAGTTGCAATATTACCGGAAGAAATGAGCCGTGAGAGATTTGACTGGCTTAAAGAAATGGGTGCGGAGATTTATGCAACACATGGATGCGAAAGCAATGTGAAAGAAATTTATGATAAGTGTCATGAGCTTGAAGCACAAAGCGATGAATATTTAGTTTTCAATCAGTTCGACCAATTCGGTAACCCGATATGGCATTATGAAGTTACCGGATATACTATTGAAAAACTTTTTGATCAGTTAAAAAATAATAAGAGCCGGCTTAGCGGATATGTAAGTGCAACAGGTTCCGCCGGAACAATTGGTGCCGGTGATTACTTGAGGACAAAGTTTCCGCATGTTAAAGTTGTTGCTTCGGAAGCATTGCAATGTCCAACCCTTTTAATGAACGGATTCGGCGGACACCGTATTGAAGGAATCGGCGATAAACATGTTCCATGGATTCATAATGTAAAGAATACAGATTGTGTTGCGGCAATTGATGATGAGCAAACACTAAGGCTATTAAGATTATTTAATGAACCTTCGGGTAAAAAGTGGCTGGCAAAACAGGGGGTTGATGAAAGTAAAATTGAAAAGTTAAACGAACTCGGAATTTCATGTAACTGCAATTTGCTCGCAGCAATTAAGCTTGCTAAATATTACGAAATGAACGAAAATGATATAATCTTTACAATATTTACGGATTCTGTTGATCTTTATAACTCACGTCTTAAAGAGATGAATGATAGTTGGGGAAAATATTCCGAACTTCAGGCGGAAATTGATTGGACGTCTATAATCAAACATCAGAGTATCGATTATTTCAAAGAACTTAATTATCACGACAAGAAAGCAATTCACAATCTGAAATATTTTACATGGGTCGAACAGCAAGGTAAAGATGTAGAAGAACTTAATGCTCAGTGGTATGATGACAACTATTGGCAGGAAAGATTTTCCGTTGTTCCTTTATGGAATAAATTAATAGAAGATTTCAATAAACAGGTTGAAGTGGAATAGAGTGTAACCTGCGGAAAGCCGCTAAATCGGATTTGATCCGCGTTCGGGATATCTTATGGATAATGAAGAACAAAATATAATGTCTAATGTTCTTGTTTCTTCCGGAGAGAACAAACTTCAGCTTTGTGATTTGATCTATGATTCAAAGATTATAGAAGTTAAGCCTAAAACAGATCATCAATATGATTGGAAAGATTTGAAAATTAGAGAGCGGCGTGATTCTATCTTGAATCAGGTCGTTTCTGAAAACGAAGAAAAAAATTTTAATCTCGTAATTCCCGGCGCAATTGATTCACATGTTCACTTTGACACACCCGGTTTTGAATTCAGGGAAGATTTTGAACACGGCTCTAAAGCAGCTGCAGCCGGAGGTGTTACCATGGTTATTGATATGCCATGCACATCGATTCCACCCGTTACCTCATTAGAAAATATGAATACAAAGCTTGCCTCTCTAAAAGGCAGAAGTAAAATAGATTATGGCTTTTGGGGTGGAATCTCAGGCAGGAATTTTGATGAAACCGAGATCGGAAAAAATATATTGGAGCTTTCAGAATCCGGTGTTGCCGGATTTAAAGTCTACATGATTTCAGGAATGGAAACATATTCAGATCTTAGCGAACGTCAAATGGAAGCGGCAGCCCGCATAATTGAAAAAACCGGGAAACCGATAGCTGTTCATGCAGAAGATAAAGAACTTGTCCAAACGCGTGAAATGAAATTTAAAAATGCAAATAGAAATGATTGGAAAGCTTATTGTGATAGCCGTGATGCACGCTCTGAAGCTGTTGCAGTTGATAAACTAATTTCAATTGCGCGGAAAGTGAATTGCAAAATTCACGTCGTTCACCTTAGTTCCAAAATGGGTTTAGAGCAAATTAAAAAAGCCCATGCGTCAAGACTTCATATTACCACGGAGACATGCCCTCACTATCTCTATTTCACACAGAAAGATTTTGAGAATGAAAAAATTAGAAACTATTTGAAAACAGCTCCTCCCGTAAAATGTGAAAAGGATATTGAAGCTCTGTGGAATGGATTAAATGACGGATCAATTTCGTTTGTTGTAACTGATCACGCGGGGTGTAATCCGGAAAATGAAAAGTCATCACAAAACTTTTGGGAAGTCTATGGTGGAATTCCGGGCGTTGAGCACAGACTCCCATTTCTATTCAGTGAAGGTTTTCTGAAAGGAAAACTTACTCTTGAAAGAACTATTAATCTTTTGTCAACCAATATTGCGTCATATTTTAAAATAAATAATAAGGGGAAATTACATGCCGGGCTTGATGCTGATTTCTCTATTATTGATTTATGGGACAATCAGAAAATTGAAGCGATGAATATGTACAGCAAAGGGAAGTTTACTCCATTTGAAGGATTAAGACTTGATGCTGTTGTAAAGCAAACATTCTTGAGGGGAAAGAAAATATTTGATTCGAAAGAAACTTTACACGATTTGTTTAGTTATGGAAATTTTGTAAAGGTAGGGTGATATTATGATTAAGAAAAATTCATTTATTATTTCGAATGCCTGGATTTGTCAGATTATCGATAATAAAATTGTTCCAGTTTTCGGTGATCTGGAAATTGAACACGGAAAAATTTCCAGACTTCTCAAAAGAAGCCATAACGATTATATCGAAAAGAGAACATCGGCTATGAATTCGGTTTATGATGCCGGCGGAAGATTGGTGACTGTTCCACTTGTAAACTTTCATGATCATTTTTACTCACGGCTTGCAAAAGGTCTTCCAATCAACAAACCAATGGATAATTTTCAGAATGTTCTTAAAAATCTTTGGTGGGATTTAGATAAAAAACTTTCTCTCGATATGATCGAAGCATCTACCTGGATGTCGGTAATCGAAGCAATTAAGAATGGTGTTACTTATATCTTTGATCATCATTCCTCACCCGGTTCGACCGACGGTAGTCTGGAGAAAATTGCAGAAGTCTTGATTGAAAACAACCTTCGCGGGGCACTCTGTTTTGAAACTACAGATAGAAACGGATCTGCACTTTCTAAGAGTGGTTTAGAAGAGAATATTAATTTTCTGAAGAATTACTCCGGCACTAATCTTAAACCGCTTTTAGGGCTTCATGCATCATTCACGCTTTCAGACGACACTTTGGCAGAAGCATCTGAACTTGTTGAAGAATATAATGTCGGTATCCATATCCATTTATGTGAAGATAAGAGTGATAGAATACTAAGCAAACAGTACACGGATCAATTGCCGGTAAAGCGGCTTGCACAGAATAGACTGCTTAATGCAAAGAGTATTTTGGGTCACGGAGTTTATTTAACAGAAAACGAATATTTCCAGATTGCTGCAAGTGGAAGCGCTATTGTATATAATCCCGATTCCAACATGAATAATGCGGTTGGATTACCGGTTTATGTAAAAGTACCTGTAAACATTCCAATACTAATCGGTACAGACGGCATGCACGCTAACATTGCAAAATCAATGAAGCAATATTTTCTTTTACTCAGGAATCAAAAAAATAGTTTTGATGATGCTTTCCGCTTGTTCATAAAATCTTATTTTGATCAATTAACTTTTATAAGAAGGTATTTCGAAGATTTTCCGAATCTTTTTGACGGAAGCAGGGCAGACTTTGTAATATGGGATTATATCCCGCCAACTCCAATTAACGAATCAAATTTCTGGGGTCATTTTATTTACGGTGCTCTCGAGTCTAATATAAAGTCAGTTATGCAGGAAGGAAAATTTTTAATGAAGGATTTTCAGCTTGTAGATATTGACGATACTGAAGTATTTAAAGATATTTTCAAACAAGGCAAAAAATTATTTTCTCTATATAAGTGAAGAAGCAACAATTACATAATAATTTTAATGTGGTTGGTAAACCGGCTATCCGTCAGGATGGATATTCAAAAGTAACCGGAAAAGCTAAATATGCCGATGATTACCGTTTCGATGGTGAGCTATATGGAGTTATGATCAGGACAAAAGCTTCTCATGCATTAATTAAAAAAATTGATTACTCTGAATTAAACGAAAATCGATTTATTAAAGCAATTATTACGGCGGACGATATTCCAGGCAGCAAAAAAGTTGGACCGATTAAGCAGGACCAGCCGATTTTTTGTGCTGATAAAATAGTAACCCCCGGTGATGTAGTAGCAATGCTCGTTGGGGAAGATGTAAAAGAACTCAGGAAGTTAACTGAGCTTGTTAAAATCGATTTAGAGGAATTGCCTGTTCTCGATGATCCTCAAAAAGCATTAGAGAATGATTCGATTTTAATTCATCCTGATTTTAAAACCAACCTTATAACTCACTACCCGTTGCGCAAGGGAAATGTTGAAAAGGGTTTTAAACAATGTGACGAAATAATAGAGCAAACTTACACAACACAATTAATAGAACATGCGTACATAGAACCGGAATGTGTTACCGCAATTCCGGGTGAGGGAAATCTAAAAGTTAAGATTATCGGTAGTATCCAAAATCCATTTACAACAAGGAAAGTTGTTGCCTCTGTATTAGGATACGGACTGAATGAAGTAGAAATTATTCAAGCAGAACTTGGTGGTTCATTCGGCGGCAAAGACGATACAATGAATATCCTTTCGGCACGAGCTGCGATTGCCGCACTTAAACTTAATCGTCCGGTGAAAATTAAATACGAGCGCGAAGAATCAATAATAGAATCATATAAACGCCATCCGTATATATTAAAGTATAAAGTTGGATTTAATAAAGATGGAAAGCTGAAAGCTATGAAGATTGATCTGCTTGCAGATGGCGGTGCTTATTCTTCAATGAGTTCTTTTGTAACATGGCGTTCAGTGGTTCAGGCAACCGGACCATATGAAATTAAAAATGTCCATACAGATGTACGGGTTGTTTACACAAATAATCCGTACACAGGTGCGATGCGCGGTTTCGGTTCACCCCAACCGATTTTTGCAATTGAATCCTTGATGGATGAGATAGCGGTTAAAGTTAGCAAAACTCCTTTTGAAATCCGGAAATTAAATGGGTTCAAACAAGGATCGCTTACAGCAAGCGGACAAAAGTTAACCGGTCATGAAGTTACATTACATAAAGTGCTCAAAAAAGCTGTGGAGGTTTCTTCATTTGACTCGAAATGGAATGATTACAAAAAAGCATCAGGTAAGAAAGAAGGAGCAAAACAATCTTACATTAATGATTCATTGATTTTAAATAAAAATGATTTCATAAATCCAGATCAATTTTGGCGTAAGGGAATTGGTCTTGCACTTAGTTACAGAGGGTGTTCGCTTGGTGCTGAGGGAATCGATGCCGCGGCATCATATGTTTCAATTCAACCCGATGGAACGGTTTATTTGTTATCCGGTCTAGCAGAGAATGGTCAGGGTATGAAAACGACATTCTCGATTATTGCCGCTGAGATTTTTGGAATTTCACCTGACAAAATCGTATATCTTGAACAGAACACTTCCAGGATACCCGATAGCGGTCCAACTGTTGCTTCACGCGCTACCTTGATGGGAGGCGGTGCAACTAAAAATGCTTGTGAAGAATTGAAAAAACGTCTGATAAAATTATTGGTAACAATCTGGAAATTGAAAAGCGGAAAAGATTTAGTCTTTGTGAATAATGAAATTATATTGAGAAGTAAAAAGTCAAAACGGATTGAATTCGGAGAGTTAATTAAACAGGCTTATCAGCAAGGAATAAACCTTGCAACAGTTGGATGGTATGCGGGTCCAAAGGTTCACTGGGAAGAAGAGACTGGACATGGATCAGCTTACTTCACATATGTTTATGGTTGCCAGGTTGCTGAAGTTACAGTTAATATTGGCACGGGGGAGGTTTACGTTAATAATATCTGGGCAGTTCATGATGCCGGTAAAGTGATTAACATATTAGGTGCAGAAGGACAAGTTTATGGCGGTTTGACTCAAGGGGCTGGATATGCTTTGTGGGAAAAGATCTCAACCCACAATGGAAAAATAAGAGAGAATAATTTCGATCAGTTTTTAATTCCAACAAGCAAAGATATAGATGCTATTCATCCTTATTTTATTGAAGGTAAAGAGAAGTATGGTGCATGGGGAGGAAAATCCCTCGGTGAACCGACTCTTGAATTGACAGCCGCCGCAATCGCTAATGCAATATGTATCGCAACCGGACAAAGATTTTATAATCTGCCGATTAATATTGAAGAAATGCTGCTTAGAAGGAAATTATATCCCGAAAGTTTAACTCGTGGAAGTACATCATGATTCCGGTTCTTGAAATATTTCAGCCGAAGTCAGTTGATGAAATTTGCAGACTTCTTAAGAGTAATAATGGGGATACAAGAATAATTGCCGGGGGGACCGATATAATACCGGGTTTTCATATTGATTCTCCAAGGTTTGCAGGTATTAAACGTTTATTGGATCTTCAGCTTGTTGATGAGCTTAAAACAGTTTCGATTAACCACCAGATAATTTCAATCGGCGCTGCAATTACTTTTTCTGATATTATTACAAACCCGGTTCTTAATAGTTACTTGCCGTTACTTGTTAAATCTTCAAAGACTATTGGAAGCACACAAATTAGAAACCGCGCAACACTCGGTGGGAATTTCATTAATAATGCACCATGTGCCGATAGTGTTGCACCTCTTTTAGTTTACGATGCGGAAATAAAAATAAAATCTTTTACCTCCGAGAAAATTATGAAGCTTCAGGATTTTCTTGTTAAACCATATGCAACACGTTTGAATCCTGATGAGATTGTAACAAAAATAATGGTTCCGGTTCCTTCAACGGATTTTGTCGGTGATTTTTATAAGCTTGGAAGAAGAAGAGCCGTTTCGATAAGCAGGATTTCACTTGCTATGCTTATGATGAATGAGGATAAGATAATCAAGGAAATGAGAATTGCTAGTGGTGCGGTTACTCCGATAGGCACACGATTATACGATGTTGAAGAGTTTGCTAAAGGAAAAGTATGTAACGAAGAAGCATTTAAAGAGATTGCCATAAAACTCGGCGAAAGAATTTTGGCGGTTTCGGGATTACGATGGTCGAGTGAGTATAAAATTCCGGTTGTTCAACAAGTTTGTTATCAACTAATAAAAGGAATAGAACGCCGATCTTTATGATCTATTATGATTGATCATAATTATCTGTGTTCTATTAGTTATGAAAATAAATTTTACACTCAATAGTCAAAATGTAAGCATAGAAATCGAGCCAAACCTACGGCTGCTCGATCTTTTAAGAGATAGGTTTAATTTGACTGGCACGAAAGAGGGTTGTTCAATCGGTGAATGTGGTGCATGCACGGTTATTATGAACAGCAAAGCGGTTAACTCATGTTTAATCCTTGCCGGACAGTGTAACGGTGCTGAGATTATAACGATAGAAGGAATGGAAAGCGATGGGAAACTTCACCCGCTTCAGGAAAACTTTTTGAAGAGCGGGGCTATACAGTGCGGATTCTGTACACCGGGAATGATTATGTCGGCGTATGCATTATTAATTGAAAAAAAGAATCCTACTGATGAGGAGATAAAAGAAGCAATAGCTGGAAACCTATGCCGATGTACCGGATATAAACAAATAATTGACGCGGTCTCACAATCTGCAAAAGAAATAAAAATTAATACTTGATATTCACACCTTTTCAGAAAATAAATAAGGATAATTCTGCAAAGTATAATGTACCATTAAAGCAGAATGGGTATCCGAACATTTCTCCGGCTGCAAATTGGTTATTTGCTCTCTTGTTGTTTCGCTCTCAATGCCGCCAGTTCTAATTTTTATTTTTTCATAACCATTATTGTTAAAGAGAACAAAACCATCATTTTTGCTTGAATTAAAATCAGTGAGTGCGGAGAATAAAGTAAATTTATCTTTATAAGGTGCACCTTGATGCGGACAGAATGTTTCGCAATTGCCGCATTCATTACAAAGTGAATCAATATGTAGAATTTGATTTGGGTCTTTAAAAAGAAAGTGATCGATTTTAATTTCTACATTAGCACGGTTCGGACAGACATCAACACATTTATTACATATTTCGTTGCAGCTCAAGCAGCGTAATGCTTCTTCTTTCATATCAACATTATGCCAGCCGACTTTTCCTTTTGCCATCCTTATATCATCTGTCTTAATCTTAGAGTACTTTCGAGGATCGACAGAAGGATAATTCAACCTTTCTTTTTTGATAATCGAATCAGCAGCTTTTCTTCCATCCGCAATGGCTTCAACAACTGTCGCCGGACCTTTTAACGCATCTCCTCCGATAAAAACATTTTCAATATTTGTTTCATTTGTCTGAGGATTTACATCAGCTTTATTCTTGAAAATTTTTATTTTATTGAACTCAAGAATATCGCAATCGACATTTTCTCCGATGGCGGAGATTAGTGTGTCAATCTTAAATTCTTCATAAGCATTGTTAATCGGAACGACATTTCTTCTGCCGTCTGTACCGGATTCAGCGAGTTCCATCTTTTGACATATTAGTTTGCCGTTTGTAAAATCGTAAGGAAGCAACAACTCTTTGAATATCACTCCATCTGTTAAAGCCGCTTCAAATTCTTCGTGGTCAGCCGGCATAAATTCTTTCGCCCGTCTATATAATAGAAAGACTTTGTCAACATGTTTGCAGCGTATAGCAGCGCGAGCACTGTCCATTGCAGAGTTTCCTCCGCCAATCACCGCAACATTTTCTCCTAAACTAGTGTTCAAGTCGTGATGATAATTCCAAAGAAAATCTATTGCGTTCAGAATTTCTTTATCTGAGGAAATCTTTAATTGATTCGACTTCTCTGCCCCGATTGCTATATAAATGTATTTGTAACCTTCTTCTTTAAGTTTGAGTATCGAAAAGGATTCCTCTACACCAAAAATAAATCTTACGCCAAATTGTTCTATGAATTTTATATCGTTATCAATGGCAGATTGGGGAAGTCGGAATTGAGGCAAAACGTTCTGTACAATTCCTCCGGCATTCATATTCTTTTCAAAAACTGTTACATCAAATCCTGATTTTGCTAAAAAGTAAGCGGCTGATAAGCCGGAAGGACCGGCGCCAATTATTGCCACTTTAATATTGTTCTCTTTTATCGCGAATGTTGATAAACCCTTTATGAAATTATCGAAACCATTCAGGGCTGCTTCTTTTTTCAAATCGCGAATCTTGACTGTTTCATCGTAATCAATCCTTGTGCAGTGGTACATACATTGGTGATCGCATACATAGCCAGTAATATGCGGAAGAGGATTTTTATCCGTTATAACTTCCAACGCTTCCTCATACTTTCCTTCACCAACCAACAGGATATATTCCGGAACATCCTGATGAATTGGGCATGCAACTTTACATGGGGCAATAAAACAATCAAACGTTTCAAGTTTGTCACGTATTTTTATTGAATCAACTGTTCTTGTTTCTTTCAAATAAACCGGATCGCTCAAAGATTTATCGGCTAGCGATTTTAACTTATTCAAATTGATAAAAGGAGAATAATCAATATCTACTTTATTAATTGATTCTGCAATTTGAAGAAGCCTGTTGTATCCTCCGGGCTTCAAAAGCTCGGTAGCAAATGTTACGGGGTAAATCCCGGTTTCCAAAATCTCTTTTGTATTATTGATTGAAGCACCGCCGGAGAAAGAAATATTTATGTCACCTTTGAATTGATTTGCAATTTTTAAAGCCAGGTTTATTGTCAAAGGGAATAAAGCACGTCCTGACATATACATCTCTTCGCCGGGCATTCGCTGCTTATTATTTTTTACGGCAAGCGTGTTGGAAAGTTTTACACCAAACTTTTTCCCATTTTCTTTTGCAAACACTTTCAGGCGGCTTAGCATAGCTAAAGCATTATCCCAATGCAGATCATTTTCGAAAGAGTGTTCATCAAGATTTACTTTTTTATATCCCAGTTTATTTAGAGTATCTTTTACAAAATCATAACCGAGAAGTGTAGGGTTTAACTTTACGTAAGTATGTAAACCTTTCTCTTTTATCAGATATTTTACAATTGATTCGATTTCATTTGGCGGACAACCGTGCATCGTAGAAAGTGTAACCGAATTGGAGATATTTGGAGAGATATTTTCTATGACTTCAATAAAGTCAACGTGATCATTAAAATTATGCCGAACAAATTCAATCAATAAATTTTTGTATTTTGAAAATGAATCCGATTTGTTTGCATCCTTCAATTGTTCTATAAATTTGTCCATTCGAAAAGTTTTTATCCCTTCTAAATCGTAACCGACACTCATGTTAAAAATAAATCCGGATTCCTTTGAAATAGAAAGAGAATATTGCCTTTTAATAAAATGAAGAAGAATCCATGCCTTTAAATATTCGTCGTATGATTGCTCAAGTTTCAGTTCTTGCGACCATTCAATATTATATCCTTCATCTTCAACATCTATGCATGGTCTATCTATTTTTAATTCGTCAATTTTCTGAACAGTTTTTAATTCAAAAAATCTTCCTCCGGTTAAATATGCAGCAATTATATTTTGGGTCATCTGTGTATGAGGACCGGCTGCCGGACCAATCGGTGTTTCAAGATAACTGTCAAGGAAGTTTATTCCCGAATAGCTCTTACTTTGGAAAAAGTTGGCATTCTTTATCCCGAAAATGCTCGAGTGTTTTTTCCCCTCATATAAAACCTGATTTAGCAGACTTGAGAAAGAAATTGGTTTCATTATTTCCGGCATCCTATTGCTCCAGTTAACCGATGTAAATATCTTTAATTATCATTAATTTATAAATAGAAAATTTTGAAATAATTCACATTATTATTGATTCATTTAGCGAGAATAGAAGAAATGAAAGAAAAATTATTTAGTGCAGTTGAAGCGGAAAGGGAAAATTTGTTTTCGCTCATTCAAAAGCTGGTTCAGATAAAAAGCTACAGCGGCGACGAAAAAGAAATTGTTGAGTTTATCGTTTCTAAAATGAAAGAATATGGATTCGATGAAGCTTATCACGATTCATTTGGTAATGCAATCGGGCGCATTGGCAATGGACCGATCAAAATTATGTACGATGCCCATATTGATACTGTTAAAGTAACCGAGACAGAAAGTTGGGCGCACCCGCCGTTTGCTGGAGTGATTGAAAACGGAAAAATATATGGGCGCGGGGCTGTTGATGAAAAACCTGCTATGGCCGGTTTCCTGATCGCCGGTAAAGTGTTAAAGCAATTATACGGTAACGACTTCCCGTTTACACTTTATGTCGTTGGATCGACATTAGAAGAAGATGCTGACGGTTATCCACTTTACCATATTATCCAGAATGAAGGGATTAAACCCGACTATGTTTTGTTGGGTGAACCAACAGATTTGAAAGTTTACCGCGGGCAGCGCGGAAGAATGGAACTGAAAATTACTGCAACCGGTAAATCTGCTCACGGCGCACATAATCAGAAAGGAATTAATGCTATATATAAAATGATGCCAATCGTTTCTGATATTGAAAAACTCGATAAGAAATTGAAACCGAAGTGGCCGCTCGGAAAAGGATCAATTACAGTAAGCAATATTACTTCTAAAGCTCCTTCAATGTGTTCTGTTTCCGATTTCTGCCAGATTCATATCGATCGAAGAATGACAATTGGTGAAAATAAAAATAGTGTTATTAAAGAACTGAAGGCGATAGTCAAAAAACATAAAAGCTATGCAAAGATTTCTATTCCGAATGTTGAAGGTGTAAGCTGGAAAGGGGCTCGCTTTTCACAAGAGGCTTATTTCCCGACATGGTTTTATGATGAGAAACATCCGCTTGTTGATGCTGCAATGAAAACTTCTAAAGCGGCAACCGGAAAAGCAAAAAGCGGAGCGTGGAGTTTTTCAACTAACGGAGTTGCTACTGCCGGACATTTTGGAATCCCAACAATTGGTTTTGCGCCGGGAAAAGAAGAACTTGCACACTCATCGAAAGAAGAAATATTGCTGAACGATTTGTTGAAGGCAACAAAGTTTTATTCACTATTCCCGTTTGAACTATTAAAGAAATAGAACAATGATTAATTGGATCTCTGAAATTTAAATCCGCGGCGATCTGTCTAATCCGTGTCATCAGCGTTCTATAAAATAAGGAGATTATTATGGAGTCAAGATTTAAAGGTAAACACTTTTTAACTGAAGACGATTGGACTAAAGAAGAACTTGATATTGTTTTTGATACATCATTCGAATTAAAGAAAAAATTTTATGTCGAAGAGCCGACACTATGGCTACCTCACAAAACTCTCTTCATGATGTTCTTCGAACAATCAACCCGAACCCGCAATTCGATGGAAGCCGGCATGACACAGCTTGGCGGACATGCGCACGATTTAACACCCGATAAAATGCAGATAACCCATGGCGAAGTTGCTAAGGATACTGCTATAATCTTGAGCCGTATGGGTCACGGTATTGCGTGCCGAAACTGTTTCTACGGAATCGGTAACAAGTATTTGAACGAACTAGCTGCAAATTCAAGAAAGCCGGTTATGTCTCTTCAAGATGACGTTTATCATCCTTTCCAGGGACTTGCAGACTTGATGACAATTTTCGAGCATTTAGGCAGAAACACAAAAGGATTAAAGGTAACCGTATCCTGGGCTTATGCTACAACGCATTCAAAACCGTTGAGTGTTCCGCAAACACAAATACTATTATTCCCTCGCTATGGAATTGACGTGACTGTTGCTCATCCTAAGGAATTTCCGTTGAGTAAAAATATTGTAGAGAAAGCTCATGAGAATGCGAAAGAAGGCGGAGGCAGTCTGAGGTTTACAAACGATATGGACGAAGCGTTTGAAGGGGCACAAATAGTTGTGCCTAAAAACTGGGGTGGATTCGGTTATTATGATGAAGAATATTTTCTCTCTCATGAAGACGAGTGCAAGAAAGAAATGAAATCGAATCTGGAGAAACATAAAAATTGGATCTGTGACAATAAGAAAATTAAACTTACCGATAAGAATGTTAAACTTATGCACGCTCTTCCAGCTGACAGAGGTAATGAAGTAACAGATGAAATTCTGGATGACCCGAATATTTCTATTGTATTTGATGAAGCAGAAAACCGGCTCCACACTGCCAAAGCAATTATGGGTTTAACAATGTGACGTGAAGCTTCATCCTGAGAAATCCCGACAAAATCGGGATGACGAAGAATCAAAGGAAGTACGATAAGTGATAATATGACAAATTATTTCTACAAATGTTTCGATTGCGGTGGTCAGTACACTGCACAACAGATTGAAGATAATTTTATTTATCTCTGCCCCGCTTGCGGAAAAGTCGAAAGGAACAAACCACTTAATGGTGTTCTAACAGTTGAGTATGATTATAAGAAGTTAAAGAAGAAATATTCTAAAGAGAAATTTTTACGATTAGTACCCGGAAAGTTTTGGAATTATCCGTTTCTATGGCCCATCAAAGAATATCCGTCCGAAAAAGTATTATCGCGTTTACAATTGAATCAGAATCCTATTCTTGAATATGAGATTGATGGAAGAAGACTTCATTTTTTTGATGATACTAGAAATCCAACATTATCATACAAAGACCGTGCAAGCTCACTTGTCGCGTTGAAAGCATTAGAACTTGGCATTAAAGAAATATCAGCAGCCTCAACCGGTAATGCCGGGTCATCGCTTGCCGGTATATGTGCAAGAGTAGGAATCAAATCGCATATTTTTGTCCCGACGGCAATACCTGAAGCCAAGCGAATCCAAATTCAGTCCTACGGCGCAAATATCTATCTGGTTAAAGGAAGTTATGATGATGCATTCGATCTCTGTCTGGAAATTTCCAAAGCAAAGAATATCTATAATAGAAATACTGCTTATAACCCACTAACAATTGAAGGTAAAAAATCTGCCGCATTCGATATGTTTCTTCAATTACAGGGAAAACTTCCTGATTATATTTTTGTACCCGTTGGAGATGGAGTGATAATCTCCGGGCTGTTCAAAGGATTCTATGATTTGAAGAAACTTGGGTGGATAAAAAAATATCCGAAACTCATTGGTGTGCAAGCCAAAGGAAGCAATGCTTTGGTAAGATATCTTGAAAAAGGGGGGTTTGAATTTAAGAGTGCTTCAACTATTGCGGATAGTATCTCTGCATCAGCACCCCGTAACTTATATATGGCGGTAGATGCTATTAAAAAATCGGATGGAACTGCTCTGGCTATAAGTGATGATGAAATACTGGATGCACAATGTTTCATTTCTAAAACCACAGGACTCTTAATAGAACCATCATGTGCGGCTGCTTATGCCGGATTCAAAAAATTTCTTCAATCAATTCGAGTTTCTAGCAAAGCACGAGTAATGATTATGCTAACCGGAAACGGATTGAAAGACACCGCTGCTATCATGAAGTGGTCTGCGAAACCGGAAATATGTACCAATGACCAGCTAAAAGATATTTTTCAGGTGAAATGAAAATCAGCGGACTTATCCTTGCAGCCGGTTTTTCGGGAAGAATGCATTCATTCAAACCAATTCTGAAAATCAATGATAAGCCTCTAATTCTAGTAATAACAGAAAAATTACGGAGTGTTTGTGATGAGGTTGTAATTGTTGCCGGGCATAATAGAAGTTTATTAGAAGAGTCTGTTGAAAAATCAAATCGAATAAAATTTGTGTTCAACGAAAATTATCGGAAAGGGATGTTCACTTCTTTGAAGAAGGGATTAAGTGAAATTTATGATTCAGATTGGACGTTGTATCACTTTGTAGATCAACCCTCGCTCCCCCAAATTTTCTATCAGGAATTTGTTGAACAAATAAGTGATCATTATAACTGGATTCAACCAGAATATAATTTTGTGAAAGGTCATCCGATTCTTCTGGGGCAATCAATTTATAAAATAATACTTGGTGAAAGCGATGAACGATCTTTAAAAGATGTAGGCTCTAATCCAGATATCAAAAAGTTTATATGGGAGTGTAATTATCCTCAAATTCTTAGCAATATTAATACGAAAGAAGATTTTGATAAGTTAATCTAAAGGAAACCGGAAATGAAAGATTTGAAAATGTGGGAGTTTGTTAGAAAGAATTTGCTAAGCAATAATCCGGTAATTCTGACAGCAGTTTTGGAATCAAAAGGAAGCTCACCTGGTAAAGCCGGTTTTAAAATTGCTATTACTAAAGACAATAAATTTGTCGGTACTATTGGCGGTGGACAAATGGAATATGATTTGTTGAACGAGTGTGAAAGATTATTAAAATCAAAAAAGAAAATTCAACTTCACAGGAAATTGTATCACAGCAAGAAGGTAAGAAAGTTACAATCGGGACTTGTATGTCAGGGAATACAAACCAATTTTACATATTTGCTCGATAAATCCGATTTGAAAAATGTTGAAGCAATTATTCATTCATTCGAGAAAAAGGAATCTGCTGTGTTAGTTCTTTCGCCTGACGGATTTAACATCGAACCGGATAAGAAAAACGATATGCATCTTAAATACCGCTTTGTTGCAGAGAATAATTGGAGGTATGATGAGAATGTTGGAGTACGCGATACAATCTATATTATCGGCGGCGGGCATGTAGGATTGGCAATGTCACGACAGATGGAATTGCTCGGATTCCACGTGATTGTTTTTGATGATAGAGCAGATGTTCAAACGATTAAAGAGAATAATTCTGCTGATGAAATAATCATTACCTCCTTTGGTGAAATAGGCGGTTTTATCGAGGAAGGAGAGTATTCTTATATAGCAATTGTGACTTCTGCATTGCCGACAGATAAAATAGCACTTAAACAAATCATTGGTAAAAAACTTAAGTACATTGGACTAATGGGAAGCGAAGCGAAATTAAAAAGAATTTTTAGCGAGTTGAAAGA
This sequence comes from Ignavibacteriales bacterium, assembly GCA_020061355.1. Taxonomy (GTDB): domain Bacteria; phylum Bacteroidota; class Ignavibacteria; order Ignavibacteriales; family Melioribacteraceae; genus DSXH01. The sequence goes on along the minus strand of JAGUYK010000027.1, from coordinate 37,347 downwards.
GGAGGGTGTTAAACAGTCATTATTTAAAAAAGTAAATGCACCAATCGGATTGAATATAAACAGTAACACAGTTGAAGAAATCGCTGTTAGCATAGCGGCGCAGATTATTAAAGTAAAAAACTCTTAAGAAAAGTTTTGAGGTGAACAAATGATTTATGCTGATAAAATAGAAAAAAAATTCAAAGAAGTATTTAATGAAACTCCGCTAATAGTTCGATCGCCCGGACGTGTAAATTTGATAGGCGAGCATACAGATTATAACATGGGTTTTGTACTTCCAGCGGCAATTGACAAATCAATTTACTTTGCAACCTCACCCCGTACTGATAATATCTGTTACTTGAATTCATTTGATCTGAATGATACTGTTCAAATGGCAGTATCAAGCATTAATCATCAGAGAAAAAACTGGGCAAACTATCTGCTCGGAGTAGTAGATCAGATACAAAAACTAGGTCATAACATAAAAGGCTTTAACTGTGTATTTGGAGGCGATATTCCAATTGGTGCGGGTTTATCATCATCCGCTGCTATAGAAGCGGGCTTAGCGTTTTCACTTAATTATATTTTTGAATTGGGAATAGAGAAGCTGGAGCTCGTTAAACTTGCCCAGCGATCCGAAAATGAATTTGTAGGAGTTAATTGCGGAATAATGGATCAATATATAAATATATTCGGTTCAGCAAAGAAAGTATTGAAAATTGATTGCCGCACTTTAGGATACGAGTACCACCCCTTTGAAAATGAAGAACTTAAAATTGTCCTGTGCAATACGATGGTCAGCCATTCACTCGCTTCATCCGAATACAATACACGAAGGGCACAATGCGAGGATGGTGTAAGAATTTTGCAACAATACCATTCGCACATTAAAAGCTTGCGTGATGTTGAATGGGATATTATCAAGTTACACGAATTAGAGTTTCCGCCTAAAGTATGGGATAGGTGCAAATATGTTATTGAGGAAAACGAAAGGTTACTTAAAGGATGCGAGGATTTAGACAGGGATGATTTTGTGTCGTTTGGAAATAGAATGTATCAATCCCACGAGGGATTAAGAGATTTATACGAAGTAAGCTGTCCGGAACTCGACTTTTTAGTGGATGCAGCTTCAAAGCAGAATGGTGTATTAGGATCAAGAATGATGGGAGGAGGATTCGGCGGCTGCACGATTAATCTTGTTCAGGACAGCTTTGTAAACGATTTTGAGAATGCAATAATAAGTTCTTATAAAAGTAGATATAATAAAACTCCGGAGATCTATATATGCACAATTAAAGATGGAACCGGAGCTCTATGATTAACAGTCGCAATTATTTATTATATCCCACTTCATAAAATGGTTGTAGTTTCTGGATCCATTTCTTTTCTAATTCCTTAATATCATCAGAATAGTCGTAAGAAGGGTCTTCTTTCGGTTTGACAAGCTCGAGCACCTCGAACATGAATTTATCTTTGCCAAACTCGTTATAATCTTTTTGGAGCTCACTATTCATGTGCGTTCCTACTTCGAGAGTGAATTTGTGAGCATTAATTTTAGCATCAACATTTTTTGAACTTCCAATGAATATTTTACCGCTAACCAAGCATTTAATTTGATAAATACCGGCTGGTTTAAATGCCTGTTTATAATTTCTTTTTATTTCCTTTTTGTCAATCATTGTATTTCCCGTCAATTATTTTCTGTTATTAACCAGTAAGTATGTTTATCTCTCTTCATAATTCCTTCCTCAATCAGCAGGCGCCGTATCGTGCAATAGTCGTCATAATTCCGCATGATAATTTCGTTAACGGCTTCTTCAGAATACTTGATCCCAAATTTGAATTTACCGGCAAATTCGTCCAGAACGATCATCATTTTTTTCCTCTGAACGGGAAGTCTTAGTAACTTATCCTTCCTAAAAAAAGCTTTTAATACTTTTTGTTTGTATTTGTTAATTCGCTCTTCATGCGAATACTTTTCAATATCATCAGAGTCGGCAAGCTTTCTTAACGTCAAGTTTAATATATCATCATTAGCTTTATAAATTATATAGTATTGCTCTTTAGAATGAGTTGCCAATCCGGCCGCTTCAAGTTTACGCAAGTGAAACGAGATTGTTGAAGCTGCAAGATTCAGTCGATGCGATAGCTCTTCAACATACTGAGGTTTATCGATTAAAGAATTCAGTATTCGCAGTCGTGAAGTATCGGCAAGCGACTTAATTATTTCTATGCTTTTTGATATATCCATTGGTCATTTTATATTATTTCGATAAATGTCGAAACAAAAATAAATCGAGTCTAAGAAAATGTCAAACTATTTCTATACATATCGAAATAAAATAACATTATCCTTTGGGGAACTTATGGAATGTGCTCGGCATCTAAATAATCAAACAAACAGGGGAAAAATATGATTGATGAGTTCAAAGTTAAAGGTCAGGAATTGATCGATAAAGTTGAAGAACTTATAAAAGAGGGAAATGCCAGAAGAATAATCATCAAGGACGAAAAAGGTCATACATATATTGAAATTCCCGTAACCGTCGGAGTTCTTGGCGCCATGTTCGCTCCGATCTTAACAGCAGTGGGTGCCCTTGCCGGTATGGCTGCAAACTTTACTATTGAAGTAGTTAAACGGGAAACCGACAACAATGGGGATAATACCGAAACAAGTAAGGTTTAAGTATTTACCTGATATGGTGAGGCATCTCAAATGGAATTTCAAGAGATAATTCCACCAATCCTTGCATCACACCATTTTCATACCATGGAGATTGAAAAATCAATTTTTTGATCTCGTCTTTCTCTATAGTGTATACATTCTCCTTTCTATCAGAGAGTAATTCTTTAATAATTTCAGATGAACTATCAGAGTGACACTCAAATAAATTTTTTCCAACCAGATCATAACCACCGTCATCTTTAAAGGTTAAAGCCGCTTTATCATTCATATCAATTATTTTACCGTTTACATTGCAAACAGTAATCGCTGCATTAAATTCTTTTTGCCAGTTACCCACCTCAAACCCCCTAATCTATTTTGCAATTCGTTTTAGACTTCGACAGGTTTGACGAGAACCTCGACGAAATCTGCTAAAAGATTTTTAACAACAGATAAAAATCGGTGATTTGAATAATAAATCAAAACATTTGAACTGGCACGGAAATTAATATTACTATAACGAAACATTATTAACAAACAATAGGAGTTACAAAATGAAACGCTTAGCATTATTAACATCCATCCTTTTCTTAGCCGTATTATTCACTTCAAATTCATTTGCTCAAACAACACCAGCTGGTCCGGGCAAAGGCCCTGGTACAAAGGTTAACTGGGTTGATGCAGACGGTGATGGAATTTGTGATAACGTCGGAACATCAAATCAGGGCGTAAATAGATCGGGCAAAGGTTATGGAAAGAAAGATGGAACAGGCAATCCTGTAAGACCACAGGACGGCACTGGCTTTGGTAAAAAAGGCGGTAACGCTACCGGTACTGGAGTTCATGACGGAACCGGGCCGAAAGGCAGTATTAACCGCGGCGGAAGAAAATAATTCATCGATTATTAAGAATTAAAAGCGTGAGGGTTCTCACGCTTTTTTATTTTTAAAAATAGATCTCGGTGCTCAAAGAAACATTCCTTATTGGAGCAATATTACCAATAAATTCGACGTAGTTATAATTGAATATATTTTTAGCATTTAAATAAATCTTTGCCGGAATATTCCAGATAAGAAAATTATATCCGGCGGTAATATCCGTAACATAAACCGGAACACGTTTATCTCCATCAACAACCAATGCAAGTGGCGGTTCAACAAGTGCGTTATCAATCTCTTCAATTCTGCTCCAATGCCTGAAATCGACTCCAAAATCAAATTGACCGGGTGAATATTTTATTTGTGCATACACGGAATTACGCGGCCGATATTTCATAGATTTATTTTTTTCAATGTCGCGTGCCCACAAATAGTTATAACCAACTGTCACTTTCAATTCTTCTGGAATAATTGACCATTCCAGAATTGTTTCGATTCCCTGAATGCGCGCTTTCGTCAAATTAATAAATTGAATGTCACCTTCTTTGGTTAAGTTAGGTTCGATAAAATTATTGTATTCTGTCTGAAAGAAAGCCATATCAAAATTAATTCTTGATGAATATTTGTATTGCGCACCCAATTCAAAAGACAAACTAGTTTCGGAAGTAAGATTTGGATTTTCCTTCACACCAACGCCGCCGCCAACTGCAGTTGATGTAAACACTTCAGCCGGGGTCGGTGCCCGGAAGCCAGTCCCTATTGAACCCCTTAATACTATGTCATCGTGAAGTTTATAGTTGAATCCTATACGTGGAGTTAGTGCATTTTTACCGATCAACGTATCAATTTTTATGTAGTCATAACGTAAACCAAAAGAGGCAATCAATTTATCTATTCCTTTATACTCAGCTTGAAAATAAGCTCCAGCTCCAAAGAACTCAGGATTCTGAAAAATGTTTGAGGCTACATCTGAATATGCTGCTTCCAAACCTGTTGTTAAGATTACCTTGTCCGATGCAATATAGTTAGTAAGTAATTCACCTCGAAAAAGATTAGCGGTCGAACTAGTAACTTCTAAGCCATAACCGTCGAAATTAGTTCTGTAGTAGCTGGTTTTAACTTCACCCGATAACTTTTCGCTAAACTTATGATGGTAAATGAGTCCGCTGAAAATTCTGTTGGACAGAACATAGTTACCATTTTCATCATCTTTGGGCACAAGTGCGTTGCGGGAATCTTTCCAGTATAAAAAATTTCCGCGATTTGAATAGAGGTAATTGGAAAAGAAGAGTAAATAATTATCTGGTGTTAGAGAGTAGCTTAATTTTACATGTCCAAGATATCTTTTGTAATAGTCATTTTGACGGTAACTCATGTTATCGAATTTTTTGAATGAAAAAGTATAACCCAAATTTTCGGTCGTTCCGGAATGTGTTAATTCTACTCCATAAAAAGTTCTGTACTTATTATCCCAATCCCATTGTTCGTGAACTGGTTTATCATAAACTCCGATATAATTTTTAAAATATGTAACAGGGCTTTGCACCTTCGATTTGGTAATTATATTGATCACACCGCCAATAGCAGACGAGCCGTATAATGAGCTTGCAGGACCTTTTATAACTTCGACTCTTTCAATATCGGATAGAGGAATCAATTCCCAAACAACGTCGCCATTATCGCCTGCGTAAAGAGGAATACCATTAATTGCTACAAGAACACGGGCGCCAACTCCTTTGCTGTATCCACTGGAACCACGGATACTCACTTGCTCTAAATTCATTTGAACACCAGGGATATATCGCAGCATATCGTCAAATGAAATGAAGTTTCTTCGATTGATATAATCCGGTTGAATTATAGCTGTACTTGCTGTAATGTCTTGCAATTTCTGTTCGTATTTCGATGCGCTTATAATAACCTGTTCCGTTTCGAATGCAGTCTCTTTCAATACTATTGTAAATGATTTTGTTGATTGATTAACCGTAATATTTTTTATTATTCTCTTTCCGTATCCGATGCAGGAAGCTTCGAGATTATAAACACCAAAAGGGATATTTCTGATTTCGAAATTTCCCTTAATATCCGATGCATCGCCAAAATTTGTTCCTGATAAAATTAAATTTGCACCGATAACCGGCTGGGCTTTATCGCTTATAACCTTACCTTTTATTGATGCTGTTTGTCCATATGAACTTAAAAATGGAATTATTAAAATGAGCAAAGAAATTTTCTTCATGTATGTCTCTTTAATTTTCAGAATAAAACCCCTCTAATTTACATTGGTGGTTGAGGAGGAGGATTATTAAAGTCCACATTTATATTTACATTCGGTGTAACCTGGTCCGAACGGATTACCAAACTTGCCGGTTTAGATTGATCATTATTTATACAGTAAACTCCAACAACTGTCCAGTCCTTTCTTTGAAATGAAATTTCCGGCGTTTTAGATTGAGCAACAACTACATATTTGTATTCACCGGGCCATAGTTGAAGAATGCTAACAAAACTCATTTCCAGCGAGTCGAATTTATAAAAAGAGCTTTTGTAAGGAATTGAATCAACAACAAAACTTAAATTCGGAAGGAAAAAATCTTCTGTTGTTTGTATTGGATTCTTAAAAACAACTAAGTGCGTTCTTTTTATTCCTTCGGGCCATGTGCCTGAAAAAGTTACAGTACCGCTAAATCCACCCGGTACTATTGGTTCTCCCGGTTCAATTCCTGTGTCGCAACTGTTTAAGCAAAACAAAACAGCCAAAACGAAGGCAAAAAAATATTTATGCATCTAAGACCCTTAATCTTAATACCGGGTAAATATAGATTTTTAATTACAAATCGCCAAAGAACCGTAAAGAAAAAATAAACAAATAATTATCTGTTAAATTACTTTGAAATGAAGCTGAAATGGTGTGGATTTTAATTTAAGCGATTGTTATGATGCTAAAAAGATTTTTAGAAATTTTGCAAACTATAACAAACAAATATTACCGCCTTATAATTTTTCTTTTCTTTTTAATGTTTTCCAGCACCGGGGCACAATCACGGGAGTATCAATTCAAGCAAATAAATATTGAGGACGGGCTTTCCCAGAGTACAATTTTTTGCATGCTTCAGGATAAAAAAGGATTTCTATGGTTTGGTACTGCAAACGGATTGAATCGATACGACGGCTATAATTTTAAAATATTTGTAAATGACCCTCTCGATTCCACAACAATCTCTGACAATAGCATACTTTCTATTTATGAAGACAAGGAAGAATATATCTGGATCGGTACGGTTGAAGGGGTATTAAATCGATTTGATAGGAGTACCGGGACTTTTCGCAGGTTCAATGTAACCGATACGCTTAAAGCCGATCCCTCGTTTGATGAAAAATATTTTGATTTCCCATTGCCATTCTCACGCAACAGCAATAAATCTATCACTACAATTGCTGAGGGGAAAGAAAATAATCTATGGATTGGTACCTGGGGAATCGGATTAATTAATTACAACAAAAAAACCGGTGCGATTAAACACTACAGTTATAATCAGATAAGTAAAGAAGGTCTTGGCTCCAATAGGATTAAATCAATTGTGAAAGACGAAAGTAATCTTTGGGTTGGAACAATCGGATCCGGACTCTTTAAGGTTATTGAAGGCGATAATCAAACATATTTTGTTAATTATAATAAAACCTCAAAAGAACTCAATTCTCTAAGCAATGACCAAATAGTTGATCTAACTCTGGATAGTAACGGCAATCTCTGGATTGGTACATACGGCGGCGGACTTAATTTTCTTTCACGCGAAAATAAAATACTGCCTCCCGAAGAAGCAAACTTTATTAACTATATTGCAAGCATGCGCAACAAAAACGGTTTATCAAGTAATATTGTTACTTCTATTATTGAAGACGATTTCGGTGCAATTTGGCTAGGTACCTTAGGAGGCGGTCTCGATAAGTTTGAACCGCAGAAAAATCTATTTACAAATTTCAAAAATGATCCAAATATTTCTTTCTCAATTTCAAAAAACGATATCCTCTCATTGCTCGAAGATTCATCCGGCAATATATGGGTCGGCTCCCATCTGGGCAAAGGTTTGAATAAAATTGAAAGATGGAGCATAAAATTCAACCAGGTTAGTAAGGACATTTATAACCGTAACGGTTTGAATGACGATGTTGTCTGGTCAATAATGGAAGACGAGAATTCCAGTTTGTGGATTGGAACTTATAAAGGGGGATTAAATAAATGGGAGAGGAAAACGGATAAATTTACTTACTACCGCTCTGATCCGGTCGATTACTCTTCATTAAATGATAATCATATTAGAGCATTGAAAAATGATGAACGTGGATTTATCTGGATTGGAACTTACAATGGCGGTCTGAATCTTTTTAACAAAAGCACAAATCAGTTTTTTAAATATTTGAATGACCCCTTCGATAGTCTATCGCTAGGCGCCAACCAGGTTCAATCAATTTACATTGATAAATCAAATAAGGTTTGGATCGGTACTTTTGGCGGCGGGTTGAATCAAATTAATGCATTCGAAAAAATTCCGGCTAAGCTTAATTTCAAGAGGTATAAAAATAATCAGAACGATCCCTTTAGTATAAGCGATGACCGCGTTTATACAATATTTGAAGACAGCGAAGGAATACTGTGGGTCGGAACATTTGGGGGCGGTCTTAATAAATTTGATAGAAAGAATGAGCGTTTCGTTTCGTATAAAAATATTGCCGGAGATCAATCGAGTTTAAGTGATAACAGGGTAATGGGTATTTATGAGGACAGAACGGGAAGGTTATGGATATCTACATATGGCGGCGGACTCTTAAAGTTTGATAAGAAAAACGAAAAGTTTACCAGGTATAATCAGAAAAACAGATTAATTAGCTCGGTTGTTTACGGAGTGCTTGAGGATGAAAAAGGAAATTTATGGTTAAGCAGTGATAATGGACTATTTAAGTTCAATTCCCAAACAGAATTGTTTACGCAATATGATATTCACGATGGATTGCAAAGCCTTGAATTCAGCGGGGGAGCCTATTTCAAATCCAGATCCGGTGAAATGTTCTTCGGCGGAATTAATGGGTTCAATTACTTTTATCCCGATAGTATTAAGGACAATTATTTCATTCCGCCGATTGTAATAAGTTCTGTAAGAATTTTTAATGAACCTGTTAGAGGGGAAATTGATTCTGTTTATCTTTCTTATGATCAGAATTTTTTATCAATTGAATTTTCTGCCCTTGATTTTACAAATCCTATTGAAAATCAATATGCATATATTCTTGAAGGAATAGAAAACGAATGGCATTATGTTGATTCAAGAAGAAGGATTGCAAATTATACTAATCTTGCCCCTGGAAAATATATCTTCCGGGTTCGGGGATCTAATAATGACGGTGTGTGGAATAATGTTGGAACCGAACTTCATATTTTCATTTCACCACCGTACTGGCAAACCTGGTGGTTTATAACACTTACTGTTCTATTTCTTGGATTTGTTATCTACTACCTTAGCACAATTCGCTTTCGTAATCTTCTCTCGATTGAAAAGCTGAAGAGCAAATTATCAGCCGATCTGCATGATAATATCGGCTCCGGTTTAACGGAAATTTCTATATTAAGTGAACTTGCTGCAAACGAAATAAAGTCCAGCTCCACGGATCCTCAGCATAAATTAAATTTAATCAGCGAAAAAGCCCGGATGCTTATTGATAACATGAGTGACATTGTATGGATGGTAAATCCGCACCGCGATTCATTATACCATGTTATCCTACGACTTAAAGATTCATACAGCGATTTCTTAAGCTCAATGGAAATTTCTTTTGGGACCGTTAATCTGGAAAAGTTTGCATCAGTTAAACTGCCGATGGATTATAAGCAAAATCTGTTTCTGATTTTCAAAGAAGCAATAAATAATTCTATAAAGCATAGCGGTTGCAAGAAAATCATCCTTGAAGCTAACTTAAACAAAGATGTTCTGGAATTAATAATGATAGATGACGGAACCGGATTGGATCCTGATAACATTAAATATGGAAACGGAATCCTGAATATGAAGAGCCGCGCAAAGGTAATTGGCGGAAACCTGGAAATAAATTCAAGCGATGAAGGAACGACTATTAAGTTTACCGGCAAGATAAGCACCATTAAAAAATTTATTTAAAACCGACCTAAATAATTAGAGAAATATCCACCACTTCGTTTCAATTATAAATTTGCGCAAAAATAACTTACTTTTGTTGTGTAGAATTTATGCGGACCCCAATGATTAAAGTTGCTATCATAGAAGATAATACAACAATTAGGGATGGATTAGCCGCGCTTATTAATGGTACGCCCGATTATAGCTGTGTCGGTTCGTTTCCCGATTGCGAATCATTTCTTCACAAACTTCCAACATTAGATGTTAACGTTATACTTATGGATATTGGTCTTCCGGGTATGAGCGGTATAGACGGAATTACACGTGCAAAAAAAATCAAACAGGAATTGAATATTCTTATGTTAACAGTTTATGAAGACAGTCAATCGGTCTTCAAAGCATTGTGTGCAGGCGCTTGCGGATACCTTGTTAAAAAAACTCCTCCCATACGTTTACTTGAAGCGATTAAAGATGCTAACGAAGGCGGCGCACCGATGAGTTCTCTTATTGCAAGGCAGGTTATCACATTATTTCAGCAAAACCTAGGCAAACAGGATGATGATAAAGATTCGCAACTCTCGGCACGCGAAAAGGAGGTCTTGACTTCACTATCTGATGGAAACAATTATCAATCTATCGCAGACAAACTTTTCATTAGTGTTGATACGGTACGTCATCATATAAGAAACACCTACCGTAAACTTCATGTTCACTCACAATCCGAGGCGGTTGCAAAGGCAATAAGGAAAGGAATTATTTAATCTTTTTTTGTGAATACTCACCGCATAATCATGCAGGTCAGTGCATTTTTTTATCCCCAATTAATCAAAAACCACACATCTGTGCTGTTGAGATGCTTTTTATTATTTCATAATTAGAACTCAGAAACATGAACTATCGCTCTGTGCCGGACTCTGAGGGGAAATCCGGCAAACGAAAAAGAATTCAGTACACAATAAATGGAGGGGCAAATGGAAAGCATGGTATTCACAGAAAAGAATCCTCTTTCTGAATTAATTACAGATGATATTTATTCTCTTTTAACCAGCCGCGGTTTGATCGATGAAAAATCGGTACGCGATTATATCATCCGGAAGAAATTTAAAAATCTCAGGTCGAACAAAGTAAGTGCAAGCGATGCTATTGAATCTTTGAGAAATGATTATCCATACCTTCAATTCGATACAATCCGCAAAATTGTTTATCAACCCAAAAGTTAATTTCACATAGATACTCCTCTTAGAAAAGCAGAGCCGGGGACAGGATATTATTTCTCCCGGCTTTTTTTATTTTAAATTCATTTAATATTTTTTCTGTAAATCGTTTGTTAACCAGATAATTTCATCTTTATTTTTCTTAAATTTGCCACAATATTTTTGAGTAATTATTGACAGAAAACAACAAATATTGTTTGATTGAACAAATCTTTCAGTTAACTTCAAATCCAAGTTAGAACCAAATTATATCAAAAAAAATAACTCAACCTAATAAGGAGTAATTATGCAAAGCAGTCTTTTTTGGTTTGTTCCCATCGCATCTTCTATAGCCTTAATGTTTGCATATCTTTTTTACCGTCAAATGATGAAAGAAAGTGAAGGGACGGAAAGGATGGCAACTATTGCACTTTATGTTCGCAAAGGTGCAATGGCATATCTCAGACAGCAGTACAAAATTGTTGGAGCCTTCTTCGTAGGATTGACACTTGTCTTCGCATTTCTTGCCTACGGGCTGAATGTTCAAAATCCATGGGTTCCGTTTGCATTTATTACCGGCGGTTTCTTTTCGGGCTTAGCAGGTTTTTTCGGTATGAAGACGGCAACACAAGCATCTGCAAGAACTGCTAATGCGGCAATAGAATCTCTGAATAAAGGTTTAAGAGTTGCTTTCCGAAGCGGCGCTGTTATGGGTCTTGTTGTTGTAGGTTTGGGTCTTTTGGATATATCTATTTGGTTTATCATTTTAAATTCAGTTTATCCTTCCGAATTAAATGAAGGACATAATCTTGTAATAATAACAACAACCATGCTTACATTTGGAATGGGTGCATCAACCCAGGCATTGTTTGCACGTGTAGGCGGAGGAATTTTTACTAAAGCCGCGGATGTTGGTGCCGATCTTGTCGGAAAAGTTGAAGCCGGGATTCCCGAGGATGACCCGCGTAATCCAGCTACTATTGCTGATAATGTCGGCGATAATGTTGGTGACGTTGCAGGAATGGGAGCGGATTTGTATGAATCTTATTGCGGTTCAATACTGGCAACTGCAGCATTAGGATCAGCAGCATTTATCGATAATCCTGCATTGCAATTCAGATCAGTTTTAGCTCCTATGCTGATTGCAGCAATAGGCATTCTGCTTTCGATAGTCGGTATTTATGCAGTAAGAACTAAAGAAGATGCAAAACTTGGCGATTTATTAAAATCGTTAAATCGCGGAATAAATTTCAGTTCAATATTAATCGTAATATTTTCATATTTAATTGTGCAGATGCTCGGGTTTGATAATGCTCTCGGTATTTGGGGCTCTATTGTTACCGGATTAGTATCCGGAATTATTATTGGTAAAGCCACGGAATATTTTACTGCATATGAATACAAACCAACACAGTTCGTTGCAAATAATTCTAAAACTGGTCCGGCAACAGTTATTATTTCCGGATTGGGAGTAGGAATGATATCTACAGCAATACCTGTATTAGCTGTTGGAACTGCAATTATTTTAGCATTTTTATTTTCTTCCGGATTTGATCTGGCAAATGTAAATATGGGATTATATGGAATCGGTATTGCTGCTGTTGGAATGCTTTCGACACTTGGGATTACATTAGCTACGGACGCTTATGGCCCTATTGCTGATAATGCCGGCGGTAATGCTGAGATGAGTGGTCTTGGTAAAGAGGTCCGCAAAAAAACAGATGCACTCGATTCTCTCGGGAACACTACTGCCGCAACCGGGAAAGGATTTGCAATCGGTTCTGCAGCATTAACTGCACTTGCTCTGCTTGCATCATTTATTGAAGAAGTTAAAATTGCCTTGGTTAGAGCCGGAACAGAAATGATCGATCTTGGTAACGGAGTAATTATTGCAACTCAAAAAGCCGGGATAATGGATATAATGAATTATTATGAAATCAATCTTATGAACCCGAAAGTACTTGTTGGAGTTTTCATTGGGTCAATGATGGCATTCTTATTCTGCGGCTTAACAATGAATGCAGTCGGACGCGCTGCATCAAGAATGGTTGACGAAGTGAGAAGACAGTTTAAAGAAATTTCCGGAATTTTGGAGGGTAAAACTGAACCGGATTATGCACGCTGTGTTGCAATTTCTACCAAAGGTGCACAGGTTGAAATGATACTTCCTTCAAGTTTAGCAATAGCTGTACCTATTGTCGTCGGATTGATTTTTGGCGTTGCCGGTGTTATGGGACTATTAACGGGTGCATTGGCCAGCGGTTTTGTCCTTGCAATCTTTATGGCTAATGCCGGTGGTTCATGGGATAATGCTAAAAAATATATCGAAGAAGGAAACTTAGGCGGAAAAGGTTCTGACTGCCACAAAGCAGCAGTTATCGGCGATACAGTTGGTGATCCTTTTAAAGACACTTCCGGACCAAGCTTGAATATATTGATTAAACTAATGAGTATGGTTGCAATTGTTATGTCTGGATTTATTGTTGTATATAATATTTTCTAAAATAAATATAGAGGTAATTGATGAAGAAGTTAGCAGTTCTTTTTTTAATCTTAGTATTTTCACTTCCGATGTTTGCTCAGAATGAAAATGAAGTGTCTTCGGATGTACCTGAATTATCCGAGTTTCATGATGTGATTTATCAACTATGGCATGTTGGCTGGCCTGAGAAGGATACTAAACTTTTGAAATCTCTTCTTCCTGAAATTGAAAATGGATTTGGAAAGATTGAGAAGGTTGAATTAAAAGGAATTTTACAGGATAAGAAAACTAAATGGAGCGAAGGTTTAGCTGAATTAAAAGCCACCGTTACTGATTACAAATCTGCTGTTGCAAAAGATGATACGCAGTTACTATTAGATGCAGCAGAAAAACTTCATACGAAATATGAAATGATGGTTCGTGTGGTAAAACCGATGGTAAAAGAAGTTGATGCGTTTCATCAAGTCCTTTATATGCTTTATCATTACTACTCACCCGAATATAATTTTGATAAGATCAAGCAGGCAGCTTCTGATATGAAAGAAAAGATGGTTGATGTTATGAAAGCACAACTTTCAAAACGTCTGGAATCGCGTACGGAAAAATTCAATTCTGCAAGAAATGAATTGGATAATGCAGTTAATGCGTTTAATGATATTGTAGCGAAAGGTGATAATAAAGAGGCAGTTATTGCAGCAGTGGATAAAGTTCACAATAAATATCAAGAATTAGAGAAGGTGTTTGATTAATTAGTAATTTTTAAGCGAAGCGGAGAGAATTAGATTCTTCGCTTCGCTCAGGATTAAAGGTTAATTTTCTATTTCACAATCGCAATTCTTACCCGTTTTTGCTTTTTCAAATGCCTCTTTACCTTCTTTTAATGAGAACCACGCTATAGCTAATGCGCCTATTGAATCAATTCCGCCAAGGCCGGTAAGTTCATATCCAACACTTGCTATTAATAATATAACAGAGAGATAGAGGCAAGTTTTTGTACAGTTTGCATCTGCTATAATAGCATCAGAATTCAACGCTTTTCCAACTCCAAGTTTATACTTGATCAACAACGTCATCGTGATTATTGAAACGATAGAAATAACTATTCCCCAGAAAGTTGTTTCCGGCATATGTCCTGTAATCAAATTGTAAACCGAACTTATTAACAGTCCGGCAACTAAAATGTAAAATGCAGTTCCTGTAATTTTTAAAGCAGTCTTTTCAAATTTGTCTCTCACAGCTTCACCCTTAATTCTAATTCTGCGAAGCATGTGCCATATCCCGACTCCCGATATTACTTCTACGAATGAATCAACACCGAAACCGAAGAGAGCAAGAGTTTCATCCTCGAAACCTAAAAATGTTGATATCGCACCTTCAACCAAATTATAAAAAATGGTTATAAGTGCTAATAGATAGGCAAGCTTGTAAAGTTTTGAATTGCCGGGCTTTATATTGTTGTTATTCACTCATTACACTTTTATTAAAACAATAATCTGTTTGAATTATCAAGATCCATATTGCTGAAAGTTATACATGGCTGAGATCATAGGAATTAACAATGCAAAGAAAAGAATAATTCCTAACACCATAAAGACAATCATGATAATTATAAGGATCTTAATAATTCTAAAATATTTAGCCTGGAATTCAAAACCGGCTCTCATTGCACGTGCGTCATTATTCATCTTGAAAATTTCAAATTGATCGGCTGATTCTCTCATTCTCAATCCGATAAATATATAGGGAATACCAATAATAGCTCCAATGATAGATAGGCAGTTTATAGCACCCATTATAATTACAAACATTCCGACAAACTTAATGTCCCTAATCATCTGGGCGAATGTCATTTGAAAATAAGTGGGTGGTTTAAAAGAATCTGCTGATTCCAAGTTGATATTGTCAATCTGATCCATATTGGCTCCTTTGTTTTGGTTGGAGATTTTATGTGGAGCTGAAGGGATTCGAACCCTCGACCTATACGTTGCGAACGTACCGCTCTCCCAACTGAGCTACAGCCCCCTATTCATTCTAGAAAGTTTAGATAATCATTTAAGAAATTAATCGCCCAGATTGTTTCAGCAGAAATCCAGAATAATTTATTCCCGGAAGTAAAAACATAATGTGTTTGTCCCATTCCAAATGTTTTATAAATCCTTTTGCCGGAAATCTTTATTAACGAGCCCTTAATAAAAACCGAATTTTCCGGAGAAATCTTTTGTGTCATCTTCACAAAACTATCCAGAGCAGATTTCTCATTCTCATAATATGTGACATATATTACTGCATTTCCTTTACTGCCCTGGTAAAAGCCGATTTCATTTTTCTCTGATGTAACCGAATCGAAATGGAGCCGGTTTACAAAACTTGCAGCTTTATCACCCGTCATCTTTTGTGTCAGTTTCAAATTAAAAAAATTTTCAGGAAAAATATCGGGTTTTTTACTGCAGGAAGTAGCCAATAGTATTATTGAAACAATAATAATTTTTTTCATTCTGCTAATGAATTCGCTTTTACTCTTCACAATATACATTTTAGAAGATAAATCTACATAGTTGAGATTATCTATTTTTGACTATATGTTTTAAAACACGATTTGTAGTTATTACCGACAATACAATTTCATTCTTATAAAAGAGGTGGTTATGAAGGTACAAAGTCAAATGAACGGGTTCTTAACTCTAGTTATAATTGTCATATTTGGTTTTAATTCTTTAGCAATCTCTCAGGAGCAAAAACCGGAAATTAAGAAATCGAAAATTAAATCTTATTCGGAAGTTATTACCAAAGATGCAAAATCAAGCAAAGGTGTTTTCACGGTTCATTTTGTAGATGGTAAATGGTTTTATGAAATTCCCAAAGGTGAAATTGGTAGATTATTTCTTTGGGTTTCGCAAATCAAAAAGGCTCAATCTAAACTTGGTTATGGAGGGATTTCATATAATAACCAGTTAGTGCGGTGGGATAAGAGAAACGACCAAATTCTTTTACGCAGAGTTCAATATGCAATTGTTGCCGATGAAGAAAAAGCTGTCTACAATGCAGTTGATGCTTCAACTTTCCCCCCTATTCTGATGTCATTTGATATTCAGGCGTATGGTCAGGATAGCTCGATAGTTGTTGATGTGACGGAATTTTTGACTGCAGAGAAAACAGAATTTGTTCCGAAGAAAACATTTAAAGCGAAGCGGCTTGATCCGAAACGTTCATTCATCGAAAAAATATCCGCTTACCAGGAAAACATTGAAGCCGATGTTGTATTGACTTTTGACGTTGATGAAGTTCCAAACGATAATACACTAAATACTATTTCTGTTATGATGCATTATAGCATGGTTCATTTACCAAGGGAGCCTATGATGCCTCGCCTCGCTGATTCGAGGGTCGGCTTTTTCAGTCTTACTCAGGAAGATTACGGATATGAATCTCATAGAGCGGAAATGAGAACATATATTACAAGGTGGAGACTTGAAAAGAAAGAACCCACTGCTGAAATTTCCGAACCGATTAAACCAATTGTGTTCTATGTTGATCGAAGTGTTCCGGAGAAATGGAAACCATATTTCAAACAAGCAATTGAAGATTGGCAGGTTGCATTTGAACAGGCGGGATTTAAAAATGCGATCATCGGGAAATATGCACCTACTGTTGAAGAGGATCCGAACTGGAATACTGAAGATGCAACGATATCATCAATAAGCTGGCTGCCAAGTACAATTGAAAATGCTTTCGGACCGCATGTTCACGATCCGCGTACCGGCGAAATTCTTGAAGCCGACGTAAAGATTTATCACAATGTTATGAATTTATTGTCAACCTGGTATTTCAGTCAGGTAGCTCCACTTGATCCAAGAGCACATAAAATGCCATTGCCCGACGATCTTATGGGTGAACTTTTGCGTTATGTAGTTGCTCACGAGGTAGGTCATTCGCTGGGGTTTCCTCACAACGGAAGAGCAAGTTCAGTTTTTCCTGTTGATAGTTTAAGAAGCAGATCATTCACCGAAAAGTATGGTAATGAATCATCAATTATGGACTATGGTAGATTTAATTATGTTGCACAACCGGGGGATAATGCACGATTAATCCCGATGATAAGTGTCTACGATAAATTTGCAACCGAGTGGGGCTATGTCCCTATTCCACAGGCAAAAACTCCCGATGAAGAAAGACCATTCCTCGAAAAAATAGTTAGACGACAGGATACAAATCCGTTTTTACAGTTCAGTAATTTTTCTCAGTACGATCCTTCTGCTCAAACAGAGGACATGGGAGATGATGGAATAGAAGCTACAAAACTTGGTTTAAAAAATATTTACAGAATTATGGATTTCATTATTCCAGCCGCAACAACAAAAGAAGGGGAAGATTATTCAATGCTGAACCTTCTTTATGAAAGAGTATTGCAGCAAAGAGCAAGGGAGTTAGGACATGTTGCAATGATTATTGGCGGAGTTAATCTGGTAAATAAATATGCAGGGCAGCAGGGACCGGTTTACACCCGGATTCCTTATGATAGACAGAAGAAGGCGGTTAATTTGTTACTAGAAGAAGGATTTAAATTCAACCTTGTCCTCGTTAAAAAGGAATTACTCGATCTTATTGAACCATCTGGAAGTGTTGAAAGAATTACAAATGACCAGATAGCATTAATGAAAAATTTATTGAATGATAACAGAATTCAAAGGATGATGGACGCTGAAGTTAAACTGGAAAAAGGAGAAAAAGTATATACAGTAAATGAATTCTTAACCGATCTGCGTAATGGAATCTTCAGCGAACTTGACGGAAGAAATATTGTTGTGGATCCATATAGAAGAAAATTACAAAGAGCATTTGTTGATGAACTCGGTAAAAAAATAAATCCTGAGCCACCAACACAACAACCTGTAGCGACGCCCGTTCGAACGATGCAGCCGGCACAGCGTCCACCGGAATATACAGATCTTCCGCCGGTTGCCCGCGGTAAATTAGTAGAACTGAGAACAAAACTCTTGAATTCCCTAATCAAAACAAAAGACGAAACAACAAAATATCATATTCAGGATTTGGCTTCGGTTATTGAAAAAATTCTGAATCCCAACAAGTAGGGTCAAGTAATGCCGGGTTGTCAAACAGCCCGGCATTTCAATTAACGGCATATCTGCAAAATTTTATGATTATCTTTTTTATATTTGGATAAGAATAGAATTCAAAAGGTGAAAATATGGAACACACATTTTTAGGAAGAACCGGATTAAGGGTAAGCAAACTCTGTCTGGGCACAATGAATTTTGGCCCTTATACTTCAGAGGAAGATAGTTTTGAAATAATGAACCATGCGCTTGAATCAGGTATCAATTTTTTTGATACCGCAAATGTCTATGGTTGGGAAAAGGGAGTTGGCGTAACTGAAAATATAATCGGGCGGTGGCTTGCTGAAGACAGGAATAGAAGAGATAAGTTTGTTCTCGCTACAAAAGTATACGGCAAGATGGGCGATGGTCCAAACGATTCAAAACTTTCTGCATATCACATTAAGAAAGCTTGTGAGGATAGTTTGAAACGTATGCAGACAGATCATATCGACCTTTATCAAATGCATCATATCGATCGCAGCACACCATGGGACGAAATTTATCAGGCAATGGAACAACTTATTAGTGAAGGAAAAATAATTTATGTGGGAAGCAGCAATTTTGCAGCATGGAATTTAGCTGAAGCATATTGCAAAGCGAAAGAAAGACATTCACTTGGTATTGTATCTGAACAAAGCATTTACAGTCTGCGGAATAGGAATATTGAACTGGAAGTTATTCCCGCATGCAAAGCATTTGGAATTGGATTGATTCCGTGGAGTCCGCTCGGTGGAGGAATTTTATGCGGTGTTTTAGAGAAAGCAAGAGAAGGAAGAAGAACTAGAGAACCGTTACAAAATTCGGTTGAAAAACTTCATCCACAAATTGAAGCTTATGAAAAATTATGCAAAGAAATTGAACAAAAACCGGCTGATGTTGCGCTTGCATGGATTTTGAATAATCCGGTTGTTACATCACCAATAGTTGGACCCCGGACTATTGAGCAGCTTGAAGAAAATGTTAAAGCATTAGAAATAAAACTTAGCGATGAAACCATGAAGAAACTTGATGAAATATGGCCCGGTCCCGGTGGTCAGGCTCCGGAAGCGTATGCATGGTGATTTTTTTACTAATGGATGTTATTTAAAAATAAATATAGAATTGAATCTGCCCGTCTGAAAGATTGGGATTGTTCAAATCCATGGCGGTATTACGTGACCATCAATACCAAAAACCATGTTGAATATTTCGGGAAGGTCAATAATAAAAAAGTAGAATTAAATGATTTCGGAACAATTGTTAATGAAGAATGAGTTCGAACAAAAAAGATTAGAAATAATGTTGAGTTGGACTATTTTGTTATCATGCCTAATCATTTTCATGGCATTATAATTATTAATGAAAATGTAAAGACGACCGGTTCGGTCGTCTCGGGTAATATAAAACCAAATAATGAGACGACTCATCGAGTCGTCTCTACGACGCTAAAAGCAAATTCATTAAGTTCTATTATCGGGCAATTTAAATCGGTTTGCACTAAAAAGATTAACAAACTTGGAAATTTGGGATTTGCTTGGCAGACAGGATTTTATGATAGAATAATTAGAAATGATAAAGAGTTGTTTTAAATAAGGAAATACATTGAGCAGAATCCCATTAAGTGTGAATATGAAAAGGAAGGGGTTGAAAACCTCGATTTCGTTTAAGAAAATGTATTGTAGTTAAATTTTTATGGGAGATGGTTATGATAATCCGAAAATCGGTTTACTTTTTTCTAATTACTGTTATTCTTTTTTCTACTGTATTTGACTCAACCGCTCAGAAGAAAAAACTGACATATAAACAGGTTTATGAAAGTGGAAGGGATATGCGTTCAATGATGATGATGTCGCGTCCCCAGGGCTGGGCTGATGATGAGCATTATCTCGAGATGAAAGCTGATCCTTCAAAACCCGGCTCTCGTCCTGCACTTATGAAGACGAATGCTTTAACAGGCGAATCGGTATTTTATATTGATAACAGCGGAATTGAGTTACCCGAAGGATTTTCTATAGAACGTCCTTCGGCTGTAAGCAAGGATTATAATTATTATCTCTTCTACCAGAAAAATAATCTCTACTATTATTCGCGTCCCGATAATTCTTTTATTCAGTTGACAAAAGATGATGCCGAAGAAAAAGTTTCAAGACTTTCTCCAGACGGTAAGAAAGTAGCTTATGTAAAAAACAACAACCTTTATGTTTTTGATGTAGAGGGTGAGAATGAAATTCAGATTACAAACGATGGAACAGATCTTATTTATAATGGCTGGGCATCATGGGTCTATATGGAAGAAATTCTTGGGAGAGCTACTCAATATTCGGCTTTCTGGTGGTCTCCGAACAGTGATAAAATTGCATTCTTACGATTTGACGATAATCCGGTTCCGGAGTTTTATCTCACTAAAGCTGATGGACAGCATGGTGAACTTGAAAAACAGCGGTATCCCAAACCCGGCGACCCAAATCCGTTAGTTAAGTTCGGCATTGCAAATACCTCCGACGGCAAAGTTGTATGGACCGACTTTGATGAAAATGCAGACCATTATATTGCCTGGCCTACATGGACGCCGGAAAATAAATTAACTGTTCAATGGATGAATCGGGCACAGGGTAATATAATTATCTATTATATTGATACGCAAACCGGTAAGAAATCCGAACTCTATAATGAGAAACAGAAAGAATGGGTTGAATGGTTCGAAGACCTCTATTTCTTCAATAATAAAAGCGGATTTATTCTTCATACTAATGTTGACGGCTACTCGCATCTTTATTATTACGACCTGAATGGAAAACTAAAGAAGCGTTTAACTCAGGGCGAATGGGAAGTAACAAGTATCAATCTTGTTGACGAGACAAATAAAAAAATCTATTTCACAGGATGGAAAGAGAAAAGTACAGAACGCCATTTATTTATTGTTGGCCTTGACGGAAGCCGATTAAAAAAACTTACTTCTGTTCCCGGTGTTCATACCTGTTCGGTTTCACCTGGCGGGAAATATTACATTGATTCATATAGTAATATTAATACTCCGACAAAATCAGAATTGTATTCAATTGATGGAAAACTTATTCGAGAATTAAGCAACTCAAGAAATCCGGCTAACGAAGAATTTGATCTTGCTAATGCAGAACTATTCACAATTCCATCTGGCGACGGATATGATCTTCCTGCAATCTGGTATCTGCCTTATGATTTTGATCCTAATAGAAAGTATTCTGTGATATTTAATGAGTATGGTGGACCGAATGCACCATCTGTTAGAAATTCCTATCCATTTGGAATGGGTCAGCATTACCTTGCACAAAACGGAATAATCTCTATATCGGTCGATCATCGCGGTACGGGTCATTTCGGCAAAAAGGGAGTTGCCCTTATGCACCGTAATCTTGGCAAATGGGAAATGAATGACTACATCGCTGCGGTTAAGTGGCTCAAGACAAAATCATTTGTTGATACAACGAAGATAGGAATTACAGGCGGAAGCTACGGCGGTTATGTTACAGCTTTGGCTTTAACACAAGGAGTAGATTATTTTACACACGGAATAGCCGAGTTCGGAGTAATGGACTGGCAACTCTACGATAATGTTTACACAGAACGCTATATGGATACACCGAAAGAAAATCCTGACGGGTATAAAGCAGGCTCTGTGCTTTCTTATGTCGATAAATACAAGGGGAAAATGTTAATTACTCACGGAACTATAGACGATAATGTTCACATGCAAAATTCTATTCAGCTTATTTATGAATTGCAAAAATTGAATAAAGATTTTGAAATGATGTTTTATCCGAATCAAAGACACGGAATAGGAATGCCTCTTGCACAGCATGCAACACGCGAAAGAGTAAAATTCTGGTTCCAACATTTTCTAGGAAGAGAGTTAGATACAAATAAAGATTAGCATTTATCCTATTGATCATGATCTTAATCCTGATCATGATCGAGAGCATGAGCAAGATCAAAAACGACAAATAGATAAAGAACAAGAGAAAGATTATATATGGAGTACAACGAGAATCCTAAATCATATTATGCCCCGATGCATAGCGCTGAGCATCTTCTTAACGGTACAATGGATCAGATGTTCAAACGGGGAAGGGCATTCAGCGCTCATATCGAAAAGAAAAAATCAAAATGCGATTATCATTTCGACCGGAATCTTTCTCAAGAGGAAATAAAAAAGATAGAAGAGATTGTGAATGAAAAGATCGAATTTGATCTTCCGGTAATCGAAAGTTTTATGAGTCGCGATGAAGCACAAAAGTATTTTAATCTAAACCGCTTGCCCGATGAAGCCGGAGAAACTTTGCGCGTAATAAGTATAGGCGATTACGATAAATGCCTCTGCAGCGGTCCGCATGTAAACTCAACTAAAGAGATAGGCGGATTCAAAATTATTTCAACCGATTTTAATAATGGAGTGCTTAGAATCCGTTTTAAAATAAACGAGCAGCAATGAAAATATTCTTTATCAGTTGTTTGTTCTTCTTTGGCGGATTAGCGGCGCAAAATCTATCCGAAGCGGATCGTAAGGAAATTTTACAATCCCTTGAAGATCAGAGGATTGCTTGGAATGATGGCAGTATTGAAAAATATATGAACGGTTACTGGAACTCGGATTCGTTGCGGTTCATCGGCAAACGGGGAGTTCAGTATGGATGGAATTCTACTTTCGAAAATTACAGGAAGAGCTATCCTTCAAAGGAAGTAATGGGGAGGTTAAGCTTTGAAGTGATTTCACTTGAAGGCACCGGAGGTAGCTCAGCGTTCATGATCGGTAAGTGGAAGCTTGATTATACGGATAAATCTGTGGATGGACATTTCACTTTACTCTATCGAAAGATTAAGGGGAAGTGGCTTGTGGTTGCGGATCATTCATCATAAAAATAGATCGAAATGAATTGGGGAAAAATAACAGTCCATATTCTGTTCATCGGTTATGTTGCATTTTCTATTCTCTCACTTCCCGGCTGCAAAAAAGAGACGGATGAAAATTCAACTCTTGATGAAATAAAGATACGGCAGATGGACTCGATTAAACTATTAATGGCAGAATTTGATGCCCTCCCATTCGACTGCAACAGACCGGAATTATGTTTGGATAAAACTGTAATTATTGATACAACCGCAGTTAATATTGTAAGAATGGGGAACCGCTTTTTATTACGTGCCGAAGTAAAAAGTAGTTGTAAAGAAAAAATCATAGCAGAACTTGAATGCAATGAAAGAATAACCAATGAATACAATACAACAAAAACCGGTTCGCTAACAATGGCTGTAAATATCAGCAGCCTTACAACGGAGGATTATCCTCTTGTTGCCGATTCACTAGGCGGCGGAAGAATGAATCTCGGTAATCTGAAGGTGATAATGCTTAGAGGTGAATGTCTCGCAATTATAGAGAGCAGTATTAATTAGTATGCAGATGGAAATATTTTCAATGCAGGATTTTGATTCGGCTGCTGCATCGAACAGGGCAGCGCTATTTTATTTCAGCACGCCCGACTGCAATGTCTGCAAAGTCCTAAGACCGAAAGTTGAAGAACTTATATCAGAACAATTTCCGTTAGTAAAGTTTATATACATTAATATACTTGATGCAAAAGAACTTGCAGCTCAGAAAAATATCTTTACCGTGCCGACAATCCTTTTTTACTTTGAAGGGAAAGAATACCTCCGCAAATCACGGTTTGTAAATCTTGATGAACTTGAAGATGAGTTATCAAGATACTACCGGTTCCTTGAATAACATTTTTGAAGATTAACACGCAGAGGTCGCAGAGATTACGCAAAGAGCGCGGAGAGAAAAACTTTGCGATCTCAGCCAAAGGCTGATAAATTTGCGTGAAAATCTTATTTATTCGTTATTAAATGCCTTTCTTAGCAGGTCTAAATCGAGTTTACCCATTTTAAGCATTACTTCAGTAACTCTTGCTAATTGCTCTTTATTTTTTGTTCTCATCATTTCATCAATTTCCACAGGAACGATCTGCCACGAGACACCGAACATATCTTTCACCCATCCGCATTGTTGTTCCTGTCCGCCCGCTGTAAGTTTCTCCCAGTAGTAGTCGATCTCTTCCTGATCCTTGCAGTAAATCATAAATGATACAGCTTCATTAAAATCAAATTCGTGTTTCAATGCGCCGCCGCTCATTGCATTGAATATGTAACCGTTAAGTTTGAATTGAGCAAAGAGGAGCGAACCTTCCGGCATGCCGGCGGATTCATCCCACGGCGCTTCCATCAAAACTTTTGAATCGGAAAAAACCGAACTATAAAAATCAACTGCTTCTTTAACTTTATCGGATTTCTCATTAACAAAAAGAAGTGAAGGTACAATTTTCTGTTCTGAATTAATTGAATCAATGTCTAACTGCCAGGTAAGGCCATATCTATCCTTTACCCACGCATATTTATTACTCCACGGGTATTTATCGAGCGGCATTAATGCCGAACCGTTTTCTGAAAGCCTGTTGTATAGCCGGACTATTTCGCTATCCGAACCGCAGTAGATAAAAAACGAAATTGAGGGATTGATCTTGAACATCGGTCCGGCACTAATTGCCATGAATTCTATCCCGTACAATTTGAATCTAACTATAGGTACATTACCCGAAGGTGTGCCGGAAATTGTTGTAATGTTTGTTACTCCAGACTCAGGGAATAAAGAAGTATAAAATTGAGCCGCTTCCTTAGCTTCTGTGTCGAACCATAGGTGAGGGACAATTTTATTTATGCTCATTATTTTTTTGTCTTTCATTTATTTCGAAATTTAATTTTTGCGATTACCCATCTATTTTTTATAAACCATTTAGCTTTCCACTTAATAACAGTAAGGATTATCTACGGTTTTACCTTCCAGATTTTGTCCGAGGCTTCTAAATAAACCGGCAGTGCGGCTGAGCCGTACCATTTATATAATTCAGCATCAAGTAATTTTTCTTTTATTGCCGGATCGGTTTGAAGCATCTCTTCTGCTTCTTTCAGGTCTGTTGTATTCAGAATAAAGATGCCCCTGTAAGTTTTATCATTTTTGCCGAGCGGTCCCGCAACAATTAATTTTCCAAGATCAACAAGCCGGTTTATGTTTTCCATATGTCCCGTAAAACATTTGTTTATAAATTCTTTGTCGATAGTAGTATTGCTTCCGGTCTTAAGAATGACAAGGACAAATCCTTTCATTCCGTAGTCGTCCGCATCAAGGCTTTTAGCTAAAGTGGAATCGTAGTTGGGATTCTGTGCGGCAGCAGTAATATTCATTAGAAGTAATAAGACGATAGCTAATGAATTTATTTTAAGAGTTCGCTTCATTTTTGTCCTTTCTTGATTTTCTAATTAAAAATCCCTCTCCGCACTAAAGCAGAGAGGGTTTAAATTCCCTTCCCTTCGGGAAGGGAAGAAAGGGATGGGCGGTTATTTCAATTCAGGCGTTCTTCCAGGTGTCCATGGCGCGCCGACTTTCTCTAACTCAGCTTCAAGTCCTTTGATATCAATATCATTAATTTTCTTCAATTGCTGCAGAACCGGCTGAATCTCTTCGTACAATACTTCAAATGCAACTTTCTGTTTTGCAGTTACATTAGATGTTGAGCGCATCTGAGAAGAAGTCATTGTTCTTAATCTTCCAATAAGTGTAACATCGCGCGGAGGAGTTTCTTCGAAGCTTGCTTTAACCGGAGGTCCGTTGAATGCAAAGAGAATATCGTCAATCTCTTTTGCAACAGCTGTAGCCTTCTTCATCAGATCAAATGAAGCGCCCGGTGTGTTGTTAATCGTCTGACGGATCGTTTCAACTTTTCTCATTAGCTCATCTGCAAATCTTTGTGCGCCCATAACAGTTCTTACAAGTTCTGCACCCTTCTTCTGGAATGCTGTAAGTTCAGCCCTGTTTGCAGCAGGGAGCGTTGTATTATTCAGAACAACAATATTAAAATCAGCCGGGCCGGTTAATTTCTTCTCTTCGCCTCGGTAAACCATCGACAATTCAACACTATATTTTCCTGGCATTGCAAAGATTCCGCTGCTCTGTCTTCCATCCGGATCGAATTTATTATTACTCGCCATTACGGGTGTTGTACTTTCGTAGCGCAGATCCCACACAATCCGGTTCAATCCTGCTGATACAGATTTTGTAATCTTCTTAACAACTAAACCGGCATCATCTTTAATTGTGAATATTAGATAAGGTGCTTTTTCCTGTTGCTCAGATCTTATATCATCGAACGAAGGTTGCGGAATCGGCTTTCCATCCTTGAATAATTCTTTCTCTTTCTGTGTTCTTTCTGCTTTTAATGTTTTTGGAGCTTCTTTAACATAGTAAGTAAATGTTGCGCCGAATTCCGGATTTGGCGATTTAAAGTAAGTTGAACCCTGTCCGTATCGTCCGCCCTTCTGAACATAAGTTAGTGCATCTTTTACAGGGAATAGATAAGAATCTTTCTCTAAAATTTCTTTTGATGCAAGACGGAGGGGAGTGAAATCATCAATGATATAAAAACCTCTTCCGAACGTTGCAATAACAATATCGTTCTCGCGTTGCTGCAGAACGATATCGCATACTTTTACTTTTGGCAATCCGTTCTTCAGCTCAATCCATTTTTCTCCGCCGTCCAGACTGAAGAAGAAACTCCACTCTGTTCCAACAAACAGAAGATTCGGATTTACAAAATCCTGTTCAATAGTATTAACCGGTCCGTCAACAGGTAAATTATTTGCAATAGATTTCCAGGTCTTACCTTTATCCATGCTTTTGAAAATGTAAGGTTTGAAGTCATCGCGCTTGTGATTATTGAATGAGACATATACAACATTTTCGTTAAACTTATCGGGCAGTACATCACTTACTAAGGTGAATTTTGGAACACCCGGAATTTCAATCTTTCTCCATGTCTTTGCATCTTCAGAAACCTGAATCAATCCGTCATCCGTTCCGGCATATAATAGATTTTCTTTAACTGAAGATTCAGCAAATGACACTATTAAACCGAATAGTGATGTACTAACATCCTTTGCAACAGCATCATAGCTCCAATATTTACCCATCACAGGAAATGTATTACGATCGGTCTGTGTCGTCAAATCATCGCTTATAACCTGCCAGCTATCACCGCGGTCATCGCTTCTGAAAACACGTTCTGCTGCGCAATATAATCTTGTAGGAGAATGGGGACTTATAATTAGCGGAGTATCCCAGTACCATTTATAAGTTTTTTCGCCTTTGCCCGGTTCAGGTCGGATGCTTACAGCTTCGCCGCTCTTTCTATCGTAGCGAACCATTCCGCCATACTGTGATTCTGCATAAACAATATCAGGATTAGTCGGATCGATTGCAGTCCAGAATCCGTCACCTCCGTTTGTAACGATCCAGTCGTCGTTTACGATTCCGTCGGCACTGATAGTTTGTGAAGGACCACCGAAGCTATTGTTATCCTGTGTTCCGCCGTAGATATTATAAAAGGGAAGATCGTTATCTACATTCACTCTATAGAATTGTGTTACAGGAAGATTCTCTTTGAAATCGTAATGTTCTCCTCCATCGAACGTTTCATAGATACCTCCGTCACCTCCAATAAGAAAATGTTCAGTATCATTTGGATCGATCCATAATGCATGATCGTCGACATGTCTCTGGTTAAGACCGAGTGGCTTCCATGTTCTTCCGGCATCAACAGTTACATGCGAAACTGTTTCAACAGAATAAACTTTATCAACATTTTTCGGATCGCAATAAATTTCGTTGTAATACTGACCCGATTCATGGTGATCACTCATCTTTTCCCATGAAGCTCCGCGATTCGTTGATCGGTAGAATCCGCTTCCATTCTCGGCTGCCTGAACAATTAAATAAACTACATCGGGATTAACAGGGGAAACTGCAATTCCCATTCCGCCTATATCAACTTTGGGTAAGCCACTCATTATTTTTTCCCAGGTAGCACCGGCATCGGTTGATTTGTAAACTGCACTTTCAGGTCCGCCGCCGATCTTACTAAAAATGTGCCTTCGTCTCTGTTCTGATGTTGCATAGATTACATCGGGATCTCTCGGATCAAACACAACATTATTAACACCTGTGTTCTCGCTAATGTTTAATACCTTGTTCCATGTTTTACCGCCGTCGATGGTTTTATAGAGTCCACGTTCTCCGCCAGGTCCCCAAACAGAACCTTCAGCAGCAACATAAACAACATTTGAATTTCTCGGATCAATAATAATTCCGCCGATCTGTCTTGAATCTTTAAGTCCCATATGCTTCCAGGATTTTCCGCCGTCGGTTGTTTTGTAAACTCCGTTGCCCCAACCAAGTGCACGCTGGTGGTTATTCTCTCCGGTTCCAACCCAGACAACATGCGAGTTGTTCGGATCCATCACTACAACACCTATTGAATACGGAAGTGTGTCTGTAACTGCCGCCCATGTTACTCCGGCATTTACTGTCTTCCAGACGTGACCGCTTGCAACAGCTACGTAATACTCACTGTGATTTTTCGGATTGACTGCAAAGTCGGCAATGCGTCCGCTTGTAAAAGCAGGACCGATACCCCGCCATTTGAGACCAGAAAATGAAGAGGATGATAAAACATCTTTCGGTTTTGCAGATTCCTGTTTCTTCTGTGCATAATTATTGATTGATACTGTAATTAATAGAAGAATTAATAATCGCGCTACTTTCATATTTACCCCAATTATTTATTGTGAAATAAATTATAATAATTCTGCAGGGACTGAAATAATGTAGAAAGGTATTTATTCTGGAATTTTGATATTTTGCTGGTGCAAAAGACAAATTGGATCCCGTATTCTACTCTGATATGAACAAACCTATAAAAAAAATTATTCTAATTCTATTAATTGTTCTCATACTTCCTATAATATTTTTCAGTGTACGGGAGATGACGTCTCTCAGCAGGGACGAGGAAATAATTGAAGAGATCTACCGCAGCCAGCTTCAATCGATTCTATTTTCTATAAACCAGTATTCGGACGATATTGTAAGAAGCTGGACCTCACATTTAACTTCAATTATTGAAATTGAGGCAAGCAAAGAAAAGCTTAAAAAGGAATTAGCAGGTCTGTTCAGCGAATCTCAATCTGTTCAATCACTTTATGTTTCGGATAGTTTATTTCAGAGTCAATTATATGCTGAGTTTAATGCAGGCAGTATAACTTTAGCAGACAACAACAGATCTCTCAAGGAGTTAGTACAAAATAATTTTGATCAATTGCGCCGTCTTTACAGTTACAACAAATCCGGTTTTAGAAAAATTGAGGCGGTAAATTCAAGTTCAACTAATCGATTGTTCCTGATATTTATCCTTTCAGGCGGAAAGTTTTCCGTTCTTTCTATAGATAAACAATTGTTTATTCAGAAATCCATTTCATCAAAAATTCAGAGTGTAGCAAGGGATCAGTTTATTGTTTCAATTTATGACTCATTGAATAACAAGCAAATTTATCAAACATCACAGATTGATTCTGAACAACGCATTATCAAAAAAAATCTTTGGCTTATACCCGGTTACCAGCTTGGTATTCAGCTTAAAGGTGAGACCATAGCCGGACTTGTGAAAAAGCGAACTTCATCTAACCTGATAATCTTTTTAGTTTTTGCCGGATTAATGTTAATTACTGCTTTCTATGCTTTCAGAAATATAAAAAGGGAAGTTGAGCTTGCGCAGATCAAATCGGATTTTGTTTCAAATGTTTCGCACGAGCTTCGCACACCGCTTGCTCTGATAAGTATGTTCGCAGAGACTCTTGAGATGCGAAGAGTAAAAACTGAAGAGAAGAAAAACGAATATTATAAAATTATTAGTCAGGAAGCGGGCAGACTCAGCAGCATTGTGAATAAGATACTTAGCTTCTCGCAAATTGAAGCGGGTAAAAGAAATTATCATTTTAAGGAAGTAGAGCTTAACCGCGTGATTCAAAGTGTGGCGGATTCATACAAGTTCCATCTTTCTAATAAGGGATTCGAATTTATTCTTGAACAGCCCGATGAAAAATTAATGATCAATGCGGATGAAGAGGCGGTCTCCGAAGCTGTTATAAACCTGATAGACAATGCAGTAAAATATTCCGTAGAAGTAAAATTGGTTCTTCTCCGGTTAACGAGAAGAAATGATAATGTAATTGTTGAGGTTGAAGATAAAGGAATCGGCATTCCGAAAGAAGAGCAGCAAAAAATATTCGAGAAATTTTACAGAGCGTCTAAAGGGTTGGTTCATGATACAAAAGGGACAGGACTAGGTCTCTCTCTCGTTAAACATATTATGGATTCACACAAGGGTAGTATTGAGGTTGATAGTGAACAGGGGAGAGGCAGCACTTTCCGCCTCCTATTTCCCCTTAAATAGATTTATGAATATTAATCCGGAGAGAATATGGCGCGGATATTAATTATTGAAGATGAACCATCGATGAGAATGGGACTGATTGACAATCTTGAGTTCGAAGGTTATGAAACAGATTCTGCTTCTGATGGAGCTTTGGGACTTAAGAAAATTAACAATGGCAAGTTCGATCTGATAATATTAGATGTAATGTTACCAAAGTTATCGGGGTTTGATGTATGTAAGAAAGTCCGTGAAGCTGGTAATAAGACTCCAATCATTCTGCTCACAGCCAAAGGTGAAGAGATCGATAAAGTTGTTGGACTGGAACTTGGCGCCGATGATTACATTACAAAACCGTTCAGCCTGCGGGAATTAATTGCAAGGATTAAGGCCGTTCTGAGACGTTCAGGTGAGTCTGATCAGAAATCGGATTCGGTAAGGATCGGGAGACTTGAACTTCACTTTAATACTTTCAACGCATTCGAAAACGGTATTGAAGTTCAAATGTCCCACAGGGAATTTGAGCTGCTCGAATATTTGTGGCATCATCATAACCAAACTGTTAGCCGGGATTCTCTTCTTAAAGAGGTATGGAAACAGGAAGCAACAACTACCAGGACGGTTGATAACTTTATTCTGCGCCTGCGTCAGAAAATTGAAACAGATCCGGATCATCCCAAAATTATTCTAACGGTTCATGGAATCGGTTATAAATTGATAAGCGGTTAAAATTTTTTATTTACTATAGCTGTTACATCTTTTTACAATTCATTACTTACGCATGACAACTTCGTTTTGAACACTTCAGTCTAAAGTACCAGAGAAACAAAAAAACAAGTTCACTAAAAGACAGGGGAGGTTCAAAATGAAACGCACAACTAACAACTTCGTAAAGAAAGGATTCTTAATTCTCTTTGCTATGGCAATCTTAACAAACTCAACTTATGCGGATTTGCAGAATGAGTTGAAGTGCAGAGATAAAAAGGCAGCTATTGCAAATCTTATTCACGGGATCAAATCTGATAATTTGGGATTGATGAAATGCTCTGTCTATTTCGCCGGCAAATACCGTGTTAAAGAAGCAGTTCCGGTTCTTATTGAAGAATTGAATTCCGTTAATGATTCCAACTGCAAAGTTCTTATCGCGCTTTCATTATATCTGATAGGTGATAAAGACGGCATCGAAGCCGTATATAAAATTGCAAAGACAGATAGGAACGAACGCGTTCGTCATATGTGTAACGCGATTTATGTCGAGTATTCAAGAAATAAACTAAACAGGGATTTTATTGCTGAAATTAAGTTGTACTGAAAACAGTGACAATTTTTTACAATTTATAACAGTAAGGTGACTTTTTAACCATATTCCTTTTATAGATTTCGGCTAAAATAAAAATGATGAAGAATAGAATTGTAAATACAACCGGTTTTCAAACGATAATATTCATTCTTCTTTTGTCAGCCGGAATAGTTTTACCGCAGTCATCTAAAAAATTGATTGATCTGAACGGACGATGGAAGTTTTCGATCGGTGATGACATTAACCGGATGAAAACTGATTATAATGACAAATCCTGGGAGTCAATAAAAGTACCCTCGTCATGGGAGGATCAGGGATTTCACGGATATAACGGACATGCATGGTACCGTAGAAGCGTTGTAATTCCTACCGGCTTAAAAGGAAAAAGCCTCAGTCTGGAGCTCGGCAGAATAGATGATGTTGATCAAGTCTATTTCAACGGTGAGTTGATCGGTCTTTCAGGATCATTCCCGCCCGATTATTCAACGGCGTATAATGCATGGCGGAAATATACAATTCCGGAAAACCTGATACGGTTCGGTAAAGAAAATTTGATTTCAGTAAGAGTTTACGATGCAGAATTATCGGGGGGTATTCTGGAAGGGTATTGCGGCATTTATGAGATGCTTAACTGGGACCTGAATCTTACGGGTCTCTGGAAATTCTCAACGGGTGACAATCCTAAATGGAAAGAAACGAATTATAATGATCGGAACTGGAGAAGTATCATCGTCCCCGGGTACTGGGAGTATCAGGGTGAGGAGGATTATGACGGATATGCATGGTACCGGCTCAAGTTTTATGTGCCGGACCGCCTTAAAGGAAAAGAATTAATTCTGGTTGCCGGAAAAATAGATGATTTCGATCAGGTATTTATTAACGGCAGGCTAGTCGGATCGACTGGACCGATAAATGATCTCCCCTACTGGATGCATAACCGGGAAGAGTGGCAGATATTACGTGCCTATAAGATTCCTGCCGGTGTTTTAAAATTCGGCGAGATGAATACAATAGCAATCCGCGTTTACGACGGTTTCGTAGACGGCGGAATTTATGAAGGCCCGGTCTCAATCTTGACTAAAGAAAATTATGCAAAATACAATCGCAGCAGAAGACAGGAGGAACCAGAGGGTTTTGGGGAGAAATGGTTGAAAAATCTTTTTGGTAATTAGCGGAAGCAGCGGCGTCCAACTAAGTCCGCCGCTTTTGCATTTAAGCAAAGCTTCCGTTTTTTAGACATACCAGCTTCGATACTCTCTCAGAAGGTATGCCTTTTTACCTTTTCTCATAAGCCGGTTGTTTCGGCTCTTTGTAAGGATTCTTTTCAAGTGCTTTCAAAATTTCCTGAACAGCTCTTTCAAGCTGCGGGTCAACACCTTTTGCCAATTTAGATGGATCGTCAATAACTTCGATATCTGGATCGACGCCATGACCCTCTTTAAACCATTTACCATCCGGGTCGTACATTCTGAAAGTCGGAACTGTAACATTACCACCGTCAATCAATGCGGGTGCACCGGTAATTCCGATCAATCCGCCCCAGGTTCTTGTACCAATAAGCGGTCCTAAACCTGCTTTGCGGAAATAATCCGGGAATGCATCGCCGCCGGAACCGCTCCATCCATTGATCAGCATAACTTTTGGACCAAAGTGAGCAACCGGAGGCCACTGCCATTTACTTCCATCACGTACTGCCCAATATGCAAGCGGTTTTCTGTTCAAGAGTTCAATGAAACGATCCGGAATCTGTCCGCCGTTGTTAAATCTTTCATCGATTATTAATGCATCTTTATCAATCTGAGCGTAGAACATTCTCACCAATTCATATTGTCCGTCACCAACACCTGTAGATGGAACATAAATGTAGCCTACTTTACCGTTTGTTTTTTCTTCAACATATTTTCTGTTCGATTCGATCCATTCCAGGTTGCGCAGACGTGTTTCGGATGCTAATGTTTGAACAATAATTTTCTTAGCGCCATCCATAGATGGTTTATCGTTAACGGTAAGCTCAACAGTTTTATCTGCGAGACCTTCGAATGCGCCCCAGGGAGCTTTGCTAACATCAAGTTTTTCTCCATTGACTGCAAGAATATAATCACCGGCTTTTACTTTTAATCCGGGCATGGTAAGAGGTGAGCGAACCTCGCTATCCCACTTTGCTCCGCTTATAATTTTCTTTATTCTGTATATACCGTTTGCAATTTCCCAATCGATGCCGAGGTAGCCAACGTTTCTAAAATCAGCTTCGTCCGTATCACCGCCACCGCGGTAAGTATGAGATGCATTCAATTCTGAGATTAATTCACCAAGAATGTAGTTTAGATCCCAGCGTGTAACGCAGTCATCTACTAGTTTTCCGTAACGGTCGCGCATTTCATCCCAGTCAACTCCATGCATGTTTTTATCGTAGAAGAAATCTCTTTCGAAACGCCATACATCATTAAAGATTTGTTTCCACTCAGCAATCGGATCAACGTTCATCTCCATCATTGAAGTCGGCATCTTTTTATCAAGTTTCTGATTCTCTGCAACATCAATAACCGAGAAAGATCCCGTCTTTACAACTGCTATTTTTTTACCATCGGCAGATACAGTAAATGCATCAACATCATCCACAATTTTTTTCTCTTCACGTTTTTCAAGATCATAGAAATAGAGCGGTCTGGTTTTTTCCGAGGATCCGCTGTTAGGAGTGCGGTGGAAAATTAATTTTCCTGAAACTGCAGCTAACCGTGCAAAATTGCCGTAAGTCGGAGGAAGAATTACCGTTCTGTTTTCAAATCCATCGAATGTAATTTTAACTTCCTTTGTTTTATCATCCTTCTTTTCGTCTTTTACACCTTCCTTCTTCCCTTCTTCTTTCTTTGCATCTTTACCCTCTTCTTTCTTCACTTCCTCTTTTTTAATTGAAGTAGTATCATTCTTCGGAGCGAGAGGAGAAAGTATTTCGTTTGTAAGTGTTACAAGCGCTAAGTTGGTTGCATTGGGGTAAACGAAGGAGTTATCAAAGTCGCTGTAAACCGGTGCAAAATTTCTGTTTGTGAAGAAGTATAAATACTTTCCATCAGGATCAAAAACCGGTTCCGAATCGCTGTAGAATCCGGATGTTGCCTGAACTGATTTCTGCTCTTTTGTATCATAGATAAAAATTGCACTTCCTCTGTTATCAAGATCGTTTTGATATGCAAGCCATCTGCTGTCGGATGACCAGCTTGGTTTAAACTGTGCAAGATTGCCCTGGTACCAGTATTTCCCTTTATCAACATCATAAGTTTTATCTTTTTCCATATCATAAATTTTTATTTCCATTGCCTTATCAACGAAAGCGAGCATCTTGCTGTTCGGCGACCAGTATAATCTATACCTATAACCTTCACCGTAAGAAGTTAATTTTTTCTCTTCGCCTTGTTTCTCAAGGTCACGAACTGTTAATTCATACTCGCCCGATTTATCACTCCAATAAGCAACGTACTTTCCATTTGGCGACCATTCGGGATATCGTTCTGCTACACCCGAAGTTTTTGTCAGATTGATAACGGCACCGTTTTCAGCCGGTACATTGAATATTTCACCTCGTGCTTCAATCATCGCTCTTTTACCATCCGGCGAAAGAGAAAAGCTCTGAATTAGGGTTGAAACTTTTTCGCTACGCGGCATTAAAGTAATTGCGTCGGTAACTACATTTACTTTTACTTCGCGGTATTTTTCGTCGGAAAGATTTAATAGATAAAGTTTTCCACCTGCTTCAAATACTATTTCGGATGGACCGAGAGAAGGAAAGTGAATATCAAAATCTGTGAACTTTGTAACTTGTTTAAATTCTTTTGTATCGAGATTATACGACCAGATATTCATTCTAATTTCAGGTCCGCGGTCTGAAAGGAAATAAATTTTTCTGCCACTCCACATTGGCAATTCATCGCCAGCAGGGTTTTCAATGATATAATCAACTGTCAACTTTTCAAGATCGAAGAGCCATATATCTGCTGCATCACCGCCGCGGTATCTTTTCCATGTTCGGAATGATTCTGATTTGTTTGTATATGCAATCTGCTTTCCGTCAGGTGATAGTGACGCATGTTCGCCGTATGGAACGGGAAGAACTTCAGGTAATCCGCCCTTTTGAGAAACTTTGTAGAATTGACTGAATCGCTGTTTACCGCTGTGTTTAGATGAAGCATAGATAAGATTTTTGCCATCGGGATACCAATCAATTATACGATCGGGCATTCCATGGTTGGTTACTCTTGTTGGAATTCCACCGGTAGTTGGAATTACATATACATCCATATTGCCGTCATAATTTCCACTGAATGCAATTTGAGATCCATCGGGTGAAAATTTTGGAAAGACTTCCTGACCCTTTGGTGAACTGAGCTTGGTAGCTGTTCCACCTTCTTTTGGAACCGTCCATAAATCCCCGGCATAAGAAAACACAATATGTGTTTTAGAGACATCCGGATATTGGAGCATTCTTGCATCAATTTGCGCATTAATTTTTGCTGCAAATGAAAATAGTATAGTTATTGCGACAAGTAGTTTTTTCATAAACCCCCTTCAAGGTATGTAATTGAAATGTTAATTAAATGTGTGCAATTCAACTAGTAGGTCTTTCTTTTAATTGTAAATTATGAATTAGTTTGGACGGTTTCAAAGTTAATTGGTTATGATTTTTAAAAATATTGGAAATGGTAGGGACAGTAGGGAACAGTTTCAAACTGTTCCCTACTGTCTACATATTTTATGTTTTTATAGATAATTAATGGTATTGTTTATATATCAAGATTTTCCGGTAAATTTTTTTCAAGATCCCATTTTAGAGGATTGTTCACGATATATCTTCTTATCCGAAACAATTCTTTTTCGTTACGAATTATTCTATCATAAAATGATTTTTGCCATTTGAATTTTGAATTACCATTTAATTCAAGATTTATTTGTTTGGATGAAAATGTTTTAAAACCCCTAATTATTTCTGAAAGAGAGTAGTTTTTCTTACCGGGTTCATTTGTTTTTTCTATTATTATGATACCGTGAAAGTGATCGGGCATAATTGAATAAAAATCAAGCGAACAGTTATAATGGTTAGGTAAGTCATTCCAGCATTTATCAATAATTAAACCGCACTTATTCAGCAACATTTTGCCCGTAAGGATTCTACCGAAATAATTTATTCGGTTTTCGACACAGGTTGTTATAAAATAATATCCATCGTTTGAGTAATCGAAATCCTTATATCGGTTTCGTTTCCG
>JAGUYK010000008.1 GCA_020061355.1 Ignavibacteriales bacterium | reverse complement strand
GGATTATTTCCAGCATTGAGCGGTAACTACCGATATTCAACAAGTGCAATCAGACCCGGTGATCTTTTCAATAGGAGCATTTTCAGTCTTGGACTCTCTCTTAACTTTCCGATATTCTCCAACTGGAATACCGATTTTGCAATTCAATCTGCGGAAGTTCAGATTAAAAATTCAGCAGAGGATCTTAACGCACTCGAAAAAGAGATTAGAGCGCAGGTAAAAAATACACTGCTCGATCTGGAAACTGCTAAAACTCAGGTTGAAGTTTCTAACAAGGGATTAATCTCTGCCCGGATGAATTGGAATATAAAAAGTGAAAACTATGAACTTGGTTCAGCTACATTCATTGAGATGCAGCAATCATACAGAGATTATTTGCAGGCCCAGAATAATGATATTCAGGCACAATACAATTATTTTACAAAGCAATTTGAATTTATGAATGTTCTGGGTAAGCAGAATATAGAATACTAATTGATAATATAGAGTTTGTTTTATAAAAGACCCCGTGATTAAACGGGGTCTTCACTTTTAAATTGTATCCCGGTTATCAGGGTACATTCTGTCCGCGGGAAGCAACCCATATTCTAAACCAATCTTCTTTTGTCAGTTTAATATTCATTCCATCTAATGCCATTTTAATCCTATCAATATTTACGCTTCCGAGAACAACAATAAAATTTACAGGATGAATGAATAGCCACGCTGTTGCAATACTTTCGATGCCCGCTGCGCCATATTTATTTTGAAGTTCACTTAACATTGATTTTGTTCGCTGCGCCTGTTCGCCCCCATCATTGAAGAGTCTGCCTCCGGCAAATGGCGACCAGACCATCGGGGAAATTTTTTTCTCCTGAAGGAAATCGATATTCCCGTTATCAAAATGTTCGTGATGAAGAACTGAAACCTCGATTTGGTTTGTTACAAGCGGAAAACTTAATCTTGATTGTAGCAAATCAAAATGATGGGGAAGGAAATTTGATACACCGAAATCTAATACCTTGCCCGAACTTTTTAATTCTGTAAATGCTTCGGCTACTTCATCCGCATTCATAAGCGGATCCGGACGGTGAATTAACAGAAGATCAATAAAATCGGTATTAAGATTAACAAGGGATTTATCAACCGAACTAATTATATGTTCTTTACTTGTGTCATAATGCCCGATTATTCTTTCGGAAAATTTAGATGACTTTATTTTAATTCCGCATTTTGTTACGATTTTCATTTGAGTGCGAAGTCCGCTGTTGGATTTTAGAACTTCTCCGAATAACACCTCGCATTCATAATCACCATAAATATCCGCATGATCAAAAGTTGTAATTCCCACATCGATTACCCGGGAGATTAGATTTTCAAGTTCTTTGGTGGAATAATTCCACTTTCGGGCTCTCCACAAACCGAGGGCTGTTCTGGATAAATTAAAGGGCATAATTACTCCGCAGAGATTTTTGGTATGTAATATAATTCATACGCAACTTTTTTGGATGATTTTCGTCTTTAAATATTGGATTGCAATTGAATAAATACCGGACTATTTTTTGAGCCGGAAAATTAAATAACATTAAGTAAGCGGATTTTGTGAGAAAATTAAAGTCTTATATATTAAATACCTTATTAATGATGATTCTGATCTCCTGTTCGGGCTCCGATCGGTTTACTTATGTTGCCCCCGAATATAAGAATTTGAACCAATCAAATGTAGAAATACTGATCATGCCTTTTATATCGACACTTCTGGAGAGCGATCAGCTTCATACTTTTATTGAAAAGAAAAATCAAACCAAACAGCTTTTAACCACTAAAGAGATCGAATTAATAGATAATTACATGCCGATTCTGCTTGCAGAAAATACATTTGCTAAAATTATTAAAGCTGATAAAGGGCTAATTAGGGCACGTATAAAATTCAACTATGTTGCAACCCAGCATAAATCCGATTCTTCTAACATGATGTATCTGCCTGAAGTTAAGAACTTAATCTACGATGGCAGAAAACCCGATTACCTTTTCTTTATAGAAGATGCATATTTTGTTAGAAGTGGAGATGAAAAGGGAGTTAGTATAGGTCGAGGTTCACAATCATTCTTTAAACTTGATGCAGGTATAAAATATATTCTTCTCGATAACTTAACGGGTAGGGTTGCAGCTCTGGGCAAGTTGAAATCCACACAAAAACTTTTAAGCCTTCCCGGTAAAGAATCATATCTTGTTGCGCTTGAAACGTTTATTACTGATATGCTTAGCAATAGTCCGTTAGCACAAAAGAAGGTTTATTTTTAATCTCAGAACGCATAATATTGAATTCTTTTTTCTTTCAAATCCATCAGCATAATCCATATTTTTACATCCAACATCAAATAATTCAGAGTATGATATGAGAAAGAAATCCAACCTGTTGTTGTCCGCAATCTTATTAATTACACTTAATGCTACTTTTGCGCAGAGTAGCCAGATTAAACTTTCGAATCCGGGTTTTGAAAAATTAAATTCACATGGTGGTGCTGAGAGCTGGAATGTTCAATCGAACGGCAATGTAATTTTTACTAAAGATAATTTTCATTCCGGCAATTTAAGCGCGGCAATTATTCATGATGATTGGTCACAGAGCATTGTTTCTTCTGAAGAAGTGAGTTTGAAAGTCGGGCACGTTTATAAATTGAGCGGTTGGATCAAAGCTGAAAATGCTTTTACCAATCCGATCGATCAATATCCTACATCAGTTGCAGCATGTTTAACTATGGAATCTTTCCCTTTTACAAACAACTCTTCCTCTGTTGGTGCTACTAACGATTGGCAAAAAATAGAAATGATGTTTGTTGCTACAAAATCGAGAGATAGAGTTCGGTTTCATTTAGGTTACAATGGAAATGCAAAAGGAAAGGCCTGGTTTGATGATATTGAATTATCCGAGGTAACGGATATTTCTGAATATATCCCAATGGAAACGGTTAAATGGTATGGACCTGCATTCCGTTATGAGGATAAAGGTTGGATCTTTGTTCATATTGAAGGTAAACCGTACGAGCGGGGTTATCAGTACGGTTTTCTGCTTGCTGACGAAATAAAAATGTTTATCGAAAAACTTGCGGTGAGTTATAACAATTCTGAACCGCAAACCGGCTGGAACAGAACACGTTTTGAAGTTGATGCAATGATGCTTCGTAAATACGAAGAAGAATATTTGACCGAGATGAAAGGAATAGCTGATGGTGCCTCCAAAGCCGGTTCAAAAGTTTTTGACCGTCCGGTAGATCTGCTTGATATTGTTGCGATCAATTCTTCAATTGATCTCGATTATATTCAAAGCGCGCTTCGTGTAACTCCTAATCCGTTAACCGGGAAAAGTTTTTTATCTAATGAGGATGAGTTAAGTATACAAGAAAGATTGCATAAGTGTTCGGCATTTCTCGCTAACAATTCGGCAACAAAAGACGGCAGAATTGTGTACTCACAAATTTTCATGTGGGGCGGGTATACCGGATATCATTGGAATGTGATTGCAGATGTCCAACCGTCTGAAGGAAATCGATTAGTGTATCAAACTTATCCCGGCGGCATTCATTCCGGTGCGGATTTCTACATGAACAGCGCCGGCATTATGCTTGGTGAAACTACTGTTCAGCAAACACCTTATAATCCCGATGGAATTCCACAGTCCAATAGAATTAGAAAAGCGGCACAGTATGCAAATAGCGTCGACGATGTGGTAAAAATTATGACAACGAAAAACAATGGAATGTATACTAATGATTGGCTGATAGGCGATGTTAAGAAAAATGAAATTGCAATTCTTCTACTCGGTACATACAAATGGAAATTGTGGAGAAGCTCTAAACAGGAATGGTATAACAATGCAAAAGATTTTTACTGGAGCAACAATAACAACAAAGATATGGAAGTAAGAAAAGAATATATTCAGAATGCAGAGGAATCACCGGCAGATATTATCTGGCGTCCCGTAAACCGCGATATTGCATTCTGGAATTTTTATCAGGAAAAGAAGGGAAATATTGATCAAACGGAAGCGTTTGAATTGTGGAACTCATCACCGATCAACCGACCGCATGCATGCGATGGAAAAGTAACAACATCCGAAATGGCAGAGAACCTTATGTTCTTTGCACATATCGGTAAGGTTACATTGAGAGAACAATTCGTTGGTGAAAATGGGCGAATACCTGATCTGCCAAATGCTGTTCCACGATTTACGCTTGGCTATACAGTTGCCAATCCTGTTTATGTCGCAGATAAACTAAAGGAGATGAAAGAGAAATCCGGGGTTGTTCAAATGGTTAAAGAACTTAACAATTCCCTTAACGAGGTAAAGGAAATTTATTCATTCGATAAAAACACTTTATGGAAAAGCACTGTTTATCCCTCAACCGAAAAAGAGAACTGGTTTGTTAGTGCAACATCATCATATTATTATTTTTTGAAGCAGATGCCTTCAAATCCGGAGGCAGCGCTGAATTACTCTAAGGATGAATTGACCGAGCTGAATCACCGTCTTCTATATGCTATTCATAAAGAAGGAAATCTTGCACCGATAAATGCAAAAACCGTTTATGATAAGTATAACAACTACCAGATACCAAGAATAAATGGAACATATTTACTTCATCAGCTAAGATTATTACTGGGAAACAATACTTTTTCCAATATGATGAATAAAATTCATTCGGAGTTCAAAGAAAAGAATATAACTAACGAACAATTCATTCAGACAGCTGAAAAGACAACCGGCAAGCAGTTGAGAAGTTTCATTATGCAGTGGCTTGAAAGGGAAGATATTCCTTCAATAACTATTAATGCTAATGCGGTTCAGGCAGATGACAGATGGAGATTAAGCATTGAGATCAAGCAGAATAATAGTCCGTACAAATTCTTTACTACACTAGGAATTGAATCCGGGAAAGAGCGGATTATTAAGTTAATAGAAGTAAATGGAAGCGAGCAGAAGTTTGATTTTGTTATGAATGAAAAACCAGAAAAAATAATTTTTAATTATGGAAATGAAATACCCGTGGAAAGAAGTAGTTACTATACATATCAAAACTTCTTTGATGATTTTGCAACGACAATTATTATTTACGGAACGTCACAGCAGATAGAGGCAAATCATACTATTGCGCTCCGCTATCAGAAAATGGTAGCCGACCGCTTCACTGAAATTTTTCAGCCGTTAAGGAAGGATGGTGAAGTTGATGAGAACGAACTTGCAAAGAATGATTTAATAATTTTAGGCGGTCCATCCGAAAACAGTTTTGCCAAAAAAGTTTTTGAAAAACTCGGAATCGATTGCGGCAAATATTTCTTTAAGTGGAATGGAGCCCTCTATAATCATAATGATGACGGGCTTTACATTACATATCCCAATCCATATAATCCAAACAAAACTGTCTACATTTTTATCGGGAACAGTGCGCAGCAGTTGTATCAAATGACAAAAGCGCATCAGACAATGCCGGCTTGGGCAATTTACAAAGGAAACAAGATTGTGAAAAAAGGCTATCATTGTAATAATGCTTTAGAAATAGTTCTTTAAAAATTAGAAAAACCGGCTCTGCAATTGTTTCTGCTGAGCCGGTTCCTTCATTTAAGTTCGATTTATACAGGATTTTTTTGAATCTCGGAAAACTAATCACTCAAGTTCGTTTTATGCTCTTTCATATTATTCCTCTATAAATTAAGTTGCGTATAGATTTATAACGTAATTTTATACCATATGAAAGAAAGGGCGGATAACTCTAATAATCCTTTTGGTCTTTCAAGGCGGGAATTCTTAAAATGGTCCTCAGCTCTTGGCGCTACAGCTTTATCCGTTGGCGGAATATCAGAAGTTATCGGCTCAATAGAATCAAAAACCCATCCATTCGTTTTAGCTGATCGAATTGTAAGAACAGGCTGCCCTGCACATAATTGCGGCGGACGATGTTTATTAAAAGTATTTGTGAAAGATGAAAAAATCATCCGAATCGAAACCGATGACCGTCCTAACGATTCTATCGAAGATCCTCAGTTAAGAGCCTGCATAAGAGGAAGAGCCTACCGCAAACGACAATACCACCCCGATCGGTTAAAGTATCCGTTGAAGAGAATTGGAAAAAGAGGTGAGGGAAAATTTGAACGGATCTCATGGGATGAAGCCTACGATATAATTGTATCAGAAATCAAACGGATAAAAGATACTTACGGCAACAGTTCAATTTATGTTCCTTATGGAACGGGAAGCTACAATCAGGTTAACGGAAGACAAACTGCTGTCCGGCTTTTCAATTTAATAGGTGGCTCACTCGGTTTTTACAATAGCTACAGTTGGGCTGCAATTTCGAAAGCAACTCCTTATGTGTTCGGAACAAGTGTAACAGGAAATCAGAGACAGGATTGGGTAAACTCTAAATACATAATTATGTGGAGCTGGAATCCATGTGAGATGCGTGATGGAACAAACAGCGAATACTTCCTTAAGAAAGCAAAAGAGAACGGTGCAAGAATAATCTGTATTGATCCGCGAATGAGTATGAGTGCTGTTGCGCTTGCAGATGAATGGATACCGATCCGTCCCGGTACAGACGTTGCAATGATGAGCGCTATGGCCTATGTAATGATAACCCAAGACCTTTACGATCAAGAGTTTGTTAAAAAGTATTGTGTCGGTTTCGACTCATCTCAAATGCCCGAAGGTCTGGAAAGAGAAGAGAGCTACAAGGATTACATTCTGGGAATTCGCGATGGAATTCCTAAAACACCTCAATGGGCGGAAGAGATTACTA
This sequence comes from Ignavibacteriales bacterium, assembly GCA_020061355.1. GTDB lineage: Bacteria > Bacteroidota > Ignavibacteria > Ignavibacteriales > Melioribacteraceae > DSXH01. The sequence goes on along the minus strand of JAGUYK010000008.1, from coordinate 81,378 downwards.
CTGTTCCTAAAGAAACTATTATTAATATTGCACACGAGTATGCAACCATAAAACCCGCGATGCTCTATCAGGGATACGGTATGCAGAGACGGGCATACGGAGAAACAGCAGTAATAGGTGGATGCGTACTTGCTGCACTTTCCGGAAACATCGGAATCCCGGGTGGCTGTGCAAGCGGTATCGCACTTCAGGCCGATGACGGCGGTCCCTTCTGGAATGTTTTTCCCACCGGTCCTAATCCAATTAAAACAAGAATTCCAACTTTTCTATGGACTGAAGCTGTTCTGCGTGGCCAAGAACTATCTGTCGCAGAAGGAGTAGTGGGTGCGGATAAACTCGATAACAACGTCAAATTGATTTATGCGGTTGCAACAAATGCATTGATAAATCAGCATGCAAATGTTAACCGCACAGCAAAAATTTTAGAAGATGAAAAATTAGTTGAGTTCATAGTTGTTCATGAACAGTTTATGACCCCAACTGCAAAGTTTGCCGATATAGTTCTTCCGGTCTGTACTCAGTTTGAAGTATGGGGATTGGAGGACGGATGGAAATACGGTGATGAAGTAATTCTGATGCCCAAGATAGTTGATCCTCCGTTCGAAACAAAAAGTGATTATCAAATCTGTTCAGAGATTGCAGATAGGTTTGGTGTTAAGTATCAATACACAGAAGGAAGAACCGAGAAAGATTGGATTGAATGGACAATTGAAGAATATAGAAAAACAAGATTCCCCAATGTTCCAAATCTGAAAGAGTTTGAAAAGAGTAACAAAGGTGTTTATTCAACTCCAATTACAGAACCGAAAATTGCATTTAGAGATTTCAGAAATAATCCCCAAAAGAATCCATTAAAAACTCCTTCCGGTAGAATTGAGATATTCTCTAAAACACTTTTTGAAATGCAGAAACCTTGTACAATTCCTCCAATTCCTAAATATATACAGGAGTGGGAAAGCCCGTTTGGCGAAGAAGCAAAAAAATATCCGCTTCAGGCTGTCGGACATCATTATATGGGTCGGGTCCATTCAACCCACGATAACAATGAATGGACTGATGAAGCATTTCCTCAAAGAGTTTTTATCAATCCAGTTGATGCATTGGAACGTAATGTAGAAGATGGTGATGAAGTTAAGGTATTCAACGATAGAGGAACAATAATTATTAAGTGCCGGGTGACAAAGAGAATATTACCCGGTGTTATAGATATTCCTCAGGGGGCGTGGTGGACTCCCGATAAAAACGGTATTGACCGCCGGGGATGTATAAACGTATTAACTTCTGAAAAGTGGACTCCTCTTGCTTTCGGAAATGCACAGCACACTATAATGGTTCAGTTAGAAAAGGCATAGCAGTTCATGAAAAAGCAATATGCATTTTATATTGATACAAGCAGATGTTCCGGATGTAAAGCCTGTCAGGCAGCCTGTAATGATAAGCATAATACCGGCAATGGAATATTATGGCGCAGAGTTTATGAGGTAAGCGGGGGTGATTGGATCAGAAAGGGTAACGCATGGCTTCCTCAAGTATTTGCCTATAACATTTCTATGGCGTGTAATCATTGTGAAGACCCTATTTGTGTAAAGACCTGCCCCACCAAAGCAATTTATCAACGGAAAGATGGAATTGTACTGATTGATGAAAATAAGTGTATCGGATGCAGATATTGTGAATGGTCATGTCCCTATGGTGCACCACAGTATGATTCGAATAAAGGCGTAATGACTAAGTGCACATTTTGTTACGATTACATTAACGAAGGGAAAAATCCCTCCTGTGTTGATGCGTGTCCTATGAGAGTTCTTGAGTTTGGTGAGTTTAAGGAGCTTAAAAAGAAATACGGTGAATTAGCGGAAGTTTATCCATTGCCAGATTCCTCTATTACTAAACCGGCTCTTGTTATCAATCCGCATAAAGATTCGCTTAACAAACCAGACATTTATCTTGCAATTTCTAATAAGGAGGAAGTATAAATGCACTTTGCGGAATGTCCCCTGATACTTTTCACGATTATGGTCCAAATGGCGGTAGGTGCGTTTTTATTTCTCGGAGTTATACATCATCTGAGTTTAGTTAGACTGAATGATGAGATTTTTACTGTTATTAGTAAACCGATCTTAAATGTAACAGGGTTCATACTTGTTTTAGCTGTAATCGTAGCAGGATTTCACCTTGGAAATCCAATAAATGCGTTTAATGCATTGAATAATCTGGGAACATCCTGGCTCAGCCGAGAAATATTATCCTTGATTCTATTCCTTTTAAGTGGCGGTTTTTTTCTTCTGATCTACATCAGACACAAGTTAAACAGGAAATTAATTTTCTCTTTGGCACTGATAACTGTAGCACTCGGATATATTGCAATTGCGTCTATGGCGATGGTCTACATGCTTGAAACTGTTCCGGTCTGGAATAATTTGTTTACACCTCTGGCATTTGTTTTTACTTCTCTTATATTAGGAAGCGGGGCAATTCTTCATGCTCTGAATATTATTATCAACAAAAAAAAATATTCTTTACTGTTAAATGAATTCTCAATTCAAAAACTAACCGATCCGTTTAAAATAATTTCTTTATTCATACTTGGATTGTTGTTCTTTCAGGTTATAATAATGTTTAGTCAGCTTATTTATCTCGGCAGCGGAGATGAAACCCTGAGGTCAAGCTTCGGAATATTGATTGAAAAAAACATTCTTCTCATAATTCTGAGGTTATTACTTTTACTTTCGGCTTTTTTATGGTTAATCTCTTTGCTTGTTAAATATAACAGGACAAGAGATTTACTTCTTAAGCGGAAATATTATGCTCTCTATTTCGGCATCTTATTGCTTGAAGAATTAATAGGACGCTACCTTTTTTATGCTATGTATTTCCGCATTGGTGTATGAGTTTTTTTATAATGAGCATTTTTATGAAATATATCGGCTTACAATTTATTCTTTATATTATTCTAAATTCCTTATCCTGCACTCTGCACTCGCAGTCAATCCGTCCTGTTCGAGATGATGTAGGATTTTGCTGGAATGCAGAAGAGATGAATTCATTCATGAAATATTTGTCGGGTGAAACCGAAGCACTTACAGAATTCTCATCTAATAAATTGATCGGCGGTATTTCTGTACATGACGATTATCTCTACGCCGGGAAGATTTATTATCCGTTGTTCAATAAAATAAGAACCAAAGAGGTGGTTATATTCGGTGTAACTCACGGAACTGTCCGCAAGGAATTGAACGATCCAAAGAATGTATTGATACTTGATGAATATGATAAATGGAAAGGTCCATATAGTGAAGTTGAAATTTCTCCGTTACGTGAATTAATAAAGGAGAAGCTTGCTAAAGAATTTTATATCATTAGTAACAAAGCACATAGCATTGAACATTCAATTGAAGCCTTAATTCCCTTCCTCCAATATTATAACAGAGAAATGAAAATTACTCCGATCATGGTAACTCAAATGCCGTTAAAAAAAATGGAAGATGTAAGTAATAAACTTGGCAGAATTATCTTAGAATATATTAATGAGAATAAACTTGAGGTTGGAAAGGATATTCTTTTCCTGATCTCAAACGACGCCAATCATTACGGCGAGGATTTTAATAACTCGCCATACGGACTTGATGCTAATGCACATAAGATTGCAACTGATAATGACAAGAGGATAATTGAAGAAAATCTTATTACTGAAATCAGTAATGAAAAAATTGTTAATCTTACTAAAGAGCTTTGGCCCGGAGTGGTAGAAAATAAAACTATTCCAATCTGGTGCGGAAGGTATCCGGTGGTTTTTGGTTTAATGACAATTCAAAATATTTTAAGCGAATTTTACGGTAAAGATATTAAAGGGGAATTGTACAAATACTCAGATACTTTTACTGAGAAGGTTCTGCCCGTAATAAATACCGGTATGGGTTTAACAGCACCATTTTCATATCGGCACTGGTGCGGATGGTTTACTCTAGGTTTATATATAAATGGAAATCAGTTAAACAACAAATTCTAACTCTTATGAATCCATGGCAGCAAATACAATCTGATGAGTACGAAGCACATATGTCGGCACCCGATGTTCTTCAGCTTCAGGTATTAAACGAAATATTCCGCAAGGTAATTGATCAGTTTAATCCGGATTCAATTTTTATTCCCGGTTGTACAACCGGAAATGGTTTTGAGCATTTAATTGACAGGCAGAATAAAATTATTCTGGGCGTTGATATAAATTACAAATACTTAGCTGAATGCCATGCGTGGTTTGCAGAGGATTTACCATCACTAAATCTTATTTGTGCTGATTTGAATGATTTGGAAATTCAACATCCGTATTTTGATCTTATTCATACTGCATTGATTTTTGAATATGTTGATGTACAAAAAGTACTTAGTAAATTATCAAACTGGTTGAATCCCGGCGGAATAATAAGTGTGGTATTACAATTGCAAACCGATTCTTCCGACCCGGTATCTGAAACACCCTATGAATCGATTAAAAAACTGAGCTCAATTATCAAATTGGTTGATGAAAGAGAGTTCGTTGATTTAGCGGAAGGGTCCGGATTGAAGGAGATCTACTCAAGTCAAATTAATCTGCAGAAGGGAAAGAAATTCTACGTCGGCTATTTTAAGAAAATGGAAATATTTCGGATAGTTCCGTAGAGTTATATAGATAATTTGTACTGTCGAGTTCTATAAAGAAAAAAATTACACAGAGAGACACGGAGAATTCACAGAGTTACACAGAGGAGGGGGAAATTGGAAATCAATCAGATTACCAGTGAAATAATCGGTGCGGCTATTGAAGTTCATTAGCATTTAGGGCCTGGTATGTTAGAATCTGCTTATGAGGAATGTCTTTGCTATGAATTATTAAATCGCGGATTGAAATTTGAAAAACAAAAACCGATTCCAATAGTCTATAAAGAAATTAAATTGGATTGCGGTTACAGAGCAGATTTAATTGTTGAGAATGAAGTCGTTGTCGAATTAAAAGCTCAGGAAGCAATCCTGCCAGTCCACGAAGCTCAGATTCTAACCTACTTGCGATTTGCAAATAAAAAGATAGGATTACTAATGAATTTTAATGTCACTGTCTTAAAAAACGGAATCAAAAGATTTATTCTTTAACTCTGTGTTTATCTGTGAATGCTCGGTGGAACTCTGTGAAATAAATATTTAAAAATTGGTAAACATCTTTTTAAAAAAACCGTTTAGCTATATTTTCCAAATCATTCATATTCATATTGCCTTCAATAAAAATCATTTCTACATCACTAATCATTTTTACAATTCTGGCAATTCCTTTATCATCACTCTTTAAATAATTATCTGAAGGACTCATAACAATCCCGAGTCCGCTTAGAAACTGTTTTACATCTGATCCGGAACCGAATTTTACCTGAGCAACATTAACAATCTTGTCATCAACTTTCTTGGGAAGAAAATATATTTCATAATTACTAAAATTTTCAAAGTAGTCATACCATTCCATCAAACCATTCTGAACACCAAGAATTCCCTTAAAATATTTTATCTGGTCACGTGAACCATCAAATAATTTGTTGTGAAATATTTCCAGAATAGCAAATTCACCACCGGGAATTATTGAAACAACTTTATTGAATATTTCATTAGATAATTCTTTCTCTTCTTTACTTCCATTTGTGTTTATTATTGAAATGTAATAATCACCGGTGGCACATTGGACCTGGAATTGGGAGATGCAGTTATATTTTGTAAGAAGGGAGTTCTCATCACACTTGTAATGTGAGACGGAATAAATTCCGAAAGCCGATTGCTGATTAATCATTTTATAAAATTCAATTTTGAATGTAAACCCGTTAATCTCAACTTCCTGAAGGAGAAGCTTATCGAATCCGTATTCAAGAAAAATATCCGCCCCGCCGTTAATGTATCCCCACAAACCGCTTCCATCAAAATACTGTTCGCGCGTTATCTTTGAACCGGGAATGTCGGATTCAAGTAGTTTAGGAAAATCCGCTTCTTGTGAAAAGAGCAAGCCATTGAATATGAAAAGTATTAAAGCGAACTTAATTTGTTTCATATAAAAAACACCTCATTTAATAGAACGCGGATCCCGCGTGGCGGGACAAGTTAACGCGGATTTAATTTGATCAGCGCGGATAATAATCAATAAAAAATCGGCGTTCTATTTTATCTCAATTTTTGTTAAAGAAATTTTATCAATATCTGCAATTCCAAGATTCAGATTTTGCGCAAGCTCCATAAATATTCTGCCTCTTGCATTATCTTCTTTCTGAACTCCTTCGGCGATTCTTTTATTTATCACTATATCGTAACCGATGCGGTCAATTGCAACGGGGTCGGTTCCGACTAAAATTGTTTTATATTCGCAGAAAAATTGCGGATTGGCACCCGGACCCCCGTTAAAGCATCCTTTTATTCCATCAACAATGTTTAAAACTACTTTATCGCGCAGAGGAGGGAATGCATTAACCTCTGCACAGGTCTCTGCCCATAGCTGACGATGCAGTCTTCCGGTGTTTGTAACTGAACCGTAAGCAAGATTTTTCAAACAGAGTGTAACCGACGAACCGGCATTTTTTAAGATTGGTACATTGATAATCTTATCAACCATCTCCGTTACAATTTTTGTGAAGTAAGAGTATTTGCCTTCGTTAACCATATATGGAATAGTTGCCGAATCATACTTGTCCTCGCAATCGGCCCAGTAATACCAGGTGGTATCAATCATTTTCAAGCTGTGAAGTTTTCCATTCTCATCATACATCGAACCATTTTCAGGTCGCTCAGTTCCTATAATTTTTATCCCGGGAAAATTTTCGTGATTAAAACCGGCTTCAAACAATTGCTCTTCCCGACGATCCCAAATGATAATATTACTTCTCTGAACACCGGCTTCTTCAAGTTGCTTTACTATTGCTTGAGTAACTTCAACACTTGTTGAAAGCTGAACACCTGCAACGGGATTAACTTTTAAGCCGATTCTATCTTTCGGCGAGACGAATTTCAGCCAGGCATCCTTCAAATTGTCGGAACCGGTTAACGAAAGCATTCCTTTCGTTATCATATCATATGCTGACTGATAAATTATTTTGTTTTCGGAAGTGCAATTTTCATGATTAACCTGTACAACTTTACCGGGATATTTCCCGGGCATAGAGTTTTCATTACGGGCGTATTTCAAGGCATCTTCAATGTTTGTTTTCGGTTTCGCCGGCGGTTCGGAAGTTATTTGTGCCATTGAATTATTGGTTACGAAGATCATAATGATCAATATAAAGACATAATTAATTGCGTGGTTAAAAAGGGTTTTCATTTTATTATTCCATAGCTATTGGAAAAAATTTACAGAACTAAATTATTGAGTTACGGTGAGAATGGCTAATTAAACCGAATTAAAAAAAGAGAAAAAGAAAGCCCCGCTTAAAAACGGGGCTTTAGAATTGTAAATGTGGAAAATATTATTTAATCAGAATTAATTTCTTTGTTTCATTATAAGTGCCTGCTTCCAATCTGTAGAAATAAATTCCGCTTGTCAGATTTTTTGCATTAAATGTTACATTATAAAATCCGGCATTCTGTTCTTTATTGATAAGAGAAGCAACTTCATTACCAAGAACATCAAATACTCTTAATCTTACAAAAGCAGATGTCGGGATTTGATAACTTATAACCGTAGAAGGATTAAACGGATTCGGGTAATTCTGATGCAGAGCATATCCTGTTGGAATAATATCTTCCCCGTCTTCAACACTGCTTGCGACTTGCACTTCTGCGGCAATCCATAAATCTCTGTCCATAGTGTTCCATGCATCTGCCATTGCATGATAAGCACCGTTATCCCATTTCTCCCATGCACGCTTTTCATTGTTCCCCTCAGTATCAGCATCCATTACCAGACCAAAACGGTCATCAATTGTTGCACCCCACTCCAGACCGATGAAGAATGGTGACGTAAGATTAATACCCGGAGAAATTGCAAAGTAATTGTGAGAGGTTCCCGGTGTTGTAACATCAATTACACTCGTACTATATGATTGTGAGAATAATGTAGTTCCCGGAGCTCCTGTTGCAGCATCTCTTTGTTTAACAACGACAGTAAAATTATCTGCGCTTCCAGTAATTGTCTTTCCGGTAAAGTAAAGTTTAGTGCCGGTTAATACTGCACTCTTATCTAAATCGAACCGTTGATACTTACCAAGATCGCCATAACTATTTGTTCCTGCCACATAACCCCATCCGCCCTGATCCGTATTTACTGTAACTGTTCTCGGGTTGTTACCATAAAATAATTCCTGAGTTGTAGTCTGCCCGGAAAAATTCAACTGCAGAACATTGCTCATACTGCTCAGGTTATTTGAGGTGTCGAATGCCTTCAGCATAAAGTAACGTAATCCGGTCGGCATTCCAGTAATAGAAAAATTATTACGACCAATTACAAGTATTGGAGAATTTCCCTGAGCGGCGCCTGTACCGTTCCAGTTTGTTCCATCGGTACCATAATATAGATAGTAGCCGGCTAAATCCGATTCGCTGTTGTTATTCCATGTAAGTGAAGCGGTTCCACTACCTGTTACCTGTCCGGCTAAATTGACCGGTGCTGCGGGTGCAGTCCCATCAGGTACATTCACACTTCTGCTGACAATTTTTGCAGGGGCATTTGAAGCTGTAATTGTTGCTCTGTAAAGATTGAATCCGGAAACTGACGCATTTGCATTTATCTGGTACGTTGCAGACTTAGTACCGTTGCCGGGTATATCACCAAGGTTTTGTGTCAGTGAGCCCGATGTAGTTAAGCCGTTAAATAATTCAAGAGTGACAATACAATTTCCTGCATTTACTGTTCCGGTATTGAATATATCAAACTTAACAGTGAAAGGATTCGGCGATAAAACTCCGCTAGTTAAAGTTAAACTTGATGGAGCCGTTACATTAACCGCTAACGGAGGAAGCAAGTCGCCATTCGGTTTTATACTTCGTGTAGCTTTATTGTTCGATTCATTCGATTCGGTTATTTGATTTGTCGGATCAACTTTCACAACTATGAAACGGTATTCCGGACTTGTAGGAACTCTGTACTGGAATGTAAATGTTCCCGTTCCGCCCACTGCAATGCTTGGAATAGTGCCGCTGCCGATAAGCGGTGCATTACCGCCTGCATCCGGATCACCTTCGTAAGCATAGCAAACTACATTTGAAGCAGCTACGTTTCCATAGTTATGAACAGTTACTGTTACAGTAATTAGATCACCAACGAGTATATCAGTGTCGGCTTTACTGTAAACAATGTCGCTTGTAGAAATTGCAAGATCCGGATAATCTGCGGAGTAAGCCAGAGGAACAAAATCTGCACCGGCGCCGCCGTTACTTTGAATTACAGAAACATTTTTACTACCCTCAATTTTATAAACATAATTCCCAGTCGTTGAGGTAAAATTATAATATTTTCCTTCATCCAAATTTCCGGTCCAGACTTCAGTTGGAGTAGTATAAGGAAATTGATTATACAAACCCATGCGGGTAATCTTAACACTATTTCCGTTTTCATAAGAAAAGACATGGATATTACTTCCTATTGTTGGGACATAAAATAATGTACCGAACCCTTTTCCTGTTTGATCAATTGCACGGGTCATATAATAATAACTTCCAGTCCATCCGAAGAATGGAATATTAGCCGCAGAAACGGGACCTGTTGATGTAACAGACCAGTAAGTTGGAACAGTAATACCGGATGAATATACCTGCCCGGCTTGTAATGTTGCAGTTCCAATTTCCTGTCCTGTCGTAGTATTGCGGATAGTAATACTATTATTATTTGCATAAGAAGTAACCGTGATGCTGTTTTGCCAGTTGCCGTTATAAGCAGAATAGCCATAGAATAGAGTTCCAACAAAACTTCCATTGCTTGACGGGACATAATAATCCTGGTCTTCATATGAAAGTGCGGAAACCGGTTTTGTACCCGTTACTTGAAGCGGTGTATTCCAGGGAACACCCACGCCATTTTTAAAGGAGTAATGTTCGCCTGCATTTAAGGAACCGGCTGCAATAACATTTCCGGATGTTAAGTTTCTTACAGTAAATCCTGTTGCGTTTTCATATGCAAATATTATAAAATCATCTCCGCTGGAACTATATTGTTTTGACATCCATGTGTTTAATTTTGTTGATACGCCACGTCCGGCTTCATCGATAGCAAAAAATCCATTTACAGTTGAGGTAATTGCATCGCCAACTAAAACCGTATAAGTTTTATTACCTACGATTCTATAAACACCGCTTCCGTAATTGAAAGTATAATATTTATCAGTATTTAAAGTTTGTGTTCCTTTCTGAGTACCTGTGGCATCATATACTGTAATTGAAGTGTTGTCGAAGTAGGAGAAAACAGTGATGTCACCGAAAGTGTAAACCGTTGTTGCAAAGTTTGCATTTGTTTCCTGTGCTGCTTGGAATGGTCCCGGAATAGGAATATTCATTTCAGATTCGGGAATAATCGTCGATTCTTTTATTTCCCTTTTAACTGATTGTCCTATTGTGATCGAATTGTAGAAAATTACAAACAGAATAAAAATCCAGGCTGTAAATTTGAGTTTCATGTGCCCTCCTAAAGACAAACCAATGTCTTTGATTATTTATGAAGAACCTGTTTAAAACATAATTTTGTTAATGAATAATATATATAGATGTTTTTGCTGCCATTAGGAAGTTTGAAGGGTAAGAAATGATTGTAAATATTAACTATTATCATTTTGATTTCACGAATAAGCACGGATATAGTATTACAAGTCTTATTGTTGGTAATGAACTTAACAGTTGACTTATCGAAAGTCAAATTGTAAAAGTGGAAATGTGATTGCCAATAAATAGTTTTGCATAGCAATGGGTGACTGTAAAAGAAAAATGCCGGAATGAACCGGCATTTTAAATGAGACGTTTGGTTATATTATTCCGCCGCGGCAACTTTTGGTTTTTTTCTTCCTTTCATGTAATATGCGCCAAGAAGTAATACTATTATTGCAATAAGCGCAACATAGTACCAATTAAATACTGAAGCCGGGGAAACTTTTTCTTTCCACATAGCAATCCGGGATTCAATGGTATCTTTGTTTGCCTGTGTCATCATATTGTTTTCAATCAAAATCGGTATCCATGTTGGTTCAACTTTCGGGAAATAAACGCTGTCGCTGAAAGTGTAAAACACTCTTTCAGATTCCACGGAACTTTTAACGCCAAGATTTTTCATTTCATCATCAATAAATGAAACGGTGTTGTTTGTAAACTGGTCGCCGCTGTTGAATTGAAGAAGCGAAACTTGTTTTTCCCTGAAAAGTTTATTTACCTGAGTCCAGATCTCTTCATTTATCCGCTGATTCCAGTCGTTGAACATATTATCGATGTTTGCAATCTCAACTGCTTTATCGCGTTTGCTTAAGTATACTTCGGCAATCTTTGGACCGATCTGCTTCCAAACTTTGTTAAAATCTTTGTATTGATTTTTCATCTCTGACAGATCTTCCGGCATTAGTTGAGTAACTCTCATAAACTGTATGTTGTCGCTTATTGTTCTTTCGATGTTATAGAAAAGATTACGGCTGTCAATTTTGGAAATGAAGTTTTGCTTTTCCGCATCGTTAAGAGTTGATGGAGCATTAACAAACTCTGTAAGAAGACTGTCAACAATATCGCGTACCAATAAATCTCTTTGCTGAATATTGTTTTTCAATTGTGTAATCAGGTTTTGAAGTGAGGCAATTGTAGCAGCATCTTTGTCGACCTTTAAATTGAGCTGACGGATTTGCCCGATAAGATCCTGATTCTTCTGGCTCAACTCGGTTACCTGTGTTTTAAGTGTTCCAACCTCTGAAGTCAGCTGAACAATTTGAGTAAAATCTCCTTTTCTCACTACAAGAGCGCTTTCAATTTTTAAAAAAGATGATTCAAAATTATCCGGGTAAAGGGTTTTATCAAGAAGGGATTTATCAAGAATAAAATCTTCTTTCAGTTTGGCAATGTTTATTCCGATTGCTTCGCATTCATCAAGCGATGCGGCGTTTTTTATTGCATCAGCCATCTGCGTATACCGGGTTTTAAAGTTCTGTGTTTTTTCATAATCGGATTGTGCATAAAAATTCGAAAAGAAAAACAGAGTTAACAAGCTTACAATAAGCATTCGCGTTTTCATTTCTTACCTCACAATACCTTTGTGATTCAATAAATATTTTATTGAGCCATCGAGAAGTTCAATATGAGAATTTTTTTGATTGAAGACCGGTGATGTCAGACTTTCTATTTCAGAGAGCAGAACTTTGTTTTCGAGTTTCATCCCGTTTTCTACCGGTATAAAGACATAAACATTTTTAAAGTCTTTGGCTGTCATAAAGTAGTAGCCAAGTTTGTCGCGTATAATTCTAATTTCTTTACCCGAATAGTTGGTGGAATCTTTATACTCTGCAAAGAAAAGCTGCTTCACGTTAATTGAAAAAGTATATCGCTCCTCGGATATAAAACCATTCTCATCAACTTTTAATACGTTTTCAACTGGCCAGGAAAAATCGGCAGGCTTTAACAATAAAGACGAACACCCCGCAACTATCATTAAAACAAGGATCCCAATAACTGTTTTAGTTATCTTCATAATATAATCTCCGGTAATTTTACCTGACAAAACTTAATGAATTAATGTGTTATTTAGTAGATATCATTTACTATTTTTGTGACAATTATCGAAGCAAATTTTTTTCTTGATCATGGACATGATCATGAATTAGTAGAGTAGTCAATTAGGAAATGCTTAGTGAATCCCTGGCGCGGATTAAAAGAGATACCGCATAATATCTGGATACTGGCGTTTGCAACGCTTATAAACCGTTCCGGTACAATGGTCCTTCCTTTTCTTGCATTGTATATGGCTAAGGATTTTGGTGTTAGCGCTGGAAGTGCCGGACTGGTATTAGCATTTTACGGATTGGGTGCACTTTTTACAGCTCCAATTGTCGGTAAGCTATCGGATAAACTCGGCGCATTACGTGTTATGAAACTCTCTCTCATTTTTACCGGGTTGATGCTTTTTGTGTATCCATTCATATATGACTATTATCTGATTTTAGGTTACACGGTGATCTGGTCTGTTGTAAGTGAAGCATTCAGACCGGCGAACTTATCTCTTATTTCAACTGAATCGGAACCTGCAAAAAGAAAGACTTCATTTGCTCTAAATCGATTGGCAATTAATCTGGGTATGAGTATCGGTCCGGTTATAGGAGGAATTCTAACAACAATCGATTTCGAATTACTTTTTTATGTTGATGGGATCACTTCAATTGCTGCGGGAATCTTTCTGATGATTGCAAGGTTTGATGCTCATGCAGAAGGAATCAGCGGGGAGGTATCAAGTTTCGAAAATCCGGAATCTGGATTGCTCAAAGAAGAAACAAGCATCAAGCCGTCAGTATCTGGAATCCAGAATCAAGCTAGTATTTTCAAAGACAAATTATTTCTGCTCTTTCTGTTTTCATTAATTCCGGTTAACATAGTTTTCTTTCAGCATATTGGCGGTTTACCCCTATATATAGTAAGGGACTTAGGATATTCGGGCGTTGTCTTCGGTATTCTAACTGCAATTAACACTGTTGTAATAATTTTTGTTGAGGTTCCTTTAAATAATGCGATGGCACATTGGGATGATAGAAAAGCGCTTGCTCTAGGTGCAATTTTGTGCGGAATAGGATTCGGGATGATGGTCTTCTGGGAAAACATTTTTTTCATTGCATTTACAATTGTTGTATGGACGTTTGGTGAAATGATATTTTTTCCCGCAAGCACTTCTTACACATCAACACTATCACCCGAAAATAGACGTGGGGAATATATGGGCTATTTTCAGATGACATTTAGTCTGGCTTTGATGCTTGGTCCATGGCTCGGAACAGAGATCCTGGATCGGTTTGGTTCGGATATTCTGTGGATTATGACATTCGTTTTAAGTTGTATATCTGCCTTATTATTTTCCTTTTTCAAAGTTAAAAGCAGTACAGCCGTTCAACATCAGAGGATTAAATAAAATAGGTTTGTCCTCTTTAGGTAAAAATTTTTTTTAGTTTTCCAATTTCTCATATTTTACAGAGGGCTCTCTAAAACTTTAACAATATTTAATGAATTTTTGAAAGGGATGTAGAATGAAAAAAATGTTATTAACATCATTTTTTCTTTTGCTCGTAGTAAATCTTCAGGCACAGGATCAGCAGGAAGCAATGAAAGTCTGGATGGAGTATATGACTCCGGGTCCAATGCACCAGATGATGGCAAAAATGGCTGGCGATTGGAAAACAGTAACAACATTTACCGACCCGGCAAGCGGTAACGAAACGAAATCCGAAGGCAGCGCCAATTTTGAAATAATTCTTGGCGGACGATATATGAAATCAGTTCATAGCGGAGAAATGGTGGGAATGCCGTTTGAAGGATTTGGTATTGATGCTTATGATAATGGGACTAAGGAATTTATAAGCGTGTGGATCGATAATATGGGAACCGGAATGATTATGATGAAGGGGACATACGATGAGAAAACAAACTCACTAAGTTTTACAGGTGAGGGATACGATCCTTCTGTCGGTAAAAAGATGAGGTACCGTTCAGTTTCAAAATGGATTAATGATGACAAAACGGTTTTCGACATGTTCGGTGAAGTGAACGGACAGGAAATGAAGATGTTTACAATGGAATATTTAAGAAAGTAAAAACCATAATTATAGCCCGGGATTTAGTCGGTTCCGGGTTATTTTAATCTTCCGAAAGCTGCATTTCCACCTCAAATTCTAAGTAAAATTCAATCTTATGGAATTCATTTAGTTGATCTTGGAAGCCCGAATTAGGTTCAATATATTGTGGTGTGAAAAATATACATCCTTGTTAAAAGACAATTCATTTAATCCCTTGATAAGCAATTTGAAATAATTAAAAGAATAGTAAACAACGATACATTAAAAATTATTTGGAGAAAGCATGACTACAAAAGACTACATTGAATTAGAAGATAAGTTCGGTGCACATAATTACCATCCTCTTCCGGTTGTATTATCAAAGGGCGAGGGAGTATTTCTCTGGGATGTAGAGGGGAAAAGATATTTCGATTTCCTCTCGGCGTATTCTGCAGTTAACCAGGGGCACTGCCATCCTAAAATTATCAATACGATGATTGAACAGGCAAAAACTTTAACTCTCACCTCACGTGCTTTTTATAATGATTGTCTCGGTCCGTATGAAAAGTATATCACCGAATATTTTGGTTATGATAAAGTATTGCCGATGAATTCAGGTGCGGAAGCTGACGAAACCGCTCTCAAATTGTGCCGACGATGGGCTTATGATAAAAAAGGAATTCCCGAAAACGAAGCAAAGATAATAGTGTGTTTGGGAAATTTTCATGGTAGGACGATCACTGTAATTTCAATGTCGAACGATCCTGATTCCTATCGCGGCTTTGGTCCTTACACACCCGGGTTTGTGAAGATTCCTTACAATGACCTTGCCGAATTGGAAAAAGCTCTAAAGGATCCAAACGTTGCAGGATTTTTAGTGGAACCGATCCAGGGAGAAGCCGGAGTTGTTGTGCCCGATGAAGGTTATCTTTCAAAAGCATATCAAATGTGTAAAGAAAAAAATGTACTTTTTATTGCAGATGAAGTTCAAACCGGTCTCTGCCGAACCGGAAAACTTTTAGCATGTGAACATGAAAAAGTAAGACCCGATATTGTAATTCTCGGTAAAGCATTGAGCGGCGGAACAATGCCGATTAGTGCTGTGCTTGCTGATGACGAAATTATGCTTGTAATAAAACCCGGCGAACATGGATCAACTTTTGGCGGTAATCCGCTTGCCTCTAAAGTTGCTGTAGCGGCTCTTGAAGTTCTGAAAGAAGAAAAGCTTGATGAGAATGCAGAGAAACTTGGCAATGTTTTCAGGGAAGAAGTTAGAAAAATTGATTCTGAAATGATTGAACTCGTGAGAGGCAAAGGATTATTGAATGCAATCGTAATTAAACCGAAGAACGGGAAAGAAGCATGGGATGTCTGTTTGCAGATGAAAGAAAACGGTCTGCTTGCAAAACCTACACATCAACACATAATTCGTTTTGCGCCGCCTCTGGTAATTAATGAATCACAAATTAAAGAAGCTGTAGGAATTATCGGAAAATCGATAAAAGAAATTGAAGCTATGTAATTGTTTTTTAGATTCCCCCTTCAGATTGAAGGGGGAAAACTTTATATGCAGTAATTTAATTCATCAATCAAAATTTGCATTTATAATGGGTAATACTTTTGCAATCCCTTTGTTGTTTTTTGCAATGTTAATCAAACCGATTTGAACACCGTGCAATTCCTCCGCAACATTAAATAATCCAATCACCAAACCTCTCTGTGTATTGCTGATCTTATGATAAACTGCTGTCGAAAGTCCTACAAAATCTTCAACATCAACCCAGCCGCTAATATTTAAACCCCTGAATTCCGGAGCATCAATTTTATATCCGGCAATTGTAATCCCTTTTATTGCGGTTTGGCTCACTATTGCCAGTAACGCCTGATTAATTCCAAGAATATCTCCTTCGCTTACAACAGCAAGTCCTGCTAAATTTATTCCTTTCAAGCTCTCCTGTCCAACAACAGCCAGTCCGCCAATATTAATACCTGACATTTGACCCTCAGCAACGACGGCAAGTCCTCCGAAATTAAAACCGAATAAATTTCCCTGGGATACAACTGCTAGTCCGCCGAAATTAAATCCTACCTGATTTGCTTCTGATACAGTAGCCAGGCCGCCTATATTTATTCCTCGTAAATTATTTTGAGAAACGACAGCCAGTCCTCCGAAATTTACACCGTCCATATTGCCTTCTGAAACGGCTGCTAATCCGCCGATATTGATTCCTTGTAATTTTTCTTGTGCAACCACACCTATTAATCCAATTTGAATCCCTTTAAGTTCATCGGCAAAAGGTGCAAGTCCAATTGAAATTCCATTTATTCTGGAGCCCTCGTTTCGTCCCGGTTTCCAGAATGTGATGTTAATTCCATTAATCTCTTCAACACCGCAATCGGAAAAGTTAATTCTTAGTCCGTTCCAAACCGGCGAGTTACCGAAACTTATTCCGCTCTTCCGGATACCAAGATCAAAACTATTGTGCGAACATTCAGCAGCAGTTGTATCATCATCAAATAAATCAATTTGTGCGAAAAGTGATGGAGTTAATACTAAAAGGCAAATTATAACAAATAATCTTTTCATTGTTTTTCCCATAAGATATTTTTTACGTGAATTTAGACTTTTCAGTCCCCGACAAAGTTACACTATAAATTAAAATTTATTTGGAGAGGTACTATTTATTTTTTCTTCAAAAATCCGTATTTCTTAAGGTGTTTATATGCGAGATATGCTGTGGCGCCAACCGATACAGAGCCCAGAATTGAATTCATGGTTTTCATGCCTTGTGAATCGAGATATTTTTGATAAAGGGGATTAAGAAGATCTGAAGCCGAGTTTGCATTGATTAAAGGACGATTTGAGAAAGCACCTAATTGTATTCTTGTTTTAATCCATAAAGAAGTTGAATCATTCATTAGAGATGGATTGAGAAAAAGCCGGTTCGGATTATCCAGAAAATAGAATTCGCTTAACTGGTAGTCAATAATTTCCGGCGGGATTTCGAGCCTGAAACTTCTTAAAGTTTCCGATTGTGCCCTGCAAATATTATATGATACAAAAAAAAATATCAGTATAATCGTTTTAGAATTTGATTTCATCATCTTCTTCCTCACCTTCATCAAATAGATCGCTATCATCAAGATCTATTTCCTCATCGGGAATAACCTCAGGCTCTTTGTCTAAATCCAGATCGTCATCTTCGGTTTTTTCGACACTCTTTTCGGTTTCAAATAAAGGTACATCCTGAATAAAAAATGAATCGCGGGATGAATAATTGTCATCCATCTGATCCATAACCCGACCTATAATCTCATCGCTAAGGTCAGTCTTCATTTCTTTAATATCTATCTTTTTCTCTTCGTCAAATTTTTCATCTCCGGCTGGAGTTTCTTTCCACATTTCTGTCAACGATCTTTTATCTACCTTACCTAAAAACGTATCAATTTCTTTTTCGATTACTTTTATATGATTCTGGTCCCATTGACCTTCATCGGCCAATTGACTTTTCATAAAATCCCAGAAGGAGCCGGTTTTTTTTCCCGGTTCTGGAAGTTTTTTTAATCCTGTAATTATTTCGGACACGGTTTTTTTCATTGTGTATGACATAATATCTCCTGACAAGTAATATTCCCGGGAATAAATTAGTAAAATCTTTTGAAAGTCAATATAGATAAAAATTTGACGTGTACAATTACAAAACTAAGATATGAATTAAGAATTAATTATTGTTATTTTCCGTCCGTTGAAAGTTATTGATCGCTCTTTTTATAGATGATATTAAATTGCCCCCGTAGCTCAGTGGATAGAGCAGTGGCCTCCGGAGCCATGCGCACAGGTTCGACTCCTGTCGGGGGTACTATGAATAAACTTCCGAACTATTAAGAAAATCTGTCAACTTTCTTTTAAACCACATCATATATGATGTGGTTATTTTGTTATAAAAAATTGGTTAATGTAAGTAAAAAACAACTTTATGAATAATCTATAAAATGGGGGCGTAATGAAACCACTCAGAAGCTTATTCTTTTTGCTACTTCTTCTTATTTCTAACATTTCAATTATTGCACAGGAAGAGGACAAATCGACATTAACACTCGACCGGATTTTTAAGAACTTCGAATTCTTCGGTGAACGTTTCGGTCCGGCTCGATGGATTGACGAAGGGAAATATTACACTTCACTCGAGACTTCTAAGGATGTTACTGGCGGCCGGGACATCATAAAGTATGAAACGGTTTCCGGTAACCGCGAAATAATGGTATCGGCAAAACTTCTGATTCCTGAAGGGAAAGAAAAACCGTTAGCTATTAATGACTATACCTGGTCTACCGACAGAAAACTTTTGATGATCTTCACAAACACAGCGCGCGTCTGGCGATATAACACAAAAGGCGATTATTGGGTACTCAATCTTGAAACAAATGAATTAAAGAAGTTAGGAGGAGAAGCTAAGCCATCGACATTAATGTTTGCAAAATATTCACCCGATAACAAAAAGGTCGGCTATGTAAGAGAGCATAACATCTATGTAGAAAATCTTTCCGATGGAAAAATAACACAGCTTACATTCGACGGATCCGAAACAACTATCAATGGAACATTCGATTGGGTTTATGAGGAAGAGTTCGATTGCCGCGACGGTTTCCGATGGAGTCCGGATAGTAAACAGATTGCATACTGGCAGCTCGATGCTTCAGGCATTGGCGTTTTCAATATGATCAACAATACTGATTCTGTTTATTCCAGAATTATTCCTGTTCAGTATCCGAAGGTCGGTACACAGAATTCATCCGCTAAAGTTGGAGTTATAAATTCTGAAGGCGGGGAAACAGTCTGGATGAAAGTGGATGGCGATCCACGAAACAACTACATACCAAGAATGGGCTGGCATGATTCATCGAATGAAATCTGGTTTCAATATTTCAACCGTGCTCAAACTAAAGTTGAAATTTTCCTTGGAGATATTAAAACCGGAGACATAAAACCAATACTCAAGGAGGAAGATAATGTATGGATTGATGTTGTTGACGACATGCGCTGGCTTAATAAAGGGAAAGAATTCACGTGGATTAGCGAACGCGACGGCTGGCGCCATATATATCTGATATCAAAAGACGGCAAAAAAGTTGAGCTAATTACACCCGGCAATTTTGATGTTATTGATATTCAGAAAATTGATGATAAGAACGGATGGATCTACTATCGCGCTTCTCCCGAAAATGCAACTCAGCGTTTTTTATTCAGAGTATCATTAGATGGAAAGGGTAAAACTGAAAAGTTGACTCCAAGAGATTTGGGCGGCGTCAACTCTTACCAGGTATCCGACGGAGCGAATTATGCTATTCATACACACACTAAAATGGATAGTCCTGCATCAATAAATCTTGTTGAGTTACCTTCGCATAAAACTATTAGAAATCTTGTTGAGAATAAAACGTACAAAGAAAAAGTTAATGCATTGAAACGATTACCTTCGGAGTTTTTCAAAGTTGATATCGGCAACAATGTTGTTCTTGACGGATGGATGATAAAGCCGCCCGATTTTGATCCTGCGAAAAAATATCCGGTTCTATATTATTTGTACGGTCATCCGGCAGCACAGACAGTTCTGGATCAATGGTTTGGAGTGCAGTATTTATGGCATCTTATGCTTGCCCAGCAAGGATATATAGTAATAAGCATCGATAACCGCGGTACACCGGCACCGAAAGGAAAAGATTTCAGAAAAATACTTTATAAAAATGCTGGAACAGTTACTTCAATTGATCAAGCCGAGGCAATGAAATCTGTTTTGAATAATTACAACTTCATTGATCCGTTAAGGATTGCAGTGTGGGGATGGAGCGGCGGCGGTGTTTCTACCTTGAACCTTCTGTTCAGATATCCGGAGCTATTCCAGACCGGACTTGCTGTTGCGGCAGTAAGTGATGAAAGACTTTATGATACGATCTATTCAGAAAGGTATATGGGATTAATAACGGAAAACGAAGAGGGATACAAAGAAAGTGCGCCGATTACTTTTGCCCACCAATTAAAAGGTAATTTGCTGATGGTTCACGGAACAGGAGATGATAACGTTCATTACCAGAATATGGAATTGCTGATAGATGAGCTTGTAAAACACAACAAACATTTTACAATGATGGCTTATCCTAACAGGTCGCACGGTATTTACGAAGGTGAAGGTACTACAATGCACCTCTATACATTGCTTACAAAATATTTGAATGATAATACTCCGGCCGGAGGAAGATAATTATAAACTCTGCGCACTCTGCGGTTATTATATTTTAAAAATAGTTTAAACCACAGAGAGCACAAAGTCGCAGGGAGGATGATCTATGAAATCAATATTGGCGGTTGTAATTCTATTTACATCTTTGGTGCACCCTCAAACTAAAGTTGCTCTTCTGGATTTAAATAGTTCCTTTTCAAACGATAAAGAACTTCACTTAGTTTATAAATTTCTAAATAGTCACGAAGAGTTTACGTCTCAAGTTATTGATCATAAGGAAATTCTCAATTCAAAATTCTCAATTCTCAATTATGATTTATTATGGCTTCACCGTGCCGATTCAAATGAATTCACTAAAAAGGAAACCGATCCCCGTGTAATTAGCAAACTTCGCCAATATGTAATTGACGGGGGAAATCTATTCCTAACACTTGATGCTGTTAAGTATCTGAATCTTCTCGGATTTGAAACTGAAATTCCAACCATTCAATATGCTGATGCAATAGATGACGGTTACGGAAGAAAGCTAGGACTCCATTCATTCCGTTCGCACCCAATCTTTGATGGATTGAACGGAGGGGTATATTTGTTCAACCCAACAACAGATATGAAGACAAGACAAATTGGATTCTTCGGTTCTTCGATACCGCAAAACGGAAAGGTTGTTGCGGTCGATTGGTCCTACATAACATTAAAAGAAGATTCAAAACTTGTTATTGAATATCAGATCGGTAAAGGAAAAGTGTTGGCCGTGGGTGCATATACTTATTTTTCAATACCTAACCAAAACCGACAGCATTTAGAACAGTTCACGAAAAATTGTTTGAATTATCTTACTGGAAAGTTTGATAACCAGCTAAAGTACTATTGGGATTATAATAAAAATAGAGTTGCAGAATTCTCAATTCTCAATTCTCAATTTCCAATTAGCACTCCCGTTAAGTCCAAGCTGTGGCAAAGAGCAAACGGATCCCTTCTAATTACAAATAGATTCGGATCCGAAAACTTCTGGAATGTTGCCGGCGAGCGGATGCTTGTTATGGGAAAGGAAAAAGGCGGAATCGATGAGATTTGGGCGCATCCTTTCATGGCTCTACGGGATTATGAGGTGGGTCTTCAATTCTCTTACAAGGATACTGTTTACTGGTTGAATGATGAGCGACCGCAAATAGAAGTTAGACCCGAATCGTTTACACGAATCTATAAATTCAGAAGAGCTTATCTAACAGAAATAATAACCACGTCTAAAAATAAACCCATAGCGGTTCTTCATTACGAATACCGCGGAGTTTATCCGGCTAAGCTGATAATAAAATTTAAGAGCAATATGCGTTACATGTGGCCCTACTCTGAAAAGGTGTTCGGTACTATTAACTATGCGTGGGATAATTCGATCAATTCATTTATAATTAAAGACGATAGCGGAGATCACTCTGTTTTTGTAGGTGCCAATCGAAAACCGGATCAGCAATTAATTGGTCAGTTTGAAAATTTTGAAAAACGCGATTCAATATTTAAAGGTATTGCATCAAGAAATTTTTCTGTCGGCGCTTTCGCTCAATTCAATTTTGAAATGAATGACAATATTGATTTAATTATTGCAGCAACAAATGAAGGTTTGGAAGTAACGCGCAAAAACTTTGAAGAGACATTTAGAAATCCTGAAAAAATATATGTTGATGCATCTGAGTATTCGGAAGGGTTTCTAAATAATTCCTTGATGATAACCACACCTGATAAAGATTTTAACGAAGGATATAAATGGTCATTAATTGGCACTGATAGATTCTTCGTAAACACTCCCGGACTTGGAAAAGCACTTGTTGCCGGTTACTCAACAACAGCTAAAGGTTGGAACGGGGGACATAAAGTAAACGGTCGACCAGGATACGGATGGTATTTCGGAAGAGATGCCGTGTGGAGTTCTTTTGCATTATTGGATTACGGCGATTTTGAAAAAGTGAAATCACAACTTCAATTTTTTAATAATTATCAGGACTTAAATGGAAAAATATTTCACGAGCTTACAACTTCGGGAGCAGTTCATTATGATGCTTCGGATGCAACACCGCTCTACATAATTCTTGCCGGAAGATATCTACAACATAGCGGAGATGTTGAGTTTATAAAACAAACATGGCCTCATATAAAAAGGGCAATGGACTTTTGCTACTCTACTGATACGGACAAAGATCATCTGATAGAAAACACTAATGTTGGTCATGGATGGGTGGAAGGCGGAGGTTTATTTACTGCTTATACGGAAGTCTATCTTGCTGCTTGCTGGGCAGAAGCGTTAAGAATGGCTGGTGTAATGGCAAACGAGATCGGGATGAGTGAAGAGAGCAGAGTTTATGATGAAGAATTTAGCAGTGTGAAAAATATCATCAATAAGGATTTTTGGAATGAAGAGAATAATTTTTTGTGTTTCTCTAAGCTTAAAGATGGAACCTTCAATCCGGAGAAAACGGTGCTGGCTTCAATTCCCGTTTATTTTGATATGCTTGATTATGAGAAAGCTGTAAATGTTATTGATGATTATTCAGAGAATTACTTTTCTTCCGACTGGGGTGTAAGAATTTTACGTGACGATTCTCCGATTTATAATCCACGGGGATATCATACAGGTTCCGTATGGCCGCTTTTTACGGGATGGAGTTCGCTTGCTGAATTCAAGTATGGAAGTCATCTTCAGGGATTCACCCATTTGATGAACAATCTTCTTGTTTATAAAAACTGGCAGCTCGGTTTTGTTGAAGAAGTTCTGCACGGATCCGAATATCGTCCCTCCGGTGTTTGCTCTCATCAGTGCTGGAGCCAAACGATGATTCTTCAGCCGGCTATTGAGGGAATGCTTGGTCTCAATGTAGATGCAATAAACAATAAAATAGTATTAGCGCCGCGCTTCCCGGCGGACTGGGATTCTGTAAATGTTGAACGAATAAGAATTGGAAATTCCTTTGTCGATTTTTTAATGAAACGGAAAAACGGAAAAACAGAATTTATATTTACAACAGATTCAAAAACGCCGATTCAATTTTATTTTAATCCGTCTTTCCCTCTTGGAACGAAATTTATTAAAACAGCAATT
The DNA here is from genome assembly GCA_020061355.1 of Ignavibacteriales bacterium. Lineage (GTDB taxonomy): Bacteria > Bacteroidota > Ignavibacteria > Ignavibacteriales > Melioribacteraceae > DSXH01. The sequence goes on along the minus strand of JAGUYK010000008.1, from coordinate 57,337 downwards.
AACAACAAGCCGACAACAATAGAGCAATTTGACAATAGAACCATTAACATTTCATTTATCTTATACTCTTCAACGACCATAGAAATTTCTTGCGAAGGCGGAATCGCAGCTTTACCGCATATAGTTTTGCCAAAACCAAATTTTACTTCAGAAGGGTTCAGGATTCTTAAAGAAAGAATTGAAGGGGAAGATTATATTGTTGAAGTACAGGGTATTAATGGAAGCAGAAATCAGTTAAAAGTCTGGAAAAATGGAAAAGTGGAATCCATCGCCGTGGATTTTGAAAAAGGTGATGAAAATTATTTAAACAAAGAAATCAAGATTAAGCAATAATTATAAGACAATGTGAAAGGAAAATAGATGGAAGGACAAGAATTAAATCAAATAAAATCTCAACTGCTCTGGCGTAAAAGTAAAATTCAAGAAGCAGTTTCGGGACATATAGTACAGATGCACCTGGCTAATCTTCTTAAAGAGGTTGATTCTGCATTGGAAAGAATTGATAACGGAACTTACGGAATGTGTGTTGTCTGCCACGACCCGATTGAGAAAGAGAGACTAATCATTGATCCCCTTATTAAAGTTTGCCTTGACCATTTGACGACGAATCAACAGAAAGAACTTGAAGACGACCTTATAGTTGCTAATAGTATTCAGAAAGCAATGCTTCCAAAAAATGGTCAGCAGCTTAAAGGTTTTGAAATCTATTTTTACTACGATGCTGCAGGCGCTGTTAGCGGTGACTACTGCGATATAATTGATCCCGGAGCAGATAGCGATTCTCTCTACTTTGTATTAGGAGACGTATCGGGAAAAGGAATTGCCGCTTCGATGTTAATGACTCATTTACGTGCCATGTTTCAAAGTTTAATTCCTCTCGGATTAACTATCGCTCAGTTAATAGCAAGAGCAAGCCGACTGCTTTGTGAAAGTACAACCTCAACACATTATGCAACATTGATTTGTGTAAAATCAAACAATAAAGGCACTGTGGAGATTTGCAATGCCGGGCATTGTCTTCCATTTTATATCGGAAAAACTGGTGTAAGAAAAATTGAATCTACAGGAATGCCGATCGGTATTTTTTGTGAATCGGAGTACGGGTTAACAACATTAAATCTTGATAAAGATGAAATGCTTCTTTTATATTCCGATGGACTGACTGAAGCGATGAAAAAGGATGAATTGTATGGAACGGAAAGGCTTGAAAAATTTGCATTCGAAAACAGAGAATTATCACCCAAGCAATTTATTGAGAAACTTCTGATTGAATTGAAGAATTTTCTTGCAGGTAATACCAGGAGCGACGATTTAACAATTATGGCAATAAAAAAACTTTAGGAATTTTTATGAAAGATTTTCTCGTTGTCTTTGAGCATGCAATTTCAACTTCAGCGAAGGCATTAAGAGAAATAACAGAAGAACAAAGTACAGTAAAACCAGCCGTTGACAAATGGTCACAAAAAGAAATACTTGGTCATCTGATAGATTCTGCATTTAACAATGCAGTCAGGTTTGTTAAATGTCAGACAAAAGAGGATATGATCTTTGCCCCTTACGATCAGGATTTCTGGGTTAAAGTCCAGAGTTATCAGGAAAGAGAGTGGAATGAATTGATAGATCTGTGGCATACGAGCAATTTTCATATACTCAATATTATAAAACATATCCCTGCCGAAGTATTAACAAGAAAATTTTCATACCACAACTTTGATGAAATTGCCTGGATAGCGGTTGACAAAAATAAACCGGTTGATCTCAATTATCTTATTAGAGATTACCTTGGGCATATGAAACATCATCTTGATCAAATTTTTAGGAGTGATGAGTAATAACACAATCACTTTTTAAGTTCGACATAGTTTCATTTAATGATTATATTCGCCCACGCTAATTTGAGAACTTATGTTTAAAGAAAATTCTACACCAGAATCTTTGAAGAAAAAAATAAAACTGCTCGAGGAGTATATAAAACATAATATTCCCCTAACTAATTTCATAAATTTTAATATAACGGAACTAACACCTGATTCTATTCGAATTACAGCGCCTCTTAAGCCAAATGATAATCATTACGGTACTGTATTCGGGGGAAGTCTTGCAATTTTAGGAATTCTTGCCGGATGGGGACTACTTCATTTCAATATGATTGAGGATAGTATTAAAGGTACCCTGGTCATTCAGGAAGGGAAAATGAAATTTCTCCGCCCCGCGCTTACAAATTTTGAAGCCGTTAACCGTGCATTGACACCGAAAATATGGAATGATTTCAAACTGGATTTCATTGAGAAAGGGAAAGCAAAAATTAAAATAAAGTCCCAATTATATTCCGCAGGGAAATTAGTAGCGATACACGAAGGATTATACGTTGCGATTTCTAAACCCATAAAGCAATAATTCTTAGTTCAAAATTAACCTATAATACTCTATCAATAAAATGGGATTGAATTTTCTCTCAAAATTGATTAGACTTTTCATAGAAATTTCAAGGCAATTAATCATCAAATCAAAATTTTACAATTTATTTCTCCCGGTTCTCGGATTTGTGATTTTAACTTCATGTGAATCCGAACAGATGGTCAATCCTACGAGTCACATTGTAAAAAATTTTCCACCTGTAATTAATGATTTGATTATGCAGGATTCGATTGTTGCCGGAGGAACATCGACAAGGATTTATTGTCTTGCTACCGATCTTGATAACGATTATCTCAAATACCAATGGTCAACAGATGGAGGAAGAATAGATGGTTCCGGTCCTGTTGTTAAATGGGTTGCGCCAACCAGCTCGAAGTATTATTTGCTTCGCTGCAAAGTAACTGACGGTAAAGGTGGTTCGGCATCGGATTCTCTCAGGCTTCTTGTTAGCTCGCTTCAAAATCTGCCGCCAATTATAAGGGGAATGTTTACTTCAAAGGATACAATTAGTGTGGGAGAGACAACAACAATTATTTGTGATGCATATGATCCGGATGGAAGTCCGCTCGGTTATACGTGGATATTGAATAGTCCGGGTGAACTTGTCTATGCAATAAAGAATATCGCAGAGTATAAAGGAATAGTCCCCGGTGCCCATACAATTTCATGTTATGTATCTGATAATATAAATAATGTATTCGGCTCAAAAATAATATTTGTGAAATAGGGCTAAAGAGAAAATGAAAGCGCTAAAACTTTTTTTGATATTCATGTTGATGCTGTCAGTTATGAACTGTACAAAGGAATCGTCCGAGCCGACTTCCCCAGATTCTAACAATCCGCCAAAAATAATTTCTTTTTCAGTGACACCGGCAAATATATTTATTGGTGAGAGTGCGGATATTATAATAACAGCAGAAGATCCGGATGACGACCCGATAATTTTTGAATGGTCGAAACCGTCCAAAGGATTTTTAGTTGATATTTATGAAGGATCAGCAAGGTACGTTGCTGCCAGTGCCGGCGATATTATACTTACATGCAAGATAAAAGATTCCAAAGGAGCCGAAACAGTTAAGAACCTTACGATTGTAGTAAAAAGTCTGGATACAACTGCCCCGATTTTTACAAGCCTGAGTACGGCGAAGCAAACAATTGGTGTGGGTGAATGGGCGGTAATAACGGCAAATGCTTATCACCCCAAAGGCACATATATTTATTATATCTGGACCACTTCGTCTTCCGGTTTTTTAGAACCAAGAACTAATACTGCTAATTTTATTGCTAATGTTAAAGGCGAAGCGGTCATTACCTGTACGGCAAAAGACCTTGACGGCAATCAATCATTGAAAACAATATCGCTGAATGTAATTGAAACAGATAATAAACCTCCCGTTATTCAATCACTAACTTCATCGGCTGATACAATCAAAGTAAGCAATACAGCCACTATAACCTGTACGGCGTTCGATCCTAATGGCGATCCGTTAACATACACCTGGCAATTAGTTGCCAGTGTAGCGGATATGCTTACTACCCCGGAAAAGAATGTTATAACTATTAAACCCAGAACCGTTGGAACTATCACAATAAAGGTTACTGTTTACGATCTTCAATATTATGCCGCAGTAAAATATATAACTATATTTGTCAGGTCTTAATAAACGAACAACTCAACATGCGAAACAGAAAAATTTTCCTGATATCATTCCTCTATTTCATTTTATCAATTACAATTCACGCACAGGAATCCCCCTCATCAATTACAAATATTTTAAATGAATGGATAGATGCATTCAATAAAAGGGATTTGCAGAAATCACTCTCAATTTACAGTGAAGACTTCATCGGGTATTATCCCGATCAGCCGGATCAATCATATAAAACGATCAAAGAACAATATAAGCATCTTTTAGCCAACAAGAATCTATCGATAAAACTTGCGGTAAAGATTGAAGAGATTGAGATGAGCGGTAATCTTGCGTTTGTAAGGATGATTCTAACCGCAACCATTAAACCTGCTTTTGCAACAGAGGCTACTACTGCTCACGACAAAGGGATTCAGATCTGGCAGAAAAATCAGGATGGAGAATGGAAATTGATCCGCGCTTCAACCTTCCCGGTTTAGATAAAAAATTAAGAGTAGTTACTTACACTTTATTCATTTTTGATTAATTTTATATTGAACAAAGCAGAAGAATCTCTGTAATGATTAATGAAGAAAAAGCTACTAAAAACTATTTTCAAAAACTATTAGATTGGTTTAAGAATCTTATTTTTAGAATTTATCACGCTCTTTTCCGCACCGACTATACGACATTCACATTTCTTTCAATTATTACAGGCGCAGTTGTTGGATTTGCAACAGTACTATTTCATCACTCAATTGAATTTTTTAATGAAGTTTTCTTTAAACAGACAGCCGGCGGATTATACTTTTTAGGTGCCGCCGCCGTTATTGCCCTGCCGGCTATCGGTATGCTGATACAAAGTTTAATGATTATTGTTTCGCCCGATATTGCAGCGAAACGCGGTGTTGCTGAAGTAATTAAATCGGTTGCTTCGCGGGGCGCACGGATTCCGCTTCGAACAACAATATTTCATTTCTTTGCACCGGTTATCAGTATCGGTTCGGGAAATACAATGGGTCCCGAAGCCCCGGCAGCACAATTAGGAGGCGGGGTTGCAAATAAGCTTGCCCATTTATTTAAACTATCAGATTCCCGTAAAAGAGTTTTTACTGCAGCCGGTTCGGGCGCTGCAATTGCTGCGATATTCAATACTCCTATGGGCGGAATCTTCTTTGCACTCGAAATAATTCTACTGAACGAATTTCAAGCAGCAACTTTCTCGGCACTAATACTTGCAACGGTTACATCAAGCGCAATATCGAGAATTTTTCTGGGCAACACATCAGTCTTTATTTTTCATAGTCCCAACGTTGGTGAATATTCACAACTTTACTTATATGCTATTCTGGGAATAACTGCCGGTTTAATTTCCCTCTTGTTCATCAAGTATTCAAATACCCTTGATAATCTTTTCAAAAGGAAAATATTAAAGAGATATCCGCAATGGATTGTGATGACTCTTGTCGGGTTAATTGTTGGAGTGAGCGGCTACTTCTACAAAGATATTTTTGGAATCGGTTACATAGGCATCAATAATATTCTTGCAAACCTGTTATCGTGGAAAGTTGTTGTTGTACTTCTAACTCTCAAAATATTTCTTGTACCGCTTATATTAAACTCCGGCGGATTCGGCGGAGTATTTGCGCCGTCACTATTTATCGGTGCTTGTCTGGGTTATCTATATGCAGTAGGACTAAATTATTTTTTCGGATTTCAATTTGATGTAACTGCATTCATACTTGTTGGAATGGGAGCCGTCCTCGGAGGAATAAATTCGATTCCTATCTCAGCAATACTTATAATATTCGAAATGACAAAAGATTATTCCTTCATACTTCCACTTATGCTTGCCGTTGTTGCAAGTACAATGATAGTTCAAGGCACTCTCAAGAAATCTGTTCACGAACGACACCTTGAAAAACAAGGGTACAGGATATCGCAGAACAAAGAATTTAGTCTACTGAAATCAATTTCGGTTGAACAGGTAATGAATAAAGATATTATTCTTATACCGGAAGAAACTCCGCTTCCTAAAGTCCTGAGCAATTTAATGGAAAACGAGCGAAATACTTTTTACACTGTGGACAGAAACGGCGCAATTGTTGGAATGATATCCTATTCTGAAATAAGGCCTATAATTACAGAGTACGAACATATTCGTGAGGTTCTTGTTGCGGGGGATATTGCTTCAAAGAACTATACAACTTTACTGGAAACGGACGATTTAGACTATGTGATGAAACTTTTTGAAAGCAATGAAGCCGATGAATTCCCGGTAGTAGGTATTGATAATAAAAATAAAGTTATTGGCGCCGTAAGGCGGCAGGATGTTATTGCCGCTTATAACAGGGAATCATTTAAGTACAATGTGGCGGAAGGATTTGCTCGCGAATTGAAAACTATAAGTAATACAAAACAGACTAAAGTGATGGAAGGTTATTCTATAGTTGAAAAGACTCCGCTTCGGGAATTTATAGGTAAGAATATTTCCGCGATCGGTCTGCGAAGTAAATACGAACTGGAAATACTAATGATCCGCCGGCACAATTCCCCGTATGATAATGAAAACGATCGGGCAAATTATATACTGCCGAATCCCCAGTATGTTATAAAGGAAAATGATCTTCTTATTCTCTTCGGCGCGGATGAAAAAATTGCATTGACAGAACAATGGAACATCGATTAAGGTATATACCATGATACGGTCAAAAAATCTTGCTGATGAATTATACAACACTGTTTTTGGTGATCCGTGGCATGGAGCGTCAATGCAAAAGATATTGGAAAATATAACCGCAGAGCAGGCAGTAAAGCATCCGATAACCGGCGCTCACTCAATTATTGAAATTCTATTGCATATGTGGGCATGGACAGAGGAGGTAAACAGCAGATTATCGGGAGGCATTCCTAATGAGCCTGCAATGGGTGATTGGCCAAGGTTAACAGACTTCCAAAAACTTAGTTGGGCAGAACTTAAAAATCAGTTCTTCAGAGAATCACAGAACATAATAAATACGATTAAAAATTTTCCTGAAGAAAGACTTGATGAAGTTGTTGGATTGGAGCGTAATTCACCACTCGGCACAGGAGTTTCATTTGCTTCAATGATATTGGGGTTGATACAACACAATGCATATCATTCTGCTCAGATATCATTACTAAAAAAAATTACTTGAAATGTGCTGACTGTTATTACAATAGCACAGCTTGTTATTCCGTTTACATGTATAGAAAGTTTTTTTTAAACCAAAACTAGTATTTATTTAGGGGGGTATATGCCGATCCGAATAATCTGTTTTTTAGCAGTTCTCATCTTTTTACAAACAACAATTATTTTTTCACAAACCGATCAAAGCTTGATTAAAGAAGGTGCGCCCAAAGTTTATATTGACTGCGGTTTGTGTGATATAAACTATATCAAGGAGCAGATTCAGATAGTCAATTATGTTAATGATAGAAAAGATGCAGATGTGCATATATTGTTTGTTACACAAGGAACCGGTGCCTCCGGATCGGAGTATTCATTGTTCTTCATAGGTCAGAATCATTTTAGTGGAATTAATGATACTATTAAGTTTGCCACAGATCAGACTGATTCAGAGGATAATAAAAGGGAGAAGACAGTTAATGCTTTAAAACTTGGTCTGGTTAGATACATTGGCAAATCCAAAGTTGCAAATCAAATGACAATTACATTTCAAAAAACGAAACAACAGGAAGAAAAACCTATAGATGATTGGAATTTCTGGTACTTCCAGTTAAGCCTTAACAGCAACATTAGCGGCGAAGAGAGGAGCAATTATAATTGGCTTAACGGATCATTCAGTGCAAACAGGGTTACAGAAGATTTGAAAGTTAATTTGAGGCTTTCTAATTCTTATACTGAAAATAATTTTAAGTTTTACGACGGGAACGAGGATGTAAACATAAAAAGTGTTTCAAGGAACCAAAGTTTCAGCGGAGCCCTCTACTTTTCTGCAAATGATCACTGGTCCTGGGGTTTTAGCGCTTATGCTTTCAGATCCACGTACTCTAATATTTCGTTAAGTGCGTACCTTGCGCCCACCATCGAATATAATGTCTTCCCATACAATCAGTCGAATCAGAGGCAATTAAGAATTAACTACAGGATTTCCCCCACATACAACCGTTATTTTGAACAAACAATATTTTTTAAAAGTAACGAATCGTTATTAAGTCAGGAGTTATCTGCAACTTTATCATTAATAGAACCTTGGGGAAGCACAACTCTTAAATTAACCGGGGCAAATTATTTTCATGATTTTAGTAAGTATGAACTGGAAGTTTACGGTACGGCATCATGGAAAATTGTAAAGGGATTATCTTTTAGTGTCTATGGCGGCTACTCAAAGATAAGAAATCAGATTTCACTGCCGATAGGTACTGCATCACTTGAGGAAGTGCTCTTACAGCGCCGTCAACTCGAAACGGGCTATTCTTACTGGGGCGGTTTTGGTATTTCGTATTCTTTCGGCTCAATATATAATAATATTGTCAATCCAAGATTCGGCAGCAGCGGCGGTGGCGGAACCACAATTATTATATCGAATTAATAAAAGGTTGCTGTCTCATAAATAACTTCTATTATATTAATAGAACGCAGATTAACACGGATTAAACAGATTACCGCGGATTTTTATTTAAATAATTATTTATTAAGCAGCACCATTATTTTTATTTGGAATCTTTTAGCCGCTCCCTCAAATTCTCCATGTTGTATTTCTTAAGAAGCTCTTTGACCTTATCAATCGAAATGGCTTCAACAGTTCTCCCTTTATAACCGGTAACTGTTGTTGCCGCAATAAGAGAATTGTAAATTGCTTCCTGTGTAGCTTCTTCAACCGCCTGAAATAAAATTGTAATTGCATTGTTATCGATGAGATCCGGAATTTCATTTTTCTGACTTGCAGGCTCGTGCGGAATTTTATAAGCGGTAGAAAATGCGATCGCATAATCACCGGAGCCGTTAGACATTACATTTGTAGTTCTACCCATACCGATGAATGCCCGCTTTGCAAGCCGCTTAAGATTCCCCGGTGATAGAGGTGCATCTGTTGCAATCACAATCATACATGAACCATCTTCTTTACGTTTTACCTCGGAAATTTTTACTTCACGTGTATATGGAATTCCATTAATCATCAGTTCGCGTCCAAAGTTTGTTTGGACGAGGACTCCAACTGTATAAGTAGTGTTTCCAATGCTTGTAATTATTCTCGAAGCAGTTCCGATTCCGCCTTTAAGTCCGAATGAAACGGTTCCCGTTCCAGCCCCGACTGTTCCTTCTTCAACGACACCTGAATTAGCCGAATGAATTGCATCAAGAACATCATTCTTGGTAACATGCATACCCCGGATGTCATTCAGGTAACCATCATTAGTTTCACCAACAACAGCATTTACAGAACGTACATCTTCATTTCCCGGCAGGCACAGTACGTAATTAACAGTTGCCTTTACGGCGGTTCCGACATTTAGAGTGTTTGTAAGAATAATCGGCGATTCGATATTTCCAAGTTCTTCAACCTGCGTATAACCTGCTAACTTTCCGAATCCGTTAAAGACATAAATGGCAGCCGGTGCTTTCTGCTGAAAAATATTTCCGTTGTGTGGCAATATAGCAGTTACACCAGATCGAATATTATCATCCTTTATTATTGTCTTGTGTCCAACAAGTACGCCCTCAACGTCGGTAATAGAGTTTATCTTGCCTTGCCTCATAACTCCCACATTAATTCCGATATCACTTGCTCTTATTTTTTTATTTTCTTCCTGAGAGTAAATAATGACGGATAATATTAGAAGTGTCGGTAATAAGTATCTAATTTTCATTTTAATCTCATCTGTTTGTTAATTATAAAATGAGTATTGAAAAGAAATCCGATAAATCTTATGTTGGTATCAAATCTAATGAAATGAAAGTTCTTTTTCGAATTTCTTCTGATTGAAGATACAGGGAAAATAAAATGACAGTTAAAGAAATAATTGCTGAGCTTAAGAAGAACGGCAGCGAATATAACCGTCAGGGTATGAAACGCTTTGGAATTAATGTTGATAAAGCTTTCGGCGTAAACGTTCCGGTGATGCGTGCACTTGCTAAGAAGATCGGCAGGAACCACGAACTAGCATTGAAGCTGTGGAAAAGCGGTTATCACGAAGCACGCCATGTTGCAACAATGATCGCTGATCCAAAGCTGACTACTAAAGCACTCATGAATAAATGGATCAAGGATTTCAATTCCTGGGATATTGTTGACGGCTCGTGTTCAAATCTATTCCGTAAAACCGATCATGCTTATGATATGATTTTAAAGTGGGCAAAAAGTAATAAAGAATTTGTGCGCCGGACCGCATTTTCGATGATTGCCTACCTCACCGTTCACGATAAAAAGAGAAGCGATGAGGAATTTCTTCAGTTCTTTCCGCTAATTAGGAAATATTCAACCGACGAAAGAAATTTTGTTAAGAAATCTGTAAACTGGTCGCTAAGACAAATTGGTAAGCGGAGTTCATTCCTTAGAGAACATGCTATTAAACTTGCAGAAGAGATTAAAACAGTTGATTCAAAATCTGCGCGGTGGATTGCAAACGACGCACTAAGAGAGTTAACGAATCCTAAAACGTACATTCGAAACAATATGTGAATAAAATGAAAAACGAAAAACCATTATTTTTTGAAGAGGAAAGATTCAACCAGAAATGGAATCTGTTCTTAATTACACCGGTTTGTACTGCTTTTATTCTGTTTCAATGCTATTCGCTCTATAGCCAGTTGGTCTGGAAAAAGCCGGTCGGTTCAGATCCTCTCTCCGATACATGGCTGATTATTTTGTCATTCATTGTTATTCCGTTAATGATCTTTCTTATCTGGCTTTTTTATGTTATGACGCTTACGGTAAAAGTGGATAGCGAAAAAATCTTTATCCGTTTTTATCCGATCATGAAAAGAGAAATTCTCGTTAGTGATATCTCCACATTTGAAAAAAAAGAGTTCAACCCGATCATCGATTTCGGCGGATGGGGATTGCGTTACTCGATCAGATGGAAAACAACGGGTTATATTATGAAAGGGAAAGTCGGCGTCCACATTCATCTTAAGAGCGGAAAGAATCTTCTTATAAGTTCTGAAAGAGCGAATGAACTCTATCGCGTTCTCAAAGAAATTACTGAAAAGCCACGAAAGTAATAATTTGAAAATCCGCGGATATCTGTTCAATCCGTGTATGATCCTGAGCAAATCCTGAGCTGGTCGAAGGATTGTCGAAAGATCATCCGTGTTCAATTAATGTCAATTCCTTAACCAGCAACTTCCAATTCAACTAATTTGGAAGAGACGCCCGGAAGCACAGATATTTTTCTTGCCAGTTCATGATTCTGTTCATCGGTACCGCAAATTTCAAGAATCAATAATCCGGAGTCCGAGCAGTTATCGAGAACACCGTCATGAAGACCTAACCGTGTTTTGATCGTACATCCCCAGCCTGTAAGTATCTGCTGGACTTTAACTGCAGAATCTTTTCTGTTGCCGATTAGTATTATGAGGATCGATTTCTTCATAAATCACCTATAAAATAGATTTCCAAAAGCAAATTAGACAAATCAATCCCGGTTTTCAACATTTCCCTATTAACGGAAATTATTTATTGGTAAACAATAAAAATATCTTGACAAAAGGAAAATCTTTTTTTATGTTGCCTCCGGAAATCAAATGAATAATAATTCATTTCACGGAGGGGATAAAATGAAATCATTCAAAGAAAACTGGACAGTCAAAACAGTTTATGCATATCTTGATTTGTTTTTGAAACTATTTCCAATTGTGATCCTATTTTATATTGCTCCAGCTGTAATTTCATTGCTGAGTATAGGCGAAATGAAATTAAGTAAGTTGGATTTTTTCAATTTGCTGAGTGTTAGCGAGCAAGTGTCGCATTCGGAAAAAGTTTTATTATGTATTTACTTAATTATAGTTGATGTAATTATACTTTACTGTATTTACATGATTCTGAAAAAACTAACTGTTTTTATTAAAAATGTGTTTGAAAATAATCCGTTCATAGAAGAAAACGGAAATCATCTTAAATATGTTGGAAAAGCTATTTTGTTACTTACAGTAGTGTATCATATTTCAAAGATTACAAACTCATCGGATGTAATTTCAAATCTATCTGTTGCCGTTAATATCCTTACGAAACTATCTTGGCTAATCTCAATTGTATTTAGCCCTTATTTAATTATAGGACTTTTCATATTTGTAATGGGTGAGATAATTATTTATGCAGCAAAACTCAAAGAAGAAAACGATTTAACCGTGTGAGGTGGGAAATGAAAAATAAATATGGATCGAAAAAAATATTAAAAACACTTATTGACATATTATGGTTCGGTGCACTATCTGCAGCAATTCTAATAATTCTTATAGTTATATCATACAATCTTTCTGTATTCGGCCTAATAAATATTAGGCTACCAGTTGTTTCGATTGAAATGAATAATTACACTTATAGATTTAACTCACAGTTTGTAGAAGTTAGAAGGATTGATTCAATAACAAAAGAAGCAGTTGAGAAAGAAGTCGCGCGGGCATTATTCCACGCATCTCCCCAAACTATAAAAGTAATAGAACAATTATATATGCTGGATTTTAGTAAGATGCCGGTGGATTTTCGCGGTAGCGAATCATTAAGATATGGTAGATTTACATTTTATCCTGAATTCTTAATACCAATAAGATATTTCGCTCATGAAGATAATCCAGAACCTATACTAGGTCTTTCATTCTTTTTCTTGATTGTTTCTGCCTTCTTAATAATTATCCTCTACAACTTGAGAGAGCTATTTAGAAGCGCTCTAATGGGTAATGGTTTTTCAAAAGAAAATTCAGAACGTCTCAAATTTATAGGGGTTTATTTACTTTTAGGAGAAATTGTTCGGTTACTAATTTTTTATTGGATCAATAATTCAGTAGCAAGAACAGAATGGGTCAACTCGATTCGTCAAACCTACAAGTTCTCTTTTAGCGATGTTAACTTCGCACTTCTTTTTGCCGGTATAGTTTTTTTAATCCTTGCTTCAATTTTCAGAATGAGCGCAGTAATTAAAGAAGAAAACGATTTAACTGTGTGAGGAGATGATATGATAAGAGTAAACCTTGACGTAATGATGGCAAAACGAAAAATGAGCTTAACCGAATTAGCGGAAAAAGTGAATATCACAATGGCAAATCTTTCGGTACTGAAGACAGAGAAAGCACGCGCAATTCGGTTCTCGACTCTCGATGCAATTTGTAAAGTGCTCGATTGTCAACCCGGGGATATTTTAGAGTATACACCAGACAACTAATTTTCATGATAACTTCATTATCGCGCGATGTAATAATTGTGTAACTTTTATTCCTATTCAACTATCTAAATAGCTATAAATATAGAGGAACATGTAATGAAAAAGCTTGGAATACTAGTTTTTATACTTTTTACAATTAATCTCTCTGCACAGACTACTTCAGAAAAAATCGATCAGCTAATTACAAAATACCAGGAGTTCCGGCTTTTTAACGGCAGTGCGCTGGTCGCCGATAATAATGAAACGATTTTTAAAAAGGGCTACGGTTTTGCTAACATGGAATGGAAAATTCCAAATAAGCCGGACACCAAATTTCGTCTCGGATCTATCACAAAACAATTTACTGCTACACTTATTATGCAGCTAGTAGAAAACGGGAAAATAAAACTCGATGGTAAACTGACCGATTATTTACCTTATTACAGCAAGGATACAGGGGATAAAATTACAATACATCATCTTTTAACACACACTTCCGGGATACCCAGTTATACCAATCTTCCTGATTTCTTATCCAAGAAGAGCAGAACATTTTATGAACCGGATGATTTTGTAAAAGAATATTGCAGCGGAACTCTGGAATTTGAACCCGGTTCACAATTCGTTTATAATAACTCGGGATATTTTATTCTCGGTGCAATTTTAGAAAAAGTTTCAGGAAAGCAATATGATGAACTGGTAAAAGAAAAAATATTTGTTCCTCTCGGAATGGATAATTCCGGTTACGATTGGAGTGCTGATATTCTTCCAAATCGTGCAGCCGGATATGAGAAAACATTTTCTGGTTACCGGAACGCTTCATTTATAGATATGTCGCTTCCCTATGCTGCAGGTTCGCTCTATTCAACAGTTGAAGATCTCTTGATTTGGAATAGATCATTTTATTCAGAGAAAATACTTGAAAGGAAATCGTGGGATACAATGTTTACGGGTTACATCAAAGCGTTCGGTAATGCGCAATACGGATATGGTTGGGCTGTGGATAAATATTTTAATGGAAAAGACTCACTTAAAGTGATAACACACGGTGGGGGAATCAATGGATTTAATACTATCGGTTATTATTTACCTCAGAAAGGACAGTTCGTTGCTCTGTTCAGTAATACCGGCGGTGCTCCGTTAAATGAAATAACCCAGCAGATATTGAAGATTCTTTATGGTAAAGAAACGGTCAATCCGAAACAATCATTGGCGGAGTATATAAATAAAATAATACTGGAAGACGGGATCAGCGAAGCTGGCAAAGCGTTTAACGAATTAAAAAATGATTCAGAGAATTTTAGATTAGCAGAAAACGAGATGAATAATTTAGGATACGAATTGCTGAATAAAAAGATGTATGATGAAGCGCTCGCGGTTTTCAAAATGAATATTAATCAATTTTCAAAATCTGCTAATGTTTACGATAGCTATGGAGAAGCATGGGCAAAGAAAGGAGTAAAAGATTCTGCTATTGTCTATTATAAAAAATCTTTGGTGTTAAATCCCCGGAATGCAGGTGCAATAAAGTATTTACAGGAAATGGGTGTAAAAGTTGAAGAGCCAGCCGAAATAAAGGCAAGCAAAGAAATATTGGAGCTGTATACCGGTAAGTATGAGATAGCCCCCAGTTTCATAATTACTATAACAGTTGACGGTGAACAAGTCTTCGCTCAAGCAACCGGGCAGCCTAAGTTTGAAATCTTTGCTGAATCTGACGATACTTTTTATCTAAAAGTTGTCGAAGCTAAAATAAAATTTAGCAAGGATGCCGAGGGCAAAGGCACCGGACTTACATTATTTCAAGGGGGTAGAGAATTACCTGGGAAAAAGATAGAATAAAACTCCCCGAAGAACGCATGTTGTTTAACTATAAAACCCGGCTATTGTCGGGTTTTTTTATTACCCTCTAAAAATTAACTTGCATAATTATGCATATTATTGTATAATTATGCCCTCAAAAAATGAAGCTTGGTATGATAAAGGTCAGTATAGTCGGTGCGGCGGGTTATTCCGGTCTGGAGTTGATAAAAATACTTATCAACCATCCGGAAGTCGAGATAAAGCATTTATACGGCAGCAGATCGGCCGGCAATAGAATTGAAGAAGTCCATCCTTCCTTAAGAGGAATGATATCTAAAGAGATAGAACTTTTCAATGAATCTGATATAAATGATACGAATCTTTTATTTATTGCTCTTCCATCCGGTCAGGCAATTCAATATGTTAAAGCTGCCTACGAAAGTGGAATAAAAGTAATTGATTTAGGCGGTGATTTTAGACTTAGCAAAATCACTGATTATAATAAATACTATAAACATGATCACAGTGCACCGGAGCTATTAAATAAAGCAGTTTATGGTTTAAGTGAGTGGAACGAAAGCGAAATTGCTAATGCAGCTATTGTAGCTAATCCCGGCTGTTATCCTACAAGCGTTCTACTCCCTTTAATTCCATTGATAAAAGAGGGTGTTGTTGATCATAGCTTTATAAGTATTATCTCATATAGCGGTACATCGGGTGCAGGTAAATCTGCAGCAGAAAATATGATCTTCTCGGAAGTAAATGAGAGTGTGCGAGCTTATAAAGTAGGTAGCCACCAGCACATGCCGGAAATAAAAAAGTATCTTGAATTGTTCAGCGGAATTGAACCGACATTTTCATTTGTCCCGCATCTGCTTCCGATAACAAGAGGAATATATACGACAATTCAAGTGAAAGTTGATAAAAATGCAGATGCAATATTATGCATGGAAATATTTAACAAATATTATTCAAATACACCGTTTGTCAGAATAATTCATCCGCTGATACCGGAAATAAAAAACGTAACATACACCAACTTCTGCGATATCGGTTTTTCAATTAACAATGGTATCATAACAATTCTTTCTACTATAGATAATTTAATTAAAGGAGCTGCCGGACAGGCGGTTCAAAACATGAATATAATGTTTGGATTAGATCAACAAGAAGGATTATTAAAATGTTCAAAGAAGCACCTGCAGCAAATATAATTAGTATGAAGACAAAATTGCCGTTGGGTTATAGATCTGCCGGTATTCATTGCGGCGTAAAAAAGTATAAAAAGGATCTGGCACTAATTGTTTCGGATTATCCGGCTACTGCAGCAGGAGTTTTTACGTTGAATAAAGTTCAGGCAGCACCTGTATTAATTAGTAAAAAACATCTATCGGAAAGCGAAACTTTTCACGCAATAATTGTTAATAGTGGAAATGCGAATGCATGCACAGGCGATCGCGGTTATTTTGATTCTGAGATTATGGCGGAACAGACCGCTGATATTCTCAGGATAAAGAAGGAAGAAGTCCTTGTTGCATCGACCGGAGTAATAGGCGAACCACTTCCAATGGAAAAAATTCTGAATGGAATTAATATGATTAAATCTAATCTGATCCAGGGTGATGAAAAAGATGCCGCAGAAGCAATAATGACTACGGATACATTTTACAAAGCAGAATCAGCTTCATTCATAATAGACGGCAAAGAAGTTACAATTAGCGGTATTGCTAAAGGATCGGGAATGATTCATCCTAACATGGCAACAATGCTTGGTTTTATTACTACAGATGCCGCGATTGAAAGAGATACTTTGCAATCCTTACTTAAAAAAACTACCGATAAAACTTTCAATAGAATAATTGTTGATGGCGATACAAGTACAAATGATATGGTTCTTATGCTTTCAAATGCTGCTTCGGGTGTTGTAATAACTAAGGGGAGTGTGTCATACAAAACATTCGAAGCAGAACTTTTCCAACTGCTTAAAAAATTAGCCGTCGATATTGTACGCGACGGTGAAGGTGCTACAAAATTGATCGAAATAAAAGTTGAAGGGGCACTAACCGATGAAGATGCAGGTAAAGCTGCAAAAACAATTGCTCTCTCGCCATTGGTTAAAACCGCTATTCATGGCGAAGACGCAAACTGGGGAAGAATAATTGCCGCTGTCGGTTACTCCGGTATTGAATTCGATCCGGCTAAGTTCGAAATATTTATTAACGGCACTCAAATATTACAGAAGAATTTTATTGTTGCTTTACCGAATGCTGTTGCGAATCAGACTTTAAAAGGAAATCAGATTGAACTTGTGATAAAATTAAATGAAGGAAATGAATCGGCTAATTGCTGGACATGTGATTTCTCTGAAGAATATGTGAAGATTAACGGGAGCTACCGATCTTGACAACGGCCACATTCAAAAAAGAAGATATTCTGATAGAAGCGCTCCCTTACATTCAGCAGTTTGAAGGGAAAACGTTCGTAATAAAATACGGCGGCGCTGTAATGGAAGAGGAATCGCTTAAATCAATGATTGCAAAGGATGTAACGCTGCTTCGTAAAATCGGGATCAACATTGTAGTTGTCCATGGCGGAGGAAAAGAAATCACTTCTTTATCAAACAGACTGAACATAAAAACGAGTTTTGTTAATGGGCAAAGATTTACAGATGAAGAAACTCTTGAAGTTGTACAAATGGTCCTTGCCGGTTTAATTAATAAAGATATTGTGAGAAGAATAAACATTCATGGCGGAAGAGCAATCGGAATTAGCGGAATTGATGTCGATCTTATAAAGGTGAAAAAATATGAAAAGGAAGATCTCGGATTAGTAGGCGAAGTAATTGATGTAAATGAATCATTGATAAAAAACTTACTGAAGGACGGCTATATGCCCGTGATTGCACCAATGGGTGTTGACAAATTTGGAAATGTTTATAATGTAAACGCTGATCTTGCTGCCGGTTCTATCGCCGGTGCAATTGATGCGGCTAAGCTTGTTTATATGAGTGATACCGAGGGTGTAAAGATTAATGATGAATTGGCTTCACATCTTACAGAGATGGAAATTTTGGATTTCATTGAAAAGGGAATTATTAACGGCGGGATGATTCCCAAAGTAGAGTCTGCCTTAAATGCATTGAACGCCGGGGTGAATAAAGTGCACATAGTTGACGGAAGAATTGAACATGCACTTCTGCTTGAAATATTTACTGAAGAGGGAGTTGGGACCGAGATAGTCGGCGATTAAAAACTAAGAGACTTGAAATGAAAGGGATTAGGTATTAGGTTCGAAATAACACTAAAGAGGATTTGATATGAGCAAAAAATTAGAAGATATCAGCAAGCGTCATTCGCTTATTAAATCAATAATTACTTCTCAGGAAGTTTATAACCAGACTCAGCTTGTAAGACTTTTGAAACAGAATGGAATTAGAGTTACACAAGCAACATTATCAAGAGATTTGAATGATCTTGGAATTGTTAGAGTCCCGACGCCGAAAGGAACGGTTTATAAAGTTGGTGAATCGGGGACGCAATCGTTAATCAAAAGCCGCATTTCTGAAGAAGTAATATCTATTGATAATAATGAACAGTTAATAGTTATTCGAACATTTACCGGTAGAGCCCAGGGAGTTGCAGTCTTTATTGATAGTCAGAAGCAAACCGAAATTCTTGGTACAATTGCCGGTGATGATACAATCCTTATTATCCCGCGTTCGATAAAGAAGATGAAAACAATAATAGAACAATTAAAAACAACTTTAGGAATAACTTAAAATGAACAAGAACAAAATTGTTGTAGCGTATTCGGGCGGATTGGATACATCCGTTATGGTTCACTGGTTGAAAAATCATTTTGATGCTGAGATCATTACCTTCACCGGCGATCTCGGTCAGACCAAGGAATTAACCGGATTAAAAGAGAAGGCACTAAAATCCGGCGCATCCAAAGTTTATATTCAGGATTTACGAAAAGAGTTTATTGAAGAATATGTTTATCCTTCATTAAAAGCCGGAGCAATGTATGAAGATGCTTACCCGATGGCTACATCAATTGGAAGACCCCTGCTTGCAAAAGCATTAGTTGATGTCGCATTGAAAGAAGGTGCTAATATGGTATCGCACGGATGTACAGGTAAGGGGAATGACCAGGTACGATTTGAAGTTTCGGTCGGTGCACTTGCGCCCGATCTGAAAATTATTGCACCGCTGAGAGAGTGGGAATTTAAGTCGCGTGAGGAAGAGATTGACTATGCAAAGATGAATAATATTCCTGTCACTGCAACAAAAGAAAATCCCTATTCGATAGATGAGAATATCTGGGGAACAAGTATTGAATGTGGTGTTCTTGAAGATCCGATGGTCGCTCCTCCTGAAGATGCTTTTCAATCAACAACTTCACCAGAGAATGCGAATCACGAATCCGATGAAGTTGCAATTGAATTTGAAGAGGGAATCCCGGTTGCAGTAAACGGACAGGTAATGGAAAATATATCACTTGTAAAATTTCTTAACGTTATCGGCGCCAAGAATGCTATTGGCAGAATAGACCTTATAGAAAATAGACTGGTAGGAATTAAATCGAGAGAGGTTTATGAAGCTCCGGCAGCAACAATACTTCACTTTGCACATAAAGAATTGGAACGATTGACACTTGAAAAATCTGTAATGCATTATAAATCACTTGTAGCTCATGAATTTTCCAACCTGATTTACAATGGACTCTGGTTCTCTCCTTTGAGAGAAGCTCTCTCCGCATTTGTGGATAAGACCCAGGAGCGGGTTACAGGGCTGGTGAAAGTTAAACTTTATAAAGGAACACTGCGCGTCCTCGGAAGAACATCTCCTTATTCTTTATATGATCCGGCACTTGCAACTTACACTGCAGAAGACCAATTTGACCATAAAGCTTCTGAAGGATTTATTAAAATTTATGGTTTGCCGTTGAAAACTTATAACCGTGTAACACAAAAAGTAAAAAACGAAAGTAAGAGCGCAGTTGCTTAATTTAACTCTGCGTCTCCGCGGTAAATATTTTTACGCAGAGACACTGAAATAAAGAGAATAAGGGAGATACGAGTTGCCGACGTGGAACAGCAGATTCAAAAAGTCGCTTGATGAAAAGGCTTTGAAATTTTCATCATCGATTGATATTGACGGAAAACTTTACAATGAAGATATTGTTGGCAGTATTGCACATGTAAAGATGCTCATGAAGCAGAAAATAATTTCATATGCAGAAGGTAAAAAAATAATTAGTGCGCTTGAATCGATCAGAAAAGAAATATTGTCAGGTAAACTAAAATATGATTGGCGCAACGAAGATATCCATTCATTTATAGAAGAGCAGATAACAAAAAAAATCGGAGCTATCGGAAAGAAATTACACACCGCACGGAGCCGTAACGATCAGGTTGCTCTCGATGAGCGGCTTTATTTGAAAAAAGAAATTACTACTTTGATAAAGACATTAATTGGTTTGCAGAAAACGTTATTAAAAATTTCTTCAAAACATAAAAGTACGATAGTGCCCGGCTACACACATTTGCAGAGAGCTCAGCCGATACTCTTTGCACATCACTTGCTTGCATATATTTCGATGTTGGGGAGAGATGTTGAGCGGCTTAACGACTGCTTAAAGCGTGCCGATAAATCACCTCTTGGTGCAGCCGCTCTCTCAGGTACTACTTTGCCGATCGATCGCAACTACACTGCTAAGCTTCTCGGCATGAAGGGCATTGTTGAAAACTCACTTGATGCGGTTAGCAGCAGGGATATTGTTATAGAATTTATAAGTACATGTGCAATTATAATGGTGAATTTAAGTCGATTAGCCGAAGAATTAGTTCTATGGAGCTCACAGGAATTTGCATTCGCTCAATTCGACGATTCATTTGCAACCGGAAGCAGTCTTATGCCGCAGAAAAAAAATCCCGACATTGCAGAACTTGTACGAGGAAAAACCGGACGGGTCTATGGCACTTTAATAGGAATATTAACAGTAATGAAATCACTTCCGCTTGCATATAACCGTGATATGCAGGAAGATAAATTTCATCTTACCGAAGCAGTCAACACAACAAAAGATTGCCTGGAAATTATGGCGGGATTGTTGAAACATACAAGTTTCAGAAAAGACCGTTTCGAAAAAGAACTTGATGGCGATCTATCACTTTCAACTGAACTTGTCGATTATTTAGTTCGAAAAGAGATTCCGTTTAGGGAAGCACATAATAATGTGGGAAAAGTTGTCGCTCTTGCCGTTTCAAAGAAAAAAAAATTGAATGAAATATTACTTGCTGACTACAAAAAAATCTCTCCCAAATTCGAAAAAAATCTTTATAATTTTCTCACCGCTAAATCGAGCATCAATAATAGATTATCTGATGGCAGCACTTCACCGAAAGAAGTTGATAAACAATTAAAATTCTGGATGCGTAAATTATCATAAGAAGAAGTAAATTTTCACCTTTTCTTTATATGTTTTCATCATCTTTAAATTTAATTTTGCATCACTTTCATTATATTGCACGTCAAAATGAGGTCACTATTTAGGGGAGTTAAATGCAAGCACTTGAAGTAAAAAATCTAACAAAACGTTTTGGATCATTGGTGGCGGTTAACCAGGCTTCGTTTGAAGTACCGGAAGGTTCGATATTCGGACTGATCGGTAGAAACGGCGCTGGTAAAACAACTACAATTAGAATGATGATGGGAATCTACCTTCCCGACGAAGGCGAAGTTAATCTGCGCGGCGTTAAAGTCGGTCAGGATTTTAAAAACAGGGTTGGTTACCTTCCCGAAGAACGCGGCCTTTACAAAAAAATGAAAGTGCTAGATACTTTATATTACTTTGCTGAAATTAAGGGGAAGAGCGGAAGAGAAATTCATAAGAAGGCCAATGAATACTTAAAAAGATTTGAACTTTACGACCGCCGGCTTTCGAAAGTTGAAGATCTTTCAAAAGGAAATCAACAGAAACTTCAATTTATTGCAACTGTTCTTCACGATCCCGATTTTGTTATTCTTGATGAACCCTTCGCCGGACTCGATCCGGTAAACACAAATCTGTTAAAAGATATTATCCTTGAAATGAAAGAAAGAGGCAAGGTAATTATCTTTTCTACTCACCTGATGGAATTTGCCGAAAAACTTTGCGACCATCTTGCCATGATTGATCGGGGAAAAATTATTTTGAAAGGGAAACTGAGCGAGATTAAAGCAAAGTATGCGCAGAAGAATGTCAGCTTAAATTATGAAGGGGACATCTCCTTTTTAAAAGGTCATCCGATGATTGAAAAGGTTGAAAATTTCGGTAATACAACCGGTATCAGAGTTAAAGAACCGGAGCAGGCGCAGAATTTATTAAAAATGCTTGTCGATAGAGGTATAATTATTAAAAAGTTTGATGCCAACGATATATCACTGCAGGAAATATTTATTGAGTTTGCCGGAACCGACGGACTTGAATTAAAGGAGGTGCGAAATGTTTAATAACAGGGTGATCGCGGTATTTAAAAGAGAGGTTAAAGAAAGAGTTATTTCTAAAGGATTTATTTTAATGACAATTCTGCTTCCCGTATTTATGTTCGGTTTGATTGGTATTCAGGTACTTTTGATGAACGAAGGATCTACAAAGTTTAACGTTACAGTGGTATCGGAATCAGCAGATCTAACTTACAAATTGGAAAGTGAATTAAGCAGTACTGAATCAGTAAAAGATTCAAGTCTTATTCTTTTGTTCGGCACAATGAATAAAGAGGAGTTTAAAGATTTTTTAAACAGTAAAAAGCAGGAAGTCCTTGATGAGAAGATAACAGGCGTGCTCTATATCCCGGACTCTGCATTGAAAGACAAGAAGTTAGAATACTATTCAAAAACACCTCAAAACCGGCGCCTGTCGGAAATGTTAGGCAGACCAATTAACAAAGTATTGATTGATACTTATTTCAGCAATCGCTCTCTCTCTATGGAGGAATTAAATTTTGCAAGGCAGGGTCTTGATTTTACAGGTTTTAAAGTAACAAAGGAAGAGGGGTATGAAGAGGAAGGTTACGGTAGTCTGGTTCTAACCTATCTTTTTACTTTTCTGCTCTATATAAGTTTGATTATGATGGGACAGATGATTTTGCAGTCTGTTATTGAAGAGAAGTCAAGTAGAATAGTTGAAGTAATTTTATCTTCTGTAAGTGCTAAAGAACTTATGATCGGTAAAATTTTGGGTTCTGGAGCAACAGGATTATTGCAGATGTCAATCTGGCTTATACCGGTTATAATGGTTACATCAACAACGTGGATTATGCTTCCGCCTGAAATTACAATAAGTATTACATTATTGCAGGTTGTTTATTTTTTACTCAACTTCTTTTTGGGTCTGGTAATCTTCCTCGGATTGTTTGCAACCGTTGGTGCAATTTTCGATAATCCGCAGGATGCACAATCAGGATTATGGCCTATAATGCTTCTAATAATTATTCCATTTTTTATTGCCTTCTCAATGATCGAAAATCCTAATAGCGCCATTGCCAAGATTTCTTCGTTTATTCCGTTTGCAAATATTATTGTGATGCCGGCACGTATGACGATAGCCGAAGTTCCTTTATTCCAGCTTGCATTATCTCTTGCAATAAGTATTCTTACTTTGTTGGCTATCTTTCCATTAGCCGGAAAAATTTATCGTGTTGGAATTTTACGAACAGGAAAAAAACCTAAATGGTCCGAAGTCGTTAAGTGGATAAAGTATAAGTATTAAATTATTTTGCAGGGACAGGGTAGCTCCCTGTCCCTAATAATTTTGAAAATGGACGAAAAAGAACTTTACACGGCTCTTATTGCAAAACTCTCCAAAGATTTTTCACTTGAAGGATCCTCTCTTCCGGTTGCCGCAAACCTTGCATTAATAAAAGAATTTTTAGTGAAAAGGATCAACGAATTAATGTCAAGAGACTACGAGCGTTTTTTAAACAGCTTATATCGTATTGATGTCAGCGAATCAAAGGTTCAGGAAATTCTGCATTCAAAAGACAAGACAACAGTAACAGAAAAGCTTGCCGATCTTATAATAGAAAGGCAAATGCTAAGACTAAGAACTCAGTTCCTCTATAAGCAGGGTAAACTTTAAATTTATTTCTGCTCCCTATCAATAGAATCCAAGAGAATGATTTGAAAAAAATATCTGCATTAACAAGTATCAAATATTATTTTTGTTTTGCACTATTTAATGGATTTGAAATGCAGGGCAATGAAATATTAACACCGGAAAGCATTCGTAATTTTGCTAATTCATTTCAGCAGAGCAGAGTTCTTCTTACGGCCATTGAACTGGATTTATTCAGTGTGATTGATAACCATTTGATGCTGCCGGCTGATGTTGCACGAATACTGGGAACGGATGAAAGGGCTACCGACCGGTTTATGAATGCTCTAGTTGCCCTGGGCTTTCTGAAAAAACTTCATGGTAAGTTTTATAACACGGAATCTTCAAAAAAATACTTTATAAAGGGTAAGCCGGAATATATGGGCAGCCTTCACCACACAAATCATTTGTGGGATTCGTGGAGTACATTAACGGATGCCGTTAAAGAAGGTACTTCCATTTATAAAAAAAATAATTATAAAAAGGAAATCTGGCGGGAAAATTTTATCTCAGCTATGCACTACCGTGCCCAACACGAAGCTAAAATAATTTCGCTGATGCTCGATTTATCTAATGTAAAAAAGATGCTGGATATTGGCGCTGGGTCTGGTGCCTTTACTTATGAGTTTATGTCGAAGAATCCCGGTATGAAAGGTGTAATATTTGATTTGCCGGATATAATACCTTTAACAAAAAAATACGCTGAACAATCTAATATGCTTAACAATGTTGAATTCATCGAAGGAGATTATCTGGCTGATTCTTTCGGTACCGGATACGATTTGATGTTACTCTCTGCTATTGTTCATATCAATAGTTATGAGCAGAACAAGCAACTAATTGCTAAGTGTGCAAATACACTGAACAACGGAGGTCAAATAATCATCCGTGATTTTATTATGAAGGATGATAGAACAGAACCATTGAGCGGAACTCTGTTTGCATTAAATATGCTTGTCGGCACTGAACGCGGAGATACATATACGGAAGAAGAAATCAGGGAATGGTTTAAGAGTTCCGGTATTTCTAGAATCGAGCGTAAAAATACAAGCTTCGGTTCTAACCTGTTAATTGGAATAAAAAATTAAATTATACAACTTATTTGATTGCTAATATGAAAAAGCTATTTAGTGTTTTATCACTTTTGTTAGTTTTATTATCATGCACATCCAAAGATGATACTTCCGATATGTTAAAAGCTGAATCCGGTATAGTAATCTATCCGCAAGAAGTAAAATCATCCATTCTTGATCTTAATCAAAGAAATCTAAAGGAAATAATTTTACTTCTCCATAATAAGGTTGAAACCGAAGAAATTATAGATCACTTCAAAATGAACAATGACGATTATGGTTTAATTATCAACACACTTTACGGCGAAGGGTTGGTAAAGAAATCAAACGACGGAAAGTTTATCCCGGCATGCATGGTTGTTAATTCAGAAAATGAAAAGGAGATTAGAAGTTTTACCGGTGAGTTCGGAAGTAAGGTAGCTGAGATTATAATTGACCGCTATAAAATAATTAGAGACTCACATAAGCTAATGCCCGGTTTTGCAAAAGAATCTTTTGAAGATGCCGCAATGTTCATTTTATATAATGCACTGTTGGATAAGTGGCAGATTAAGAATATTGAAGAAAAATTTTTAAGAGCCAAACCGCCACAAAGGAGTGGAGAACGGTATTATTTATTAATAAACCAAAGGAGCAATGAGGAACCATCAAAACAATTTTCTCTTTTGGGTAACTGGTGTATCGAATACGAAGATTATTACTTATGTACATTCGGTGATGTCTGGACTGAAGATAATTTTGCAGATATTTCACGAGACAAACTGATTTCTGATTTTGGAATGAGTGAAAACGAAGACAGCACGACTTTCAAAAAGCACCTTATTGATAATCTGGTTAAATCCATTAAGGGTTTAATTCATTCAGCGCCTCCGGATTATGCCGATGCATTTACAAAATACGGGATAGTAAAAAGCAATAGATTATCGTTGGCAAGAATAACAAAGGATGAGAATAAAACACTTTTTGAGATTGCGGAAATTATAACAAATGATTTGATTCGCTACCTTGATAATCAACGTCCCCAGCTTGTTAAACATTATTTGCAATCGGTCTATAAAGAGGAAACAAGTTTTCGTGAATGGTCATTCTGGATTTATAAATATATAATAGCAGAAGCAGCAAACAGATTAATTGAAAAAGAGTATATAAAAACAGATAACAGCAAACTTTTTAACTATATAATTGCGAAAGAGTAATCAATATCAAAAAAATCTAAAGTGCGTTTTTTATTATGATGGATTAACAATCCCTACTTTTTTAACTCCTTCTTAATCAAATTAACCATTTCATAGAATTCGTCTTTTTTGAAACCTGTTGATGCCCACTTAACTATTCCGTCTTTTCCGATCACAAAATTTCTGGGAATATATTTATTCGCAAACAGGTTATATACTTTTGCCTCTTTATCTAAGTAAACCGGGAATGTGTATTTATATTTATCAATAAAATTTTTGACAGTATCGATTTCTTCACCCCGCGAGATTGCCATTACCCTGAAATTACTCTCCTTTATCGTATCATAAATATCTTTTTGTAATAACGGAAATTCTGCTCTGCAAGGTGGACACCATGTAGCCCAGAAATTTATCAGGATCACCTTCCCTTTCAGTTCATTCGACGAATATGTTCCACCGCTAAGGGAAGGAACATTAAAAGAAGGCAGTCTATCGCCCAAATTAAGAAGTGTGGAAGAGGCAACATCATCCTGGGCAATCAATGCGGATGAAATTAAAAAAAGAATCAAAATGATAAAAAGTTTAGTTTTCATTTCAAGTCCATTATGGTTGAATAAAATACCTCATTATTGGTCTTGTCTCCGAACGCCGTGCGCATTCAATAAATCCAGCTTTACGGAATGCTGAAGCAAAACCGGTCCATGCAAAAACAGTAGGCAAATCATCTTTTTTAGGTTCTACAGGATAACCCTCAATGATTTTAACTTTCTTTTTCATTAAATATTCAACAACACTTTTAATAACCTCCACCGAAATACCAAGTCCCCTATATTTTCTATCAACAAAGAAGCAGACAATAGACCAGACTTTTTCTTCATCAATTTTTTTCAGAATCCTGGAGTTTTCCAGAACAGAGAATTGCTCACGCGGTGCAACCGAGCACCAGCCGATAATTTTATTGTGATAATAAACAAGAACACCCGGCACAATGCCATCATTAACCAGCGTTTTCATTTTTTTCTTATTACCGGAACCCTTACTCTTATTAAAATCAGATCTATTTAAACGCCACCACATACACCAGCATCCGCCGCATGCTCCTCTTTCACCAAAAAGTTTTTCGAAATCTTTCCATCTACTTTTTGTAAGAGGATAAATTCTTAATTCCATTTCTAATTTTGTTTTTTGTGGAAGGTTACTCTAAATAAAGATCCTTTTCCTTTTCGGCTGGTTACTTTTATCTCTGCATTATTTAATTCGCAGTATTTCTTTACAAGGGCAAGTCCTAGTCCGTTTCCTTCAAAATTACGAGTATAACCCTTCTCCTCTCTTGTAAAAGGTGTGAAGAGCATTTTCATATATTCTTCCGAAATACCGATTCCGGTATCGGCTACATCAACATACAAATTATTTCTTGGATCACAATTGATACTGACTTCAACTTTCCCGGTTTGAGTATATTTTATAGCATTATCAATAAGATGATAAAAAATTTGATTTATCGAATACTCGTCAGCAGTTACAGTCGATTGCTCAACATTATTTAGTAATTCGAAGGCAATTTTTTTCTGTTTTGTAAATGGCAGATAATTCTCGTATTGCTTTTTGATTACATGTTTGAAAAGATCGAATTCCTTTTCCTTGAAATTATAAGAACCGGTTTGAAGCTCCGACATGTTTATGATAAGCTCAATGGTTCTCATAATTCGTTTTCCTTCTTCGTCAATAACATCAAATCCCTTTTTCAAATCTTCATCAACCTGATCCTGAAGTTCGTCTTTCATCATGCTTGTAAAACTGAGTATTACATTCAACGGTGTTCTTATTTCATGCGACATCTGTGCAAGGAATTCGGATTTCAGACGGTCCGATTGTTCTGCGCGTTCCTTAGCGCCAATAAGCTGTTCTTCTGCAATCTTTTTATCAGTTATATCTTCAACCGTGCCTTCGTAATAAAGAGGTTTATCGTCCTGGTCTTTTACCAACCGTGCACTTTCGCGAACGTAAATTATAGTTCCATCTTTCTTTTTCCATTTAGATTCAAAACCAACTACTTTGTTTTTTGTGTTCAGTTCTTTTGTGAACACCATTCTGGTGTTAGGATCGGTATAAGCATCTTTAGCCTCAATTTTTGAAACATCTTCCAACGAGTCAAAGCCAATAATTTTTAAGAGGGCAGGATTTGCCATTAGTATTTTACCGGCAAGGGAAGTTCTGAAAATACCCACAGTTGCATTTTCGTACAAACCTCTGAATCGAAATTCGTTTTCACGCAGGGCTTCTTCAGATTTTTTTCTTTCGGTGATATCCTGCTTTATCGCAACATAGTATATTATTTTATTTTCTGAATTTCGTATCGGCGTAATGGTCATTTCTTCGAAGTAAATTGACCCGTCCTTCTTTTTGTTAATCATTTCTCCGCGCCAGAGGTCACCGCTTTTAATAGTATCCCACATGTTTTCGAAATATGAGATATCATGTTGATTGGATTTGAAAACATGAATTTTGCCTTCGGAATAATCAGACAGAGAATATCCCGTTAACTTCCAGAAAGCACTGTTTGCCCATATCAGGTTCGCATTATTATCAGTTATCACAATTCCGTTAGCGGCTGCTTCTAAAGCGTTACTTTGAAGTTGGAGCTGGTCTTCAACAATTTTTTGTTCGGTTATATCTGTAATAAATCCTTCCAGCGCAATTAATTCATCCTCTCTTTCGCTGAATATCCCGATACCTTCTTCCCAGACCCACTTTTCATAACCTGAAGCTGTCTTGATTCTATAAACCAGCTGAAATGTTTTTCTTTGTTCGACAGCTTTTTGAATTTGATCCAATATTTTTATTCTATCCTGCGGATGGATAAGCTGACTGTAAGCAATAGCTTTGTTGTCGATTAACTCGCTGGGTTTATAGCCGGTTATTTGGTAACACTTATCGCTTACGAATTCCATCGTCCATTCGGCATCATTCTTACATCTGTAAACTATTCCAGGTAAGTTTTGAATAAGTGTTGTAAGCTGTCTCTGTGTTTCCTGAAGGGCTCCTTCAACTCTGGTTTTTTTATGAAGACCCTTTTCAAGTGTTAAGCTGGCAGCTTCAATTTGCCTAATGAAAGAAGTGCGCTGTTTCTCATATCTATAAAATATGAATAAGGATACGAAAGGAAGTAGAACACAAAAACTAATCAAACCAAACAAAGAAAATCTGAATACATTTATTTCGGAATCAAGTAGATTGCGGATATCCTGTTCTATGTCATCTGATAAATGAACAATGTTATTGAATAATTCCCCTGTCTTCTGACCTGATTTAGATTTGCTTTGCAGCAGTTTACTTGAAGCACCCCTGTACTCAAGAAGTAAAACCTGGAGGTTCTGTACCTTTGATTTTATCTCTTCATCAATTATCGGTAAAGCAATTACCGCAATCTTATCTTTCTCTTCCAGCAATTTGCCTGCATAGAATTCCGCAAGACTTAAATGTTCCCATGCACTGATAAGAGAAGCATTTGTTGTGTCGTTTGAGCTATTAATAAACTCGAATTTCGCATTTGCAACGCTCATCTTAACTTTTGTTGCAGAGTCAATTAATTGTCCAAAGATAAAATTAATCCTAAAACCAAGAAGCATTACATATAGTACCGCAAGTGATACCAATACTCCGGAAATAAGAATATAAAAATATAATCCTTTACCTTTTTTGCCGATCTTCTGCTTGTGACCCATTCAATAATTTGCTGATTGTTAAAAGTTATTAACGAAATAGAATTAAATAAGAATATGGCTCTAAAGTTAAACTCTTTTTTGAATTAAAATTATAAATCTCTTCAGAAAACAAACTTTTATATTCACCGTCTATTAAAGGGTTATCTATGGAAACCGTTGTACTATTCTTTGAAAGATTAAACAGAGCAAATATTTTGTTGTCGTCCTTCTGACGCACAAAGGAGAACACCTGCTTAATTCCGGTATCGACGTAATTCATTTCACCGCCGAACGAACCATTCCAAAGTGCCGGATTATGTTTTTTAAGGGAAAAGAGTTTTGTATACAATCCTCTGTATTTGCTCTCTTTCCAGAGAATTGGATCCTTCTCAAAAAATTTAAGTCGTTTATTAAGTCCGCTTTCCATACCCGAATAAACCAGAGGCATCCCCGAGACCACACATGAAATCACAGCAAATTGCTCGGCGAAATCTCCAAATCGCTCAATATCTGTACCCTGCCATGAATTTTCATCGTGGTTGGTTGTAAAAACCATCCTGAAGGCATCTTTAGGATACACACTTTTTTCTTCTTCAAAATGACGGTATAGATCATCAGGGCTTTTAGTTCCTTTGGCAATATCAACAAATAAATCTTTCAGTTGCCAATTATAAGTCATATCAAAAGCTTTGTGAAGTTCCGGTTCATGTGCTTCGGCAAGCATAAATAATTTTTTATTCGATTCAAGTTGCGGACGCAGCCACTTCCAGAATTCAAGAGGAACCATTGCAGCAACGTCGCAACGGAAACCGTCAATATCACACTCATCTACCCAGTATTTCATTGCATCGCGCATATAATTCCATAACTCTTTATTATCGTAATTGAGGTCAATTACATCAGTCCAATCATACGGTGAAACATAATTCCCTTTGCTGTCCCTGGTAAAAAATTCAGGATGCTTTTCAGTCCAGACATTATCCCACGATGTGTGATTGGCAACCCAATCAATGATCACGTACATTCCGAGTTCATGTGCATCTTTTACAAGGTTTTTAAAATCATCTAATGTTCCGAACTCCGGATTAATGTCAGTATAATCCTTAACTGAATAATAACTTCCTAAAGTACCTTTCCGGTTTTTTAAACCAATCGGATGAATTGGCATAAGCCATAATATATCTATTCCCATCTCTTTTAATTTTGGAAGATGAGAAGCAAAAGCGTTAAATGTTCCTTCTTGAGTAAATTGTCTAACGTTTACCTCGTATATTGTTGCATTATTGCTCCATTCCGGCGGTTCAAATGAAGTTGCGTTATTTAAATTATTAATTTCATCCTGCGGCTGACAACTTACAAAATGAATTGTGATTATTAAGAAAAGAAAATCAATAAGAATAATTTTTTTACGACTCAATTTACTTCCCATCATTTTTATTTATGCTAATTATTGGTTATTTAATTTAAGAAATTTAATAGTTAGAAAAATCTCATTTTTTAATTATTTTGTGACAACAAACAAATCATTTCTATGAAAAAATTTAGCACTGATCCCGTAATAAAATTTTTTATTTCCGCTGTTGGACTAATTCTTATTTTCTTTGTATTGAAAGAGCTTCAACACATCTTTTTGCCTTTAGTAATTGCATACTTTTTGTTTTTCCTTTTTGAACCGCTTAACAAACTTCTAACAAAAATTAAAGTTCCTCATAGTATGGCTATTGTAATTGATATTCTTGTTTCCGTCGTATTCATCTGGGGATCTTCAAAACTGATAATCGATGCATTTGTTCAGTTCGGGCGCCAACTGCCTGTAATCGAGATAAAATTAAATCACCTGATAAGCACTTCAGCAAAATCGCTCGGAATTACAGATGCTTCACTAACGAACTTTAATATTTCGCATCTGTTTGAATCATACGATTACGGTGGTTTAGCCGGTGGAATTTTTGCATCTACTGTTGATGTTGTCACTTATATTTTTTTAATCCTTTTCTTCTTTATTTTTATTAGCAGCGGACACGAAAAAGTTGTTGAAGCCATAAGATTACGTTATGTCGAAAAAGGAGTTAAGTCTTCTCTGAGAAAAATTAAAAAAGAATTGTTAATAAAAGAAGATCTAGATAAAGAGCATCATTATACAATTGATGAAGATCTTGCAACATTAACCATTCAGAGAGAATCAAAGTTGCAGAAGACCTTTAAGGATATTACGGAGAAAGTACAGAAATATATAATTACGAAATTTATGATAAGCTTATTGCTGGGTATTATTGTCGGCATAGTTTCCTGGTCATTTGGAGTTGAATTTGTTATAGTATGGGCAGTTCTTTCGATTCTGTTGAATTTCATCCCCAATATCGGTTCGGTCATTGCCGTAATGATGATTTCATTGATGACACTTATTCAGTATGAATCTTTCGGATACGCACTACTCGTGATGGCAACACTTATTCTCATACAGAATATTATCGGGAATATTATTGAACCGAAAGTATTTGGCGATCGGCTCGGTTTAAATCCCCTGGTAATATTGTTTTCATTAATGCTCTGGGGTTATATATGGGGAATAATTGGAATGTTTCTTTCTGTGCCGCTTACAGCAGTTCTGAAGATTATATTTTCAAATTCATCTTCAAGGAACATAAGGTTCATCACTAATTTAATGAGTAATTAGATCACCGTTATTTATTTTATCCGCTGGGGTTTAATCATATTCTCCGGTGATAGTATTCTATCCAGTTCATCTTTGCTTAGTAAATTCTTTTCGAGTACTAATTCATAAACACCGCGGTTCTGTTCCATTGCCTCCTTGGCGATTTTTGTAGACATCTCATAACCCAGGTACGGATTAAGTGCGGTTATCAAACCAATGCTGTTTTCGACAAGTTCTCTACAACGTGTTTCGTTTGCCGTTATTCCGTCTATGCATTTATACTTTAGCGTGCTCATTCCATTCTTTAACATCTCTATTGATTCAAAAATGCTCTGAACAATCATCGGTTCCATTACATTTAATTCAAGCTGCCCGGCTTCTGCTGCAAGTGTAACCGTAAGGTCATTACCAATAACTTTGAAAGCAATTTGATTAACGACTTCGGGTATAACGGGATTAACCTTGCCGGGCATTATTGATGAACCCGGCTGCATCGGCGGTAAATTAATTTCGTGCAATCCCGTACGGGGTCCCGATGAAAGAAGACGCAGATCATTACAAATCTTTGAAAGTTTTACTGCAAGCCTTTTTACAGCGGAAGAGTAAATTACAAATGCACCGGTATCTTGAGTTGCTTCAACTAAGTTTTTGGCAAGCACAACGTTCAGCCCGGTTACTTCTCTCAAATGTTCAATACACTTTTGACCGTAATCCGGATCGGCATTAATTCCCGTTCCTATTGCGGTCGCTCCCATATTGACTTCCAAAAACAAATTTGCATTCTCTTCCAGGCGGTAAATTTCTTCTTCGAGTGTTACTGCATAGGCTTCAAACTCCTGACCAAGAGTCATAGGCACAGCATCCTGCAGCTGCGTTCTCCCCATCTTAATAACATTCGAGAACTCTTTTGATTTTTTATGAAAGGACACAATCAGATTCCGTAATACTTCAATTAATTTTTTGTTGCTGTTGATTAAAGCGATCTTTATTGCTGTCGGATAAGCATCATTCGTTGATTGGGAAAGATTAACATGATTGTTCGGATGACAGTATTTATAATCTCCTTTTTCATAACCTAAAATTTCTAAAGCTCTGTTTGCAATTACTTCATTCGCATTCATATTTGTGGAAGTCCCGGCTCCGCCCTGAACCATATCGATTATAAAGTAGCCATGATATTTACCGCTCATAATTTCCCGGCACGCCTGAACAATAGCATCTGTAATCGGTTTTGATAGAAGTCCAAGATCATGATTTGCTTTTGTCGCAGCCATTTTTACGGCAGCAAGTGCTTCGATTAGTAATGGATAAAACGAAATGGTAACACCGCTGATGTTAAAGTTTTCCATTCCGCGTAATGTCTGTATTCCGTAATAAACTTCGTGCGGAACTTCTCTATCCCCGAGCAAGTCATGTTCTGTCCTGGTTCTTCCGGACTGATACTGTGCACCATGATTTATCACACGGGAGTTAGAAAATTGCATTCTTCTAAAAATTACTTTTGCCATCCGCGAAAAAATTTTTATCGGTATATCTGGTTCAATCTTAAGAACATCTTTGAATTTTTCGCGAGGAAGAATTAATGCGGTTGTGTTTAATGTTGCACGGGCAGAGGTTGAATGAGGAGAATCATCTATTAAAGCACCTTCACCAAGAAAATCGAATTTAGTAAAAATTGACAGTCTTTTCTCTTCACCGAAGGGAGTTTTTTTATAAAGCTCTACTTCTCCTTCAAAAATCAGGTAAAGATTTTTTCTCTGATTATTCTCAACAAAGAGATGTGAATTCGTAAGATAATCCTTAACCTCAAAATTTTTGGAAAGGAGATCTTTCTCATCATCAGTTAAATCCGAAAAAAGCTCGATTTTATTAAGAAAAGTCCTTATTTGTGAAGAATCCATTTTCAACTCCGATTCATAATAAATTTACTTTTCAAAGATACATTAGGGCAGCAAAGTTTACCAAATAATAAGTGATGCAGTCGCGTTGAAAATTTATTATATTTGATCCAGTTGGTAAAATAATATGTTAAATAAAAGAGTAAGTAGAAGAACAGTTGATGATTCGCGTTGGGCAGTTACTCTCCCGATTTAATCGGGAGGGAGGAAAGTCCGAACTCCGCAGAACGAGGTGCCGGGTAACTCCCGGGGGCTCAAGTACGCAAGTCTTGAGTCACGGAAAGTGCCACAGAGAACAAACCGCCCCGGGTTAATCTTGGGGTAAGGGTGAAAAGGCGAGGTAAGAGCTCACCGCTCCGGTGGTAACATCGGGGGTTCCGAAAGGGATCCTGCAAAGCGGGACAGGGCAAACCCCACCTGGTGCAAGGTCAAGCAGAAGGGATCCCGATCAGACCGATCGTATGATTGGTTTATCGGGTCGAAGTTGTTCGCTTCGATTTCTTCCGAAAGGGAGATTAACCTTCGGGTAGACCGCTTGATCACGGCAGTAATGTCGTGGCTAGATAAATGACTGCCGCCCCGATTTATCGGGGAACAGAATTCGGCTTACAGACTCGAAATCATCATCGGCGTTCTTCTATAAATTGAAATATGGCAAAAACCCGATGGAAACTTAAAGAAGCTCCGGATGAGAAATTAATTCTCTCTCTATCCGACAGCTTAAACATTTCCCATGCTCTTGCTTCGATACTAATTCAGAGAAACATTACAAATTTCTTCGAAGCGAAATCATTTTTCCGCCCCGCTCTTACATCTATACACGACCCATTCTTAATGAATGGAATGCATCAGGCATCTATTCGTGTTATCAACGCAATGACCAATAACGAAAAAATTTATGTTTACGGTGATTACGATGTTGATGGCACATGCTCAGCGGCATTGATGTATCTGTTCTTAAAAGAACTTGGAGCAAATGTTGAGACTTATATTCCAAACCGCCTTACGGAAGGATATGGAATGTCGGTCCAGAGTATCGATTACATTAAAGAGCAGAAAACGGATTTAATTATTTCAGTTGATTGCGGTATAACCGCAGTCGAAGAAATTAATCATGCAAACTCACTTGGCATTGATGTAATAGTATGCGACCATCATCAACCGAAAGAAGAACTGCCGAAAGCTTTTGCAATTCTTGATCCTATTAAACCGGGGTGCAATTACCCCTTTAAGCATTTATCGGGTGCCGGTGTTGCTTTCAAACTTGCTTCTGCGGTTGGCGATAGGATCGGAAAGAAAGATATGGCTCTTAAATATCTAGATCTTGTTGCTCTTGCCGGCGCGGCAGATATCGTACCGCTTGTTGATGAGAACAGAATCCTTGTCAAGGAAGGGTTAGACCTCATAAATACAAATCCCCGTCCCGGAATTGCAGCATTAATTAAATCTGCAAGAATGGAGCCGGGTAATTTAACAGCCGGACAAATTGTTTTTACAATTGCCCCAAGAGTAAATGCCGTTGGTAGGTTGGGTGATGCAAACCGTGCTGTTGAACTTTTTACTACGAATGATCCCGCGAAAGCAATAGAACTTGCCCAGGTTCTTGAAGATGAAAACACAAAGAGAAGGACTATCGACGAAGCTACATTCTCACATGCTATCGATTTAGTCGAGTCCTCAATTGATATTGATGCAGATTTAGGTATTGTTCTTCATGATAACGATTGGCATCCGGGAGTAATTGGTATTGTTGCATCTCGTCTGGTCGAAAAATTTCACAAGCCGACTGTAATGCTTACTACAATTGATGGAGTTGCAAAAGGTTCTGCAAGAAGTGTAACCGGTTTTAATATTTATGAAGCTCTTCAGGGCTGCGATGATCTCCTTTTACAATTTGGAGGTCATGAAGCTGCTGCCGGTCTTGCCGTTGAATTGGATAAGCTGGAGGAATTCCGTAAAAGATTTAATTCCATCTTGAGAACGAATATGAGAGAGAGCGATATACTGCCGGAAATCCGAATTGATGCCAAACTTGCATTTTCGGAAATATCACCAAAGTTTATCCGCATTCTAGATCAATTTGCACCGTTTGGTCCGGGTAATATGCGTCCGGTATTTATGAGTGAAAATGTTTCTCTTCTATATCCGCCAAGGATAGTTGGTTCGAATCACTTAGTAACATGCTTTAGGCAGAACGGCAACGATAAAGTTTTTGATGCGATTGGTTTTAATCTTGGTGGTTTTGCCAACCGAATTGATAAAGAAAAAAATTTGGTCGATATTGTTTACACAATAGAATCAATTACTAAAGATGGAAAATCTTATCCTCAGATTCGCATTAAGGATTTACAGGTAAAAGAAATACAAAATTAAAATTTTGGGAGAAGTATTATGTCCGGGCATTCCAAATGGGCAACAATAAGACGTAAGAAAGGAGCCCTCGACGCTAAACGCGGAAAAATGTTTACAAGACTAATTAGAGAAATTACAATTGCTGCCCGGCAGGGTGGAGGTGACGCCGATGGGAATCCACGTTTACGTTTAGCGATTGATAATGCTAAAGCTGCAAACATGCCAGCAGATAATATTGATCGGGCAATTAAAAAAGCAACCGGTGAGTTGGAAGGCTCTCAGATTTCCGAACTAACTTATGAAGGATATGGACCCGGGGGTGCAGCACTTCTTGTTGAAGTTGCAACCGATAATAAAAACCGTACTGTTGCGGAAATACGTCACGTCTTCAGCAAGGGAAACGGTAATATGGGTGAGACCGGTTCTGTCGCCTGGATGTTTGAACGTAGAGGCGTAATAACCGTAAAGAGAGACGGTAAGTCGGAAGATGAGATAATGGAAATTGTGCTTGATGCCGGGGCAGATGATTTACAAACGGAAGAAGATTTTTTTGCAATTACAACTTCACTTGAATATTTCGAACCGGTGAGGAAAACACTTATTGAAAAAAAATATAATGTTGAGAATGCTTCGCTTCAGTATGTTGCCAAGAATCATCTTTCTGTTGGCGGTGATAATGCAGAAAAAATGATGAAACTTATTGAAGCATTAGAAGATTGCGATGATGTACAAAATGTTTTCACTAACGCAGATTTTATTGACTGAGTAATATGAGAATACTTGGGGTAGATCCCGGATCGCTTCTAACCGGTTATGGAATTATTGATTTCGATAATAACGAATTAACCCACATAATTTCGGGCGTGATAAAGATACCTGCTACCAAAGAATTTGCTCCACGCCTTCAAAAAATTTATGATGAACTTGACACCCTGATTAATAAATACCATCCTAAAGAATTTGCTCTAGAAACTTCCTTTTACGGAAAAAATGTTCAGTCGGCATTAAAAATTGGCTACGCCCGCGGAGTATCATTACTTGCCGCATCTCATAATAAATTGGAAATCAAAGAATATTCTCCACGCGAAATTAAAAAAGCCGTAGTAGGCAACGGGGCATCATCAAAAGAACAGGTTCAATACATGATTAAAAAGTTGTTATCATATAAAAAAAGTAAAATAAAATTTGATGAAAGTGATGCACTCGCCGTCGCCATTTGTCATGCATTTAAAATAACTTCGTCTTCAAAGAAAAGCAGAAACTGGAAAGAGTTTGTTGATGCCAATCCGGACAAAGTTATTGAATAACAATTATCGGATTAACATATGATCGGATATCTAAGCGGTAAAATAATTTCTAAGAAACCAACCAAGATTATTATTGACGTTGGCGGTGTCGGCTATCTTGTAAACATTTCGATAAGCACTTTTGAAAAGTTAGCCGATAAGGAAGAAATATCACTCTATACTTACCTAAGCGTTAAAGAAGATTCACTCGATCTTTACGGATTCTATACTGTTGCGGAAAAAGAGATGTTTGAATTATTGATTAGCGTAAGCGGGATCGGTCCTAAAACTGCGCAAAGCATTCTATCGGGAATTCAGATTGAAGACTTGAAAGAAGCATTGAAAACCGGTAACATCTCTCGCATAATTTCAGTGCCGGGTATTGGCAGAAAAACCGCAGAGCGGATGATGGTTGAACTGCGTGATAAAGTGGATTCGCTTGCAGAAAGTATTGATGGAATTTCTTTCGGTAGATCAAATGTCCGCACCGATGCTATTGCCGCACTTGTTAATCTAGGCTATAATCAAAAAGTTGCCGATCGTGCAGTTCGGGCGGTTACCGATAGAAACCCGAATATTTCAATTGAGGATCTGGTTAAGGAAGCATTGTCTCAACTTAATAATTAAAAAGCGTCAGTCTTCGACATCCCTCGATAAACTCGGGATATGCTCTGACTGACGCTCCAATTTTAATTCTTACTCAATCATTAATTCTAATTTTGTTCTTTCCTTCAATTTTCTTTCCGGTATGTTTTTCATATAGATCTTTGTATTTCTTATGCATGTCTGCCGAAACACTTTTACCATTAACTTCCATTTTGTCTTCAGATAAAAGCAACTCATCTAGATCATCATCGAATTCGATTATTCCATCCTCAACCAGCTCGTTTTTCATTTCCTTAATAAATGTTCCAAACTTCTTCATCTCAACACCGAATACCTTCATCTTTTTTCTGAAATCTTTCATGTTCTCATTAAACTCTTCCATGTCCCACTTATGTTCTTTCATCTTCGCTTTAAATTCAGACATATTTTCTTTGAATTGATCATTCCATTTATCCCATTCTTCATCATTAAAAGGAACTGGCGGAACCGGGGGAATATGTATAGGAGGAATTTCAATCTTTGGTATATGAATGGGTGGAATCGTGATATGCCGGTTAGCAAACTCATCCCTTAATGCATGTTTCAACTCTTTCATTGATTCACGGAGTTCAGATAAATCATGTTTTGGAAAATCGAAATCAAAACTTTCTTCAAAATCAAAGTCAAAGTCAAAATTATCTTTGTGCAGATCTTTCAACTTTTCGCGCAGTTCTTTCGTTTTTGCAGAATACTCTTTTGCAATCTTTTTGTATTCTTCTTTATTCTTATTCAATTCCTTAATGGCGTCATCATATTTATCAATATTTTTAGAGATTTTCGATTCATATTTGCTTAACTCATTATCCGGGATTTTCTCGCCATCGATAGAAAGGCTGACGAGTTTTCCATCCTCCAACCTGGCTTTGTAGCGGACTTTTACACCATTCTCTTTTTCAGTGAATCTTAGAGTCCTCTTCCCATTGCGGAGTCCGGTTGTATCCGGTGTTGCAGCCGTATTAAGATCGATTTCATTATTCGATTCGCTCTCGATTTTCAGTTCGAATGGATTGTTAAAGAAGGAAGCATAATTAGTTTTTGCTTTCATTGTGGCAAAAGAATTGCCGGAGTATAATGATACAACCGCCAGCAAAAGAATTACCGATGCAAAGGCGGCGAATTTGATCCCATAGGATAGGCGGTTTTTGTTCTTCTCGTTCATTCTTTTTATTCTCCTATAAAGTTGATTTCCATTTCCTGAAGCAGCCAGAGCCAATGTGGATTTACTGCCTCGAAGTTCCTGAATATTTATAAGTGCATTTGAGTATGTTATAGCATCACCGCTTAATTCAACCGCAATATCATCACAACAATTTTCCCGCTCACTGCGGATAACAGAAGAGAGCCACCATATAGCCGGGTGATAAAAGAAAATTGTTTCAGCTATTGATTGCAATAAGTTGATTAGAAAGTCGTTTCGCCTTATGTGTGCAATTTCATGTGCAATTATTGCTTCAACCTGATTTTGGGGAATGCCGGAAATCATTCCCAAAGGCAATAAGATTACTGGTTTAATGTATCCGATTGCTATCGGAACATTTGCAAAAGTCGATTCCATTACATTTATAATTCTATTTACTTTGGCTTTTGCAATTAGAAATTTTATTCTGGCATTCCACCAGTCAGGTAATTCTAATGTTCCGGTAGTTCTCAATTTCTGAACATATATTACTCCCCCGATAAACCGGAGCGAGAAAATTAAAAGTCCAAGTAGCCAGATAGTTACAATCAATGATAGATTCTGTATAAAGAAGATCTCAAAATTTTCAAAAAGGTTTGGGAAGCCATTTGAAGAATCAGTAATATTGATCAATTCAACCGGGAAGAAATTATGGGTATTCTCTAAGATCGAATTAGGATTTATAATTGCCTCATCAGTGTTCACGCGTTGATAGACTTTTGAAAAAGTAGCAATTACACACAGCACAAAAAATGCAAGAGCAATAACTGATAGTTTGTAACGGATGCGGGCATGCTTCCGATCTAAAAATAATATAGCGATGCCCAGTACTACAGAAATTACTAATCCCTGCCAGAGTGAATGAAAGATTGTTAAGCCGATAGCATTAGCTAACTCATAAGGAATTATTTGATAGACAAAATTCATTGATCCCCCCGTTCAATGTTATTAAGCAGTTCACGTATTTTATCCAATTCCTCTTTTGTCGGTTTAGAATTTCCAAGTGCCTGCATTACAAGTTTGGCCGCAGATCCGCTGAAAGCAGTTTCCAAAAGTTTCTCGACTAAAGCTTTTTGAATTTTATTTTCTTCAATAACAGCAGTATAAATATGACTTCTATCTTTTTCATTCCGATGCACGAGACCTTTTTCGTACATTATCTGCATTAATTTAAGTGTTGTAGTATAACCTACATCTTTTTTTTCACTAAGAATTTCATTAACAGATTTTACTGTTGCTGGTCCCTTCTGCCATAAAATCTGTAGGATTTCCAGTTCTGAGTCGGTTGGTTTTATATTCTGTTTCTTTGTCATTTACAACTCCGGATTCTTGGTTATTGAGACGCAGCTTTATACGAAAGGTTTCGTAGTAGAAAAAGAAAAATTTGGTACCAACAATTAATTTATTTCGGGTAAGCAAATAGGGGGAATTAAGTTAATTTTTGAATAAAATTCGAGGAATTGGGTATTTTACAACCAGAAAATTTTTAGGAGAAGAAATGAATTACTTTTCACACCTTGAATGCGGATACTGCTCGAAAGTTTATGATAAAAACAAAATCTGGAATTTATGTCCCGCGTGCGGCAAACCTCTTCTTGCAAGGTATGATATTGAATCGGCTAAGAAAGTTTTTGCGAAGGAATCTTTAATTGATAGAGAAAAATCTCTCTGGCGGTATTCTGAAATGCTGCCTGTTGATAATAAATATAAAATTACACTTGGCGAAGGATTCACTCCGTTGATAAAAGCAGAAAAATTGGGGAATGAAATCGGGGTTGAAAATTTATTTATAAAGGAGGAAGGATTAAATCCAACTACATCATTTAAAGCACGCGGATTGTGTCTTGCAATTTCGAAAGCATACGAGTTCGGAATAAAAGAAGTTTCAATTCCATCTGCCGGTAATGCTGCCGGTGCAATGAGTGCGTATGCTGCGCTTGCCGGAATGAAAGCCTTTGTGTTTATGCCGAAAGATGTTCCGGAACCGTTTATTGCAGAATGTAAAACTCTCGGTGCGGAAGTAACTTTAGTTGATGGACTAATTACAGATTGCGGTAAACTCGCCGCTGAAGGTGTAAAAAAGTTTGGCAGATTCGATGTATCAACTCTTAAAGAACCATACCGGATTGAAGGGAAGAAGACAATGGGTTACGAAGTTGCTGAACAAATGAAGTGGGAACTGCCCGATGTGATTATTTATCCGACCGGAGGCGGGACGGGTTTGGTTGGAATGTGGAAAGCATTTGATGAAATGGAAAAACTTGGTGTGATCAATTCCAAAAGACCGCGGATGGTTTCTGTTCAATCAACCGGATGTGCACCGATGGTTAAAGCATTTCAAGAAGGAAAAGAATTTGCTGAAATGTGGAATGGTGCAAAAACTGTTGCCGATGGTTTACGTGTTCCGGCAGCAATCGGAGATTTTTTAATATTACGTGCGATTAGAGAGAGTAATGGAACTGCAGTAGCAGTTACCGATGAAGAACTGATGGAAAGTACATTTCAGATTGGAAGAACTACCGGAATATTTGCTGCACCGGAGGGAGGTGCAACACTTGCCGCCCTGAAAAAACTTAGAGCTGATAACTGGGTGAAAGAAAATGAAACAGTAGTTCTATTCAATACAGGAAGCGGACATAAGTATATGCATTTATATAAATAACACATGTCATGCTGAGCGAAGCGCAGCATCTAATTTAACAGTTCTGCATTCTTTGCGTAAGACTTTGCGGACTCAGCCAGAGGCTGATAAATTTGCGTGACAATCTTTTCTAGTCTGATGTTATTCGATCGTTATTATCCTAATCTTACAATTCTTTGAGTCCACCACGTAAATTTCATTTTCCGCATTATCCATCACTATACCCCGAGGATAATTAAATTTCGCTGTCCCTCCATCTCCATCTTCATAGCCCGGAGAACCATCACCAGCTATTGTTGTAACAATTCCATCGAAACTTAATTTACGAACTTTATTGCCGAATGTATCGCTGAATAGAATATCCTCATCAAATGTTACATAAAGTTCGGTTGGAGTATTTAGAATGGCCGATTTATAATCGCCATCGCTGTGCCCGCCGTTATTCCAACCCGGCTCACTTGTTCCCGCAACGGTTGTAACATTTCTGAAATTATCGATCTTTCTTATTCTATGATTGAGTGCATCGGCAACGTAAACATTTCCGTAGAGGTCGCATGCAACTCCGCATGGTGTAAAGAATCGTGCGGTTGTATCCGGTCCATCAACACAGCTTCCTTTACTATCCGGACCGATATCTGTTCCGCCGCCTGCATAAGTCGAAACATTTCCATCAGGAGTTATTTTTCTAATACGATGATTCCAGCTATCTCCAACGAAAAGATTTCCATAACCATCGATTGCAATTCCCCGCGGGAAGTTAAATTTGGCTTGATCTGCAAAACCATCTGCATATCCCGGCTCGCCCGAACCGGCAAGTGTTGTAACAATTCCTTCACCGTCAATTTTCTGGATTGTATGATTTAGAAAATCAGCGATATAAAAATTCCCATTATTATCAGTACAAATTCCTGTTGGTGAGTTGAACGTTGCTGATATCCGGTCACCGTCTTTATTTCCTACTTCTCCTGTTCCGGCGAACGTTGA
This sequence comes from Ignavibacteriales bacterium, assembly GCA_020061355.1. Classification (GTDB taxonomy): domain Bacteria; phylum Bacteroidota; class Ignavibacteria; order Ignavibacteriales; family Melioribacteraceae; genus DSXH01. The sequence goes on along the minus strand of JAGUYK010000008.1, from coordinate 13,414 downwards.
GACAGTTCCGTTCGTATCTATCTTACGTATGCAATTATTTCCGGAGTCGGCGATGTAAATGTTGCCGTCCTTATCGATACATATCCCGAATGGTCCGTTAAATTTTGCCTCCGCAATTGTTCCGTTTACAAATCCGGAATCGGAGCCGATAAAGGTTTTAACCGAGAATTGAGCGTATACAACAGAACGAATAATTATTACTGAAATAATGGCTTTTTTGAGCATTTTGACCTCGAAAACTAATCTAAAATAGTGATCCATTGTTCAATTTTCCACTTTTAACCAATTTTTAAAATTCGGCATTACTCATAGTACATTTTACATTCCGCATTCAATTGTATAATTCTGCCTTCAACTCCCTTCATTATGCGTCTAAATTTCTGCATATTAAATACAACCTTTTTCCAGGTGACAAAGTCAAACCACATAGAAACAGATAAAAAATGAGCTTGAGCGATAATCAATTAATTCAAAATGCACAGAAGGGGGATATGGCAGCATTCGAACGGCTGGTTTACAAATACGACAGACATGTACTTAACATGGCTAAGTCGTTTAGAAACAGCGATGATGATGCCAAGGATATTTATCAAGAGGTCTTTATAAGAGTGTACCGTGGATTGAAAAGTTTTCAATTCAAAAGCGAGTTCTCAACATGGCTTTACCGTATCACTGCAAATGTCTGCATTACATACCAGAACAAAAGGAAGCAGCATGATTCAATTGACAGAGAAATTGGAATCAATGACGAAGACAGAACAACTTTTGCAGATCAGTTACCCGGTGAGTTGAGAACAGACGATTCCGCTGTGGGCTCGGATTTATCCAAACATATTAACAGAGCGCTGGAAACGCTTCCACCACAACAGAAAATGGCATTTACTCTTAAGTATTACCAGGATTATAAGATTAAAGAAATTGCTGACATAATGCAGTGCAATGAAGGAACAATAAAAAGGTATTTATTTACCGCGACAAATAGAATGAGAGAAAGATTAAAGGGTATTAGATAGTCACTCTTCGACACGTCCGGCAGAGCCGGACTGCTCAGAGTGACAGGAGTATAAGATGAACAAAGAAAAATTTTTAGAACTTGCGCAGCTTTACCTTATGAATGAACTCGAGGATGATAAAAGAATTGAGCTCGAGAATTTAATAATGGAAAATGATGAATTGCGGAAAGAGTTTGAATCGTACAAACAAATGCATGAAGCATTTACATCTAACCGTCCGGCAGAAATAGATGAAAAACTTTTAGTCGCTGTACGTAACGATTTAATGCGCTCTGTAAGAAACGAAGCTGCCAAATTAACTCCTAAAGAAAAAATATTAGAGTGGTTAAAAAATATTTTTGTAGTCAACTATAAACTTTCATTCGGGTCGTTAACGCTGGTATTCGTGGGGATCTTTGTCGGATATTTCCTGTTTTATAGATCAAGTAGTCTGCCGGTTGCAACCAACTCAAAATCGGTTGATCTTGATAATGTTCAGTCGTACGAAACAAAGATTTCGAACATAAAGATTCCTAATCCATTCTTTGAAGGGGGCGATATAGAAGTATTATTCGGCGGAGTCGGGGGGACTTCACCAATAAGTTATAAAGGGTCTGCTGACGATCCTGTAATTCAAAGAGCGCTTGCAACTGCATTAACTACCCAGCAAAATCCCGGGTTGAAATTGCTAACAGTAAACACAATTGCATCGCAAATAGAATTAGATCGAATTATTCCCGATCCCAAAGTAAAAGCAGCACTTATTACTGCAATGAAAACGGATAAAAATCCGGCTGTAAGAAAAGAAGCATTAAATGTTCTTGTAAAATTTCCTTTCGATCAGGAAATACGGGACGCTTACTTATATGTTCTTTCCAACGACGGCAATTCAGGGTTACGCGTTGCCGCAATTAATGCCCTTGCAAATCTGAAAGTACAGGGCGCTTCTTTAGATGATAAAATTATTAACGTATTAAATAGAAAAGCGGAAAACGATGAGAGTGATTTCATTAGACTGAGAGCCGCATCACTTGTTAAGGAGGTTAAGTAACATGAAAGCGAAAAATATTTTTCTAGTATTGATTGCAATCCTTTTTGTTAGCAGCATTTCGAATGGCGCTCGAAGAGAGGCAGAGGATTTTACAAAATCATTGAAGGTAAATAAAGGAGGTAAATTAAATATCAATATAAACTCGGGAACTATTGATTTAACCCCATGGGAAAAGAATGAAGTATATGTAAAGGTTAAAAATGTCGATAGTGATGAGATAAAAAATATGGAAGTTTACCAGGAAGGGAATAATGTATTTGTAAAATATAGTTCCGAATGGGGCTGGGGTGAAGAGATTGAATTGAGTGTAAGCTTTCCTTCGCAATATAGTGTTGATGCAAAGACAACCGGCGGCGATATAAGCGTAAAAGGTAATGTTGCCGGTAATATCGATCTTAACACTATGGGCGGAGATATTTCATTAAAGAATGTGAAAGGTAAAGTAAAAATCAATACACAGGGTGGAAATCTTAACGTTGGTAATATTGAGGGAGGTCTTACACTTTCTACAATGGGCGGCGATATAAGAATTGGCGAAGTAATCGGCGAGATGGTTAAAGTCAACACAATGGGAGGAGACATAAAAGTTGCAAAAGCTATGTCCGGTATTGAAGCTGTAACTTATGGCGGCGAGATTGAAATCAAATTTGTAGGCGGGGATTATTCACAACTAAAAACAATGGGCGGAAGTATTGAGGTTGGAAATGCTAATGGTAGGGTTAGTATGCAGACAATGGGTGGAAATTTAGTGGTTCAGAACGGATCAGGATTTATTGATGCTTCATCAAATGCCGGAGACATTGTTTTACACAATATTACCGGTAGCGTTAATGCAAAAGCAACCTCCGGAAATATTATCGTCGATATAAGTCCGGCATCAGGCAGTTCAAGTAATCTAAATGCAAACATCGGGCGGATTGAAATTAATCTGCTTCCATCTGCTAAAGCAACAATTGAAGCTGAAATTAGGGTACGCGGTAACTGGAAATTTATGAAGGATGATTATAAAATCAGATCCGAGTTTGAAGCTAAATCATACTCTGCCGATGATAAAGAGAGAAAGATAAAAGCTACTTATGAAGTAAACGGCGGCGGCGGGAAAATCTATGCAAGTTCAAATAATGAAAACATAACAATTAAAAAACTTTCCAAATAAAAAAAATGAACGGGGGAACAATCATGAAAAAGCTGATTCTAATTGCAACGTTAGCGTTAATCGGAGTACTGTTTATTGCGGCAGTACCGGCGTCAACTTCACTTGAAAATCCGATGAAAACAAGAATTAAAAACGGAATAGCATCATTACTTCCGGATAAAAATTATCAAAAGGAATTTAATGTAAAACCCGGTGGAACTCTTACAATAGACTTAAGAACCGGCGGCGGTATTTCAATTGAAGGTTGGAATAAAGATGTTGTAAGTGTAGAAGTAACGGTAAAAGGTAGAGATGCAGAAGATATTGTTGTTGAATTTGACCAGAGCGGAAATGATGTTGAAATTACTTCATATTATGATGGGGATGACCGTAACCATAATTCAAGTGCTAAAACCGTTGTAAAAGTACCTAACAATTATAATTTAAGCTTTTCAACTATGGGCGGAGGCGTGAAAATTTATAGTGTAAACGGTAAAATGGAAGGCAAAACTATGGGCGGCGGACTTGACCTTAAAAATCTGAAAGGCAATGTTAATCTATCCACGATGGGTGGAGAAATTACCGTCAAGGACAGTGAAGTAAACGGCAAAGTGCATACGATGGGCGGAAATGTTCTTGTTGAAAATGTAACAGGAGATTTGAATGCCAAAACTATGGGCGGAAAAGTTAAGCAGGTAAATGTTAAAAGCAGCAGCGGATCAACCGGGAACGAAGTTAATATTTCAACCATGGGTGGTCCTATTGAAGTTGATAGAGCGTTAAACGGCGCTAAAGTAAAAACGATGGGCGGAGAAATAACCGTTAATTATGCAGAAAAATTCATTGATGCCGAAACGATGGGCGGCGATATTGAAATTAAATCTGTTGACGGATGGATCAGAGCAAAAACTATGGGCGGAGATATCGAAGCTAAAATGGTCGGCGATCCGAATAAGGGCGAAAGAAACGTTACATTGACTTCAATGGGCGGCGATATAACTCTTACTGTTCCATCCGGGCTTTCAATGGATATAGAAGTTGAAATTGCATTCACTAAAAAGTATGATGGCGATGTAAAAATTGAGAGCGATTTTAAATTGGATGAAGAAGTTTCTAAGGAGTGGATAAAGAAGAAAGGATCTGCGCGTAAATTTTTGACAGGTAAAGCTTCTGTCGGCGGCGGTAAACACAAGATAAAGATTAATACAATTAATGGAAACGTCTATCTGAAGAAAGGTTGAAATAAATTTGAAAATGATAAAGCCCGGGACCGCTAAGGTTACCGGGCTTTTTTATTCCTTTAATCCTAAAAACTCAATCAACCGGTTATGGGCATCATCAGTGAGTTCAACATTATATTTTTTGTAGAACTGGATTGTTGTATCGACTGACTTAAAATAATGCTGACAGCTATCGCATTTTTCCAGATGAGCTTTTATTTCAATGCACCTTGGCGAGTTAAGCTCTTCGCCAAGATTATCGCAGATGTGATTCATCACATCCTTGCAAGTCGGCATTTCCGTTTTAATTGTAGTTTTATAATCGCTCATTTTCAAATCTCTTATTTAGTTCATTCCTTAAAAAAGCGCGTGCTCTATGCAAGCGTGATTTTACTGCCGGCACAGAAAGCTCAACTATCTTGGCGGTCTCTTCTGTTGATAGTCCTTCAATATCCCGGAGTAGAAAAACAATCCTATATTCCGGCTCAAGCTTTTGAATCGCTTCATCAAGAATTGCTTTTAACTCATTATTCTCAGTTACTCTATCCGGTGTTACTTTCCAATCTGCAACACTGCTTTCATCTATCAATGCATCTTCATCATCGAAAGAAGTAAATCCTGACTTCGACTCAGTTCTGGCAAGCATAAGGCAATGATTGGCAACAACACGATACAACCATGTAGATAATTTTGACTGCCCGCTGAACTGACCGATATTTTTTACCATGCTTAAAAATGTTTCCTGCATAGTATGTTCCGCTCTATCTTTATTGCGGCAGATTTTAAATGAGAAATTGAAAATTGTTTTTTCATAATTTCTAACCAGTTCAGATAATGCTTTTCTGTCGCCGTGCTGAGCGAGTTCAATAAGTTTTAATTCGTCCATAAGTATGATGTTTTTATTCAATAATGGTTTCAAATTTACTGTCAAGACTTTTCCAGAGATAAAGACTAACAATTGAGCAATACGGGTGCCAATTGTTTTTTGCTGCTATTCGTTTGATCTTTTTCTCATCGGGTAATTTTTTCAAACCGTAATTTAACATAATCGATTTTCGTATTCCAAGATCGGTGGTCGGAAGTATATTCATTCTGCCAAGAGTAAACATTAGAAACATTTGTGCAGTCCAGGTTCCAATCCCTTTTACTTGGCAAAGATCGTTTATTATCTCTTCGTCTGTCCTGTCCGAGAAATTTCTGATCTTTATTTCTTTGTTAATCACTTTTAAAGAAAGATCTTTTACATATTTTACTTTTGCATTCGATAATCCGAATCCTCTTAAGAGCGAATCGTTTGATTTAAGTAAATCTTCAGGTTTTGGCTTATGATGAAAATATTCAATAAACCTTTTATATATTGACGAAGCCGCTTTAACAGAGAGCTGCTGACCAATTATAGCCCTCAACAATGAATTGAAGTATTGGTTATGAGGTTGTAAATTGCACGTGCCGAACTTTTTAATTAATGTTGATATTGTGCTATCATTATCAGATAGATGTTTTAAGGCGGTATTAATTTGATTATTTTTCATTAAGAGCAACCTAAAATTAATAGAGTAAATGGAAAATCAACTCTCAATAGTGTTAAGCAGAAACAAATTACTTAAAAATGTTGATATTAAAAAAATTGATTTCAGCAGGATAAGAGGAAAACTATTCACAATTTCCGAAGGCGAAATTCTTTATCGCGAGGGAGATCCGGCAGATATAATTTACCTGGTAATAAGCGGCGAGATCAATCTTTTAAAAAAGCGGATGCTCGGAAAACCGAAATCTTATATTTTTACCGAGAATGATTTTCTTGGTAACGATGAATATTTCGAAGAAATGTCGCGTTATTCAACCGCTGTCGCACTTAGGGATTCTTACATTATAGCACTCTCAAAAAATGAAATTGAAAATTTAGTAGAACAGGATAACAAAGTTTACGTCAACTTACGTGAGCCCGCCACCGAACTTGAAGGAGATCTGCGTAAAACCTTATCAGATAATAAATCAGAAGAAATAACTATCAGCAGGAGTAAAACATCAGAAGCTTCTGGATTAACCGAAATTGTTAAGAAGCAGGAAGATGATGACTTCTTTAAATCAATTGCAGATACTACACGGACTAATGATTCGAATCTTTTTCAACCGGTAGAGCAAATCGAACAAAAAGATTCTGTTGAAGCGGAACCAGAAAAGGTTGGCGGATTGAATTTTGAAGATGCGTTTTTGAATGAAGACGGTATTCCTAAAGCTGAAGTTGATTTAACACAGCTTGAAGGGATAGAAAATATAGAAGAAATTATGGCATATGGGCCGAAAGAAGATTTTCAATTTACCGAGCAGAGTTTGCTTGACGAGGATGGAATACCCAAACCGGAATTTGAATTACCAGAAACACCATTGGCTCCTCCGCAAATCGAATCTAAATATGATGAACTGGACGATGCGCTATTTAGTATGCTAAACGGAGATGAACCGCCAAAGATAGAACAATCAGAAGAAAAAAATGCCCGGTTTAATGAAACCGACGATTCGTTTTTTAAGAGCTTAACAGCAGAAGAACCCGAAAAGAAAATTGAGAGCAATCCAATCTTCGATCAGGCAAGTCCTAATTTAGAACCGGCTGAACCGGAAAAGGTAATTGAATTTGAAGAAACACCTACTATTTCTGAAACATCGAAAAAATCTTTAATTGATTTTGAAGCGGAAGAGATTTTTGCAGAGACGGATAAGAAGCTTCAGGAATTAAATCAGCCGACAAAAAATGAAATTAATAAGCCTACATTCAAAGAGGGTGATGAAATGGGTAAAGATCAGCTTCAGATGATTATTAAAGCAGCCGAGCTCGTTAACTCAACTATACAGATTGATGAAGTTCTAAAAAACATTGTTGAAGTTGCGTCTGATCTTACAAGCGCTGAAAGAGGAACGCTTTATCTTGTTGACAGGGAGAAAGGTGAACTCTGGTCTCTAATCGCAATGGGGAGCGAGAGAAAAGAAATACGAGTAAAGCTTGGCGAGGGACTTTCAGGATTTGTTGCAAAGACCGGCGAGATATTAAATATTAAAGATGCGCGCCGTGACCCAAGGTGGAGATCGGACTTCGATAAAACAAGTGGATATGTTACTAAAACAGCTCTGACTTTTCCTATCAAAAATAAAAAAGAAGAAATCATAGGTGTACTTCAATTATTAAATAGTCGCAACGGAGAATTCTCACAAATTGATGAAGAGTTGTTAAATGCTATGTCGATTCATGCAGCGCTTGCATTACAGAATGCAGAGATGGTTGAAAAACTTCTTCAATCCGAACGTGTTCAATCATTAGGAAAAATGGCAAACTTTTTAATTCAGGATATTAAAAAACCGATTCTTGTAAGCAAGCGATACGTAGAACATCTTAAAAGCAAATCACTCCTGCCCGATAATGCGCAGATAGTGGATATGTTGCTTGATCAACTAACCCAGGTAGCGGATCTCGTTCAAACAACATCCAGTTACTCCGAAGGGAAAACTATTTTACGCACTCTGAATGTCAGTATTAATAATACACTTGCAGATTATGCTTCGCGTATAAATGCTTATGTTGAATCGAGAAACTGTCAGGTAATTTCTGAATATGATAAAGATGTTACTGTTAAACTTGATGTAAAAGAATTTTACCAGTGCTATATGCATCTCGTTAAAAATGCTTGCGATGCAATGCCCGAAGGCGGAAATATTTATGTATCAACCAAACGTGATGATAAAGAGAAACGGATTAAACTCTATTTCAGGGATAATGGTCTGGGGATTGCCGAAAGTTTGAAAGAAAAAATCTTTGAACCCTTCTTTACGCAAGGTAAAAAGGAGGGAGCCGGTTTGGGTCTTCCAATAACAAAGAAAGTTGTTGAGGGACATAACGGAAAAATTGAGGTTAAGAGTTCTCTCGGCGAAGGCGCAACATTTATGATTACTCTACCAACCGCTTCTTCAATCTGATAATATTTTCCGGTTTGCGCAGTAAATTTTTAATTGAACCGGGAACAACAATAATAATATGTCATATAACCTAATTACAATTCTCGGCCCAACTGCTGTAGGAAAAACAAGATTAGCCGCATCACTAGCCAATCATTTTAATGGTGAAATTATTTCTGCCGACTCCAGACAGGTCTACAAAGGAATGGATATAGGTACAGGAAAGGATCTTGCAGATTATATTGTTGATGGACAGGAAATCCCTTATCACCTTATGGATGTTATTGAACCGGGTGGTGAGTTCAATCTATTTCTTTTTAATAAATTATTTTATGAATCATATCATAAAATTAATTCTAAGGATAAAATTCCGTTTTTAGTTGGTGGAACCGGGCTTTTTATTCACTCGATTTTATCAGAATATAATCTAAATAAGGTTGAATTCGACTTAGTTCGTTATAATGCGTTAAACACTTTGGATATAAACGTCCTTAGAGAGAGGTTATTGAGTCTTAACCCGAAACTTCATAATAGCACAGATCTGCTATTAAAGGATCGTGTTATTAAAGCTATACTAATTGCTGAGAAAAAAGATTTTTCGGGAATCGGAAATAGAGTTAAAATTAACTCTTTAACGATTGGAATCCGCGTTGAAAGAGAAACAGTAAGAAGCAGGATTACAGAACGCTTGAGACAGAGATTAGAAAACGGAATGATTGAAGAAATTCAACAGCTACTTAAAAACGGCATTACATTCGATAAGCTTAATTTTTTCGGATTGGAATACAAGTTTATCGGTAAGTATTTGAAAGGTGAATTGGATTATGAAGAGATGTTTCAAAAGTTGAACAGCAGCATTCATAATTTTGCCAAACGTCAAATGACGTGGTTTAGAAAAATGGAACGTGAAGGGATAGAAATTAATTGGATTGACGGAGCAGACTATCTCACTGCCGAAAAGATTATATCAAATAAATATTCTGCTTCATGAAGACTATCAGCAAAAATTTTCCGACAATAGTGATAAAATACCTAGATAAATATGGATCGGATAAATGGCATTTAAAGTGTAATCAAGAAAAATTATTTGATAATGTAATTGTTGTCCCGGCTGTTGCCGAACATGAGAACATACAGAAACTCTTACACTCACTTAAGCATAATGACGGAAAATATTTTGACAGAACCTTGATTCTTTTTGTTATAAACAACTGTAAAAGCGCATCTGTTGAAGTTAAACGGGAAAATCAATTAACTATTTCTTTTGTGAATAATCTCTTAATTGATAGTGCGATCAATATTGGATTTATTGATGCTTCAACCGATGGTAATTCAATGCCGGATAAAGAGGGCGGTGTAGGTCTTGCGAGAAAAATAGGAATGGATCTGGCACTTAAACTGTTCGACTATAATTCTTCGTACAAAAAATTGTTGCTCTGTCTTGATGCTGACTGTTTAGTCCAAAAAAATTATCTCTCCACAATCGTAGAAACTTTTAACAATCGTAAACTTTCGGCAGCAGTTATTAATTATGAGCATCTCCTGACAGAAAATGATTTTGAGAAGTCCGCAATTATCAGTTACGAAATATTTCTGCGCTACTACGTTTTAGGACTAACATATGCAGGATCTCCATTTGCTTTCCATTCAGTCGGCTCGACTATGGTCTGTGACTTTGAGAGTTATATTAAAATTGGTGGAATGAACAAGTGTAAAGCAGCTGAGGATTTTTATTTTCTAGAAAAGCTTGCTAAACAAACCATAATCTATAAAATATCCGGGACGACAGTTTTCCCATCAAGTCGGGGTTCGTGGCGCGTTCCTTTTGGGACAGGTCAGCGTATAAATCGTTTTAAAGCCGGCACACATGATGAATATCTTTTATTTGATATGAAAGCATTTGATGTGTTGAAAAAATGGATTTCACTATTTCATTCCAAAAGTGTTTTAACCGGATCGGAATATTTATCTCAGGCAGAACAAGTTGAGCCGGCACTGGCTCTATTTCTAAAGCTGAATTCCTTTGAGGTGCAATGGGATAAAATATTGTTGAATGCTAAAACTGAAAGTCAGATTCAAAAACAGAAAACAATCTGGTTTGATGGATTTAGAACTATGAAATTAATCCACTATCTGCGGGATAATGTTTATCCTAACATTAATATGTTCGATGCGCTGGATGATTTATTCAAAAAAATAAATTTTCATCCGCATATTATAAGAAACGAAGCAATTCCTTCAATCGAAGTTCAACTTCTATACTTAACAAATCTTAAAGAAGCTGAATCAGTTCTAACGAAATTACATTAATTATCTTACATCAAACTTTCGTATATTTTGCCCGCTTTTTTAAGAAGTATTCAGAAGATTTAACCGAGGATTTATGGATCTTTACCAGAAATTAAAAGCAATAAAAGAAAAGTACGATAAGATTAATGAGCAATTGTCCGATCCCAGTATTATTTCCGACCAAGCGAAATATGTAGCACTTGGTAAGGAAAGAATGCAGCTCGTTGATGTAGTTGAAGCATATAATGAATATGATTCTTTAATTAAGAATATTGAAGGGAATAAAGAAATAATAAAAACATCCGATGATAAAGAACTTCGGGAAATGGCTGAAAGTGAGTTGGTTGATTTAGAGGAGAAACAAGTTGCAGTTGAAGAGAAAATAAAATTTCTTTTGATACCAAAAGATCCCGATGACGACAAAGATGTAATAATGGAAATCCGGGCAGGAACCGGTGGCGATGAAGCCGGGTTATTTGCGGCTGACCTCTATAGAATGTATTCACGTTACGCTGAAGTACGCGGCTGGAAAAAAGAAATTATAGATATAAGCGATATCGGGGGACTGGGCGGTATTAAAGAGGTTGTTTTCAGTTTGATTGGTGCAGGAGTATATGGTGATCTTAAATTTGAAAGCGGTGTTCACCGAGTTCAGCGTGTTCCGGCAACCGAAGCAAGCGGAAGAGTTCATACATCTGCAGCTTCTGTAGCAGTTCTTCCGGAAGTTGAAGATGTTGAAGTGGATATTAATCCAGGCGACTTACGTATTGATGTCTACAGAAGCGGAGGTGCCGGCGGTCAAAATGTTAACAAGGTAGAAACTGCTATTCGAATAACTCATATTCCTTCCGGACTTGTCGTTCAATGTCAGGATGAACGCTCTCAATTGAAGAACCGTCAGAAAGCTATGAAAGTTTTGAAAGCAAGATTATATGACATGAGACTTCAGGAGCAGAATAAAGAAATTGCACAACAGAGAAAATTGATGGTTAAGAGCGGTGACCGTAGTGATAAAATACGTACATATAATTATCCCCAGAACAGAGTTACAGACCATAGAATTGGATTAACACTTTACAACCTTTCTGAAGTTATGGAAGGAGATTTAGATCAGTTTGTTGAAAAATTGAAAATGACTGATCGTACCGAAAAACTTCAGAGCAGTTTTTAATCGAACTTCACGCCCGATCCCAAAGGTTAATTCCAGTAATGTGCTCGTGACCAATTTATAAGTGGCTGTCAGTTATTAATAAAATCCCATAGTACGTTTACAATTTTCCATTCACCATTCCACTTAGCCATATGAATGTAATCAAAGAAACCTTTTGCCACAGTTTTAACACTTGCGTGGTTACCGGTAATATCAAGTATCCTGAATTCGAAAATTCTCTGGTCCTGTGGAATTGATTTTCCCCCACCGGCTTTAGTTATGTTAATAAGTGTTAAAGAACTCATCTGATCAAACCGTTGCCTGCCGGATTGCGGATCAGTCCTTACAATTCTTTTAGCGAGTTCCGGATGAAGTGCTTTTTCCATGCGTTCAGCATTACCTTCATAGTATCCCTCGATGTAATTCATTGCTGCTTGCTTAATTGCCAGTGAATCTTCTTTAGTTTGTGATGATACAAATGAGGAGGTAATAAATGAGATAAGTAAAATGAAAGTAATTTTTTTCATAGCAACACCGATTTTGTTAACAGCAAATTAGACGCTTCTTAGATGAATCTGTTAATTATTTTATTAAAAAATCACTTTCATAAGATTTATTATCATCTGGGGTTGTAACACAATAGGTAAATCCTTTTTTCAACGAGTAAGCTCCTACTTCTCCCGATTTAGATAATGCAATGTAACATACATTCACGTCAATTAAATTTTTGTACGATTTGTAAACTCTTTCAACAGCAAGTTCACATGCCTTTTGAGGGGAATTACCCTCTCTCATCTTTTCAACAATTAAAAAACTTCCAAGTGTTCTCATAACATACTCGCCGTTACCCGTTGATACGGCACCGCCAACTTCATTATCTACAAACATTGCTGCCCCGATAATGGGGGAATCACCCACTCTTCCGTGCAATTTAAAAGCCATTCCGCTCGTTGACACTCCCCCACTCATATTGCTGAATTTATCAATAGCTAACATTCCGATCGTATCGTGATTATCTTTTTTCTCATTCTTCTCTTTCCATTTCAACCAGGCAGTTCTGGATTCTTCTGTTAATAGATTTTCTTCTTTGAAACCATTTTCAAGTGCAAACTTTTTAGCTCCTTCACCTGCAAGCATAACATGTTTAGTTTTTTCCATTACAAGCCGGGCAACAGAAATTGGATGCATTATGTTCTGAAGGAAAGCGACAGAACCTGCATTTCCGCTCCAATCCATAATAGAAGCATCAAGAGTAACAACTCCCTCTGCATCAGGTAAACCGCCGTAACCAACAGAACTGTCGGTTGGATCAGCCTCAGTAACTTTGATTCCTTCTTCGATAGCGTTTAGAGAATTATTTCCAGTAAGCAATATTTCCATTGCCTTAGCATTTGATTTTAAGTTAGGTTCCCATGTAGAAACTACAATCGGATTTTTCAAATCTTTGATTGACGAAGAGAAAATTTTTGATGAAGGAATTTGGCTTAATAAGATTCCGCCACCGGCAACAGCTCCGGTTTTTATAAAATTTCTTCTATTAATTTTCATGGCTTCTCCGGGTGTTTAACCGCAAAACATGTTATGATTATTTCTGTCTGATATGCTGATTTATTTTTATCAATTCAGGTT
>JAGUYK010000014.1 GCA_020061355.1 Ignavibacteriales bacterium | reverse complement strand
TGTCTCAAAAGTAATTTTTTAAAAAAATAGCCCGCAGATTAACACTGATTCAACTGAACCTGCCTGACGGCAGTCAGGTTCTCGCTGATTTATAATTTGAATAAAAACTTTTGAGACATCCTCTTTACTTGATATATTGTTTCAAAAATTTTCCGGTGTATGATCTATCACTCTTTACAATATTTTCCGGTGTACCAACCGCAATAACCTCGCCGCCTTTATCACCGGCATCAGGACCAAGATCAATAACATAATCCGCACATTTAATTACATCAAGATTATGTTCAATAATTACAACCGAGTTCTGATTTGTTATCAGCATATTAAAGCATCTTAACAATTTACTGATGTCGTCAAAATGCAAACCGGTAGTTGGTTCATCAAAAATAAAAAGTGTATGCAGATTTTTCTTTTGCGTTGCAAGATGTGAAGCGAGTTTAACACGCTGTGCCTCACCGCCCGACAAAGTAGTTGAGGGCTGACCAAGTTTAATATACCCCAACCCGACATCGGCAAGGACTCTTAATATCTTCTGAATCTTTTCAACATTTTCGAAAAATACTATCGCTTCGTCAACGGTCATGTTCAATACATCAACAATATTTTTACCTTTATAGGTAATCTCGCGGACTTCCTTTTTGAAACGTGTACTTTTACAATCGTCACATTCAAGATACAGATCGGCTAAGAACTGCATTTCGATTTTAACATAACCTTCGCCATCGCAAGTGTCGCATCTTCCACCGGGAACGTTGAAAGAAAAGAATCCGGGTTTGTATCCGCGTGCGCGTGCAGCAGGAGTTGATGCATATAACTCCCTGATCAATTCATATCCTTTCACATAACTGATCGGGTTCGAGCGGGGAGATTTACCGATTGGCGATTGGTCAACAATCTCTATCTGGTCAATATACTTTGCACCCTCAATCGAATCGAACTTACCGAGCCGTGGCGGGTTGCCGCCGTTCATCTTAACAATCCCGCCATACAGAATATCGTGAACCAGCGTACTTTTACCGGAACCGCTTACACCCGTTACTACTACAAATTTCTTGAGAGGAAATTCAACCGTTATATTCTTTAAATTATTTTCCCGTGCACCAACAATTTTTATCGATTCATTTATTTTTTTATTTCTTGTTTCAGGAAGTGGAATTTCCATTTGTCCTGATAAATACTTACCGGTTAGAGAATTTTGATCTTTGATTATTTCATTGAATGTTCCTTGTGCAACAATTTCTCCGCCATTAATTCCTGCACCGGGACCCATATCAAAGATCATATCGGCTTCACGCATCATTTCCGGATCATGTTCTACCACAATTACTGTATTGCCAATATCTCTAAGTGATTTCAGAATTTTTATCAAACGTGAATTATCGCGGGGATGAAGCCCGATACTCGGCTCATCTAAAACATATAATGTGCTCATTAATGCAGAGCCAAGCGAAGTTGCAAGATTAATCCTCTGTGTTTCACCGCCTGACAATGTACTGCTCAAACGTTCAAGCGTTAAATAACCGAGTCCTACATCGTTTAGAAAAATTAGTCGTTTAACAATTTCATCGTAGATCCGTTTACCGATCGCTTTTTCATTACTGCTTAGTTTAATACTCTTGAAAAAATCGTAAGCGGTCTCAATAGACATCTGCACAATATCATGAATCGATTTATCGGCAACCATTACCTGAAGTGCTTCCCGTCTTAAGCGCGAACCCCGGCATGCATGACAGGTTGTATATCCTCTGTACTTACTTAGCAGAATTCTGATATGCATCTTGTATGTTTTTTGTTCGAGATGTTCGAAGAATCCGTTTATGCCGGCAAATCCTTTGAATCCTTCTTTAACATGATTAAGCTGTTCCGGACTTAGATTTTTAAATGGAACATCAAGAGGAACTCTTCCGTTGTTGTTGCGTATTAAATCACGCATATACTTACTGTTTTTAACTGTCCGCCACGGAGCAATAGCCCCTTCGCTTAAAGTTAGGTTCGGATTTGGAACGATGAGGCCCATCTCGTAACCCATAGTTTTTCCGAATCCCTGACAAACGGGACATGCACCGAAAGGATTATTAAACGAGAAGAATCTCGGTTCGGGTTCTTCGTAACGGATTCCGCAGCACTCATAAAATTTTGTGAAATTAATTATTTTGTTTGTATCGGCATTGATAATTGTTAATCGTCCTTCACCTTCCCTGAATCCTGCTTCGATTGATTCTGCAAGAGCTTCTCTTACTTTACCTTTTTTTATTTTGAACCGGTCGATAATAACAACTATGTCAAGTTTCGATTTTGGAATTTGGATTTGAGAATTAAGATCTAGCAGTTCTCCTTTAATGAAAATCCTGAAGAATCCTTTTTTTCTTAATAGATCTAATTCTTCCTGAACGGTTCTTCCTTCATGCGAATGAATCGGAAAACCGAGGTAAAATTTCTCTTCTTCATTTTGATTTTCAAGCCAATCAGAAATCGTTCCTACGGTATCTTTCTTAACAACTTTACCGCAGCTGAAACAATATGTCTTTCCGATCCTTGCAAAGAGCAGTCTGAGATAATCATAAATTTCCGTGCTGGTCCCGACAGTGGAACGGGGATTTCTTGCACCTGTTTTTTGTTCTATTGCAACAGCCGGAGAAATTCCATTAATGAAATCAACATCGGGTTTGTTCATTCTTTCAAGGAATTGGCGCGCATAAGAGGAGAGACTTTCTACATATCTTCTCTGACCTTCCGCATAAATCGTATCGAACACCAATGAAGATTTTCCGCTTCCGCTTACACCGGTAAAGACAATAAGTTTATTGCGCGGAATTTCGAGTGATATGTTTTTTAGATTGTGCTGACGTGCACCGCGCACAACTATTTTATTTTCTGATGTCGTCCTATTATTTTTTGCCATAATTGAATTTTGAGCAAATCGTAACCGGCAAATTACAAAATTGGAAGGATACATATAACATTACAAAAGTTAATTGAATAACCAGTAAATCATAATTATATTAATTCAGGCGATTAATAAAATTGAAGGTGAATTTATGGAATGGACTATTATCGGACTTAATTTTCTATATGCAGCTCTGGGCGTGGTATTGATGTTTATTTCTTATAAGATTTTTGATAAGCTTTCTCCTAAGATCGATTTTGAGGATGAGTTGAAAAAGGGAAATATAGCCGTGGCAATTTTTATTGCAGCATTATTTATTGCTATTGCTTTAATTATTGGCGGGGCATTGAATTGAAATATTTTCTCATATTCTTTGCGGTTCTGTTTGTAGCCACTTCTTCAGCACAGAAGAGGTTTTCAGAGTATGATGAGACTTTCAAGAAATACAGCAAACGTTATTTTGGACCGGGCTACGATTGGAAATTGTTCAAAGCACAAAGCATGGCTGAGAGCAGTTTATCGCCCGATGCTATTAGTCCGGTCGGTGCAAGGGGATTGATGCAGTTGATGCCTTCAACATTTGCAGATGTGCAGAGCGCCAATCCAGAATTTGAAAATATTGACAATCCGGTCTGGAATATTGCCGCCGGAATCTATTACGACAGGCAGATATATAAGGCATGGAAAGAGATTGATGTAGGTGACGAAAAATTTCGATTTACTTTTGGAAGTTATAACGCCGGCAGAGGAACGATATTAAAAGCTCAAGGGAAAGCTAGAGAAAAAAGTCTTGATCACAGAACCTGGGATAATATTTCTATTGTTGCCCCCGAGGTACCTAAATGGCGGCATAAAGAAACTCTTGGATATGTGGAGAAGATAAAAAAATTTCATCTGGAATTATCCAAATGAAAAATCAATTTGTCTTTTTCAGAATTCTTTGCTCCAGTTCCAGCAATTCCTTTATCTTCTGATCAAGAATATCGTTCTGCAGTTTCAATTCTCTTAATCTATTATCAATTTCAATCTGGAATTCTGCTTTATTCCAGTAACCTCGCTGTTCGAAATAACTCTTGAATAACCAGTTGTGCTTAAGCGCTTCCATGTTCTCTGCAAGACTTGAAGTTGCGAGTCTTGCATCTTTTGAAGTTTTAGATAAATTATTAATCATAGTTCGGATTGAATCAGCAACTTTTTGATCTGAAATCAAAACACCAAGTGCACCTTCGCCCTTTTCGATACGATTAACTAATACACGGACATCAATAACTGCTGTATCAACACTGGCAATGATTGAACCGATACTCTTACTTGTATTTACAATAATATCGGTTATATCGCTTAATCGTTCTGTCAGTGCGTTCATATTCTTTTCTGCATTCTGGGTAATTGAAACTGCTGATTTATATAATCGGTCGTCGTTAACAAGTTTTCCAACTGTTCCTTCACCCCGATTGGTTTTTGCAATTATTTCTGATAAGTCCTTTGTCAAATCTTTCAGATAGGAAATCACAGCTTCTGTTTCTTCAATAATTGCAGCAACATTCATCGGATTTTTGGATTGGATAATGCCGTCTTCTTCAATTATAGCAAGATTTGGCGAACCGGGAGTAATAGTCACGATTTTTTTACCAACCAGTCCCTCTGTTTCAATTGCTGCCCGGCTATCGAGCCTGATAAAATGTTTAAGAGAAACGTCAATTCTCATTCTTACTTCTACATTACCCGTTTCCTCGTCAACCAGCGAGATCCCGCTTACACTGCCAATATCATATCCGCTTAAACGAACCGGGGCACCCGGTTTCAATCCTTCAATCTGGTTAAAATATGACTTCACCTGTATAGTACTTGTAAATAATTTTTCCTTACTTCCTAAAAGAAAAATTGAGAGCACTAATAAAACGGTGCCAAAAAAAATGAATATACCAAGTCGGGCGCCTTCAAGTTGTTTTAACATTTTATATTCCTCTCAAACTTTTTGTTTTCATCTTACTGGGGTACAAATTCATGACTGAAAAAATTCTTTAAAAATGGATCGTTTGAACCAGTGAGTTCTTTAATGTTTCCTTCGTAAGCAACTTTAGCATCTTTAAGAAATATTGCGCGGTCTGCAATTATCTCGGCACATATAAGATCGTGAGTTACAGCAATTGAAGTCATGTTTAATCGTTTCTGAAGGTTGATAATCAACTCGCTGATTTCTTTTGTTGTAATAGGATCAAGTCCCGTTGTCGGTTCATCATAAAGCATAAGTTCGGGATCTGTAATGATCGAGCGTGCCAGTGCAATTCTTTTTTTCATACCACCTGATAATTCAGACGGCATTTTATCAATTGCATCTTCAAGAGATACCAGATCAAGTGTTGATACTACTTTATTTGTGATTTCCGACTGACTCATATCCGGGTAAGTGCGTTTTAATGGAAAGGAAAGATTTTCTCTGACCGTCATAGAATCATATAAAGCGGATCCTTGAAATAAAAACCCGATATTCTTTCTCAATCTGTTCAATTCACTTACCGTTAGTTCCGAAATGTTTTGACCTTTGATCAAGATATTTCCTGAATCAGGCGGCATTAATCCAATTATAATTTTAAGCAGAACGCTTTTACCCTGCCCGCTTCTACCAAAGACAACAAGGTTTTCGGCTCTATGCACCTCAAGCGAAATGTTATCAAGTACGATCAGATCATCAAATCGTTTTGAAACATTTTTTATTTCTACTACCCTAATGTCGGCCATATCCACAATGATATTTTTACAAGGATCATGTCAAAAATTAAAATTAAAAGTGAAGAGAGAACAACCGAAGTAGTTGATGCTCTTCCAACACCTTCTGTTCCGCCTTCAGCGGTAAAACCTTTGTAACATCCAACCAAACCAACAATGTAGCCGAAGACAAATGTTTTTGCTACTCCCGGAATAAAATCTCCAAACTCAACCGAACGCAGTACCGAATCGATATAATAATAAATGTTCATATTTTCTGTGATGATTACTGCAATGTAACCGCCGAATATTGCGATTATGATTACATATACAGAAAGAACCGGAAGTATCATTGTTGTTGCAATAATACGTGTAACGACCAGGTATTTAAATGGATTAACAGCAGAAACTTCCATCGCATCAATTTGCTCTGTAACACGCATAGATCCAAGTTCTGCACCTATTCCTGAACTGACACGTCCGGCAAAGATTAATGCGGTAATTACCGGACCTAATTCACGGACAACGGATAATGCAACCATTCCGGGTAAAAAGTCGGTTGCGCCAAACCTTTGCAGAACGGGCTGACTTTGCATTGCAAGAACGAGTCCGATTATTAATCCTGTGATGCTAACAATTCCAAAAGTCTTTACGCCAAGTTCATCCATATGCTTTTTGATTTCGGAGATTTCATATGGAGGAATAAATGCCTGCTTTATGAATTGCCAGTTAAAAATTGTTAAGCCGGTAATGGTCGCAAAAAAATTGTAGAGATAATCGGTGTAAGTAAGTCGCCGGCTCTGTTTTAGTTTGGGTAAATTCATATGAAAAGTAAAACTGCTCTGTTTTGAATGCCAAAATAGTAAAATGATTTATTAGATTGAAGTGTGATAAAATAAATCAAGTTCTAACCAAAACTATTATAGTCGGAGTGCATAAAAAAATGATAAAGGAATTGCCACTAATTATTAGTGAAAATTAGTGCAATTCGTGGCTTTAAAATGCGTTGATAATGTGGTTGATCTGCGGTTTTTGATTTGGAAACTTGAGTATAGCAATCACATCTATTCTACATAATTGATCTTTAATATCTTTCTCCCATAAATATGCAGATGCAACACGCTTAATTTGTTTCTGTTTACCTTGTGTAATTGCCAGCTCAGGTGGACCAAACTCCAGGTTTTTTCGGAATTTCACTTCGATAAAGACAAGTGTTTCACCATTTTTAGCAATGATATCAATTTCACCATGACCGAATTGGTAATTCCGCTCAATTATTTCATAACCTAACTTGGAGATAAATTCGCAGGCAATATCTTCGCCTCGCGAACCGGTTTTTCGTTTGTTCTTTTTCTCTTCGGAATTCATTTTGCCCCCTTTTACTCAGTCACTCAGGAACTTAGGTACTAAGTAATTGAGTGCCTGAGTTCCTAAGTAACTTAGTTGCTGAGAATATTAGAATAAAAATTCCTGCTTCTCTTCATTCAAAATCCTGCTTAAAAAAGTTTTTCTGTGAAGCTCTGAAATGCCGTGTAGCTTTACCGCTTTAATATGAGCGCTGGTTGCATATCCTTTGTTATGATCCCACGAATATTGCGGATGAATTTTTGAGAGATCTTTCATTATTCTATCCCTTGTAACCTTAGCGATTATTGAGGCAGCGGCTATCGAAAATGATTTTGCATCACCCTTAACAACGGTTTTTGTCTTGATCTCCGAGCTAAACGACTTATTTCCATCGATTAAGCATAGTTGCGGCTTAGGTTTTAATTGCTCAACGGCAATCTTCATTGCTTTAAGCGAAGCCTGCAAAATATTTATTTTATCGATTTCTTTATGATCAATAATTCCCACTCCGTATGTAGTACAATTTTCAATAATCCAATGAAATAGTCCTTCACGGGTTTTTTCTGTCAGCTTTTTTGAATCGTTAATTTTCGCATGAAAGGTTTTCTTATCGAAAATTACAGCCGCGGCAACAACAGGACCGGCAATTGGACCGCGACCCGCTTCATCAACACCGGCTAATAGTTTTACTCTGCGGGAAAGGAAAGAGATGTCGAATTTTTTTAATGAATTCATACTTGAATAAAAAGATAAGATTTATTATTGCGAATAATAAGAAAAGAAGAACTAAAATTCGTTTACTGTTCCTAAATATATCTTTCCGGCTTTGAGCAAATCATTTTTCTACGGGCCAAGTGATGATAGTAACTATTATTAATTCTTTATTGATTCATACAAACGTTTCTTTTTTTTTGCTAAAGCCCATTTCGCTTTTTTTATTTCTTGTCACGACCTTAAAGTCGGGGCTATATAAAACCACAAAATCTTGTTTTAGCCACATATCCAGAATTTAGTATCTTGGTTCAAACATCCAGCATCCAGATCAAAACTCATTAACAATTCCAAAATGAATTTTCCCATCTCTGAATGAATCGCCCTTGCCCAGGGCAAAACTTACTCCAAGCACTCCAAGTGCGGTTTCAATATTAAATCCTAATCCGTATCCGAACTTAAAATCAGAAACTCTAACAATATTTCGTGAAGCATCTTCATTTCTCAGAAAGTATCCGGTATCGAGAAATAAAAACGCAAAAGATCTATTTGATAGTAATAAACGATATTCAAGATTAGACCAGAAAATTCTATTTCCGGCAAATTGTTTCTCGCGGTAACCCCGTAATGTGTTGGTTCCACCAAGCAGATATAGATCGCTGATTTCAACATCGTCACCTTTTAATTCCCGCGCGTGAATGCTTGCTGCTACAACCTGTTCGCTAAATAATTCCAGGAAATAACTGAAATCAATTTCTAATCGCTGAAAGTTCACTTTAGTTTTTGTTAATGGAGTAACAAACTCCTTTGGACCGTCTATTTGTTTTGAAGTGTATTTGTAAGAATTATTAAGTATAATTCCTTTAGTAGGTGCATAAAAATCATTACGTGTATCGATCCTCAAATTTAAACCGGTAGTATAAGCAGTTGAGTTGAAAACTGTAAAAAGTTTATTTATTCTTTCAGTCGGAATCGTTGATTGAGTACTTAATGTTAATCCCGCCGATATTTCATCTGTGGCAATGTATTCCAGCTTACCTTCGGCACTTCTTTGTACATATGTGGAATCCTGTTTTCTCTGGAATATACCCGCTTCAACGTTGAAAGGGAAATCGAAAAGCCAGGGTTCAAGATAGCGGATTTCAAGTTCTTGTGAGTAACGTGATTCCTGCTGCCATTTAAAAGCTGCTGCCCGCCCGGTTCCAAATAAATTTCTTAGATTAATATTTACAAATCCAGTTATAAAACCCTTTTCGTTTTGAGCGGAACCGGGGATATAACCGATGATTCCATCGAAGTTATTTGTCTCCTTTTCTCTAACTGTTAGTTTTAGAATCCCTTCATCTTTGGAATTGAAATAAAACTCGGGGGATCCGACCGGTTCGAAAAAACGAAGCCGGTTTAATCGAACCGGTATATCATCAATTTTTTTCTGATTATATAATTCATCAATACCAACACCAATTGAACGCGTTATCACATATTCTCTTGTTTTGGAATTGCCGCTTATCTCGAATTTATTAATAATACTTTGTTTACCTTGATCAATCTTAAGATATAAATCGGCATAATGCTTTTGAGTCGTTGAATCATCAAAGAAATAGATCGATTCAATATTTACTTTTGCAAACGGTCTGCCAGTGTTTTCATACTCTGTCAAAATATTACTGATAGCACTTTCTACCATTATATTGTTGAATACTCTCAGGCTAATGATTGAAAAATTTCTTTCTAAAAATGTTGAATCTGTTTCTGTATGATTGAAGTATATTTTATTTAGTAATGTAGGGGAGTTCTCACGAACATCAATCGAAATATTTTGACGAATTGAATCAATGTTCTCCGGTTCTATTTTAATTATCTCGAAGTGAAAATAACCCTCAGATCTTAATGCCTCACTGATTCTATGTTTTATAGTATCTTCAATTCCGGGAAAAGATTTTGAACCGGTTCCGATTTTTATCCAGCTAAAATATTCCTGATTGGAAAAATTTGTATTTCCATTAATCTCGATTTTTAAAATAGACTGGGAGAAGAGAGATGGGGCAATCAGCAAGAGAAAGAAGAAAATTGAACAACGCTGGAATGGGGAGGGCAAGCGCTGATTACGTGGATTATTATGATTGTCGCGGATAAGATTATATAAAGCCTTCGTAATCATTAAAAGTATCGTTCTAATTAATATATGGTCGGGGAGTCATCAATCAACTTCATCTTTTTGCCTATTGGCTCGAACTTAACTTTTTCATTATATAAATTCATTTGTTCTACCGTAACCCGGCAAGTACTCCACAAACTTGCATTTGCCGTACCTAATGCGGTTGCAATTTTTAGGAAGTCATCGAAGACAAGTGAGTTTTCAATTCCATATACTATTCCAGCAACAAATGCATCACCGCTACCGGTTGGATCGAAGGTTTCAATTTTGGGAGGATAAATTTTGTAGTGGAAATCATACTTGGAAGCATAAGCCGGCTTCTCTCCGTCTGTAATAAATGAGAGTTTAATTCCCTTAGAATAAATATTTTCTAAGAATTTTATTTTTTCTTCTTCGGATTGAAATGAAACACCAAGAGAAGATTCGATTTCATTAGAGTTGTTGTGAATTATAGTTGGCTTAGCTTCAATACATTTTGAATGATGTTCACCGTATGTATCCAGAACTGAAATTTTATCAAACTTGTTTGCGAGTTCAATTCCATAAGGAAAAATATCGTTCGTCTCTTTACACGGAGAACTTCCCGAAAAAATAACGATAGAACAATTTTGAATCATCTTTTCTAATCTGTGTTTAAATTCATCCGACTCTTCCTTGGATATAGAACTATTGATCCCGAAAAAAGTTGTTAACCTTTTATTATGATTTTCAAATACAAGATCCGCCGACCGTGTTTCTGATTTTGTGGGTACAGCAGAATATTCAATCTGTTCGTGAGTTAAAATGCTTCTAAGAAGTTTACCGTTGCTTCCGCCAAGAAATGTAAATGAAGAGTTTTTAATCCCCAGTAGATTCAACTGGCGGTTTATATTAATTCCTTTTCCACCGGCTGTGAGCTCTTCCTTAGTAGAACGGAATGATTTTCCCAATTCAATTTTTTCGAAGTAGAGCCGCTTTTCCAGTAATGGATTTAATGTAACAGTAAGTACCATAATTAGTTTAGAGTGATGAGTTCAGAGTGAAAAGTGTTTAAATAAGTATATGTTATTTTTTTCATAATTGTGTATTGAAAGGAAATTCTCAATTCTTCGTTCTACACTCTTAACTCTTCACTAATTTATTGTCTGTAACCCGGCCATCTGCTGTAATCAGGATTTACCAGTCTGTAATCTCCGAAGCCGGTTTGATCTGAAAAAATAAAAGACCTGTTCAAATCATAGTAATCCCAAATTTCATAGGGGACCGAATTGGAAGCAAGCGGATGTCTTTCAACATTGTTTGGCGGTCCAAAAGTAATATAAATCATTCCCATGTCAGATTTCCAACCTTCTCCAAATCCTTTAAAGTTTTTATTCGCATATTCAACTCTTCTAAAATATTCATAAAGAATAGGATTCTCTTCAATCTTGGGATTAGGTTTTTTCTTCTCCCAGAAAATTAAAAAACGATCCAGTTTTTCATCATATTCCTTTGCGTCTTTAATGTAACCCAGATCGTCGGGAGAGGCAATATATATTAACTGATCAACGGCTTTGTCGAGATCTATAATTGAATTAGGGAAACCAAATATTTTAGAATAAAACTGCTTTTGTGTTGAAGTAACATCTTTCCAATCACTGTCCTTTACCAATACTTTTATGATATAATCACCCAATTTAAAATTGGTGTTCTCTATCGTAAAGTAAATTGTATTTGAACCGGCTTTAAGGTTTTGCGGATTCATTTGTTTTGTAGTTGTGTTACTTTTTAAATTTAGAAGATGATATTCCAATATAACCTGCTGTTCTTTGTCGGAATAAATATCGAAGTAGAATGGGAAATTGGAAGTTTTATTCGAGACGGTTTTTGAAATATTTGGAACGATTCTATCACCGCCCGGATCTTTTATTATCTCTGCAATAAGCATGATATCACTTACTGCCAGTGCCTCTGGGAATTTTTTCAATTCGAATTTGAATTCACGTGTTGCGGCTCTGCGGGAATCGGTATCTTCCAGTATACATCGAATCGTATAATTGCCGGGATTTAAATCAAATGACCGGTATGAAAAGTTATGACTGCTGCGCGATATTGTCTGAGTGAAATCATTTGATGAAATTTTCTCTTTCCAGCTTCTTTCAAATAGAATGTTGTTCTTGTCTTTATCATAAAAAGTAAGTGTTACATTATATCCGGCAAGAAACGAATTGTCTTTTTTAATGAACTGAATGGAGGTATAAGGTACCTGAATGAAAACATCCAGACGTGTTTTTTCTGCAACATTACTTTTATAATTAGCAAAATCAATATAGTATAACGGTGCATTTATAAGTAAGCTGGATTCAGCCGAATACTCAACCTGGGCATTTACAGAAAACAGAGCGACAAAAAATATTAAATAAAATCGTTTCATTTTACAGACTCCTTTTTGTTCATATATCAGCAATAATTATTAGGAATGACTTATTTTACCATACAAATCATACTCATTGCAATCGTAAATATCAACGTTATAAAACTGACCCACGGTTAGCTCGCTATTTTTTGAATCTATTAGAACTTCTCCGTCCACTTCAGGTGCATCTCTTTCGGCTCGTCCAATAAAATATTCTCCGTCCTTGCCGTCAATTAATACTTTCATGCTCTTACCAACCAGATCTTCATTTTTCTTTTGTGAAATTTCTTTCTGGATTTCCATCAAAACAGATTTCCTTTCCTCTTTAATTTCATGCGGAACCGGATCGCCAAGGATGAAACCTGGTGTATTTTCTTCGATTGAATAATTGAACACTCCGAACCGATCGAACTTTATATCTTTCACAAACTGACAAAGTTCCTCAAATTCTTTCTCTGTTTCATTTGGATACCCAATAATAAATGTTGTGCGTAATGTTAAGTTGGGGATTTTTTCCCTCAAAGTGTAAAGGAGTTCTTTCGTTCTTCTCTGTGTAATTCCCCTGCGCATTGATTTAAGAACTGTGTCTGAGATGTGCTGAAGAGGAATGTCGATGTATTTGCAGATCTTAGGATTTTCTGCAATCTGTTTAATAAGGTTATCCGGAAAATGCGAAGGGTAAGCATAGAGTAAACGAATCCATTCTATATGTTCTATTATAGATAGATTGTTTAGCAATTCTGCAATATTTCGCTTACCGTAATTTTCCTTTCCGTAATCTGTGGTATCCTGACCGATAATGATAATTTCTTTTACTCCTTTTGCGGCAAGAAATTTAGTCTCCTGAATTAAGTCCTCCATCGGTTTGGACTTATGCAGTCCCCGCATTAATGGAATAGCGCAGAATGAACATGGGTTATCACACCCCTCAGAGATTTTTAAGTAAGCGAAATGTTTTGGTGTTGTTAAGTAGCGTTCTCCTAAAAGTTCATACTTCAAGTCTCCGCCGAAATCCCGAACGATTCCTTCGTAAGCTTCAGTACCGAAGAATGAATCGACTTCCGGAATCTCTTTTTTAAGGTCATTCATATAACGTCCGGATAAGCAACCCGCTACAACAATCTTCTTAAGTTTTCCCTGTTTCTTTAGTTCAACAGCCGAAAGAATTGTATTAACCGATTCCTCTTTAGCAGCATCAATAAATCCGCAGGTATTAATAATTACCGAATCAGCTTCTTCGGGATTATTGGTGAGATCGAACTTATTCAGCTTCAGCTGACTCATCAATCTTTCGGAATCAACTGTGTTTTTAGAACAGCCAAGTGTTATGACGGCGATTTTATTTTTGTGCGACATTAATTCCTTTCATCGAACTTGGATTACTTTCAACAATAAAAATAGGGAAATAGTTTTAGAATTATTAATCCGCAAGCTTGACATAAGATGTTTTATTAGAAATCTAACTCCAAAATTACTAGTGTACTTATCTTTTAAATATTTTACATTTACTGTATAAAAAAAAGAATTCGCCACTAATTTCACGAATTAACACTAAATAAAATATGAGTGAATTGATTTACAAAGATGAAGCTTTTCAAATAATTGGGATATGTATGGAAGTACATAGATTTTTAGGCGGAGGATTTCTGGAAATTGTTTATAAAGATGCACTTGAATATGAATTTCGGAAAAGAGGTTTTTATTATGAAAGAGAAAAACAGTTTGATATTAAATACAAAGAAATAGTTCTTCCTCACAAATATTACGCAGATTTTACGATCTTTAATAAAATTATTCTTGAAGTAAAAGCTGTTGATGGAATCCCGGATGAATATATTAAACAAACCATCAATTACCTTGCTGTTTCAAATTATAAATTAGGTTTAATTGTAAATTTTGGAAGAGATAAATTACTTTATAAGAGGGTTGTTCTTTAATTCGTGTTAATTAGTGTTATTCGTGGCGAATTATTCCGCCACGAATTTCACGAATTTACACTAATTCCTGTATGCTGCTTTTTCAATATCCTTTAGTGTAGTAATCTTTTTTGGGGGATTGAGATACTTATCCAGGAACTTGTAAATCTTAATTCTTATTTCTCTTCCGACCTTATGATCCATTCTATCAAATGAATGACCGCCGGGAATGTCCTTGAAAATTTCGTATTCAAATTTTTTCCCTTCTGCTTTAAGAGATTTGATAAGGTGTTCAACTTCAAGAACATTTACATCTTCATCATTCGTGTTTGTGTGAACTAAAAGGGGAGTCTGAAGTTTATGAGCATTCCATGCTGCGGAACGTTTGCGGTACTCCTCTACATTTTGATCTGCTGTCTTGCCGAGATGATAATCTGCCGAGAATAAATCGCGGTAGCTATCGTCTTTATAACCCATTCTTGCAATAAGATCACTAACAGGAACACCTGCAAATGCACATTTGTAGTTTTCCGGATGATCAAAAATATTGAAGAGTGCAATTTGTCCTCCGTGGCTCCATCCAACAATACCAACTCGATTCGGATCAACGAAATCATAATTATCCAGAATGTACTGACGGCTTGCGTTTACATCTTCGTTTTCCAAACCGCCATAGTCAATTCTTTTGTAGAATCCCTCGCCATATCCTGTGCTGCCGCGGTATTCGGCTGCAACAACAATGTATTGCTGATACATCAGTTCTCTTATAATATGAGTATAATATGTTGTAAAGTCAGCATGAACTCCACCGTGAGGCAGTACGATCAGGGGATATTTATTATTGTAATCAATCCCTTTAGGAATGAAAACATAAGACCAAAATTTTACAGGATTGCCTGCACCCTGACCTGTGGGATTTTTCTCTTTCGCTAATGGAGGTCCGGTCATAAAAATTTTATCAATGAATGCTATGTCACTTACACGCTGAAACCATAATACATCGTCAACAAGTTTTTCCAGCCGGTCTAACCTGTGCTGCAAGCTTACATTGTTCCCTGAAATTTGTTTTTTAATCTCCTCGAGTGATTGTGCATAAAAACAACTGCTTATAAAGATCAAGATCAAAAATATTTTTAATGTTAATTTCATTTCAACCTCGTAATTATTGTATAACACCTGCTGTTAATAAAATAAATATTGGTCCGTTATAAAGAGCATGAATAAAAATTCCGATCCATGTATTCTTATATTTTTGCACAAGATAAGGTAAAATAAATAAAATAGGTAAAAGTGTAAGTATAAGTCCGAAACCAAAACAAAGATGAAATAATAGCCAGAGTATTGCATTAAGAATCCATGCAGATTTGCCATGATATAAAATTTGTCCCGGTAGAATGAAGCCCCGCCAGAGAAGTTCCTCACCAAAAATATTGAAGAAGAAAAAAGGGATCCAAATTGCAAGCACTAATAAGGGATTTGAATTGGATGGGGAATATTCGAGAAAACCGGGGGAAGTATTTAAATGTCCAAATAATTGTGTGCCATCTGAAATAAAATTATAAATAGTAATTATCAAACCGGAAAAGATAAAACAGCAGAGTGCGGCTAACAGCGAAATATAAATTTCTCTTTTGCCGGGTTTTGTAAGTCGAAGTCGTAGAACTATAATTTCCTTAGTGAGATTATACTGTTCTCTTTTTAATAATATAAATGTAATTATGAAAAGTGGAATAAATATGCCGGCTCCGCCAACCAAAAACCAAACTAATATAGGATCAATATTTAATTCTGTATTAATAAAAGGGATTAAATAGTTTACAAGTATAAAAAAAATAACTGCGGGTATTCCGAAGAGAAAAATTGATCTCGATAATATTATTGGCTGAATTTGTATGTCGGTGATCATCAAACAAAATATTTTAGGTAGATAAATATAATTGGCGCAGAAAAAATCAGCGAATCGAATCTGTCGAAAATTCCGCCGTGACCCGGAATAAGCGAAGAAGAATCTTTAACATTTGCATCACGTTTTATCTGGCTTTCAACAAAATCACCCGCCTGACCGAATAAGCCAACAATAAATCCGATTGCAATTGCATCCTGCACATTAAGAAATTCAAGGAATAATGCTTGAGCAACAACCATTGCAACAATAGAAAACACGAAACCTGCGATCGCACCTTCCCAGCTTTTATGCGGACTTACGCGTGTTAGAATTTTGTGTTTGCCCGTAGCAGTTCCAATAAAATAGGCTGCTGAATCACAAATCCAGATCGTTACAAATACCGAAATAATGATGTAACCACCCTGGTCATAAAGAAAGAAGGAATGACTGTAATACTCTCTTATTAGAACTAATGATGCGGCAAATAAACCGATATAAAATATTCCGATTAGCGTTGTGCCTATGTTCGCAATTGATGATTCACTTCTTCTGAAAAGTTCGGATAGTAGTAATATCGGAACAATTATTAGAAAAAGTAATTGATGTTCCACAAAATTGAAATATGAGTTTGCAATAATTGCAGTCACGGATAAAGATCCGACTAATAGGTTAGGGAAAAATTTTCTGCGTGAAAGCATCTTTGAAAATTCAAAAAAAGATACTATGCCTATGGAAAGTGAAAAAATCAAAAAAGGGATTTTTCCTAACAGACTAACAATAACAATTAATGGAATTCCGAAAAGGGCAACGATAATTCGAGTAGTCAGGTTGCTAAGTTTCATTGGGTTCTTCTCCGGTATTTTCCTCAGGAGTTCTCTTTTTAATATCATTGATTATTTGCAAGGCAACATTTACTTCGGTTTTTTTCACAAGAATTTTTATTGAAGCCCAGGCGAACGAAACGGGGAAGTTACGGTCCTGTTTAGAGTAAATTAATGATTCGATATCGCCTCCTTCCAGATTCGCTTTTATCATTTCCGCCTCGTATTGTTCTGGAACCGTTGTGATTACAACCCAATCTGAAGGATGCAGCAAATGCCCTTCGAATTCTTCAACCGGAATTAAATCGGCACCGCAATCGGCGCAGACTTTAATCCCTTCGATGTACTCGTATTCACATTTTGGACAGATCATAATTCCACCTTTGGTTTTTGGAAAGATCGATAATTCTTTTTTACATATAAAAGAAACATTGAAAAAATAAGCAGAAGAATTATAAAACTTATAATATGATATGAAATATCACTGGTTGGGGTTACACTTGAATTGATTAATTCTTCATCGCCGAGGATAAGAAATGCCGTCACAGCAAAAAAATTATTAATGAAATGAAGAATGATCGGAATCAAGATAGAATTACTTAAGTAAGCAGCAAATCCGAAGTAGACACCGAGTGCAATCAATGCAAATAAACCATACGGATTGAAATGATAGATTCCGAAGAATAGTGCGGTTAATAAAATACTCCATATTGGTTTAAATTTGTATTCAAAACTCTTCTGTACAAAACCGCGGAAAAAAATCTCTTCACAGAATGCCGGAACAACGGCAACAACAAAAATTATGAAAGAAGCTTCGAATACAGAATGGGCTTCAAGCAGACTTCCATAAGTGGACTGAAGCATTTTATCTATTTCATCGATAAAATTCCGGAGAGAATTTATAATTGAACTGCTTTCGGCAAGCTTCACAAAAATAAAATTCTGAATGTATAGAAAACTTTGAAGCAGTGGTGTGAGCAGAACTAAACCTCCTACAAAAACCAGTATTTCTTTTATCGAAGGAAATTTAACTCTAAGTGCGGTAGTAATATCCGGATAAACAAATTTTGCAAGAAGCAATGACGGTAGAAGTATAAATAATATTTGTCCTCCCACTGTAAGAAGCCGGATTGAATTAACGTCTGCCTTTTCGAAATCGAGACCAAAGATTAAAAAAGTTAGTATTGCCCCGCCGAACTGGTAAAGTATAAATATACCGGCTAAACCTAAAAAGGCAGCAGTAACAGGATTGAAATAGAAATCCTGTTTGGGAGGTTCAATCTGCCCGGGTTGATTATTTTCTGAAGGTTCATCCATAATTGCTATTGGTAAAGATTTAATGAATTTTTTTAATATTATTTAATTTTAAGGGTAACCTTGTTTATTGTATACGGTTTTTACTTTTAATCTATCTGACCAGTACCATATTTATAATTGTCCCGTCAGGGACAAAATATAACTAGAATATATTGATAAATCGAATCTAGTCCCATCGGGACGATATATTCTATTTAATCTCCTGTAAAAGATATTTTTCATCATAAAGAATTTTATATGAAAAAAATATTCTGTCCCTAAAGGGACGGAAATAATTAGTAATTCAATTAGATTACACTGAAATTTATTTTATGATTATGTGGAAAGCAAATGTTTCTTAACGTTGATAATGAATGCTGGATTATTGATGCCGGCGAAAATGTAATAGTTTGGCAAAAAAGTTTATTAAGTGTTCAGAACCGATGTTTAAAAAATCATTTCTGATGTTTTGCTTTAAGTTCACCCGCAAGACCGGAATAAGAAGATAAATCTGCATCAATGGATCCAATGATTACTTTGGTTTTCACCTTAACAGGCATCCTAATGTCATCATCGGTTACCCAGAGCAGCATATTCCCTTCGCTCTTGAATAAACCGCCCTCTTTTGCAAGCGGTTCAAGAATAATGCAGTCAAATGTTCCGGCTGCTACTGTAATTCTTTCTTTGCCATGGAACACAACATCAAGAGGGTAGACTTTATCCTTATAAAAATTCTGGAGTTGGATTTTATCGCCAACTTTCATTTTGGAATAATCGTACGTTCGGGCAAAATAAAATGCAGATACAATATCATTCACATAAGGAGGTATGTCATATTGTCCCTCGGAAGTTTTAGCTTTTCCTTTTCTCTGATCGAAGAAAGCAGAGAAATCGCGTGAGTATCCTCCTTCTCGAATGTGCTGTTCGAACCGCCAGGGGAAAATTCCTTCTACATCAATAAAGGTCTCGTATCTGTCGCGGACTTTATAAAACAGATCAAATGCAGGAACCGAATTTACTCTGAATACCACGTTGTAGGTTTCCCTGCCGGCAAGTTTGATAATTTTGGGGATTGAGAACTCCGCAACTCCGGCATTTACAAATCCGTATTTAACATCAAATGTTAATTTCTCACCCACCCGGAATGCTTTGTTTTCTAAAACCCTGAATTCAGATTTTTGTGCATACAGCGAAGCGGTGATTAAGAGAAAGATCAAGAACAAGATCGAGGATTTATTTGTTAAAGACAGTTTGTTATAAGTTTTCATTTATTTTCTGCTTTCAATTATTCAAGAATAATATTACAGTTTTAAATACTTCATCCACATTTATACTTCTCATACAATCCAACTCTTCGCAGGTTTTTCTTGTACAATTATTACATTCAATTGTAGGTGAAAATATTTTTTTATTATTTGTATATGGTCCCCATCTTTTATCCGAACAGGAAATAATTTTAGGATAAAATCCAATTACAAATTTACCCAACGCAGCAGCTATATGAATCGGTCCGGTTGAATTTGCTATCAGTAAATCACTCTTTTCAATCAATGCGATCAATTCCGGTAGCTTGAATAAACCGGATAGATTTTTTGTTTTCTCGTTTACAACGAGGGACTCGCATAGTTCCTTTTCTTTATCGTTGCCTGTGATTAGTATCTCAACGTCCAATTCATTTGCCATTATGTGAACTAACCGTTTCATTTGATCAAACGGAAGATCAATTGAGCTACCACCGCTTCCCGGGTGAATTATGACCAGTTTTTTAAGAAGATTTACGGATCTTGAGGAAAACGTCTGTTCAACCAACTGTCTACCTTTCTCTGATGAATGTAAGTTAAACTGAACATTTGAAGGTGATATTTTCTCATCTATTCCAATAGCTTTTAGAAGTCTTATATTATATTCAAGCTCATGATGATCTGAGGTTTTTCTATGTTCAAAGATTTTTTTGTTGAATAAAAATGAATACCATCTATAACCCGAACCGATGCGGGTTTTTATTCCGGCAAGAAAAAGTATAAGTGCAATCTTAAATGTTGGATAAACTACAATTGCAGTGTCGAACCTTTTTTTAATCCTCCTGGCATTTTCAAATAGTTTTATTTTGCCGTTAACCTCATTGAGTGCAATTGCCTCATCAATGAAAGGATTATTTTCGGTAAGAGATTTTGTGTATTCACGTACAAGGAATGAAACAGCAGTACCGGGAAAATGTTTTTTAATTATGTTTGCTGCAGGAAGAGTTAGAACAACATCGCCGATTCGGTCAGTTCTTACAATCAAAATATTTTTTTGTGCTCTCATTTTTCCCTTTGAGAGGATGGAAGTCTCGACACGAATTTATTACCTGTTATGTAATATCGCCACGGCAAATCTACCGATTTTTTAATCCCTATTCTTTTGCCGGTACTTATCGATGCCGGTTTAAGATTTTTTGAATCAACAATAAAAATATCATTCCCTGTTAACTTGGTTCCGTTATCGTTCACATTTATATTAAATGCCCGGCAGACTTTACCGGGTCCGTTACAAAGATTTATTAATTCTTTTTCTGATATAATTTCTTTCCCGTAACGGTTTATTATCATTTGTTGAATGCCTTCTGTTGGTTCAACGGCACGGATCAGGATCGCTTTCCCGTCATTCATTTTGCCGGTAACAACATTTGCGCAGAAATGCATCCCATAGGTAAAATAGACATAGAGTTTACCGCCGCCTTCAAACATTACCTGGTTTCTTTTTGTCTTTCCGCGGTATGTATGAGACGCCTCGTCAATGGTGCCGTCGTAAGCTTCAACCTCAACAATTTTACCAGCGATAAAAGCCTTTCCGGCTTTTCTCACTAAGTATTTTCCAAGAAGTTCTTTTGCAATTAAAAGAACATCACGTTTATAAAATTTGAGAGACACTTTTTTGTGAACCGAAATTTTCATCAGGTTAGATCAGGATTATACCGGATTGTTCATCAATAATATTCTGTAGCTCGGCAACCTTAAGAATATAATCATCGGCTTTATTAGGATTCTTTTTAATAAGTTCTTTATAAACAGAGAGTGCTTCGTTGTAGTTTTTTTGGGAGAAGTAAATTTCTGCTAAAGTTTCCGAAGCAATCTTTTCGCCTTTGTATTCTTCAATCTCAATCTTATCGTTAGAGTTTTCGTCCGGTTTGTAATTTATTTTTGCACCTGTTAGTTTTGCCGCAAGCACTTCAAGCTGATCATCAATACTTGGTTCGGTTTCTGCAGGTGTCGAAGTCGGTTCATCAAAATCAACACTTTTCGATTTTGTAATTGAATTTCTTTCCTTGATTATCCGGTCTATTTTTTCGAAGTAATAATCCAATACTTCATTAGAGCCGATAAGGGCAGCACCTTTACGTGCAGCAGATCTTGCCGATTCAGAATCTCCTGAATATGCATTTGCTAATGCAAGAATAAAAAGTGGAGAGGGGTACTTATCGTAGTTTGAAATTCCTCCGGAAAGTATTGATAGTGCTTCTAAAATATTTCCATGATTAAGTAGATTGGCAGCTACTCTCGCAAAGAGGGGAGAGTTATTATTGAACTCGTAGATAAGTTTAATTTTTTCCGGGGTAAAATCTTTTTCTATTGAATCCACTTAACCTGTCTGTTTTTTAAGGAATGTTTGTCGCAATGATAGAAATGAAACGCTGGCGAATCCGAAAAAGAACATCAATTGAAACGGAAGAGATGCCAGCTCAAAGAAATAAATTGAAGCCCCGACACCGATCAGGCAATAAAGTGCCATTAACATTTCAATGTAAGTTGAAACCTGGACCTTGATCCCTTTGGTGTATTTGTTCTTTGTCATGTCGTATTTTTTATCAATTACTTTGAATTTTGGTGTACGAACAAATTCACTTTTACGGCTCATCAATCCTTCAAATACGGCCCGCGTATTGTTAATAGCCAGACCCATTGTGCCTGCCATGAAAAGAGGAAACAAAGCAATCTTCTTACGCCAGTCCGGGTAAACATCTTTTTGAGAATATGTATAGAATATAAACGACCCGATGAATGCAATTATGAATATTGCCATGAAATTGAAGAAGTTCCAGTATGGGCCGGCGTTTTTAATAAATATAAGGGGGACATTTAATATTGCAACAAGAAGAATGAAAGGATAAACTATATTGTTAGTAAGATGGAACGTTGAATGTAACTTTAATTTCAATGATATGTTGGATCTCCAAACAAGCGGAAGAATTTTTTTTGCGGTTTCAATATAACCTTTTGTCCATCTGAACTGCTGGGCTTTGAGTGCGTTCATTTCCAAAGGTAATTCTGCCGGTGTTGTAAAATCGCGGAGGTAAACAAACTTCCATCCTTTTAACTGTGCCCGGTAGCTTAAGTCGAGATCTTCTGTTAAGGTGTCAGCTTTCCAGTTGCCGGAATCTTCTATACACTCTTTTCTCCAGACGCCTCCGGTTCCGTTGAATGTGATAAAAAATCCCGCCTTATTCCTAACTGTCTGCTCAATTACAAAATGTCCGTCGAGAGCAAGCGCCTGTATCCTCGTTAATATTGAATAGCCCTGGTTAAGGTGTTCCCAACGGGTTTGAACCAGACCGACTTTATCATTCGTAAAATATCTTAAAGTGTTTATCAGAAAATCACTTTTGGGAATAAAGTCAGCATCGAAGATTGCAATAAATTTTCCTTTCGCAGTTTTCAATCCTTCTTTTAGCGCCCCTGCCTTAAAACCCTCGCGGTTATTACGGCGGATATGTTTAATATCAAAACCCTCTTCCTGTTTTTGAATTACAATTTTAGCAACCACATCAACTGTTTCGTCTGTTGAATCATCAAGTACCTGAATTTCCAATTTATCCTTGGGGTATTCAATTTCACAGACTGAATTAATTAATCTCTCAACAACGTAGAGTTCGTTATACATTGGAAGCTGAATAGTAACAAGGTCTTCTTCGTGTTCACTCTTAGAACGGGGACTATTCATTCTGTATTTATAATGCAGGTACATCATAACAAATCCGTGACTGCTGAAGAAAAGAAGTATTAACATCGAGAAGATATAAGCGAACAGAATTATTTCATCAAATTCCATTTTATATTCCGTTTAGTAGAGCAATAGATACTAAGTTGTTCGAAAGTGTTTTAATACAAATTTTTTTATTACCAGTTAGAAACGACTCCAAGCAATATATCTTCGGCAATATATTCAATCGCTTTTTCTATTGCCTGTCGGCGGACGGTAGTAATATCCCCGCCCCCGCCAACCGGGTAATCGGCATAGTTGGAATAATTTCTCTCGAAAATTGTTTGTCGTTTTATCAGGTCTCTGTAAACAACTCTTACCGTAAGTGTTATTCTTCTTGAAGTGATGTTCTCAGAAACTCTCTCTCCGCCGGAGACTACAGCCGGTGCATCGGATAGTGAAACTAAAGTCCCTTCAACAATAGAATCGGATTTCAATTTATCACCTATGGTTAATGTATTGTCTTCAATAAATCTCTGTATTAAGGTGTTGGTAAGTTTTTCACTTAAGTCAAACTCACCGGAGCCGGTTCTATCATTGAACAGCGGAACTGAAACTGTTTTAAGATGCGAAGGTACCGATGCACCTGTAAATGAGTAGCTGCATGCAATGAAATTAATCGAGCAAATAGCAACAATCAAAACAAACAGAAGTACTTTTCTATTCAAGGTCATAGTCTTTTATTTTTCTATATAAAGTTCTTTCACTGATATTAAGAAGTTTGGCTGTCCTTCTCCGGTTATAGTGAGTTTGTTTCAGAGCATTTATAATCGCCTGTTTTTCAACTTCGTCAAGTGGAATTATTTCATTCTTATTATTTTGTGTGGAATCATAACTGGAAATTTCCGGTTCGTTTCTAAGCGCTAACTGTTTTAGATCGATTAAATCTTTTTTTATTTCGATAAGTGCGCGGTAGATCATTTCTCTGTCAAGTACTTCCGGCGGACGGTTAACATGAACCGGAAGATTTCTGAATTCATCTTCTCTTAGTTCAAGTGATAGTAGTGGAATTAATGATTCGGTATCGATTAAACCTGTTTTGCTTAATGCCACTGCCGACTCAATTACATTTTTCAGTTCTCTTATGTTGCCGGGCCAATCATAATTAATTAACAATTCATAAGCGTCGCTTGTCAATTTTGGAAGAGGGATTTTATTATTTTGCGAATAATTGTTCAGAAAAGTATTTGCAAGTTCAAGAATATCACCGCGCCTTTTACGCAATGGTGGAATATTTAGTGTTACTGCCTTGAGTCTGAAATATAAATCGTTTCTAAATTTTTTCGAATCGACTTCTTTTTGTAAATCCTTATTTGTTGCAGCAATAATTCTAACGTCAACTTTAGTAACCGATTCGCTCCCGATACGCATAAACTCTTTTGTCTCTAAAACGCGTAGAAGTTTAACCTGTGTTGTCACTGCCATCTCGGCAATTTCGTCAAGGAATAGAGTACCGCCGTCTGCGATTTCGAAATATCCTTTCCGGTCATCAACGGCACCTGTAAAAGAACCTTTTTTATGACCGAACAATTCGCTCTCAAGAAGGCTTTCGGGAATGGCCCCGCAATTTACACTTACAAGCTCTTTATCAGTCCGCTTGCTGTAAAAATGAACAGCTCGTGCAAAGATTTCCTTACCCACACCGCTTTCACCGGTTATGAGAATTGAAATATCGGACTGGGCGACTTGCATTGTAATATCTATAAGGTCGCGGATCTCCTTCGACTTACCGATTATACCGAACTGCTTTTGAAATTCTTCTATCTGCATTGATGATTTATCAAAATTTATTCTTATTAAAATAACTGTTTTTTTTCAATAAAATAGAGCTTATTTAGATTCAATTGATTGATTCTGGTAGATTAATCAATATCATTTTTTTTCATTAGTTCTGATAGAGAATTTGGAATATTCATTCCATTCTGTTTCATGAAAGTGATAATACTTATTGCAAGATCAAATTTTTGTAGATAAATATAATTTGCAGCTAATAGAGAATAAATTTCGTTGTATGAGGGGTTGAGTTTTAAAGCATTATTTAAGTTATCAACAGAATTCTGGTACTCTTTTTTATAAAAATAGACATAACCTAAATTAAAGAAAGCATCAGTATAGTATTGATTTAGGCTTATTGCTTTCTGGAAATCCTGGGCAGCTAAATCCCAGCTCCCCATATAGAGATAGCATACTCCCCGGTTGTTGTAAGCAGATGCAAAATTTGGATTAATCTTAAGCGCATTGTTATGAAAATTTAACGCTTTTTCAAATTCCTTTTTCTCTTGGTAGGCAAATCCGATATTGTCATAGGCCTTGAAATAATATTTGTCTAATGCAATTACTTTCTGCATATCGAAGATGCAATTATCAAATTGACCATTATGAAGATAAACACTTCCCCGGGCAAAGTAGGGACGAATCTTTTCAGGAGATTTTTTTATTGAATCACTCCACATCTCTATCGGGTCATTCCATAGGTCATTTCGAATGTAGGTTGAAATTGCAAGTATCAACGCTATCAAAGAAAATAGTAAATATCTGTATTTACTATTCTGTATATAATTAAATAAAATATATACTATTGACAAAGCAAAGCCAAAGGTTGGAAGATATAATCTGTGTTCAACCATTACATCCCTAATCGGAATTATGCTTGATTCAATGCTAAGACTGAGAAAAAACCAGAAAATTGAAAATGAAACTACGGGTACTCTTTTTATTAACTTAATTGCTATTCCGAGTAATGCGATTAGAAAGAAGAAACTTGCAAGAGTTGAAAAATTAAATAGAGAATTTACGATTTGGTGATCATGATCAATATTTTGTCCGAACGGAAGAAATAAATATCTTATGTAAATGACCATTACTTCTAATTGGGTGAACAGGTAGTCAGAGCGGGATATTCCATCAGCTTCAATTGGAAGTCCGTAATTGATTACGTAATACGCTCCCAGGAGAGCATAAAAAAATAAAACTGATAAAATTATTTTTAGATTTAATTTTTTATTCTTTTCCCTTAAAAAAATAATTTCATAAATAACTACAACTAATGGAAAGCTGGCTACAGTCTGCTTACTCCAAATACCGAGAATCAGCCCAATTAGAGATGTAATAAAAAAGAACGATGCAACAAAGATTTTTTTAATTGATCTATTTTCAGTGTCTAAAGTAACCACCCTTCCTTTTACATAAAGTAAAAGTGCAAGAAGATAGAAAAGAGATGAAAGCGAAGACATTCTCTGGATAATATATGTTACTGCCTGTATCTGAATCGGGTGAACAACAAATATAAGACCGACTAATAATGAAAAAATACGTCTATTATTTATATCGAATTTATCTTTCATTACCGGTGTTGAAAGTGTGAAAATTGAGAGTAGTATTACAAGCAGAGTATTAATGAGGTGGATAACTATGTTGACCATATGATATCCAAATACTTCGAACTGATGAAAGTGGTAGTTTAAAGCAATTGTCAAATAGGAAATAAAACGGTCATTAAAATTTGCTAATGCAGGTATTTTTAAATAATTATCAATGTTTTTTATTAACGGATTATCGACAATTGAGTCGTAATCATCAAAATAAAACGGCACTTTAAGTGTATTTGAATAAACAATAAATCCTATGAATAAGATCATAACAATTAAAAGACCAAAATGAAGATTTGAAAACTCCCGTTTTGTCTCTGTTGAAAGACTTTCTTCAGTCCTAACTTTCTTATTATTTTGCTTCTGAGATTTTCGTTGGTTCATCAATTTACTTAAGTGTTGAGGACATTTTTAATGTTTTATGTAAATTCACTTTTTTTAACAAAACGAATAACCGGTCTGGAAAGATATGCAACGGAACTATCATTAGCCTTGAAAAAAAATCGTCCCGAAACAATCTTCCTTTCATCTAAAAATAATTCTAATAACTGTAATAAAAAAAAACTAAATCCAACGGATGTAGGTAATTTAAGGGGTTATTTATGGGAACAGTTTGAGTTACCTCTTTATTTAAAGAGAGCCGGTAACCCACTTCTTGTTAACTTGACAAACACATGTCCATTAATATATCGAAATCAGATCTTGGTAATTCACGATGTTGCATTTATACATAATCCCGACTGGTATTCAAAAAAGGCAGCTTTGTTTTTTAATTATATTGTTAAAAAGTCAGCTAAGGCAGCAAAAAAAATTATTACAGTTAGCGAATTCTCTAAAAAAGAGATCATTAAATATCTTGGTATTCCAAAAGAAAAAATTGAAGTGGTATATTCTGGCGTTCCTCAGGGAATTTTGAACCATTCGGAAAGAAAATTAGAAAATAAGTACGGGGATTATATATTCACAGTCTCTACTCTTGAACCGCGAAAAAATTTGATAAGTCTTATCCGGGCTTTCAAAAAGTTAAATAATCCTGGTCTTAAACTTTTAATAGCTGGTGAAAAAAATCTTCTTGTTTTTAAAACTCCCGAATTGGAAAAAAATGATGAAAATAATATTATTTTTTTAGGTTACGTAGACGATGAAACTTTAGTAAACTTATATCAAAATACTTGTCTTTTTGTTTATCTTTCGTTATATGAGGGTTTTGGTTTTCCCCCGGTTGAGGCAATCGCATTAGGTTGTCCCACACTTGTATCTAATAGAGGGAGTTTACCTGAAGTTTGTGGTGAATTTGCAGAATATACTGATCCGTTGAATATTGATGAAATTGCTCAAAAGATTGAATCAATGATCTCGAGGGAATTTAAGAACAGCATGAAAAAAGTTGAAAAATTTTGTGAGAGATATAATTGGCAAAATAGCGCTGAGAGATTTTTAACTGTAATTAATGAACTTGAAAAATAACTTAATTGAAATCACATTGACTCGGTTAAAAAAATATTTACATCTTACCAAAGCTTTTGCAAATGAAATTTTTAGAAAGCGCTTTGCAATTTATGAACTTGCTAAGAGAGATTTCCAGGCTCAATACATAGGAAGCTACCTCGGAATATTCTGGACATATATTCAGCCGTTCCTCTTTATTATGCTGATATGGACAGTTCTTACTTATGGATTTAAAATGCAAAGTGTGGAGAGCAAATCTCAAACACTTTGGCTAATATTTGGAATGGTGCCGTGGCTTTTTTTTGCTGAAGTGTTTTCTTCAACATCGTCGGTTATACAACAATTTTCTTTCCTAATTAAAAAAGTTGATTTCAGTCTTGGCATTTTACCGATTGTTAAAATTCTTAGTGCTTTGTTATCACATTTTGTATTTGTCTTTATAGCGGTAATAATAGGGATCTTTACTGGTGTTTT
This sequence comes from Ignavibacteriales bacterium, assembly GCA_020061355.1. Classification (GTDB taxonomy): domain Bacteria; phylum Bacteroidota; class Ignavibacteria; order Ignavibacteriales; family Melioribacteraceae; genus DSXH01. The sequence goes on along the minus strand of JAGUYK010000014.1, from coordinate 172,673 downwards.
TCCAACACTAATGGCGTTTCAGATACTTTATTATTCACTTGCAGCATCATTATTATTGTTAGGTATTGGATGGTTTACTTCATCTGCCAGTCTGTTTATTAAGGACATCAATAATGTCGTAGCTCTTCTTATTCAATTCGGATTCTGGCTTACTCCCATTTTCTGGAATATCGAAATGGTACCGGTAAAATATCAATGGATAGTAAAACTGAATCCGGTTTATTATATAGTAACAGGTTACCGGGATTCTTTACTTTTCAATATTCCGTTCTGGTATAAACCCGGTGAGTTTATTTATTTCTGGTTATTTGTTCTTATTGTTTTAATTGCTGGAGCTATTGTTTTTAGACGACTTCGTCCACACTTTGCGGAGGTTATTTAATGAGCGGGGATGTTGTTGTTAGACTGGAAAATGTTTCTAAATACTACAAACTCTACGATTCTCCCAGGGACAGACTAAAAGAAGCATTAAGTCCTTTTCGGAAAAAATACCACAAAGAATTCTACGCTCTTCAAAACATAAGTTTTGAGCTTAAACGTGGGGAGTGTCTTGGCATAATTGGTAGAAACGGCATGGGCAAATCCACATTGTTGAAACTTGTTGCACATATAATTGAGCCAAGCTCTGGAACTGTGATTGTCAATGGTACGGTTTCTGCACTGCTGGAATTGGGCGCTGGTTTTAATCCGGAATTTACCGGTTTGCAAAATATCTACTTTTACGGTACTATTTTGGGTTTTAAGAGAAGTGAAATTGAACAAAAAGTTGAAGAGATAATCTCTTTTGCAGATATCGGCGATTTTATAAATCAGCCTGTTAAAACATACTCAAGCGGAATGTTTGTTCGTCTTGCGTTTGCTGTTCAAACTAATCTAAAACCGGATATACTTTTAGTTGATGAAGTTTTAAGTGTTGGCGATATTTTTTTCCAGCAGAAATGCCATGCAAGGATTGAAGAACTACTTTCAAAAGGTACTGCTTTGATTTTGGTTTCGCATGATATGCAGATGATTGAAAAATATAGCAATACTGCAATGCTTTTAAAAGAAGGGACATGTATTATATCTGCTTCACCAAATGAAGTTGTATATAATTATTATAGAATAGAGAAAAGTACCGACAATAAGAAAAATATCAGTATTTATAAAAATTATACTAAACCAACTAACAATGAACCATCACTATCAAAAGATATTATTTGGCCAGCGATTGAGAATTTTACTATACCGAACCTCACACATGATTCATCAGTTGCATTATGCACCGGCATAGCATTATGTAATAAAGATAATATTGCATGTAATAATTTCAATATAGGAGAAACTGCATATTTATTTTATGAGATTAAACTTTTTCAGGATATTGGCTTTCCATACGGAATGGCAACCTTAATTAATTCCAAAAACATAATTATTCATGCAAAGGATACCCTACAATATGACGTAAATGAAACCTTATGGTCAACTTATAGAGCAGGAACAGTTTTAAGATTTGTTCAATCTTTCCGCCTTTCAATATCAGAAGGTGAATATACTTTGTCAATTGGTTTTGGTCATGTTAATCCGCAAGATGTTCCTTTAATAAAAAAAACTGATTATTCGAAACGTAGCTCTAATATGGGAAGCATATTAGGAATTGTAAAACCAATTAAATTTTCTGTTACGGCCCATAACAAAAACCTTGCATTTCCGTTCCATGGCTATGTGGATTTGGACGGGAGCTATTTATTGCAGGCTCTATAAAAAGTTTGATTTTATGAAAAATATTTTTAACAAACTCATAAAATTTATTTTATTAAATATAATTGGTAAAAGAAAAATATCCGCAATAGCCAACATGTATGAAGTAAGTAGCAGCATCCGAATTTTGGAGAATGATTTAGGACATTATCTTAGTATTGAAAAGCAAGTTCCTGTAGATAAAGATGGTAATCCGTTACCTTGGTATACATATCCGGCAATCGAATATATAAGACAGTTTGATCTTAGCGGCAAATCAATTTTTGAATGGGGAAGCGGTAACTCCTCTTTATTCTTTGCCAAAAGAGCAAAGTTTGTTATTAGTGTTGAAGATGATAAAACTTGGTATGAAAATAGCTTTAATTTCAAACTTGACAATCAAGAAATATGTTTTGCAAAAGATGCAGAATATATTAATTGTATTTCGAGATTTGGTAAAAAATTTGATATTATAATTATTGACGGAAAATATAGAAGCGAATGCGCAAAGGTGGCTCCGAATTTTCTCAATGAAGGTGGATTCATTATACTTGATAACTCGGATTGGTATAAAAACACCGCAAAGCACTTAAGAGAACAAAATTATATTCAGATCGATTTTCATGGATTTGGCCCTGTCAACCAATACAATTGGACAACATCTTTTTTCATGAATAGGAATTTTAACTTTATTACAAAAAACAATTTACAACCGACGAACCCTGTGGGTTGCCTAGAAAAAATTTGCGACTAAAATCAATTTTTGTTTTAGGAATTGAATGGAATCAGAGCTCGAAAAACAATTTGGTATAACAAGTTATTCGCAAGAAGGAGAAGATTTGATTCTTGCAAGAATCTTTGAAAGGAAAGGCAATGGTTTTTATATTGATGTGGGTGCGTATCATCCTTTCCGATTTTCGAATACCTATCTGTTATACAAAAAAGGTTGGAGGGGTATAAATATTGATCCTATGCCAGGATGTATGCAATTATTTGATGAAACAAGACCGCGTGATATTAACATTGAAGCCGCGGTTTCCGATATAATAGATGAATTAGAATATTTTTCTTTTAACGAAGGTGCATTAAATACATTTTCCAGTGAACTGGCTAAGGCACGTTCAGCTCTTGACGGTTATTTTATTCAGTTTCGAAAAAGAATTAAAACGCAAAAACTGTCTGAAATTTTAGATAGACATTTACCAAAACATCAGGTAATAGATTTCTTTTCAATTGATACGGAAGGATTAGATCTAAACGTACTAAAATCAAATAATTGGCAAAAATATTCACCGGAAATAGTTTTAACTGAGATGCTAGATTTTAATTTTGAACAATTCCAGAATTCGGAATTATATTCATTTATGAAATCCAATAATTATGTGTTATTTGCGAAAACATTTAATTCGCTATTCTTTAGAAAGAATTTATAAACTCAATTGTTCTGAGATATATAATATGCCAGCTCCAATTGCATTATTTGTTTACAATCGGCCGGATCATACAAAACGCACACTGGATGCTTTATGTAAAAACGAATTGGCAGATAAATCTGAAATTTTTATTTTTTCTGATGGACCTAAAGAAGAAAGTGACATAGAAAAAATATCAAGTGTACGCGGTCTTATAGAATCGCTAAAAACTTTTAAGAAAATTAATCTTATAAAACGAAGTGAAAATATTGGTTTGGCAAAGTCAGTAGTACAAGGAGTTAATCAAGTTCTTGATTATTACGAAGAAATAATAGTTCTAGAAGATGATATTATTACTTCTCCATATTTTCTTTTTAATGTAAATACTGCATTGGAAAAATACAGAGATGAAGAAATAATATCTGCAATTAGTGGTTATACTTTCCCGCATAATGTAAAATTACCGGATTTATTCTGTTTATTTTTTCCAGCAGTTTGGGGATGGGCCACATGGAAAAGATGCTGGGAATTCTTTGAAGAAAACGGACAGAAGTTAATTGATTCTCTTAAAGAAAAAAATCTTTGTAATAAGTTAAATCATAATAATTCTTATCCTTATACAATAATGTTAGAAGATGAAGTAAAAGGTATAGTTGATTCATGGGGAATAAAATGGTATGCCTCTTGTGTTTTGTATGAAAAATTTACCTTGATGTTTGATGAATCCCTTACAAAAAATATTGGGCATGATAATTCCGGTGTTCACTCTGGTGCCACAAATGTACATGATGTTGTTTTATCAAAAAGTAAAATCAATTTTGAGCTAAAAGATGTTAAGGAAAATAATGAAGCGCAAAAGCAGTTGGAAAAGTATCTTCACGAGGTACTATACGATTCATTCTTGAAAATGGCGGATGTTTGCTCTGAACGGCTAAAACTTATTAACTCGTTAAACGATACTGCAGAAAAAAGATTGAATATAATTAATGAAATGAGTGAAGAAATAAAAAGACTAAAAAGGATTATTTGATAACCACTGGAAATAATTAAAAGTATTCTATCATGAATTTGTTGAACATTCTAAAGTTTTTTAAAGCGAATGAATTTGGTTTTATAGATATTGGCGCTTTTAGAGGCGATTTTACTGATATGATAATAACTGCTTTTCCTCGTTCCCAAGGTTTATTAATTGAACCAACTATAGGAAATTACTATTATCTAAAAAGCAGATTCTATTTAAAAGAAACTATCAAAATTATCAATTATGCTCTTGGATTAGAAAAAAGCGAAGCTGATTTTTATTGTACTTCAGATTCTGCTCAGAACAGTTTATTAGAGTTTGTTGATTACAATACGAGTGTTGTTATAAATAAAGTTTCGGTGGAATCATTGGATGAGTTGTTGAACAGTGGTAATAACTTTCAAAATATTGATTTAATAAAAATCGATACGCAAGGGAATGATCTGAATGTTTTACAAGGTGGAATAAAAACAATAAAAAAATACAAACCAGCGATCCTTACGGAAATTATCTTTGTGCCTCTCTATAAAAACCAAAGCGATTATTACGAGTTGAGTGAATTTATGAATGGTCTTGGTTATAAGTTAGTTGGAATTTATAATTCACATGCTCACGAATCAGGATGTATTGCATTCTCGGATTTTTTGTTTCTACCAAAAGAAAAATATGAAGAAATATCTAATAGCATTTCACCATATTCAAAATTTATTTGTGAGGATTTATCTACTATTCTTGAAGAAAATCAAATATTACGAACAATATGCGAAGAGAGACTTGATTTAATTAACAAATTAAGTGCAGAAGCTCAGAGAAGACTGGATATTATTAGTAATCTTACAGCGGAAATTGAAAGACTAAAAGGGAATAACTAATTAATGGGCGCAGTTCATTTTTCTCTTGATAAAAATCTTGTTAAGGTTCTAAAAAGCATTCTCCCTCTTGATGTTTTTGTAGAAACCGGGACTTTTAAAGGCGATACTGTTGAGCAAATAAAAGAATTGTTTGATGAAATTTATACCGTGGAATTATCAAAAGATTATTATAATTATTGCAAAGAGAGATTTAAAGATTGCAACCAAATAAATCTTCATCATGATAATTCACCCATTTTTTTGAAAAAACTACGAAAATCAATTGCGCGAAGATCAGTAATTTATTTTTTAGATGCGCATTGGTGTGTGGCTGATAATACAGCCGGGGAAAAATCACAATGCCCCCTTCTTAAAGAACTAAAAGCGATTAAAACTCTGAACAATGAAAGTGTAATAATTATTGACGATGCTCGACTTTTTATTGCTCCTCCACCTGTTCCGCATGAAATATCCCATTGGCCAGATTTTGGATCCGTTGTGAAGGCTTTGAAATCCCTTAATTCTAGAAATGAAGTAATGATAGTAAATGACACTATTTTATTTTTCCCACCAGTTGTTAAAAATAAATTGAAGGATTATGCTTATACAAACTCAATAGATTTACTTGCAATTTTACATAAAGTGAAGGACTATGAGAATCTTAGAAAACAATTTGAAAGTCTGGAAAAACAGTTACTTGAAAAAGAAACAATAATATTTGCCCAAGTGGAAGATCTCAATAATAAAGAGAAAAGGATAGTTAACCTTTCTTTTGATCTGATTGATAAGGAGAAGGAAATTGAATTTTTATCGGATAGTCTTAGTATTTTAAAAAGACGATTATCAAATCCATTTATAGGTTTAATAACTTTATTTCAACATAATTTCCCGGGACTATGGAATTATGTTTATAATAAAAAGCAAGCATATGATAATAAACGGGAGGAAAAGAGGAAACAATATCCGTTAAGTTTTTTTACACCACGTCTCGGGAAATTGTATCATCACCGGCCTATTGATCTTGAAATACTCCCCAAATACACGACGGAAAATTTGAAAACAGAACCGTTAAAACTATCCGTGGTTACTCCTTCATTTAATCAAGGGGATTATTTAAAGAAAACAATTGAAAGCGTTATTAAGCAGAATTATGGGAACCTTGAGTATATAATTCAGGATTCGTGTTCAACCGATAATACAAAAAATGTTTTAGAGAATGTTAATAACAAAAACATAAAATTCTATATTGAAAAAGATAAAGGGCAGGCAGACGCTATTAATAAAGGATTTCAAAGAACTACCGGTGAGATAATGGCATGGATTAATTCTGATGATATATATTTGCCCGGAACATTTAATTATGTTGTTAATTATTTTAATAAAAATCCCAATGTTGATGTTGTTTACGGACATAGAATTTTAATTGATACAAACGATAAGGAAATTGGAAGATGGGTTTTGCCGAAACACGATAAAAAAGTTTTGTACTATGCCGATTTTATTCCTCAAGAAACATTGTTTTGGCGTCGCGAAATTTGGAAAAAAGTAGGTGCATCAATTAACTTTGAATATAACTTTGCACTCGATTGGGATTTATTACTTAGATTTCAGGAATCAGGAGCAAAAATAGTTCGCCTACCAAGATTTTTAGCTGCCTTTAGAATACATCCGAATCAAAAAACTTCATCTCAGATTGATTCACTAGGAGAAAAAGAGATGAACTTTTTAAGAAATTATTATTTAGGAAAAGACCATACCAATTCCGAGATTAAGAAGGAAATTATATTTTATCTATTTAAGTCTGAGCTGTTAAATAAGTTATATCACTTAAAATTGTTGAAATACTAAAATGGGTACGAAAGTATTATTAACTGGAGGCGCAGGATTCATAGGCTCACATTTAGCAGAAGCAATATTAGAGAAAAGTTATAATTTAAAAATTATTGATAATTTTTCAACGGGTAACATTAATAATATTAAAAGTATCTTATCTGATGTAGAATTAATTGAAGGCGACATAAGGAATATTTCAACTATTTCAAAAGTGATGAAGGATATTGATATTGTTGTTCACCAGGCGGCTCTTCCATCAATACAAAGATCAATTAACGACCCAATTACAACAAATGAAGTAAATGTAATAGGTACTCTCAATTTACTCTGGGCAGCAGTAAAGAATAAAGTAGACAAGTTTCTTTTTGCTTCTTCTTCTTCAGTATATGGTAATAATAGTAACGATACTAAGCACGAATCTGATCCCCCTTCTCCCCTTTCCCCCTATGCTGCATCTAAACTTGCTGGAGAAAATTATTGTAGAGTGTTTTCAAACGTTTATGGAATTCAAACAGTTTGTCTAAGGTATTTTAATGTATTCGGGTCTCGGCAGGATCCAAACTCTCAATATTCTGCTGTAATTCCAAAACTTATTAATTTTTTAATAAAGGATAAAAATCCAGTGATTTATGGAGATGGATCTCAATCTAGAGACTTTACTTATATTACAAATGTCATTAATGCAAATTTGCTAGCTATTGAAAATTCAACAGAGAAACATCTGGTATTAAATTGTGCCTGTAATAAATCGATTGCATTAAATCAGGTGATTAAAGAATTGAATGAGATTTTAGGAAAAAAAATTGAACCATTATTCGAGAGTGAAAGAGCAGGTGAGGTCAAACATTCATGCGCAGATATTTCTCTTGCGAAACAAAAAATAAATTATAGTCCAGAAATTTTTTTTAGTGAAGGGCTTAAAAAAACAGTTAAGGATTTTATTAATAACACATAACAATTTTATGGTGAAACTTGGAAAACCTTACAATTATCATCCCTGTTTATAATGAAGAAGATGCCATAGAATCCACACTCTCTGAACTTCTTCATCTCGCACAGTTTGAAAAATGGGAAATTATAGTGGTTAATGATGGTTCTCTTGATAATACAAAAACAGTTCTTGAAAAATTTACTACTGTGAAAGTTATTAATCATCCTTATAACAAAGGTTATGGTGCAGCTCTTAAATCCGGAATAAAAAGTTCTAAAACTGATCTAATCTGTTTTTTTGATGCGGACGGACAGCATAATCCTGCAGATGTCAAAAACCTGTTGGATAATATCGGTTCATTCGATATGCTTGTTGGTGAAAGAGGGAAAGACTCTCATAAAGAATGGATTCGTAAACCCGGGAAATGGATTCTTTCAAAAGTAGCGAATTTTCTTACCGGGAAAAAAATATCGGATTTGAATTCGGGATTAAGAATTATTAAGAGAGAAATTATTGTAAAGCTACTTCACTTGTTCCCAGATGGCTTTTCATTTTCGACTACAAGTACAATTGCGTTCCTTAACCTCGGATTCAACCTTGGCTACTTCCCAATAACCACCAAAAAGAGGATAGGAAAAAGTACAGTAAAACAAATCAAACATGGTTCGAATGTTCTGCTGTTAGTACTAAGATTGATCATTCTTTTCAATCCTCTTAAAGTTTTTATCCCTGTAAGCTTTACAATAATTATTATAGGATTGATATACGAGGTTTACCAGGGAATAGTATTATTGGGTATTGAAAAGGCGCGTTTAATTCCGGGAGCTTTTTTCCTAATTATTACCGGCATCCTTATTTTCTTTTTCGGATTAGTAGTAGATCAAATTAGTGAAATGAGAAAACATCAATTTAATGATTGAAGAAGAAATAAATCTTTAACCTTATCTTATGATTGTTATTCAGGAAATTACTAAAAATGACTCATCTCGCTGGGATAGTTTCGTTTATTCTCAGGATGAATCCGATTATTCGCATTTATACGATTGGAAATCAATTTATGAAGAGTCTTATGCATTAAAAACTTTTTATTTAGGTGCATTCGATGATCATAATCTTATTGCTGTTCTTCCAACGGTGTTGATAAAATATCCGTTCGGCAAAAAGGTTGCCTACTCTTTACCATATCTTAATTATTGTGGCATTCTAAAAACCGGTTTGTATGATAAGGGTTCTTTATTACTCGCCGTTTCCGAATTTTTAAAAGTGCAAGATGTACACGGGATAGAATTAAGAAACCTTGCTGCCACGGACTGTCTGACAGAAGGAATATGCACACTGAAACTTTCCCTTCCCAATGACGAAGAAGTTTTATGGAATGGCTTCAATCCAAAGGTCAGAAATCAAATAAGAAAAGCTCAAAAACATGAATTTGATATAAAATGGGGTACCGACTATCTCGATTCATTTTACAAAATCTACGCAAAGAATATGCATCTTTTGGGCACACCGGTGCACAGCATAAAATTTTTTGAAAAGATCATTGAAAAATTTACGGCACAAACCGATTTGTTAACAGTATTCAAAGGTAATACGGTAGTCGCTTCCATGTTCGTGATGAAGTATAAGAAATCCCTGTCGGATCCATGGGCCTCTTCTCTAAAAGAGTATTTGGAATATAATCCCAACATGCTTATGTACTGGGAAGTTTTGAAATTCGGATGTCAAAATAACTTTGATGAATTTGATTTTGGGAGAAGCCGTATTAATGCCGGAACTTATAGATTCAAGGCACAGTGGGGTGCAAAACCTACACCGCTTGTTTATGAATTTTATTCCTTTGATGAAAAGAAAGGAAAATCTTCAAGTTCAACTTATCGTGGCAAAAAAGCCGAAATATTGAGTAGTTTTTGGAAACACATTCCTTATAAAATTACTTTATGGCTCGGACCCAAAACTAGGAAGTATATACCATAAAAAGCCCAGCGATAACATGTTAAATGCATTCATCACCGCTGAAATAAGAGATATAATAAAATAAACATGAAGAAAAAAAATTATATAAAATGGCTTCAACTCTTTGGGATAATATTATTTGTTATCATTCTAATAAGGTTGGATTTCCAAAATATAAAAAATCAGCTGGCTCAATTTAAATGGTCCTGGTTAGGTGCTTATGCAGCAGGATTAATTTTAATGTTGTTGTTTAAGGTACTAAGATGGCGCACCGCTCTCAACAAACAAGGAATTAATTATTCAATCAATAAGGTATTTGCAATTAATACTATTACTTCCTTTTGGGGATTAATAACACCTGGAAAGCTTGGCGAACTTGCTAAAGTAGTGTTTTTACAGAAAGATGGTTATTCCTTCACAAGAAGTTTGGTAAGCATCATCATCGATAGGTTATATGATGTTATTATTCTAATGCTCTTGGGAGTATTTGCGCTGACATATTTCATTTCGATAATTAGTCCACACTTCAGTATTATTATTATATTCTTTGGTTTAATACTGGCAGTCATAATTTTTTTTTATTTCTTTAAAGACGGTTTATGGGGATTACTTAAAAAGTTAGTCAGGTACTTCATCCCTCTGGAAAAGTATAATACCTTAACTAAAGAATGGAATATTTTTAAATTCGATTTTGGCAAAGTCTTTCCATCCACAATATTTCCAATGCTTTTTTATTCATTGTTGGCTTATTTATGTTATTATGTTCAAATTTATGTTGTTGCCCTTGGATTTGGGATTAATATTTCATTCGTTTATTTGGGATTGTGTTCATCTTTAGCAGCACTTATTTCATTGGTTCCAATTTCAATTGGAGGATTAGGTACACGTGAAGCGGTATTTCTATACTTGCTTTCCAAAGTATCCATTTCTTCTGAGACAGCAGTATTAATTCCATTTATTGAAGGTAGTGTCTTTGCGATTATATTTATGGGTCTATTAGCCTTGGGGTGTCATTTTTTTTTAGAAATAAAATTTAACCGGAATGCTGAAATAAAATGAACAAGAATAAAATCAGAAAAGCAATTGATAATGTATTGTTTCCAATTAGAGCGCTATTTTTTCCGGAAGACAGCACGTTTATTTTTAAATCACTAAGAGATGAAAGATTTGAGGAAGTAGCTAAATATTGTCAAGGGAGAGTATTGGATATTGGATGCGGTAGGGGGAATTTGTTTATAAAAAAATTTATTGGTGAAGAAAACGGAATTGGCATTGATGTTTTTGAATATGAGGGAGTTGCAAATGTTTTACGCGATCTAACCAAACTACCTTTTGAAAATGATAATTTCGATACTGTTACACTGATTGCCGTTGGAGGTCATATCCCCAAAGGTAAAAGAGAAAAAGAGTTTGAGGAATTTACCAGGGTATTAAAACCCGGTGGAAAATTGATAATGACTGAGGGGGAAAAATGGACTCAATTAATCAGTCATAAATGGCGAAGAATTTCGTTAGCTCTTATCGGTAGAGTTGATATGGATAGTGAACGAGGTATGGAAGAAGAAGAGGAATATTGTATGCCCTATTCCGAAATAGAAAAATATCTAAACACTAAGCCGTTAAAATTAATTTTAAGGAAAAAATTTATGTGGGGATTGAATAATATCTACGTTGCAAAAAAAATATAAAAAAGAAACCCAGAGTACATCCTTTAATAATATTGATGGTTCTTATATTTACTATGAAAATTTAGGTATATTCGTCTCACAAATTCTAACAAAATCTTATTATAACAAATTTTACAATGATCGAATCCATGGGATAAATAATTTTTGGAGAGTGAAGAAGTAAGTTTTTCGAAAGGTTTTGAAAATCTTTACACCCAGGTATTTAAAAGCATTATAGAGGGTTACAGTTATTTATTTCTGGATATAAATTTATGAAGGTAGAGTATTAATTCACATAATTATATTAATTGAGAAATTAAGCTATGTACTCGAATAAGAAAATTTGTGTAGTTGTGCCTGCACATAATGAAGAGACTCAAATTGGAAAAGTTATTTTGACCATGCCGGAATTTGTGGACTATATAGTGATTGTTGACGATGAAAGTAAAGATGGAACTGTTAAAATAGTTGAAGAGTATTCTTCGAAAAGCCCAAAGATTATTCTGCTTAAACATGAGAAAAATAAGGGAGTCGGCGGTGCTATAGCTACCGGATATAAATGGGCAAGGGATAATAATGTAGATATAGCCGTTGTTATGGCAGGTGATGCACAAATGGATCCGGATGATTTGCCAGCATTGTTAGATCCTGTTGTGAATGATGAAGTCGATTTCTCCAAAGGCAATAGACTCATCACGGGAGAAGCGTTTAAAAAAATTCCAAAGATCAGGTATTTCGGAAATTCAATTCTTTCTTTTCTTACTAAAATTGCCTCAGGTTATTGGCACATTGCGGATTCTCAATCCGGTTATACTGCAATAAATAAAAAAGCTTTGCAAATGCTTAATTGGGATTCAATGTACAAAAGGTACGGCCAGCCAAATGATTTATTAGTAAGGCTTAACATTTATAATTTTCGCGTTCGCGATGTTGAGGTTAAACCCGTCTATAACGTCGGCGAAAAATCTGGTATACGCATCTGGAAAGTAATTTTTACTATCAGTTGGCTACTGTTCAAATTATTTTGCTGGAGACTGGTAGCTAAATATGTTATCCGGGACTTTCATCCACTTGTATTATTCTATGCTTTAGGTTTTGTACTAATTATTTTATCACTAATCTTTGGTGTCAGGCTATTCTATTACTTCTTTATTTTTGACCGATTACCTGCCATGAACACTATCGCTTTCATTTTCACTTCAGTTACAGGACTGCAGACAATATTTTTTGCAATGTGGTTTGATATGTTCTATAATTCCGATCTGAAGGGTAAAAAAAGACAGTGAAAGTAAATAAAAATAAATTAGTAATTTCAATTGATTTGGATGAGTGGTATCATGCTAGATGGGTTACAGGGTCAAAGATTTCACGTTATCCTGATACATTAAGCTTCTTCCGTGAGGTTTACAATCTGGATAGACCAAGAGGTGATATTGAAAAACCGACTATTGAAATTTTGGAAATGCTCGAAGAGTTTAATATCAAAGCAACTTTTTTCATCCTTGGAGAGATAGCCGGTTATTACCCGCATCTTGTAAAAGAAATAACGAAAAATGGACATGAAATTTCTTGTCATGGTAAAAATCATAAAGATCTTTGGAGTTACACACCTCAAACTTTTCGTTCGGATTTGAAAGAAGCAAAAAATTTATTAGAAGATTTAAGCGGTCAAAAAGTTATTGGTTACAGGGCACCTAACTTAGTGATTGAAGACTGGATCGTTCCTATTTTAATCGAATTAGGATTTGAATACGATTCTTCTGTGTGCCCTTCGCGGAAATTAATGGGCAAATTTGGCAGATCAAAATCTTTACCTGCCCACCCTTATTTTTTATCAGAGAATTCTTTTAAACCGGGTAATGGTCCTTTGTTTGAAATTCCAATTCCGGTATTTCCTTTTCTAAAACTTCCAGCCGCAACGGGAATAATGACAAGAGTAATAGGTGTTTGGTGGAGCCGCTTTGCTCTTAAGTATAATTTAAGAAGTCACGACGCGTTATATTATTTCCATCCTTATGAAATGGTTGAGGCGCCACAATTGGATAATCTGACGGTAATGCAAAAATTGCATTCGAGAAGAAGCGGGGATTGGATGAAAACAGCTGTAGAAAAATTACTTCACACTTTTAAGGATCAATCTAAATTAACATGCTTACAGCTAATGAACTTATATACAAATAATTAGTACTTAATCCAACTTGTTTATTTATAATTACATTTTAAGCAATTCAGTATAATGAGAATAGTACATTTTACATCATCCTATCCACTTTTTAAAAATGATGTGGGAGGTATTTTTATCGAGGAGCTTGTAAAATTTATTTCAAAAGAACATAAAATATTTGTTCTTACACCCGATAGTCCTGAATCTAAAAATTTGGAATTATATGATAATTATGAAGTCCACAGATTTAAATATTTTATTAAAAAGTATCAGGTACTAGTATGCAATGACTCAATAATTCAAAATCTTAAAAAGAACCCGATTAATTTTGTACTGTTATTTTTTTTGTTAATTAAAGCGGGTATCTCGCTTTATAAATTGATTAAAAAAGAAAAAATTGATATTGTCCATTGCCATTGGGCTATTCCACAGGGCACCATTGCTGTTTTGTTAAAAAAATTATTTGGGCTTAATTTTAGAATTATTATAACTGCTCATGGAAGCGATATAGAAAACAAGAAAAGAAGTTTTTTGGCTCCTATTATCAAACACACTTTAAGAAGCTGTGATGTTATTAACACGGTGAGTACTCATCTTGCGAATGAAATTCATATGCTTGATCCTGGCTTGAATAATATTAACTTAATCCCGATGGGAACGAATAAAGAATTATTTGAAAATACTTATTCAATAAATACTGAAATAGGAAAACCAAATACATATATTTTCTTTGCAGGTCGACTCTCAGAAGACAAAGCTATTGATTATTTAATAAAATCTTTTTTTGAAGTTCAAAAAGATCATTCGAATTTAGAATTATGGATTGCTGGAAAAGGAAATCAAGAAGAGAAATTAAAATCATTAACAATAAATCTTGGAATAAAAAATAAAGTTAGGTTTTTAGGAAACATTGAACATAATCTATTACCTAGCTTATACAAGAATGCTGAAATGTTCGTATCCACTTCCAGGAAAGAAGGATTTGGGCTGGTTTTAGTAGAAGCGTTGATGTCAAAATGCCCAGTGATTGCTCTTGATGTTGGTGGAGTAAGCGATATTATTATAAATGGTAAAACTGGTATTTTAATTCCTCAATATGAGATGAAAAAGTTAATTAAAGCCATTAATACAATTTTATCTGATAAAGAACTAAAATCAAAATTGATCATGAATGGTTTTAATTATGTTCTAGAGAATTTTACATGGGAAGTTGTCGGAAAAAGATTTTCTCAGCTTTATCTTTCTTTAAATTAGCTTGGTGAAAAATGTAAGCAATACTTAACGGATTCTTTAAAATGGTTCAATTTACAAATTGCGAAACGATATGTCAGATATAGCTGTTCTTATACCATACTATAATCATTTGGATAAATTATATAAATCACTTTCAAGTATATCCAACACTGAAGGTGTAGATGTTATAATTGTTGATGATGGAAGTTCTGAAAAGCCAGATAAAGGAATTTTGACTGAGAAATTTATTGACATATCTGAAATTGAAATTCTTACTCATGAAATAAATAAAGGATTATCCCATGCCCTAAACACAGGATTGGAATATATTTTAAAGAAAGGAACTTATAAATATATTGCACGACTTGATGTTGGAGATGAGTGCACAGAAGATAGATTTAAAGTACAAAAATCTTATCTTGAAAATAATACAGACGTTTATTTGATTGGTTCAAATGCCATGATAGTTGATGAAAATGGTAAGGAATTATATGTAAGGAAGTATCCAGAGAGTTACGAAAATATAAAAAGGAACATGTACGTCTTTTCTTCTTTTATGCATCCAACGGTAATGTTTCGTGCAGATGCATTAGCTTCTGTCGGTTCTTATCCAATATTAGTTTGTCAGGACTATGCTTTTTTTTTCAAGTTTATTAGAAAGTATAAGGCAGTCAATTTGCAGAATGTTCTTGTTAAGTATGAACTAAATCGGCACGGAATAACTTATAACAGGTACAGGAAACTCCAAATGGATGGTCTGAAGGTACTTTGGGCTAACTTCCAATTTAGATACATAAGATTTATTTTTATAGGGACCGTCAAAAGAATTGTATGTATAATTCTGGGTCCTAAAATTATGATGAAATTAGGTACAAAACTTAGATTAATAGGACTTTAGATAGGATAAATTTATGATATTACCGCGAAATAAAGTTGTAGATAGACTACAAATAATTAATGAATTGATTAAAAATAAAGTTGTTCTTCATCTTGGCTTTACGGATTCACCGTTTACCGAAAAAAAGTATTATGAAAATTCATTATTCCATATGCAAATAAGCAGTATTTGTAAAAGAATTGTTGGTATTGACCTGGATCAGTCCGGTGTTGAATTTTTAAAATCCAAAGGCGTTGAAGACATTTACACATGCAATCTATACGATCTTACGGAACATAAAGAATTATTTAAAGATAAGTTCGATTATATTCTGTTTTCGGAAGTTATTGAACATCTTCCCAACGCAGGTCTTGCCCTGGAAAGAATTAAAGAATTTATATTGAATACAAATCCCAAAACCAAACTAATAATTACCACACCGAATATTCACAACTTTACCTTTCGATTTACGGATGCGTTTCAAAATATCGAAAGAGTTCACCCGGATCATTATTATTATTTCAGTTACCGCACTTTATCAAATTTGATTATGGATAGCGGGTTAACAATTTTTGAATTTAAATATGTTTTGTATAGGAATAAGAACCCATTTCTTTTATTATTGCCTAAGTTTTTAAATGTTTTTAGTAGCTCCTTTATGCCGTACTTGTTTTTTGAATGCGAAATTAAAAGGTAAAATAAGAGACATCGATTATGAATATCAAACATTATTTCGGACATATACTTGGCGGTATCGGGGGATTAATTACTACTATCTCTAAGAGTGTATATGGAAAAGATATGGCAAAATGGTTTAATGATGAGGGTGATAAAAATCTTCGTATTAATTATAACTTGGATAAACATTCAATTGTTTTTGATTTAGGAGGGTATGAGGGTTCTTGGACCAGTGATATTTATTCAAAGTTTTGTTGTAAAGTTTATGTATTTGAACCTGTAAAACAGTTTGCAAATAAAATCAAGGATCGGTTTGGACAGAATAAAGATATTTTTGTTTTCGACTTCGGACTTTCAGATAAAAGTAAATCAGAAAATATTTATTTGGATAACGACAGATCATCAATTTATAAACCTGGTAAAAATATTCAAACCATTAGACTCGTTGATGTTGAAGAATTCCTGAAAATGAATTCAATTGATAAAATTGATTTAATGAAAGTAAATGTTGAAGGCGGGGAATATGATTTACTTGAAAAAATGATTTTGAATGGATTGACTTCACAAGTAAAATATTTTCAAATACAGTTTCATGACTATTTTAGCGGAGCCCGCGATAGGAGAAGAAAAATTATAAATGATCTTTCTAAAACCCACGAACTTATGTGGAATTATGAATTTGTTTGGGAAAGCTGGCAGCTAAAGGAAAATCTTAATTAAAAATTATTAGTATAACATTAATGTTTTATCCTGAACGTATTAAAAATATTTCACCAAACGATTTGGTTCTTGAAGTTGGCCCGGGAGCTAATCCATTCAGGAAATCTGATATTTTACTCGAAAAAAAATTTTCAGATGAAATTGAAGCGAGATCTCAACGTGCCGATAAAGGAAAGATAAAAACAAATAAACAAATAGTTCTTTTTGATGGTGAAAAATTTCCTTTTAAGGACAAAACGTTTGACTATATAATTTGTTCACATGTCCTCGAGCATGTAGATAATGTCGAATCTTTTGTTTCCGAAATAACGCGGGTTGGGAAAAAAGGTTATCTGGAATATCCAACTATATATTATGATTATATATATAATTTTAATATTCATAAATCTTTTCTATTATTTCGCGACTGCATTCTTTTCTGGATGCCCAAATCAGAAAGTTCTTTAAATGATTTTGTATGTGTGCAGAAATTATTTTATATGGCTAATAAGGCTGGCAAAAAGAACATTATTAAAGAGCTAAAAAAATATTTTTTTCAAGGATTTGAATGGGATAAGAAAGTTGAAACGAAAAAATCAAATGAATTAAGCGAGGTTGTTTTTACTGAATCGGAAATAAAGTTTAAGGTGAGCTTTGTACAGAATTTAAAGAATCTCAAAGCAAAAATCTTTTAATCATACACTTACATATTTATGGAAAATACTTCTGCTAATTGGCTAAACGGATTTAGGTTTAATATTACTTCACAATCCGGTGAAGATGGTATATTAGAAAAAGTTTTTGAGCTAACACCAATGCGAAATAATTGGTGTGTAGAATTTGGAGCCTGGGATGGAAAACATTTTAGTAATACATATAATTTACTGCAAAATAAAGGTTGGAAAGGAATATTAATTGAGGCGAATAGAAGAAAATATAATGAACTCACTAATAGGTACAGAAATAATAATTCGGTCTATTTAATAAATAAGTTTGTTGATTACGATGGTTATAATTCATTAGATAATATTTTGAAAAATTGTGAAATACCTTCTGATTTTGATTTTCTGTCGATCGATATTGATGGTAATGACTATCATGTCTGGGATTCCATAAAAAAATATCATCCTAAAGTGGTTATAATTGAATTTAATCCGACAATTCCTAATGATATTGAGTTTGTTCAAAAAAAAGATCCTAATATCAATCACGGTTCTTCAATATTATCCTTGGTTAAATTGGGAAAAGAAAAGGGGTATGAACTTATTTGCTCAACGATTAGTAATCTTATATTCATTACCGAGGAATATTATAATCGATTGAATCTTCATGACAATTCGATCGAATTTATTAATCCACAGAAAATTGCTCCACGGATATTCCAGTTATATGACGGCACTCTGGTTTTAACAGAAAAATTTAATTTAGTATGGTCGCCGAGCATTAAAGTCGGAGAATTTGATCTTCAAGTAATTCCAAAATATGGAAGATATATGGCAGATAATAAAAAGAATCCTTTCAAAAAATTATTTAAGTATTCTTTTATAATCTTACGCAAATTATTCAAAGCGAAATCTAAAGATTAGTATTTTCTCCAATTCAGATTAGCCAAATGATAATAGTAAAATTACGCGGTGGTTTAGGAAACCAGCTCTTTCAGTATTCTACGGGAAAAAGATTAGCACTATTAAAGAATAGTGAATTAAAATTAGATGTTTCCGATCTTAAAAAAGGTTATCGCTCATTTCTTCTACCGGAATTTCAAATTGATTTTAAAGTCGCAAATTATTCAGACATACTTAAGTTACAATTTAAAAACTACAAACATGTTAAAAATTTCATTCATTATTTTTTTAACAAACATGATTACTATTATAGACTCCCAATATTTAAAGAAGCATCTCTAGCTTATGATGAAAACATTCTGAATTGTTCTGATGATGTATATATGATTGGATACTGGCAGTGTGAAAAGTATTTTAAAAGTATTGAAGAAATTATAAGAAATGAAATTTCTTTAAAAGAAAAATTGGATTGTCAAAATGAAGAATTGTTAGAGACAATTGAAAATACAGAATCAATCTGTGTTCATATTAGAAATGGTGATTATTTCTTTGATGAAACAATTAGAAAGAATATCGGCATTTGTCCAATTGAATATTATTATAAAGCCATTGAAAATATTATGCGAGAAGTAAATAATCCTCATTTTTTTATTTTTTCGGATAATATAGAGTGGACAAAACAATATCTTAAAATTCAGTATCCCCATACTTATGTTTCTAATAATAATGGAAAAAGCCATGTGGATATGTACTTAATGAGTCGTTGTAAACATTTTATTATTGCTAACAGTAGTTTCAGTTGGTGGGGCGCATGGTTATCTCGAACAAAAAATAAAATTGTATATGCTCCTACACCTTGGTGTAAAAATCCTAAATATAATCCGATAGATATTCATTCTGCAGATTGGAAAAAAATATCTGTTACTCTTTTATAATAATTATGATGAAATCCAAACTTACTAGAATAATTATTAATACGTTTTCTTATTTAATAGTTCTCATTTCATTCTACTATATTATTTATACTTTAAAAGGTTATGATTTATCCGTCTATTTTGTTAACGGCGCTTTACTCACAATTCTATACATTATAATATTTGGTCTTATAAAAAGTATTTTCCTTTTTGTTAATAGTTATATATTTAAAATAATCCTAGAATATAATAATAGTGAAAACCTCTCACTCCTTACAGTTTTAAATATCTATGTAAAATCTAATATAACAAAGTACATTCCATCTAACATAATGCCATATGTATCAAGAATTTATTTGGGCGATAAGGCTGGCTTGGGAAAAATAAATATCACGATAAGCGGCTTACTTGAAATATTACTCGGACTTTCAAACACGGCAATAATTATTTTGTTGTTTTTATTAACCGGTCTGGCCCAATTTCCTAAAGATGTAAACTTCCAACTCAATTACTCCACGATTTCTTTGATATTTCTATTTTTTATAATTGGAGCATTTTTGATGTTCTTGGCGTATTTAGTTTACTTGTATAGAAACCGACGTTTGTCTAAGACCGAAATTTTTAAAGACTTTAATCGATTATTGAATAAATACTTTAATTTTCAATTTTTTTCTTTGTATCTAAGAATATTCATTCTTTCTTTTATCTCGTTTATATTAAGCAGTGTTGTGTTTTATATAATGGTATTAGTTATCTTGAATTTTAAGCTAAACCCTTCTGATTTTTTTAATATTGCAATTTGTTTGGCAATTGCAGGCTACACTGCAATTTTAACACCCGGTGTGCCTGGGGGAATTGGAGTAAAAGAATCGATTTCAGTATTGTTAATTTCTCTCTATGGATATGAAAAGGCTCCAATTGTCCTGGCAGTAATTCTGTCAAGGATTGTATGGGTGTTTTCAGATATTTTAAGTTACTTTTTGGTGTTTATATTCGGGAAACTAAAAAGAACAAATCCTAATATTGATTTGAAAGAATAATAAATACAGTAAATATTTTATAAGTGTTATATCGTTTACTTTCTTTAAATCAAGATTAAACATGTTAATTGCTTGACATATTATTCTAATCTAATTATAGAGTTTTCGTTTTTTCAGGATATGTTTTATTGGGGTGATTTAGTTTTGGATTAAAATCCGAAAAAGATAGACTATTTTTGATAATGCCTATCTTCGGACATGTTTTTTCAAAAACATTATTATATCGATTGTATGATATTTTTAAAAATTCCAATCAAAGCTTTTATCTGACAATTTTATCTCATACCTTAATCGATATTGTTTGATAAATGAATATAAAAAGTCTATTCCAGTTTTTAAAACACTGATTGCTTTTTATAAAAAACTGGTATGATTAAATTAGTACGAACAATCTGTAACATTTTAATTAACAAATATTATAAAATGCGAATAACAGTTAAAGAGGAAATAATTTGCACATATTGCTAAACTTATTTGTCGCACTAATAATAGTTACTATTATCGGATATGGGCCAACTGTAATAACAGGTAGATTTCGAAATCAAAATAAAATAATACCTTTTTTAATTATTCCTGCCTCGGGTTATGTAATTATTAATGTCATTTTTCTTCAACTATACACTTTTACTTCTGATGCTTTTTTATCGATTAAGTTATGTATCATATCTTTAATGTTTTTCAGTTTAATTGTCTTGTTTATTGAGATAAAAAAATTTGGTTACAAAGGAAGTTTATTGTTTTCATCTTTAAAAAACATAGATTATAAATTATTTCTAATTGGAATTATTGTATTACTTATTGGATCTTGGCAATATTTTTTAGTTGGAGAAGGGAATTACTATCACTCTGGTAATGAAGACTATTTTGATGCGATAAATGGGGGGCTCCCATTCCTGAATGGCACGCCAGTGAACCTAATCTTTTTCGATTTCTCCTCTCATATTAGATTTCATGCAATAATAAAATTCCAATATTCGAGTCAGGCCATGTGGAGGGCTCTTTTCAATATAAACGGAATGGACGGTTTTCTTCTCCAAGCATTATTAAACTTATTGCTAACAATATTGGGGATTTATTGGATTTCAGAAACAGTATTTAGAGTTAAGAAAAAAATTGCTTTATATGTATCTTTTTGGAGTATCGCATCTAGTTTTTATTTCGTTACTTATATGACTGGTCATGTTGGTTCTTTAATGTACGTAAGTGTTATTCCGGTTATAGTGGGATTATTTTTATTATGGTCAAGAAAAGAATTGAATTGGCCTTGGTTGGGAATTATTATATTATTTTATTATTTCATAGATAATACATATCCGGGACCAATTTATTATTTAGCAATCCCTGCTCTTTTAATTTTATTCAATGATCGAGTAGTGAATGGCTTCAATTTATGGAATAAAATTTTCAAATATTTCTCAATTTCTTATTCTGAGGAAAATAATTTTAATCTCAGGCAAGTGAACAAAAAAAGAATATTTATTCTAACTTTTATTGTAATACTCATTTCTACTGTTGCTTTGTTTTGGTTGTGGAGTCTAACAGAACCCTGGAGACTGAGTGCATTACTTAGAACCAATGTTAGTTGGAAAATAACTCTGTATAAAGAAATGTTTATGGTCTTTTGGGGAATTTTTCCTCCAGGCTCTACAGGCACAATGTCTGTCCTCCCATTGTTTATCGCCGATGAAACGATTAATGTTTTATCATTTATAGTATCGTTATCGATATCTTGTTTTGTTCTAATAGCAATATTTCAAATTACATTTAGAAAGGATAGAGCATTCTTATTCATATATGGATTACTTTTTATTATCTACTTAATAGTAATGAGATATTTTTGGGGAAGCTCATATTATCTTTATAAGTTTTTATATGTACACCAATTTTTACTAATTACAATTCTTTTATTATGGCTGTTTGAGAGGGTTCAACTTTGGAGATCTTCTGTTAGAAAGCTTATTTATTCTCTATTTATTATTGTGGGTTTTCTAAATATATTCTGGACAATTTTGTTAACTATTGATTTTTATAACAGACCCTATCATAATAGTGATGCCATTCGAGCGTTTTTAAGTAGTATATCTAAAGAAAAGTTATCAGATTCATATCTTGATATTCCCAATGAAGTGGAAAATTTAGTATTCCGTACAATATTCTGGGAGAACGGGATTTATTTTCAATCAGATATTAAAAAGGCAACGTATAAGGTTAAACTAACTAATATAGATAATGCTATTCATAATTCAATTTCTCCGGAAATAATTTTATATAAAAATGATCTGTTTACTTTCGAAGAAATATCCAAGCCAAATCTTCTAAGATTCTTTTCATTATATGAACCATTCAGATTAAAGGGATTGAATATTAATTGGATCGGAAATGAGTATAGTGTACAAAAGTACATTCTGGAAGACGATATTAATGAAGTTTCGGATTACGTTAAAAATTCCGGACTTGGTAGTAAAACATATTTAGATATCCAAAATTATTACATATTCTATTTGCTGTATGAAGATTTTAGGGAAAAGGGGATTACTTTAGAAGCAAATCCACAACAAGCAGAATATTTTCTTAGAACTTTTGATGGGACTAATAAAACTAATCTTTATGATGACATGCCGAATCAGAAAATTGTTTGGAAAAATAAAATGTTCAGATTAGTCTCATTATCAAAAGAAAATAGAGTGCTTGGAAATTATGAATATTGGTATCTGAATTTTATAAATGCATTTAATTACGTAAAAAATAATGGAAATACTGTTTATCTCGATATGCCCTCGAATGAGTATTATTATCTGTTTTTTAAAAAATTCCTTCCTGAACAGGGTATTAAAGTAGTCGACAAACCTGAAGAAACAAAATTATTTTTACGCTTTGGTCTATTTGATATAAATAACACAGTTCGCCTGAATACTATTTTTTCAAGAAATGAAAAGTTGATCTGGTCTCCTCAAAAGGACAATATATCAACACGCTTTCGATGGAACTTGGAATTAGTTGAAATACCATTCGAAAGTAGAACTGTAAGCTCTACTCCAGCAATCCAAAATTATCCAATTAAATTTTTAACCGGTGATCCTAATTATGATTTCTCAATTTCAATTTCTGATTTTACTGAAAAAGCTCAATATCTCAGGATTTTACTTGAACCTGGACCAAGTATTGGTTTTAATGATTTTATAATTAGAATTACAGATAAAAAATCTTTCAATAAAACGTTTCCTGTTTCTAGATTTACAAATATAATTGATATTCCATTAAATGAATTTGTGGTTGATTCTACTGATAAAACAATCAGAGTGTTTTTTGAAGGATTGGATAAATTAGGTAAAAAGTTAATAGGTAATAGTTTAATGCCGCTGGAAGAACGATATCTTAATTATATTCTAATAGGTATGGACCTGGCTGATAATAAGGATAATTATTCAGATTTCCTTCTGGCAGCACTTAATCATCCACCTTTAAAGGGAAAGTCATTAATGGAAAAACTTTTCAATTCAGAATATTCTTCTGATATAAATGAATCTAAAGCAAAATCATTATTGTTGGGTCAGGGCTGGGGTAATGCTGAGGAATTCGAAGATAAGATCTTCCGATGGGTAGGTGATAAACCCGCTGAAATCGTAGTAAATAATCTGGATGAAAAACTTAGGGTGGTACGACTTGATCTTGAACCTGGCCCGGGATGTGGTGGTAAAGCTTTGGACTTAAAAATATTTTATAAAGATCGATTAATCAAAGAACAAATTATTGATGTAAGAAAAAAAATAAGCATCCAATTACCTGATGAATTTTTAACCAATCCAAATGAACAAAAGATAATAAAATTGGTTCCGGCGACAGTGAATGATAAAATTTCTTCAGATCCACGAATTCTAAATTTTAGAGTATTCGATATTTCATTTAACGAGACGGAAAACACACAAAACTCAGTTGTTTCTGAGGGAAGTATTAAATTGCTAAAGTTAGGAGAAGGCTGGTATCCATACGAAGAATATGATAATGAGAAATTCCATTGGGTAGGGCAACGGCCCGCAGAAATTAATATAAATAATCGATACCTATCTGATAAGATCTTAAACATAAATCTTGAGACTGGACCTGGTTGTGGTGACAAACCGCTTTACCTTGATCTGTTTTTTAATGGTAAACTACTAAAGAAAGAAAAATTCCGTGGGAAAGGAAATCTGCAGATCGACTTTAGTAAAATTCCTGTTGAACAAATCAAAGATCAAAATATTATTGAACTTATATCAATATCAGATAATGTAAAAACTCCAGATGATCCGCGTATTCTTAATTTTAGAGTATTTAATATTGGATTTGTTTCCAACAACTAGTTATTGTTTTTAGCAAATTAAATGAATAGAAATATATACGGCTCATTCTTTTTTTCTTTAGCATTAATTTATTGGGCGTTTTGCGCTCACTATCATATTGTTATCACAGAAATTCTAACAGATTGGTTTGTAACTCCCTATGGACGATTTCTTCCAAGAGAATATGTGCTGGAGTTCTCTGCTTTTCTGATATTACTTTTACTCTCATTCATAGTTTTCAAATATTTTAACGGAACAAGAAAATTAATCTCCTTACTCTATTGGCTCTTCGTTTTTCTTATGGTAATATTATCTTACATTTTCCTTATAACTGTTCCGATTGAAATAATTCACTTTCCTCAATATGCCGTTCTGGCACTACTTTTTGCAATTTCTCTGGATAAGAAGAAAAGTAAATTCTTAGTAATAAGGATTTTATTAATAGTCACATTACTTGGAATTGTAGATGAATCCTACCAGTATCTCTATTTAACTGCAAAATCTTCTCATTATCTGGATTTTAATGATTTTTTTCTGAACCAAATAGGAGCTTCCATCGGGATTCTTATCTATTATGGATTTACTAAACAGCCAATATTTCCGAAACATAGTTATCAATTAAGAATATCGATTAAAAAAATAATTTTTTCTCTTCTTTTGTTATTAGCAGTGTATTCATTCTTAAGCAGTAGAGTTTTTTTTCGAACGGCAGAAGATGTTGAGCCCGGGGGATTCGCATATAAAGATGGTAAGACGGTTTTCTTTTTGGAAAGAATCCCCGGGAAATATGGGAATTGGGAAGAAAATGATAAAGGTACTGGTTATTTTTTTATCTTAGATCCGATTCTTGGATTAATGTTAATGATAATATTCAGTTTATCATTTGGAACATTTGATAGAAGAATCCTTAACACGGAAATTAAATTGCAAATCGAATCTACTGAGTCGAGAAATAATGAAAAAGGTGATAAGTTAGAACGTGTATAAAAATAATTAGTTAAATAGTTTATCTGAACCTCAAGCGGTACTTAAATTTTGATCATTCAGATACTTATAATTTCAAGAACTCTTTTATCTTTCGAAAATTTTTGTATTAAAATTTCTTTTTCAAAATCATACAGATTTATTTCAATAATGCAAAATAATACTTCAGCGAATAAATCATGCGGGATGTAAATTAAATAGAATTAAAAGCCTAAATTTTAATTGCAATTTTTAATAATTATTGTCAAATCGACAAAACTATTAAGTCGTTTACAATAGTTCTGTTGAAAGGATATCCAAAATGGAAAAATCTCCCTTAATAAGCATTGTTACTATTGTAAAAAATGGGGAGAAATATTTGGATCAAGCAATCACAAGTGTTCTTACTCAAACTTATCCTAATATGGAATATATTGTGATTGACGGCGGATCCTCTGATGGTACAATTGATATAATTAAAAAGTATGAAGAAAAAATCGCATATTGGTTAAGCGAACCTGACAATGGAATCAGCGAAGCATTCAACAAAGGAATAAAAGCAGCATCAGGTGAGTTAATTGGAATTGTTAATTCAGACGATTGGCTTGAAGAAAATGCCGTAAATAGTGTTGTAGAGATTTACAATCAAAAAAAATGCGATGTTATTTGTGGTACTGTTAAATTTTGGGAGAAGAATAAAAAGATTCTGTTATCCCATCCCGATATAGAATCTATTACCAGAGAAACTTCCATCCATCACTCTGGCGTATTCATTAAAAAATCCGTTTATGAAAAGTTGGGACTATATGATACTTCATATAATTATGCAATGGATTACGAACTATTGCTTCGTTTTAAAATGTGCGGAGTTAAATTTTGCAGTGCAAATTTATTAGTGTCGAATCGTCGACTTGAAGGGATTTCTTATAAAAACAGAACACTTGCGCTCAAAGAAGTTAGAAGAGCTCGAAGTAAATATTTTTCAAAATCGAATGTATTCTTTAATTATTGGTTTATTTGGATAAAGGATTTGATAGGAAGATTATTAAAAGTGAGCTTTATGAAATCAATTTATTTACATTATTGGAATAATAAGAATTATAATCTTAGTAATGGTGAAAGCAGTTGAAAGTTTGTTTTATTACCGATTCGTATCCTCCGAATATTGGTGGAGCAGAAATTGCAATTCAAAAGATTGCCGAGGGTGTTTATAATCAAGGGATAGAAGTACTAATAATTACAACAAAGGCTAAAGAATCTTTTAAGTTCACGTCACAAATTCCAGATTCTAAAATAATCCGAATCCAAATCCCAAGATTTCTGGAACGATTCTGGTTTTTAGTTTTTTCTTTACCGGTAATTTTGATTAAATGCAGAGATGCGAATTTACTGCATGGAACTAGTTACGGCGGTGTTCTACAAACTTATATTGCTGCATTTTTATTAAGAAAGCCTGCTGTTGTAACAATTCATGAATTTATGGGAAAAAGATGGAATTCATTTACTTCCAACATGATAAGTGCTTACTTGTATCGCCTCGCTGAAAAAGCCTTTGCTCACTTAAAGTTTAATAGATTTATAGCAGTTTCGGAATATTCGAAAGCAACATTGGTTGAAGCCGGGGTTCCGGGAAATAAAATCTCGGTAATTTATAATGGTGAAAGTGATCTAGAAAATTTATCTCTGCAACAAAAATCCGAAATCAGAAAAGGGTTAAATATTCCCGATGGTAGTTTTTTGTTTGCTGCATATGGCAGATCAGGTGTATCGAAAGGGTTTGAATCTCTAATTGAGGCAATACCTCTTGTTTTAAGAGAGATCAGCAATTCAATATTTCTTTTAATTCTTTCACCAGGTGATAAAAAAATATGGAGAAATATTATTCGACAACTTAAAAAAATCAATTCTGATAGACTCTTATTTTATCAGTCATTACAAAGAGAGAGAATGCTAGAACTTTTGAATGCTTCAGATTCAGTAATTATTCCATCACTTTCGGAGGGTTTTGGATTTACTACCTTGGAATCATGTATGATGGGTAAAATTGTTATTGCTTCAAATGCAGGAGCTATTCCCGAAGTAATATATGGAAAGCATATTCTGATTAAGCCGGGTTCAGTTGAAGATATTGTAAAAGCATGTGATAATGCCTATAGAGGATTATTCAATGAAACTGAAAAAAAATCCTTTCAGTGGGAATCTTCTATAAATAACTATATTAAAGTATATGAAGAAATCCTAAATTAACAATATAAAAAATTTGTTTTGGTGAACTTTTGACAATGACACAATTTCTAAAAACATTAATAATTATTCCAGCATATAATGAGGAAGAGAGCATCAAAGCTGTTTTAGCCGAATGCAATGAATACCTGAACGAAACAGTCGATATTTTAGTGGTCAATGATGGCTCGTCAGATTCAACCGCTGAAATTTGTATGAAAGGAAATATAGATGTTATAAATATTCCTTTTAATATGGGGGTTGGCAATGCCCTCAAAACAGGTTTTAAACATGCGATTGAAAAGAACTATCACTTTGTCATTACCTTAGATGCAGACGGGCAGCATGATCCTAATGATTTACCTTTATTCTTTGAGAAAATTAAGAACTCTGAAGCTGATATTTTAATTGGTTCAAGATTTTTGCAAATGAATAAATATCAGGGTACTTTTTTCAGAAATTTCGGAAATAAATTTTTCTCAAAATTAATATCTCTCCTGATAAAGGAGAAACTTACTGATGTTACTTCTGGTTATCGAGCATTTAGTAACAAAGCTCTCAAATATTCAATTAGCGACAACTTTAATTTTGATTACCCGGATGCAGATTTTCTTTTAACACTTCACAGAGCTGGTTTTAAGTTTGCCGAGGTCCCCGTTGTGATGCGGAAGAGAAAATTAGGTCTTTCACAGCATACCGGGTTTAAGCCAATTTACTATATTTTCAAAACATTTTTATCAATATTTGTAATACTTTTACGGAAGAAAAAATAAGTTAGCGGAGGGGATATTTCCCAGAGATTGAATATCATTGTAATATTTATAGGCCTGGTTATACTTATAGGAATAATTGAGCTTGTTAGGCGTAGAAAATTGAATGAAGAGTATTCCTTCTTATGGCTTTTAATCGGATTAGTATTTGTGCTGGTTACAGTTTTCCCTGAGGTATTTTTTGATTTTTCTTTTTTCATAGGAAGTGAACTACCAATGAATACACTTCTTTTTCTGGGAATCATTTTACTACTTTTTTTATGTCTTTTCTTCTCGTTAAAACTATCAATACTTTCAAATAGGATTAAGAACCTGACTCAAAAGATAGCTTTACTGGAATTTGAATTAGATAAAAAGAAATCAGAAAATATAAATGAATGATTTTTTTTAAGAATATTATCTCATTATAATAATCAATAGTGGTAATATGAACTACAAAAATATTTTACTAAATAAAATTGAAAATAAAACTGCTGTAATTGGTATTATCGGTATGGGCTATGTCGGACTCCCATTGGCATTAGAATTTGCTTTGAATGAATTCAATGTACTCGGATTTGATATCGACCCGAAGAAAATCCCCCTTCTTAATTCAGGTAAATCTTATATTAAACATATTGAAGATAAGAAAATATTTCAGGTGGTTAAAAGCAGGAAATTTATTGCTACCGATGATTTTAATAAGCTTAGTGATGTAGATGTTATTATAATTTGCGTACCCACTCCGCTTAATGAAAACCGTGAACCGGATATGACATTTATTGTTAAAACTGCTCAGGAAATTCAAAAATATATTAAGAATGGTCAATTAATAACTCTTGAGTCTACAACTTATCCTGGAACAACCGATGAATTACTATTGCCTCTTTTCGAAAATCCGGTAAATTCAAATGATAAATTGGTCGTCGGTGAAAATTTCTTTTTAGCTTTTAGTCCCGAAAGAGAAGATCCGAACAACCCCGATTACTCAACTTCAACAATTCCTAAGGTGGTCGGAGGGGTAACTCAAAATTGTCTTGAGGTGGCCTGTTCACTGTATGATAAAATAATTGTTAGAACAGTAAAAGTATCATCTGCTAGAGCTGCCGAAGCTACTAAACTTTTAGAAAATATTTATAGATCGATTAATATTGCTTTAGTAAATGAGCTAAAAATGATTTTCGATAGAATGGAAATCGACATATGGGAAGTTATTGAAGCTGCTAAAACAAAACCTTTCGGTTATCATCCTTTCTATCCCGGTCCCGGACTGGGGGGCCATTGTATACCAATAGATCCATTTTATTTAAGCTGGAAGGCAAAGGAATATGATATTAATACAAAGTTTATTGAATTAGCCGGTGAAATAAATACCTATCAACCCTATTATGTAGTTGAAAAATTGGTAGAAATTTTAAGTGTCAAAAATAGAACAGCGTTGAAAGGAGCTAAAATACTTATAATAGGAGCGGCATATAAAAAAAATATTGATGACATGAGGGAGTCGCCCACTTTGAAACTCATGGAAATCTTACTGAAAAAAGAAGCAGATGTTTCTTACCACGATCCATATATACCAAGTCTGCCCAAAACAAGGAAGTATAATTTTGAAATTAGGTCTACTGAATTAACTGTTGAAAACATAAGAAATAATGATGTTATTTTGATAAGTACAGATCATGATTCGGTTGATTATAATCTCATTGCTGAAAATGCAAGTTTAATTCTTGACACCAGGAATATTTTCGGGCGATTGGGAATTAATTCACCTAAAATCTATAAAGCATAAAATTTGAAAATGATCAATAAGAAGACGAAAATATATGTTGCCGGGCATACCGGAATGGTTGGATCTGCAATTGTCAGAAAATTACTTTCTGAAAACTACAATAATATAATATTACGCACCGTAAATGAATTAGATCTGATTAATCAGAATGAGACTAAACGTTTTTTTGAAAAAGAAAAACCTGAAGCTGTTATTATAGCGGCTGCCAAAGTTGGAGGTATATTAGCCAATAATACGTTAAGGGCAGAATTCATATATAATAATCTAATGATATCGGCCAATATAATTCATGCTGCATATTTAAATGGTGTAGAGAAACTTATCTTTTTGGGCAGTTCCTGCATTTATCCTAAGTTGGCTCCTCAACCGATTAAAGAGGAATATCTGCTTACTGATACTCTCGAATTTACTAATGAACCTTACGCTATAGCGAAAATTGCTGGTATCAAATTATGTGAGAGTTATTTTAGGCAGTACAACTCAAATTTTTATTCTGTTATGCCGACAAACTTGTACGGTCCGAACGATAATTTCGATCTTAATTCTTCTCATGTTCTTCCTGCTTTGATTCGAAAGATCCATGAAGCCAAAACAAATAAGAAAATAAGCTTTGAAATATGGGGTACTGGAAAACCTAAAAGAGAATTTTTATTTGTTGATGATTTAGCCGATGCAATTTACTTTTTGATGAATAGTATTGAAGCTAAAGATATTTATACGAATAATATTACCCACCTAAATATAGGGTCCGGAGAGGATCTTTCTATTTCTGAGTTAGCAGAAAAAATAAAGAATGTTGTAGGCTACTCCGGTAAACTTGAATATGATGATTCGAAGCCTGACGGAACTCCAAGAAAACTTCTTGATGTCTCAAGAATCAATCAATTAGGTTGGAGATATAAAACATTATTAGATGATGGTATTCAAAAAACCTATAACTGGTTTCTTACTAATTGCGACAATAAAAAAAGATAAATAATAATTATTATGAAAAAAGCCCTAATTACAGGAATTACTGGTCAGGATGGTAGCTACCTTGCTGAATTACTATTACAAAAGGGTTATTCTGTCCATGGCATCATTCGAAAAAGTAGCTCTTTTAACACCTCAAGAATAGATCATCTTTATAATGATCCATCTTTATCGGGCGAAAGATTCTTTTTACATTATGGTGATCTTGTCGATACAAGCAGTCTTAATAGGATATTGGAAAGAATTCAACCGGATGAAATTTACAATCTCGCTGCTCAAAGTCATGTTAAAGTTTCTTTTGAAATCCCTGATTATACTGCTCAAGTTGATGCACTTGGTACATTAAGATTCTTGGACGCTATTCGCGAAGTGGGACTGGGTAGGCAAACCAAATTTTATCAAGCTTCCACCTCAGAACTTTATGGTAAAGTTCAGGAAATCCCGCAAACAGAAAAAACTTCTTTTTACCCTCGATCACCTTACGGAGTTGCTAAACTTTATGCTTATTGGACAATTATTAATTATCGTGAGGCATATAATCTTTTTGCATGCAACGGGATATTGTTCAATCACGAATCGCCCCGTAGAGGTGAGACCTTTGTGACGCGAAAGATTACGCGAGCTGTTTCAAATATACTTCTCGGAAAACAGGATAATTTAATTTTAGGAAATCTCGATGCTAAAAGAGACTGGGGTTATGCTCCTGAATATTGTGATGCAATGTGGAGAATGCTTCAGCTCAATAAACCGGAAGATTTCGTAATTGCAACGGGCGAGACTCATTCTGTACGCGAATTTTGTGAATTGTCTTTTAGTTACTTTGGAATTAAACTCGATTGGGTTGGAAAGAACGAAAATGAAGTCGGGAAAATTAGTTCTCTATCTGAAACAGAAATGACGGATAGGTATAATTTTAAAATCGACAAAATTTTTATTGGAAAAACTGTTGTTGTTGTTTCACCTAAGTATTATAGACCAACAGAGGTGGATTTATTGGTAGGCGATTATTCGAAAGCGAAAAGTGAGCTTAATTGGTCCCCAAAAATAAAATTTTTTGAACTAGTGAAATTGATGACTGAAGCTGACTTTAAAGAAACGATTTAGATTTATTTTAACTTTATCAGTTGTTATCTGCTTTTATTGCTCTTCCGGTTAAATTGAATTTTTGAGAGAGATATTCTAAAACTGGTTTGGTTTCAACTTCTTTTATAAACTTACCGACGTTAACAACATTCAGTATGCTTCCACCGATTTCCTTAGAAGTGATTTCGGAAAAATATCCGTCGGATTGAATCTGCTCGCTTAACTTTTTAGCATTATCAAGATTTAGAAAAGCACCGGCTTGAATTGTGAAATTATATTTGGCCGGATCGATCTTTGCCTCGGGTGTGAGTTCCACTACTTCTTCTGAATCGGGAATATTTCGGTCAGCAGATTTTATGTAAGGTGAATTCGGAAATTCTGTTTTCAGTTTGCTTAAGTATGATTCTGCTCTCTTATAGTATCCGAGTGAATAGTAATAAGAGAAAATTCTATTGAGTGCAGCATCGGCATATTTACTCTTCGGAAATTTTTCATAGACAATAAAATATTTCTTTAATGCTTCTTCGCCGTTAGCAGTCAGAACAGCATCCAGAAAAATTACAGAAGGATCATTCGGTTTTTCTGATTTTAGTTCCTTAAGTGTTATCCCTGCGGTTTTAATATCGCCAGATTCAATCTGGCGGAGAGCTGATGAGATATCCACTTCCTGTGCAATAAGGTGTGTAGAAATTAATAATAGAAAAACAGAAATGCCTTTCATGCTATTCATACTAAAGCAGACCATAAATTGTTTTAATTATTCTTATGTAATTTCTTTGAAATAAATTTAGAGAATTGATCAAAGTTCATATCCTTTGTCTCAGAACTGATTTTTTGCCGAATTAATCTCATCATTTTTACCGCATCGATTTCGGAATTAATTACTTTCATCTTGATCTTAGTACGATTTCTTTTACTTTTCATAAGTTAAAATTGGGAAACATAAATGAAACTTTCAAATTATGCTATTACCCTAGATTTAATGTGGTTTAATTTAACAGATTCAATATAACCCGCGAATAATGTTGCAGAGGTCGCGCGGTTGATCTTCACTTTAACGTAATCACCCTCTTTTACATCTTCACATTTTGGAAATACAACAACCTTATTCGTATCGGTCCTTCCGGCAAAAAACTGATCGGACTTTCTACTATCGCCTTCAACCAGAACAATCTCTTCGCTACCGATCAACGACTGATTAATCTCATTCGAAATGGTTTGCTGAATATCTATTATGTCATTCAACCGTTTTGCTTTCACCTCTTCCGGAACGTCATCCGTCATGTTATACGCCTTTGTCCCTTCACGGGGAGAATACTTAAACATATAAGAACCATCATACCGGACTTTCTGCATTACATCGAGTGTCATCAAATGATCTTCCATCGTTTCGGTTGGAAATCCGGAAATAATATCAGTAGAGAAACTAACACCTGGAATAATTTTTCTTGCTTTATCAATGAGATTCAGATAATGTTCGATAGTGTATGTCCTGTTCATCAGATGTAAAATTCTGTTTGAACCGGATTGAACCGGAAGATGAATATAGTTGCATATATTCGGATGCACAGCAATAGTATATAATAGTTTATCCGATAAATCCTGCGGATGTGAAGTCGTAAACCTTACACGTATCGAACGGTCAACTATTGCACATGCAGTAAGCAGATCGGCGAAATCGTTTCCGTTATCATTGTAGGAATTAACATTCTGTCCGAGCAGAGTTACTTCTCTAAATCCGCGTAATGAGAGCTGCTCAACTTCTTCAACAATCGAATTAAGCGAGCGGCTCCGCTCTCTACCACGTGTAAAAGGGACAACGCAAAATGTGCAGAACTTATCACATCCTCTCATTACCGAGATCCATGCGTTCAATCCGTCTTCGCGGTAGGGAATAATATCGTCATATGTTTCTGTCCGGGAGAGTTTTACACCAATTCCTTTTTCACCGCCGAACGCGATATCGAGATATTCGGGAAGTCTTCTATATTCATCAGGACCCACGACGACATCAACGATTTTTTTCTCTTCAATTAAAGATGTACGTAATCTCTCTGCCATACATCCCAATATACCAATGACTGTCCCGGGTTTATCGGTTTTAATTTTTTTTAGATTATCGAGTCTGCCATAGATTCTTTGCTCGGCATTATCTCTAACGCTGCAGGTATTTAGTAAGATAACATCGGCATCATCAATTTCCTTACTTATATTATAGCCGTTGTTCTTAAGGATTCCCTGAACCAGCTCGGTATCTGCAAAGTTCATCTGGCAACCGTATGTTTCGATATATATTTTGTTCTTCATTTTCTAACTTTCTTCTTGATCTTGCTCTAATCTTTTCCTTCTCAAACAGGGGTGAAAAGATATAAAGGATGTGTCTTATTAACAAGACGCACAAAAAACCTTGAAGGTTATGGACTAAGTTACGAGATTCATTAAATCTTTCCCGAGGGGGTCACTATGTGACAAGGTTAATAACCTTTTATTACCCTTCCTTATAACTCCCTAACCTTGAAGGTCTCAAGACACAATATCAGTGATCGACCTTCAAGGTTTGATGGGCATGAGCACTTATTTTCGTATACCACGAAAAATATTCATAGGTAAATATTAAACTGCGCCCAGAAACCCGATTATACACTTAAAAACGAATTATTTTGTATGGCTTAGTATTTGCGTGTTAAAGCGCATGACGATAAACGAACTTAAACAACTCGCCGCACAGAAATCAGTGGAAGAAATTAAATCGGGTATGGTAATTGGCTTAGGTTCGGGATCTACTTTTCAATATGCGTTAGAGCTAATCGGTGAGAAATACAGAAGCGGTGAATTGAAAGATATTAAAGGCGTTGCATCGTCATCTAAAACTGAAACAACAGCTAAGCAGCTTGGAATCCCGTTGATATCATTAAACGAATTATCAAGTAGTCAGAATCCGGCATCCAGCATGATTGATCTTACAATCGATGGTGCCGATGAGGTGAACATCGGTCATCCTGAGCGTAGCGAAGGATCCAAAGTAATCACTCTTATTAAAGGGGGGGGGGGGGCATTGCTTCGCGAAAAAGTGATTGCACAGAATAGCAAGAAACTATCTATTATAATAGATGAAACTAAACTTAGTGAAACTCTTGGTAGTAGATTTTCTGTGCCGGTGGAAGTAATTCCTTTTGCGGTTGAGGTAGAGAAAAAATATTTAGAATCGTTAGGTGCTAAAGTTTCATTAAGAATTGAAAAAGATGGTAATGAGTTTATTACGGATGAAGGAAATTTAATTCTTGATGCGGACTTTGGTGCTATAAAAAATGTTGATGAGCTGAATAAAAATTTAAATAGCCGTGCAGGAATAGTTGAGCACGGGATGTTCCTGAATCTTGCATCGGTAGTTTACTGTGCAACGAATGATGGGATGAAAGTTTTTACTGGATCATGTTCTTGATCTAGAGTTTGTTCTTTTCTTATTGAAAAAATAACTGTTAGTGCAATAGCACACAGATCTAACAGATTAAACGGATTTAAACAGATCAGTTTTTGTCAGTTAGATCAGTTCAACCTGTCTGCCGATAGGCAGGCCTGTGGGCTATTTGGGGATCAAAATTTCTTTTAAAATTTATTGACTTGAAGTATGCTATTAACTATCTTTGGTGCCAGTTGGTAAATTATTACGAAACAAATATTGCGATTTTGGTGAATTTTTACAGTTTTAAAAACAAGAAAACAGTTGACAAAGCTGTGTTCTTTTATTTATTTTAAAGTAATGCTATATATCATTTAGGTAACTTTATATAAAACATGAACTTAACTTTTTACAACATTCTAATTAAAAACACTAAATCTATTAATCTTCTAAAAAAGGAGGTATATGAGGATGACACAACTCTTACCAACTTAAGGGCGGTTAACGCTCGAAGTTTTTTTGTGTGTGTAACAAATGTAACATTAATTTATTCTTTTTTACTAACATCATTTTTCAACCAATAGGGAGAAAAAAATGAATTTCAAAAAACTCTTTTTTATGCTGACGTTTGTCGTGCTCTTTGCTACGACGGCGTTTGCACAACAAACATGGTACGTGAATAATGGACCGAGCGGCAATGATGGCCGTAATGGTCTTTCTGCAACGATACCTGTTCCCGATGACTTTGTTACGGGTCCAAAGAAAACTATCAACAATGCCATTTCATATGCTAACGCAAATGATGTGATTGTTGTTGCTTTTACCGGCGTTGATTATGGAACCGGTACTGGTGAACCCGCAACTTTAGCAGTCAATAAAAAATTAACATTCCAAGCAACAGGCGGAACAGTAGGCATTGCAGCTACAACTGTTTTCCAGGTTGTTACTGGAGCTCTTGCCAATACTGTTACATTTAACTCCGGCAATTTCAATTTGAAAGGAGGTTTAACACTTACCTCTGGTACTCTAACTAATTCTTCGGGCTTAGTAAATGTGGGTGGCGGTACTATTCTTGTTGCTGCTATCAATACTACAACTAAAGTTACAGGACAATTAACATTCAGCGGTACTGTTAACTGGAATTATACTGCTGCTTATACTACAGCAGATGAATTCCCAAATACTGGCGGTACAATTAATAATTTCAATTCAGGCGCTGTAGCTATTGTGGTAAAAAGTGGCGCAGCTGTTACAATGACTGGTTTATTTACTACTGGTGGTACATTAAATTTAGGTACAAATACTTGGACAATTACCAATACAGCTGGCGGTGGAACACACAACGTTGGCGGTAATGTAACCAACGGAACTTTGGCGTTCTCGTTAGGCGGTGCAGCTGCTTCAACTCAAACTGTTGCCGGTGCTTTTACACTTCCAAATGTTTCAGTTACAAACTCTAATACAAATGCTCAGAATTTGGATTTGAATGGTCCAACAGCAGTAACTGGAACCTTAACTGTTTCTGGTAAATCTTCTGTGCTTTCATCAGGAAATACTCTTACAACATTAGGGACTACAGGTTTTACTGGAGATGTTCTGGCCATGAGTTCTACAGGAACAGTTGGTTTAGGCACTTCATTAGTGACAATACATGGCAACGTATTATTAAGCTCAACAGGATTAAATGCAACTAACGCTGGACAGTTAAACTTCACGAACGGTGCCGGACTTACAATTAATGGAAATGTTACAAATAGTGCTGGTGTTGTTTTAAGTAATGCTGTCATTCAAGATGCTGGTTTAATTAGTTTCCCGGATCAAATATTAACAATTAATGGCGCAGTTACATTGAATGGAGCTTTAAGCGGTTCCACGACTGCTGCGACTGATTATTTTAATAATGGTGATATTAGGTTTGCTAATACAACTACATTAATAACTATTACTGGCTCAGTTACTAATTCAGCTACTTCTACAGCTACCCTTGGAGCTGCAGTCGGAGTAAAAGTTAGTGATAATTACCGAGTTACATTTGCCAGTACGTCTGGAAATGTTGTTACAGGTGGTTTTGCTAATAGTACAGCGATTCCGGCAGTTGGTACTGGTGTTACAAATGCCAATAATGGTACGATTTTATTTACAGCAAGAGCTGCAGGTACTGTTGGTACATTAGCCAGCAGAACCGGAGCTGTATCCAATACTTCTGTTAGTACTATAGCGTCAAACGGCTTAATCGATTTCCTTGCAACAGCAACGGGTGCATTTTATGGTACAAGTATATCTCAGGGTGCATTTGGTGCTGGTGGAGATATTACTTTTGGAAATCATCTTTTAGATATTACAGGAAATATTACTAATGCAAGAACAGTTGCTGGTGCAGATATTACTGTTCCGGTTGGTGGTGCAACGGTTACTCATACTATTGGTGGATACATACATAATAGCGGTTTAAGTACAATTTCTATTGACTTAACTGGTAATGATATTGTTGCTGCTACCGGTAGAGTAGAAAGTTCTTCTGCAACAGGTTCGGTTACATTCCCGAATGCCGGTACAGGTGCTATTACAATTGGTGGTTTAGTTGTTTCGGCTGGAACAGTAAATATTCCGGTAACACACGACGCTACCTTAACAATTAATGGTGCGGTTAATATTACAGGCGGTACAGTTAACTTATTAGCAAATGGTGGTGATGCAATTACAGTTACAGGTGATGCATCTTTCACGGGTGGTACAATTACCACGACTGGTAGAACAGCATGGACATTAAACAGTGTGAATATTACCGTCGGTGGTGCATCAGCAAATCCAACTTTCGCAACAGCAGCTACTGCTTTCATCGTTGGAGTTCCTGCACCAATTCAGCTTGTTAACTTTATGGTAGGAAACGCTAATCCGACTATAGCCGGTGCATTAACAGTTAATTCATCAGGTCTTGCAAAAGCAGTTGAGTTTTCAGGTGGAAGCTTGAAAATTGCCGGCTTATTAACATTCCAGGCTGGTAAAGTAAATCTTGCTGGTGCTGTTAACCTTATTGCACAATTAGCAGCTGACCCGGCTTTTACAAATACAGCTGGTTATACAACTGACGACAACGCACGTGTAACAATTAATGCAACAGGTGGTGATCCTGGTGTTCGCGGTGCTGGTGACTTCGGAAATCTCGAATTCAACTCACAGGGTCAAACTACGATGATTGGTACAGGCGGTGCTGGAATTACAGCAAAGGGAACAATCTATTTGACAGCGGGCCCGGTTAATAACTCGGTTGGCGGTCAAAATATTACTTTTGACAATTCAACAACACTTCCAACAATAGTAAGAAATGCCGGTTACTTCTTAGCAGTTCCGACATTTACTTCTAATGTTAACGTAACATATATCGGCGGCGACAAAGCATCCGGAAATGAATTACCGGTCGCTCCAAGTACAAAACTTCAGAATTTAACAGTTGCTACATCAATCGGTAACGTTGCCGGTAAAGGTGTTGTAACTGTTGGTGCAAATACAATTGTAAATGGAACAATCAATGTATATGCTAATCAGGCATTGTTAATTGATGCAGTTACATTAACAATGAAAGGTGCTGCAATTACTTTGAATGGTGACATTGCTAATGAAGGTGCTGGTCTTTTAGAGTTTGGCGCTACAACAGGTACAACTGTTACAGGTGCTGGATATCTTCCAAATCTTCAGGTAGCAGCCGGCTCTGCCGGAAACGTTATCGGCGGTAAAGCAGTTATCAACCAATTCTTAGGTACAGATAATATGCGCAGTGGTGATGATTTTGATCCTGCTACAACAACTGCTCAAGGTACATTGAACTTTGTTGCCGGTACAAATGATGCTACATTCAATTTAACAGGTGTTGCATTCGATGGCAGCATGATAGGAAATGTTACTACGAACGGAACTGGCAATACATTGTTCTTAGGTGGTAATTTCGTATCGGCCGGTACATTAACACACAACGCAGGTACAATTAATGTTGGTGCATTTAATTATGAACAACGTGGTGCTGCAGTTAATTTAGGAACAACTGCCAATGCTCTATGGGCAGGAACTGGCACGTTCGTATTTTTACAGAATGATGCAACCACTAACTCAGCTTTCACTCTTACTGCTAATGCTGCTGGTTCAACTATTAGTATTAATACTCAATTGAATAACAAAGATGTAACCGCTGCTCAAGACGATTTAATTTTAGCTGGCGGTCCGTTGATCATCTCGGGTAATTTGACAATTACAGATGGTGAGTTAGTTTTAGGACAGAACTTGACATTAACAGGCAGTGCATTTACAATCGCAGCTGCTGGTTCAGAGAGTGGTGCTGGAGTTCTTAGACTCAATGCTGCTACACCTCCTATGACAGTTTCTTTTGCTGCCAATACTAACATTCAAAGTCTAAGAATCAGCAATGACGTTAATTTAACTGGTGCGGGTGCAACCCTCACAGTTACAACAGCCTTTACTCATGATGGTGGTGTTCTTAATTTTGGTACAAGAAACTTAACCTTCCAAACAGCTTTTACAAGAACAGCAGGTACATATACAGCTACAACCGGTTATATGGTTCTTGATGCAAACGGTGTTTGGACAGTTGATCAAGGTGATGGCTTCTCAATTCCGAATTTAAGATTTACAAGTACAGGTGCAGCTAACTTAACCTTAAGTAATGCTGCTGGCCGTGGTACAATTACTGTTACCGGTGCTATGGATTTCCAAATGGCAGCTAACACTTTAACTACTAATGGTAAATTAGCGGTAGCTGATATGGCTACAGTTAACTACCAAAGTGGTGCAATCAGTGCAGCTCCTGCTTACGCTGGTGGCATTAACTTATACATAGTATCTTTAGCTGGAGTTGGAATTCCTGCTAACATCTGGCCAACAACAGCAAATTTAGTACAAACACTCAGAATAAATTCTGCTGCAGCTGGCGATGCAATTACATTACCAGGCAACCGTACAATTTATGGTACTAATACACTTGATTTACGTGTTGGTACATTAACTTTAGGTGCAAATACGTTAACATTAGTTTCCGGTACTACGATACGCAGAAGGCAAGGTGGATCTGTTGTAGCTGGAGCTGGCGGATTAGCATTCCCGGCAGATAATAATGTAAACGTTATTTATGAACCGACACTTGCTACAGCTGGTGGAGATATTCTAACTGGTATCGAATTACCAGGAGAAATGAATAACTTAACAATTACACGTGCAGCTAATGTTGGTAACGCATTAATTACAATCAACTCTGCTGCAACAGTTAACGGAACATTGACTGTATATAACAACCTTACTGCTAATTCTCAATTAACAGCAAAGGGTGCTGTAATTATTGCAACAGATGGAACAAATACTAATGCTGGTGCTCCGGTTGTTACATTTGCTCAGGCTTCACCGCTTGTATTTGGTGGCGCTTCAGGTCAGACTCTTGATGTTACAGGCGGACAGAATATCGCTTGG
The DNA here is from genome assembly GCA_020061355.1 of Ignavibacteriales bacterium. Lineage (GTDB taxonomy): Bacteria > Bacteroidota > Ignavibacteria > Ignavibacteriales > Melioribacteraceae > DSXH01. The sequence continues at coordinate 131,146 of JAGUYK010000014.1, read as the reverse complement.
ATGAGACTCAACATGACAGGTACAAATCCTGTACTTAATGTAACAGGAAACCTTACAGTTCCTAATGCCGGCGGACTCTTATTTACCAACGGTATTTTGAATATGGGTACTTATACACTTACACTGCCACGTCCTCAAGCTGCTGTTAATTTCAACGGTCTGGCATATGACAGAACTGCCGTAACGGGTACGAATGTTGGACACGTTGTTGGTAAAGTTGCTAGAGCTGCAAATGCTGGTGATGGTGCTGCAAATACAAACGGACGTTTTGAATTCCCGGTTGGTACATTAACAGGTGAATATCGTCCGACTGCTATTACCTTTACTCCTTCTTATGTAGTTGGAAACCCTGTAACAATCATTGTTTCTCACGTCAATGCTTCACCAATGGGAACAGTTAACTTACCGTTGGACGGCGGAAACGGCGTTATGATTGGTAACTATCCTGCATTCCATTGGTTAATTTCTACAACTCCAACTAACCTAACTTCAACGCAAGGATTCGATATTGATTTACAGGCAAATAATATTGGATATCCATATGCAAGTGATACACAGTTAAGAATAATCAGAAGACAGGATGGAAGTGCTGCAAGCAATGGTTGGTTGATGCAAGGAGTTGCATCTAACTATGCTAACTACCAGGTTGTAAATGGTACGGATACATTATTAGTTGCAAGAACCGTTTCTTCACAGGGTGGTTTGATTTCTCAGGGAAGTCTTTTCACAATTGGTGTACCAACAAGAGCTCCGATATTCACAGCTCCTGCAGTTACATCTATCACAATAGACGAAGCAACAACTCAGACTGTTACAGTAGTTGCCGATCCACGTGATGTTGGTGAAACAGTTACATACAGCAAAGTAAGCGGTCCGGCATGGGCAACCATAGCAGGTAACGTTGTTACTTTAGCTCCAACTTATGCTGACGGAAGCACAACACCATACGCAGTCGTAATTCGTGCAACTGATTCAGGCGGAGCTTCTACAGATATGACTCTTACAGTAACAGTAAATAATGTTAACCGTGCACCAAGCTTTACAGCAACCGGAGCAGCAGTTCAAGCAACAGCTTCCGTTGCAAATGGTGCTACTTATACATTTACTTATAAAGCAATTGATGCTGATGGTGATAATATAACTTATTCGTTTACAGTTAATCCTACTCCATCAGTAGTACCAACAATTGCTCCTGTACTCGGTACATTAACATTCACTCCTGCTTTTGCTGATGCTGGTAATGTATTTACATTCACAGTTACAGCGACAGATGGTTCGTTAACAGCAACAACAACAACTGCAATTACAGTTACATATGCATCCGCAAAGGGTGACGTAACTGGTAATGGTACAGTAGCTGCAGATGATGCTGCAGAAATCTTGAAGTACGTTGTTGGTCTCCGTACATTCACACCAGAGCAAATGTATGCTGCTGATGTAAATAACGACACAATGGTTGGCGCTCTTGATGCTGCTTGGATTCTCTACAAAGTAGTTAATGGCAGTTTCCCGACAGCAAAGATAAGTGCTGCAATGGGTTCAGTTGAAATCGGTCAGTTACAGAAAGAAACCGAAGGATACTTACTCCCGATTAATTTAGGTCAAACAACAGGCGTTCTTTCAGTATATGCAGAACTTGATGTTGATGCTAACGTTGAAGTTCTTGGTATAACCGCAAGAGCACCACAAGGCTGGATAAGTGCAAGCAAAATTGAAAATGGTAAAGTTACTATTGCTATGGCAGGATTGGAACCATTAAAAGACGGTTCGATTGCATATCTAAGCTTAAGAATAATAAATAAAGAAGCAAATGCTACTATATTCGGAAATGCTAATCTGAATGATGGGTACAGTGCAGCTTTAAATTCCGTAACTGTTCGTGAAATCCCGACGGAATTTGCATTAAGTCAGAACTATCCAAATCCATTTAACCCGACAACAAGCATTAAATTTGCAATTCCAGAAAACGCAAATGTTCAGCTTAACATCTATAACATGTTAGGTCAGAAAGTAAGAACAATTATGGATGGAATGCAGGATGCTGGTTACTATACAGTTAACTGGGATGGAAATAACGACTTAGGTAGCAAAGTATCATCCGGTATCTATATCTATAGAATTTCTGCCGGTAAGTATAATGCTACAATGAAGATGAACTTACTCAAATAATTAATTTCAATGACGGGGGTCGCCCTAAGGCGGCCTCCATTAATTGAAAAAACAACTACAATAATTTTGAGGTGAAAATAATGACAAATTTGAAGATAAGTTTAGGAAGGTTTCTTCAGATTGTAGTTGCGATGTTTATGCTAGGTACGATTACGTTTGCACAGGTTAGCGTAACCTTTCCAACGGTTGGCGGAACGGCAGGCACAGAAAAGCTTGCACCGGTAACAGTTGGAAGTTTGACCGGACAGAACGTCACGGCATTTTCGTTTACTATTAATTATGATAAAACGAAGATTGAATTGCTTGGCGTTGATGTAGTCGGTACTCTTACTGCTGGTAATGCACCAACGGTAAACGCTGACGTAACAAACGGTAAATTAGTAGTAGCATGGGCAAGTGCAACTCCACTATCTGCTCCAAGCGGAGGAACTTTGCTTAATCTCAAAGTGAAGTTTATAGCCGCTGGCGTGCAGGCATTGAACTCAGCAGACTTTTTGTTCAATGCCGGAACCCCGGCAGCTGCAATCACCGCTGGTAGTGCAACTACAGCATCCCTCCTTGTTCAAGGCGGCGCTGTTGCAGCTACGGCAGGTGATGTAATAAAAATTCCTGTCTTAGTTACAGAAATTACAACTGCGATGAATGTAACGGCTTATAATTTTACAGCCACATTCAATAAAGATGTAATTAATATTACAGGTTATGAACTTGAAAACACATTAAGTGCAGGCGGTTCTGCAAGTATTAACCCCAACAATACAACCGGTACAGTTGCCTTTGCCTGGGCAAGAGGTTCTAATATTACAGGCGGCGGAACTTTAGTTTATATTACCGGAACTGCTGTTGCTAAGGGAACTACTGTTTTTGATTTCACTTCTTTCCAGTTCAATGCAGGAACCCCGACTTCGGTTGCTGAAGATGGTACAATAGCAGTAGCCGAATTAAACGTTGCTCCAACTTTAGCATTAACTCCTAATCAAACTACTTTTAGTGTTAACGAAGCAACAGCACTTGCAATTACATTAGTTGGCGCTGATGCAAATGTAGGACAAACATTGACATACTCAATGACTGCAACCCCTGCTATAACAGGTGCAACATTAAATGCAGCAACAGGCGCATTTGCATGGACTCCGAGTTATACTCAAGCCGGAACTTATTCTGTTACCTTTAAGGTAACTGATCCAGCCGGATTGTTTGCTACTAAAGTTGTAAGCGTTGTTGTTACTAATGTAAATAGAGCTCCTTCATTCACAACAGTTCTGCCGGCAGGTAGAATAGTTCCGGTTCATAATGTTCCGGTAGGATGGAGTTTCTTCTATACAGCTACCGATCCGGATGGCGACCCGCTGATTTTCAGTCTGGAAGCCGGACCGAACGGAAGCAGTATTACTGCAAATGGTATTTTTACATGGATCCCAACAGTAGATCAGCTCGGTAAAAGTTATCTTGTACACGTTAAAGTATCGGACGGAACTCTCTTTGTAACCCATTCCCAAACGATTACTGCTGCAAGTACATTAACCGGTGTTGAAGAACTCGGAATACCAACCGAATTTGTTCTTTTACAGAATTATCCAAACCCATTCAACCCAACAACTTCTATTCAGTTTGGATTACCAAGTGAAAGTTATGTTCGGTTAACAGTATTTAATATTTTAGGTCAGGAAGTTGCTCTGCTGGTAAATGCCTCTATGGGCGCAGGTTACCACAAAGTAAATTTTGATGCCTCCAAGTTAAATACCGGTATGTATATCTATAAGATCGAAGCAAATAATTTTGTTTCGGTTAGAAAGATGCTCCTCGTCAAGTAAAAGTAAGATAATTAAAAATGCCCCTTTCAAAAGGGGCATTTTTATTTTAAATTGTCCTTAGAATAATAAAAGTTTATCTAATTAAAACAGGGGACAATATGGAAAAGAGAATTTTTAGTTTTCTTGTTTCATTACTATTTGTTTTTTCAACAACTCTCTATTCACAAATTACATTAACATTTCCAACGGTAAGCGGTTTGCCAAATACCGAAGTTAATGCCGCGGTTACGGTAAGCAACCTTAGCGGTTTAAATATAACATCATTTCAGTTCCAGGTTAATTTCGATAACACTGTTATCGATATAATTCAAATAGTTTCAAGTGGCTCTATGGCTGTTCCGGAAAGTAATGCCGGAAATACAACAAAGACCTTTTTAAGAGTTGCATGGGCAAGCGCAACACCACTTTCGGGTTCGGGAACGTTATTTAATATCAGAATAAAGTTTAAAACTTCAGGAACATCTCCTTTAACATATATCGCCTCGGACGGAGATTTTACAAGCGTCTTCGGAAGCCCGTCACAAAATATTACTGTAACACCTGTTAACGGTTCAGCTTCAATTTCAACAACAAATAATCCGCCGGTATTTACACCGGTAACGGATAAAACAATTAAAGCCGGGCAGACTTTATCATTTCAGGTAAGTGCAACCGATCCTGAAGGACAAACATTAACTTATACTTCGTCAAATGTCCCAACCGGCGCTGCATTTAGCCAAAGTACAAGAACCTTTACATGGACACCTCTGGAAAGTCAGGTCGGCGATTATAATGTAACTTTCTTTGCAAGTGATGGAACCAATACTGTTTCAATAATAGTAAAGATTACGGTAACATCATCGAACACGCCGCCGGTTTTCAATCCGGTTAGTGATCAGCAGATAAATGAAGGACAGTTGTTATCGTTTCAAGTTACTGCTACGGATGCAGATAGCGACCCGCTGACATACTCGGTTTCTAATTTACCGCAGGGTGCAACTTTCACTCCTGCCAACGGAGTCTTTGAGTGGATTCCAATGTTCACACAAGCAGGTGTTTATAATGTTACATTTAGCGTATCGGATGGCAAATCAACCACAAATAAGATTGTTAAGATAACTGTTGTAAATGTTAACAGGGCTCCAATGTTTACAGTATCTATGCCGAATAGAGAGGTAACAGTTCATAATGTTCCGGTTGAATTTTCATTCCAGTATCAGGCGATGGATCCCGACGAGGATGCATTAACATATACAATAGTAACCGGTCCGGCAGGCGCAACAATTAATTCAGCAGGATTATTCAAATGGTCTCCGGCAGCCAACCAGGCAAGTATGATGTATCTACTAACGGTTCAGGTTAGCGATGGAAATTTAAGCGCAACAACCAGCTGTAATATTACAACATCACCTCTGGTTTCGGTAGAGGATAAAGATCAATTACCATCCAAGTTTAACCTGGCACAGAATTATCCTAATCCATTTAATCCGGAAACGACAATTGAATACTCAATTCCAGAAGATGCATTTGTAAGCATTAAGGTTTACAGTATGCTTGGTGAAGAAATAGCTACACTGGTTAATAGTCAGAAAAGTCCCGGTACATATCGTGTTCAATTCGATGCAAAAGATCTGCAGAGCGGGATCTATTTTTATAAACTGGTGAGTAATAGTTTTACATCTGTAAGAAAAATGCTCTATTTAAGGTAAGATTTTTTTGTTGATATTTTATTGATGATTTTAATTGAAGTACAATTCAGATTATGTTGAGAAACCTACTATTCATATTGTTATTTTTTCTTGTAAACCAAATTAATAGCCAAACAGTTTGGTATAAAGTCGCCGAGATGCGGTGGCCTGTTGCCGGCGGTTCGGCAGTTTATAACGAATCTACATCGAACCCGAAACTCTTTATATTAGGTGGATACTCCGACTCACTTCAAAGCGCCGTTGACTGGATTCAGGAATATGATATCCTGTCGAATCAGTGGAAGATAGTCGGTAACATGAAAGCCAGACGGAATTATTTTGTTGCCCGCAGATGGAACAATAAAATAATTTACTTCGGAGGAACTTCATCCACTTCACCCCATTACTCTCATATGGAATCATGGGATATGTCGTTGCAGACAGAACCGGTTGTTATTGACAGTAATAAAAATTTTGAACGCAGTTATGTGACAGGTCATATATCAGGTGATAATCTTTATATAATAGGTGGCACTTCACAGCAGGCACAGACCGGATTAGCTTACATACTTGGTTATAATCTTTCGATTCGCTCGGAATTCTTTTCTTATGTTTTGCAGACCAATGAGAACCCCGAGCAGCATATGACAATATTCCTTGGTGATTTTATTTATATCTATGGCGGGTATTTTAACGGTGTTAAATCCTGGATAAAGAGATTTTCAATTTCAAAAAATCAATTAGAAAATTTAACCAGTACAATTCTTGAACCGAGAGCCGGCGGTGTTTCAATTTATAATTCACGGCTTGGTAAAGGTTTTATAATTGCAGGACGAAATGAAATTAAGAGTGCAATCAAATCCGTTGAGCAGATTTTGTTTTATCCGAATGGCACGTTTTTGATTTCCTCTACTAGTCCTATTAATACAGAGAGAAGAAATCCGATGGCGGTCAACTACGGTAATACAATTATGCTGTTAGGCGGATTTGATGAGAACAATAAAGTTGTTTCAAGTGTTGAAATCCTGATTGATCCCAACGATATTGATGAAGATATTTTACCGTCAGAATATTCGCTTTTTCAGAATTATCCAAATCCCTTTAATCCTACAACTAATATTAATTACAGTATACCTGTTGCAGGGTATGTATCATTAAAAGTTTTTGATCTTTTAGGACGCGAAGTTGCAACATTGGTAAATGAATACAAACAACCCGGTATTTATAATTCTAAATTCTCCATTCTAAACCTGCCTGCCGGCAGGCAAGGTTCTCAATTTGCTTCCGGTGTTTATATTTACATTTTGAAAGCAGGGAATTTTGTTCAAGTGAGAAAAATGGTGCTGATGAAATAACCTTTTTAACCATAAATAAATTTTGAAATTAGAAAGCCCCGAATTGCGATTGGGGCTTTTGTTTTTAAAATGAATGAAAACCTTGAAGGTTGTGTGCGTATGCTTATACTTAATTAAACCTTCAAGGTTGTGTTTTTAATAAATCCTTTCCCGAAGGGATCATTGAAGAACAAGGCTGAAGGCGGTTAATTGAGCATAACTAAACCTTGAAGGTCTTGTGCCAGATTCGGTGTCGACCTTCAAGGTTGTAGGTTTTTTATAAATCCATTGTATCTTTTAACTTAAATAAATAATTTTGATTTGTAACTTCGGGAAGGGATGATGGGGGATAAACTTTATTATGCCGATACATTTCACCACATTTACAATAGAGGTACATTAAAATCAAATATTTGTTTTGATGAGGAAGATTTTAATTACTTTCTTAACCGCCTTCAAAAGTTCAAAGACAAATATGAAATAAAAATCATCACATATTGCCTGCTTAATAATCATTTTCACTTATTTGTCAGGCAAACGAATGATAAACTTACAATCGGGAAGTTCATTTCAGATCTTCAAAATGCCCACACAAAATTCATTAACAAAAAATATAAAAGAACAGGAGTTCTATTTGAAGGTCCTGCTAAAACAAAATTTATTCGAGAGACAGAATACCATAAGTGCGTTGTTGAATATATTTTATTAAACCCCGTTAAAGCTAATCTGGTTGATCATGCTAAAAAATGGGAATATTCATCAGCCTTTGAGATGATGAATCCGAACAAGATTAATATAACATCTCATGATGAACTGATTAGAATCTATGGCTCGTTAAGTAATTTTAAAAAGCTTATAAATGGACTTGATATGAAATACTACTTGGATGACACTACAGTGAATCTTGAAACCGATTAATAACCTTCAAGGTTTTTCCGCCTTGTAAATCCTTCAAGGTTGAACACCGCTAATTAAGTATGACTAAACCTTGAAGGTTATGTGTTCTTTTCAACCGTGAAGATCATTGGTAACTAATTCGTTAATCTTCAACCTTGAAGGTCTCAGCAAAACAATTCGCGGACCTTCAAGGTTTTTCCGCCTTATAAATCCTTCAAGGTTGAATGCTGCTAATTGAGCATTACTAAACCTTGAAGGTTATGTATTCTTTTCAACCCTGTCTGCCGACAGGAAGGCCTGAAGGTCATTGGTAACTAATTTCGCCGACCTTCAAGGTTTTAGGTTATCATCGAAATCGCTTCCTCAATATCTGTTGTTGGTAAACTGCACTGGAAGTTTTTGCAGACATAGATTACCGGTTGGTAAGAATCTGATAAGTAATTATTTAGATATTCAAAAGGCAGGCGGGTTGTATCTGTTTTTGTAATAACAACTTTATTCGGTATAAAATGATTATTGAATTCTGAGATTACAGCTTCAAGATCTTTATTGTTCTTTTTATTCTGTATTATTATTTCATACGAGTTACCTAAAGTAAAATCGAGCGAGGCAAGTAGAAATGCTGAACCGGATGGTGCACGGTTAATATTATCGGAGAACGCGTCTAGAAGTTTCTGCGCGTAATTTTCGTATTTGTGATCGGATGTTATCCTCGACAAACGCAAAAGGTTATTGAACATTACAGAATTTCCGGAGGGGATTGCTCCGTCGTAAATCTCCTTAGTCCTTACAAGCAGCGATATGTCACTCTCCGATGCAAAGAAAAAACCACCGCTTACTTCATCCCATAATTTTTCGATTGCAGTGTCGCAGTATCTTAGCGCTTCTAAAATATACCTGGCTTCAAAAGTCGATTGGTATAGTTCAATCAATCCATAAATGAAAAATGCATAATCATCAAGATTACCGGCAATCCCCGACTTACCATTTCTATACATGTGCAACAGTCCATTTTTATCCACAGTTAATTTATTCAATATAAATTCAGCACATTTTGCAGCGCGAGTAATGTATGCCGCGTTGTTAAATGACCTTCCTGCAATAGACAATGCTGCAATTAAAAGAGAATTCCAGTCGGTTAAAATCTTATCATCCTTGAAAGGATGGATCTGTTTTTTCCGGTATTCGAATAGTTTTTGCCGTAAGGAATTAACTCGCTGTACAAATTGTACGGTAGGTAAATTAAATTTTTCAGCTAATTCATCATATGATTTTGTAAGATGTAGTATGTTGGCGCCGGTTAATTTCTTAGTTGACTCCTCTAAGAAATTTCCTTCTTTCTTAATATTGAACACACTGATAATAAATTCGGCATCTTCTTCTCCTATCGCCTCGATTATATCATCATGTTTCCAGACATAAAACTTACCTTCTTCACCTTCGCTATCGGCATCTTCCGCAGAATAAAATCCACCTTCCTCCGATTGCATGTCCCTGATTAAATATTCTATAATCTCTTCTACAGTTATTTTGAATAACTCATTTTTTGTTGCCTGGTATGCTTCCGAGTAAGCGATAATTAATAGCGCCTGGTCGTACAACATCTTTTCAAAGTGGGGAACTAGCCATTCTTTATCGGTTGAGTACCTGTGAAATCCAAGACCTATATGATCATAGATCCCTCCCATCCGCATTTGAGTTAATGTTTTAGTTACCATATTAAGGGCTTTTTGATCTCCGCTTTTTTTCCAGTAACGAAGTAGAAACATCAAATTATGGGGAGAAGGGAACTTTGGTGAAACACCAAAACCGCCAGACGTCTCATCAAATCTATTTGAAAAGTTCTCAAATGCTCTTTCTAAAATCTTTTCATCAATTTTAACTGATGATTCTTTCTTATAAATATTTTTCAGATAACCTGTGATCTGTTCAGAGCTCTCAAATATTTCGTTTCTTTTTGATCTCCACGCCTCTTCAATATTCTTAATTAATTCCTTAAAACCGATTCTGCCATAACGATTCTCTTTAGGAAAATAAGTCCCGGCAAAAAATGGTTTTCTATCAGGTGTCATTATAATTGAGAGGGGCCAGCCGCCGTTTCCGTTCATCAATTGACAGACCATCATATAAATGTTATCAATATCAGGACGTTCTTCCCTGTCAACTTTTATTGAAACGAAAACACGGTTCATCAGTCCGGCAACTTCTTCATCTTCGAACGATTCTTTCTCCATTACATGACACCAATGGCATGTAGAGTAACCGATTGAGAGAAAGATCGGTTTATCTTCCGATGCAGCTTTTTCAAATGCTTCATTGCACCAGGGGAACCAGTCAACCGGATTGTGTGCGTGCTGAAGTAAATAAGGACTCTTTTCGTTTATCAAACGATTGGATTTCTGCATATTGATTCACATTTCTATATAAGTATTAAGAAAATAAATGCTGTCTCAAAAGTTAATATTCAATTTATAAATCTGCGAAAACTTGTCCGCCTCTGGAGGATCAGTTGAATCCGCGTTCATCTGCGGACTATTTTTAAAAATAATTTACTTTTGAGACATCCTCTGGGAGATGGGCTTTTTAATCTTTTTCTCTTTGTACACCTTTAGAAATCCACCCGATCACCAGCGAGAAAACAGCCGACCCGATTATCGACCATACAACGGGAAATTCTCTATTGCCGATTGTCATTGTAAAAAATCGAGGTAAATCAAGCTCATCTGCTATCATCGGTCCGATCCATGCGCCAACAAATCCGACTATAATCGAAACGAAACAACCTCCGAGAGAATAACCTGCTATACTCTGTCCTATTCCTCCGCATATCGCCGCAACAACCAATAGAAATAAAAATTCACCTATAGACATATTACCTTCAAGATGTTTTTACTTGGTTGAAACTAATAAAAAAAAGATCAAGTTGGAAGTTTAATGAGGCGTCTCTTTTAGCAGCCCGTTGAAGAATTTATGATTCTCGTTATCGTTTATGAAAGAATATGCACCGATCAGATTATTTAAAACCCGTCTTATAATAGTAAACGCAGAAGGATCCTCGCGTATCACTCTCGATATTGTTTCCTTCGATTCGGCGATTGAAAATTCAAGATCATTTTCATAAAAAAACTTACCGCCGTTAAAACAGTCGACCAGAATTATATCATTATCACTTTGAAACTTAGCGAGAAAATGACCCGGGAAATTGCATCCCTTAATTTCATAGCCGAGGCGGCCACCTACTAAAATGTAAATTAATGAAAGTGTAATCGGTAATCCCTTTTTTTCTTTAATTGCATAGAGGGGATTACTATGAAAAGGATTATAATAATTTTCCTTAGCTCCCTTAATCCCTTTTTCCTGAAAGAGAAAATTTGCCAGGTCGAGCTCGTCGCCGTATCGTCTTTTCAATAGAAACTCTTCGGATAGTTCATCAATCATATTGGAGAACTCATATAAATCAGAATATCCGTAATGAAAGCCTGAAATAAAAGTCAGTGCTTTCTCTATTTTCTCGTTCTCTTCTTCAAGATCAAACCAAGTATTCCATTCCTCTATAAGCCATCTTCTTCTGTTCGAATCAATAAGAGGTTTTATTAAATGAAGTCGCTGCTCGGTGAGGATATCGGAGTATTCTAAAATGTCTTCTTCAAGCGACATACCATAGGTGCTCAATTCCTTTAGAATTTCGTTTCGAACTTCCGGAGTATCGTCATCAATAAGTTCGAGCAGATATTGAAGTTTGGTCTTGCCGCTCATTTATAATTGTTTCAATGATTTATTCAGTATCAATATATAAATATTTAATGAAACAATAAGCTCATATCAGCTTACACTTTACTTAAGCACCGCCTAGAATTTTTGATGGTAGTTTGAATAGTGCTTTGATCAGATCAAAAACTCCATCTACAGCTATACCGATTAATCTGAATGGGAGTAAAATCAACCAGATAAATGGATAGAAGATTAATGCAGTAATTGCCAGGGGCCAGCAGATCAATAATAATAGAAGCCATAAAAGAAACTTTGTCATAATCTCCTCCGTTTTGAAATTTTAGACGAACTAAAATAAAGATAAGTTTTATTCGGAGTTGGTAATTGAACGGTTTTACCAAAAAAGTTTGAAATGTCTTTTAGAGATTGAATCCTGTAATTGCATAAAAATTCAATTTAACTACGAATTCAATTTTGCGATTTTCTTTTTCGGCTAATTCAATATCAGATTCTATTTTTGATAACCCTTTATAGTATTCCCTGTCGGTAAGTAATGCAAGTTGTGATGCCCCTTTCTTATCCAGGAAATGGTCGCTTAAAACTTCTCTTCCGCTTTTCGAACTTATTACACTGTGAACTAACTTATGTTCAATATTAACAAGTTTATTTTCCTGCATCCAGAGCCTAATGTTTTCAAATGCAGGGAATCGTTCTAAATCGATTCTGTAAGTTCTATCAAAATATTTGTAGAGATACCAATCGTTTTCACTTTCCCGCGGCTCCAATCCAATAATTGTTATAATTCCATTTTTTTTGAGGAGCGAAATAGCATCTTCAACAAATTTCTTTCCCTTCTTAAAATGATGAATAGCATTGATGCAGATTATCAGATCAAAATTATTTTTCTTTAGCGGAAGTGAGTTTGCGTCAGCATTAAAAAGGTTAAGGGTTGTTTCAGTATTAGCGGCAGCCTGTTTTAACATCCCGATTGAATAATCGCCCCCGAATAATGCACAATCACATTTTGAAAGTTTATTCAACCAGTAAGCAGTTCCGCATCCCAATTCTAATATATTTTTGGGTGCGTAAGTATCGACAAGTTCGGTTAAATATTTTAGCACACCTTCTAAGGGACTTTCTTTATAGCGGGTATTATATACAGGGGATATTTCGTTGTAGTTTACAGAATTAATCATTACGGATATTTGTCAAAATAAATTTCACCCCATGTGTGTCCGTCTTTATATTCACGATAAACAATGTATGAGTCAGTTTTCTCTAATCTTTGTATTATGTAATCGTAGTATGCATGAGGGAAATAGAGCCGCAGGACTTTGGTCCTTCTGTCATATTTGGGTGAAGTATATTGATCATTAAAATGAAGATATGTGGTATATACATCACTCCGATCTTTCAACCTAATAATTTTTTCGTATGAGTATGGTTTTTCGCTTAATCCGAAAATTGGGTAGTAATTGTTAACACGCATATTGATTTCTAATGAGATGGTGTTCCCGCTATATGGATCGTTGAGCTGGAAATCCTGAGCAAATAACGGAACTGCTAAAAAGCAGATCAAAAGAAAATTTTTCATAATCAGTCCTGATGTTTGTACCTAAGATACAATAGAAAATTCAAAAAGAAAATGGACTTAATTGCAATTAATAGGTTACTTTTTTTCTTCCCAGTCGGTTAATTTGTTATCACGGAAAAAGAAAGTAATCTTACCGTAATACCACTGAGTAAAAGAACCCCACTTTTCAATGTTCTTATCGATTTTATCCGGTTTGCCCCAGCTAGCTTGAAGCATTTTTTCGGTCATCCCTTTCCAGATCTGCTTGTTATAGATTCTAACACCGGTATCTTTTCCAAATCTATCTGTATAGAGTTTTTCTATTTCTAATGTAGCTAATCTTATTTTTTCAGAAAGGTCGGAGGAGATTTTTTTAAGCTCAGTAATCTCATCAATCAGGTTTTGTTTTGAAAAATCATTTTGCTTTTTTGCTATTAATAAAGAGTCAAACTCTGATTCATATGTGCCGGGATTGTAATTGTTTTTTCCCTGAGTGAAGTGTTTTTCTGATATTAGAAATAGTAGGATTAAAAAAATAAGAGTGATTTTTATTTCTCTTTTAATCATGCCGAATTGAAAGAGGCTGTCTCAAAAGTAATTATTCAATTGAAACAGCCTCGCAAGTAGTGTGGAAAAATCCTTTAATGTTTATAAAAGCGCCATAAAGGCACTTGTAATATAAAATTCTTACCGACAAATAGAAATATTAATAGCGTTTGCCGCCGCCTCTGTTACCACCGAATCCGCCACCGCCTCTATTACCGCCTCCATGTCCTCCTCTTCCACCACCACCGCCTCCGCGTCTGCTGTCTGTCTTGGGTCGGGCTTCATTAACAACTAATTTCTTACCTTTCAAGTCATAAGTGTTCAGCTCATTAATTGCTGTTTGAGCCGCAGTTTTATCTTTCATTTCAACAAATGCAAATCCTTTAGATTCGCTGCTGAACATATCACGAATGATTTTAACTGTTCTCACATCACCATATTTTTTGAAAAGATTTTCGAGTTCTAATTCGTCGGCTTCTTTTGCGAGGTTTCCTACAAAAATATTCATTGCTGCTCCTATTGATTTAAATGAAATTATAATTAAAAGAAAAATGGTAAACTGACTGCATCAACAAGTGTGTATCAAAATCACGAGCTTAAATTAGGCAGAGGACTATTCGATAAATAGAATAGTAAAGAAATAAGGTGCTATTTATCTAATTAGGAGCCGTTATAAAAAATTGCCTGTGGTAATATACTAATCTTTGAGTTAATACAAAAAGTCCAGTTTTAACTATAAGACCTGATGATATTAATACTATCCGTCTTGATTAATAATTGTTGAATTAGTTTAATTCCTAAAATATATTCCACAAGGTCTTTGTTTCATTTAAGTATTTTCACAGATTATAAAAAAGTGAGGCATAATTATGAAAAAGTGTCTTCTTTATTTATTTGTCACAACTCTGGCATTTGCACAAAATATTACGAACCTGTCAGACGCAGTTAGATTCTATCATAGCGGAAAAGTAAGTGAATACTTAAAAAGCGGTTCTTCACCAGATATACTTGTTGAAGGAGAGCCTGCAATATGCTATGCAGCCCGGTCGGATGGTGTGAATGGACAAGGGGTTTTTGATTTGCTGCTCGAATATGGAGCTAATCCAAATTCAATAGATAAATATGGAAATTCATTGCTTTCAGTTTCAATGTCTAGATTTAATTCAGAACAGGCGATTAAATTAATTAAGAAGGGCGCAGATTTGAATTATAAGAATAAAGGAACCATCCCACCTCCTTTACTTATGGCAGTTACGGGTAAATATAATTGGCCTAAGTCGAATTCGTTTCCCGACTTAATAAGATTTATGATTGATAATAAAGCTGATGTAAATATCCAGGGAAGCAGTGGTACAACAGTCTTAATCCTGGCAGTATACGGCCGGGATTTAGATTTGCTAAAGTATTTTATTGAGTGTAATGCTAATCCAAATTTCGCCGATGACGGGGGTGAAACACCTCTGATCAAAGCTTCCGGTATGGGTTATTTTCAAATTGTTGATTTTCTTCTTAAATCCGGTGCAGATCCTAATATTATTCCTAAGGATAAAGAAACCGCACTTATGAGAGCTGCAAAAGGTGGTTATAAAGATGTAGTGCTGATTCTTCTTGAACATGGAGCTAAGACAAATTTTAAAAATACCTGGAAAGAAACAGCTCTGGATCTAGCTAAACAGAATGGGCATAAAGAAATAACAGAGATTCTAAAAAAAGTTAGGAAATAAATGGCTTATTAATTCTGTATCAATTATTACAGTGTTCTAAAAATAAGTTTTTGTGGATTATAACTCCTTGTCCTTGATATTCTTTTGAATTACATACTATAGCTGCAGAATTTAATATACTTATAATACTGGTTTTATTGCAATAGTAACTCTGTTCAGCAAAAGAAAAGGAAATTAGATTTTCCTATTTCAGAAATGTTATCGCTAACTTTCCGTTTGTCCAATCGACATAATTAATTATTTCACCGAAATAATTAACCTCAAGACTAATTATGTATTTTTTAATATCACCGTCGGTTGTTTGAGAAATTATTTGATTATTAGTAATAACTACGGGTATATCTGAAAATGATATTGATTGAGTTGAAGTGGAGGAACCAAAGTTTGAAATTATTTTTACGTTAGCATCGAGTTTTTTTATTTTTTTGGCATCAGAATCCAGTTCTCCGGTAATGCTCCCAATATGCTGTATAGGGTATGGTCCGAATATTCCGATATCATATGTATAATCATAATTTACAAAAAACTTATTACCGGTCCATACGAGAGATTGTTTAACCGGCTCTCTGGGTGGTTTGTTGGCAAAGCTCACATTGGTAATATTTTCCCCTGATTTAAGAACGATAAAGTTTTTGTTAATATCACGGGCATCTAATGAAATAACAGCATGAGAATATGGAGGTGCTTTTCTTTCTATCGTTATCCATCTGAAATTAATAAAGCTATTGACAAATTTATCAGGTGATCGTCCTTCAAGATAAAATCCATATTTTTTTTTCCCAAGCTCAAGATTAATTTTTAATGGGTCCTTATACTTTTCGCCGTTTTCGTTAATAACTATTGAACGTGTGCCTTTTATAGCATCAGAATATTCAATGCTGACATCTAATAATTCTAGACTTGTAGTTAGTGTATCTTTTAGTTCAATTCTTTCAGTATTAAGTTTGTATTTGAGTTTGTAAGTGGGAAATCGATCATTTCCAATAGTTTTATTCTCGAGTTCAGAAAATCTTTTGGAGATTTTGGTCCAATCAATATTTGCCGTTTTACCAAAGAATGCAAATTGGTCAAAAGTAATTCCGGGCTCACCTGCTTTAAGAAATGAATCATATGGTTGAAATTTCCCGTTTATATATTTAATATTTCTTACTGAACTTGCACCGGTGGTATGTCTATTATTTGGATAATTGGGATCAGCGATGTAAAGTATCCCCTCTGTCACTCCAATTTTATATACAATCATTGCATGACCATCATTAGTAGCCCTATTCTTAATAATAATTAACTGAGGTTGCCCGGTAATTAACATTGCGGCTATAAAAGTCTTCCAGGTTATTGGTTCAAGGTAGGATTGTATATTTACATTCCTTATCCAGCCTTGCCAGTTAAAATCTTCCTGTATAGTCGATGCAAACCTATAACCAAGGGGATTGTCATACCATACAAATGAAGGGTCTTCCGATTTATTTATTGTGTCATATCTATGAAAAAGTTGAGGGGCTCCATTTAATTTTTTCTCATAAAAGTACCACATTGCCGTCATACTTTGACCGGCACAATGTCCTTCTGTAATAAAGGATCCATAATTTATAAATTCCCAGTCGTCAACTCCCGGTGTAAATCCAGAGCTTATTACTGTCTGACCCAATAGAACACTTTCTTTGATAGAACTTACAACAAGATTCGTAAAACTCTGATCATTAATCAAACCTTTCCCAAGAGTAGATCTGGTGGAAGAAAAATGTCTTGTGTTTACCGTAACAGAAGAGTCGTTAACATCTAACAATGGAAGTGCTTCTAATTTACCTGTTGATGCATCATACAGAAATCCTATTGCAAAATCGTCTTTAGTCTTCTTAATAGGTATTTTAATATTGATAGGATTCTCAGCATAACCACCGCCATTCGATATTTTAATTAAAGGAGAGAGAGGATTGAAATTCGACCCAAGTTTATGGTTCTCTATCTGAGCATACGAAATCTCGAATGTCTTGGTTGCTGAATACGAGTTCGGAGGAACGGTTATCTGCATTCCACGTAATGGATTTCCTGCAGTCAAAATATTGATTGTCCCTCCGCTACTCCCAACGGGTTGAGATGTTACATTTACAAGTGTACCAACTTTAATTACATCAGAATTACTCGGATTATTAGTTTCAGGTTCTGTAGGACTATCTTCTTTTTTGCATGCATTCAATGTGAGCAATAAAATTATTGCTAACATAATTCTTTTCTGAAATAGAGTTATCATGGCAACTCCATTTATAATAGGGAATCGTTAATTGAAATTCAAAAAACAATCTTATTATGAACTTAATGAAGGCTTCAATAAAGATGTTGAAGTCTTTATTTAATGTGCAATATGTGTTATCATATAGAAATTATCAATTGTTTTTTTCTGGAAGTTATACTATGGCCACATTCCATTAACAACATAGTATAGTATGAAATATGAATCGTGCGCCTGTATTAAATGATCCAGGCTTGCATCGGCGGCATATTGCTGACGAATGGTCAAAACTCCGGTGCCAACAATATATTTAAGTACCATAGCAGCATCGGATGCATTAACAATTCCATCATCGTTTACATCACCGCGTGTAACTCCCACAATATTAAACGGGTTATTACTGATATCCTGAAGCTGGCTTGAAGGATCACTTATCCTGATTTTTGCACTGCCGGAATTAATTTTGGGTATTGCCCAATTAAAAACTCCATCTGAAGCGGGAGTTGAATTAGTGATTACGTTCCAACTATTTCCGTCATTTACTGTGTATTCAATTTTTATAGAAGATATATTTTCACTTGTCCATGTAATTGAGTTTGTTGTTCCGACCAGCCAGGATTCGCCCCCATTGGGTTGAGTTAATGATAATTGACTGCCCAATTCAAAATTTGCAATTATTATTCTATCAGATGTTAAAATGAAACTGTAAGTCGGGTTGGTTGATAAAATGTTCTCACCTTCCGTCCAGTTCAAAAAATTATAACCCTGATTTGAAATCGCGTTGATTGTTACTTGAGTTCCTGATATGTAGGTTCCGCTTCCCGTTGTTGTTCCTCCACTAACCGGATTCGAGGTGCAAGTAACCGAATAAGTTTGCTGAAGAGTTGTAAAATTCCATACTTCAGACCAGTTGCTCGTCACATTTAACGAATTTGAAGCGTTGACACGCCAGTAATACTTCGTATTATATGATAGGTTATTCAACTGGTGTTGATTATTGGAAAGATTATTTACATCGATGAGTATATTAGTAAAATTATTATTTAAGGAAACCTGCACCCTATAAAATATTCCTGAGCCCACAACCGGATTCCATTGCAATAATGGATTTAGTGAAATACCGGTTGAAAGGTTTTCGGGAGAAGAGAGCTGTGGAGGAGATAATGTAGAACTGCCGGTTCCATAAATGTATTTGATCCCATCAGTTTCAGAATTCGTTAGTGTTCGTTTAATGGCACCAGAATAACTAATTCCATACATAATTTTATCTGAATCTAATCCTCCATATAAATCCCTGAGATTTAACCAGTGTCCTAATTCATGGAGTGCAATTGATTGAACATCATATTGAGATCCGTCTTTACTCCAGTTGTAGTTGTCGTTAAAGACAATATCCGCCTCAATCATATTATTGCCGACATACCAATAGTATGCAGTAGCAAGAGAGCCGGAAGTAGTACCCCAGAGAATTTGATTTTTCCCGTCTGAAGTTGCGTCAGTAACTGTTGTGGTCCCGTCATAATAGAATCCAAAATTAGCTCCGGCATTTGTCCATGTACTTGAAGCTGATATCACCTCGTTCCCTTCGCCGGTAATGTCATTTGTATTCTCATTAATCCGCAGAGGTATTAATGGTGAAGCACCGCTCCATTTGACACCGCCGTAACTGAAAGTGATATCATAATTATAACCGGTGCTCGTTCCTGATGCTGTTGAAACAGTAACCGGGCCGCTTGATGCAGAAGCCGGGTAATCATTTATAATTCCAATTGGAACTTCGCATTCGATTTGTGTATCCGACCACGATAAATAATTCGTCGATTCAATTTTTGGCTCTCCACTCTTATAAAAGAACATCACCTTGCTTGAACCGCGAACAACCCCGAAATTACTACCGGCGATTCTTACAGTGGAATTAGTTCCGGCAGAAGCTGACGACGGCGAGATATTGGTAATTGAAGGCAGACCCTGAACAGCATCAACAGATATCGTTTTAATAAATTCATTATCAGTCTCATTAGTCTCAAGTATTCTGTTTGTTGGATCGACAATAATTTTAATTTGATGAAGTCCGCTTGATAAAGGGTCAAGTTGATAATCACTTAAATAAATGTAGTAATTTGCAGATAATTCATCGACTGTCCATTGAGCCTGAAAAGAATTATCAATATAGAGACTAACCAAAAAGGAAGTTGAAACATTATCAGGTCCATAATTAGCTACAGCCCAGTCAATGTATAATTTATCTGTTTCCTTTATTGTAACGGCATCAAGATTATCTCCGGATATTGTTGATACAACAATTGCTGACGACCAGTTTGGCGGTTTATAAGGAGCTAAATTGAAGGAGGATTGGAGTGATGTGCTCTTTAGTAAATGTGTTTTAGCATCAATCACATCAATACTTTCTCTTTTTATCTCTATCGATTCGATAATTTTCTGTAATTCCGCCGGGTCATCGGTTAATGTTATTTCCCCCTTCAGATTTTTCTTTATAATGGCTGTGAAATTATCGGCTTTGTAAAATTTCGAGTTTACTGCTACTTTATTTTCAACAATTCTGATTTTGTCAAGAATTTGTAATTCCGGTGAGTAATTCAGATTATTTAAGAATAAAATCATCTCTTCTTTGTCGTTAAATCTGAATGATGGCTTAACATATTCGGTAGTATCGCCTACAGTTCCGCCAATAACTTTTAGAAGTAATTTATTATTTGAGTAATCTCCTTTTATTACTTCATTAATTTCAAATTCAGTAAAAGTATAGATATGCTTATGGTTATTTTTTATTATCCATCTGGGGTTTAAGCTGGTAACTTTTGCTCTTATTATCAGATCTGAATCCCGGATAGTTTTCTGAAGACTGTTATTAACTACTACCTGTCCAGAAATTACAAGACTCAGAAGAAAGGTTAATATGACGAAAATATTTTTCAATCTTTATAATAAGGCTATTTGATACATATTAAGCAAAAAATGATGTATAATTATATCAAAAAATATTAATAAGGTCATATAACTAGAAAGCAAAAGGAAGATTTATTGATATAAAAAAGTAATTCTCTTATGTTGTAATTACTCATTAAGGAAGTGTTCGATTGAGTATATATTTTAAGAAATCATACTTTCCAATAATAAAGGTGAGATACAATTATTGTTTGCTTGAGATCACCGGGCTCAAGCGATTGTTAGATTGAAATAAGTTTAATCGAATGAAATGATATTGTTTCATTAAAATCCTTTTTCTACTGCTAACCGGAGCATCTTCAACCTAATCAGGAGGTACAAATGAACATTATTGAAAGAGCAAAGAAAATCATAATTGAACCTAAGAATGAATGGCTGATTATTAATCAGGAAGAGATTGGTCAGTCTCAATTAATTTTAACATATTTAATCCCGCTATCTTTAATACCGGCAGTTGCATCTTTTATTGGTTTCGGATTGGTTGGAATCAGTATCCCCTTTGCAGGAACTTATTCATCGGTTAGCTGGGGAATTAAACAAGCTGTAATTTCATTATTATCAACTATTGGCGGTGCTTTGATATCAGCTTATATAATTGATCTTCTTGCTCCTAACTTCGGAGCCGTTAAAAATTTCAATAAGGCTTTTCAATTAGTAGTTTATTCTTATACACCAACAATGATCGCGGGCATTTTTCTAATCGTCCCGTCAATTTCAATTATTTCGACATTGGCCGGAATATACGGACTCTATTTACTCTATCTGGGAATTCAACCATTAATGCAGACACCTATTGAGAAAACATTGAGCTACTTTATTGTCAGTCTGATTGCTATGGTATTTGTGTTTGTGGTTCTTACAGCAATTCTGGCATCAATAATTGTCGGGAATATATATTATTAAAAAGTAATTTGAAGATAGAAGCCGAATACAAATTACTGGTTTTTTTATTCTGTTAAATAATTTAACTGCTTCAGTGTTACTTTTAAAAAATAGCCTTGCCGGAAAAAGCTGATCCCGATTTCGCTTCACTCATCGGGGCAGGCGAGACAAAATCACTTAACCTATTGCAAACAAAAAAACCTCACAGTCTTTGACCGTAAGGTTTTTTTGTTTTGCGGGGCCGACGAGACTCGAACTCGCGACCTCCTGCGTGACAGGCAGGCGTTCTAACCAACTGAACTACGACCCCAATTAATAAATTCCAAGAAACAATAATCAAACACCAAATAACGAATATGTATATCAATCTTTTTAAGGCGTTCTAACAAATCTGAACGGAGTTTATCCCGATCTCTTTTATCGGGAACCCCCTCTATTAAATACCAAATAACAAGAACAAAGAAACAACTGTTAAATAGGCGCACCAAAATAGCAATAAAACCGAATTCAAACAAGCCGCCTTATAATTTTTTGGTACCGAAACTTACTCCTACTGCGCTTGCTGCTAAGACAGCCTGATCATTGAGTTTTACTAATTTTTGATGAGATATTGCATCTAAAATTCTAACGCTTTTAATTTCAGATCCTTTCAAAGCAACCATTCTCCCAAATTGTTTCTTTATAACCAATTGAATAGCATTAGTACCAAATTTTGTTGCAAGAATTCGATCGAATGGAGTAGGGCTTCCGCCACGTTGTAGGTGACCTAAAACAGTGTAGCGTGTTTCCAGTTTGGTATTATCACTAATTTTTTTTGCAACCAGTTCACCAATTCCGCCAAGCTGAATTGGATCAGTACGTTTTATGTCCTTACTTTTAATAACAAATTCTCCATTTTTCGGTTTAGCACCTTCTGCAACACATACTATGCTGAATCGTTTGCCTTTCATGTTCCTACGAAGAACGTGATCATAAATAACATTCCATTCAAATGGAATTTCCGGAATTAAGATTATATCAGCTCCTCCGGCTAAACCTCCGTTGAGCGCAATCCATCCAGCGTACCTTCCCATTACTTCGCAAACCATTATTCGGTGATGAGCAGAAGCAGTAGTGTGAAGCCTGTCCAATGCTTCGGTTACTACATATACTGCTGAATCGTGTCCAAATGTTTGATCAGTTGCTTCAAGGTCATTATCAATTGTTTTTGGAACACCCACGATGTTCATTCCCATTTCGCTCAGATAATTAGCGATGTGCATTGTTCCGTCGCCTCCAATGGCAACGACTGCATCTAAATCCCATGCCTGATAATTTTTAAGAGCATCCTTCGAGCGATCAACAATTTTGATTTTGCCATTAATTTCTTCGGGCCAGTGAAACGGGTCGCCTTTGTTCGATGATCCTAAAATCGTTCCTCCCTTTGCTAAGATTCCGGAAACATCTCTATTGTATAATTCGATTGCTTTGCCTTCTACCAATCCTTCGAATCCATCGAGAATGCCAAGTACACTCAGTCCATTATCATGAGCCGGTTTTGCAACTCCGCGTATAACTGCATTTAGTCCGGGGCAATCCCCGCCGCCCGTTAAAATTCCGATCCGTTTAATTTTTGATTTTGTCACTTTCTGATCCTGCATTTATTAAGAATACTTTTTATCCCAGCTTAATTTTATTAAATGTTTTGAAATGGATTTTAACTAACTCGCTAAGTTTATCCTCTCCAATTTTTTTAACAAGCTGCCTTGCATAAATTTCAACTTGTTCTGAAGATCCCCGAGGTATTTTTAATCCTTTTCTTTCCTGAAAATCAAACCATTCTAAGAAAGCAGCTCTTGCCAGAATTGAAGCCGCCGCAACTCCAATATATTTTTCTGCTTTAGTTTCCTGAACAAAATCGACATCCGAATGTTTTGCAAGTGTTACTACGTCCAGATTCTTTTTACTGAATTTATCTGTAATAACATACTTACATTTAGTATTATCGAGTAAATTATCGATTGCTTTAGAGTGTCCCCAATTTAGAAGTTTATTCAAATTCTTGAACTTAGCATAAAGCTCATTATACTTTGCAGGATTAATTCTTACAATTTCTATGTTTTCTTTAACAATTGATTGAATTTCCCGGGCTATATCCTTTATTTGATAATCGCTAATATCCTTACTATCACGAACCCCAATTTTCGACAACTCCTTTTTTGATTTCTGATTAACAAAAACAGCAGCTATAACAAGCGGTCCAAAGAAATCGCCTTTACCAACCTCGTCGGAGCCGATATACTCTGCAGGTTCCATAAAATTTGAGTTGCCAAGATCCAATGATTGCTGATCGTTAATTATGTTGTCGATTGTCTTATGCAATTTGGATTCAAGATCACCCTGTAAAATTACTTTTATCCCCTTTTTGCCAAAATAAACTAAAACCTTTACACGATTGCTTCCCTTTGTTGCATTAAACTCATAATTAAATTCTTTCGCAAGAATATTATCTACAACGATTCCCGACTTAGTTAATAACTCCCGGTAAGTTTTTAAATGTAATAATGCTTTGTCTTTTAGGTTCATAGAAACGATTTATTTACCATTATTGTATTTGGTGCAAGTTCCTCGTAATATTAATTCAGTATCAATTACAAGTTGCTTGTGTTTAAATCCATCCGGGTTATCGATATTCTCCATCAGCAGATCAAATGATTTTTTTGCAAGCTGATCCGTCGGCTGGTTAATACAACTTAGCGGTGGAGATAAAAATTCCTGTACAGGTGAGTTACCGAAGCAGATCAAATCAATATCTTCCGGAATATTCACTCCCACTTCCTTGGCTGCAGTATATATTCCAATAGCAACGGGGAATGTAACGGCTAGAATTAAATCGGGCATATTCTTTTCATGATACAATTTCATAAATGAATCGTACCCATGTTTTTCTTCGTAATCGCCTTCTATAATCCAATCGTTATTTACTTCAATACCATGATCCGTCATAGCTTTTTTAAAACCAATCATTCTTTCGCGACCGATATTGATATTAGAATATCCTGCAAAGTGAGCGATCTTTCTATAACCGAGTCTTATAGCATGTTCAATTGCTTTATAAGCTCCGCCTCTGTCATCAACAGTAACAGTATTGCAATTTGTTAGGTCGGGTATGCGATCCATAAAAACAAGTGGGATTTGACGATTAATCGCATTAGCAAATATTTCGAAATCATTAGTATCCTGCGAAATTGATATGATTAATCCGTCCACTCTCATTGATAGAAGTGTCCGAATCTGTTTTTTCTGCATCTCAGAATTTTCTTGAGAAACAGTTAGAAAGATCTGAAAATTGTGCAGCGTAGCATAATCATAAATATAATCCATTACACTGCTGAAGAAATGATGGGCGATTTGCGGCAGCACTACACCAATAGAATTAGATTTCCTTGATGCAAGATTTCTTGCCATGAAATTTGGAGAGTACCCAAGCTCATCTGCTGTTTTCTTAACCAGTTCTGCAGTGGTTTGTGATATATCCGGATGTCCACGCAGCGCTTTTGAAACTGTGATTATCGAAACACCCAGTTTCTTTGCAATATCATTAAGTGTTACTTGTCGTGGACGCATTAAGATATATTCTAATTGATAAAATTAATTTATGTAAAAAAGTATGAGAATATGTATGTAAATATCGCTTAATAATATGAATATTTCTTTATCCGGGGATCAAAGTAGGGGACTATAAATTCCTATTAAATAGGACGATTAGATTTGATTTTTTGCTTTGGGATTTTGTAACTTTGAACCGTGGTAAAAATCCCCAGTTAAGTTTTTATTATTACGGATCAATTTCTGCGATCCGGTGTTGTTTTCATTTTGAAAAATTGTATATGACAAAACAGTTCAGCACTGTATTCGTTTTTATTTTTCTTACCTTTCTAATTTCCAACCAACCAATAAAATCTCAAAAGTTAGCGCTACCTATGCAGATTATTGCATCTGTTGATAAGTATAGTATTTCCCAGGAAGAGTTTGTGGATCGGTACGGTGATTATCTTGCCTCTACCAGTATTAAGGATAATATTGTAACCCGCAGGGCAATTCTCAACAATATGATAAGTGAATTAGTCTTGAAAAATTTTGATGCTAATTCCAGGATTGAATCCGATCCGGAATTCCAGAAGGAAATCAACTGGTCAGAAAAGCAAACTATTCTTGCTTTTCTTAAAGATAGAGAAATATTTGCCAAAATAAATGTAAGTGAAGAGGAAATCCGGGATGCATTTTATAAATCAAATGAGAAGATTGCAGCCCGACATTTATTCGCAGAAGCGGAAGAAGAAGCAAATAATCTGTATCAGTTATTACAGACGGGTGCAAGTTTTGACGAACTTGCCGAACAGGTTTTTACTGATTCTACGCTTGCCAGCAACGGCGGGTACCTTGGATATTTTTCATGGGGTGATATGGACCCCAATTTTGAGGATGTCGCTTATTCACTTTCGGTTGGCGAAATATCCAAACCGGTAAAAACCAGGTACGGTTATAGTGTTATAAAACTGGAAGATCGTTTTCCGAATCCATTGTTAACCGATGATGAATTTTTGAAAAGAAAATCGCATATGGAGCGTGTTGTAAAAATTAGAAAAAAGAAACCTTCTGAAATCGATTTTATTAATCGACTTTATGATCAGAATAAAATATGGTTTGATGAAAAAATAGTTGGAAATATTTACGATAATTTTAGATATTCAACTGGTATTTATCTTGAAAAACAAAACATTCAAGCACTTTCTTCCATTTGTTTAAGATATGATAAAAGGGATTACACCCGGGGAGAAATAGAAAAAAGAATAACTGAAATCCCTTTATATCATCTTGAAAGAATTAATTCTACCGAAAATTTAAAAACCGTTCTGAAAGGAATAGTGATTCAGGATTTGTTATTCGATATGGCAAAGACGAAAAAATATCACAATCATCCCGAAGTCCTTTCTAAAATTCAAAAATATAAAACCAATCTGTTTCTTAAGTACAAGCGCAAGGAGATTAGTGATAATTCAGATTTTCCCGATAGTGTTATCAGAAAATTTTATGATGATAATCTGATATATTTTATGTCACCTCGCCGGATAAATGTTCAGGAAATTATCATTCGCGATAAACAATTAGCTGATAGTATTGTTGTTCAAATTGGACAGGGATCTGATTTCGGAATGCTTGCAGAGAAATTTTCAATTAGAGAATGGTCTGCAAAAAATAAAGGTATATTAGGTATATCGGAACTCGATAAATTTGGAATATTAAAAGATACGTTATGGAATGCATCAATTGATAAAATTGTTGGCCCAATAAAGATCCAGGATTATTACGGAATCTTTAAGATAATAGAAAAGTTGGAAAGTTCTCCAAGGGAATTCTCAATTGTTAAAAATGATGCTTTAAGATTACTTAAAAAAGAAAAGTCGCGTGATATAATGGCGTCTTACTTAAATAGATTAACAAGCAAATTAAAGATCGAAGTTAATGAGAAATTATTAAGCACAGCAGAAATCAGGACCGGAATTTAATGCTGTTGTTTTTATAATATTTTTAAAATGGAGTACATTATGAAGAAGTTCTACACTATCTTCTTTTTATTGGTTTCTTTCTGTTTTAGCCTGGTTTTTGCGGGCACAACAGGAAAACTAACCGGAAAAGTAACCGACAAAAAAACCGGGGAGGCACTGCCTTTTGTTAATATTACTCTTGAAGGGACAACAATTGGAGCGGCAACAGATCTTGACGGAAAATATGTTATACTTAATATTCCTCCCGGCAGGTATAACTTAAAGTTCCAGTACATTGGTTTTCAGACTGTTGTTGTTGAGAATGTTCAGATATCAATTGACTTGACAACAGTACAGGAGGTTGCTCTGGAAGAAACATCCGTCGAATTAGGGACCATTGTGGTACAGGGCGGAATGGAAAGAATTCAAAAAGATGTTACTTCAAGTCAGGCGCGTGTAACTTCGGAAGAAATTAAAAACCTGCCTGTTGCGGAAATTAATGACATATTACAGCTTCAAGCCGGCGTAACTAGAGGAGCCGGTGGCGATTTTCATATTCGAGGCGGACGTTCATCGGAAATAGCTTACTGGGTAAATGGTATTTCAATTACAGATGCTTTTGACAACAGCCGTGGAATTGAAATTGATAATTCGAGTGTTCAGGAGCTTCAGGTAATAAGCGGAACATTCAACGCTGAATATGGTCAGGCATTATCCGGGATTGTTAACACGGTTACAAAAGAAGGCGGAAGAGCATATAAAACCGATGTGAAAGTTTATTCGAGCGATTATATAAGCAATTTTACTGATTACTTTGTAGGAATTGATAAAATAAATCCGGTTGCCAATTATAACCTGCAGGCAAGCATCAGCGGACCGATTCCATTTACAGACAATAAAGTAACAATATTTGCTAATGGCCGTTATGTCTATGATGATGGTTATCTTTATGGGTATAATAAATTTAATATTGATTCTTCTGCAGGTGATGGTGCACTTACAGCAATGAATTGGTCCAAAAGATATATTGGACAGATAAACTTGAGCTACTTTGCTTCATCCAATTTTAAGTTTAATGCCGAATTACTTTACTCAAAAGAAAACTACAGGGATTACAGTCACTTCTATAAATGGAATCCTTACGGAGATATAAATAAATTCGCTGATAGCTACAATGCTACTTTCACAATGACTCACACATTTTCCAATACTTCATTTTATACTCTGAAACTTTCAAAATTCCAAAAAGATTTTGAAGAGTTTCTTTATGAGGATCCTTTCGATTCACGTTATATGCATCCTAATTCTTTGAATACAGTATCATATTCATTTGTAACACAGGGAACCAATCTTCACAGATTTTATCGGAAGACCGAAACATTAATTGGAAAGCTGGATTACACGAGTCAGGTTAGCGAAAATCACTTATTAAAATTCGGTGTTGAAGGAAGGGTTCATGATCTTAGTTTTGATGATTATAATCTTGAGCCGCTTCGTGTAGATAATATTGAGGTTGAACCGTTCATTCCTTCAATCCCTGCGGAAAATACTCCCAACAGAACTAAATACAGCAGTGAACCAATTGAGCTTGCTGCCTATATTCAGGATAAAATTGAGTTTGAAAGTGTTATTATTAACATCGGATTAAGGTTGGATTATTTCGACTCGCGGGGAAAAGTTCTGGTCGATCCGACCGATCCTAATATAAATTTACCTCTTAGATCTGAATTGGTAAACTTATCGCTGGAAGAAAGAGAGCCTTATTTTTATAAGAATGCAACAGCCAAATGGTCGTTAGGTCCTCGCTTTGGAATTGCATACCCGATAAGTGATCAGGGTGTTCTTCATTTCTCATACGGTCAATTTTTACAGATACCGACCTTCCAATATTTATTTAACCGCGGACCTTATTACGTGCCGAATACAGGGAACGGTTATGGCGTATACGGCAACCCGGATTTAGAACCGCAAAAAACTATCATGTATGAAATAGGATTCAAACAGGAATTCTTTGAGGACTTCTCGATGGAATTTACCGGCTTTTACAGGGATATAAGACATTGGATTACAGCCGGTCCTTTAACTGCAACGAGAAATCTGGTTACGTATTCGTCATATATTAATAAGGATTACTCGAATGTAAAAGGTGTTACTCTGAACATTTCAAAAAGATTTTCCAACTTCTATTCGTTGAATCTTAATTATACTTACCAGGTAGCTGAGGGAAGCAATTCTTCCCCCGAAGATGAATTTAATGCACAGCTCGGAAATAATGAACCAACTTTGTTCCTTATTCCGCTCGATTGGGATCAAAACCATATCCTGAATATGTCGCTATTTGTTGGACAAGCTGACTGGGGTGTTTCAACAATAGTTAGATATGGATCGGGTCTTCCTTACACACCTTCAATTACACAATATACAGCCGATCGTGGTATTACATCCGGACTGCAAAGAAACAGCAGAAGAAGACCAACTCAATTTCAGCTCGATTTAAGAATGCATAAGACATTTAACATTGCCGGTCTGGAGGTTACATCATTCCTGCGCGTCTTTAATCTGCTTGATAATAAAGTTGTTGTCAACGTTTTTGGTGACACCGGCAAACCGGATTATACAACCGAAGGAAGAAATATCGGAGTTGATCCGAATAGACCGAATACTGTTGAAGAGTATTTAAAGTACCCATGGAATTATGGAGAACCAAGAAGAATTGAATTTGGTTTTGAGTTTTCATTCTAAAGTTGAAAATAGAAACGGGAGATTAAATAAATGCAAAGATCGTTAAAAATATTACTGATTATCGCGATCACTTTGATGACTACCGCTCATACTTTTGCTCAATACGTTCCGAGCAAAGAAAGGGGCAATGCGGCTAAGAGAACAAAAGCGCAGATGGAAGGTAACCGTGTTCGTGCTACATTTTTTAACCATGCTCAAGCCGGTAGAACAAGCGGTTCTTTTCCAATCAATGAACAGACACCTTTTGAATGGCCTAAAAATACCGGGCAGGTTTATCTTGCTTTATTAGGTGTTATGGCTGGTGCAGAAGTTAGAGATAATACAGGTACAAATCAAAGAATTATTGAAGTTCCAAATTACCGTTCGTCCCCAACAGGTAAATCATGGAATTTTGAACCGGTGCCGGGATATCTGAACGAACAGACAAACATAATTGCAACAAGCGTCGAACCCGATACCTGGCCTTCCTATTGGCCTGACCGTTTGACTGATGAGGTCGATCCGGGATGGAGGGGCTCCTGGAATGGATATTTCGGGAAAAATATTTTTAATGCCGACCAGGAGATTTTTTATAGAGCTACCGATGATAATTATGACCGATATGCAAATTTCTTTCCAGACTCAACCGATTTAACGAGAAAAGGATTAGGATTGGTAATTGAAGTAAGAGTTCTTGCATGGTCGCAGGTTCTTGTTGAAGATGCAATATACATTTTGCACAGTATAAAAAATGATGGCACTACTAACATGAAGAAAGTAGGTGTTACCGTCTGGTATGCTGATTTTGTTGGTGGTGACGGGGACTCTCAGGATGATATTTCGGAATTTGATTTAATTGAGGATATTGCATGGACACGTGATAATGACCATAGAGCACCTACGTTCGGTTCGGATCCCGTTGGTATTGTCGCCGTTGCATTTCTTGAAACGCCAGGCAATGCTATCGATCGTATTGATAATGATGGCGACAGCCCCGAGCTGAATAATTTAATAACAGCCGAAATGCTCGAAGGTGAAATCCCGGATAACTTAATTGATGATAATGGAAATGGACTGATTGATGAAAATCAGACTCACATTCCCTTCGGAGTGCAAAGAGGTGTTACATACGCTGATGGAATTGCTCAACCGGTTAATCCGGGGTGGGCTGCTGGTCGTCCAAGATTTAAAGTTGAACAGAACAGTCCTGTAGTTACTCAACAGATGATTGATTTAGCTAATTCAAATCCGTCAGGCAATAAATGGAAACTCTGGCCTCCGCCAGATCAATTTCAAAATGGCATCGTTCATTTAATCATGGTAACACAGGATAAAATTGGCTTACCCTTTAAAGATGGAATCGATAATGATGATGATGGTGAAGAAAATAGCCCTGTTATTACACAAGCCATGATAACCCAGGCTGCTTCTGATGCTCCATATTATCGATATCGCGTGAATAATAAAATTATTCTTTACAATGTTGTAGCTTCAAAACTCGGTAAAAAATATGCAGATGGAATTGACAATGATAATGACGGTGCTATTGATGAAGGTATTGATGACGGAATTGATGTTATGATTGATGAAGCAAGAGATGACGGTATTGATAATGATTATGATTGGAATCCGTTTAGAGATGACGTTGGACTCGATGGTGTTGCCGATACCGGTGATGAAGGAGAGAATGATGGTAAACCGACATCAGGCGCACGTTTCGGATTGCCCGGTGAACCCAGTGTTGATGTGACTGATGTTTCGGAAACAGACCAGATTGGTATCACGAATGCAGATTACGTTCCTGCCGGTGGATTAAATATTAACAGTGATGCTCAAATGTGGTTCGATTTTATGATCCCCGGAAAATTTTATGATCCTCAAGAAGTAGTTGCCGGCGAATATGATCTTTTTGTTTCTTCAAGTTTCTTCCCGTTAAGATCGGGTCAAACCGAACCGATCTCTCTTGTTGTTCTTTTAGCTAATGGACCGATACCTGATCCGGGCGGTCAGTTTAGAAAGAGTGAGATTTTAAGAAAACGAGTTAGAGCACAGGAAACATATAATAACGATTATCGTTTTGCTAATGCACCGCTTACCCCAACATTAACAGCTATCCCGGGTAATAATAGAGTTACTTTGTATTGGGATGATCTTGCAGAAAGTTCTTTCGATGCCTACATTGATGCAATCGGTGGTATTGGAAAAGACTTTGAAGGATATAAAATTTACCGAGCATCCGATCCGGCTTTTCAGGATGCAGAACAAATAACAAATGGATTTGGTGGAAGACAGTTCAGACTTCCAATTGCCCAATTCGATCTTGTTAATGGAATAAAAGGTTTTGATCCGATTGGAATAGATGGTATAAGATATTTCTTAGGTAGTGATACGGGTTTAAAACACTCTTTTGTGGATACAACAGTTTTCAATGGATTTACATACTACTATGCGGTTGTTGCATATGATTTTGGTTTTCCAGCCGGCGATATAATTCCATCAGAGTCGCCAATTCGTGTTTCGCTACGGTCGGATGGAAGTGTTAAACTCGGATCCAATGTTGCCCGTGTAACTCCCGAAGCACCTGTTGCAGGATATGTTCCACCAACCCTTGGCAGCGTTGCTCTTGTTCAAGGAACCACCTCTGGAAAAGTATCTTATGAAATTGTTGATATAAATAAGATTAAAGATAATCATGTTTATCATCTTACATTTCAGGATACAGTTAAAGTATCACAGAGAGCAGGGCAGCCGGATACACTTACTACTAAGAGTTATACGCTGCGTGATAGTACTGCCGGTGTTACACTTCTCAGCAATTTTAAAAACCTGAATCCTGCGTTTGAACAACCGCTCGTTGATGGTTTCCGTTTAAGCTTTGTTAACGAACGACGTGTGGAACTTGACCGGGCAATTTCAGTCTGGCCAAATCTTAGTATAGTTAATTACCAGTTCGAAAAATTTGTCTGGCCAGGTGGAATTGGCGGGGAAGAAAGACCAAATGATTATCGAATAGAATTTGGTGATGTTGGTTTTGGAGCATCATCTCAGATTAAACTTGGTGCAAATACATTTCCTTCAAAACCGGTAAATGTTAAGGTCTTTAATATTAGTACAAATAAGTATATCGAATTCGGATTTATAGAAGTTGATGGTACAGATGGTAAATTAACTACCAATGGAGCAAGACGCGACAGAATTGTTTTTCTTGAACCAGATAAAGCAGGAAATCTTGTTTATACGTGGTGGTTCTATTTAATCGATACTCCTAGTCCAACTCTCGGTACACGCTTTCCGAATACCGGTGAGAAACTCGAAATCAAGTTGAAGAAACCATTTCTCTCAAGTGATCTCTTCAGATTTGTTGCGACTGCCGGTAAGATCGATCTGGATAAAGCGAGAGAAGAACTTGATAGAATTAAAGTTGTTCCTAATCCTTATGTAGCTTCGGCTCAATGGGAAATTAAAAATCCTTATGCAAGCGGAAGAGGACCAAGGTCACTTCATTTTACTCATTTACCTAATAAATGTACAATTAGAATATTTACTATTAATGGCGAGTTAGTTGATGTTATAGAGCATGATAGTCCATTTAATGATGGTACTGCAAAGTGGAATATGCTTACAAAAGATAATTTGAATATCGCTTATGGTGTCTACGTCTTTCAGGTTGATGCTCCAAACATAGGTACCAAAATCGGCAAGTTTGCGGTGATTAAATAATTAAAAATGGGCTTATAATTTTAAGGAGTTTAATCATGTTTAGTAAAAGAATTTTAATAATGATTGTACTATCTGTCTTACTTCAGCCCCTGTTAGCTCAACAGGTAACTAAGACAGGAACAACTGCTGCAAAATTTCTTAGCATCGGTATTGGTCCAAGAGCAAATGCAATGGGTTCGGCATATAGTGCAGTTGCAGATGATGCTTCTGCAATGTACTGGAATCCTTCCGGTATTGCACATATTTCAGAATATCAAACTATATTCACTTATACAAAAATGTTTGCGGATATTAATGTAAATTACCTGGGAGCAGTAATTCCGGCAGGCGATATTGGCGTATTTGGATTAAGTGTAACCTCTTTAAATGTTGGCGAAATGGAGGTAACAACGGAATATTATCCTGAAGGGACAGGCGAAAGATTCTCTGCCGCCAGTTATGCTTTCGGTTTGACATACGCAAAGTATATTACCCAGGATTTCGCTGTGGGTGTTACTTTAAAATATATCCGTGAGGGAATCTACAATTCGAGTGCTGAAGGATTTGGAATTGATGTCGGTACCGTTTTTACTACTCCGTTCTATGGTGTAAAATTTGCATCAAGCATTTCCAATTACGGATCTAAGTTGCAGATGAGTGGCGATGATTTGCTCATACGTCATGACCCGGATCCGAACAGAGCGGGTAACAATCAAACTATTGATGCCAATTATACAACTGATCAATTCGAATTACCATTACGGCTTCAGGTTGGACTTTCAAGAGATTTTGTTATTTTAAACGAACACCGATTAACCTTAGCAGTTGATGCTATTCATCCAAACGACAATAACCAATGGGTGAATGTTGGAGGAGAAATTTCTCTGTTTGATAATCTCCTTTCCATAAGAGGCGGCTACAAAGGACTTTTTCTGGATGATACGCAGGAAGGTTTAACCTTAGGCGCCGGTATTCATTACGGCGGTTTAGGTGTTATTAAAATCTCTGTCGATTATTCTTATCAGCAAATGAAATATTTGAACCACTTACATAGTTTCGGAGTGGTATTAAGTTTTTAATTAACTGAATTATCAATTACTCTGTTAAATAATTATCTATTCAACAAATAGGAGGCACCATGAAAAAACTAGTAGTACTATCTTTAATACTACTTATTGCAGCATTCTCTAATATCGATGCTCAAAAGAAGAAAGTTACCTTTAAAGCCGATATGAGAATTGAAATTAGCAAGGGTACATTCAATCCGGCTACGGATGTAGTAACGGTTCCCGGCGGAATGAATAACTGGCTTAATGAACCGCCGGCTAATTCAACAAAAGTTCTGACCGATACTGATAATGATAAAATTTATGAACTGATGTATGAATTAGATCCCGGGACCTATGATTATAAGTTCAACATCGGTCTTGGTTGGGATGGTAAAGATGAACCCGGAGATAACAGTAAAGTTACTGTTGGAACCGAGGACGTTACCATAACAAGATTTATGTACAACAGAACACCATACACTAAAGTAGCAACCGATGTTACATTCAGTGTTGACATGACTCTTCCAATTAATCAAGGATTTAATCCTGCAACAGGTAAAGTATATGTTGCTGGTAACTTTACAGATTGGGCGACGGGTGCAGTAGAGATGAAAGATACAGACGGTGATAAAAAATTTACAGCTACTGTTAGCCTAACATCAGGCAGTGTTTTAGAGTATAAGTTTATTCATAGTCCTAACACTGCAGGTAATGGTTCCTGGGAAGGTCCAGCCAATACTCCTTCAATGAATGATGTCTTAGGAGGCGGAAATAGAATTTACGGCGTTGTTGACGGAACCAATACCATTGAGAGATTCTGGAATAATGCCGATCCTAACGTTCAGCTTGCAAGCGGTAATATGGACTTCACAGTTGACATGAGCGTTCTAGAAGAGATCGGCAAATTTAACCCGGTAGTTGACAAACTTGAAATAAGAGGTGGATTTAATGGTTGGAGCAATACCGACGCAGCCAAATCGAACATGAATCAAAATCCGCTCTTCCCTGAAGAATGGTTCTTATCGATTCCGTTTGTTAATCAGGAAGTTGGTAAAGACCAGACTTATAAGTACTATGCAATTATTGCTAATCCCGGCATCTGGACAGACACTTGGGAAAGACCGCTTTCAACAGGCGGTGGTGATCGTTCAACTCCATTCGAAGGAAAAGCAAATCAGGAAGTTAAGAAAATGTATTATGACGATGTCTATCCGGCATTTGTAATTCCAAACGGTTCATTTGTTCAGATTAAATTCCGTGTTGATATGAAAGATGCGTATGATGCTAATAAAGTTGCAGTACCTATGGAAACCAGTGATAAATTATACTGGCTCCCGCGTCAGCCTCTCTTCAAAACTATAATGGGATGGACTGGAGAAGAAGATGCTGTTGAACAATTTGAATTAACAGATCCTGATGGTGACAAGATTTATGAAGGTACATTAACCGTTAACGGTCCGGCATTTAATGCATTCCAGTACAGATATGGATATAAGAAAGCATCAGATCAAAGCTGGCAGAGAGAGCCCACTGCTTTGGGTACTACAAAATCGGGTAGAGTAAGATTTATTCCTCAAACTAAGGCAAGAACTTTCACACAGCCGTATACTGCTCCGCTCGATTCATGGTTGACCGATGCAGACAAATCCTCCCAGTTCGAAACATGGCCTGTCGGTTTACCAACTTCTGTTCGTGATCTTGATTTAGGATTGCCTTCTGAGTACACATTGCAGCAGAATTATCCTAATCCTTTCAATCCTTCTACATTGATAAGATTTACAATTCCTCAGGAGAATAAAGTATCTCTTAAGGTATTTAATGTTCTTGGTCAGGAAGTTGCATCTCTTGTTAATGAGAATATGAAAGCCGGAACTTACGAGTATATGTTCAGCGGCGCTAAGTTAAGCAGCGGCGTCTATTTCTATACAATTAATGCCGGAAGTTTCAATTCAACAAAGAAAATGCTTCTTATAAAGTAATTTGAGTTAAGTAGTATGTAATTAAAAACCCCGCTGAGCAAGCGGGGTTTTTTTATTTCCCATCAGTAACGAAAATATTTTTTACTAATTATGTAGATCTATAGAAGCACTTCTATTTTTTATCGATTATGTTTTTTAATTGAATAAGTAAATTCTGCGCCCCTTGATGACCTGGATTTCTGGTTATTAGTTTCATTGTCAGGTCATATGATTTTTGATAATCCTCATTCATTGAATAAGCGCCTGCAAGATTATACATGACCTGTTCATCATTTGAATTAAACATCAGGGATTTTTCAAGAAAGTTAATCGCTTTGTTGGTATTACCTTCCTGAAGTTCAATCTGTCCCAGCCATTTTGTGTTAAATGCATTTTGCTCTAATTCATATTCGAGATGCAGCACTCTTTGAGCAAGCTGATATTCCTGATTTTTCAGAAAAAGAAGTGCCACATTTTCTAGTTTTTTATAATATTCAATCACTATCGGATACTGATAAATAAGCGCTTTCATGTGTTCAAGAAATCCGTTGAGGCTTCTATTTCTAAAATAATTATCCGCGACCTTTTCGATCGACTTCCCCCAGCTCTCGTTACCAAGTAAAAAATGAACAGCGGCAGAATCTTTAAAATTCTCCGGTTTGCAGACTTCCCAGTAACTTTTTTTCAATTTTGGATCTATGAATGGCCAATCATTTCTTAAAAGTTTAATTCTGTATTCTGCAACCACCGAATCAAATTCTGAAAAGACAAAATTCTGTTTTGTAATTTCATCCTGTCTGGCAAATTCAATAGCCGGTTTCGAATCGGCTGGAACATAATTCCGGCGATCCATTTCCTCATAAAACAACCGGCCCAATTCTTTAAATCCATCAAGGGTAGGATGAAGATGGTCTGTCATCAGGTTGTTACCGGTTATCCCGTTAATGCTTAAAGATGCGAAAAGCGAATCGGCATCAATTACAGGCACGCTATTCAGTTTGCCGAGATTCTTAATAATCCCGTTAATTTTTTCAGGTGCACGGAATCTTAATCCATCAAGATCCTTTGCAAACCGATAGAGTGAATCCGCTTTTATGTATTTGCCCGAAGCGTATTCTTTCTCAGCTTCTTCAAATATTTTATCTGCCGGAGGATAACTTCCATTACTGATTGATATAAATGGGGGCTGGTCTTTAAGGTTGCTTGCAAGAGTGGAAATAATAAGAGGTACATTCTTCTCTTTGATCATCTGAATGATGTCGTTCATGTTCCCTTCAAATTGATCGATTCCACTCTGATATTTCCCTGAATTAATTTCTATCTCTTTCTCTTTGGCCATTCGGGACATCAGGGTTCCGGTTGCAGATACAGAGCCTTCAGTATCCACCATTCCAAACAACCATTGCAGAAAATCTTTAACAAGCTGTGTTGTTTTATATTTATTCAAATATAGAAGAATGTTAATCAATTCACGTGAACTGCCGACCGATTCCTGTGAACCCACTCCCAACGCACCGTAATATTCATTATGTCCGGCGTATATTAAAATGAGGTCCGGCTTCTGCTCAAGTACTTCAGGAATAAAATCTCTTACTGTAAAAGTACTGATTGCCGATAAGGCAATATTCACAACCTCAATTTTTTTATCCGGGTAATTCAACTCGAGCCGCTTTCTTATGTATCTGGAAAATGGACCCATCGGCATATACGGATAGCCTGCTGCACTGCTTCCTCCCAGTACAAAAACCCGGAATGAATTCGGCGATTTTTCTTCATCAAAAATATCTTCAATAGAAGAAGGAGTGCTCTTTACGGTTGTAAAATAACGACGCGGTGCGTCAGGATTCAGAATCAACTTTCCTTCAATAACATTTCCCCACATGGAAAGATCATACCCGTAGTTGAAGATTCTTAAAGAGAATTCAAGTAAAACAAAAAATAGAATAGGAATAAGAATCATTATCAAATAAAAATAATGAGGGGTTTTAGCAGAAGGATTTTCATCCAGATATTTTTTCACTTCTTCCGGATTTAGATTTAAATTTTCTGCCAGTTTGGAGACTGACAATTTAGAACGGTTTTTCTCTATGTATTTTATCTGTTTTATTGAAAGTCCCACTTCAATTCCCGATAAATTGTTTTCCCTAAAATAATAAAAAAGGAGCGGGAAAAATGACTGTCCCTGTTCTGGCATCGTAATCATTAATAACCTTATTTTACATTCAAAATAATTAATGATTCATATATGAATAGATTAGTGAAATCGGATTGTTGCAGATAAAAAAATATATAACCTCAGTCATTCTTTTTTTCTTGATAAGCGCACCACTTTCCGCCCAAGAGAAAGGCACTATCCGGGGTATTGTTAAAGATTCTCTTAATTCTGAATCCCTGCCGTTTGCTAATGTAATTATAAGGGAATTAAGCACCGGAGCTTCAACTAATAACCGGGGATATTTTATAATCCCCTCACTTCCGGTTTCTAATAAGTATAATGTGGTTGTATCCTACATCGGATATAAAACCAAATCGGTTGATGTAAAGGTTGATGCTCAGAAAATAACCGAACTCGAAATTTTTCTAACTCCATCAACAGTTGAAATCGGAGTCGTTGAAAAAATTGAGTATTTAACTCCGGAAGAAAACATTCCAGATCTCGGTAAAACTATTTTAACTGTCAAGAGGCTTGAAGTAATTCCAAAGGGTGTTGAAACTGATTTGCTAAGAGCTCTTGCCGGTGTTCCTGGAGTTAAATCGTCAGGGGATGTCTCTGCAAAATTCAGTGTCCGCGGGGGCGAGCCGAATCAAAATCTAGTTTTGGTTGATGGTGTGCCGCTTTATTATCCATATCACGCAATCGGACTTTTCAGTGTTATCGATTACGATCTGATCAATAATCTCGAGTTTTACCGCGGGGGATTTCCATCATACATTGGAAGAGCAATTTCTTCTGTTATGAAGGTAAATACGAAGGATGGTAACAAAAATAATTTCAGCGGCAAGGGTAGTATAAGTTTACTTTCGGTTAAGGGATTGGTTGAGGGTCCTATACCTAACGGCTCATTTTATTTTACCGGAAGAAAAAGTGTTTCTAATAAAATTCTGAATCGTTTTTTAAGCAATGAATTACCTGTCGATTTTTACGACGCAGCATTCAAAATAAATTATTCCAGTCCGGACTTTTTCTCCGGTGCTAAGTTTACTGTTCATAGTTTATTCAGCTCCGATAATTTAAAATATGATGATCCAACCAGCCCGGATTACAACTGGAAGAATAGTCTTATTGGATTTAAGGTTTTTACCGTTGGGAGTATTCCATTCTTTCTTGATTTTGGAGTTAATTTCAGTTCATTCAGTAATGAAATATTTCAGAAAAAGAGTGATATCAAACCGAAGCGTAATGAATTGAACGATTTTACTATTTCAACTGACTTTCTCTATGTGCTTGACAACAAAGATGAATTTGGAATAGGTGCAGATGTTAAATATATACAGTCGAAAATGTTTCTGCTTAACAGGTTTAATTTCCGTGCGGATGCTGGTTCTGAGGGACTCAGTTCAAATGCATATGCTAACTATAAGTTTCTGAGATTTGAAAACCTGGGTGCTGATTTAGGAATTCGATTGAATCTCAAAAGTCTTGATGCCGGAGGTGACTTTTTTGAACCGAGAATTAATCTGACTTACTTGATAACTAAAAACATCTCCATAAAAGGTGCTTATGGAATTTATCAGCAGGAGTTAACAACTATTTATGATGAAAGGGAAGTTCTCTCATTATTCGATCCTGTAGTTATTATACCTGAATACTTAAGCAAAGCCAAAGCGGCACATTATGTTTTCGGTTTCTCATCAAGACTTTCCAATTCAATGATTCTCGATATAGAAGGGTATTACAGGAAAATATTTAACTCGCCCACACTCAATGAGAATAAAACACTCTTTAGTGAACCCGATTTGATAAAAAGTATTGGCGAATCGTATGGGGGTGAACTTTCAATAAATTACAGCGGTGCACCTTTAGATTTTACAATTGCATATACATTAAGCTGGGCATTCAAAGAAGTAAACGGGTTGAAGTATAAACCCCGCTATGATTCGAGGCATAATATTAATTTAACAG
Source organism: Ignavibacteriales bacterium (assembly GCA_020061355.1). GTDB lineage: Bacteria > Bacteroidota > Ignavibacteria > Ignavibacteriales > Melioribacteraceae > DSXH01. The sequence continues at coordinate 90,554 of JAGUYK010000014.1, read as the reverse complement.
CTTCTTATGCGCTCCCTTACGGATGGCAGATAAGCACATCCTGGAATTATCACTCAGGCAATCCATTCACTCAAATTGCCGGTTTTTATGATCAGTATTCATTAAATAATATTTTTTCTAACTACAATATTTATGGAACACTTTCGCCAATTCTTTTATTTTCCGATAAAAATTCTGCAATGCTACCCGATTATCACCGTCTCGATATTATGATTGCAAAAAAGATCGATCTCAATTTTATGAAACTGAATCTGGACATTAGTGCAATTAATGTTTATGACCGGAAAAATATATTCTACTTTGAAAGCAAGAATGGTAAAAGGATTAATATGCTTCCATTCCTGCTGACCTTTACAATAAAAATTGAACTATGAAAAAATGGATTAAGATAACATCACTTTTGCTCTGTGCAGTCGTTATTTCTTCGTGTGAAGAGAATGTTTCTCCAAAAGGAGAACTTCCGGAAATCTATTCCGTAAATATGATTATGAGGAGTGACACTACGCTTCAGACCGCGTCGGTTTCAAAAGCTTATGATGTGGAAGGATTTAATCCTTCGGAATTAAATGTCGATCCTGCAATATCAGGTGCTAAAGTGACATTGAAATATCCGGATACGGGAAAAGAATATTTCTACAGGGATACGGTTGATAACGATCAAATAAATCAGCGCTTCGGAACACCGTCAAGATATTTATATCTGAAAAATTTTAATGTCCGTTACGGGAAGGATCTGGAATTAAATGTTAAAACTCCAAACGGTAAGCATTTAAGTTCAAAAACAAGAATTCCCGAAATGTTTACGATCAATAGTGAATATACAACCCCGTTCATACCAGGTCCTTTCCTTAATCAGGATACTGCTAATATTAATGTTACTTTGAATAATACCCCGGCAGAATTGCTAAAAATGTATAAAGTAAAGCTCGTCTATTTTTACAGAGAACCGGATGGTACTAAAACACGGCATGAAGTAATTATACCGGCAGATAAAATAATTGTAAACGGAGATACAACTTATAATTATGTAGGCAGCAGTTTCCGGAATGAATTTAAAATCAGCAGGCGTCTTTTAGAACAAGTGCTTTTAGACATTTCTAAGGGTAACAATTCAAAAGGAAGATTTTCGATTGCACCGCTTGTAATCGATATCTATTTACTGGACGAAAACCTGACAAGGTATTTTTCAGCCGGATTATTTTTTGATTTTGGATTTACAATCAGGAATTTCCCGGGAAGCATGTCGAATATCACTGGCGGGCTCGGGTTTTTCGGTTCTTATACTTATTCAAGGTTACCGATTAGATTCGAAGACCAGTATTTGTTGAATAGATTTGGTTATCTAAGAGAAAAATAATTATGTTCTATGGAAGCAGAACAAATAAACGAATTCTCATTATGAATTGTATGAAATTCTTTTTTCCGCTTTTTCTTTTCGTGAGTTCCATTTATCCTCAGGAATTTATCCGTGGAGTAGATATTTCAACATTACCTCAAATCGAAGCCAACGGGGGGAAGTATAAACTTTCCGGACAGGTAAAGGATCCGGTTGATATATTTAAAAGCAACGGTGTTAATTATGTAAGATTAAGATTATGGCACTCTCCATCAAACGGATATTGCGGTTTAGAGCAGACTCTCCTAATTGCAAAAAGAATTAAAGCAAAGGGTCTGAAGTTTCTACTAAACTTTCATTATTCCGATACATGGGCAGATCCCGGTCATCAAGCGAAACCTGCCGCATGGACTGGTTTTACTTTTGACCAGCTGAAGGACAGCGTTTATGAATATACGAAGAGGGTGATAAATCTTTTAGCTGCTCAGAATGCGGTGCCGGATATGGTCCAGATCGGAAACGAAATTTCCGGCGGTATGCTCTGGCCCGATGGAAAGTTATATGATGTGCCTGACTTTGAAGGGCAGAAGATAAAATTTACATCTCTCTTGAAAGAAGGAATCAGAGCAGTCAAAGAATTTTCACCGCAACAAATAAAAACGATGATCCATATTCCAATTCTAAACGGCAATGTTAACAATGTTACCTACTTTTATGATATTATAAGAAGTAATAATGTTGAGTACGACATTATAGGTCTTTCATATTATCCATGGTGGCATGGCAACTTAACCCAGCTTAGAAGCACGCTAAATACTGTTACCAATAGATACGGTAAAGAAATTATAATCGTTGAGACAGCTTATCCCTGGACTACCGGGTATCAAAATGATAATACTAATAATATTGTCGGTCCGGGCACAACATTAATTCCCGATTATCCTGCAACCCCGAAAGGACAAAAAGATTTCCTGCTGAAACTTTCTGAGATTATTAAAGGAACGAACAATAATAAAGGAGCCGGATTTTTCTATTGGGAACCGGCATTAATTTCATTACCCGGTAAAAGAGGTTCAGATTGGGAGAATGTTGCTACTTTTGGTTTCAGCAATTCCAGTGGTGAAGCTGAAGCCCTGGAGTCATTAAGTGCGTTCGGGGATCTGAGTAATTTGATCCCGGAAAATGAAGACTATTACTCTCTGCCGGATCAATTCTTATTGCATCAAAACTATCCTAATCCCTTTAATCCGGAAACCATTATATCATACCAGATACCGCAAAGCAGCAATGTCAGCTTAAAGGTTTATAATTTGCTCGGACAGGAGATTGCAACATTGGTGGAAGAATTTCAAATTGCAGGTAAGTACAGTGTAAAATTCAATTTTAATGAGGTAATGAGATATAATCAGATAACAAGCGGAACCTACTTTTACAGGTTGACTGCAGGAAATTATACTTCAACGAAGAAACTAACTTTAATCAAGTAAATGATATTTATTTTAATAAATCAGTAAGAAGATAACGAAATGAAAAACGGGAAATACTTACTTTACTTTTTCTTTCTGACCTCTATAATATTTAGTCAGAATAATAATAATTCGGGGGTCTATGCTGATGATTCTGGAATAATGAGATGGAAAGATTCGCAAAAAGAAGTAAACCTTTTCGGAGTTAATTACACAACTCCATTTGCTTATTCATACAGAGCTCATAAAAGACTCGGCTTATCTCTAAAGGATGCGATTGATCTGGATGTGGCGCAGATGGTTCGTCTTGGTTTCAATGCTTTCAGAGTTCATGTTTGGGATAGAGAAATAACGGATAAAGACGGAAATATTATTCAGAACGAACATCTTGAATTACTTGATTATCTTTTAACTAAACTTGCCGATAATGGAATAAAAACTATAATAACTCCAATTGCATGGTGGGGGACAGGATGGCCCGAACCCGATCCGCATACGGATGGATTTTCGCAATCATACTCAAAGGTTGAACTTGTAACCAATGATACTGCCCGCTCTGCTCAGAGAAATTATCTGAAACAATTTATGTTGCATAAAAATAAGTACAATAAATTTACCTATGGAACTGATCCGTCCATAATTGCAATGGAAATTATTAACGAACCTTTTCACCCCGAAAACAGAGAGCAGGTAACAGGTTATATTAATGAAATGGTAAAAGTAATTCGCGGTACCGGTTATGAGAAACCGATATTTTATAATATTAGCGAAAACTGGAATGATGAACAGGCACAGGCGGTTGTTAATGCTGATATTCAGGGAATTTCTTTTCAGTGGTACCCGACAGGATTGGTTCACAATAAGATGCTTGACGGAAATTATTTAATCAATGTAAATAAATATTTGATCCCGTCGGAAAATATTAAAGGTTTCGAAACTAAATCAAGAATGATTTATGAATTTGACGCGGCGGATATAGGTCGTTCATATATGTATCCGGCAATGGCAAGAAGTTTCCGCGAAGCGGGAATGCAGTTTGCAACTATGTTCAGTTATGACCCCGTTCAGATTGCATGGAGTAATACAGAATATCCGACTCATTTTGCCAACCTACTCTACACTCCTTCTAAAGCTATTGGTCTTATGCTCGCTTCTAAAGTTTTTCAATTAGTACCGAGATCGAAATCCTTTGGTGAGTTTCCTGCTAATAATCAATTTGAGGATTTCAGTATTAGGTATGAAGAGGATTTGAGCGAGCTAAATAATGATTCGTTGTTCATATATACTAATAACACAAAAAGTGAACCCAAGAATATTTTTTCGCTGAAACAAATTGCCGGAGTCGGATCTTCACCGTTTATAAAGTATGATGGAACAGGTGCTTATTTTCTGGATAAAATTGACGAGAAGGTATGGCAACTGGAAGTTTATCCCGATGTATTATGGCTGCGCGATCCTTTTGAACAGACAAGCCTTTCCCGGCAGGTAGCCCGTTTATTCTGGAATGAAAGAGAAATGAAGATCAGTCTTCCTGATCTCAAAAATAATTTTACTGTCTATCCGCTTGAAAATAGAAATGCTAAAAAAAGAGCAGAGAGTTTTTCATTTAAGGTTACTCCCGGGGTTTATATTCTTTCTCAGGAAAATGAAAAGGAAATTAATAAATACTTATCACGTTTAAATAAATTTTTGAAAGGAATTTACATGCCGTCCGGTGAACCTGCAAATGTTTATGTAGTTAATCGTTCGCCACAATATATGTATGAAGAAAAACCGGCAAAGTTTGAATTTGATATTGCTTCGGAGAGAAAGATTAAAAAAGCGGAATTGTTCATTAAAAGATCAGGTTGGCGCGGATATGCAAAATATCCGCTAAAAAACTCGGGGGGATTCCGATATCTGCTTGCTGATTCCCTGAAAACTTTTGAGGCAGGGAAAATTGAATTTTGTGTTGTAGTTGAGACCGAAAAAGGGATTATTTCTTTTCCTGATGGTGTGTTGAACAGTCCTGAAAAGTGGGATTTTGTTTCATATCATTTTTGGGAAACAAAAATACTTTCCTCCGGGACATCTATTGCAATTTTAGATATTAGTAGAGATAAAACTGATTTGTCGTTTCCGCAGTTCACAAAGACAATGAGATATAATCTGCGCTACACTTTAGGAACATCAAGTGAGAAAGAAGCCTTGTCTGTTAAGATAAATTATACATCTGAAAATAAAATTCCTTTCGCCATTCAGAAACCGCTCTCAAAATTAGGTAATGAATTTGGAGAGGAATTAAATAAATATTCTAAATTAGTTATAAAAGCCCGTTCAACGGAAAATAGCGAGGTGAAAATCAAATTGGTATTTCTAACCAATTGCGGTAAAAGCTATGCTGCAATAAATAGTTTGAACAATCAATGGCAGGAGAATGAAATTCATTTAGATCAATTCATGAAAAATTCTTCGTTGATAATGCCCTTTTCATATCCTAAGTTTTTACCTAAAACCTGGTTCGGTGTTAATAAAAATGATGAAAAGTTCAAGCTGAGTGAATCCAATTTATTACAAATAATATGCGATAATGATTCTAATGGGTTGGAAACCGGCTTTGAAATTGAATCAATCTTTCTTAAATAAGTTATTTAATTATTGTTTTCGAATCATTCTTAAAAATGATTAATTTCACAAAGTAAATAATGGTGGTTTAATTAAAATGAGTAAGTTATCTACAATTGCACAGCTCTGGTCATTCCTTATGAAAAATAAGAAATGGTGGCTTATGCCAATTATATTCTTCCTGATCCTTCTTGGTGGATTGATAGTTCTGACGAAGGGATCCGCACTCGCCCCGTTTATATATGCAATTTTTTAAGACGGGAATTATTCCCGTCTTAAAATCACTACTATTTAAGAATTAAGATTTGGTAAGGTTCCAGTTTTACAACATTATTGCCACCGGAGATTTTATCCCCAGTTATAAGATCATTCCACGTTGCTTTTGATGCCAGAAAATTTACCGATATCGAATTGATTTCAATTGAAATCGGATTTCGATTTACTACTACAATAATTTCATCCATTCCCATTATTCGTCTGTAACTTAGTATGTTTTCATCATTATCGATTACATTAAATTCTATTTCTCCTAATGAAAGTACTTTGTTACTATTTCTAACCTCAGCTAACTTTTTAATCCAATTAAATAGTTCGCTGTTGAATTTAACTTCATCTGGAATTCGTTTAATCCCGAATGGATGAGAAGTTTCTGTCTCGTAAGAAATGTCTTGCCATACCATCGGTTTACGGCAGTCGGGATCATCACCGCCCCACATTCCGGCTTCATCGCCGTTGTATACCTGCGGCGCTCCGGGCATTGTAAACTGTAATCCGTATGCCAGCTTAATTCTTTTAAGTTCTACTTCATTTGGCTTCCGCACATCAAAATCTTTATTGTCTTTCGCGTTTCCCTGGTGGTCGTACATCCCGTCAGGATTTACAGCCAGCGAACCTAAACGCTCGGTATCATGACTTCCGAGCAGATTCATCATCACATAGTAATTTCCGCCGTAATTGCTCATTATATTTTTTATTGAATCGGTAAACGCAATTGCATCTATCTGAACTTTATCCGCAAGAACAAAATCTTTAACAGCGCGTGTGAACCGGTAATTCATTACCGCATCAAACTGATCTCCAAGCCATGGCTTTGCATCAAACATTTTGTAATTATTCCAGTCCTCCCACCAGACTTCACCTACAATGTATGCTTCAGAATTAATTTCTCTAACCCATTTCCTAAAATCTCTCCAGAAATTATGACTTACCATTTCTGCAACATCAAGGCGCCAGCCATCTATTCCATCCGAAGGATCTCCATCTCCATTGGGATCCATCCATCGTTTAACAACAGCATGTACATGTTCCCTCGGTCCTGTTACCAATCCATTTTCATCCTCTTTGATTTCGGGAAGGTCTCTCACACCCATCCAGCCTGCATATTGAAACTCGGATTCGGGAGTTGCCGGATCGTCCCATTTATTTATTATGAACCAATCTTTGTATTTGGATTCCTGCTGATTTTTTACAATATCCTTAAATGCCCAGAACTGTGTACCCGTATGATTGAAAACACCGTCAATAATTATTTTCATATTCCGTTTATGAACCTCTTCAATCAACTTGAGAAACAATTTATCTGCAGATGTCCATTGCCATGTTGAAGGATCAGCATGATTTTCATTCGACCAAATCTCTCTGTCTCCGGCAGGATCCGGTCCGAAGTTATTATCAATATGATGATAGAAGGTTGCATCGTACTTATGTAAGGAAGGAGATTCAAATATAGGGTTCAGATAAATGGCAGTTATTCCCAGATCTTTGAGATAGTCAAGTTTATCAATTACGCCTTGCAGATCTCCGCCATACCGCCTGATATTTACGATATCATAGAAATTTTTATTTAGCTTTGCCTCCCACGGCTGAAGTTTGTACCAGTCGGATTCCCAGGGATGAACCTGCCAGCCGTCCGGTGTAAAATATGGCCAAGCACCTTTCATGTCTATTGGTCCGGGATCATTATTTGTATCCCTGTTTGAAAAACGTTCCGGGAATATCTGATACCAGATTGCTTCTTTTGACCATTCGGGAACACTATAAAGACCAGTTTTTTGCTGGGATGAACAACTGTAAAAAATTAAAAGCGATATTAAAATCGAAGTGAATTTCTTCATACTCTCCTCAAATGAATATGACAACTCCCTAAATATATTTAATTGAATAGAAACATAGCGGGAAATTAGTTTTCTTAATGGAGAATTTTAAGGATTTTTTGTATTCTTGTAACCGCTTTTTGAAGTTAAAAAGAGCAATGGAGAGTTTGATCCCGCGTTGCGGGATAAACGCCGTGGTTGTCATCGCAAGGTGAGATCCCGCTATGCGGGAAAACCGGTTAAGATTACAATAAAAATTTTTTGGAGAGTTGGCAGAGTGGTTGAATGCGGCGGTCTTGAAAACCGTTATAGGCGCAAGCCTATCCGGGGTTCGAATCCCTGACTCTCCGCAACAAAAAATAAAACCTCGATTATAGCAAATGAATGCTGTTTTCGAGGTTTTTTGTTTTATATGGGGTCTGGGTTGTCTGTTAGTGGGGCAGTATTGCCTGCTGGGTTACCAGTGATAGTGATATTTTAATTTAAAATTTTTTAAAAAACTAGCCAGATTGAATTTCCTCTATTAACAACACTTCCTAATAAATGCGTGTTATATTCAGTAATGAAAAAAAAATTGAAAATAAACTTGACAAAAGTATCCGATGAAACTTATATTATGTATGACATATAACAACTTTAGGTTATCAATGTTCACACCTGTGGGTAATAAAGAATCTCTAAGTAAAAAAGTCGCTCAGGAAATCGAATCTGCAATCAATTCCCAAAGAATAAAAGTAAATGATAAACTGCCAACCGAGTTTGAACTTTGTGAGCAATTTGGGGTAAGTAGAACAGCCTTGCGTGAAGCATTACAGATGCTAAGCGCTAAAGGATTGATCTCTATTGAAAAGGGTCGGGGAATATTCGTTAAAAAGATTTCTTCCGATAGTGTAACTGGTCCTATGCACAGCTATCTAAAGACTAGAATGGGTGCATCATATGTTCTCGAAATTATCGAAGCACGCCGAATTATTGAACCCGAGATTGCCCGTTCAGCTGCATTGAACAGAACCAACATTGATATTGAACAAATGCGTAAAGAAATTAACTCGATGCAGACTTTTGAAGGACCTGCCGAAGAACTAGCCCGGTTTGATATGAATTTTCATCTGGCAATTGCCAATGCAACACAAAATCGTCTTCTTCCGCTTATGCTGAAACCGGTTTTCAGACTGATGCCAGAGATAAAATCAATGATTATTTCTGATGTTCCTGAAGCAAGAAACTCTGCGATAATATGGCATTCGAAAATTTTAGATGCCATTATAGTAAATGACCCTGTTACAGCTTACGAAGAAATGAGACAGCACCTTGCCATTGCGTTAGAACATGCTAAAGCAATGCTGAAGGTTGAGGGTATAATAAACGGGGAAGTCAACCGTTAATTTTTTTTATTATTCTATTCGCGAAATGATAAAGCATCAATTGGAATATCTTGTATCAAAATCAGATCGTAAAACTAAATAGGCGAATGAATCAGCAATTATAGAAATATCAATTATTCGAGAAGTACATAAATGTTCCAAACGGTAAACTGTTTTTAAGGTTAACAAGAAATGGAGTTTTTTCAAAAATCAAATTAAGTGCTATAGTTAAATTTTCTTGAACGAATAGGAGTAAGAAGATAATGAGAAAAACTTCTAAAACTTTCGGCGTTATAATTGCCCTGTTATTTTTAAACATCAACACTTTGTTCGCTGGTGAGACGGGGAAAATTGCTGGTAAAGTGATTGACAAAAACACCGGCGAACCGCTTATTGGAGCTAATATTATTATTAGCGGCAAATGGGAGAACGGCGTTGAAAAACCTTTTTCAGAAATGCTTGGCTCTGCTACTGATTTTGAAGGATGGTATTATATCCTCAATGTTCCGCCGGGTGTTTATAGTGTTAAAGCTTCTTACATCGGTTACAATGAAGAAAAAGTTGTAAATGCCCAGGTGAGCGTTGATAAAACAACAAATGTTGATTTTTCACTTCTCGAGAAATCATTTGAGAGCGAAGAAGTTGTTGTAACTGCCTTCAGTCCTAAAAGAGTTGAGGCCGATATTACAGCAACGAAGCAGGTTTATAATATTGCTGATGTTCAGAATATTGCAGGGGTTGCTTCACTTACAGATATTCTTGAACTTCAAGCTGATGTAATTGACGATCACTTCCGTGGAGGTAGGGTAGGTGAATCGATGTATCTGATCGGCGGCGGTTCGATTGTAAATCCTCTTAACAATAACAGGGCATTCTCCCCTATAGTTACAGGTCTGCAACAGGTTGAGGTTTATACGAGCGGATTCAGTGCCGAGTATGGGAACGCACAGTCGGGCGTTGTAAATATGGTTGCAAAAGAGGGTGGGGAAACATGGGAAACAAGAGTAGAAGCGTCAACTACACCTCCATATTATAAAACCTTTGCAGGCAGCGTTTATTCACCAAGTAATTTGGATTTCTATAATCTACTCAAAGAAACTAATGCCTGGTTAATTGAAAATCCAACACAACCGGGCAGACCGCTTTTCGATCTCGGATATTCTTTCGGCAGTGTATATCTTCTCCCTACCCGGACAACATTAAAAGATTCTCTTTATATAGCAAGACTTGGACAGATTGCATGGCTTACATCAATTAGAGATGTCGGACTTGAATACAATAATACTTTTGACTATCGGTTGGATTTTACTACAGGCGGACCAATTGCAAAAGATCTGAAATTATTTTTAGCAGCAAGACAGAACATTAACCATCCTTTGGTGCCTACCTCAAATCCTGATGAGTCTAGGCAAATAATGAGTAACATTACTTACGAAGCCAGTAAATATGACAAATTTAAATTCCGTTTTATTCTTGATTCGGATGCAAGAAATGTTCTTTCAAGCAACTGGCTAAGATGGATTTTTGACAGAACTTTTGGAATAACACAAACTTCGCAGGTTACAACCCAGTATGGATTTGACTGGAACCATACATTCGATCAATCGACAATTATGGAGATTAAGCTTGGACTTCTTAATGTAAAAAATGAAGAAAGAATTGAACTGCTCAGGGAGGGTGAATTTCTCGAGCAATATACTAATAAAACCAACTGGGTAAATTACCAGGGTCCGGCTAACTATTATGTCGGAAGACCAAATGATGACCGCGGAGATCAGAAAGTCACTACATATGATTTCCAGGGAAATGTTCTTACTCAATTCAACAAAAACAATTTATTAAAAGCCGGATTGCAATTTGCCTATTACACTCTAGATGTTAACAGGGATATGAATATTGTAGATGCAGGAAGTTACCGGAAAGTTAAGTTCCGTGCTTTTCCATATGAAGGTGCAGTCTATATTCAGGACAAACTGGAATTCGAAGGATTTATTGCAAACATAGGAATAAGGTATGATTTCTATAATATGAATGCTGAATACTATGCTGACGAGTATTCACCTCTTCGAAATCCATATTATGATCCTTCCAAACCTTATCTCGAAAGGGGATTATATTATGATCCCGACCTTGCTGCAAAAGAAAAAACAAAAATATATAATAGAGTACAGCCAAGGATCGGAATATCATTCCCCGTTTCGGAAACCTCCGTATTCCATCTGAATTATGGAACCTTTACTCAAAGACCTACTTTCAATCAGATATTTTATAACCAGGTGACAAGTTTTAATGAAATTCAGATTCTTGGTAATCCACGTCTTAAACCCGAGAATACCAAAGCTTATGATGTGGGACTTGTTAATGCATTCCCGTACGGATTAAAGCTTGACGTAAGCGCATATTATAAAGATGTAACTAATCTTGTTGAAACAGCTTTTTATTACGACGAACAGCAATCGGTTTATCAAACCTATAGGAACAGGGATTATGCAGATATTAAAGGTTTTCATATAAGCCTGGAAAAGGCCGAAGGGCAGTTAAGAGGTTATATAAGATATAATTACGAAGCCGCTAAGGGAAAGAGTAGTAATGATCTGAATGCACCGGTATCATATTTCGAAAAACCTGCTGAAGGTCAGGACCCTGTTGAACTACCGGATCCGGAGGATGTTTATCTCGATTATGACAGAACACATAAAGCTATTCTTAATATAAGATACAGGACATCCGGCAAGGAAGGTTTTAGTATTGGAAATGTATATCCTCTCGAAAACCTTAGTGTTAGTTTAACTCTAAAAGTGTATACAGGAAGACCATATACTTGGGATGTAACAGGACAGGGTTTGAAGTACAACAAAAGAACACCTACCGAAACAGATTTACGTATGAGAATTGAAAAAACTATTAGAATAGGAAGAACCAATTTTACAATATATGGAGAAGGTTTTAATCTTTTGAATACAATGGTATATAATTATTCCAGGACGTTTAATCATGGAAGAAATACTCCGAAGTGGGAGCTGAATAAAGACAATGTATTAACCTATGATGAATTTGCGCCTTTTGTTACAAGTCAGGAAATTTATTTACTTAGCAATCAGCCACGTTATTTCCGACTTGGGATAATTCTAAATTTTTAATAAGTAAAAGTGATCGTTCAAAGGAGAAGTTTTATGAATCTCAAAAAGGTCAATAAAATATTTTTTAATTCACTTCTAATCTGTCTTATATATGTCGGGTTTGTGAATGCACAAATAAGAGAATATAGAATTCACAACCGCGGTATGCTGCATGAAACTGTATTTAATACAGGAGAAATAGGTAGGGCCTGGATGACCGGTGAAGCCGGAAATAAAACCAGCGTTCCTCTTTTTGAATGGCCATCAAGATCTGCAACCGTCGTTGATGGGATTGAATATAGCGGTCAGCACAATTTAATTGGCGCCGGTGTTTACATTGCAGCAAACCTTGACGGCTTACCCGGAAAGGACAAACGAATTTTTGCTTTCTGCGGAGGCATTGGTGCATCAGAACCCGAGGTTACATTTGGCAGGTGGGTCTTCCCTTTAAATATAGATAGGGAAGAAAATTTTCCGGTGCTCGAAGACGGCACATTAAATCCAAATTATAAAACTGATGAAGCGGAAGAGGTTATTACAGCTTCGTGGGCTACTTCAGTTGGTATTACAGTAAAAAGAATTTCACGGGCATGGAGCTATCCCGATTATGATGATATGATAATCTATGAATATGAATTTGAATATACCGGCGATACAGATGGTAATCCTGCAACAATAGAACAGACCTCTACATTGAAGGATGTTATGATCTGCTTCAATTATGGCTTCGGTCCTTCAATGTACGGCTATCAACGACATTACCAAGTCTGGAAATACGACGGCGGAATTTACCGCGGAGATCAAAGAGGTTTTTGGGATGCAGATTACTGGCTAAGCTTTAATATGGATATTCAAACAAACCTGATTACCGATCTTGCTGGAAAACCTGAACCCAACAAAACACTCTTTCGCCAATTTGCCAGCACCGGTGAGAACGGCGGTGGAATAGCAAGTCCCCAGGCTCCCGGTTATGCAATGCTCTTTTATGATCTTAATCATCTTGCAATTGTTGATCCTTTAGATCCTGCAAGAAATGAAACAGAAGCAGTTTCAATATTACGAACACTTAACGGCGAGTATTATGAAATAGATTCTCAAAGCAGATTTAAACAACCTTGGTCAAACAAAGTAAGCACAGGCAATACAAACTCTGTTAAAATGATGAACCAGTTCTTCAATCCGGATAATAGATATAGCGGCGTCTATGCTGCTAACAGTACAACATGGCCGGAAGTACCACGTAACGATCCTGAATGGTATGGAAGGGGTGCTTATCCTTATAGACAAAGTGCAGATGCCGGACAGAAAAATTTTGTTACCGGTCCTTATACACTTAGAAAAGGTGATAAATTAAAATTTGCACTTGCTGAAGTCTGCGGATACGGAGCTGAACCCGGAAAACGAATTGAAGGCGGCAATACTACCAAACAATGGAATGAAACTCCTTCATGGAATAAAAAAATTGTTATCGGCAATGAAGTTATGACCGAACATTACCTTGATGATTATGGCTATCCCGATTATGTTAACTCGAATGTAAGGAATGTAACCCAGGTTGCACATAAAGCATTTACCGCATATCTAGGAAAGGAACCCGAGATTCCTCAGTGGCCGGAAAAGAACCCAGATAAAGGAATTTATAAAATTCCGGTTCCTGTCCCCTCTCCGGCAATAAAAGTTGCTAACACTGCAATTGGTAATGTGGAAATTGAATGGGGACGCGCAGTTGAAAATTTTTCTCATCCAAGATTGACCGGACAACTTACAAAATTTAAGGTCTATAGAGCCAAAGCCGGCATGGGACCATGGAAAATGATTGGTGAGGTTAACCTGGGCAATGTCACTAGTCAGAACATTTATCAATTTGTTGATTCGGATCTGGATTTTAAGATTGGTGAATCGCGGTATTATGCTGTTACATCTGTAGATATAAACGGGAACGAAAGCGGAAAAACAAATATCACTAAGTTTGTTAAGAATATCGGTTCTGTTGAAACTTTAGGAAAAGTATATGTTGTTCCAAATCCATTTATTCAGAAATCAGGATTCCAGGGAACAGGAGACGTTACAGATAAAATCGGTTTTTACGGTTTACCGGAGAAATGTACAATCAGAGTTTTCTCCTATTCCGGTCAATTAATTGAAACAATAGAACATGATACACCGCTCTATTCTACAGAATGGTTTCAGATGACTAGGAACGGACAGGAGATTGCATCGGGTGTTTATTTCTATGTTGTAACCACTCCTAATGGAGAACAAACAAACGGAAAATTCATAGTAATTAAATAAAGATATAGTTATGAGGTATCATAATGAAGATCATTAGAAACAAAATTTTATTGGCTCTATTAATTATTTCGCTTTCAAGCGCTGCTTCTTTTGCATTCGAAAAAGTTGGTACTACGTCATTTCAGTTTTTAAAAGTATGGCCAGGTGCAAGAGCAACCGGTATGGCGGGTGCCTTCTCTTCAATTGTAAATAACTCTGAAGCGGTCTTCTGGAATCCTGCCGGATTAGCTCGTATTAATGGTTTTGATTTTTCATTCGGTTTTGTTGATTGGTTTATGGATGTAAATCATTACTCTTTCTCGGCTGCTTATAATTTCGAAGATGTAGGCACTCTGGGAATCATGGGAATCATTTCAAGTGTCGGGGAGATAGAGGTTACGCGGGTTGACCGGCTCGGATTTGTTAACGGAGTTTATAATCCGGGATTAACGGGCGAAGTGATTAATCCAAGCTCTCTGGTTCTTGGAGTTTCATATGCAAGAAATCTTACGGACAAATTCGCTTTTGGAGTTACAGTAAAATATGTTCACGAAAATTTGGTTTTTGAAAAAGCCGGAGCTCTCGTTTTTGACGGAGGACTCACTTTCAATACCGGATTCCGTTCAATAATTATAGGTGCTTCGGTAAGACACTTTGGACAGGAAGTTAAATTCATAGATAAAAGTTATCCTCTTCCCCAGACTTTTAATATTGGTATTTCATCCTATCTCTTTTCTAACAACGATCCTTTGATCTCTAATACGGGTGATCATTCACTTCTTTTATCCTATGATATGATTCAGCCGAGAGATTATGATCAGATGCATAGCATAGGTCTTGAATATGGTTTTAAAGATATGATCTATTTACGAGGCGGATATGTTTTGAATAATGATCAGGAAGGAATCGCGGCGGGAATTGGAGTCCTTTATAAAGGATACAGGATTGACTACTCGTATAATGATTATGGACAGTATTTGAATTCGGTTCACCGCTTTACAATCGGTTATGAAATAAACTAAAGAAATATTTTCCAGAGGAGCAAAATGGAAATGCCTAATTTTTATAAAAAGTTTTTTATCAGCAGCATGCTGATAATAATTTTTGTTCTGCTTAATGCAAATTTACCGGCACAGCATAGAGGGGATAATCATTCGTTCCAGGGATTAATGAATAACAGTAACTTAAGTGTTAAATCCTCTGCAATGGGCGGGGCTTTTACCGCATTATCCGGTGATCTGTCATCATTGTTTTTTAATCCGGCCGGGTTATCCCGCATAAAACAGATTCAGGTTTCCGCCGCTGCAAACAGCTACAGCAAGCATTGGAGAGAAAATCAGAATTACAGACCGGACAGATATTTTGTGACTCTCCCTTTCTATCTTGAAGGACTTTATATACCGGATCCGGCCAACAACGGTAAATGGGATTATCAGCTTGCACAGGATACCAATTATAATTATATAGTTAAGGAACCTAAACTTGGCGTAGATTCATATAGTGAAGAAGCTGCTGATTGGACTGAACAGAAAGATAATATCGGATTGACAAATCTTGCAGGTGCTTTTCCGTTCCAGCTTGGTGATATGAATTTTGTTGCAGCTCTTTCTTACAATGTTGATAACAGCTTCTATGATTTTGACCGTAATGATACTTACCTGGATCCCCATATTGGATATTTTGATTATGGCGGAGATATCTCACGTGTTGATGGTCAGAAAACATTAAATATGAAATGGTCCAGATACCTTAGAGAAAGAATCGGAAAATTAAATAATATAACCGGCGGAATTGCTGTTGAAGTGCTTCCCAAATTTATGGTTGGTGCTGGATTTAATTTAATGTGGGGAGAAAGTGACGACCGCTTATCAATTACCAGAGTTGGTGATTTCCTTTTAAGCAATCAGCAGAGGTTTATGTTCTCATATTTGGACGGGTCATTTGTAGAAAACGGAGCATCCAAATATTCCTCGACCAGTTTTAACCTTGGCTTCATTTATGAATTCAACCGTTTCACCATTGGTGCTAAAGCAACTTTACCATATACAATAAAAAGGGAATGGAATTACACTCAGGTAGTAACGGATACTTCAACCACATCATTAAATGTAAGCGGTGAAGATAATTTTGAAATCCCGGCTCTATTCTCATTCGGAATAAGTTTTAATCCAGCCGACAAATTTATAATTGCATTCGATTATGAGTATGCACCCTACTCTAAAGCAAAGTACAATCTGCAATCTAATGATCCTACTTTTAGAAAATGGGTCGATAGGAATATTATCAGGTTTGGAATCGAGTATAAAGCATTGGATTTCATCTCTATTCTCGCCGGGTATCAAAGCATTCCCCAGGTATATATTCCCGATGGCGCAGCAGTTACAGATAGAGGACCGGAAGCAAACAGTTATAACATGGGAGTCAGTCTGAATCTATTTTTCGGCAGGATTGATTTAGCTTACGAGCTAAGAGTTTTAAGATATTATGATTCCTATTTCAGCAATACAAACTATGCATTTGAAAAATCAGGTAACCTGATGATCGGTTATACGTACTTAATTAAATAAGTCTCTTATTAATAATCTATAATAAATTAAATCCTATCATAAAATAAAGAGGTAAGTATGAAAAAATCATTAATACTTGTTATTGCTCTTTTGGTAAGTTTCTCCGCAACATCCTATTCGCAGATAACCTCTGCAGCAAGCGGAAATTGGAATGACACAGCAACATGGACCGGCGGAGTTGTACCGGGTGCAGCGAATGATGTTGTAATTACAACAGGTCATAATATTGTTATTAATACTACAACCGCAGCTTGTAAAAACTTAACCATCGATGGAAGACTTGAATTCCAGCTCGATGGAACTGTAAGTGGTCTTAGTGTTGAAGGTAATGTTAAAGTAAATCCTCTGGGAGTATTCAGGTGTGGTACTAGAACTCCTGCAGGGGCTGCAAATTCCTGGGTCGAGCATCTTATGACAATTAAAGGAGATATTACAGTTGAAGCTACCGGGACAATAGATTTCCGCGGAGGTTCAAACTCAGCAGGCACTGCTAACGGAGTTCTTTTAACTTTTGCCGGTTCCAATGATTCAAATATTCGGCTTCAAAATTCAACTTATAAATCAAGTACATCGGGTACAAATTATGGCGAGGAATTTAACAGTATTGTTGTTAATAAAACCGGCACCGGAAAAGTTGTTTTGAAGAGCGGCAATCTTTATATGTCAAACAATTCCTCTGTCGGCGGCACATTAATGACATTTACAAAAGGGATCATTGAAACTGAAGGTACATCTATATGGGGTTATCTCTCTACAAGCGGAACAAATTTGACCGGTGCATCCAAAGACAGTTATGTGAAAGGCTGGCTGGGTAGAGGCCTTTCGAATGGAGGCGGCAGCACAAGAAGGACATTTGATGTTGGCGACAATGGCGGAATCAGAACGGTTGTTGTCGGTTCTCCGGCTCCGGGAAATGCAACGGGACACTTACTTGTAGTTAAGTGTATTACAGGTAATGCATTTAACAGTAGCATTTTCCAGGGTGGGATTGACAAAGTATCCGGGGTTAGATATTACGCTATAACCTATACAAGAAGCGGAGTATCTACTGCAACTGCGGCAATAACTATCGATTCTCTGGCATTAAGTTATGCATCCGATGATGGAGTAGCTGCCGGTAATATTAATCTACGAGTGGCATACTCAACTGATAACAGAGCTACATGGAAAGCAGTTACACAAACAACTCCTTTTGTAACCGCACTTGGTACTGATCCTAGCACAGTTGGCGGTGATGTAATAAATCCCGCAATTCCATTAGCTGAAGGAGGAACAATTTATGTTGCACTTGCGCGTGTTTCAGGAACATCTGAAAATACTTTAACGGGCGGTACGGATGTTGAAAAAGAAGAAGGAATTCCTACTTCCTATAATCTGTCGCAGAATTATCCGAATCCTTTTAACCCAACGACAAATATTAACTTTTCGATTCCCTTTTCCGGGAATGTAATTCTTGAAGTATTTAACTCACTCGGACAAAAGATTGAAACTCTTGTAAACGGATATATGAATACCGGTTCATACAAAGTCTCTTTCGATGCTGCGAATTATTCGAGCGGAATCTATTTCTATCAGATTAAATCGAACGGATTCTCCCAGACAAGAAAGATGCTTTTAGTAAAATAACATTTTAATCAGGGCCGGGTTTTAATATCCGGCCCGCATTTAATCCTCGGCTATGACATTAAAAAACTCTATGAAATTTTTATACCTGATTATACTCATCATCCTAGCTTTTTCAGATTTAGAGGCAAAAAAAATCTTTGTGTCATCAGCACAGCAGATCTCCTCAGCGCTTTCAACTATTCAGCCGGGAGATACTCTTGTTATGACTAAAGGAATCTGGAATAATCAGCAGATTGTTTTTCAGGCAAATGGAACATTGTCCAATAAGATTTATCTTATAGCCGAAAAAGACGGCGAGGTTATTCTGACCGGAACCTCTACTTTGCGTATCGCCGGAAATTATCTCGAGGTAAGCGGGCTCTATTTTAAGGACGGCTATAGTCCTTCCGGTGCGGTTATTGAGTTCAGAAACGGTTCAAGTTTGCTGAGCAATTATTGCCGGTTAACAAATACTGCAATAGTGAATTACAATCCGGCTGATAAAAAGAAGGATTATAAATGGATTTCACTATATGGAACAAACAACCGGGTTGATCATTGCTACCTGAAAGGAAAGGACCATATAGGAACAACACTCGTCGTATGGCTCGGATCAACTCCAAATTATCACCTTATCGATAATAATTATTTTGCATTCAGACCGGCCTACCCTGAAAACGGAGCTGAAACAATTCGTATAGGCGACAGCAGTACATCATTACAGGATTCTTACACAACTGTAGAGTATAATTATTTTGAACAATGCAACGGCGAAACTGAAATCATTTCGAACAAATCGTGCGAGAATATTTACAGATTTAATACGTTTAAGGATTGCGAAGGAACATTAACGCTAAGACATGGAAACCGCTGCACTGTTGAAAATAATTTTTTCTTCTGCGGCAACAAACCGAATTCCGGGGGAATCAGGATTATCGGCGAAGATCATAAAGTATTTAATAATTATATCGAAAACTCATCTGGTACAAGTTTGAAATCCGGAATTACTTTGATGAATGGAGTACCTGATTCTCCATTGAACCGGTACTTCCAGGTAAAAAGAGCTATCGTTGCATTTAATACAGTCGTAAACAGCCGGGCCTCACTGGTTATTGGTGCCGGAAAGGATTCTGAACTTACACTCCCGCCACTCGATTGTATAATTGCGAACAATATTTTTTATTCAACACAATCACCGATTGTGACTTTAACTGATAATCCTGTCAACATGACATGGGCGGGCAATATTTTTTATGGAACATCGATTGGCATGAGTCTTCCGAATGATAATTTAAATATTAATCCCTTGCTTTCTAAATCGGCAGATAACATTTATAGACTTTTACCAACCAGTCCTGCAATAAATTCTTCCAATACAAATTATAAATATGTTACAAAAGATTTTGATGGTCAGAATAGAATAGACGCAAATGATATTGGCGCTGATGAATATTCCACTGAAGATATTAAGGTAAGGCCTGTTGGACCGCATAATACCGGGCCTGAATTCATTCGACTTCTCTCATCTGTTAAACCGGATGGAGATCCTGTGCCGGATAGATTTGCGTTAGAACAAAATTACCCGAATCCTTTCAATCCGGAAACAACGATTAATTTCAGCATTTTCAAAGCGGGACAGGTTCAATTGAGAATTTACGACGTGCTCGGTAAAGAAATTGCACTGCTTGTTGATGAATATAAAGTACCCGGTGCTTATTCCATCCGGTTATCAACCGACGACTTCAAACTAACAAGCGGAGTTTTTTTTTATAAGATAAATACAGGCAATTATTCGCAGACAAAAAAAATGATTGTGCTTAAATAAATACAAGGTTTTTAATTTCATAAATCAAAAAATCTTTGGACTATTTTAAAAGATATTTTTTCATAGCATCAGTTTTATTTTCAGAATTGATTTCTGCTCAATCCTGGCAATCGAATATTGTCTTTTATGGAAATGACGGCAAGCTTACCTATATCTCCGATTCTGATGGAAACAGAATCCCGGATTTCAGCGGAGCCGGATACAAAGGCGGTGGAGTTGATATTCCTGAAATCCCGGTTGTGAAAATAATTGAAGCTATTCAGGGTGATAATACATCACATATTCAAAGCGCTATAAATGAAGTGGCAGGATTCAACCCGGACGGCAATGGATTCAGAGGAGCGATATTATTGAAAGCCGGAACATATCAGGTGAACGGAACAATAAGACTCAACCAAAGCGGGATTGTACTTAGAGGCGAAGGAGATGGGGAGGATCCATCCGGGAATACTATTATTTTTGGAAAAGGAAACACACCTCACCAGAGAACAATATTAATTGCAGGTGGAGGCAGTTTAACAAGATGGTCTGAACAGGTTCCGGGTACTAAAACAAATATTACTTCATCGAAAATATTTACAGGTGAAAAAAGTTTTTCAGTAGAAAATGCCTCATTATTTAATACCGGCGATAATATAATTGTCTATCATCCAATTACTGATGCATGGATCAATTCAGTTCAGGGCGGCGGCACCGCTTCCGATCCCTCATGGGTTGTTCAGGATGGATTAAACATTATCTACAACCGTTATATAAAAAACATTTCCGGCAATACTATAACCGTTGATGTTCCTCTATTCTATACCCTGGATAAAAGCCTTTCGCAATCATATATCTATAAATACTCGCGTAATAATTTAAAGACTAATATCGGAATTGAAAATTTAAGAATTGATATTGAGGCTATCGGTATACCGCAGGATTCAAACGGAGATGAAAATCATGCCTGGCATGCTATCGAATTAAAGCAGATTGAAGATTCCTGGGTGAAAAATTGCACGATGCGTCACTTCGGTCAATCGGGCATAATGACAAGTACGGCTTCTCGTGTAACGATTGATAGCTGTAAGGCAATCGACCCGATAAGCAAGATAGATGGTGAGAGAAGGTATAATTTTAATATGTACCACGCATCCCAGCAGATTCTTGTTAAAAATTCCTACACGAAATACGGCAGACACGATTATGTGTCAAACGGAACAAGTACTGTATCGGGAATTGTGTTTTATAATAATGTTAGTGATTATACTTATAGCTCCAGCGAAGGACACCGCTGGTGGAGTCAGGGAATGCTGTATGATAATATTTCATTTAACAATCCGAATACCGGTTATGTACTTGCGTTGTACAATCGCGGAGATTATGGAACGAGCCACGGTTGGGCTGCAGTAAATTCTGTTATATGGAATTGTAAAATCGGTGGTGGAAAAAGCATAATTATTCAAAAGCCGCCGACTGCTCAGAATTATTCAATTGGAAATTTTGCCGGAAGGATAACCGGATTGAAATCTTTAGGAGCCCCGTTCGATCAGCCTCAGGGTTATATTGAAGGAACTAATATTAGCGGATTAAATCCAGTCTCGCTTTACATTGCCCAACTGGAAGAACGGCTGATTACCTCTATTAGGACTGATGAACCAGAAGTAATTGAATCTTCTTTTCAACTGTTTGATAATTATCCTAATCCATTTAATCCTTCCACCAATATAAGTTTTAGAATACCGGAATCCGGCTTTGTTACATTGAAGATATTTGACATTCTCGGAAATGAAATATCAACACTAATCGATGAGTACAAAGAAGCAGGTTTTTATAACTCACAATTCACTATTTCAGATTCGAAATTGCCGAGCGGTGTCTATTTTTATTCACTTCGAAGCGGTAATTATACTTCTACTAAAAAAATGGTAATTATAAAGTGATTATTTCCAGACATAATATTTTTATTCTAATAATAGTAGTAACCTATATATCTTCCTTGCAGGGACAGGTTGTCGATTCCACTTTTACCTATGATAAATTACTTTCATTGGAAAAAGAAAGAGTTCTTTTGTCTGCTGATAAGTATTTATCGGAGGAACCAATTACAGTAACGGCAGCTAAATCTGAGCGAAGTGCCGGTGGAATTCACGATTATTATTCAGAAGGTACTTACTGGTGGCCTGATCCCGTTAATCCTGATGGGCCTTATATAAGAAGAGATGGTATTAATAATCCGGAAAATTTTGATGCACACCTTAAATTCCTGATTCGGTTTTCTATTTATACAGCAGCTTTGACTGCAGCATTCAAAATAACCGGTCAAGAGAAATATTCCAGTCATGCATTAAAACATATTTATGCCTGGTTTGTTGATGAAGAAACAAAAATGAATCCTCACTTTTTATTTGCTCAGGCAATTAAAGGAATTGTTACCGGAAGAGGAATCGGTTTAATTGATGCAATCCATCTAATTGAAGTTGCACGTTCTGTTGAAGTCCTTGAAGAACTCAATGTCGTTGATAAAGAAAATCTTATACTAATAAAAAAGTGGTTTGCGGATTTTCTTAATTGGGTGACAACTCACCAGTATGGAATAGATGAAAGGGAAAATGGAAACAATCACAGCACATGGTGGGTTGCCCAGGTTGCGATGTATTCACGTCTCGTCAACAACCCAAAGCAGATTGATTTCTGCAAAACCTTTTTCAAGTCGGAGATACTTGAAAAACAGATGGCGCAAAACGGAAGTTTTCCTGAAGAGCTTTCAAGAACAAAGCCCTACAATTATTCTCTCTTCAATATCGAAGCAATTGGAACCATTGCTCAGATATTGGAGGACGATACTATCTGGAATTTTACTTCTCCCCTTAATAAAAATATTAAACTCGGTTTTGAATTCATGTTTCCCTTTATATCAGACAAGTCTTCCTGGCAATACAGAAAAGATGTAATGCACTTTGACGAACTCCCTGTAAGAATGCAGAGTCTTCTTTTTGCCGGTTTGGCATACGGAGAGAAAAAATACATTGAGATATGGGAAAATCTTAATACTAACTATTCCGACGAAGAGTTAATAAGAACTTATCCAATCAGACAGCCGATACTGTGGGTGAAGAATGAGAAATAACATTTCAATAAGAAATACCTTTTTTGCGGCTCTTATATTTTTCGGATTATCGAATCCAGGCACTGCACAGCATGAAATACTTTCCCTGATTAAAGAACAGTTGATTAATAAACAGAAAATTTGTGAAGGGAAATTTCCGGTTTATACAATTAACGGGAAATGGAGTTTTAGTGAAAACGTAAACTGGCTATCAGGATTTTTAGGAGGCGAACTCTGGAATCTTTATGAATTAACCGGTGATGATTCAATAAAAGATTTAGCACTTAAACATGCGGATTGGCTGATTCAATTTGCCGAGATTGATAATACTCATGATATGGGTTTCATATTTTACCCTACATGTGTTAGGGCATACAAAGAAACTGGTGATTCAAAATACCGCGATGCCGCAATTAAAGCAGCAGAGATGCTTCTGAAAAGATTTAATCCGAACGGCAATTATGTTAGAGCATGGGGAAAATTGAACAGTAAGGATAGAGAAGGGTGGGTTATAATTGATACGATGATGAATCTGGAACTTCTCTTCTGGGCATCTAAGGAAACAGGTAATGTTGATTTCTACAATGCTGCATATAAGCATGCAATTACAACCTTAAACCAGCATGTAAGACCTGATTTCTCCACTTATCATGTTGTTGAATTTGATCCTTCGAACGGAAAAGTAATTAAGAAGAGAACTCATCAGGGATTTGGAGATGAAACGACATGGGCGAGAGGCCAGGCATGGGCTATCTATGGGTTTGCCATTGCATTCAAATATACTGGAGATGAAAGATTTATAAATGCTTCAGAAAAAATGGCCGATTATTTTCTGAATCATCTTCCTGAAGATCTTGTTCCTTATTGGGATTTAAACCTTGAAGGTGAAAATGTAATCAGAGATGCATCTGCTGCTGCTATTGCTGCCACTGGATTCTTGTTAATTTCCGAACTAACCAACATGAGAGATGACTATGAGAAGTATCACGAATATGCATTTAAAATTTCTAATTCGTTGATTGATAATTACCTGTTTACTAAGAGCAGAAGGAGTAGTGAAGAAGGAATTCTTCTTCATACAGTTTATAATTATGCAAAGGACTGGGGTAGAGATGAATCTTTTCCGTGCGGCGATTTTTATTTTATGGAATCGTTAAGAAAAGTAATTGCCGAAAAGAATAATGAGAAATTTATTAATGATAACGGGAAACGTCAGTCTTTCATAATAAATAAAAACTGGTTCTACCTTGAAGATGATATTAAACAGATCGACCACATCTATCAATCGGCAAAGGAATGGAAAAAAATTAACCTTCCTCATACCTGGAATAGTTTTGATGCAGTAGATCAGGAGCCGGGATACAGAAGGGCAGCTTCCTGGTATATGAAAAAACTTTTCATTCCGGAACTGGATGATCATACAACTCTTAAAATTAACTTTGAGGGTGTGAATATTGAATCCGAAATTTTTGTCAACGGAAAGAAAGCCGGCGGACATACAGGCGGCTATCTTCAATTTGATGTTGATATTACACCTTTTATAAAAGAAAATGCTGTTAACGAGATACTTGTTAAAGCTGATAATTCTTATAATCCGAACATTCCACCTTCTCAAACATCCGACTTTGTTATCTATGGAGGAATTACCCGTGATGTCCACCTAAAAATTCTTCCATCGGTTTACATCGATAATTTATTTATTTCCACACCAAAGGTTTCTGAGAGATCGGCTGAAACCAAATTAAAAATATCACTGAATAATCAATCCGGGAATAAAAATATTATTCTGAAGATTCATCTCAATGATGGGGATAATAAAACTCTTATAACGGCAGAGAAAAAATATCAGTTAGCTAATGGGAATTATCAATTCGATATCTCTTTACCGGATTTAAAGAAACCTCATCTTTGGTCAACAGAGGATCCATATTTATATACAATGAATCTTTCTGTTATTGTTGACAGGAAAGTTGTTGATACTTATTCGGAAAAAATTGGCTATCGCTGGTTTGAATTCAAAGAGAATGGCCCGTTTTATCTAAATGGAAAAAGAGTGCTGCTTCGCGGAACCCACAGGCACGAAGACTATGCAGGACTTGGGAATGCATTACCCGACAGTCTTCACAGGAAGGATATTAGAATGATTAAGGAGATGGGTGCAAACTTTGTCCGCCTGGCACATTATCCTCAGGACCCCGAGGTTTACCGTGCTTGCGATGAACTTGGTCTGCTTGTCTGGGATGAAATTCCATGGTGCCGCGGCGGAATGGGAAAAGATATTTGGAAAAGGAACGTGAAAAGTTTTCTAAATGAAATGATAGATCAGAACTATAATCATCCAAGCATTATTATCTGGTCGCTTGGAAATGAGGTCTACTGGCTTCCTGAATTTCCCGATGGAGATAATAATGATTCTCTTCGTACATTTCTTAAAGAGCTGAACGACATTGCTCATCAAAAAGATCCTTCCAGATATACAGCGGTTAGAAAGTATTATGAAGGTTCTGATATTGTCGATCTCTTCTCGCCTTCAATCTGGTCTGGATGGTATTCGGGCGTTTATAAAGGATATGAAAAAGCAATTGTTGATGCTCAAAAAAAATATAAAAGATTCTTCCACGCTGAATACGGTGGTGATAGTCACGTAGGTAAACATTCCGAACAACCGGTTACAGGCGATGGATTTGCAAATCCTGACGAATGGGAAGAAAAAGTGAATCAGGTTAAGATTTCTAACATAGCAAACATGGGCGATTGGAGCGAAAGCTATATGGTGGATTTGTTTGACTGGTATTTAAGATTTTCCGAACAATCGGAATCATTCAGCGGCAGCGCTCAATGGGCTTTCAAAGATTTTCCAACACCGTTACGACCTGAAAATCCGATTCCTTACATGAACCAGAAAGGTCTTGTGGATCGAAATGGAAATCCTAAAGATGCTTACTATGTTTTCAAAAGCTACTGGAATACAAAAGACAAATTCTGTTATATAGAATCACCAACATGGACCGAACGGAGCGGACCCAAAGATGTTAAACGTGATGTCAATGTATTCAGCAATTGTTCCGAAGTAGAATTGTTTCTAAATGAAGTTAGTCAGGGAAAGTTAAAAAAGGATATAACAAAATTTCCTGCTTCAGGTTTATCTTGGAATGTAAATTTCAATTCAGGTAAGAATATTCTCGAAGCTGTAGGTTATAACGATGCTGGTAAAACCACAGAGCATTTGATAGAAGTGAATTATAAGTTTGAAAAGGGCGGCTCGGCAGATAAAATTATCTTATCATATCATAAAATGAAAAACGGAAATTATTTAATAACAGCAGTCGCTGTTGATCAAAACGGTAACAGAGCTCTCGACTATAATAAAAGAATTTACTTCTCTTCACTCAGTAGCGGTAAATTTATTCAGAATATGGGGACTCCTACAGGCAGTTCTGTATTAGAAATGGCTAATGGCAAAGCACAGATTGAACTCAAACCGGTTCCCTCGGAAGACGCAGTGATTGAAGCCCGCAATCAGGATTTCAAAGGGAGCTATTTAAAAATTCCGGGAGACTAATGAAAACAAAATCAATAAAACAATTTTTGTTGTTTGCTATTCTACTTTTTTCTTCGGGTGTATCAATTTCACAGACTGAAAGAGTACGGGACTTTTTATTCTTTTCTACAACGGAGATTCAAAATGTCAAACAGCTTGTGGCAAATGAGGATCCGGCGATTGTTCCTTTTATTGAACGATTAAAAATAATATCTAAATCATTAATGAAAAAAGGTCCCTGGAGCGTAACGTTTACTCCTTCCCCGGCAGCAAGCGGAAATCCTAACGATTATTTTTCAGAAGGTTCATATTGGTGGCCGGATCCATCTGACCCGAAAAAACCTTATATCAGAAAAGATGGGGAAAGAAATCCCGACCGCTTCGATAAACACCGCCGTGATCTTGAGTGGATGAGTCAAAGCGTGCTTGCTCTTAGCATCTCTTCATATTTATTAGATTCACCCAAATTCGCTGACCGGGCAATCGGGTTTATGAAAGCCTGGTTCATTAATCAATCAACCAGAATGAATCCGCACATGCAGTATGCTCAGGCGATAAGAAATAGAAGCGATGGAAGAGGTGTCGGAATTATTGATTCCCGTTCTTTCGTTTATGTTCTGGAGGGAATAAACTTCTTAAAAGCTTCTAATAACTGGAACGATACTATAGACAGGCAGATTAAATCCTGGTTTAAAGAATATCTCGAATGGCTAACCCAAAGCAAAAACGGACTGGATGAAAAGAAGGGCGGTAATAATCACTCAACCTGGTGGTCAGTTCAGGTCGGTGCAATTGCAGATTTTCTAAATGAAACTGAAATATTAAGTACGACTTTTGATTATGTAAAAAATGTTTTGATCGAAAAACAAATCGAAGCTGATGGAAGTCAGCCCAAAGAAGAGGCAAGAACCAATTCTCTGGGATATTCATTTTTTAATCTTGATGCATATTCTATGATACTCCGTCTTGCTAAAATGAACGGCATTAATCTCTGGAATTATCAAAATAAAAAAGGAGGGAGCGTAATTCAATCTGTAGAGTACGTTCTTCCGTATCTCAAAGATCCCGGGTCATGGGAGAAACAACAGATATCCACGCTTGAAATTTCCGGAAGGAGATTTCTTGCATTGGCCGGTCTGGACTTAGACAAAGCAGAATATATCAATATTTATAAATTATTAATGGATAAATCAAATTCCGGAAAAGAAGAAACAGAAGCATTTATTATACTGCTAAATATGAGTCTGATTGCATCAGCTTCCAAATAAAAAATACTAAGCCGATTTTAAGGATTTAATAAAAGCAAAATAAAAAGGGAGAAATCAGTTATGTCGAATAAAATCGTGACATTCGGAGAGATTATGTTGCGATTGAGCACTCCAAATTTTGAAAGATTTGTTCAATCACAAAGTTTTGATGTAACGTATGGCGGCGGTGAAGCAAATGTTGCAGCTTCTCTCTCAAATTTTGGAATGGAAAGTTATTTCGTTACGAAACTCCCTAAGCATGAGATCGGGCAGTCGGCAGTAAATCATTTAAGAAGATACGGAGTAAAAACTGATTTTATAGTTCGCGGCGGAGAAAGAATAGGCATTTACTTTTTAGAGACAGGTGCAAGTCAGCGCGCTTCAAAAGTTATATACGACCGTTCTAATTCTTCGATAAGTCAGATTCAGCATACTGAAATAGACTGGGAAAAAGTTCTTGAAGGTGCTGCATGGTTTCATTTTACCGGAATTACACCGGCGCTTGGCAAAAATGCACAGGAATGTTTATTTGCGGCATGTAAAAAGGCAAAAGAAAAATCGGTTAAGATAAGCTGTGATTTGAATTTCAGGGCTAAACTCTGGACTGAAAAAGAAGCTCAGGCAGTTATGATTCCTATGATGGAATATGTTGATGTATGCATTGCAAATGAGGAGGATGCCGAAAAAAGCCTCGGCATGAAACCTCATAATACTGATATACATAAAGCTGAACTCGATGAATCTGGATATTTCGAACTGGCAAAATCGCTTAAGTCTAAATTCAATTTTGAAACTGTTGCAATCACCTTGAGAGAAAGTTTTTCAGCATCCAGAAATGGGTGGAGCGCATTACTGGTTGACTCAAAAGATTGCATCGAGCCTTACCGCTCAGCCAGGTATGATATTCAGATTGTAGACCGTGTAGGTGGCGGTGATGCATTTGCATCGGGGTTAATCTACGGTCTGCTGACTAAGAGCAATTCGAAGGATGCCCTCGAATTTGCCGTAGCTGCTTCCTGTCTTAAGCAGACTATTCCCGGGGATTTCAATCATGTTTCCTCAGACGAGGTGGAAAAAATTATAAAGAGCGGTGGATCCGGAAGAGTTGAACGTTGATAAATAATAAATTATTAATAACTAAATATCATTTTTTAACAAGGAGATTTTGAAATGAACGATTTGATGGGCAGGGTTGCAGTTGTAACAGGAGGTGCACGAGATATAGGTAGGGAGGTCTCTCTTCTGCTTACCGAAAGAGGTGCTTCGGTCTGCATAAATTATTTTGATAACAAAGAGGACGCTGAAGAAACACTTAAACTGATACAGGGTAAAAAAGGAAAGGCAATTATTGTACAGGGCGATATGACTAATGAAGCTGATATTAAAAACCTTGTAGATAGTTGCGTTAAAGAATTCGGTAACCGGATCGATGTACTTGTAAACGTCGCAGGCGGATTAGTGGGGCGAAAATCAACATTAGAGATGGATGCCGGTTTCTGGAATTTTGTAATTACACTTAATCTCACATCCGTATTTCTTGTTACAAAAGCAGTTCTCCCTTATATGGGTGAAGGCGGTTCTATAGTAAATTTTACGTCTCAGGCTGCTCGCGATGGCGGCGGACCGGGAGCTTCTGCGTATGCAACTTCTAAAGGCGGTGTTCTTACATATACCAGAAGTCTCGCCAAGGAACTCGGGCCTCAGAAGATTAGGGTTAATGCTGTTTCACCGGGAATGATAAACACAACTTTTCATAATACTTTTACTAAACCTGAAGTTAGAAAAAATGTGGCTGCCGCCACACCTCTCAGAAGAGAAGGGGAAGCCCCGGAAGTAGCACAGCTCGTTGCATTCCTCGCATCGGATGCTTCTTCGTTTATTACAGGCGCTTCTGTAGATATAAACGGCGGTACTTATTTTGTATAATCAAACGGAGCAATAATGACCTCAATAAAAAAAATAACGTTTCTGTTTTTAATAATTGTTCCTCTTCTCTTTGCTCAAAAAACTCATCCGAATCTTCTTCTTACGAAATCCGATGTTGTGAAGATAAAGGAGAGTCTGAATAAATATGACCTCTTCACAAAATCATTTAATGATGCAAAGAAGGCGCTTGATGAGGCTCTCTCTAAACCGATCGACGTGCCTTATCCAAAAGATGCGGGCGGGGGTTATACTCACGAAAAGCACAAACAGAATTATAACGAAATGCATATCGCCGGTTTTATGTACCAGGTAACCGGTGATGAAAAATATGCCCGCTTTATTAAAAGCATGCTCGATAAATATGCGGATATGTATCCCGGACTCAAAGCCCATCCCGAAGCAAAGATTGAATCGGGAGGAAGGCTCTTCTGGCAGACTCTTAACGAAACAGTCTGGCTTACACATACTATTCAGGCATATGATTGTATTTATGATTGGCTTTCGAGTGAGGAAAGAGCAAAATATGAAAAAAATATTTTTATACCGATGGCCCGTTTTTTTATGATCGACTGTGAGGAGGAGTTCGACAGAATCCATAACCACGGAACGTGGACTGTTACCGCAGTAGGCATGACAGGTCTTGTACTCGGTATAGATGAATATGTACAGAAAGCTCTTTACGGATCGAAGCTGGATAAACACGGCGGATTTATTCCACAGCTCGATCAGTTATTCTCTCCCGACGGATATTACACCGAGGGCGGTTATTACGTCCGTTACGCACTCTGGCCGTTTTTTATCTTCGCTGAAGCCCTTGCGAACAATCTTACCGATTTGAATATTTACGATTACCGCGATCAGATAATTAAGAAAGCATTCTATTCGGCGCTTCAAATGACGTACTCGAACGGCGCATTCATGCCAATAAATGATGCACTCAAAGAAAAGACATGGCTCTCTCCGGAAATAATTCTCGGACTGAATTTTGTATATGAACGGTATGGACAGGATAAACAATTATTAAGTCTTGCAAGACAACACAACAGGGTTTCATTGACCGGGGCGGGACTTCTTGTGGCGAAAGGTTTTCAGGAAACTGAAGTGATCCCGGATTTCGAGTGGAAGAGCGTTCAATATACCGACGGCGGTGATGGTTTGCAGGGTGGAGTTGGAATCTTCCGGCATGGAAACAAAGATGATATGCAGACACTTCTTTTCAAATACACATCGCACGGATTGTCACACGGGCATTATGATAAACTCCACTTTCTCTTTTATGATCAGGGAGAGGAAATCATTCAGGATTACGGTGCGGCGAGGTTTATTAATATTGAACAGAAATTCGGCGGAAGGTATCTGCCGGAAAATAAATCTTATGCGCTCCAGACTATCGCCCACAACACTCTTGTAGTTGATGAAAAATCCCACTTCAACGGTAAACAGGAAGTATCAGAAAAATATCACCCTGAGAAATATCTCTACGACTCTTCAAATCCGGATTTCCAGTATATGAGCGCCGTTGATAAGGATGCCTACCCCGGAGTTAAAATGCAGAGGACAATGATTCTAGTAAACGATAAAAACCTTTACAGACCTGTTGTTATAGATGTATTAAAAGTCCTTTCTGAAAAAGAACATCAGTACGATCTTCCTTACTATTATATGGGGCATTTCATCAGTTCCAGTTTTGAATACAATCCGTTTACATCCGAACGGAATCTGCTCGGCAAAAAGAACGGCTACCAGCATCTTTGGAAAGAGGCTGAAGGGATAACAAAAGACGGATTTATTATTACATGGTGGAATAAAAACCGTTTCTATTCGCTTATTAACTCTGCCGATTCAACTGCTAAGATAATTTTTACAAGGATAGGCGGAAGCGATCCGAATTTCAACCTGAGAAATGAACCGGGTATTCTGATCAGAAAAAATGCTAAGGATTATACGTTCGCTACGGTGATTGAACCGCACGGAGTGTTTAATCCTACGCTCGAGTTTACAAAAGATTCTTACAGCACAATTCAAAAAGTATCTGTTGTTTACGACAGCGAAGAATATACTGTCGTAAAAATTAACGGCAACAAGGGAATTAACTGGACTCTTATGCTCTCTAATATAAATGCTGACCGGAATAAGGAACATGAAATAGAATACGGCGGAATTAAATATAAATGGCAGGGTCCAATTTTCTTACAAAAATAAAACGAGGTAAATATGAAATTCGAAAGCAATCTTTTTATAGAAACTGCCGGGATGGAATGGGAACAAGTAGCACCCGGTATGAAAAGAAAATTTATGGGTTATAATGATGAAATAATGATGGTCCAGGTCCATTTCGATAAAGGTGGAATTGGGGCGCGTCATAAACACAGACACAGTCAGACTACTTATGTAGTTAACGGAAAATTTGAAGTGACAATCGGTAATGAGACGAAAATACTTTCCGGCGGAGATGGATTTTATATTCCTCCTGAAATTGAACACGGAGCGCTTTGTCTTGAAGAAGGAATGCTGATAGATGTATTCAGCCCTATAAGAGAGGATTTTATGGCGGGAATTTCCGGCTATACAAAATAATTATTTAACTAATCGGGAAATCAAAATGAAAATTAAAGGTCTCCGCTGGTGGATTATCGGTTTAATCGCACTTGCTACTATAATCAATTATATAGATCGAAGTTCTCTTAGTCTCATGTGGCCGAGTATTTCCGAAGACCTGGGAATGGACAAAGGTGATTATGCGATTATACTCAACCTCTTTATGGTTGCTTATGCAATCGGTCAGCTCCTATCCGGAAAGATTTTCGATAAAGTTGGAACCCGGATCGGTTATGTTATGACCATAACACTCTGGGGTATTTCCTCATTTTTACATTCATTCGCACGGAGTATTTTCTCATTCGGGTTTTTGAGAATAACACTCGGACTCGGTGAAGCCGGTAACTGGCCCGGCGCGGTTAAGAGCAATGCAGAATGGTTTCCGATTAAGGAACGTGCTGTTGCCCAGGGGATCTTCAATTCCGGCGCATCGATAGGATCCGTAATAGCACCTCCACTAATCGCAACTTTATGGGCTGCATTCGGCTGGCAGACAACATTTATGATTGTCGGGTCATTCGGAATATTATGGATCATTCCATGGCTGATAATCAATAAAAAACTTCCTTCGCAGCATCCCTGGATTACAGAAAAGGAAAAAGAGTTTATTCTCGAAGGCCAGCACGCACTCGATAAAAAAGATCCGGGCAGAAAAGGACTTACTCTTAAACAGATCTTATCGTTCAGGGAATCGTGGGCTGTCCTGGTGTCCAGATTTTTTCTTGAACCGATCTGGTGGCTCTTCGTAGGATGGATGCCTCTCTATCTTGCTGATGTATACGGTTTCAATGTTAAGGAGATCGGATTTTTTGCATGGGTTCCGTATGTTGGCGCTGCCATCGGAAGTTTATCAGGTGGTTATTATGCAGGTAAATTGATTGTAAAAGGATTTACAATTAACAGAGCCAGGAAAACTGCTATTGTAATCGGTGCCGCTATGATGTTTACCGGATTGCTGGCAACAATATTCTTTGCCGATACACCTCTTAAGTTTGTTATCATTGTTGCATTCGTACTGTTCGGATTCCAATTTGCAATCGGTAATATTCAGACAATCCCGAGCGATCTTTTCAGCGGTAAATCAGTGGGATCGCTTGCCGGTTTGGGAGGAATGGTGGGAGTCTTTGCTGTTATCATAATGAATTTTCTCGTGCCCGTTGTATCTAAGATCTCCTACATACCGATATTTGTTATGATCGCGGTCTTCGTACCGCTTGGTGTGCTGGCAATTTATACTTTAGCTAAAAATATTTCTCCTGTTGAAAAGAGTTAATTAAGAGGATATCTATGAAGCGGTTTTTATTTTCATCTGTTCTGGTAATTCTATTCATTTTACAGTTCGATACTGAGGCCCAGTCTGCTTTGAAGCTCCCTTCTCTTTTTTCAGACAATATGATTCTGCAGAGAAATATGAATCTACCTGTCTGGGGGAATGCAGTTCCGGGAACCGGGGTTGAAGTGAAAATTAATTCAATGGTTAAATCGGCTTTAACAGATTCATCAGGTAAGTGGAAAATAATTCTTGATAAAATGGAAGCTGGTGAAAATAATGTATTAACTGTTTCAGCGGGTAAGGATACGTTAGTATTCCGAAATGTTTCGATTGGCGAAGTCTGGCTCTGCTCCGGTCAAAGCAACATGGAATTCCAGTTAAGAAAATCATTGAACGGAGATGACGAGATTGAAAAAGCAACCGACTCCCGTATAAAACTATTTACAGTAGCTCATAAATCCTCTCCGGTTCCCGTAGAGAACTGTGAAGGTCGCTGGGAGATCTGCTCACCGGAAAATGTAAAAAATTTCTCGGCAGTTGCTTACCATTTTGCAAAAAATCTGATAAAAGAAATAAATGTTCCTGTAGGTTTGATTCATTCATCCTGGGGTGGAACTCCAATTGAAGCATGGATTTCGAAAGAAATTCTTGAGTCCGATACTGAATTTAATAAAGTGTTTGAAAGATGGAATAGAGTTGTTGAAGAGTATCCGGGGGTTTTAAACGATTATAATCTGAATAAAGAAAAACTGCTGCTGAAGTGGAAAGAGGATTCTTCAAAGTCGGTATCGCTCGGATTTGCTCCTCCGAGAAAACCCGGACTTCCCACGGCTCCCGGCGGCAGGAATACGCCTTATGGACTCTATAACGGAATGATCTATCCTCTGGTCCCATATGGTATCAGGGGAGTGATCTGGTACCAGGGGGAATCAAATGTCGGAAGACCCGGTGAATATAAAAAACTATTTCCCGCGCTCATTAAAAACTGGAGGAATCTCTGGGATATAGGAGAATTCCCGTTCTATTTTGTTCAGCTTCCGAATTTTGCAAGGGAGCCGGAGCCATTCGGCAGCGGCTGGCCTGAATTAAGAGAAGCACAGCTTAATACTCTTTCGGTTCCTAATACAGGAATGGCTGTAACTATCGATGTCGGCGATCCGATGGATCTCCATCCGAAGAACAAAACCGATGTCGGTTACAGACTTGCACTGATCGCACTCGCAAATATTTATGGTAAGAAAAATCTGGTTTTCTCCGGACCGATCTATAAATCATATCGTATCGATGATAATAAAATTATTCTGGAATTCGATTTCAGCGAAGGATTAACTGCAAAGGGTGATGGTAAGTTAAAGGGCTTCCGCATTGCTTACAAAGACCAGGAATTTGTTGATGCCGAAGCAGTAATTGAAAATAATAAAGTTGTAATATGGTCAGATCTTGTCGATAAACCGGCTGCTGTAAGGTATGCATGGGGTGATAATCCGAATTGTAATCTTTATAATAAAGCCGGACTTCCTGCTTCACCGTTCAGAACAGATGTTTGGTTAAAGTGATTTCCAATTCTTTGCAGGGAAAGTCTTAAATGAAAAAATTACTATTCATTTCAGTTCTTATCTTAAGCTCTTATTCATTTTCGCAGGTGAATAAAATAATCCCGGATAAAATTCCTTCTGATGAAGATCTACTTTATTCGCTTAAGCCCGGTCTTCCTGAATTAGATCAGGTCTACATTGAACGGGATAGAGGGAATACGGAAAAGGGGATCAGGTTATTAACGGATTATTTCAAAGAGAAATTCTCCGAGAGATATTATTTCAGTTGGGAAAATTTCAGAGAACGTTTTTCAGTATATTCGAAAAAATATCCAAATGAAAAATCTTCTCATATAAGAAGAGCTGACGAACATAGTTCTCTCTTTCCTGCCACAGCAGAATGGGAATTACCTTCTAAAAATCTAAAGGGTGAAAATGTAACTGCATATGAATTGAGACATCTTGCCCGACAACACAAATCAATTAACGCTGCTTTTTCATTTTATTATGAGGATGAAAAATCAGATCGAATAAAATATTTTGTAGAACAAGCCCGGTCGCTTAACGAAGCCTTCAAAGGGAAAAAATATGATGACAAGGGAAATGCGATTTACGAAGTATTCCATGCGGGATACAGAATTCAGAACTGGCTCTTTGTTCATTCCATTTATCTTGCAAGCGAAGAGTATTCACAGAATGATCAGATCGAATTGATCCGGACGTTTCTTCATACCGGAGCTCAAATTGCGAAGCGCGCCAAGAAATTCAACTATGGTAATCATCATACGAAAGGATTGACGGCGCTCTTTCTCATTTCAATCCTATTCCCTGAATTTATACCAAGCAGCGATTGGCAAAAAATGGCTCTGGACGGGTTGGTTCTGCACCTTCAAAGAGAAGTAAACGACGATGGTTTTCAATTCGAGAGATCGGTTCACTATCATATGGGTGATATCGACAACTACTTTTATGTCTATCAGCTTGGACTGATCAACAAAGTCGATTTGCCAGAGGAATTCAAGACACGTTTCCGTTCAATGTTCGATGCCTTGGTTAAAATGGCTCAGCCGGGAAAAAAGCTGCCGGTGCTTCAGGACGATACTGATCTACCATGGGGTGAGTATAACGAGATCAGAAATGCGATGACAATAGGAGCAGTCCTTTTTGCCGATCCTGTTTACCGCTACTTCGCTTCCGAGAGCACGGGTGCGGAACTCTCCTGGTTTCTTACTCAACCTCAGTCGGAATTTTTGAATGACAAAGGACGAAAACCCAGTTATCGATCCGAATCGCTCGAGGAAACTGGATATTATGTTATGCGCGACGGATGGGAAGAGAACGACCGGCATTTGATTATAACGGCAGGGCTATCGAAACAGAAACCGGATCATCAACATGGCGATATGCTCGGAATAACTGCATATGCTTATGGCAATCAGATCCTTCCAAACTATCAGGTGAGATATAATTTAACTGATTACGAATTTTTTAAAAACTCTTTTGTTAAAAATGTCGCAATAGTTGATTCAATTCCCCAGGCAAGAGGATGGAAAAAGAATCAAGGAGAATCCGGTTTCGGTAAATGGAATTTTATTCCTCTACCGAAAACGTTAGCCTGGTTTTCGGATGATAATCTGGATTACTATTGCGGAGCCCATAACGGTTATGATTCTCTTGGCGTAGAATATTCAAGAGAGGTGTTTTTTATTAAGGACGGATTTTGGGTTGTGCGCGATAAGTTCCTCAGCTCCAGTAATCACAATTATTATCAGATCTGGCAGGGTCACTACGATTCTGAAAAAGGTAATAAACATATTAGATCAACATTTCAAAATGGAGCCGGTCTTGATATTGTTCAGTTAAGTCAAAATCCTGATAGGATCTTGAAAAACTCATTCAGAGGCAAGGGTTCAAGTGCATTTATCACCGATGAAAAAAATAATTACATCTTCGAAACTCTGCTTTATCCGTTTAAGAATTTTGAAACAAGGATTATTGATTCAGAGACAAACGATTTATCAATATTGAATTGGAAAATTATTAAGAACAGAAATAGAACGACTCAAATTGAAGGAAAGTATAATTTAAAAACAAATGCAAATTATTACCTAAAAAGGGATGAAATATTCATTCTTATAAGTACAAATAAAATAAATGTAGGTAACTTTATTTTAGAATTCTATGAGCGGATTAATGTTTATATACAGGTTTGTGAAAATGAACTAATAATAAAATTAATGAGTGGATTTGATACCGCATTGAATTTGAATAACTATAAAGGTGTCATTTTAAATCAGACTGAATTAGTATGCGGGGATAATATACATTTAAAATCTCTGGATGTTTTAAAATTTCTTTTGTATTGACCACCGGGTAATCAATAGCTTGTTGTTGGTTAAAACAATATGTGAAACCATTATAGTTTTACCGGTTTAATCTTATACGTCTGTAAATAATTTGGTCACTTTTTGGTCACAACATTTTGAAAAGCTGCGATTACAAGCTAAATTCGAAGCATTTTATAGGTGTCACAGAATCCCTGACTCTCCGCAAAACAAATAATGCCCCGAAGTAATTCGGGGTTTTTTGTTTTATGGCGATGTAAACTTGTTTACAATCGCTATGAATAAAAGGAGTGCCGCGCAGCGGCACGGGCATCATTTGTTTTAACCTCTCCCTCTAGGGATCAATAAAATTAATCCCTGACTCTCCGCCCTTAAAATAAAAGCCTGAGATCTTACGATTTTGGGCTTTTTTCTTAACTTCTGTTCTCCTGAATGACACCTGTCATTAGTCAAAACTCAATCCGAAGTGAAAATTAAGTGATTAATCTGAATTTTGAAATGATACTGATGGTTGTGAACCAAAAACTTAGGTCGCAAAGAGAGAATTTTATTCTAGAATTTACATAACAGAAGTGATTTTACAGAAAATTGATATAGAAATGTATCCGTCAGTTAAGACTTGGTTGGAAGGAAATCTGAAAGGATAATTTAAGCAGCTTGCCGGTAATAGTAATTATGAAGTCCGTTCGCTACACCCAATTTTTCTATTTTGCAAATTATCTGCACCGGACGAGACTCAGGCGAGTCTTTATTCAACCCGAGATGTGTTCGTTGATTATAATAGTAATGAAAATATTCTTTTAGAAGTTATCGCAAATGCTTTTTATTAATAATAATCACATGGTTTTCAAACACGACAGATTGTTGGTTATATTTTGGTCATAAAAATCTATGATCAATACTCCTTATCACGAAGTGCAAAAAGGTGTTATTATTTCAAAATTATAGACTTGATGGTTGATGATGATGTAACTAGCGACATCTATCTATGACATTTCTATGGAGTTTTAATTACTTACATTTTAAAAGAGCCATCACAATCGGGTACGCTTCCATATAAAAAAAGTTGATATTATTCTCGGAATAAATTAAGTTGCAATTGCTGTTATTGTTGTGATCAAAATTCTTTCGAAATTGGACATAGTTTTAATTATAATAAATTATTACATATTCTGATTTTCATTTTATGGCACTACCTGAAAGAATTCTTCACCTCGAAACGACCTGTTATGTAATATACTTAGTTCCCCTTCTCTTTATTCTATCAACTCTTATATCTCAATTCACTATAGACCTCATTCGAATTGTTCAACAATCTTGCATTTTCCGCAAGGCCTTGTATGGAAGAGATTTTAGGTATACTATTATTAACAGGCCTCTCATAAGAATGTAGCAAAAAAATAAATATTAAATTTTTACTCATTCTTCGCTAATTGCACAAAAATATTCTTGGCCGTTTACTGTTCATATAGTTGTTATTCTGATTGAATGATGATTTAATCCGAGTATTTATAAATTATCGGAGAACTTTAATGATAGTAAAAGCTAATGATTTTATTTCCTTTCTTAAAAAAGTTGATAAAGAAAAGATTGATGGATTCTCTGAAGTAATTGTTCCCGCAAAACCAAAATATTCCACGAACGGGCATACTTATTTTCACAGAATATCAGAAGACAACGAAATTGTTCTTGATTCTTTTCGAACAGTCGACCCAATTAAAATACTCTTCTATTTGGTTCGTGAATCAATGAATTCAGAAAAAACTAGAAACACTAAAAGAATTATTGTTGGTGTTAAACAATGCGATTTGAAAGCCCTTGAACTAACTGACATTGCTTTGATAAATAAAAATTTTATCGACCCAGGCTACAAACATTGGAGGGAAAATACTTTAATCATCAGCAGCGACTGTGGTGAGATAGGAGAGAATTGTTCATGCAACCTAATGGATGGTAAACCTTATCCCGGTAAAGGTTTTGACATTAATATCAGCTCTATTTATGATAATTATTTTCTTCAAGCTGGAAGTCCCGGAGGTGAAAAATTTCTCGTTACTATGAGTTCCCATATAGGGTTTGAGACTTGCAAAGATGTGGACACCTCTGAGATTCAAAAAAAGCGTGAAAAAATATTCGCATCCCTCGAAGAACGTAATTTATCATTACGTGCGAAGAGGGATTTTATAAATCTAAAATTGAGTGATCTGGAATTATGGAAGGATGAATCAACTTCATGTGTCGGATGCGGTGCATGTACCAATATTTGTCCTACCTGTTATTGCCTTATCTTGAATGATGAAACAGAAGCACAAGAATTTATGAAAGTAAGAAGTTATGACTCATGTCAATGGAATGGTTATGCGCGGGTAGCCGGTGGAGGTACGCCGCGGCCAAAAATGTTTGAACGGTTCCGAAATCGTTATCTCTGTAAGTATCTATATATGAAAAGTAACTTCGGTTTATATGGTTGCACTGGATGCGGACGTTGCACTGAAGCGTGTCCCGGTAAAATTAGTTTTATGAAAGTTGTGAAAAATACTGCTGAAAATTTTTCTGAAGTTGCGCAGTGATTCAACAATAAAGATTTTGAAACAATATTAAAAAAGGATATCACCGGATGAATCAATTTAATCAAGAAGTTGCCGAACCGATTGTTAATCCTTATGAGGTAGTTCCCGCCGAAGTTTACGAGGTAATTCAGGAATCGCCGCTAATAAAAACTCTTCGACTAAAGCCTGAACGAAAATTTCCATTTAAAACCGGGCAGTTTATTGAACTTACAATTCCCGGAATAGGTGAAGGACCTTTTACTCCTTCCTCTTCGCATTTTATCGACGAGACTCTCGATGTGACGGTTATGAAAACCGGTTTTGTTACCGAGTATGTGCATAAGGTAAAAATTGGGGATATTGTCGGCTTGCGGGGTCCGTATGGTTCACATTACCCATTAGAAAAATTTGAAGGTAAGGATTTATTAATTCTAGGCGGCGGATGCGGATTGGCTCCTTTACGCTCATTGTTTTTAACCTTACTTCATGAAGTGGAAAAGTATAATAGCATAACTTTCTATGCTGGAGCTAAAACTCCGAAGGATTGCATCTATAAAGATGAAGTTACCGGATGGCGAAAATATCCTAAAGTTAAATTCATACGTTCTGTTGATGTTGTTCCCGAAGGAGAAGAATGGAATGAAGATGTTGGAGTTGTTACGGTTCTTCTCAAACAGCTAAATATTGATCCAGAAAACAATCCGGCTGTTGTCTGTGGTCCTCCCATTATGATGAAATTCGGAACTCTTGATTTGCTTAAATACGGTTATAAAGAAGAAAACCTCTATCTCTCCATGGAAAAGAAAATGTATTGTGGATTTGGGCAATGCCGGCATTGTGTTATTGGTCCCTACTTCGCTTGCAAAGACGGACCTGTATTTACCTACAACCAAATTAAGGATGAGGAGGAGATATGGGATTAAAAAAATTATTGATTGATATTCCTGCACTTATTGATTCCGGTATTTCAGCTGAAGAAATTGAATGTGAATATATATATCATCGAAAGAATCATGGTGCTTTTTCATTACTTGAAATTGCAGAGTTTGCATCCTACTGCAGACAATGTAAAGATGCTTTTTGTGTTGCAGCATGTCCCAAAGATGCGCTCGAACATCTGGAATCTGGTGTAATTAAAAGATGGAACATGCGTTGTGTCGGCTGCAAAAGCTGCGTTCTTGCTTGTCCATTCGGAACAATTTTCCCCGAAGTAATAAATTATATTTCTGCCAATTGCGATTTCTGTATTAATCAGTTTGAAGCTGACCCGGACTTCCAGCCGCTCTGTGTAAAAACCGCACCGCCAAACACTTTGAAAATTGTAGCTATGGTCAATGAAGATAAAAAGAATCATGTTTATTTCTGCGGTGAAAATGTCGCTGTGAAAAGTCCGAGTTGGAGAATGAAGGAGGAACGAGTATGAAACCGGAATTCGTTTTTTACTTACTCGTTTTCCCGGGATTATTATTTACATCTGTTCTTGGTTTATTGATTGGCTGGGTTGATAGAAAAGTTACGGCCAGATTTACTTACCGGGTAGGTCCGCCGCTGTTTCAAAATTTTAATGATTTTTTCAAACTGCTCGGAAAAGAAACGATCATTGTTAAAGAAGGAGTTCATTCACTTTTTATTGTTGCACCATTTATTGCATTCGGAGTAATGGTTTTAATCTCTGCAATTATCGGAACGGCACTTTTTTATCAATATGATTTGGGCGCCGATATAATAGTAGTGATGTATTTGCTGATGATTTATTCAGTGATGATAATCCTTGGAGGCGCATCAACTGGAAATGTTTATTCGAGTGTAGGTGCAGGCAGGGAGATCAAATTACTTCTTGCGGATGAGCTTGCGTTCATTTTAATATGCCTGGTCCCTATAATCAAATCCGGTTATCAAATTAAGCTCGATTCCATCTTAATGGCTCAAGTTACAAATGGTGCTTTCATTGGCTCCTTCTCCGGATTAATTGCATTTATTATCGGGATATTATGCATCCAGGCAAAGATGGCTTTAACACCGTTTAGTATCCCCGAAGCAGAGACAGAATTGGTTGAAGGTCCGCTAATGGAATATAGTGGTCCGCCTCTGGCTTTCTGGAAATTAAATCAACTAATGATGTACGTGGCTTTTCCGTTTTTACTCATTCTTCTCTTTTGGGGAGGGTTCGAATTAATTGGAATCGGAATTCTCTGGGCCGTACTTAAATATCTATCAATAGTTGTTTTGATGATAATTATAAAAAATACTAATCCAAGAATTAGAATTGACACAGCACTTCATTTTTTCTGGAAAATAGCAACACCTTTAGCATTTATTGCAATTATTCTTGCTGTGTTTGGATATTAATAAAATAGCCAATAAGGCGCGAAGTTAC
The DNA here is from genome assembly GCA_020061355.1 of Ignavibacteriales bacterium. Taxonomy (GTDB): domain Bacteria; phylum Bacteroidota; class Ignavibacteria; order Ignavibacteriales; family Melioribacteraceae; genus DSXH01. The sequence continues at coordinate 47,825 of JAGUYK010000014.1, read as the reverse complement.
AAAGTTTTATTATTTCGTGTCCTGGTGACTTTGTGGCAAATAAAAGATGAGGTTAATAAATGGGCTGGTACAACAAGAGACTGGCAAAATCAATTTGGGTATTTCACATGAGCGCATCTCCATGTAACAACTGCGATATCGAAATACTCGATTTACTCACTCCGAAATATGATATTGAAAGATTAGGAATTAAACTCGTTGGTTCGGTTAGACATGCTGATGTAATTCTGCTTTCGGGAGTAATAAATCAAAAAGTTGCACCCAGAGTAAAAAAGATTTATGAACAAGCTGCAAAACCATGTTTTGTTGTTGGAGTTGGAACTTGTCCTTCAGGCGGGTGTTGTTTCAACGACAGCTATAATATTGTTGAGAAAAGAGAAGATGTTATTCCAATTGATATGTATATCCCCGGCTGCCCGCCAAAGCCAGAAGCCATGATAGAAGGAGTAGCAAAACTTATAGGAGTACTCAATGGATAAAAAAGAAAAATTTCTCCAAAAGTTTGAAAGTAAAATCGAAAAAATAATTGACAAGCATGAACGTCTCTATTTCAATGTGAAGAATGAAGACTTTCTCGAAGTTGTAAATCATCTGATTAACGATTTAGGCTGCCGGCTATCGACTGCCACCGGAATGGAAACATATCATCATGTTGAAGTTCTTTATCATTTCTCACATGATGAATCGGGACAATACTTTTGTCCTCGTGTTATAATGCCGGATAAAAATAATCCAACAATGAATTCAATTACACAGCTGGTAATTGGTGCAGAATGGATTGAGAGAGAAATTCACGATTTCTGGGGAGTTAATTTCATTGGGCATCCCCGTCTCGAACCGTTAATGATTGGCGATCACCCAAAAGGAGCAGAGCGAAAAAATCAATTCAGATTCAAGAGAGTAGAGCATGAATAAAAATGTTATACCGGTCGGGCCATTTCATCCACTGCTTGAAGAAGCCGAGTATTTTACACTTACAGTCGATGGTGAAACTGTTGTCGACATCGAACTCGATATTGGCTGGATGCACCGCGGACACGAATTTATATCCGAGCAAAAGACTTTCACACAATCAATTTTTCTTGTTGAACGTATTTGCGGAATCTGTTCCACTTCGCACCCTCTTGCTCTCGTTCATGCTATTGAAGATGTTGATAATATTGAAATTCCGGAAAGAGCCGCTTATATAAGAACATTGATCGGGGAACTTGAAAGAATTCATAGTCATTTACTTTGGCTTGGATTAGCTGGACATTTCATTGGGTACGATACTGTTTGGATGTGGGCTTGGAAATACCGCGAGCCGGTTCTCGAAATGTTTGAAGTTATTTCGGGCAATAGAAACCATTACGGTATGATGAGAGTTGGAGGAGTATCCAAAGATGTTGAACCGGCAAAGATTTCAGAACTCGCAAAAAATCTGGATATGATTCAAACCAAACTTGAGATGATTGCCAAGGCAGTTAACGACGATCCTGTTTTGAAATCAAGATTAAAGGGTGTGGGTGTATTAACCAAACAAGCTGCAATTGATTTCTGTGCAGTTGGTCCAACATCCCGCGCATCAGGCATACCAGCCGATGTTCGAAAGACCGATCCAAAAGACGCATATGGAATGGTTGATTTCAAAGTGATTGTTCTTCAGAACGGGGACGTTTACGACAAACTTGTATTGAGAGTACTCGAGACTTTTGAATCTATCAAAATTGTTAAACAATGTTTGGATAAACTTGCAGAGAACAATAGTCCAATATTAAATGATATTAAAGAAATTAAACCCGGCGAAGGCATTGGAAGATACGAAGCCCCTAGAGGGGAAGTATTTCATTATGTCCGAACTGACGGCACAAACAGACCAATCAGGCATAAGGTCCGCGCCCCAAGTTATGTTAACATTCCCACATTTCAAGCATCATGCAAAGGAATACCCATAGCAGATGCATTGATAACTCTTGCTGCAGTTGATCCATGTTATTGTTGTACAGAGAGATCGCTGAAATTTATCGATATAAATCATGATCCTTTAAAATATGACTTGCTAAAAATTTCGAGAGAAAAAACAGAAAGCTTCAGGAGGCAAATTAATGGTTTATAATAATTTGTTGTTACTGATCTTCATTCCTCTTGCGGCAGGAATCATTAATATAATACTGCCGCGAGTTATAGCTAAGCTATCTGCAGTTGTAAGCTTATGCATTAACTTTTATTTGATTTACCTTGTTTATCTAGGTGATAACGCCCCCTTCGCATTTTTCGATACACTTATTCTTTCCTTTTCACAGATGGGATTTTTCTCACTCATCTTCATCCAGCTTCTCAGTTTTATAATATTATTTTTCTCATTAAAAGGAGTTGAAAGTTCAATCGAAAAAATGTTTTTCATCCTTTACCCGCTGACGGTAGCATTTTGCAACGGAGTAGTACTCAGCAATCATGTATTCAGCTTTTTAATTTTTTGGGGATTGTCAGGACTTACACTGTATTTATTTGGATTGCTTGGTAAAACAAAAGAAGCGCCGAAGACAGCAAAAAAAACATTTATAATTATCGGCGGCAGCGATGCTCTATTGATAATGGGATTTGTAATTATCTGGTTATTAAAGGGAACTACTTCTTGGTCGATTTTTGAATTGAAGACAGCATTGGACAATCCTGCTTCAATAATCGCCCTGACGTTTTTATTGATAGCTGCGTTCGCTAAAGCGGGCGGATTTCCATTTCATACATGGGTTCCCGATTTTGCCTTAGATGCACCGATTGAAAGTGCAGCATTTCTGCCGGCTTCTCTCGATAAATTGTTGGGAATTTATCTTTTAACTTTAATGGTAACTATTTTATTTGAGATCGGACTTCTTGTTAACATGATAATAATTTCTCTCGGTACTCTTACAGTTATTACTGCTGTAATGATGGCGATGAATCAGCACAATGGTAAAAAATTGCTCGGGTATCATGCGGTTAGTCAGGTTGGATATATGATAATGGGTATAGGAAGCGGAAGTGCTCTCGCTTTCGCCGGAGGGTTATTCCATCTTGTAAATCATACTATTTATAAATCGGATTTGTTTTTAACTCTTGGTTCTGTTGAAAAACAAACGAAAACTGCTGAACTCGATAACCTAGGTGGACTTGGCAAAAAAATGCCAATCACCTTTGTGATGGCATTGATAGGTGCGTTATCAATTTCTGGAATACCTCCCTTTAATGGTTTTTTCTCTAAATGGATGATTTATCAAGGACTAATTGAAAAGGCAGCGCTGCTGCAGCCGGTCTATCAGTTATGGTTATTAGTATGTATAATCCTTGCAGTTTTTGGAAGCGCATTGACTCTGGCGAGCTTCATGAAATTTTTACATGCTATTTATCTTGGCCGGCGTCCAAAAATTTATGACGATGTCAAAGAAGCTCCTATCAATCAGTGGCTTGCAACTTCTGCGCTTTCACTTCTTTGTATTGGATTTGGAATTTTTGCACTGAGATTCCCTTTGTCAAAAATTATTTTTCCGGCCATTGAAAGTAACGGAATAATCGTTCCAGAATTTCTCGGATTATATATTCCCCAGCTAATTGTAATGTTATTCCTAATCGGGTTTATAGTTGGAATGGGGATTTATCTTTTCACAAAGAAGGTTAGGTATGATGAGGTGTATTTAGGCGGTTCGGAACCATTGGAAAAATTCCGTGTTGCAGGAACGGAATTCTATAATGAAATAAGAAATATGAAACCACTAAAAACCATTTATGATATGGCGGAGAAAAAATACTTTGATATTTATGAGATGGGTTCCAAATCAACATTTGCCTTATCAAGAGTATTGCAAAAAGGGCATCCAGGACAGTTACAGCTATACATTTTATATATAATTATCGGTCTATTGGTTTTTATAGCGCTGATTTAAAAATTATTGTGATTTAGTGCTTTTGTGGCAAAAGAAAACACTACAAAGACTCAAAGAAAAATGACGGAGGTAGAAATGCCTATTGAAACATGGTTGACATTTATTCTTGTATTTATGATTCTCGGCTCAATCATTTCGCTTGAAATTAAAGATATCCTTTCCTCAATAATTGCTATTGGTGTAGTCGGTTTGGGAGTATCACTTTCTTTTCTCTTCTTGCAAGCTCCGGACCTGGCAATCGTACAATTTCTTTTCGAAATATTTGCGTTAATCATTCTCATCCGCGCATTCATTAAAAAAGATTACCATGTAGAGGAACCAAGGATAGTGAATAAAATTTTAATTGGTATAACAGTAATTACTCTTTGCGCTGTCTTTCTACTAAGTATTAAATTATTCGAACTGCTGCCGCCATTTGGCGAGCCATTGATGAAGACCGCACAGTACTACATTGATAACGGTGTAGAGCAAACGGGTGCAGCAAACTTCGTTTCAGCAATTATTCTCGATTACCGCGCGTATGATACTCTTGGTGAAATAACGATTTTATTTACATCGGTACTTGGTGTATTCACTATTCTCCGAATCAAATCCAAAGTAAAAAAAGTAACAGCAGGTGATGATGATGAAAACTGACAAAGGTATGTCCATAATTGTAAAAACTGTTACTCGAATAAGCGTATGGTTAATAATTCTTTACGGAATTTATATTATTGTGCATGGTCATTTAACCCCTGGCGGAGGCTTTGGAGGAGGAGTTGTAATCGCACTCGCATTCTTAAATGTAATGCTTGCATACGGAAAAGAGTTTACAGAAAAGTGGCTTAATTTCCAGTTGCTGCACGATATCGAATCATCAAGCGTAACGGTTTTTCTTGTTGTTGGAATTTTAGGTATATCATTGGGTGGCGCTTTTCTTGCCAATTTTTTATCGAAGGGAGATCTATTCGAATTATATAGTGCCGGTGTTATTCCGGTGTTTAATATTCTCATCGGTATAAAAGTGGGAATATCTCTATTCCTTGTTGTTTGGCTTCTTGCCGGAATTAATCCTGAAGAGGAGGACGAATAATGACAATTTATCTGCTTTGTTTTGCACTTTTCCTTGTGGGACTTTATGGAGTTCTAACAAAACGTGACATTGTAAAAATTATTCTCTCGATTGGTATTATGGGTTATGCAACTAACCTTTTTTTAGTATTCGTGGGATATAAATCTGGGGCAATCTACCCGATACTCAGCGAAGGCAAGTGTATTCAGCCAATGGTTGACCCACTACCGCAGGCGCTTGTACTTACATCCATTGTAATTGAGCTTGGAACTACTGCTTTACTCGTTTCTCTCGCAATTAAATTATTTCAAAAATATAGCACATTTGATATTACAAAAATAAGGAGGCTATCAGGATGATCCTCCCATATTTTATTATAATTCCATTGATAGCGGCATTTCTTATTTCGTTAATTGCCGGCAAAAAAGATCAATGGGCAATTTCATTGTCGCTGATAGCTATTATTGCGGTTCTGGTTTTATCGGTTTATAGTTTTATCATTTTTCAAAAAGAAACTCTCATTTACAATATGTCCGGTTGGAAATTCCCATTCGGTATTGTACTCGTGATGGATGCTCTAACATCTTTCATGCTTGTGATGGTGAGTATTATTTCTCTAACCTCAATTATATTTTCAGTCCAGTATATCCGTTATATCGATATGGATTGGAAATATTATTCGTTATTTATGCTGCTGGTTACAGGTATGAATGGAGTGATTATTACAGGTGATTTATTCAACCTATTTGTGTTTATGGAAATTGCTCTCTTCGCCGCGTTTATATTAGTTGCCTACGGTAGAAAGGCGGAGGAGTTTGAAGCCGCATTCAAATATGCTGTGATGGGCGGAGTCTCGTCAATATTAGTATTATTAGGAATTGCAATTTTATATAGTGCTACATCCACTTTGACTATGGCTAAAGTGGCGGAAGAATTAAAATTGTTGAATCCGAAAATTACTCTCTGGGTTGGCGGATTATTCCTCGTAGGATTTGGATTGAAAGCGGCAGTTATGCCGTTCCATGCATGGCTGCCGGATGCTCACTCATCTGCACCGGCGCCAATATCGGCAATGCTCTCAGGTGTGTTGATCAAAGCTCTAGGACTTTATGTTATTATAAGAATATTTTTTAATGTACTTGACGCTCCAATAATATTCACAAAAGCATTTTTAATACTCGGGGCAATTTCAATTTTATTAGGCGTTTTCCTCGCAATAGGTCAGTGGGATTTAAAACGGCTGCTTGCATATCACAGCGTAAGTCAAATAGGTTATATGCTCTTGGGTTTAGGATTAGCAACACCACTGGGAATTCTGGGAGGAGTTTATCATTTATTTAATCATGCCATGTTCAAATCGTTGTTATTCTATAACGCAGGTTCGGTTGAATTAGCACTCGGAACAAGAGATTTGCAAAAGATGGGCAATGTTGTAAAGATTTTACCCGTGACCGCCCAAACGTCAATGATAGCTTCGCTATCGATATCCGGTATTCCGCCGTTCAATGGATTCTTCAGCAAGTTGATAATTATTATTGCATCTATTCAAGCAGGTGAATTTTGGTTTGCATTTTTTGCTGTTGTGGGAAGTTTATTTACACTTGCGTCCTTTATGAAAGTACAGAGATACGGATTCAGAGGCGAAAATATAATTGAAATAGTAAAAGAAAAAATCGGTTGGCAGATGAATATAGCTATGATATTACTTGCATTTCTATGTCTGCTAACAAGTCTGTTAATAATTCCGGGAATAAAAGAAGTTACACTGGATCCTGTTGTTAATGTAATTGTACAGAAAGCACAGTATTTCAATTTAATGACGGGGAGGTAAAATGAGTATTAAGTGGCGGAGTAGATTAACTGTTTACATTCTCTCATTACTGATTTGGTTTGCTTTAACAGATATTAAAAAGTTTGAAGAAGTAGCTGCGGGTATCGTTATATCATTCCTAGTTAGCTTAATTGCCGGTCATATGCTTGTCACAACTGAAAAATCTAAAAGTCCAATAATGCGTTTTAAATCAGCAGTAATTTATTTATTCAAATTCCTCTGGGAAATGATAAAAGCTAATATCCATGTAGCATATATTGTGCTTCATCCTAATTTACCTATAAAACCGGGGATTGTTAAAATAAAAACAAGGCTTACAAAAGACATCGCTATTACCGTTCTAACAAATTCAATTACTCTTACACCCGGAACACTCACGATTGATGTTGATAAACAAGCGGGTGAAATCTATATCCATTGGATTGATACATTCACAATCGATACGGATCAAGCAACAAAGGAAATAGGCGGTAAGTTTGAGAAAAATCTGGTTGAGGTGTTCGAATGAAATTAATTCGCTGGTTAATCGGAATTACCATCATAAGTGTCTGCACTTATTTTAATTTTTTTGTTTACGAAGGCGCATTATTAATAAAGTTGATAAATGTTGTTCTCTTTTTATCATTGTTTATTCTGTTCCGTGTAATGCGTGGACCAAGTGCGGCTGACCGGATTGTAGCAGTAGATATCCTAGGAGTATTAATTATCGGCCTTCTCGCGCTGATCGGGTTATTCTATGATCAATCATTTTTTATGGATATAGGATTAATATGGGCGCTTCTAAGTTTCATTGCTTCACTTGCGTTCTCAAAAATTTTAGAAGGGAGGCGGCTAGATGATTAATGAAATTGTTGGAATGGTTTTAATTTGTGTGGGGATCACATTCGATTTTTTCGGTGTACTCGGTCTAATCCGGTTGCCCGATGTTTACAACCGTCTTCAAGCCGCAACTAAATGCGTTACGTTCGGCTCGGCTGGAATTCTTTTAGGTGTTTTGATTATCCATGGATTCTCTGATTTGGGCATTAAGGCGCTATTAGGAATATTTTTTATTTTTCTTACATCACCAGTTGCTGCGCATGCGATTGCGCGCGCATCTCACCGAAGTAAAATTAAATTATGCGATGAAACAATCATCGATAGATATCAGGAAGATAATGAACTGCTGGATAAAGGAGTTGATATGACTTCTGTGGAAGAAACTAATAATTAAACGTTAGCAGTGCGGAGGAATAAATGTATTTACCGAAAATACGGGAATTGAAAGAAGCATTGACTTCGTTTTTTTCGAAACCATATACAACGAAATTTCCTAAAACACCTTATAGCGCAATTACAGAATTCAGAGGTAAACCGAAATATCATACCGATTATTGCGTTGGTTGTGGAACTTGCGCACAGGTTTGTCCCACAAATGCGATTTCAATAACTGATAATCTGGTAAATAGGATAAGGCAATTAACTGTAAATTATACTATGTGTATGTACTGCGGGCAGTGCGAAGAAAAATGCATCACCTCACTTGGCATACAACTTTCAAATGAGCACTCAACAGCCACTATGAACCTTAGCGCTCCGGAAAATTTTGAATCTATCGAAAAGGAAATAGCGCTGTGCGAAGTAAGCGGTCAGTTTGTCGCGTGCCGCGATCATTTATTATTTATCAAAGAACGACTTGGCGGTAAAGCTTATGCTCATCCAAATTTATTACTGCTGACACAAAAACAATTCTTCAATCTGGAGCCCTCAAAACCCAAGGACCGAATCCGGCGAGAAGATCAAATAAAAGAAGTACATCCGAAAATTCGTTACAAAATTGTTGTTGCGGATGAGTTTTGATACTTGGCAGAAAATATTGGAAGGAGCCGACATCTCCAAAGTGGTTTTTGTTGGATTGGGAAACAAATACCGGCAGGATGATTCAGCAGGGTTAGTGCTGTTAAGCTTGCTTAAAGAAACCGATTATTTTAAAAAAGCTAATTTTATTAACTCAGGCACCAATCCAGAAAATTATTTGGAACAGATTCTCATGTATGGTCCTGAACTAGTTGTCTTCATTGATGCTGCAAGATTCGGAGGGTTCCCTGGTGAAGTAAAATTCATCGAGCAAGATCAATTGAATTCAGTAAGCATTAGCACACATGCATTCTCAATTAAAATGATAGAAGAATATCTAGCTGCGTCGCTGAAAATGAAATTCCTTTACATCGGTATTCAACCGCTTTCAACGGATTTCGGTGAAGAAATGAGTAAAGAAGTATCGGAAGGAATAAAAAATTTTGTTGATGAATATAGTTCTCACTAATCTCTTAATATTATGAAATACCACTCCGCATCACAAAAGATTTTCCCGTTTCAAACCGTAGAGTCTCTACGCTTAAGAATCGCCTGGTTCATAAATTTACGATGGTTTGCCGCAATCGGAATTTATATTTCCGTTCCTATTTCCCAGTATATGTTTGGTTTCAAACTTGGTTATCCGCAGTTGATGTCGATATCATCCGTTTTAATATTTCTCAATCTGATTTATTTTTTTATAATCCGTCATGCCCCCATTAATAATGAATTCCAGGAATTGGTTTTTTGCGAAGTGCAAATACTCATTGATTTTCTGATAATTGCACTCCTGCTTCATTATGGTGGAGGTATCAATAATCCATTTTACTTTCTTTACTTTGTTCATGTAATACTTTCCGGAATATTATTTCCCGGTATTAAACTTCCATACTTTAATGCAGGTTTTGCGGCGCTGCTTCTTACGTTTTTGTCTTTCGCAGAACATTCAGGATTGATTTCTCGGTTCGAACTAGAACGCGAACCGGTATCTCTGTCAAAAATTATTATTTCTTTAATCGCTTTTTATTTTACAAGCATTGCAGCAATATATATCATCACAAATTTTCTAGTCCGTTTCTGTTCTATGAAAACAATAATCGATCAAAAGAATGAACAACTCGAGAAATTAATGGAAGAGCGAGGCCGAGTTTTCCGGTATGCCGCTCATGAACTTAAATCGCCAATAACAGCTATACACAGTACAATCGGAGTTGTTAAAGATGTTTGTAAAAATAAACTGGACTCTGATGCAATGGATATGCTGGAACGTGCTGAGAAACGTACCGATCAAGTTTTAAACATGGTGCGGGAAATGATTACTATTACTCAATATAATCTCGAAATGAAAGAGGTGATAAAGGAAAAAGTTAATCTTTGTGAATGGGTTTTCAATCAAGCAAATCTTTATCAGACCATCGCAAAGAAAAAAAATATTCTTTATAATATATCTGTTCCTTCTCTTTTATTCGAAGTCGAATTAGATAAACCTGGAATGGAAAAAGTAATTGGTAATTTAATCAGCAATGCCATAAGGTACACACCGGAAGATGGAAAAATTTCGATCAAGTTAGTAATCACGAATTTGGGTTACGAATTCATCGTGAAAGATTCTGGAATCGGAATAGCGGAGGAAGATCTGCCGAAAATATTTCAGGAATTCTATAGGACGAAAGAGGCGAAACTAATGGAACAGATTGGTACGGGTCTTGGATTAAATATGGTAAAAGAAATCGTGGGAAAAAACGGCGGACAGATTAATGTCCGAAGTAAACCGGGTAAAGGAAGCATTTTTAGTGTAAAATTTTCGCTTCAACCCGATTATATTTTGAATTATACTAGCTGAATTGAGTAATAATATTTAAGAAAATTAAAATGAGCGATATAATTATTAATCACTATTATCACATATTAACTTAAGATTAATGTATGCATGAACTTTCTGTGGCAAATGAGATAATAAACATTGCCAGCCAATACTTGCCGGATAATTCGGGTCGTGTAAAGATCATTAAATTAAAAATTGGAACACTTAGTAATATACTAGTTGACTCATTGATCTATTGTTATGAAGCAGCTGTAAAAAATACTTTATTGCATGATTCAACGCTGGTGATTGAGAGAGCTCCGATCATAATTAACTGTAAAAATTGTTTGGAAGAAATTCTGCTCGATGTGATTGACAATGTCTGTCCAAATTGTGGAAGTATCGATATCGAAGTAACGGGTGGAGATGAAATGCAAATTGTTGAAATAGAGCTATATGATAAACCGGAGGAATGATGAGCATTATAACTATTGAAAGAAAAGTACTTGAAAAGAATGATCAAGTCGCCGAGCAGAACAGGGAGATATTTCGAAATAAAAAAATATTTGTGATTAACATGCTCAGCTCACCGGGCTCCGGTAAAACAAGTATAATAGAAAAAACAATTGAAATGCTGACAGGAAAAGTAAAAATTGCTGTAATAGAAGGTGATGTACAAACCGATCTGGATGCACAAAGAATAAGCAAATTAAATATTCCGGTCATTCAGATTGTAACAAACGGAGCGTGCCATCTTGAAGCAAACCTTGTAAGAGATGCTTTTGACAAGATTCAAAATACCGGGAGCGATTTATTAATAATAGAGAATGTAGGTAATCTTGTTTGCCCGGCTGCATATGATTTAGGAGAGAATGAAAAAGTTGTTATACTCAGTGTAACGGAAGGAGATGATAAACCGCTCAAATACCCTGCTATGTTTAGGAAATCAGATTATCTGATTATCAATAAAATTGATTTGATTCCTTACACAAATTGCAGATTGGATACTTTAAAATCGAACGCACTAAAAATTAATCCTAAATTGCACATATTTGAAACATCATGCACCACTAGCGAAGGGATTGAAGAATGGTGCTGCTGGTTAATAAACAAAGTAAGTTCCCATTGAATTCTAGAATTAAAATAATCATTCGCGGCGCGGTTCAGGGCGTTGGATTTAGGCCATTCATTTATAAGCTGGCAAGTGGTTTCCACCTTACTGGATATGTCAGCAATTCCTGTTTTGGAGTTTTAATTGAAGCGGAAGGTTCAAAAGAAATTCTAAATGAATTTATTATTAGGATCGAACAAGATAAACCCGATTTAGCCCAAATCTGCGGTATGGAGTTTAATTTTCTTGACGCTGTAGGATATCAAAATTTTGAAATCCGTGAAAGTGAAAATACTTCTGTAAAAACAGCATTCATAATGCCTGATATAGTTGTCTGTAATGATTGCCTAAAAGAAATGTTCAATCCGACCAACCGCCGTTATCTTTACCCGTTTATTAATTGCATAAATTGCGGTCCCCGTTTTTCTATTATCGAATCACTCCCTTACGATAGAAATAACACTTCGATGAAAAAGTTTGTGATGTGCGGAGATTGCTATGAAGAATATATGAATCCTTCGGATAGAAGATTTCATGCACAACCAATCGCATGTAAGAATTGTGGCCCTCATGTTGAATTGTGGAATATCCATGGTGAAAAAATATATGAAAAAGAAAAAGCAATTTCTAAATCATGCGAACTTATTCGTGATGGAAAAATAGTTACATTAAAAGGACTTGGCGGATATCAACTTCTTGTTGACGCTCGAAATGATGAGGCTGTTCGAAAATTGCGATTTAGAAAACAGCGTGAAGAAAAACCATTTGCTTTAATGTTCCCATCTATATCAATGATACAAGAACTAGTCGAAGTTTCGATCCTTGAAAAGCGTCTGCTTCTTTCTTCTGAATCACCAATTGTCTTGCTGAAAAAGAAGATTGAAATAGACAATATTTTGTTGTGTGATTCAATAGCACCTGATAATCCATACCTTGGCGTTATGCTTCCTTATACTCCGTTACATCATTTGATAATGAGAAAATTAAATTTTCCTATTGTTGCAACCAGCGGCAATATTGCAGAAGAGCCAATGTGCATAAATGAGGTAGAGGCACTTATTAAGTTAGGTACAATTGCAGATTACTTTTTGGTTCACAATCGCACGATAGCCCGGCATGTAGATGATTCTATTGTGAGGATATTTAATGATAGACAAATGGTTTTAAGAAGAGCTCGGGGCTATGCACCATTTCCCGTACAAATAAAATCCGGTACTGATAGATCAAAGAGTGATATCGTAAAAATTGCGGTTGGCGGACATTTTAAAAATACCGTTGCTCTTAACAAAGATGAAAATATTTTTATCAGTCAGCATATCGGTGATCTATCAACTTCCTCTGCATATGATTCTTTCAGCGAATCTGTTAAAGATCTTTCAAGCATTTATGACTGCACAGCTGAATTAATTATTCATGATTCTCATCCTGAATATCTCTCGACAAAATATGCTTTAGGTCAGAATGTGCAGACAATTTCCGTTCAGCATCATCTTGCCCATGTTGCATCGTGCAAAGCAGAAAATCAAGTTGCTGGAAAAGTTTTGGGAATTTCTTGGGATGGAACAGGTTATGGATTGGACGGCAATATTTGGGGTAGCGAATTTTTCCTGCTTGATGATAATAAATTCTCGCATGTAGGACAATTTAGAAATTTCACGTTGCCAGGCGGGGACAAATCTGCAAAGGAATCTAGAAGGGCTCTTTTAGGAATACTTTACGAAATGTATGGTGATGAAATATTTACTAAATGGAAAGAGATAATCGGGAATAGATTTAACGAAAAGGAAATAATTATACTTAAGCAGGTGCTTGAAAAAGACTTTAACACGCATCGTACATCAAGCGCAGGAAGATTATTTGATGCAGTTTCCTCTTTGCTCGGTATATCACAAATTTCGAAATACGAAGGTCAGTCGGCAATGAAATTAGAATTTGTTGCCGATAAGAATGAATCAGCCGAATATAGTTTCAGAATTCTTGGGGAGAACATTTTTATCTGCGATTGGCAGCCAATAATTGAAGGAATAATGGAAGATATTGCTGCAGGCGAAAACAATTCAAAAATGTCAGCCAAATATCATAACACGCTTGCGCGGGTAATTCAAAATCTGTGTGAGTTAATAGGAGAGGAAAAAGTTCTGTTGAGTGGTGGATGTTTTCAAAACATTTTTCTTTTAAGTAGAACGATTAACTTGCTGAATTCATCAGGATTCAGGGTTTACACTCATCAAAAAGTTCCTACTAATGATGGCGGAATATCACTCGGACAAATTGCAGCGTGTCATCTGGAATATGAATCGTTTGATATAGTTCAATACAAAGAGAAAAAAATATTTATTGAGGTATAAAATGTGCCTTGCTATTCCCGGGAAAATAATTTCTATTGAAGACGAGAAGGATGGAATTAAAATGGCCAAGGTTAGTTTCGGAGGAATAATAAAAGAAGTGTGTCTTGCATGGATTGAAAATCCAGAAGTAGGAGAATATGTATTAGTTCATGTCGGATTCGCATTAAATAAGGTTGATGCAAGGGAAGCGGAAGAAACATTTAGAATAATAAATGAAGTGTAGTATTTATTCCTTGTTCTAATTCTTAATTTCATTATGGTAAATCAGATTTAGAATAAGAGTATGATGAAGATTAAGAATATGATTATTGTTCAAACAGATATTTTATGATATGAAATTCATCGACGAATACCGTGATGCATCAACAATCGAAATAATATCCCAAAAGATATTTGAAGTTACCACTCACAATTGGAACATCATGGAAATCTGTGGCGGGCAAACACATACAATAATGAAATATAATCTCGAATCGTTGCTGCCTCACAACGTAAATTTGATTCATGGCCCCGGTTGTCCTGTATGTGTAACTCCTTTACAGATTATTGATAAAGCGATAGAAATAGCTTCTCGGAAAGACGTTATCTTTACTTCATACGGAGATATGCTTCGTGTGCCTGGCTCAAAAAATGATTTGCTTAGTATAAAAGCTAATGGAAGCGATGTTCGAATAATCTATTCACCGATTGACTCAGTTAAGATTGCCGAACAAAATCCAGTAAAACAAATTGTTTTCTTAGCAATCGGATTTGAAACGACTGCCCCGGCAACTGCAATGGCAGTACGGCTTGCAAAACAGAAGGAATTAGAGAACTATTCCATTCTTTGTGCGCATGTCTTGGTTCCGCCTGCAATTGAGTTGTTGCTTTCTTCTCCTCAAAATAAGGTCGATGGAGTTCTCGCTGCCGGACATGTCTGCACGGTAATGGGAATGAAAGAATATTATCAAATCTCAAATAGATATAAAGTACCAATCGTAATAACAGGCTTTGAGCCCTATGATATTATGAAAGGAATTTACTATGCAGTTCTTCAACTAGAACAAAATAAACATGAAGTGGAGAATCAATACAGCCGGGTAGTTACAAATGAAGGCAATACACATGCTCAAAAAATAATGCGCGATGTATTTAATGTTGTTGATAGAAATTGGCGCGGCATAGGGTTAATAACTAATAGCGGATTAGAATTATCCGAATCATTTTCTAAATTTGACGCGGAAAGAATTTTCTTCTTGGAAAATATTTCAACTGTTGAATCAAACATGTGTATTTCGGGAGAAGTACTCCAGGGGATATCTAAACCGATAGATTGCCCTGCTTTCGGAAATCAGTGTAATCCGGAACATCCTCTCGGCGCTCCGATGGTATCTTCAGAAGGTGCTTGTGCGGCTTATTATCAATACAAAGTGCAAACGGCGAATTTCAATAGACAATAATATTATATTAACAAAATATGAATGATACCAATCTCTCTGCAAAGTTGAATTGTCCGATTTCTTCCGGTGAATATGAAAAAATATTAATTGCTCATGGCGGAGGCGGGATATTATCTCATGATTTAATCACGAAATTGATACAGCCCCAGTTTTCGAATGAATATCTTGATGTAATGCATGATAGTGCCGTGTTTGGAATCAACAAACAAAGATTTGCATTCACGACTGATTCATATGTAGTGAAGCCGATATTTTTTCCCGGAGGAGATATTGGAAAATTATCTGTGTATGGAACGGTAAATGATCTTGTTTGTGCCGGAGCGAAACCACTTTACATCTCTGTAGCGTTTATTATTGAAGAAGGATTTCCAATTGAAGATTTCAAAAAAGTAATTGCTTCAATGAGGGAAGCGGCTGAATTCGCCAGGGTGAAAATAATAACAGGTGATACTAAAGTTGTAGAGAAAGGGAAAGGTGACCAGATTTTTATTAATACATCTGGAATTGGACTGGTATATGATGAAGTAAATATCTCTCCGAAGAACTTAGCGATCGGCGATAAAATAATATTGAGCGGGAAAATTGCCGAACACGGAATAGCAATAATGTCATCACGCGAATCACTCGAATTTGAAACGAAAATTGTAAGTGATGCTGCCCCTCTTAATGGATTGGTTGAGGAAGTATTTAAGGTTACTAAAAATATTCATGTGATGAGAGATCCAACACGAGGCGGTATTGCAAGCGCATTAAATGAAATTGTAAAAAGTGCAAAAAAAGAGATCGTAATTGATGAACTAAACATTCCAATTAGCGAAGAGGTTAAAGGAGCTTGCGAAATACTTGGCTTCGATCCGCTATATATAGCAAACGAGGGTAAATTATTGATCTGCTTACCCAGAAGTGAATCAGAAAAAGTTCTCGGTGTTATTAAAAATCATCCTATGGGAAGAGATGCTCAGATAATCGGTGAAGTTACTGATCAGAATTCTGTAAGAGTTTTGATGAAGACAATTATCGGTACTAAAAGAATTATTGATATGATTTCCGGCGAACAGCTTCCCAGGATATGTTGAATAGACTGAGTAGAATTTCACCTTTGGTTAGAGATAAATACTTGAGGTTACTAAATGTCGAATGAACTTTCAATACTTTTTATAACTGCAGTATCACTTGGTTTTCTTCACACAATATTCGGACCCGATCATTATGTGCCGTTTATAGCTATGTCCAAAGCGGGGAATTGGTCGATGACAAAAACAATTTTTATTACAATCATCGCCGGAGCCGGTCATGTCTTAAGCTCCATTGTAATCGGAATGATTGGCATTACATTCGGTCTGGCTCTTCATGTTCTTGAAGATATTGAATCAGCGCGGGGCAATATTGCCGGTTGGGCATTAATGTGTTTTGGACTGATCTATTTTATCTGGGGAATACGCTATTTTGTCAAAAATAAAAAACATACTCATTTTCATTTCCATGCAGATAGTATTAAGCATCAACATAATCATTCTCACCACGGAGACCATTGCCACGTTCATGAAGAGACAAAAACTGCGAGTCTGACTCCATGGATTTTATTTACCATATTTATTTTTGGTCCGTGCGAAGCCTTAATTCCAATTTTAATGTATCCTGCTGTCAATATCGGAATTGGGGGACTTATACTTGTTACATGTGCATTTGCAATAACTACAATTCTTACAATGCTGATAATTGTAATGCTGGCTTTAAAGGGGATCAAATTTCTATCAATAGAAAAATACGAAAAGTACTCCCATGCTTTTGCGGGCGCTCTGGTATTTCTTTGCGGATTTGCCGTTCAAGTTATTGGATTATAAAAAAATTGTTCTGTCCATATTCAAAATCCAATCCGCTTCAAATTTAGACTGAATATTCAGATAATTATTGCTTCAGTTAGTTGTAAGGATAATAGATTTCGAGAAGTACTAATATAAATTAGTCAAAAAATTCTTGACGGGTTGCCTTTTTAGTTAAAAAGGATATGAGCTTTGGTAGATCAAATACGACTTAGATTGAAATAAAATATGTGGAAATTAATTATGCAGCTTTTCTGAAGTAATAGTTGTGCAAACCATTGGCAACAGAAACTTTCTCTATCTTTCCAATTACAGGAACCTCTCTCGATTATGGTGAATCCTTGTCTAGTCCCAGTTGAGTCCGCTGATTATTGTAATAATGAAAATATTTGTTAAAGTTTTCGCAAATGATTTTCAGTTATTATGATAACATGGTCAAGAAATTCTCTGCGAATGCTTGTCGCTATTCAAAACATCATCTGAAACCAAAATAGTTTAGCCAGTATGGTCTCATGCATCTGAAAATAAATTGGTTACAGTTTAGTCACAACTTATAGAATTGTTGGGTGTTTGAGTTAAAACGGAGCATTTTAGACATGGTATAGAATCCCTGATTCCCCGCTTACAAATTAAAGCGCATGATAATTCGATTATGAACTTTTTCTTCCAATCAGTTTCTATGGTTACATCTAGTTTTTGAGATTCTAAATTTAGGTTCCCCACATTTTCTCAACCGCTACAACTTCAATACTATTGAGCTTTCTTATTTGAAGATGTGGAAAATTCCAAATAAATAATTCCAGAAACTATTGTATGATTCTATGATTTGTCATAACTTTGCAACAAAAAGAACTTTGTATGGGAAAAGAACAGAATTACATCGAGGATTTAGCTGAGATACGCTCTATGATGGAGCGTTCTTCCAAATTTTTATCACTTTCCGGCTGGGCAGGTATAATGGCTGGTATTTATGCATTGGCAGGAGCCTGGATTGCTTATTACTTTTTTGGTTTTAATCCTGATAAAATCGTCTACAACATCATCGACTCAGCGCAAGAATTATCAGACCTGTCGATGGTTATTATTATAGCCGTATTAGTTTTGATCCTGGCTATTGGAACAGCAATTTTATTCTCTTATAAAAAGTCTCATAAAAAAGGTGAAAAAATATGGAATGCAACATCGAGACGACTTCTTACAAATATGGCAGTTCCTCTCCTAACGGGTGGAATTTTCATTTTGGTGTTACTTTCAAATGATCTAATAGGTTTGCTGGCACCTTCAACGCTGCTGTTTTATGGACTTGCTTTATTTAATGCCGGCAAATTTACATATGACGAGGTAAAGTTGTTAGGCATAGTCCAGATGGTACTTGGACTTTTTGGGGCCTACTTCATTGAATATAGTTTAATATTCTGGTCTATTGGTTTTGGAATTGTCCATATTATTTACGGCATTTATATGTATTTAAGGTACGATCGGTGAAAAGTGCTAAAGTATCTTTCGATGATATACACAAAGCATTCGAGAGCCGCATAAGACTTGGGATTATGGCAGCTCTGGCGGTGAATGACTCTCTCGATTTCACTTCACTTCGGGAATACCTTAATGTATCCGACGGTAATCTGGCAAGTCACATTAAAATGTTGGAGAAGGAAAAATTTATTGGGATTGAAAAATCCTTTGTTGACAGAAAACCCAATACAAAATATTTCATGACCAAAGAGGGTAAAAAAGCGTTCGATGTTCATCTTAACGTATTGAAAAATATATTAGACACGCAGAAATAGATATAAATACACTTATGAAAACAGATAACAGTAAGAAGCTAAAAATAAAAGAACTTATATCGGTACTAACCATTGTGATTGGGATCTTATCAATGCTGATGAAAATATATGAGGATAGTGAACCAGGTGCAATTCCATTACTTTTGATTTTATTAGGTGCTGGAGGGTATCTTATTACACGAGGTCAAATTCGGAAGCAGCACTTATCCTCCCAATAGGTAATGGAATTGAAAGAAATTGAGAATTCTAGCTATGTCCGGAAAGGATAATTGAATTAGAAAAATAATTATGAGTGCTAATACAATTAAACAAGTCAATACCGATTCAAGCAATGAATTTTTTTAACATTTAACTTTGCATTACAAAGTAGAATCAAATAACAAATAAAAATATGGAGGTAATTACTATGAAATTACTAGGTGAGTTTTACAATTCGATGAAAATGCCCAATTCCACACTTCTTTCTGCCATAAGCGTTGCAATTCCGGCAGCTCTCGTATTACTCCTACCATTTGCTGCAATGCTGTTTACAGGTGAAGTGAACTGGAGTTTTTTTGATTTCATATTTGCCTGGACCCTTTTGTTCGGCGCCGGTTTCACGTATAGAATGGTAGCGAGAAAGATGGACAATATCACGTACCGGGCTGCCGTTGGCGTTACGGTCGGGACAGCGCTTTTCCTCGTCTGGGCGAATCTTGCCGTTGGTCTAATCGGGAGTGAGGACAATCCTGCCAACTGGATGTATATGGGAGTACTTTCCGTCGGTTTCTTAGGTGCTATAATCGCCCGGTTACAACCAAAGGGAATGTCTCGTGTGTTGTTTGCTATGGCATTCGCTCATGTGTTGATAGTCGTAATTGCACTTATCGCCCGCTTGCACCTGTCTCCGGAAAGTTCAGTAGTCGAGATCTTAGGTGTAAATGGATTCTTCGCAGTTCTTTGGTCAGCTTCAGCATTGTTGTTTCGTAATGCTGGGATGGAACAAGCGAAACCATAGTGACGCACATCATCTAGGTGGATCTATTCATTATTAAATCCAAAACTAAAAGTCATACTAAACTTTTTTATGGTTGATGGGGTTTTATTAGTGTCTATATCTTTTCAATAATAACTCTACGCAGCGTTATAATTTTTTATTTAAAACTCTTTATGATAAAAGTTTTTTAATGACTCAAATGGAATAATAAATTTTGTGGTGTGGAGAAGAGAAATAAATACTTTTAAATTTTTGGTTCAGCGGCGGTGGTAAGCCGTCCGCTGAAACCGAATGCAAGTTTATTGTTTTTTTCGCTTAGTCATGAATAGATAAAGCCTTCAATACGAAATTTAGCTAATATCAAAGTGATCAAGATTCATCACTTTATTCCATGCTGCGACGAAATCATTCACAAACTTCTCTTTTGAATCATTTTGAGCGTAAACCTCTGCAAGAGCACGTAGCTGAGAATTTGATCCGAAAACCAGATCCACTCGTGTGCCTGTCCACTTCAGTTCGCCGGTTTTGCGATCACGCCCTTCAAATGTATCACCGGCACCTGAGGTTGGTTTCCAAACTGTACTCATGTCGAGCAAATTTACAAAGAAGTCATTGGTTAGCTTGCCTATCTGTTTTGTAAACTCGCCATGCTTCGATTGACCAACATTAGCTCCAAGTACTCGCAAGCCACCGACAAGTACGGTCATCTCCGGTGCGCTCAGTGTTAATAGTTGTGCTTTGTCTATTAGCATCTCCTCAGCCGAAACTGTGAATGTTTTTTTCTGGTAATTGCGGAAGCCATCGACAAGTGGTTCCAGTACTTCGAACGATTCCACATCGGTCATTTCTTGTGAGGCATCGGTCCGTCCGGGTGTGAAGGGAACCTTAATATCATGACCAGCTGCTTTAGCTGCAGCTTCAACCGCAGTACATCCAGCCAATACAATCAGGTCAGCTATCGAGACTTTCTTACCATCCTTCTGTGAACTATTAAACGATTTCTGAATGTTTTCGAGACTTCCAAGCACCTTTGAAAGCTGTTCCGGTTGGTTTGCTTCCCAATCCTTTTGAGGAGCTAATCGAATGCGTGCACCGTTAGCACCACCCCGTTTGTCTGAACCACGGAAGGTAGAAGCGGAAG
Organism: Ignavibacteriales bacterium; assembly: GCA_020061355.1. Lineage (GTDB taxonomy): Bacteria > Bacteroidota > Ignavibacteria > Ignavibacteriales > Melioribacteraceae > DSXH01. Next base: position 26,776 of record JAGUYK010000014.1, on the reverse strand, counting down.
CCCATGCAGTGGAAACAAGTTCTGAAGTCGATAGTCCGGAAGCCAATATCTTTACTTTGAGGTCTTCTATGTCCTTCGCATCTATCAGTATGTGATCGACTGAAGGAACCGGATCCTGCCAGATTAAATCTTCTGCTGGAACTTCAGGACCGAGGTAACGTGCCTTTGGCCCCATATCACGATGAGTAAGCTTAAACCATGCTCTTGCGAATGCATCGGCGAATGCCTGAGGATCCTTGTGGAATTTTCGTGAAATCGGTTCATAGATCGGATCGAAGCGTAAGGATAAATCGGCAGTAGTCATCATAGGTCGGTGCTTTTTAGATGGATCGTGTGCATCCGGAATCATGTGCTCTTCTTTAACATCTTTTGCTAACCATTGCCAGGCACCAGCTGGACTTTTAACCAAGTCCCACTCGTATCCGAACAGCATGTCGAAGTAACCCATATCCCATTTTGTCGGATTAGGTTTCCACGCACCTTCAATTCCACTGGTTGTTGTATGGACTCCCTTGCCGGTTTCAAACTTATTAATCCAACCTAATCCTTGTTCTTCTATTGGAGCAGCTTCCGGTTCTGGACCTATCAATGCTGGATCACCCGCTCCATGAGCTTTTCCAAATGTATGGCCACCTGCAACGAGTGCAACTGTTTCTTCATCATTCATTGCCATACGTGCAAATGTTTCTCTTACATCACGACCCGAAGCCACTGGATCGGGATTTCCGTCAGGACCTTCAGGGTTGACGTAGATAAGTCCCATCTGAACAGCCGCCAGAGGATTTTCCAGCTCTCGGTCACCAGAGTAACGACTTTTTGGTTTATCACTGGTAGCCAGCCATTCATTTTCGGCACCCCAATATATGTCTTCTTCAGGCTGCCAAATATCTTCTCGTCCACCGCCAAATCCAAAGGTTTTAAATCCCATCGATTCGAGTGCACAGTTACCAGCTAAAATCAATAAGTCTGCCCATGAAATCTTATTTCCATATTTCTGCTTGATAGGCCAGAGTAGTCGACGTGCTTTATCTAAGTTACCATTATCAGGCCAGCTGTTAACAGGTGCGAATCGCTGGTTTCCGGTACCGCCACCTCCGCGGCCGTCAGAAGTGCGGTAAGTACCTGCACTGTGCCAGGACATTCGAATGAATAGACCGCCGTAATGGCCCCAGTCGGCAGGCCACCAATCCTGTGAATCAATCATTAGGTTATACAAGTCTTTTTTTATTGCAGCAAAATCAAGTTTCTTGAATTCTTCAGTGTATTTGAAATCGGGACCCATCGGGTTGGAAGCTGGGTTGTGCTGATGTAGAATACCAAGGTTAAGTTGATTGGGCCACCAGTCTTTATTCGAGGTACCTCTTCCTGCAGTTGTCATACCGGATTTGCCTGTTACAGGGCACTTGCTTTCTTCATTCATATTCGTTCTCCTTTCAGTTATAGGTTAGCAAAACAAATGTTGTCGTGCTATGACCGCCTATAAACCCCAGACGGTTCCATACTTTACTTTTAACATAGCATTTTTTTATAAATTATTATTTCAATCTCACTTAAACAAACAACTTTGTATCTATTTACACGATTCTATTTTTATTAATAATAAATTCTTCGATTAGACTTTTTTATTTTTAAAGGTGCCGATAATCTGAAGCTTTACATCATTTACTTTGAAATTGGGTATTCTCTTTTTCTTAAAATATTCTTCAAGCATATTATTCAATTCGTCATAAAAAAAGTCCTCAATATGTTCAGACTTTTCACAATACAAATGATGATGTTTTTCAAGTATCGGATCATATCTCATTACATCTTTTTCGGTCTTCACCTTCTTGACCAATCCTTTGTCAACAAATGTTTCCAGTGTTTTATAGATTGTACCAACAGCTATGTTAGGATGATTTTTAGCAACATATTCTTTTATTTTATCGACAGTGGGATGATTTTTCAGACTGCTTAAGGCTTCAAGAACAGCCATCCTTTGAGACGTAACCTTTAGATTGCTAATTTTTAAGCTGATTCCTTGTTTTTCTTTTTCCATAGACAATTATTATTAAATAGGAATTATTCTCAACTAGAATACATATTTATAAATAAAATATCAAGTTTCAGATACATATAATAATTGTCCCTCTTCCAGACTCAATCTTTGACACTTAATACTTATTTATATCATCAGCTATCTAATTGATGTTCCGGCATTCATAAAAACATGGACCTGTAATTATCAAAGGGAAGAATAAAAATACTCAATTCAAGAAAATATTTTTTCAATTTGTAACCGGGATTTTGTTTTGAAAATGAGAAGTAAAAGATTAGAGTAAAGGTATTTATTTTAAAACGAATTCATTATTTTTATTAAGTAAAGACAATGAAGAGTCTAAGGACAAGATCATAATCAGCATATTAAGAGAACAAATAAATTATGCAAATAATAAGAGCAACCAGCAAACGAATTGTATCCATTTTTCTTTTTGCAATAATATGCTTTCTCTATAATGGTGAACTTTATCCGCAGCAATTTAAATTTGCATGGATAACCGATACACACGTTGGTAACACAACCGGGGAAAACGATTTGATAAATACTGTTCGTGATATAAACACGTTAAATGATATCGACTTCGTTATTCTATCGGGTGACATTACAGAAACTGGAAAGACAACGGATCTTGTAGTAGCAAAGAAAATCTTAGAAAATCTGAGCATGCCTTATTATGTAATTCCTGGTAATCATGATACAAAATGGTCGGAATCAGGATGCACAAAATTCTCTCAAGTATTTGGAAGTGAGAAGTTTGTTTTTGATTATGAAGGAATCCGTTTTATCGGTATGCATGAAGGACCGATTATGCGAATGGGAGATGGGCATTTTTCACCGGAAGACTTGCGATGGCTTGATACAACTCTATTTAAAATTACAAATAAAAATCAGCCCATAATTTTTATAACCCATTACCCTGTTAATAACCAGATCGATAATTGGTATGAAGCTTTGGATCGGTTGAAAAAATTTAATACAAAAGTAATTTTGTGCGGACACGGACATTCAAATCATTTCTTCAATTTCGAAGGCATTCCGGGAGTAATGGGAAGATCAAATTTAAGTGTAAAAGAGAATGCCGGTGGGTACAATATTGTAGAAATAACGGAAGAGAGTATCTCCTTTACTGAAAGAATTCCAGGTAAAATCACTAAGCCTTTCTGGAATAAAGTAGCCCTTAAGGATATTGACTATGAGGCGGATACCACAAAATATGCGCGTCCCGATTTTTCTATCAACTCACGCTATCCGGATATAAAAGTAAAATGGAATTTCAAAACGAATTATACATTAACATCAGCTCCGGTTGTAAACACAGAAAATGTATTTGTGACAAGCGGAAGTGGATATGCTTATTGTTTGTCATCGAGCGGTGAAGAACTTCTTTGGAAATTCAAGACTGATGGTGCAATATTTGGCTCACCGGATGTATCAAAAAATAAAGTTGTATTTGGTTCCAACGATCAGAATATTTATTGCGTCAATGCTTCGACAGGGAAATTAGAATGGAAATATCAAACCGAAGCACCTGTAGTAGCTGTTCCGGAAATATTTGATGATGTTGTTTACATTGGCGGTGGAGATGGAAAATTTAGAGCGTTTGAGCTTGCTACTGGAAAATTGATTTGGGAATTTTCAGAGATTGGCGAATTTATTGAAACAAAACCTGTTGTGTATAATGACAAAGTCATTTTCGGTGCGTGGGATAGTTACTTATATGCATTGAATATAAAAGATGGAACACTTGCCTGGAAATGGCAGGGAACCGAAGGATTTCTCTATTCACCAGCGGCTTGTTGGCCTGTTGCTTCAAATGGAAAAATATTTATTGTTGCGCCGGATAGAGTGGCAACTGCGATTGATGCAGAAACGGGAAAAACAATCTGGAGAACAAATAAGCATCAAGTGCGCGAATCGATCGGTATTTCAGAAGATGGAGAATTTGTTTATGCAAAGGGAATGAATGATTCTCTATTTGTTTTTTCAGCAAGTTCCAATGAAGCAAAACTTATTAAAGCAATCGACTGCAAATTTGGTTACGACATAGCTCCCTCAATGCCTCAAGAAAAAGAAGGTGTTGTTTATTTTGGAACAAAGAACGGGTTAGTTATTGCAATAGACAAACACAAACTGGAAGTGATGTGGAAATATAAAACCGGGGTTACACTTGTGAATACTGTCGCAGCGGTGGATAATAACAAAATTATTATTACAAATGCGGATGGGGAAGTAATGCTTCTTGAATCAAATAAAAATTAATGCTGTTTTCGAGGTTTTTTGTTTTTTAGGGGTCTGTGTAGTCGGCTTATTGGGCTGTATTCTAAATTCTTGGTCACTTTATAAACATAAAACTAATATAAACTTTTTTTCTGGTGATTGTAATTTTGTGGAAAGGTTTGATATCTATTGAATTATATAACTTCGTTAATTATTTAATACATTCAGAATTCCTAACTTCGTTCAATTAAAAACATTTCCTCATATAATTATTTTTGTATTGGAAGAAACTGAGAAGAAATTTGATAAGTAACTTTAGCATAATAATTTTACATATTAATGTAAGATGGTAAATAGTGTTTGTATCTTGTAGTCCTTATATTTATTTCAAATAAATTTTTGTATAATCAAAGAGGCAATTAGATGCACTTCAAAGGTTTCCCTAAAGCTTCTTTATCGTTAATGGTAATTATTTTTTGTTTGATGTTCGTTTCGTGTAATTGTGAACAGAACAATATTGAATCTACTAATACATTCTTTCCTAATATATGGTCTGAAAAACAAATATTTGCTTTCAGTGCGCTGGATGGTCAAACAAATTATAACGAACCGTTTACGACGGTCTTACTTGGTTCACATGTCGGCATAAGGTTACAGAACTCCGGTTACATAAATGAAAATTTACCAATTGAAAGATTAAACGAGAAACATCCGCTATGGTTCGGGTTTGAAACAGAAGGGCAGTATTACGATGAGATCCCAGGTAAAGGAATTAATTCATTCGATGAAATTTCGAGTAGAATAATTGCTTCATCTATTATTCATACTGTAATTCGTAAAAAGGATATAGATATTGAAATAAAATTGGTTTTTGCTGATAGAAATACTATTGCCGGAAGTGTTTTAGTTAATAATCAATCTAATAAAGATGTAATTCTACATATAAATAATACATCTGATTCAACTTGCAAAATATTTAATAACTCAATTGTACTTGAAAAGGAGAATTATAAAACAGTTCTCAGTTTTGAAGAATATTTTCTATTTGAGAATTATAAAGCCAAAGTTTCGATAAGAGAGAGAGAACAAAAGATTATTAATTTTAGTTATAGAATTGAATATGGCACTCAAACAGTTGATTATACTCCTTATAATTTTGATTCATTATTCACAAAAAGATTGGAACCATACATACTTAATTCTCTCAAGGGGAATCAAAATGAAAAGATAAAACGAACATATCTTAAAGCCTATAGTGTATTAAGAGCAAATACCGAATCGGCAATTGGTAGAATAAAAACAATGTGGACCACTCCCGATAGAATACCTCACCGGAAAATGTGGTTGTGGGACAGCGGATTCCATGCTATGGGAATAAAATATTTTGATAAAGAGTGGGCAAAAAATGCAATTAAAGCAGTACTTGAATATCAAATGGATGATGGGTTTATACCTCATATAATGGAACCGGATAAACATTCGAATATTACACAACCCCCTATTCTTGCATGGTCAGTTTGGGACGTTTATCAAACAATAAAGGATAAAGTGTTTTTAGAATACTCACTTCCAAGATTAAAAAAATTCTTAGACTGGATTGAGAAGAATAGAGATAAAAATAATAACGGATTGTTTGAATGGTATAATGGAGATGAATCCGGCATGGATAATTCACCCCGGTTCGATAGTGATAAAGTGTTTGATGCAATTGACTTTTCTTGCTTTGTAGTTAACGACTATAATTATATAGAAAAAATAGCAACAGAGATTGGTGATAGAGAAGCCGCGTCTTTATATAAAAGTAAAAAGAAGATTCTTATTAGAAATATAAATGAAATTTTATGGGATAGTGCCCGTTCATTTTATTATGATAAATATTTTGATGGAACATTTTCAGATGTTAAGGCAGTCTCAAGTTTTCTCCCGTTATTTGCTGGTGTGGCGGATAAGCAGAAAGCAGATATAATTATTTCCGAATTAAAAGCTGTAGATTTATGGTGGACTCATCAACCTTTGCCATCTGTTTCTCTTAAGGATGAAACCTTTGGATCTAATATGTGGCGAGGACCTGTTTGGATAAATTATTCCTATTTCAATTACATCAGTCTGCTTAATTATGGATATCGCGACATGGCATTAGAACTCCTTAATAAAAATATTGAGGCAATTACAAAATGGTATTATCAAGAAGGTACTATTTTTGAGTTTTTTGATCCGCTGAACATAAAATCTCCCAAATTACTTCCAAGGAAAAAAACATTCGGCGCTATTTATGAATTTGGATGGAGCTCTTCACTTTACATAAGAATGGTGAATGAATTAATTGAACAACAAAAACTGTAAACTAAATCGAATCTCCCGGGATAATCAACACTGCATTTCATGGCTTTTTAATTTTTAGAGGAGAAATAATCAGTGAATGCATCAAAGATTAATCCCGTATTCTGTTTTGCAGAACAAGGCGTCATCCATGAACTTGCCCAGTTCAGATAATCTGTCTCTAATAGTCCCAGTAGAGTAATGATCCGCTCATTTATACTCGAACATTTACCTTGTTCTCTTAAAACAATTTTATTTGCAATAACTGCCCTCCAATACTGATGATATCCCGCTATCGACCAGGCATTAAGGATCTCGAATCCATTTGTTGCCTTCAGCATAAAAACATTGAGCAAATTGATACCAAGGTTTATTTTTCCAGATGCCTCTTGAATAATCTTTTTATTTTCTTTCCACTGAGTACCGTTACCCGATTTCCATTTATTCATTAGATCAGTAAGATAATTTTTGGGAACAGGTTTGGAATCTTTCATTCCTGTCCACATTATCCCTGTCGATAGTTGATCGGCGAATGGAAAGGGGAAACCGATGAGACTGAAAGCGTCGAAGATCTCTTTGTTTTTTACTCCGAAAAAATATTCGGAGCAAAGAGCATACAATTGGTCAGATGAAAGTGTGTGATTTTTTATAGTTAGTGGTGCCAGATAGAGCCAGGGTTGCTGAGTTTCATGATTATGTACTCTAACTGCCCAGCTTGTTACGCATGTACCTAAAAGCCCTTCTTCCACTGTTTTTTTTGCAGCTCCTATTATATTAGGTGCATGAACGTCTTGCCTGCCCGCGAATACTGCATCTCCGTGCGAGCGAGATGAACTGCAAAGTATTATATCGAATCCAGATTTTTTAAGAATATCGACAGTATAAAAAGGTTTTAAGTTGCCTGCGCCATCTATTATCTCAGGCATAGATTCCAGATCTGCCAAGCTATCTCATCTTTTTTCAAACGCTTCATTTTATTCCACACCATTACTCTCTGCGGCGTTTTATCGCCATCCCAGTAGTTCCAATCCCAGATAATAAAATCTTTTGGAACCACTTCCAGATCTTTTGGATTGTGAAGAATCATATCGCACCAGATTCCCGGTCTAATTCCCTTTTCAAGTAATGGGGTGGCAATATCTGTTAAGTATTCTGCATACAATCTATTTCTTCCAATTTCCCTTGCTTTTTTTGAACAGACAGCACAGGTTGCAAATACATTTGCTTCATCTCCACCAAGGTGGAAATATTGCACATCTCCGAAAAGGTTTAGGTATTCCTTTATCCAACTCTTTATAAACTGGCGCACTCTTGCATTACTTGTGCAATAACAATCATACCTCTTGGGGTCTTCCCTGAACATCAAATATTTTTCATTCATCAACACATATTCAGCATGCCCAATTGTCTGGAGAAGTGGAATCGGTTCAAGGCCTAGATCTCTGGAATAACGTAAGATGTCTTTAAATGTCTCTTTTGAAAATGCATCCGGGCTCGAAGACTCAGGGCAGATTTCCCATTTAACATCGTCTTCAATTTCCCACAAGACCGCGTTGTACCCCATGTCAGAAGCTTTCTTAAGAGTTGTTTTTATATAATCTTCACGAAGGGAAACGGAATTAAAATCCATATGATAGATTATCAAATGATTTCGAGAAGTATTTACATCAGCGGAGGTTGATATCGCAAGACCGGTTGTAATAAGGAAAAATAAAGATGCGATGAACTTTAGGTTTCTCATTGAAAAACACCCTTTACACTTTTTTATTTGAATTGAAAATTAATTCATGAATCGCATTTCGGAAATCAATGCAGGTATTAATGGTCTCCATAGCTTTCCCGGTTGCTTTAGTCCACCACAGTTGTTTAATAAAATTTAATCTTCTTCAAAGTGCAGATTAATAACCATACCATATCATTAACACCTAATTGATTATCCCTATTTAGAATTTAATTTTTGAATAGCAATTTAGTTTAATAATACTTTCACAAAATATAGCATTTGTGCAGGAATTTAAATTATCGATTCATGATAATCAGAAAAAAATTCATATTGCCAATTCTAATTATAACTAAATTGTTGGGACCTCTATATGAAAAACTCTTCGGAATTTATAATTGTTCAGTTAATTCAAAGAGAGATCAAATCTTAGTTTTGAATCTAATAATGGATGTGGAAAATTTCACACCCTCATAAAACGAAGTGATTTTAGAATAGTTGTCTTAAAATCCTTCTCAAGGACATATAAAGGAAGGGCAAGATTTTATATTTACTTACGACTTCAGCTACTTAATTCTCAAATGAAAAAATAGAAACCGGTCTCCGATTTTGCTTGACACAACGTTTTTCGTGTTTTATATTTGGTCGTGCAGTCTATATATTAAACACATTTGACAAGTAGAGTAGGTTATCAGTATGGTAAAGAAGTCTGATAATTCGAAATATCATGTTCCTAATCTTGAACGTGCTTTAACAATAATGGAACATCTCTCACAGCATCCTGCTGGACTAACTGCTTCCGAAATCTCCGAACAATTAAAAATTCCCCGCAACAGTATTTTTAGAATTACATCAACATTAGTTGATACCAATTATTTAATAAGGGATGATGAAACCAAGAAATACCAGCTCTCTCAAAAGTTATTAACGATGGGATATTCAGCACTTGGAGAACAGACGCTTATTGAAAAAGCTTTGCCTGTTATGAGAGAACTTAGAGATGAGTTAGGAGAGACTGTGCCGTTAGGTATCCTTCATGGTAACGAAGGTTTGATTGTTGAAGAAGTACCCGGTAAACATTCTTTCAGATTTGTTTTAGAACCTGGTCGAAAATTTCATCTTCATACATCGGCACCGGCAAAATCAATAATTGCTTTTCTGAAAGAAGATGAAAAAAATAAAATTATTTCTACAATAGAATTTCAAAAGTATAACGAAAGGACGATTTTAAGTGCACCTGAATATAAAAAACATTTGCTAACTGTACAGCAAAAAGGATTTGGTATTGATTATGCCGAAGAAATAGAAGGTATGATCTGTATTGCCGCTCCAATTTTTAATTATAAAGGATATCCTTTTGCTTCAATATGGATTTCAGGTCCCTCGTTTCGTATTAAGGAAAAAGATTTTGACAAAATCGGTAATAAAGTAATAAAGTATGCTGATCGAATTTCAAGGAGTCTTGGGTTCGATCCCAAATTTAAAAAGTAATCGATTTTATAAGTAATAAGTTTATTTAACTCATACAAAAGTTACGTGTTAAACATACCGACTTGCACAAAAAGCTTTTATAATTAGGAGGGATTATGATTACCAGATCATCTTTGAAATCTTTATTTATAATATTTAGTATCATCTTAATTTTTTCTTCTCAATCAATTGCACAATCAATCTCAGTTGTCCCTCAGCAGCCGTACATGGGTAAGATCCCGGTAGGAAGTAAAGCTGTCAGGCAGATATCAATATATAATCTTGATGTCACTAATCTGAACATATCTTCAATAAGTTTAGCTGCAGCTCCTCAATTTAAAATCCTTAATAACCCGGGTACAAAAACAGTTGGGCTCGCTGAATATTTTATTCTAGAAATTGAATTCCTTCCAACGGGTACCGGTCAATTCACAACCGAGCTTACAATTGTTAGCAATGCATCAACAAGTCCAAACAAATATTCTATAAGCGGATATGGAACCGGTGGAGCTAAACCAAGTTTTGAAAGAATTTTCGGTGGCGTTGAATCGGATGGTGTAGGGTCAATTCAGCAATTATCTGATGGGGGATATCTTCTTGGAGGATCTACGCAATTACCGGATAGAGAGTATTCAGATTTTTACTTGGTAAGAACAAATAATCTTGGTGAAATTCAATGGACACACAGCTTCGGTGATGAGGATCTTGGTGAAGGCATCGGTCAGCTCGAGCAAAATCCTGACGGAAGTTTTTTATTATTTGGAGAAAAGCAGACTTACAAAGGTGGTCTGAACGATTTATACTTTGCAAAATTAAATCCTGACAAATCAATTGTCTGGCAAAATATATTTGGCGGTTCAGATGCAGAAAATTCCGGATCATTTGTTCACACATCTGACGGAGGATTCTTACTTGCCGGGACAACAAGAAGCTTCACTACTTCTACTCAAGTTTACCTAATTAAAGTAGATCAAAACGGAAAGAAGATTTGGGAAAAGAATTTTGGTGGTACCGGTGGAGATGCCGGTAAGAAAATTATTCCGACTAAAGACGGCAACTATATGATCCTGGGAACAACTTCCAGTAAAGGAAGCGGTGATTTTGACGTTTACTTAATGAAGGTTAATGTAAATGGTGATATAATCTGGGATAAAACACATGGTGGTTCAATGTGGGATGAAGGAACAGATATAGCCGAACTATCGGACGGTTCATTTATAATTTCCGGTTACAGTCTTAGTTACAGTATCGCCGGTGGTCATGACTGGCTGCTACTTAAAGTAAATGAATCCGGAGATTTTGTGTGGCGTAAAGTCTTCGGTGCGCAATATCAGGATTATGCAGCTAGAATTGCAGTTGCAAATGACGGTTTTGTTATAGCCGGAACAAAAGATTTGGAAATTCTGCCCCGGACAATTAATGATATGCTCGTTATTAAAACGGATTTTAGCGGTAATGAAATCTGGCGGTCACAATTTGGAGGAAATGAAAGTGAAGGTGTAGGAGGTTTGATAGTGAATTCCGATGGACACTGTGTTATTGCAGGCTCAACCGGTAGTTATAGCGCAAGGGGTGAAGCTTATTTTCTAAATATTAACTCGTCAGGACAAATAACAAATGTTGAAAAATCAGATGATGGTAGCATTCCAATTGAAATAGTTCTTTATCAAAACTATCCGAATCCATTCAACAACCAGACAAAGATCTCCTATAAGCTTAATCAACAAACAAATATTGAACTAAGCATTCAAAATATTCTTGGACAGAAAATTTTAACTCTTGAAAAAGGAATTAAATCCGCTGGAAATTATTCAGTGGCGTTTAACTCTGATGGAATGGTAAGTGGTATTTACTTCTGTGTATTAAAAACGAATAATAAAATTCTCGTTAATAAAATGCTATTACTCAAATAACAATAAAATCTTTTGGAGGGCGGGTATGAAATGAAAAAGATTACATTTTTTAATCACTCAAATAACAAAGTTACAAACTAACAATCGAGGAGTAAAACAAATGAAAGAAAAACTAATTGCATCTTTATCTAAACTATTCCTCCTAATCTTTATTTTATCGTTCACAGAAATTTTTGCACAAACCGGTAATTTATCCGGAAAAGTTACTGATTCTCAATCAGGGGAGTTCTTGCCAAGTGCAAATGTTATTCTTCAAGGGACAAGAATTGGCACCGCTACTGATCTTCAAGGAACGTATCGTATTGTAAATGTTCCTCCGGGAAGTTATAAACTGCAGGTAAAATATATCGGTTATGAAGATTTTTTGACCGATGTAACTGTTGTTGCCGGAAGGACTCTAGAAGTTATGATTCAACTAAAGCCAGGTTATGTTAACCTTGAAGATGTGGTTGTTGAAGGGTTAAGACAAGGTCAGGTTAAAGCTCTAAGTGTTCAGCGTGAAGCTGAAAATATTAAAAATGTTGTTTCAAGAGAACAGATGGAAAGTTTTCCAGATGCAAACGTTGCCGAAGTCATTCAACGTATACCGGGTGTGTATATTGGTCGTTCACTTGGAGATGGAAGATATGCTTTGATTCGCGGTACCGAACCACGCTTAAGTGCTATAACTGTTAATGGCGAAGTTCTAGCATCAACACGTAATCAGGAAAGATATTCTCAACTTGATATCGTCGGTTCTAACCAGATGTCTTTCATTGAAGTTAATAAAGCCATTACACCGGAAATGGATGCTAACGCGATCGGCGGTTCCGTAAACATTATTACAAAAAGTGCATTCGATTATCCGGGAATGAATCTAAAAGTAGTTGCCGCTTCCGGATATGTTGATCTTAGCAGTAAACCATCATATCATGGAAATTTTACTTTCAGCACCCGTTTCGGCGAGAATAAGAATTTCGGTATCTCTTTAACTGCAAACTATGATTCAAGAGAACGTGGTACTGACAATATGGAATTCACATGGGATGAAAAGCAGGATGCAAATAAAAATGTAATCCCGTTTGCACTCGCTGAAGTTAATTTCATGGATTACGTTAATAAGAAAGACCGTTATGGACTTGGCGGCGGTGTTGAATACAGGTTTAACGATTTCCATAGAATCTACGCAAATATTTTATGGAACCAGTTTGACGATTGGCAGAATAGAGGAAGAATGCGTTTGCGTGTTGATAGCGGAAATTATTTAAATGCTACCGGAACTCTAACACAAAATTCGAGAATCGCTCTTGAACAAAGAGCACGTCTTGAACAATTATACCAGAATCAATACAGTTTTGGCGGTGTTCATCAGTTGGGAAATCTCAACTTAAATTACCACATTGCTCACACTTATGGTGAAGAAAATCATTATGGTGATATAATTACATCCTATGATTTTTACCAAAGAGTAAATCTTGCATTTGATTTTGCTGATAAAGATTTTCCAAAGTATACTATTACAAACACAAATATTCCTGTAGATGCCCGTCTTGACCCTACGAAATATGATCTTAATGCTTTTGATTACCGTGATATGTTAAGTACTACTAAGTATACGGTTGGCAGACTTAACTTTGAACTACCATATAATTTTTTCGAATATCCATCTAAATTAAAAGCCGGTTTCAAATACACAACAACCTTTAAAGATAGAGATGATGATCGATGGTCTTATAGTTATGTAAAATCACCAAAGCTAAATCTTGCTTACTTTTTAGGTGATAGAAATAGAACTGATTTTATGGAAGGGAATTATGTATTCGGTCCGCAAACAGACTATAAAAAGGTTGAGGATTTTGTTAAGGCTAACAGAACTGACGCAACCGTTTTGCGCGAAACCCTTAACTGGTATGATTCAGAAGGAGCAACTTATGAATCTAATGAGGACATTTTAGCATACTTCTTAATGACAGATATTAATTTTGGCAAAGCTTCTTTGTTAGCCGGTTTCCGTCATGAATTTACTTCAACGGATTATAAAGGTAACTTATTAGTATTTGATGCCGCGGGTAATTTCTCCAGCTTAACCCCAACAAATGAAACGAGAGATTATAACAACCTGTTTCCTATGGTTCACTTCCGTTATGACCTTTTTGAAATGACTAAGTTCCGAGCATCAATTACCCAGTCAATTGCCCGTCCTAACTTCTTTGATTTAGCACCTACTTTTTTCCTTGAACCGAGAAACAAAAGATACCGCAGCGGTAACCCGGATCTGAAACCGACTGAATCAACAAATCTTGATTTTATGGTTGAACATTACTTTAGCGGAATCGGTCAGGCTTCGGCAAGCTTTTTCTACAAATCTCTAAAGGGAATTATTTTTGAAAGTAGAAAGATTACTACAACCGGTGCTTATATCGGTTATGAAGAAAGAATGCCCGTAAACGGTGGAGATGCAGAGTTGTTTGGAATGGAATTTAACTGGCAGCAGGAATTAACCTTCTTACCAGGATTCTTATCGGGTTTTGGTATCTACTTCAATTATACTCATACATGGGCAGAAGCTGATTTACAGGGTCGTAAAGGATTCTTACCCGGTCAGGCTGGTGATGTTGGAAATATAGCTCTCGCTTATGAAAAAGATAATTTCAAAGCACGTTTAGCTTATGCATTCCAGGGTAAGTTCTTGAGATTGGTCGGTAAGAACACCTTATTCGATGTATTTGTTGACAGTCATGCCCAATTAGATTTTTCAGCATCGTATAATTTCTGGAAGAATCTCGAAGCATTTGTTGAAGTTAACAATATCACAAATGCTCCGGAACGACAATATCTCGGAGTTGAGTGGCGTCCTTATCTTCAGGAATTTTACTCATGGTGGACCAGAGCTGGAATAAAGTGGGGTTTGTAAGTTGTTAATTTATGAGGCGGTTAAATGCCGCCTCGTTTTTTAAATAATTCATATCAATAATATCTAGAGAAATTATGACAAAGAAAAAATATCACGGTGTAATAGCCCCATTAATCACACCAATTGAAAAATCCGGAAAGATTGATGACGGCTCGGTTGAAAAATTATTCAGATTAGTTCTAAAACATAACAATTTCCCATTCATTCTTGGTACAACCGGAGAGATTGCATTAAACCCGGTATCCAATAGAGATCATCTGACCAAATTAGCAGTTAAAATTGTTAATGATAAAACAACGCTATATGCCGGTATAACCGATAATTGCGTTGAAACAACAATTAATACGGCAAAAAAATATTCTGATTACGGTGTTGATGTTTTTGTGGTTCACTTACCTTATTTCTTCCCCCTTACTCCTGATTTAATGATGAAATATTTTGAGTTCGTTGCTGATAATTCGCCGAGACCGATTATTATTTATAATATCAAATCAATTACAAATATGTCAATTCCTGTTGATATAATCGAAAAGCTGAGTCTTCATCCTAACATTGTTGCATTGAAAGATTCCGAACGCGATTACGAAAGAGTTGAAAAATTGGCACAGCTGTTTAAAAATAGAGAAGACTTCTCATTATTTATCGGCTGGACTAATAAATCAAGTCAGGCGCTACTTATGGGATTTGATGGTATTATCCCAAACACTACAAACGTAACTCCCGGTTTATTCCAATCACTATATGAAGCCGCAATAAAAGGTGATGAAAAAACCGCAATGGAATTCCAGGAAAGGGCAGAAACATTATCAGTGCTTGTTCAAAACAATAAAGCAATGACAAGAACAATTCCGGAAATAAAAGCAATACTGAATCATCTGAATATTTGTAAGCCTTATGTTCAAATGCCGCTTGTTCCTTTAACTGAAGAAGAAAATAAAATTTTAATAAATGAATATTCTAAACTGAGTTTATAATCAAGGAGTTTAGATGAAAAACCTTTTTGTGATAACTTTTATTTTAATCGCATCGATTACTACATTCGCTCAATATAAAACCGAACCAGTTCAGCTAAATAAAGGTCCTCAGCTTTTTATTGATGATTACCTGATTGCTGAACAATCCTTTCTTACCAGAACGGTCAATAATCCTAAGAAGATGGACAAACCGATTTTATATGGAGGTCAAAGTAAAGACCAGGTATGGCAGCCCTACTTTTCAGTTATCCAGGACCCGGAGACAAAAAGATTTAAAATGTGGTACAATACTTTTGTTGAGTCAATGAATATAAGCCGGTGCAAATTGAGTTATATTGAATCTGATGATGGAATAAACTGGCACCGACCTTTTCATGTTTGTGATTATCCGGAAGAGATACAATTCGGATGCACTGTTCTCGATCGAGGCCAAGATTTTATCAATCCTCAAGAAAGATATTTATTTGCAACATATCTTAAACCCGGCTTTAGAATTGCTACTTCACCTGATGGAATAAAGTGGAAACCGATTTCCAAGGACCCTGTTTTTCTTCATAACCATGATATAACAACACTCCACTGGGATCCAATCAGAAAACATTATCTGGCAGTTGTTTCTCACAGACTCCCCGGATTCAGCGATCCGAATAATCCAAAGATGGACGAACAGAGAAGGATTCCTCATCAAACAGTAAGTAAAGATTTAATTAACTGGGAACCGATCAAGCCGATCTTCTGGCCGAAAGTTGGCGCGCCGATTGAAAAAGGGGAAACACAGTTTTATGCTATGTCAGGTGTTATTGCCAGAGGCGGCTTGTTGATTGGACTGGTTAAAATTCTTAGAGATGATATAAATGCCACCGCAGGTGCTTCTACTTATGAAATGGCTGATATGGATAGAAAAGCTGCGGGCCTTGGATATACGGTTCTTGCATGGAGCCGTGATGGATATACATGGCAGAGAGATTATGAACCCTTCATTCCTAATAATCCAGTTCCGGGTTCGTGGGATCATGCAATGGCATGGGGAGATGAACAAGTAATTGTTGGTAATGAAACATTTCTTTATTACGGAGGTTATCAGCGCGGTCATAAGGTAAATCGTTTTGAAGAACGGCACTTATGTCTTGCAAGAATGCCGGTTGATAGATATGTAAGCCGTGATGCAGATCTAAATACAGGATATTTAATTACCAAACCTGTTCTATTCAATTCAGAACAATTATCGGTGAATGCAAATATTAAAGGTGAAATGAGAGTTAGATTATTAGATAGTGAGAGGAATCCATTGAATGATTTTGGCTGGGTTGAATTAAAAGGTGATTCAATAAATCATGAGGTTAAATGGAAAGGGAAACTAAGCTCGCTTAGCGGGAAAACTGTCTGTCTCGAGTTTCAATTTAAACATGCCCAGTTATTCAGCTTCAATTTAAATTAAAGATTGATCTATTAAATAGATTTGGAGGATTGTAGAATGATTAAAGGACTATGTAAAATAATTTTGCTTTTTGTAACGGTTACTTCATTTGCACAGACTAAATCCGAAATAATAACTATAGTAGAAAATTTTGATACTAATCCCAAATGGGAAGGTGTAAATAATAGAGTTGAATGCAGCGATTGTCCAACTGTTACACAAAACTTCGGTTGGGCTCCAACAAATAGAACTGGATTCGGACCCGGTGAAATTGGCGGAATAATCTGGAAATCAACTACACCGGCATTTTATGCTATGCCATTAGGTAAACCGCTTAATTTTAAAAATCGTTTTTCTGCTTCTGGAAAATTAGCTGTTATAAATCCCCCTAAGGATGGTGCCGGATTTTACATCGGATTTTTTAATGCTGAACGTCAGGGATGGCGTGTCTGGTCCTCATGCGGCTTCAGAATTGGTGAATTTAAAGATGGTAAAGCCCGATTCTTTATTGATTATAAAACTGGATTAGCAAATGGTGCAAACTTATTCCCCGATACGGAGATCAAGGGTGATGGATCTGTAAATTCCTGGAAGCTCGAATATGATCCGGATGCATGTGTAGCTGATAATCCCTGGCCGGATACAAGGTTACCAAAATATTTCCAAAATAAAAAAGATAATGTTCCAACTAAAGAAATTCTTGATCAGTTTATAAAAGATGACCCAACAATTACATTTGAAAAATTGGAAGAACTTTTACTTAAAGCTCGTGACCTTGGTCTTGTTGATGACTGGTACAGAAAAGGATTGTGGCATTTATGGACACTTGAAAGAAATCCGGAAGAGATAAAAGGGAAAATCACTTTTACATTTAATAATGAATCTGTCAGTTACTATTTACTTCCTGGTCATCAGGATGTGCCAACTTTTATGAATCGGTTTGGAGTGTTTAACTGGCAGATGTACACCGGTAATCTGGAATTTTACCTTTCCGATCTAATAATTAATGATAAAAAAATTGACCTTTCTCAGGATCCTTACTGGCAAGGTCTAAATAATCAGATAACATTTGTTGAAAAAGATTTTCACTCAAGACATAATTACGGATATACACAGACAAACTGGGCTGGTGAAAAACCGGGAGAAATTGGCGGAAGATTCTGGGGTACCGAAGTAATTGATCCGTTGCACGGTTATTATGCAACTGATATTGGTGATCTTACGCTTGAAGATCCAATTAAATTCACAGGTAGTATTTGTTTTCCTGAAGGAGCTGTAGATGGAAGAATGTTGATCGGATATTTCAACAAAGAATTAAAAATGGCTCCTATTAAAGGAGAATATAAAGGTAATCCACCGCATAATTTTTTAGGTCTTGAAGTGATGGATCAGACAAAAAATGGCTACAATCTAACTACAGTAGTATCGCCACGCCAGGACATATCTGAAGAAAAACGTGGTCCGATAATTATTCCCGATAGAATTTCGAGACCATTTACATTTGAATACGATCCCGCAGCCGGAAAATTCGGAAGAGTTACGGTTCAATTCGATAACGAAACATTCTCTTATGATCTAAAGGAAGAACAAAGAAAAACGGGATCTAATTTTGACAGATTCGGCCTTGTAAATCCGCGTAAGGGTGGAAAATATGTTGATGTTTATTTTGACGACCTGATTTATTCTTCACGTATACCAAAAGAGAAAACTGAAAAACATAAACAAGAAACTATTATCGAACCTTATCCTGAAGGTGGAAGAAAATATTATTAATCTGAATGCGCGAATGGAAATCATGAATAAATTTTATAAATGGAAACTGATTTTATTTCTGCTATTAATTGCAACTAATTTAAGAGGACAGTCAGTTGCCCCAACCTTGCCTGCGAGCGAACCGTATGAACTGCCCAGCAAAACGATTGCATTCACTAACTGGTACTTCGTCCGTCCGGGACATTTTGATTGGATAGACAGCACCGGCGCAAGTGTTTATGCTAAAAAAGCTCATTTGAGGGAATTAGACGCTACTTTTGTTCCTCTTGATATACCAATGGGAATTAAGTTATTCGTAGAAAAGCCCCGAAGAGAAATTCCGATAATTAAAACTGATAAAGACTGGGATAAATGGGGTATCAAACCAAGTACGCTACTATTTGAAAATGGTATTTACCGTTTATGGGGTGCATGTAATTCGAATTTCCTTGATGAATATTATTGTTACTTCGAATCCAAAGATGGAATTAATTGGACTAAACCCGAATTGAACATTGTAGAATTCAATGGCAATAAAAAAAATAATTTATTTAAAAAAGAAATAGGTATTTCTATTTTTATTGATCCTTCCGCTCCTGCAGATGAAAGGTATAAAACTATTAGTCATGGCAAAATATCTGGAGACCAATTTGAAAAGTATAAAAATTCCAGACCTTGGTCTGTGTATGCTACAGAGTTGGATCCCCCGGATGTCCATGTAATGAGAGGTGCCGTTTCTCCCGATGGATTAAACTGGAAAGTTCTTGATGAACCTATCGGCTTTGAACATTTCGACACACAGAATGTTGGGTACTACGATCAATCTTTAAAAAAATATGTTTTTTACGTCAGGGGTTTTATGATTGGCCCGAGAGCTGCGGGTTTTTCATATCCTGAAGAAAAATTTCATCAATATATTATGCGGCGGGCAGTATCAAGAATTGAAAGTGAACAGTTTGGTAATCTACCATTATCTGAAATAATACTTGAAACTACACCGGATATGGATCCTACTGAGCAATTTTATACTAATTGTTATACAACTATTCCTAACTCTCCCGATCATCATCTTATGTTTCCATCTATGTACAAAATCTCGAATGATGAAACAACTATCAATTTATATTCTAGTTACAATGGAAAAACCTGGCATAAGCTTCCGGGTTCACCGATCTATTCAACTCAGAATTTTGGTGAGCCAGATGGCGGGACAGTATTTGCCCAGCCAAACCTGGTTGAGCGGCCGGATGGTGATTGGATCCTACCGTATACAGGATACAATGTGCCTCACAAATATCCGCGGGGTGCTTACCGATTTGAACCAGGTTTACTTGTATGGCCGAAAGGTAGGTTGTGCGGAATTGAAGCTGAAGGCGAGGGAGAATTCGCCACCATTGCATTTGTTGTTCCCGGTTCAATAATGAAGATAAACGCACTTACTCATCGCACCGGTTATATAAAAGTTGAAGTGGTTGGTATGGATGGCAATCCAGTTGAAGGACATTCTTTTGAAGACTCAATTCCTATAATTGGAGACCAGTATAAAAAAATTGTTACCTGGAAAAACAATAAGGAATTAGGAGTTGCAAAAGGGAAACCGGTTTTTCTGAGATTTAAAATGAGAATGGCCAAGATCTATCAGCTCTATTTTAATTAGTGGGAGGATATGTATGAAAAAAAAATATTTATCTCTATTGCCATTAATCTTAATAATATTCTTTAACGGATGTGAGAAAAAATCTTATTACGTTGGACAGGAAATGGGAGAGTTCGCTCCGCCTGATGCTTACCTTGAAGGGAGCAAACATCCATATTACGGAAGTGAAAATGCCTGGGACAGAAGATTTTTTACCACTCAGTTGAAAGATGAATATAAACGCCGCGGTCAAAGGCAGATGATCGATTTGATGGAGGGAAAGCCTCAGGACACAGAGAAGTATTGCCGCGAATTGATTAATGAAGATCCTAATGATCTAGAATCCTACTTCAATCTTACAGTTGCTTTAGCACATCTTAATAAAATTGATGAAGCTATGGATACTTTGAAAGTTGCAATTAAGAAAGGTCTGCCGTTCGAAAGATTTCTTGCCGGTCCGCGAGATATATTAAAACATCTATCACAATCTGAACCATTTAAAGTATATGCCTCAAAATACAAAGTAGAGATTTTACATGGTCCTATGCTTGGCAAGGTTTCTGATAAAAGTGCAAGCTTTTGGGTCAGGACGCTTAATGAAGTTAATATAAGTGTTAACCTCAGCACAAATTCGAATATGACTTCTTCGATTAAATCTAAAATCTATAGAAGTAAAGCCGTAGATGATTTTACAGCGATAATGACGATTGATGACCTTTCCCCCGATACTAAATATTATTATGAAATTTTGGTTGATGGTAAAAAGGAATCCCGTTCAAAAATTCATTCGTTCCAGACATATCCCGTTGAAGGTAAACCTGCAAAGTTTCAAATTGTATTCGGCGGTTGTGCGGGTTACGCCTATTGGAATGAAAGGATTTGGGATACAATCAAAGTTCATAATCCATTAGCTTTCTTATGGATGGGCGATAATGTTTATATAAATATGCCTACCTATCCTAATGCAGTTCATTATTACACTTATTACCGAAGGCAATCTCAACGTGAATTCAGGAATCTTGTCTCTTCAACTGCCAACTATGCAATCTGGGACGACCACGACGCGGCGACAGATGACGTATGGTTGGGTCCCTATAAAGATAAGCCGGGATGGAAAATCCCTCTGCTCGAAAACTTCAAACAGAACTTTATAAATCCATTTTATGGTATGCAGGATTGGCCCGGTACATATTTCAATTTTACAATTGGCGATGTCGATTTCTTTATGCTCGATGTTCGTTTTTACCGGACAAATCCTTTCGAAGAGAAACCATCAATGTTAGGACCGAATCAAAAAGCATGGTTATTGGATGTTCTTAAAAAATCGACAGCAAAATTTAAAGTAATTGCATCGGGTGTACCATGGGCATTCGATGCTAAAGCCGATTCGAAAGACACCTGGAATGGATTCAAAGAGGAGCGGAAAGAAATTTTCGATTTCCTTGCCAATAATAATATTAATGGTGTAGTACTTCTTTCCGGCGATCGTCATAGAACCGATATACGTAAGATTGATCGTGATAAAAGTTATACATTGTATGATTGGGAAAGCTGCAGATTAACAAACACTCATGTCGCTCCTTTAGAACATGGAGCAATCTTTGAATATAATGACAAACAAACTTTCGGAATAATAAAATTTGACACAACGCTTCCGGATCCAACTGTAACCTTTGAACCGATGAGTATTGATAATGAAAAACTTTACGAACATAAATTAAAACTTAGCCAGTTATCTGAAAAGGGAAAATAATGATGTTTAAAAAGATCATCATTCTTTCAATAATTATTTCAGCAAATCTTTCAGCTCAATCGGTCTGGAGAGAATCCGGTTATGATGATTTCAAAGACGGAAAATTTCTGGATGCCGGCAGCAATGCATACGTTTCTGCAAAAGGAAGAATTCAGATGATCTCACGGTGGGATTATAATAACGATGGTTTCCTTGATATTTATATCCCATCTGGTCATGGTTCTAATGAAAAAGAAAATATCTATATCTATTTAAATAACGGGATTGATATAGACGGACGTTCAAGAATTGAAATTCCTGGTGGAGGATCCAGGGATGGTTTGATTCTGGATTTTAATAAAGACGGCTTTAATGATCTTGCAGTTGTAAACTATGCCGATAGCCATTATCCAAAAGTTCCGGCATGGATTTACTATGGAACGGAAAAAGGTTTCACTCCCTCCCAAAGGGCTGAATTACCGGCAGCAAATGGTACTTCACTGGCTGCCGGTGATTTCAACAATGATTCCTGGATCGATCTTGCTATCGGATGCCAGTATTACGATGGTGATGATGAAAACGCTCCGAAAAAATCCTTTATATACTGGAATTCTCCGGAAGGATTTTCAGCCGATAGGAATTTAGAAATTTCATTTAATGGCAAAGGTGCAACCTCGCTTGCATCTGGTGATCTTGATTATGATGGTATTGATGATCTCATTTTCATGACACAGGATAAAACTTACCTTCTATTGTCTTCAAATAATGCGTTTATAAATCTCACCAATACCATTGAACTCAATATAAAAAGTAATTCTGCAGCAATTGGCGATGTTAACAACGACAAAATAATTGACCTTGCATTTTGTACCAGGCAAGGAATTATGCTTATTAAAGGAGGGAAGGATAGAATTTATGATCCCGGAAAAGCAATAATTCTTAAAGTCGATAATCCTTCTGATGTTGTGCTCAAAGATGTTAATCGGGATGGATTTGATGATGTTATAGTTGCCAGCAAATCTAATTCCGGTGGCGCTAACTGGACAGACTCCTACGTTTATTACTCTGATGGCCGAGACTTTACATCAAATAAATTTGTTGCACTTCCAACATTCGGTGCTGCGGGAGTTAGTTGTGAAGATCTTAACAAAGATGGTTATCCTGAAATAGTATTCAGCAATCAGAGAGTACTCAATCAGATGAATCTTGCTTCATATGTTTACTGGAATGATAAAGGAAATTTCCGTTTTGAGAACCATACTCAGTTAGCTACTCAGGGTCCTCATGGAAATACAATAGGAGATGTAAACAACGACGGTCTTCCCGATGTAGTCTTTTTTAATTATGAAGGATATTTTCTTGATGGACCTTCACTATCTCATATTTACTGGGGTGATGGTTCAAGGAATTATTCGAAAAATAACAGTACTGAATTTCATACACATCAGATTTTCGGATTCGGTAATGCCGATCTTGATGATGACGGTTTTGTTGAACTGATTATTGCACGACAAAAATTTTATAATGGAATTGATCACGAACAGAGTGGTTTACAGATTGAATGGAACGATAAAGGTAATTTTAAGACTCCAACACAACTTACAATGGAACGCGGTTATGGAGGAGTTCGTATTGCAGATATTAATCGCGACGGCTACCTCGATATTCTTGGAAGCGGTATATGTGTTGATCTCGATAATCCAGATAAAAACGGATTTCCGATTTTCTGGGGTTCTGAAAAAGGTTATAGTATTAAGAACAGATTTGTTATACATGCGCTTGGACAGAGAATGCGAGGACCTCTGTTAATGGATTTAAACAAAGATGGCTGGCTCGATATTGTCGGACAGGTTCAGGATGGTAAGATTAGATTCTGGTGGGGAGATAAGAATGGTTTCACTAACGAAAGATTTGAAGATCTTGACCTCGGACGAAAAGATCATTTAATGTACATCAAAGGAGCGGATATAAATAATGACGGCTGGCTCGATCTCTTTCTCCCAAATCGAGGCGCTCCGGATGGAAGATTAAGTACATCACTAATATTATATGGCTCAGAAAAAGGATTCAGTATAAATAACAAAGATGAAATTGCCACTTATGTTCCATATCAAAATACATTTGCAGATATAAACAAAGATGGCTGGCTCGATCTTTTTGTAACAAGTTATGGCGGTGAAGTAAGTGGTAACCGTCCTTCGTTACTTTATTATGGAAGTAAAGATGGATACAAAACAAAACCGGTTGAAATAGAATCATATGGTTCATCCGGCTCGCAAATCCTCGATTTCGATGGCGATGGCTGGCTCGATCTTCTTATTACTAATCATCGTAAATCCGGATCTTATAATGAAGCGCAGCCCCACCGGCATATATGTCCAACTTTACTCTATTGGGGTGGTCCGAATGGATTTTCTAAAGAGAACCGGAAAGAATTTATTGCAGTCGGTCCAAGCGGCTTAAGTCTACGCGACACCGGCAACAGCTACGATAGAAAATTATACGAGGATTATTTTTCTTCACTCTTTACAATTCCTGATAATGAAATTCCATCTAAAATAAAATGGGAAGCCGAAACTCCTCATGGAACAGAAGTCCATTTTCAAATAAGGATTGCCGATAGCGAACAATCATTTGAAAATTCTGATTGGATTGGACAGGATGGAAAAAATTCCTGGTTCAAAAAAAGCGGTGGTTCAATAAAAAATGTTAAGGGGAAATTCATTCAATACCGTGCAAGATTAATTACTCCTAATGGAGCAGCAACACCTTATTTAACATCTGTAGAAATCTCCTTTGTTAAAAAATGATTATAAGTAAAGTATAGAACTGAATGTTAAATCGATTAATGATAGTAATGATAATAATTTCCGGTCTTGTATCCGGCCAATCGGTTTGGAAGGAAAATAGTTTTAAAGATTTTGCAGACGGAAAATTTTTAGATGCCGGAAGTAATGCATATGTATCAGCAAAGGGTCGTATTCAAATGATAACCCGCTGGGATTTTAATAATGATGGTTTTCTCGATCTTTTAATTCCTGCAAGTCATAGTCATACTGAAAAGGAAAATACATATATCTATCTCAACAATGGTTTTGATATTGATGCCCGTTCGAGAATCGAATTACCCGGAGCTGGATCACGTGATGGATTAATTATCGACCTGAATAAAGATGGTTACAACGATATTGTAATTGTCAATCAGTTCGATGGACATAACCCCAAACCACCTTTCTGGATTTACTGGGGTTCTGATTCTGGCTTTTCACCTTATAATCGAACGAGTTTGCCTTCTGCTCAAGGAACTGCTGTTGCTGCCGGCGATTTTAATAACGACTCCTGGATTGATCTTGCTGTTGGTTGCCAATATTGGGGAGAAAATGAAACCGAAGATTCACCCCGCAGAAGTTTTATCTACTGGAATTCACCCAATGGCTTTACTCCTCAAAATAAATTAATTATTTCACTCAAAAACGTTGGTGCAAATGCTCTTACCGCAGCAGATTTAGATTACGATGGAATAGATGATTTGATCTTTTTGACAAAAGAAAACACTTATCTTTTACTCTCTTCTAGAAAAGCATTTGACGATTTAAAAAATGCAATCGAAATTGATATTATAGGAAATGCTGTTGCAACGGGTGATATTAATAATGATAAGTTAATTGATATTGCAATTTGTAGTAAAAAAGGTGTAATAGTAATTAAAGGAGAACAGAGCGGAATTTATGATAAGCAAAAAGCGATTCTATTGAAGGTGGATAATCCTTCTGATGTTGTTTTAGAAGATGTTAATAAAGATGGGCTTGATGATGTAATTGTTGCGAATCTTACCAGCATGGGCGGAGCCTCGTGGACAGATTCTTATGTCTATTATTCAGATGGCAATGATTTTTCTTCTGCAAAAGTTTTAAGCCTTCCGACATTAGGAGCTTCCGGTGTTAGCTGCGGAGATTTAAATAATGATTGTTACCCAGAGATAGTATTCAGTAATCTTAGAATTACAAATCAGCAGAATTTATTATCATACATCTATTGGAATGATAAAGGGAATTTACGTTTTGAAAACCACACTCAGTTGCCGACACAAGGATCAATGGCAAATACAATTGGTGATGTTAATAATGATGGTTTGCTTGATATAGCCTTCTTTAATGATGAAGGTTTTTTCCGTGATGGTCCTAAACTTTCTTATATATATTGGGGTGATGGTACCCGAAACTATTCTTTTAATAACAGGACTGAATTTTATACTCACCAGATTTTTGGGTTCGGTCATGCGGATCTGGATGATGACAGTTTTGTAGACCTGGTATTAGCACAGCAGAATTTTGTTTCCAATATCCCGCATACACAATCCGGTTTAATAATTCAATGGAATGATAGTGGTAAACTTAAAAATCCAACACACTTAACTATGGAATTTGGTTATGGTGGTGTACGAATTGCTGATATAAATAAAGATGGATACCTGGATATTCTTAGCGGTGGCCGATGTGTTGATCTTAACAATTCTGATAAACATGGGTTCCCGATATTCTGGGGTTCAGAAAAAGGGTACAGTTTTAAGAACCGTACAGTATTGCATTTTTCCGGAAAAAGTATTCGCGGTCAGCTTTTAATGGATTTGAATAAGGATGGATGGCTCGATATTGCCGGTCAGGTTGAAAATGGAAAAGTAAAAATATGGTG